>CAJXVM010000001.1 GCA_913061095.1 uncultured Ignavibacteria bacterium
CGACGGAGAAGGGACGCCCATGGAATTGGGACGTGATCGAAGCAATCGATCCCGCGCATCCGGGCGCGCGTCCGCAGTTCCGCGCGATGACTTTCAGCGATGCGCAGCACGGCTGGGCCGTCGGCGACTACCGCTCGGGTGTCATCTATCGCACGACGACCGGCGGACTCGTGCACACCGACCGCATTCCGGCAGCAGAAACGCTCTCGATGTCGCTTTCACCGTCACCACTGCGGTCCGGTCAGCGGGCAACGGTGCGCATCGATCTGCCGTACCTTGATAATGTGCGCATTACTGTCCATGACATGCTCGGACGCGCGCTGCAGCGCGTCTACGAGGGTGAAATGTCCGCTGGAGCACAGAGCGTACCGTTAAACATGGCCGCGCTTCGTCCTGGGACGTATGTCCTCGTTATGAGAGGTTCGAACAGCTTCGCATCCTGCGCATTCGTCGTTCTCTGATATGCACGGATTATGTGGGATTACGCAGAGGTTTTACCACAGATTACGCTGATTACACAGAGATTTGAGACTAGCGCAGCACTGAACATGTTGCGCCTGCACTTATCTCCGTGTAATCCGTGGAATCTGTGGTAAGACATCCGCGCAATCCCACGGACTTTGACGCTTCGCGAAAAGAATGTAATTTGGGAGAATGAATCGAGCAGTTTTATTGTTTTGTCAGCGTTCGTCCCTTAGAACCCGCCTGTGACGGCGGGGAACATGCAGGCATGCTCCTACTTTACATAATATTTATTATCAGAAGTTAATACGGTTCACATACGGCACATGAAAGAATCAACCAAGAAGAACTGGGACGATTTCTGGGATCAGAAATCAGACACGAAAGAAGTCTACGCGAATACCGATCGCATTCGCCGCAACCTTGCCCGCAACATGGATCTGCCCGGCAAACGCATTCTTGAAGTTGGGGCCGGCACGGGACGCGACAGTTTCTACATGTCCCAGGACGGCGCCACACTTGTACTTCTCGATTATTCGATGAATTCGTTGAAAATCATCAGGAATAATCTGCCTTCGACGGAAAATATCGGTGCGGTCGGCGGGGACGCCTTCGCGCTGCCTTTCCCGGATAATTCTTTCGACGCGGTGTTTCACCAGGGACTCCTCGAGCATTTCCGCAAAGGAATCGCTGAAGATCTGCTTCGTGAGAATATCCGCGTTCTCAAGCCCGGCGGACTGCTCATCGTCGATGTTCCGCAGCGCTGGCACATCTATACGGTCATAAAACACATCCTGATCGCTCTCAATGCCTGGTTTGCCGGCTGGGAACGCGAGTTTTCAGTCACTGAACTACGTAAACTATTGAAAGATCTCGGCTTACAGCCCGTCGACGCATACGGCGAATGGATGTATCCGAGTCTCGTATACCGTACGTTCCGCGAAGCATTCTACAAGATCGGCGTCAAACTGCCCCTGTATCCGCGCCTGCTGCCGCCCGTCTCGCGCCTGCGCGAGAAAATCCGCAACGGAATGGACGGGACTGCGGTGAAACTGAATACCGCGCTGTCGATCGGCTTGATTGCCCGAAAATAACAGATTGCGGATTCCAGATTGCACATTGATGACTGTTTCGAATTTATCGCCTAGCAATCTGTAATCAGCAATCTTCAATCTGAAATATTATACTTTAAATGACCTCATCTAAACCATTGAAGATTCTGGTATTTAACTGGCAGGATATCACAAACCCGCTCGCCGGCGGAGCCGAGGTCCATCTGCATGAGGTGTTTGAACGTCTGGCTGTTCGCGGACATGAAGTTACGCTGTTCTGTCATCATTTTGACGACGCGCCGCGCGAAGAAATGCGTAACGGTATCCGCATCATTCGCAAAGGAGGACGCTTCCTCTTCAATTTCCATGTCTTTTTCGAGTACATCAGGAGATTCAGAAAAGAAGGCTATGACGTTGTTATTGATGACGTTAACAAGATCCCCTTCTACACTCCCCTCTACGTCCGCGAACCCGTCCAGGGTGTAACGCATCACCTTTTCGGCAAGAGCATATTCCTCGAGACGATCTTCCCGCTGGCAGCGTACGTGTATCTGGCTGAGCGCCTGATCAAACCGGTATATCGCAATATCCATTTCATTATCGGCTCACCGAGCACGGCGAACGAATACCTCGAATGGGGCTTTCCAAAAGATCAGGTATCTGTGGTTAATTACTGTGTTAACAAAGATATATACTATAGTGATGAAAGTAATATCTATGACATAAACCATATTGCGTATTTCGGCCGGCTGAAAAAGTACAAGTCCGTCGACCACGTGATTCGCGCGATGGATCGTCTGCGGAACGAGTACCCGGAACTGCATCTCGATATCATCGGCGATGGAGATGACAAGCAGCGACTCGAAGATCTGACAACAGAACTTCAGCTGAATGACCGCATCACCTTCCATGGCTTCATCGATGAAGATCAGAAAGCCCCGATGCTGCAGAAAACCAATTTCGTGGTCAATACGTCATCCAAGGAAGGCTGGGGACTGACGGTTGTCGAGGCGAATGCCTGCGGCGCTCCCGTCGTGGCCGCGAATGTGCCCGGACTCCGTGATTCCGTCGTTGACGGCGAAACCGGACAACTCTACGAATTCGGAAACATCGACGATCTCATCGCCAAAATGAAGGTCTTTCTCGACTCCCCGGAGACGCGCAACACCTTCCGCGAGCGCGCACTCGAGTGGGCCGCAAAATTCGACTGGGAAGTCGCCGCATCGCAGACCATGGCGCTGATCGAACAGACCATATCGAAAAAGAAACGCCGTACGCACTGATTGTATTCTTAATGCAAGGTGCAAAAAACAAAGTGCAAAACACTGTTCAATGCTGTTTTGTACTTTGTACTTTGCACTCTCGATTCGCTGGTCTCTGGATTGAAATACGATTTGGAATCAATATCCCAACGACTTCAGATACCCCTCCGTAACCCCTTCCCCCCTCGCGTTTTGCAGATAGTTGAGAATGTATTTTCCAAGCATGTCAAGCTCGATGTTGACGCGCGTGCCCTTGCGGTAGGTGTGGAAAAGCGTTGCGTCCCAGGTATGTGGAATGACGGAGACGCGGAATGAAGCCTCGCGCTTCTCTGCCACAGTGAGGCTGACGCCGTCAACACCGATGCTGCCGACGGGAATGATGTTCGGCGAGGCCGATCCCGGATAACTGATCTCGACCATCCAGCTCTCCTCCCTCCTCTCGATTCCGCGCACCTCGGCGGTGAAATCCACATGTCCCTGCACAAAATGTCCACCGAGACGGCTGTCGGCCCGCAGCGCCCGCTCGAGATTCAGCGGCACCCCGACATCCAGCAATCCCAGCGTCGATTTCTTCATAGTCTCCTCGACCGCTTCGACGGCGAATCCCCGTTCGTCGAATGCAATTACCGTCAGACAGACCCCGTTGACAGCAATGCTGTCGCCCACGGCTGCACCGCCGAGCACCGCGTCTGCCGTGATGTCCAGTCGGCGTCCTCTTCCGAGCGGACGCATGGATTTCAGCTTCCCGATTTCCTCGATGATACCGGTAAACATGTCATTCCTCCGGTTGCGGTCTGAGAATCGTGTAGACATCCTCTCCCATGTGCAGTACATCCTCGACGCGAAAACGCATGGCGTCGCTCAGATGCAGGGGACGAAGAGCGGAAAACGCCGCGCGTCCCTGCCCGATGATCTTCGGCGCGGTGAAGATGTCGAGACGATCGGCAAACCGCGCGCGCAGAAACGCGGAAAACACCTCCGCGCCGCCTTCCACGAGAATGGACCTGATGCCGAACTCGTCATAGAGCTGCTTCAGGGCGGATTTCAGCGAGGCGTATTCCATCATGTCGGTCGTGACGTCGAGCACGCGGACTCCGCGCTTGCGCAGTCTGGTGATATGAGACGCGTTCGAGCGTGCGCTTTTTTTCGATGTGACGACGATGGTGTTATCGACAAGGTCGTCGCTGAATACCGCTGCGGAAAGCGGCAGATGCCACGACCGTGTCAGGATGATGCGCTGGGGATCACGGCCTTTCACATGCCGCACGTTCAGCGAGGGATTGTCTTTGCGGACGGTCTCCGCCCCGACAAGCACGGCGTCGTAAATGGAGCGCAGACGATGCACTTCTGTGCGCGACTCCTCGGATGTGATCCAGTGTGCCGTTCCCTTGAGGGCAGCCACGTGTCCGTCGAGCGTCTGCGCGACCTTGAGCAGCACGAAGGGTCGGCGATGCACGGTATTGACGATATAGACCTCGTTGAGTGCCTCGCAGCGCTCGCGTTCCACATCCTCAACGACGGCGACACCCGCCTCTCGAAGACGCTGCGCCCCGTTTCCCGTGACGGCGAGATTCGGATCGGGCATTCCGATCACGACTTTTCGAATGCCCGCGTCGATGATGGCCTCGGTACACGGCGGCGTTTTCCCGAAATGATTGCAGGGTTCGAGCGAAACGTAGAGCGTCGCCCCGCGGGCATTCGCACCTGCATCGCGCAGCGCTTCCACCTCTGCATGCGGTCCGCCGTAGCGCTGATGCCATCCCTTGCCGACAATGCGTCCGCCCGCGACGATGACACATCCCACCATGGGATTGGGTTCAACCTCTCCCCGTCCCTGCTCGGCGAGCTGCAGGCATTTGAGCATGTACTGGCTGTCTTTTTTCATCGTGCTACTCGAGACGCATGATTTTGCGAACCTTGGGAAAATCCCTGTTTGTAAGAATACCAAGCCGCTCGAAGACCATCAAGGCAGTGGAAATTTTTCTGCTGCCGCGGTTTCCCGCGAGCGGAACGCGGGTCTCCCCCTCGACAACCATTGTGGCCGAACTGCCTCCGTCAAGGTTCGTACCCTGCCACGCGCCGCGGGCGATCAGGAGTTCCGCCAGCTGCTGCAGAGGCACCCCGCGTCTGCGATGCCGCCGGTTGTAGGGTTCGACGGTCATCATGATGAGCGTATCGCTGCCCTTGCTGATGCCGAGGGCCGAACGCCCGTAATGACCCTCGACGAATCGGATTTTCGTCAGGCCGGCCTCCTCCCACTCGACGCTGACATTCCCGTCACGCACGATGCGCGGTGTTCCTCCGGTCATCTGCACGACCGGCTCCTCCACAATGGGATCGAGGCGACTGGCAATTGAAAAGGTGTCACCGACAAAAAGCGAGGAGAAGAGCGGAAAGGGGCCCCTGCCGAAGGAAATGACTCCTCCGTTTTCCGGGATCGCAACAAAGCCCGTATCCAGTGCGGTCACACGACACGGAATGCGCGTGTTTGCAAGCGGCGGATAGATGTACGTGAACTGCATCTTCAGCGTGCCGCTCTCGCGGCTCACCGACCAGACAGAATCCATATGCGCCATGATAAGCGTATCGATCCGGGATTCGGAGTCATCGGTGATGGTGTCCTGTGAAGCCTCACGGATGCCGACGGTATCAATAAACGGCACCGACGATCCGGCAAATGTTGTGTAAAGCACCACTTCCGTCGAATCGACGCGGCGGTTCAGGCGCGATATGGGGATACTGCCGAGCCGTGTATCGAGTGATACGGCGAGGTCGAATGTGTCGATGAGCACCTGTCCGTGGTCCGTGAACGCAACGGAGGGCCAGTTGCGGTACTTGTCCGCCACAAGCATTTCGCCGTCAATGACCGTCGGACCCATCGGATGCAGTGTCCCGGCTTTCCAGAAATTCGCGTTGATGCCGGCGAGAACACGTATGGGCGTCACCACGCTGTCGTAGCGATGCATGATGCTGTACGCCTGCTCGAGACCGGACATGTGATCGAGTCCCTTCCCCAGCCGCACATCAATCCGTGGATTGCGCAGGTCGACGGTGACGGTGTGTACCGACAGACGTGTTTCGGGAATATACGTGTGGAAGTAATTGACACCGTCGGAGAGCTGCCGCAGACTGTCGGGCGGCAATGCGGTGCGCGGATCCGGTTCTGGCTTCTCCTCCCCGCCGGTCGCCGCTGTCGAATCCGTCGTCCGGACGAGAGTGGTTTCGTGCTGTGCGCGCAGGCCCGCGGGCGCTCCCGCGAGCAACCCGATCAGTATCAGCAGCGTAACGAGAGCTGGGATGCGGACAGTCATTCCTTCCGGGTGTTAGGCGATGTTTTCCACGGTCGCGCTGAGCGTGATGCCGAGCATGTCGCCGGCCATGCGCGCGAGGCCGAGGGGATCAAGGTTGAGGCTGCGATACAGTTCTTCCTGTTTCCCGTGATCGATAAAGTCGTCGGGAAGACCGTGGATGCGAAGCGTGCATTGCGCGTCCGCGATGGTGGTGAGATGCTCCGCCACGGCGCTGCCGAATCCACCGACGACGGAATTGTCCTCCACAGTCAGGATGTATTTGAACCGCTGCGCCAGCGCGTCGATCAGTTCGGTATCGAGCGGCTTAATGAAGCGCATGTTGTATACGGCGGCTGAAATATCGCTGTGGGAGAGCAGCTCCGCCGCTTTGACTGCATGCTGCACCATGTTGCCGACGGCCAGGATGGCGATGTCATCACCTTCGCGGCGCATTTCCGCCTTGCCGATCGGCAGGCGCTGGAATTCTTCGCGCAACGGCAGACCGATGGCGTTGCCTCGGGGATAGCGGAAGGCGACGGGACCATCATGCTCCACCGCCGTGTAGAGCATATCACGCAGTTCCTGTTCGTCGGCCGGAGCCATGATGACCATCTTCGGGATATGCCGCAGATAGGAAAGATCATACGCACCGTGATGTGTCGGACCGTCCGCGCCGACGAGCCCGCCGCGATCCAGGGCAAAAACAACGTGCAGATCCTGGATGGCGACATCATGGATAACCTGGTCAAAGGCGCGCTGCAGGAATGTCGAGTAAATGGCGGCCACGGGGATGTATCCTTCCGTTGCCATGCCGGCAGCGAAAGTCACCGCGTGCTGTTCGGCGATTCCAACATCGAAATATTTCTCCGGAATTTCGCGCTGAAGCTTGTCAAGTCCCGTACCGGATGACATCGCCGCAGTTATGCCGACGACTTTCGGATTTTTCCTGATGATCTCAATCAGGGCGTCAGCGAACACGGATGTATAACTCGGCATCCCACCGGTTTTCTTCGGCGCCTTGCCGGTGATCTTGTCAAACGGCGTCACGCCGTGCAGATTCATGTTGTCATTTTCCGCCGGCGCGTATCCCTTACCCTTCTGTGTGACAACATGAACGAGCACCGGACCGGACCAGTCCTGCACTTCCTCGAAGATCTTGACGAGTGATACGACATTGTGGCCGTTGATCGGACCGAAGTACCGAAATCCGAGTGCTTCGAAGAGCATGCCCGGAGTCAGAACGGATTTGAGTCCGCCTTCAAGACGCGCCGCGATCTTGCGGAAGCGATCGCCGATATGTTCGAATTTGCCGGCGAGATCCCAGACGTTCGCACGGAAGCGGTTGTAGGTCGGGGACGCGATCAGCTCGTTGAAATAATTTGAGATCGCCCAGACGTTTGGCGCGATAGACATGTTGTTGTCGTTGAGTACGACTATCATGTTCTTCTTCAGCAGGCCGCAGTTATTCATGGCTTCGTAGGCCATGCCACCGGTCATCGCACCATCGCCGATGACGGCAACGACCTTGTAGTCCTCTTCGTCGAAATCCCGGGCGGATGCCACACCCAGCGCCGCGGAAATCGACGTTGTCGCGTGACCGGCGCCGAACACGTCGTACGGACTTTCCTTCCGCTTCAGGAAGCCGCTGATA
Organism: uncultured Ignavibacteria bacterium; assembly: GCA_913061095.1. GTDB lineage: Bacteria > Bacteroidota > Ignavibacteria > SZUA-365 > SZUA-365 > BM516. The sequence continues at coordinate 7,718 of CAJXVM010000001.1, forward strand.
CCACCGTACTGCCGGATGGTATGAAGGCGGTCTTTTCGTCCCGTAAGAATCTTGTGGGGATATGCCTGGTGCCCGACATCCCAGATGACCTTGTCTTCGGGAGTCTGAAAAGCGTAGTGCAGCGCAACGGCGAGTTCGACGGTACCGAGCCCCGCGCCAAGATGACCACCGGTCCGCGAGACGGTATCAATAAGGAAATCCCTGATTTCCGAACTGACCTTTCGCAAATCCTTGATATCAAGCCTGCGGAGATCCGCCGGATCGTCGATGCTGCTCAGCAGCGTGCTTTTTGAGTGTTCAGACATGAAGTCCATCCGCAGTTGGAAAACGGTTACTCGCCATCGAAGTCCAAGGTCTCAAAAACCCCGTCCGAGCGCTTTCGCAGGACCTTTATCTTTTTCTGGGCTTCGGACAGATATGTAACACATTTTTCGACGATTTCGATTCCTTCCTCGTATAATTTCATGCTTTCCTCGAGAGGAGTGCCTTCATCGTCAAGCGTCTGAACGATCTGATTCAGTCGTTCGAGCTGCTGTTCAAAGGTTTCAGTCTTTTTTTTGCTCATGTTCCTTGATCTGCAGAATGCTGGCCTCAGCTGAACCGTCACGCAGGGTCAGTGAGACGAAATCACCCGGCTGAAGCTGCTGCACGGAGGTGACCGGGTCGGTTCCGCGGCGCATCAGCACAGCACCGCGCCGGAAAAAACGATCCGGGGCGTGGGCATCGAGCTGATGGCGCAGCAGGGACACTCGGTGCTGTCGCCGCTCGAAGGCATGCTCGATGATGCGCTGCGCGGTCTGATGCCGCTCGTCCACGAACTGCATGAGTCCCTGGAGGCGGCCTTCGAGCCGAGAGAAGGCGCGATCGGAAAGCATCACCCGCAGGCGCTGCTCATACGCGCGCATGCTGGAATCTACGAATTTCCCCGCAGCCGAAGCAATGCCCTCGAGTCTGCTCAGTAGTTCTTCGCGGGCGGGAACGACTATTTCACCGGCAACCGACGGCGTTGCCGCGCGGACGTCAGCGACATAATCGGCGATCGTGACATCCACTTCATGTCCCACGGCGCTGACAACAGGGATGCGGGATCGAGCGATTGCCCGAGCGACGATCTCTTCGTTGAATGCCCACAGGTCCTCTATCGATCCTCCACCCCGTCCCGTGATGATGACATCGACTGCACCGTATTCGTTGCAGTGATCCAATGCCTCGGCAATCTGCTCGGCCGCGCCGGCACCCTGCACCTGGACCGGCATCATGATCAGTTGCACGGAGGGATTCCTGCGCTGCATGACGCTTATCATATCGCGCACGGCTGCGCCCGTGGATGACGTGACGAGTGCGACGACATCCGGAAAGACGGGGAGCGATTTTTTAAGGGACTCATCGAACAGTCCCTCGTCATACAGCTTGCGTTTCAGTTTTTCAAAGGCAACCTGGAGTGCTCCCTCGCCGCGCGGCTGCATGTCGCTGACGACGATCTGGTAATTCCCGCGGGGCTCATAGACCGTAATCCGTCCCCGGCAAATCACCTCCATTCCGTTTTCCGGACGGAAAAACGTCCCCATCGCGTTGCCGCGAAACATCACCGCGGAAAGCTGCGCGCCGGCATCCTTCAGCGTGAAATACAGGTGTCCCGAGGAATGGCGATGGAAATTCGAAATTTCTCCCGTGACCGTGACAGATCCGATCGCGCGCTCAAGGGTGTCCTTGATCTGGCGCGTCAGCTGGGAGATTGTGAGAATATTTTCTGTAAGCGTTGACATCAGGAGTTCAATGACAGGATGCAAAGATAGAAAGATGTCAAGAGCAAGCACGATCTTGCCATCTTGCCATTTTTCTATCTTTCTATTTCATCAAATACCGAGAGAAGTGTATCCGCCTGATCCATCCCGGGGTCGGTTTCCGGATAATCGGTCGTGTAATGCAGCCCGCGGCTTTCCCTGCGACGCATCGCGCTCTCGATGATAAGGTGTCCGAGAAGCGTGATGTTCCGCAGCTGAATCAGGCGTTCGGAAACACGTGTACGCTTGTAAAAATCCTCCACTTCACTGCGAAGCAGGTCGATGCGCCGCTTTGCGCGTGCAAGGCGTAGGTCGGAGCGGACGATCCCGACGTAGTCCCACATCAGTGTCCGTACTTCCCTGCGGTTGTGGGATATCAGCACCCATTCTTCCGCATTGTACGTATCAGTATCGTCCCATGGAGCGATGTCTTCCACGGGAGGTTCGGAGTGCGTGTCCTCAAGCGCGGTATCCGCGGCGCGATTCGCGAAGACCAGGGCCTCGAGTAATGAGTTGCTCGCGAGCCGGTTCGCGCCGTGGAGACCAGTCATCGCCGCCTCGCCTGCGACCATCAATCCGTGTATGGTTGTGTGACCATGTGCGTCACTGACCACGCCGCCGCAGGTATAATGTGCTGCGGGAACGACCGGGACCAGATCCCTTGTAATATCAATGTTTACCTCACGGCATCTCTTGTAAATACTCGGGAATGATTGGCGAACGTCATCCGCATCGAGATGGCGCAGATCGAGAAAAACGCTTTCTTCTCCCCTTCTCTTGAGCTCACTGTCGATGGCGCGTGCGACGACATCCCGCGGAGCAAGTTCGAGTCGGGAGTCGTACTTCTCCATGAAGCGCTCTCCGGATCTGTTGACCAGATGCGCACCATGGCCGCGTACGGCTTCGGAGATGAGGAAGGAACGCGCCTGCGGATGAAACAGCGTGGTCGGGTGAAACTGAATGAACTCCATGTTGGCGATATCGGCTCCCGCGCGATATGCCATGGCGATACCGTCCCCCGTGGCGATAGCTGGATTGGTGGTGTGCAGATAAACCTGTCCGCAGCCGCCCGCCGTGATAATCGTGTTCCGTGCGAAATAGGGGTGGACCTCGCCGGTCGTTTTATCCAGCACGAATGCGCCCCAGCAGTGAATCTGTCCTCGCGCGAGTGTCGGACGATCGATCAGGTTGTGCTCGGTAACCAGGTCGATGGCAATATGATCTTCGTATACGGAGATACGCGGGTGGGCTCGGGCACGTTCGACCAGGACTCGCTCGACTTCCCGTCCCGTATAGTCGCGCGCGTGCACAATGCGGTGACGCGAATGACCGCCCTCCCTTCCGAGATGCAGATGCTTCTCTTCCTCCTGCGTGAAATCCACACCGAGATCCCAGAGCTGCTGCACGAGGTGGGGTCCCTCATGGACCACGATATCGACAATCTCGGGATGGCAGAGACCGGCGCCCGCCTGAATCGTGTCATCACGATGCAGCTGCATCGAATCGTCTGCTGCGAATACTGATGCGATACCTCCCTGCGCGTAATTGGTGTTGGATTCGACGGTCTGCTTTTTGGTGACGAGCGCGACGCTGCCGTGTTCGGCGACCTTGAGGGAAAAAAACAGTCCGGCGATGCCGCTGCCGATGACGAGGAAATCTGTCTGCGGCGGTTTCATGGATTCCGGCGCCCGCCGAGTCTGGTCACAATGCCGACCACCCCTGTCGTGGAACGACGCAGATCCTCCAGCGTGCCGTTGTTGCGAATGGTAAAATCGGCGCGTTCCGCTTTTTCATCGGGCGGCAGCTGGCTGCGCATGCGTCTGCGGACGTCATGCTCGCTTAGCCCGTCACGCTTCATGATGCGCTCGACGGCTTTGTCCACCGGACAGATGACGGCAATGACATAATCGTACAACCCCTGCGTTCCCGCCTCGAAGACCAGTGCGGATTCGATGAAAACGACGTCCGCTCCGTTAGCATGCAGGGCTGCGGCCTGCTCCATGATGCGGTCGATCGTTGGAGGATGCACGATGCTGTTGAGGAATTCGAGTTTCTGCGGATCATCGAAAACGATTTCCGCAATGAAGCTGCGGTTGAGGCTGCCGTCTGAGAGATATGTCTGCACACCAAATGCATCGATCAATGCGGAACGGACCGCATCGTCCTGTTCCATGATGTCACGTGCGATGCGGTCCGCTATGAGAACGGGGTACTGTTCTGCGATGATCTCCGCAACGGTGCTTTTCCCTGCACCGATGCTGCCGGTCAGTCCGATGAGAAGCGGTTGTTCTGCCATGCCTGATCTCTGTCGCTGAGGCTGGGTATGCTCCTATTTGGCGAATGCGATGGACCGTTTTTCCCGGATCACGGTCACCTTGATCTGACCGGGATATTCCATCTCGCCCTGGATTTTCTCCGCAATGTCCGTGGCGAGCTGATCTGCCAGTGTGTCGTCGATGCGATCGTGTTCAACCATGACACGGACCTCGCGTCCCGCCTGGATGGCATAGGTTTTCGCCACGCCCTCGAAGCCGGTGGCGATGTTCTCGAGTTTCTCGAGGCGTTTGACATATCCCTCGAGCGATTCACGGCGCGCACCCGGACGCGCGCCGCTGATGGCGTCGGCGGCCTGCACCAGCGGTGCATAGGGCGATTCCATCTCGATATCATCGTGATGCGATCCGACTGCGTTGACGATAATGGGATGCTCGCGGAATTTCTTCGTGATCTCCATGCCGAGCAGCGCATGCGGTCCTTCGACGTTGCGATCGACACACTTTCCAATGTCGTGGAGGAGTCCTGCCCGAGTGGCGATCTTGGGATCAAGTCCGAGCTCTGTCGCCATGATTCCGCACAGCCAGGCGACCTCAATGCTATGCTGCAGGAGGTTCTGTCCGTAGCTGGAGCGGAATTTCATCTTGCCGACGAGGCGTTTGATTTCATTGTGCGCATTGTGGATGCCGACGTCGAGCAGGGTGTTTTCGCCGACGCGGAAAATCTCTTCTTCGAGATCCTTGCGGACCTTCTCGACAACCTCCTCGATGCGCGCGGGATGAATGCGGCCGTCCGCCATGAGTGTCTCGAGGGCCAGACGCGCCACTTCGCGGCGGAACGGATCGAACCCGGAGAGGATGACCGCCTCCGGCGTGTCATCGACGATGACGTCGATACCCGTAGCCGCTTCGAACGCACGAATATTTCGTCCCTCGCGTCCGATAATGCGGCCTTTCATATCCTCGCTGGCGAGGTTGAGCACGCTGACCGTGGTTTCCACGGAGTGATCCGATGCCGTGCGCTGGATTGCCTGGAGGATGACGCGCTGCGCCTCCTTTTTCGCGGTGCCCTTCATCTCATCGCGAATTTCCTTGAGCTGCTGCGCGGCCTGGAGTTTCGCGTCACTGGTGAGGTTTTCGATGAGCATGTTCCGGGCGTCATCGCGCGACATACCGGAGACGCGTTCGAGTTTCTCGGTCTGCTCGGCGATGATCTGATTGACGCGTTCGATGCGCCCATCGAGTTCATCCCTGCGTTCCTGCAATTCCTTCTCGGTTTGCGCTGCGGCGGCCTCTTTCTTATTGAGAACATCAAATTTCGCGTTGAGGTTTTCTTCACGGTTGGAGAGCTGTTTCTCGCGGGCGTGGAGTTTGTTGCGCTGACGGTTGAGTTCCTTTTCGACGTCCTGTTTCTTGCGGAACCACTCGTCTTTGACCTCGAGCAGTTTCTCCTTCTTGCTGTTCTCCGCCTCCTTTTCCGCGATCTCAATGATTTCCCGGGCGCGGTCTTCGGCGACGGATATCTTGTTCTGGCTGACGCGGGCAGCGATATACCAACCGAGAAACAGGAAGGCCGCACACAGGGCGACAACGGTTGGCAGCAGCCAGTATAATTCAACATTCATGTTTTATTATCCTCCTGAAAATAGATACCGCACTACCCCGATCAGCTGGGGAGGGGTTAAAAAAGAACCCGTCCAAGACACAGTGGGTAAATGCCTTCACATCTTTTGCTTCCACTGTCAGCCGCGAACGGCTGAATCTCGAAGGATTGAGGCCTGCAATTGATGTGGAAGAGTCAGATTCCCAGGTAAAAAGTGTTGGTTCTTTTTAACGTGGCCAGCGATCGGATTGTAGTGCGGTACGTGCTCTTCCGAATCTTATTCTTCGTTCAATGCCCCGTCGATAAGCTGGGTCATTGAGCGAAGGTCCTGTTCAACCTTTCGGGTAAGCTGAGTTTTGTCTTGTTTTTCGTGATGCAGTTCTTCCGAAACGTTGAGAGCAGAAAGCACGGCAAGTGTCACGGGAGGTTGATCCGGAATCTGTGCGTGAAGATCGTGCATCATCCGGTCAATGTGTTCGGCGGCACGTTTGGTGAGATCCTCGTCGTCGACCTTGAGAGGATATTCCGTACCGTATATTCTTATGCGTATGCTTTTTGCTTCCATTGTTTCGGGTCGTGATGAACTTTGAAAGATGACAATCGATCGTGTTCAGACCATGGAAAAAAGACTTACCTGTCGTCGGATCCGAGATGCGCGTTGATGCGCGCAATCAGATCTGTAATCTGACGCTCCAAAGCCTCTCTTTCGTCTGGCGAAAGATATAAAAGTCCGTCGCCAACATCAACAGACGACGGTGTCGCTGATTTTTCCTGCAGCTCCTTGAGTTTCTGTTCTTTTTCGGTGAGAAGCGCCTCCTGTTCGCGCACCGTTGCTTCGAGTTCCTCCAGTCGCCCGCGAAGGGATGTATTTTCCTCGCGCAGCTCCCGGATGCGGTCCGCAGCCTGCTGTGCCTTTTGCCAGAGCCCCTGCAGGGCCGACTGGATGGCGTTCGCGGCGGTGCCGCCCGGTTGAGGCGTGTCGTTCTGCACCATGGGAAGATCCGACTGTTATGGAACAAGCATTAGGTGCGCAGTTCGGCGCCGAGATCGCGCTGTACTGCCTGCATAACCTGCTCGACGGCCTGGTTCACCTCACTGTCTTTGAGCGTGTGGTCATCGGACTGAAACGTCATCGTGAATGCGATGCTCTTTCTGTCCGTGCCGATACTCTCATGCGTGAACACGTCCACGATGCGCACGTCCCGAAGATGACCGGGATCGGCTTTGCGCACCGTCTCGACAATCCGTCCGGCCCGAACGTCCTTCGAAACAAGAACCGCAAGATCCCGCGTGACGCTGGGATATCGGGCGACGGGTGTGAAGATCTGCCGATCCGGCAGCGCATCATGAAGCAGCTGTACGTCGAGCTCCGCGTAAAAGACAGGCTGGTCAATACTGAACTTCGCAAGGATCGTATCAGAAATTCCAACAGCTTGACCCGTATATCTGCCTTTGACTTCAAGCATTAGTACATGCTCACTTAAAGTACTGTGCCTATCATACTGAAAGATTATCTCATTGTCAAGATTCAGGGAGCGAAGGAGCGCCTCCAGCGAGCCTTTCAGATCATGGAAGTCAAACGGACGCTCATCTCCGTACCATCCACGTTCGCGCGCATTTCCGGTCACCGCGAAGGCCAGCATCTGCTTTTCATCATACGTGCCTCCCTCTTTTCCGCGAAATACCCTGCCGATCTCGAAGATACGCAGTGAGGAGAGTCCGCTCCTGATATTCACGTCCACCGCTTCAAGAATGGACGGAAGGAGACTGCTGCGGAGACTGGGCCGCTCCTTGCTGACGGGATTCAGGACATCGGCGACGCTGTCGCCGTCATCCCCGATCCCAGCATGCGCACGCGGCACGAGGCTCGACGAAAGCACTTCGTCATACCCGAGACCGAGAAGAATTTCGCGCAGTCGCGAGGGGAATTTCTGGTCATCAAACCCGCCGCCGACGTTCATCTCGATACGAGTCGGAAGTGGAATGCTGTCATATCCGTGAATACGGGCGATCTCCTCGACGAGGTCGATTTCCCGCTCGATGTCGCTGCGGAAACTCGGGACGCCGCAGAGAAAAACACCGTCGCTCTCCTCCTCCACCGCGAAATCCAGCGCTTCGAGAATCCGCCGCTGCTCGGCTGCATCAATGTGAATGCCGAGGATACGGTCGGTGAAGGCGGCACGAAGCCGCACACTGCGCTGTTCGATTTCCAGCGCGCTGCTGTCGTAGATTCCGCGCAGCGTTCCTCCGCAGGTCTCCCGGATGAGCTCGACGGCGCGATGCAGTGCCCAGACGGTGATTGCAGGATCCGAGCCCCGCTCAAAGCGATAACTCGAATCGGTGGACAACTGCAGATGTTTGGCGGTCTTCCGTACGGAGGACGCGTTGAAATGAGCGCTTTCGAGCAGGATCGACGTGGTTTGCTCGGTCACCGAAGAGTGCAATCCGCCCATGACACCCGCGATGGCGACCGGTTTGCGCGCATCACAGATGAGCAGATCGGATGTACGTAAATCGCGCTTTTCCTCATCGAGCGTGATGAAACGCTCGCCTTCGCGTGCGTTGCGAACCACAATGCTCCCCCCTTCGATCTGCGCGAGATCAAAGGCATGCATCGGCTGACCGATTTCCATCATAACGTAATTGGTCACATCGACGATATTATTGATCGATCGAATCCCGACCGAGGAGAGTGCGCGCACCAGCCAGGAGGGAGATTCCTGCACGGTGACGCCCTCGACAATGGCCGCGGAGTAGCGGGGACAGCGGATGGAGTCCTGTATGTCGATACGGAACTCCGGACTGTCTTCGGGAACGCTTCGCTCCGGCTCGGGGACATGCAGCGGCCTGTTTGTCGCGGCTGCGATGTCGCGCGCGCTGCCAATATGCGAGAGTGCATCACCGCGGTTGGGAGTGATCCCGATTCCAAAGACGACATCGTCATATCCGAGATGTCTCGCGAATGGCGTCCCCGGTTCGGCTGACGACTCGAGCACCGCGATGCCTTCGGCGCGGTCGTCAAGGCCGAGTTCAGCCGTTGAACAGATCATGCCGGCGGACTCAACGCCACGCAGCTTGCGCCGGTCGATCGTGAAACCGAGCTCAGCCATTTCAGCGCCGACACGCGCGAAGATGACCTTCTGGCCCACAGCGACATTTGGCGCGCCGCAGACGACTGTATGCTCCCCTTCTCCGTCACGTACGGTGCAGACCGAAAGCTTGTCGGCATTGGGATGTTTCTCGCAGGTGAGCACTTCACCCACGACAATATTCTTGAATGCATTTCGCCGATCTTCAATGGATTCAACTTCAAGACCGACATTGGTTAAGAGTGTTTCGAGCTCCTGCGTGTCTTCAGGAAGCTCCACGTATTTCGATAGCCAGGATGTGGAGAGCAGCATGATCAGTTGAACTGGTGATTGACGCGCATGTCGTTTTCGAAAAGAAGTCGAATATCATCGAGTCCGTGTCTCAGCATGGCGGTACGTTCGATTCCGATACCGAACGCATATCCGCTGTATTCTTCAGGATCGATCCCGATGTTCACAAAAATGTTGGGATCGACCATGCCGCAGCCGAGGATCTCGAGCCAGCCGGTGTACTTGCACACGCGGCATCCCTTCGCGCCGCAGAGATAGCAGCTGATATCCATCTCGGCCGAGGGCTCGGTGAACGGGAAAAAGCTGGGCCGGAAACGGTACTTCAACGAAGATCCGTAAAACATCCGGGCAAAGCTGACGAGCGTACCCTTGAGATCCGCGAAGGTGACGTTTCTGTCAACGAACAGACCATCGACCTGGTGGAACTGCACGTGGCTGCGCGCGGAAATAACCTCATTCCTGTAAACCTTTCCCGGAAAAATGGCCCGGATCGGCGGTTCGTATTTTTCCATGAGACGAACCTGCACGGGAGTCGTGTGCGTTCGCAACAGCCAGGTGTCGTCGAGGAAAAACGTATCCTGCATGTCTCGCGCGGGATGATCCGGGGGAAAATTCAGCGCTTCGAAGTTGTAGTAGTCCGATTCAATTTCCGGCCCGTCGGCGATGCTGAATCCCATGCGGCGAAAGATGTCACTGATCTCCTCTATCGTCCTGGAGACGATATGCTGATGCCCTCTTCGCTGCATTCGTCCGGGAAGGGTCAGGTCAATGGCGTCGTCGGCTGACGCTGACGCCGTCTTCAGTTGATTCGCGGCTTCGTCCATCGCCTGCTGGGCGAACTGCCGGAGGGCATTGAGCGCCTTGCCCATTGCCGGTTTGTCTTCGGGGGGCACATGCTTCATCTCATCGAAGAGCTGTGCGATACTTCCCTTTCGCGACAGATGCCTGATGCGAAACTGATCGACGGCCTCGGTGTCCGTCAGCTGCGGCAGTTCCTTCTGGATTTCCTGCTTCAGGGCCTCGATACGTTCGGCTGCCATGATGTTCCTGTATAACTTAAAGTCGAAAAAAAAACGGGCACGACATGTGAGATCGACTCACAATGCAATGCCCGCGAATAAACCGTCGAGTATTGTGTTACTGAGTCGCCAGTTTCACGATCTCAGCAAACGCATTGCTGTCGCTGACCGCGATTTCAGCCAGCATTTTGCGATTGATGTCGATGTTTTTCTTGTTCAGGCCGTCGATCAGACGTGAATAAGAAACGCCGTGCTCGCGCGATGCCGCGTTGATACGGGTAATCCACAGTCCGCGCATCGTGCGCTTCTTAACGCGGCGGTCACGATAGGCATACTGCAGTCCCTTGTCGACGCGGTGCTTGGCGACGGTAATCAGCTTGCTGCTGGCACCGTACATTCCCTTCGCGCGCTTGAGCGTTTTCTTGGTGCGGCGATGCGAAGCGACCTTGTTCGTTGCTCGGGGCATTGTTCACCTGTTGCTCTATTGTTCAGATAATTTTCTTGATCCGCTTGACGTCAACGGGATCCACCATCGTCGCCGAACGCAGATTGCGTTTCCGCTTGGTGGATTTCTTCGTCAGAATATGGCTGCGATATGCCTTCACGCGCTTGACCTTGCCCGTGGCGGTCAACTTGAACCGCTTTTTCGCGCCGGATTTGCCTTTCATCTTCGGCATGAGAAACTGCTCCTTGTCGTTTCAATCAATAGATACAGCTGGGAAATATACGAATTTCTTTTTACCCGATCCACTACTCCTCGCCTTCTTCCTCATCGTCTTCGCTGAGTTTTTTGGCGAGTTCTTTGATTTTCCTCTTGTCGGGCGCGAAGATCGCGATCATCTGGCGGCCTTCCATGTTGGCTTCCTTCTCCACCAGCGCGATGTCATCGAGCGCATCCTGCAGCTTTTGCAACAGTTCGAGACCGAGTTCCTGATGTGCCATCTGGCGGCCACGGAATACGACGGACGCTTTCACCTTATTTCCGTCGAGAAGAAACTGGCGGGCATGCCGCAGTTTGAAATCGAAATCGTGTGTATCCGTCGTCGGATGGTAGCGCACTTCCTTGACGGATACGGTCTGCTGTTTCTTCTTCAGGGCCTTTTCTTTTTTCTGCTGCTCATAACGATACTTGCCGTAATCCATGATTTTGCAGACAGGCGGCTTCGCCTGCGGCGCAATTTCAACGAGATCAAGCTCCTTCTCCTCGGCGATCGCGAGCGCTTTCTTCGGTGAGACGATGCCCACCTGGCTTCCATCTTCATCGATCAGGCGAATTTCCTTCGCCGTGATATCCTCATTGATACGAGTCTTTTTCTGCGGTGTCCGCTGGGGACGATTGAACGTAGCCGTGGTGCCTCCGGTCTGTTAAAGTGTCTTATCGTTGATTTCCTGAAGAATCATTTCCGTGAACGCGTCGATGGACTGCGCACCGAGATCTCCTTCCCGGTGACGCCGTACCGAAACGGAACGCACGTCCTTCTCTTTTTCGCCGACGATGAGCATGTACGGCACTTTGTGCACTTCCCAGTCACGAATTTTGTATCCCACCTTCTCGTTGCGGTCATCGAGTTCGCAGCGGATGCCGCGTTCACGAAGTGACGACGCAACCTCGGCCGCGTAGTCCATGAACTGGTCGCTGATCGGAAGCACCGCGGCTTGCACGGGCGACAGCCAGGTCGGGAACGCACCGGCGAAATGCTCAATCAGCACGCCTATGAAGCGCTCCATCGATCCCATGATGGCGCGGTGAATCATCACCGGCCGGCGGCGTTCATTGTTTTCATCGATGTACTCGAGCTCGAAGCGCTCCGGCATCTGGAAATCGAGCTGAATGGTTGCAAGCTGCCACGAGCGCTTGAGTGCGTCGCGCACGCTGATGTCGATCTTGGGTCCGTAAAACGCGCCGTCGCCCGGGTTGAGCTTGTAATCGATATCATTCGCGGCAAGTGATTGCGCGAGGCTGTCTTCCGCAGTCGACCACAGCGCGGGATCACCCATCGCATCTTCGGGACGAGTGGAAAGCGCATAATCGGTTTCAAATCCGAAGATACGGTAAAACCTGTCGACCAGTCCCAGAAGCGCGGTAATCTCCTCCTGAATCTGATCGGGTCGCACGTAGAGATGCGCGTCGTCCATGTGAAACTGACGCACGCGGAACATGCCGTTGAGCGCTCCGCTGAGTTCGTTGCGGTGATTCGTACCGATCTCCGAGTAGCGCAGCGGAAGATCACGGTAGCTGCGCACCCTGTGACGATACACATAGGTGCTCTCGGGACAGTTCATCGGCTTGAGACTGTAGATCTCATCCTCGCTGTCCTCGATGAGGAACATGTTTTCCTTGTAGTGCTGCCAGTGGCCGGACTGCTCCCAGAGCTCCTTTTTCACCAGGATCGGGGTTAGGATCTCCTCGTAACCGGCGGAGTCAAGCAGCCCGCGGATGAGCTTCTGCAGCTCACGAAACAGGACCATCCCGCGCGGCAGCCAGAATGGCGCGCCCGGCGAGACTTCGTGAAAGGCGAAGAGATCCAGTTCACGGCCCAGCCTGCGGTGATCGCGCTTGCGGGCTTCCTCGAGTCGTTCGAGGTATTCCTCAAGCTCTTTTTTCTTCGGGAAGGAAATTCCGTAAATGCGCTGCAGCTGCTTGTTCTTCGCGTCCCCCTTCCAGTAGGAGCCTGACACGTTGAGCAGCTTGACATACTTGATCTTCCCGGCGGACGGCAGATGCGGTCCGCGGCACAGATCGGTAAACGCCCCTTCGCGATAGCAGCTGATCTCCTCTTCGTTTTCATCAAAGCCGTCGATCAGCTCCAGCTTGTATTCGTCACCCTGTTTCGTCCACATCTCGATGGCATCCTGCTTACTGATTACCTCCCGTTCGAAGGGGCGATCCTCCTTCGCAAGCTCGGCCATTTTCTTCTCGATGCGCTCGAGATCTTCCGGGGTCAGCACATGGTCGATGTCAATGTCGTAATAGAATCCTTCGTCGATTGCCGGACCGACACCGAATTTCGCGCCGGGGAAAAGTTCGGCGACAGCATGAGCCATGAGGTGACTGGAACTGTGCCAGTAAACCTCTTTCCCGTCGTCATCCTTCCATGTAAGAATCTGTACCGTCGCGTCAGCATTGATGTGAGCATCAAGATCACGGACGGTGTCATCGACTTTCACCGCCAGTGCCTCCCGCGCGAGTCCACCGGAGATGCTTTCGGCCACGGCCCTGCCGGTGATACCCGCGGGGTATTCCCGGCTGTCACCGTTCGGAAATGTGATTGTGATCGTCTGCTCCATACTGCCGTCTTACGTTGAGTAAATAACGAAAAAATCGGATTCGCTCCGATTTTTCCTGGTGGGTTCTACAGGAGTCGAACCTGTGACCTCTACCATGTCAAGGTAGCGCTCTAACCAACTGAGCTAAGAACCCGACAAAGGTCTTCAAATATATGACGTTGTGAGACATAATACAAGCGCACTTAAAGAAAATTATGAGAAACCTTCACTTTTTCTCGGCATAGCCGAGATATCCGACCGCCGTACTCTCTGTCAGTGTAAAGGAAAAGCCCGGATCAAGCCTGCGCGTCAGCAGGGATCGCACTGCCGCCCACGTCAGCAGGCGCGGGCGAAGTCCGGTGATCTCGCGGACCTCCAGGCCTGCGGCTGCGCAGTAGGATTCGAGTTCATCCGGCGTAATGAAAAAGGAATACACATGGAGATCATCCGGACACTCCGGCACGATGATCCGCATGCCGTGTATGGCAAGAAGACGCGCCGCGAATGTGCGATTGAACGTATGAAAGAACAGTCGCCCGCCGGGGCGCAGCGTCCGTGCGGCTTCCCTGATCATCTCCGCAGGACGATCGACATGTTCGAGAACGTCCATCAGAAGAGCGACATCGAACGAGGAATTTTCGATTGGCAGTGCGAAGGCATCTCCCTGCACAGCGACAGGACCCGCGGCAGCCGCGTTAGAGCGCCCGGCGTCTGCCCTCCTGCTCGCGGCCCTGAGACTGCTGAGAGAAAAATCCACCATCATGACATCCCTCCCGCTTTCGTGCAGAGGCAGTGCCAGGAATCCCGCCCCCGCGCCGATGTCCGCAATGCGGTCTCCTTTGCGTGTCCGACGGCCGACATATTCCGCGCGCACGGCCGATTCCGCGCGCAGCAACGCGATGGCATGGCGGTCATCGTCATGCCAGCGGTCTCCGAGTTCATCGTAGAAATCGTTATTAACCTGCCGGCGCTTCGCGGATGACATTCCAGTAGATGAGCTGATGAAGAAACATGCCTGCCGCCGCGATGACGAACACATACTGCAGGATGTGCCCTCCGCCGGTCCACAGCTGGAAGAGCATCCAGAGGGTGACGGGATGGATCACGAAGAGCACCGCATGCAGCCACTGTTCGGCTGCGGGACAGAGTGCATGATGCTGCCATTCATCCTTTGTGATGAACAGGGAACTGATCACGGCAAGGACGATGTAAACGGTGCGAGCTGTTCCCGTCGGATCGAACAGCAGCGTCAGACCCGCGGGCAGAAGAAAGGTCAGCGTATCGAGCGGATGGCCGATGCGTTCCCAGCGCTTGAGGATCCGACGCCGGTGATAAAACATCTCGTCACTGACCAGCAGACCGGAATGCGCAGCGAAAATCCCCCATGCGATCCACTCAGGCATTGCCGTTCCCCCGGCCGGACGGCGCGTTCCCATGAACGGTTTTTTCCATCAGATTCATTACCAGCGTGAGTCCCGGCCCGAAAGCCATCGAGAGAACGATTGCGCCGTCAGGTATGCTGTCGTCTTCGAGCATGCGCTTCCAGATATGCGGCACGGTGGCACTTGACATGTTGCCGTGATCCGAAAGGACCGCCCGAGAATGCGCGATGCGGTCTTCCTCCAGATCCAGCAGTTCGGCAATCGTGTCGATGATGCGCGGTCCGCCCGGATGGATGGCGACCTGCATCACATCATCAAGCGTCATTCCCCGCCGGCGAAGGAATGCGCCCACCGCTTTTTCAACCGCGCCGCGGAGATGGACCGGAACGGCTCTGCTCAGAGTCATGAAAAAACCCTGTTCGGACAGATGCCAGGTCATGTCCTCCTCTGTTCCCTGCAGCAGCACTTCGTCGTGCCCGAGGATGCGCAGGGCGGAACCCGTGCCGGCATCTCCCCTGCAGTGAAGGCGCACCGCGCCGTCGGCGAAGAGTGTCTGGACAACGAGCTGCTCCCTGCGGGTGTCCGCGGGACGAAAATGTAGTGTACAGAGTTCGGTATGCAGGATGTCGGCCGTGGAGGATGCGCCGGAGCGCACGTGCGCCTCGGCGAGACGGAGGGCCGGGAAGGCGGCGTAACATCCCATGTGACCAATCTGGTAGTGCTTTGTGTTCGTCCAGCCTCGCGCGCTCAGCATGCGCTGCACGGGATTGGGCGAGTCGTAGCCGGTGCATGTGACATTGAAAACCGTGTCCGGAGCGATGTCGTCCGGGAACAGTTCACGGGCGATGGTGTTTGCTGCAACAGCATGGTGATGCATGCGTGCCTCCAGCGCGGCATCCGCAACGGACTCCGTGCCGTTGGCAAAGAGGGTCAGATGATCGAGGCGCGCTGCGCTGAAATCCCTGAGAACCGAGCCACGCGAGGCAATTGCACTGTTTTCGCGGAGCCGGTCGAGAAACGCGATTGCATCGGGCTGCGCATCCTCGGGTGCGGAAGACTTCGACACCGCCCACTGCAGCCAGTCGATGGTTTGCGACTGCGGTACGCGGTGCGGCATGCCATGGGAATCAATACGTGTAATGTACACCTCGCGGGTGTCTGCCGGATTTTGCACGAATGCTCTCCTGATCGTTGTCGTCATTACAACATTCGGAGCGTCGGCAAAGTTCTGATCGCCGTGGTTGAGGCCGCGTGTGCAGCGCGCGGAGGAAGGTCGTCAGCGCACGGCCGCGACCATGTCTTCGACCGCCTTCGGCAGTCCGACAAAGATGGCCCGCGCGACGAGGGCATGGCCGATGCTGACTTCTTCGATCTCACGGATACCGCGAATGTATTTCATATTGGCATAGTTGAGACCATGTCCGGCATTCACGCCGAGTCCGAGAGTGCGGGCGTAGGCCGCGGCTTTTTTGATTCGTTCGAGCTGCTCGAGCATCTCCTCTTCGCTGCGCGCGTTGGCGAATTCACCGGTGTGGATTTCGATGACGTCTGCCTCGGATTCCGCTGCGGCTTCGATCTGTGCATCGACGGGATCGACGAAGAGGCTGACCTCAATATCATGCTGATGCATCATGCGCACCGCACCCGCCACCTTTTCGGCTTCCTTGACCACATCAAGACCGGCCTCGGTAGTGAGTTCCTTGCGCTTCTCCGGTACGAAGGTGACGAGTTCAGGGAGCGTCTCCACCGCGATCTGCAGGATTTCATCCGTGATCGCCATTTCCAGATCGAGCTTGGTCTTTACCATCTCCCGAAGGAGGCGGAGATCGCGATCATTGATGTGACGGCGATCCTCGCGGAGATGACAGACAATACCCTCGGCCCCGTGCAGTTCACAGATCTGCGCGGCGGTAACGGGATCGGGCTCCAGTCCTCCGCGGGCCTCGCGCAGCGTGGCAAAGTGATCAATGTTGACGCAGAGTCGCATGTGCTTTCCTGCCGTTTCTGTTGCAAATATCCGCTCAATGCCGGCTCCCCTGCATCCGGCCAATGCAATATAGTCAGCGCAGGAGTGCGGCGAAAATGTCGAACAGGGCTTCAGGACCGATCCCGTCGACGCCGCCTCGAAAACGCAGCGTGGAAATGAGGTCGATGGTCAGCATGACGCTCCAGTGGATGAGCACGGCATACCAGAACGAGCGTGCTCGCACGGAAAGTGCCCCCAGTGCGATGCCCGCCGCGATGGCGCCGAACGTCTCGGGCAGCGGTTTGCCGAAATGCATGATGACAAACGGCAGCATCTGCACGAGCACGGCTACCACGGCACCGGTGTGCCTCAGAAGACCGAACAGAACGTAGCCGCGCCAGATGAATTCCCACCCGATGAAGTAGAGAATGAAGCAGAGTTCGTAGATGACGAACAGCGTCCAGTCTCCGCGCACGACGCGGGCATGCGGATAGACCTCCTGAAATGCGGGCGACGCGCTGACGATCCACAGCACCGGCAGCATGATCGCGTAGAACAGCAGCGAGATCTTCAGCCCGAAGCGCCAGTCACCCGCACCGAGGCCGAAATCCCTCAGGCGCGCGCGGTGCAAAAATCGCACGGCGAGCAGGAGCAGCACGAAGTACAGGAAAAATTCACTGCTGAACCAGTATACATACTGGTACAGATCGTAGAGCGGATCCCGTCCCAGCACATCGTACCACTGCTCGAAAAAGAATCGCTTGCTGCCGAAGCGCGCCGAGAGGATCCCGACAACCGCCGTGACCAGGAACACGAGCACGACGTCACGGGGAGCGCTGCGTGCTTCCGCGAGAAAACTGCGAAGAGCGCTCCGAATGGAACGCTCTTCGTCATTTCGCTGCGGGCCTGTCTTCCCCATGGAAGCGTCCGCCTCAGAAACTCGTGGTTATCGCGAAGCGGTGGAGCGCGCCGATCTCTCCGAGCGATGTGTACGCGTAATCCACCATGTACCCGGCGATGCGCAGTCCGAACCCACCGGAGAAACCGGCGAGCTTCGCGGTGTTGCCGATCTTTAGTTCACGACGCATTTCATTGTAATAGCCTACGCGCGCCTTGAACGAATCGCTCAGATCGAATTCGCCGCCGAGGGAAAAATTGGTAAAGCGATCGAAGAAATCCGCGTCTTCGTTGAGTTTGTGGAAGTTGAGCATGATGTTGAGCGGCAGATGCTCGAGCTGCTTGCCGATGCCGATGCGCACATCGAGCGGCAGATCCTCGCGTTCGCCTCCGTAGGAACTGAGCTGCGCACCCGCGTTCAGAACGCCGGCGGCCAGCACCATGTCCTGGTCGGGGATGTAGTATGAAACGCCGGCATCCAGCGCCAGTCCGCTCGCACTGTACTCCTCGATGTAGGAGTAGATGACTTTCAGCGCTGCCCCGTAATGCAGATTTCCTGCGCGATTGCCGTACCCGAGACTCAGTGCGAGATCGGATGCACCGAACGTCGATCCGGTCATGTTGCCGAACTTGTCGGTTTCATCGAAGGAGCCGTAGTTGAGATACGTGATGCCGGCCCCGACCCAGCCGAGATTCTCCCATTTCTGGCTGTACACGGCATACCCCGCGTTGACGTCAAGCAGATGCTTCAGGAATCCGACGGAAGCCGACGGCCCGGAAATCGAGCTCAGAGCACCGGGATTGGTGAAGAGAATTGAAGGGTCGTCGCGCATCGTGAGAAAAGTATTCCCCAGTGCCGCGGCACGCGCGTTCATGGGAATGCGGAGGAAATCGAACGCCGAGTAATTCTGTGCGCGCAGCGGGATGGCCTGTGCCATCATCGCGAGGAGGAGCAGGACAAGCGCTGCGGAAAATTTTCTGATCATGGATGCACATCCTCTGTAACGAACAACTGCGGAAATCTACGCCTTCTGCAGAACTGCATGCAAGGGGAAAATTACCGGGGACGAAACACGTCGCTCAGCCCGGTGAGGGAGTCGGTCGCTGCCGCGCATTCCTCCAGCAGGGCGCGAAGGACGTCAGCGGCAGGACGGATTTCTCGAACCAGGGCACTGCTCTGGCCCGCTTCGAATTCGCCTTCGTCATTGTCGCCTTCGAACATCCCCCGCATCTCGCGCTTTTGGCCGAGCAGTTCGCGCAGTTCCTCCTCCCCGGCACCGCGCGCCTCAGCGTCGACGGCGCGCAGGGCGAACGGAGTGCGAAGCAGCCGCACCGGAGCAATTTTCTTCATAGTCAGCACTGTGCCTCCCTCCTGCGCATCCACGATATGCTGCTTGAACAACGGGTGTCCCGATGATTCCTCGGTTGCGGCGAAGCGGGTTCCGATCTGCACCCCCTCGGCACCGAGTGCGAATGCGGCAGCCATCTGCCTGCCGTCGGCAATGCCGCCGGCGGCGATGACGGGAATGGCAACCGCATCGGCAACCTGTGGAATCAGGCTCAGTGTCGTAGTTTCCTCGAAGCCGTTGTGACCGCCAGCTTCGAATCCCTCCGCGACTACTGCGTCACAGCCGACACTCTCGACCTTGCGCGCATGCTTGACCGAGGGCACGACATGGGCAACCGTGCAGCCGCCGTCCTTGAGCATCGGCAGGTACTTCCCGGGATGTCCGGCAGAGGTGAACACGATGCGGATGTTCTCTTCGAGCACGACACGGATGAGATCCTCGGCATCCCTGCGCAGCAGCGGGATGTTGATGCCGAACGGAGAAGCGGTCGCGGTGCGCGCCCTGCGGATATGCTCGCGCAGCAGCTCGGGCTTCATCGACCCCGCGCCAATCAGGCCGAGACCGCCAGCGTCCGATACCGCAGCGGCCAGCCGCCATCCCGACACCCAGACCATACCGGCCTGGATGACGGGATAACGGATGCCGAAGATTTCAGTGACGCGTGACCGCATATCAGTACTCGAAATGAATCAGCGAGAAACCGCCGTTGCTCGCACCGAGTCCGCCGTTTGAGGCGAAGTTCTGCGCGCCTATGGTGCGGCCATTGAGTGTTATCCGGGTCTGATGATTCGTGGGTTTGCCCGCCAGATAGGCATCGAAGGAATTGATGCCGAAGGTATTGAGCCCGGAAGCCTGAATCGGCCCCGTGCCGTCCTGCTGATTCTGATCGTAATCGAGCACCGCAAGCATGAAGGTGTTGCCTGCCGCGCCGCCGGCACCTGCGGCGGGAGCGTTGCCGGGCGTCAGCAGATCGACATCGCCCATCGATTCGTACTCGGGATCAAAACGCGCCATCACAAGATTATCGTCGCCGTCTTCAAGCACGGTGTTCTGGGAGAACACGAAGTAGATGGAATGATCACCGGTGCGCATCGCCGCGCTGAAATCCGTGAGCAGAGCGCTGCCGCCCGATTTGGGAATCAGGCGCAGACGCAGTGTGCCAACATCCGTGCGCCAGGGCTGCACATAAATGTGCATGTCGAAATAATCGCCGGTGAGGCTGCGGATCCAGAATTCCGTGAAGTGATCCGGCCCCAGCGAGGCATCATACGTGAAGTAGCCGTCCTGGTCGGTGGTAAAGGACTCTGCGCCGGACTGCCGCTGAATTTCACCGCTGGAAAGCTCACGCACATTGACGACGGTCACATTGATGCCCGCGACGGGCGTGTTGTCTATGAAGCTGATGACACGGGCGCGCACGCTGTAGGTGTCACCCGGACGGGGATTCGGGAAGGATGTGACCTCAGGCTGCGATCCCGTGAAAAAGGCATGCACTCTCTCAAAGGCGTCCGGATGCGTCACCAGTTCAAGATTGTCGAAACCGGCAAGGACTTCATTCGTCGCACCCTGCAGTTCTCCGTATCCGGGATTACCGTTCTGCAGGTCATCGGCTCCATCACTGCGCAGCGTCATGTATTTGCAGGGATCGGGAGTGACATCCCCCGAAACCGTGAGACCGAGGTCATATTTTCCTCCCGCAAAAACAACGTGCGCGAGTTTCTCGGTGCCGTTCATGTTAACGAGATAATGCTGCAGTGCTTCGACACCCGCGCCGTGCGCCACGATATCCACACGGTCCTCCGAAGTGCCTGCCAGCACCTCGTCGACTTTTGCGGCAATCTGCGAGGCCATCGCAGAAACGTCCGGCTCTGAAGCGCTGAGATAACTCTCGAGATCGAATGCATTGATCTGATCATCGGTGTATCCATTCAGGGCGAAGAGCTGCGTCATCTGCGTGTAGACATCCGCTGCCTCAACGAAACCATGCACGAAGACGACCGGACGCACCTTGTCATCGATCGTACTGTGGCCGGTGGTATCGTTGTTGCCGGTCGTGTCTGTCGGATTCGGGTCCGCCGGATTGTCATCATCCGAACAGCCCGTCACGGTGAACAGCGCTGCAACAAACAGAATGGTAAACAGTGACAAAGAGACTCTGAAAAAGCGCTCCATAAACTCCTCCGAAAACTGAAAAAAAACTTACTCATCACGATCCGCCAGGACGACCATGGCCGTCACATAGGCGTTGCTGTGCGAGAGAGAAACATGTATGTCGAGATGGCCAAAGCGACTCCGAAGAGTGTCGTGAAGAATCAGCAGGGGCCTGCCGTTCGCATCATTGCGTACCTCCACGTCTTTCCATCGAAATGCGCCGGTCCATCCGGTGCCGATTGCTTTCGCGAAGGCCTCTTTTGCGGCAAAGCGCGCCGCGAAATGCTGTGACGGACGCGCCTTCTGCCTGCAGTACTCAATTTCGTTTTCCGTGAACAGCCGCTGTTCGAAGCGGCGCCCCCACTGCCCCGTCAGATCTTCGAAGCGCTGGATTTCCTCGATATCGATCCCGATGCCGAAGACGGGGCTCATCCGCCCTTCCGGTTGAGGTTCTGAATGATATCGACAAGGTCACGGATATCATTGAGTTCGAAATCCGCACTGCTCGAACCGGTATTAAACGTATCGCCGTAACGCGCGAACGCCGTGTACATCCCGATATTGCGCGCCCCGAGAATGTCACGCTGCTCCCAGTCACCGACCATGATCGACCGTGACGGAGAGATACCCATCATGCCGAGCACGCGCTGGAACGGTACGGGACTCGGCTTGCGTTCACCGGTGTCCTCGAAAGTCACGACCGCGTCAAATATATGATGCAGGTTGAGGTAACACAGCCGCAGCCATGCCTCGAGCTTGGGCGCATCCGATACGACGCCGAGCCTGAGACCCATGCGCGCCAGCGTGAACAGGGTCATGTGCACGTGGGGATACGGCACCAGTGTCGCCTCGCGCGCCCGCCGGTACCCGATGATACCTGCGGCGAGGATCTTGTGATCGTCCTCGCCCGTGAGCTCTGTGAGCACCTGGTTGAACACCCGCTGATACTCAATCCCCTGTTCCTCGTAAACGCGGCTGATGACGGCATCCACTTCCTCGAAGGAATACGAAAGCCCGGCGTCGATCATGGCACGGATGCCTGCCTCGACGGCATTTCGCTTCATGAGCATGAAGTCGACGAGGGTGTTGTCAAGGTCAAATACGACGGCGTCGATCATGGCGAGTGCTGCATGGATGTTATCATCATTCCATCATACAAAAATTCCATCTCATCCGGAAGCAGCGCACTGTCGCGCTCATGATGAATGTTGTGCGCGATATGCGTGAACAGCGTACGGCGGGCACCGATACGCCGGGCAGCCTCGACAGCTTCCTCGAGTGAATAATGCGTCGGGTGGGCGCGATGCCGCAGGGCGTCGAGTACCAGGACGTCGAGGTTTTCGAGCAAGGGATAAGAGTCCGCCGGTATCGCATTGAGATCAGTCAGATAGGCAATATCACCGATTCGATAACCGAGTATCGGCAGCACACCGTGCATGACAGGAATCGGCATGACGGGGATGCCGCCCGCGGTGAACGTCTCCCCTCCTAGGACAGGATGCATATGCGCGCTCGGGAGGCCGCCTCCCGACTGCCGGGCTCCTCCGAATGCATAGCGGAACGTGAGGCGGATTTCTTCCAGGGTTTCCTCGAGACCATAGAGCTGCATCGCCTGTTTCTGAAGGAAATTATACTGGCGGAGATCGTCAAATCCACCGATGTGGTCAAAATGATGATGTGTGTAGAGGACGGCATCGATTCGCGTCACTCCATATCGCAGCATCTGCTGACGGAAATCCGATGACGTGTCGATCAGGATGTTGATGCCGTCGACCGAAAGCAGCACCGACGGACGCAGCCGGTTGTCGCGGGGATCCGACGAGCGGCAGGTATCACATCTGCACCCGATCGCGGGAACCCCCTGTGATGTTCCGGAACCGAGAACGAGAAGCGTAACTGTCATGATCCCGCAGCTTTTTCGCGTTCTGCGTCAATCAACTCGCGCACTGCCGGTTTCACATAGATGGCATCAACTCCCAGCTCTCCGAGTGCGCGGGCGACGATGGCAATCTTTCGCTCGATGGTGAATTTCCTGTTGACCACGAGAAGACGCTGCTCCTTGAGTATGCAGTGCCCTCCGCCGAAATCCCCTTTCTCGTAGCGGATACTGTAACCGAGCTGTTCGCATGTTTCGCGCAGTTCTTCGAGCAGCGTCTCCTTGTCCATTGCAGCCATGCTTATTCAGTTGTCCTTGCTTTTGCGGTTTCGATGGATTCAGCCTCTAAGCCGTCATCCCGTTTCTGTGTGCTGTCTCCGCCCGATACCCCGCCTGCCTCCACAGTCGCGGTGACCGAAGACGACACGGGGACACCGTGTGCATTCTTCCGACGCATCGGCTGCCAGATGATGACAACGACCGCGGTGACGTAGCAGAACATGGCCATCACCGGAAGGCCGCTCAGTGCACCGATACGATGGGAAATCGTCGCGCGCAACTCGCTGCGTGCCTCGATGAATGCATCCAGCCCGCGGGACGCAATCATGTCTTTTGTGCCTTCCCAGAGCAGCACGAATGTGATGTCGAGATATGCCGTGAACACTTCGACGGGAACAAACATGAAAAACAGGATCGCCGCCATGAGCAGCCAGCCGTGATCCTTGAAGCGGAGAGGAATCGCGCGGAGGACGAGAACCGCGCTGACAAACACGACGACGTAGGCGATGTTGACGACCAGTGTGGATACGGAGATCAACTGGTACAGCATGCTCTCCTGCGCGGGCAGAACGGCGGGATCAAAGTTCAGCGTTCCCGCGATGAACAGTTCGTTGGCCATCAGAGCCCGGAATACGAGACCGCCAAGCCACGCCACGGCACTGATGACAAACAGCATCAAGCTCAGACGAAATGAGACTGAGCGCCAGGCGCTGGAATCAGGGGATGCATCCGACATGGAATTCCTATAAGATGTACTGACTTAAGTCTCTGTCTTTCACAATACTGGCCAGCTTTTTCTCAACCAGTTCCGGTGTGATATTCACCCTGCGTTCGGTAATGACATCAGGGACATCGAAGAGGATCTGATCGAGCAGCGTCGTGAGAATCGTGTGCAGTCTGCGCGCCCCGATATTCTCCACACGATCATTGACTTCAGCGGCAATGCGGGCGATCTCACCGATGGCGGCGTCTTCGAACGTAAGCTCGACCCCTTCGGCCTCCAGCATCGCCGAGTACTGCTTCAGCAAAGCGTTCTTCGGTGTGGTGAGAATCTTGACGAAGTCTTCCTCCGTGAGACTGTCAAGTTCCACCCGAATCGGGAAGCGCCCCTGCATTTCCGGGATGAGATCACTGGGTTTCGATACGTGAAATGCGCCGCTGGCGATAAAGAGGATGTGATCGGTCCGTACAACGCCGTACTTTGTGTTCACGCTGCTTCCCTCAACGATGGGAAGAAGGTCCCGCTGCACGCCCTCGCGTGACACATCGACTCCGGAGCCCGTGTTCTTCGAGCCGGCGATCTTATCGATTTCATCGAGAAAGACGATGCCGGCGTTCTGAACGCGTTCCAGGGCGAGACGCGAAACAGCGTCGGGATCGATCAGTTTCTGGGCCTCCTCCTGCCGCAGAAGTTCACGCGCTTCGGCGATACTCACCTTCCTGCGTTTCTTCTTTTTGGGAATCATGTTGCTGAGCAGGTTCTGGATATCCACCCCCATATCCTCGAGTCCCATTGGCCCGAAGACCTGCATGTTCGAGGAGGAACTGACGGTGGTGTCGATCTCCACCATGCGCTTGTCGAGGTTGCCGGCGCGCAGCTGTTCGCGGAGCTTCTCGCGCGTCTGTGACTGCACGGCCTCTTCTCCTTCCTCGCCCGTCGACTGCCCCTGCGGCTGAGGGAAAATGATGTCGAGAATCCGCTCCTCGGCCAAGTCACCGGCGCGCTCCTGCACCTCGACGGTTTTCTCGGCGCGGACCTGGTTGACCGCGATCTCGACAAGGTCGCGGATCATGGATTCCACATCACGGCCAACATACCCGACTTCGGTGAATTTCGAGGCTTCCACTTTGATGAACGGAGCCCCCGCAAGCTTCGAAAGCCGACGTGCGATTTCGGTTTTCCCGACTCCGGTCGGTCCGATGAGAATGATATTATTGGGCATGATCTCGTCACGCAGCGACTCCGGCACATTCTGCCGACGCCAGCGGTTGCGTAGCGCGATGGCCACGGATCGCTTCGCGTTGTCCTGCCCGATGATGTATTTGTCCAGCTCCTCGACGATACGCCGGGGTGTCAGACTGTCCTGCAAAAAGTGAAACGAATCTTCAGTCATGTTGATCCAGTTCTTCAATGACAATGTTACTGTTCGTGTAAATGCAGATTTCCGCCGCCGTTTTGAGCGCTTCCTCCACGATATCCCTTGCGTCCAGGTCACTGTGCTTGACGAGCATACGCGCCGCTGCGAGCGCGTAACTCCCGCCGGAACCGATGGCAACGATGCCATCATCCGGCTCGATCACATCGCCACTGCCGGAGATGATAAGCGCCTTGTCTTTGTTGAGCACGGCGAGAAGGGCTTCAAGGCGATGCAGATATTTGTCGGTGCGCCATTCGCGCGCGAGTTCCACGGCCGCACGCTCGAAGTTACCTCGAAATTCCTCCAGCTTCGATTCGAATTTCTCCGACAGCGTGAAGGCGTCCGCGGCAGAGCCGGCGAAACCAACAAGTACGTTGCCATGATACATATGTCGAATCTTCCGCGACTGATGCTTCATGACGGTCTGCCCGACCGTTACCTGTCCGTCGGCGCCGAGAACCGCTTTTCCGTTCCGGATGAGTCCGAGGACGGTCGTCGATCGTATCTTCTGTGTATTGCTCACGTCTGGTCTCTGCTGAGATTAAACAAGCTGTTTTCGAAGGCGTGAAACGGGAATATCCATCGACTCGCGGTATTTCGCCACGGTGCGGCGCGCGATGTTGAATCCGCGCTCCGTCAGGATCTTGGTCAGCACCTGATCGCTGAACGGCTTACGGGGATTTTCACCTTCGATGATTTCCCTGATAATGGCTTTCACTTCCATATTCGCCACCTCTTCACCCGACTCCGTGGAGATACCCTCGTTGAAGAAGTACCGCAGTTCAAACACACCCCACTCGGTCTGTACGTACTTGCCGTTCACCACGCGCGAAATCGTGGAAATATCCATTTCGATTTCATCGGCGATATCCTTGTAAATCATGGGTTTGAGATGTCCCTTGCCGTGCTCGAACCATTCGCGCTGCCGTTCGATGATGCTGCTCATTACCGAGTACATGGTATTGCGCCGCTGGTGGATGGACTGGATAAACCACTTGGCCGATTCCATTTTCTGGCGGAGAAACTGCTTGGTTTCGCTCGAAAGCTTTCTCCGCTGGTTGAGCAGCATGTTCCGGTACGCTTTGTTGACGCGCAGCGGAGGAACACCACGTTCATTGAGGGTGATGACGAACTCTCCATCCTCGCGCGTCACAAAAAAATCGGGGA
Organism: uncultured Ignavibacteria bacterium; assembly: GCA_913061095.1. Lineage (GTDB taxonomy): Bacteria > Bacteroidota > Ignavibacteria > SZUA-365 > SZUA-365 > BM516. The sequence goes on from CAJXVM010000001.1 coordinate 34,249, forward strand.
TGATATAATTGGTGGATTCAAGCGTGTCGCCCTCCCCCGGCTTCGGATTCAGCGTGCGGATAAGCTCGAACGCACGTTTGAGCAGGTCCTCACTGATATGCAGGTCCTGCCGGATCTTTTCGAAATGCTTGCGTTCGAAGTGATTCCATGCCTCGCGAAGGATGCGCATGGCGATAATGCGCTCCACCGAAGTATTCGGCATCAACTCCAGCTGCACGAGCAGGCATTCGCGCAGATTGCGTGCGGCGATCCCCGGCGGATCGAGCCGCTGGATCCGCCGCAGCACCTCCTCCGCATCTTCCTTCGAGAGTTCGTGTTCATGCTGAAGATTGAAATCCCGCACGAGATCCCCGAAATCGGTGTGCAGGTAGCCGTCATCGTCAATATTCCAGATGATGGCATCCGCGAACAATTCCTGCCCTTCATCAAAATCGAGCATATGGATCTGGTCGGTGAGCAGCTCACGCAGTGTTGTGCGGGCCGGTGTGGGGGATTCACGGTCATCTTCCCCGTCCCAGTACTGGTTGAAGCTCGATGAGGACTCATTGTTCTCGAAAAAGTCCTCCCAGGAGTATTCGTCATCCGAATGCTCCCGGATTTCCTTCTCGAGATGTTCATCTTCCCCGTTGATACTGTCACGATCCGCAGTGGACTCCCGATCACTTCCATCCTCTGAATCGGATTCGTCCTCCTGCTGCAGCTCCATTCGTTCCTCCTGCTCTTCCTCCATCTCCATACCCTCTTCGAGAAGAGGATTCATCTCGAGTTCATCCTTAATCTTCTGCTCGAGCTGAAGGGCCGGAAGTTGCAGTATTTTTAGGTATTGAACCTGCGCAGGTGAGAGTTTTTGTTGCAGGCGCTGCGATTGCGTCAAATGGAGCATATGTCAGGCTTCCTCCTCCCGCGACAGCAATTCCTGACTTCGACGATCGAGTTCGTCATAGAATGAAGAACCGAACACCCGCGTGATAGCTTCCCCGAGAAAACGCACGAGCGGGATGCGCTGCTGTTCGCCGGCGATGAGTGCGGGTGCGCATTCCGAAAAGCGTTCGAAACGAAGCTGATCCCGCCTTTTGCCTCTGATTCGCAGCGGAAAGAGGTGGCAGGACTGCGGTTTGGGCCATGAGAACCGGTCCTGCATGTAAAGATGCTGGATGGAACACTTCGCGATCTCCCCATCGTACATGACAAAGACGCAGGCGCGCTCGTCGAGGCAGCGTATGGTCAGTTCCTCCCCGTCGTGAACGATGATGCCATTCCCGTCTCCTTCCTGGCGATGCGACTCCGGGATGAGGCCGCGGACGGCCTTCCAGGCTGTCTCGAGCATCGGTACTTCTTCCTCGAGCACAGGTGGACCACTGCCTCCGGGAAACGTGCAGCAGGCTCCCTTGCAGGCGCTCAGATCGCATGCAAAACGGGTCGTTATGATCTTTCTGTCAATGCGCAACGATTATGGCACGATTTTTATTCATCATTTTTCAACTTATCGAAAAGAACCGCACAGCGCAACATTGATTTTCTCCCCATTTCTCCCTTGCGGCGTGTATGATTTCCATACTATCATCATGCCTGATATCGGGGGTAACAGCATGGGAAGCACATGAACGATCCATTTGATTTCTTTCGCGTCTCTCTCCTGCCGAACATCGGTTCAAAACGCGGGAGGGCGCTTCTGTCCGCCTTCGGTTCCTTTGCGGAACTGTTGCGCGCCACGGAGAGTGATCTTATCCGTATTGACGGTATCAACCGCCTGACGGCTCGAAAACTGCGTTCTGCGTTCCGGAGTGAGCGTCACGAAGGTGCCATTGAGCGCATGACGGAGAAAAACCGCAGCGCTGCGGCCGCACGAGGATTTTCATTCCTCCATGTCGGACACGCGTCGTATCCTGTCCCGTTGCGCAATATTTATGATCCTCCCCTTTTTCTTTTCTGCTGGGGAGAACTCACCGATGAAGACCAGGCGGGGATCGCCGTCGTTGGAACGCGCAGGCCGAGCGACTATGGACGGCGGGTCACCGAGGAATTCTGCCGGACGTTCGCGGAACACGGCATCACGATCGTCAGCGGGCTGGCGTTCGGCATTGACACGGTGGCACATCGCACGGCTCTGCGCTCCGGTGGACGCACGCTTGCCGTTCTTGGCAGCGGGCTTCTGCGGATTTATCCCTCCGTCAACAGAGGCATTGCCGAGGAGACGGCCGGACAGGGCTGCGTGCTGTCTGAACTGCCGCTGGAGGCCAAACCGGATGCGGTGAATTTTCCCCGGCGAAATCGCATTATCAGTGGTCTCTGCCGTGGATTGATTGTCGTTGAAAGTGCGGTTACGGGAGGTGCGATGATCAGCGCCAGTGTTGCGCTCGATCAGAATCGAGACGTGTTCGTCGTCCCGGGCAGCATCTACAATGCCATGAGCGCGGGACCACACTCGCTTCTGCGGCGGAGCATGGCGCAGCTTGCCACGTCACCGGAACAGGTCATGGAAGAACTCGCGCTGCAGCCGGCAGCGTCACCAAAGCAGCAACCGAAACCGGTGGTGCAGCTCTCTCTCGTCGAGCAGCAGATTCTCGCTCAGCTCAGTGAAGAACCACTGCATATCGACGACCTGGCCGCCCGCAGCGGACAGCCGCTTTCGTCATTGCTGACTGATCTACTGCAGATGGAGTTCAAGGGAATTATCCGGCAGCTCCCGGGAAAATATTTCCAGCGGGGATCGACGCACGCAAATTAGCCGTATATTTCAATTCACTGGCGGCACAACGCTGAATCAATAAACCTACAGCTCATCCATGTCAGTCAAGAACACATCACTCTCCATCGGCGCAATCGTCATTGTATTGCTGCTTGTCTGGCTCCTCTGGCCGGCAGGACCGGCCGACGTACCGAGTTACACCGTAACCCCTGGTGATTTCGAAATGTATGTCATCGAAAGCGGTTCTGTTCGCGCGAAAAATTCCGTTACCATTACCGCTCCGCGCATCATTTCCGGTGGAAATCTGCAGGTGGTGTCTCTCGCTTCCGAGGGAACCACTGCAAGCGAAGGAGACGTGCTGGCGCGCTTTGATCCCAGCACGGCGATGAAACGTATTCAGGACAAACAGACGGAATTGAAAACCGCGCTCGCCGATCTCGCGAAACTGAAGGCGCAGCAGTCCGCCGACGAATCCCAGGCACAGACGGAGTATGAAACGGCCAAACTGAATTTCCAGCTCGCCGAGCTGGCGCGTGACAAAATGCAGTTCGAGCCCGAGGCGCGAAAGCGCGAGGCGGAAATCGAGTTCGAGCGCGCTCGCCTCACCTTCGAACAGGCGAAGCTCAATCTTGAAAACAAAAGCATCGTCCGGAAATCCGAACTCGGCAATCTTCAGCTGCGCATCGCGCAGATTCGCAGCGATATCGCTTCCTCGCAGGAGGAAATGGAGAAGCTTACCCTGCGTGCACCGATCAGCGGACTGATCGTCTATGAAAACAACTGGGCAACCGGACGGAAAATCGCCGTCGGAGACCAGCCATGGCCGGGCATGCCGATTATCAGCCTCCCCGACCTCTCGGCCATGGAGGCCGAAGTCAGCATCAATGAAATGGACATCGCGAAAGTGGACACCGGCCAGCGCGTCCTCATCATTCCCGATGCTTTTCCGGACAGGACGTTCCATGGAACGATCAGCAGCGTTTCGCAGATCGGACGCCAGAAGGGACAGGGATCGAATATCAAGGTGTTCGATATCGTGGTCGATATTGATGAAACCGACGAAGTACTCAAGCCCGGCATCACCACGACGACAAAAATCATCATCGACCGTGTTGAAGACGTCCTCTCCATTCCCATCATCAGCGTCTTCGAGGAAGAAAAGAAAACCTATGCCTATGTCAGTGATGGTGGATCCTATGACAAGCGCGAGGTTGAGCTCGGACAGCGGAACGATAATTTTGTCATAGTCGAACAGGGTATCCGAGAGGGAGAACGCGTCGCCCTGAGGAATCCGGATCTGAGTCTCGAGGAGGAAGCACAGAACGAAGCGGTGCAGTCTCCCGTGAACGGTTCACCCGCCGGCAACGGAGGCGAGTGACGTGCGCGAAATCATCGCTCAGTTCCGCGAATCGTTCAGCATTGCCGTCGAGAGCCTTGCGCTGCACAAAATGCGCAGTTTTCTCACCATGCTCGGTATCGTCTTCGGCGTCGGAGCCGTGATCGCCATGCTGTCGATCGGAGAAGGCGCGCGTCAGGAATCCCTCGAGCAGATCGAAGTGCTCGGGGTGCGAAACATCATTGTCCGTTCAATGCCGCAGCCGGACACCGACGATGAAGTGAACGACGCCGTGCGACCGTTCGGTATCACCTTAAAGGATGCTGACGCAATACGCCGTGTCTGCAGTTTCACCGAACGGCATACGGTCAACTGGGAAACCGACGTCGAGGCGCGCACGTATCAGGGCGACGCCCGCGTGACGCTTATCGGCACGACCCCCGCGCACGCGGCTATCTTCAATGTGCGTCTGTCGCAGGGAAATTTCATCATTCCCCATCATAGCGAGCAGACGGCCAATGTCTGCGTAATCGGCAGTGATGTGAGAAAAGCGCTTTTCGGATTCCAGGATCCGATCAATCGGCTCGTGAAGCTGCAGGACCAGTGGTTCCGTGTGATCGGGGTCATGGTGAGCAAGAAGGAAGCGATTTCATCGGATGCGGCACTGCCAGCGGCAAATTCAAGTGTAATCATTCCCCTGACGACAGCCATGGCAAAATTCCCGCGGCAGGATGCCGGCAGCTCGCGCAGTTCACGCCGCCGCCGTTTTCGAAACAGGGACGACAATACATATCTCGATCGTAACACCATTGACCAGATCGCCGTGCAGGTGCGTCAGGAGACCGACATTACCGAAGCCGCAGCGGTGATTACCCGTCTTCTCCGGCAGCGTCACAACAACCAGGTTGATTTCACCGTCACGATCCCGGAACAGCTGATCGAACAGAGCCAGAAAACACAGAGCATCTTCAACATTGTCATGGGGGCCATTGCAGGTATTTCCCTTCTCGTCGGCGGGATCGGCATCATGAACATTATGCTTGCGAGCGTTCTCGAGCGTACGCGCGAGATCGGCGTGCGCCGTGCCATCGGAGCCACGCGCGCCATGATTATCGCACAGTTCCTGACGGAAGCAGCACTGCTTTCCGTGGTGGGCGGGGTGATGGGCATCGCACTTGGCTGGATCCTGACAGAACTGATAACCGCCTATGCCGACTGGCGCACGATCGTCAGCGCCTGGTCGGTGTTTCTTGCATTCACGGTCGCCGTTGCCACGGGAATCATCTTCGGATATTACCCCGCCCGCCGCGCGGCCTCCAGAGACGTGATCGAAGCACTTCGCTATGAGTAAACACCCAACCCCGCATCTTCGCGGCGCGACCGCGCTCCTGATCGCTTGTTTCAGTGTTCTCTGCGCACCCGGGGTCATGCCCGCGCAACATGTCCTCGACCTCGAGGAAGCGACGGCTCTCGCGTTTGAGCAGAGCTACACTGCACGCAACGCCCGGCAGCAGCTGCACGCATCGGAAGCGGCCGCGGAGGCTGCCCGGCTTGCCCTGTATTCCACCGTCGACCTCGAGTTTGACGTCCCCGATTACAGCCGCACTCTGCTCTCGCAGTTCAACACGACCACACGCCGCTATGAGTTTTTCCCCTTCGAGCAGCTGCAGTGGAGCGGACGGCTGGATATCCGTCAGCCGTTGATCTGGACGAACAGCACGTTCACTCTTTCTGGACTGCTCTATCGTATGGATCAGAAAGATCAGGGACCCGATGGCGCATTCGAGCGAAATTTTTACACGGATGTCGCCCTCCAGCTGCGCCAGCCGCTCTTTGTGCCGAACACGCAGCGCATCGCCCTGCGCCGTGCGGAAATTGACTATGAGGAAGCGCTCGCCGACTACGTCCGCAGCACGCTGGAGCTGCGCTTTACCGTGACGGAACGTTTCTACCGGCTGTACGCCGCGCAGGAGCGTGTTCGCATCCAGCAGGACCGCGTGCAACAGGAAGAGGCCTCTTTCGCGACCGCACAGCGGAAATTCCGCGCCGGGCTCATTGCCGAAGTGGAGGCGCTGCAGTTCGAAGTCGATCTCGCAGCTGCCCGGAACGATCTGCTTTCCGCCACCAACGCCCTTGTCTCGGGTGCAAATCAATTCAAAATCCTTCTTGGGATGCCGCTTCGGGATTCCATTGTCTGTGTGCTGCGTGACACGACAGTCGCTCCGGTTGATATCGACACCGATGAAGCCATCGCACGCGCGAAACAGACCCGGGTCGATCTGCAGCGCGCACGCAACAATATCGAGCGCAGTGAACTGTCGCTCGAACAGGTCGAGGCCGAACGCAGCATTCGCGGAGACCTATTCCTCAGCTACGGTCTCAACAACGAGGAACCGGAATTCCGCGGTCTCTACAACGATCTGCGCGACACGCGCCGTGCCGTGCTGACGGTCAGCATTCCCGTGTTCGACTGGGGAAAACACTCACACGATATCGAGGCCGCCAGAGCCCGCCTGCGGTCGGCGACACTCACCGCCGAGGATCTCGAGCTCAACATCGAACGTGAAATCTCGGATCTTATCCGCAGTATTTCCTCTTCCGCCCGACGTGCCGAGGTGCTGCAGAAATCACGCGTCATTGCCGAAATCGCCAACGATATCAGTACCAAACGCTACGAGGTCGGAACCATCGGATCAACCGAACTCGCGCAGGCCCGTTCACGCCTTCTGCAGGCCCGGCTCTCGTCACTGGAGGCCGCAATCGATTATTACCTCGCGCTCGCGGATCTCGCACGACGCACGGCCTACGACTACCGGTACAACCGGACGCTCGAGGTCCCCGAGACCACCGGATTCTGATCATCGCGGCACCCGCGACCTGCCGTCTCCCTTGCATTTACTTGGAGCGCGGACTAACTTTTCAAATGGACCTACGCCCCTTCTCCCCACTCGCAAGGAAGTGACGTCTACTTCATGAAGGAATTCGGAGCACAGCTGAAAACCACGCGCGAAGAAGCCGGCCTCTCTCTTGAGGACGTCAACGACGCAACACGCATCAGCATGAAAAACCTGCGGCTCATCGAATCAGGCGATTTTCCGTCCCTGCCGCAGACCTATGTTCGTGCGTTCGTCCGGGAATATGCGCGCGCGATCGGACTCGACGAGGAGGAGACGCTCGCCACATACAACGAACTCGCGGAACGGGAGAAAGGTATTCCGCGTCCCCCTGATTCGATTGACAGCTCCAATCTTCTTCCCCAGATGGACGACAGCATCGAATTCATCGAGCCGATGAACCGTCCGCCCCAGCATGTGGAGGTGCAGGGTCGCGCCGAAATCGCTGATGACGATGAGGAGTACATTCCCCCGGTTCGAAAATCCCAGTATGTGTCGGATTCGGACAGCGAGGCCATCGACATCCGCACTTCCACTTCCCGGCAGGAGGATGTCGCTTCCTCTTCGAAATCAGCCGAACAGCAAACGGATTCCGAAGGCAAACAGCAATCCGGTACCGGTGAGAAACCCGCAGCAAAGGAGCCCGGTGACTTGGCTACAGCTTCCGGGAAGACTGCAGCCAGCGAACGAACCGCATCGCAGAAAAAAGATCAGGGTACTGCCGACAGCGCGCACGCAGCTTCCGAGGGAAAGCAGTCCGCGAGTGCCTCCACCCGAGCTGAAACCCGGCAGACTGATGAGCCTGCCGAAAAGAAGCGCAACCGGAAAAGCATCAGTTCAAAGCGTGTCTACGATACCAAACCACCGCTGCCGGATGACAGCGAGGAAAACGACGACAGGAAGACACCGCGCCCCGCGCCCGTTTCCGATTCACCGAATGAGAAACGCATCATCGGCGTCGGCCTGCTTGTGATCGCCTTCATTGCGATCGTCGCATATGGCCTGTTCTATTTCAGCCAGGATTCTGCCCGGGATACGGCCGCGGTCGACTCGACGGCGATCAAGGCGAGTATCGAGGCCGGCCGCTTCATCGACTCATCGCAGTACGCGATGACGGAAATGGATATGGTTCCGGAAGACACTCTGCCACAGGAACCGCTCCCCGCCCCTGATCCGGTCGAGGCAAAACCGCGGGTCTTCGAGGAACAGGACAGCCTCGTACTCGAGGCCTTCACCAGCGCTCCCGTCTGGTTCTCTGTCAAGATGGACACACTCCGCACCGAGCGCGGTTCACTCTCCTCGAATGAACACAAAGTCTGGAAGGCACGAGATTATTTCGTGATCACCCTCGGCGACGCCGGTGCCGTCACCTTCTTCCTCAACGGGAAAGAAATCGGCACACTCGGTGAGGAGGGCGCCGTTGCGAAAAATGTCACGCTTTCCCGCCGGCAGCTGAACGGCGAGTGAGGCCCTGATGTCTGTCCCTGCATCCTTCCGCGAACAGCACGCCCGTCTCGCAGACGAACTCCGCGAACATGACTATCGCTATTATGTTCTCGCCGAGCCGGTCATCTCAGATGAAGAGTACGACCGCAGGATGCGCGACCTGCAGGACCTCGAGCAGGAATATCCCGCACTGAGGTCCCCCAATTCCCCGACACAGCGCGTGGGCGGAAGCGTCACCAAGGACTTCCCCACCGTCTCGCATGACGTCCCCATGCTCAGTCTCGCCAACACCTACGATGAAGACGAGGTGCGTGATTTCCATCGGCGCATAACGCAGGAACTCGGAAGAGAGGAAGTCACCTATCACGTGGAGCTGAAACTTGACGGCGTTGCCCTCTCCGTGCGGTACCGCGACGGTGCGCTCGTGCTCGGCGCGACACGCGGCGACGGCACGCAGGGCGATGATATCACCGCAAACGTGAAAACCATCCGCTCCATCCCGCTTCGCCTGCGCGATGAGGCTGATCCTCCCGCATATCTCGAAGCGCGTGGCGAAGTGCTGATGTACAAGGAGGATTTCCGCCGCCTGAACGAAGGACGGGAGGAACGCGGCGAAAAGCTATTTGCCAATCCGCGCAACTCCACTGCAGGGACGCTCAAGCTGCAGGACTCCTCCGTCGTCGCGCAGCGCAATCTCCGCGCATTCATGTATTCCCTTCCCGGCACGATCCGTGGTGTCGCGACGCAGCACGAGGCACTCGAGTATCTCCGTCGCTGCGGTTTCGCCGTCAATCCGCATCGCCGCGTCTGCGGCAGCATCGACGAGGTCATCGCCTTCTGGCGCGAATGGGAAGACAACCGTGACACCCTCCCCTACGAAATCGACGGGGTGGTCGTCAAACTCAACGACCTGGACGAGCAGGCCGAGCTGGGCAGCGTAGCCAAAAGCCCGCGCTGGGCCATTGCGTTTAAGTTCAGCGGAAGAACGGCACGCACGGTTTTGAAGGATATCACGTTCCAGGTGGGACGCATGGGAACAGTGACACCCGTGGCCGAACTGGAGCCCGTGCACCTCGCGGGATCGACCATCAGCCGAGCGACACTGCACAACGAGGATTTCATCCGTGAAATGGATCTGCGCGTCGGAGACCATGTCGTCATCGAGAAGGGCGGTGACGTTATCCCGAAAGTCACCGACGTGCTTCTCGGTGAACGTCCGGAACATACCACCCCTTTCCACTTCATCACTTCCTGTCCCGAGTGCGGCACCGAGCTGACACGCCCGGAGGGCGAGGCGGCATGGTTCTGTGAAAACGCGGAATGTCCTGCGCAGGTGCGCGGCCGCATCGAACATTTCGCATCGCGCAACGCCATGGATATCGAGGGACTCGGCGAGGCGGTCATCGACGTGCTCGTCAGCACAGGTCTGATCAGCTCCTACGCGGATCTGTACATACTTGGAAACAGACGCAAGGATCTGGAATCACTGGAGCGCTTCGGAAAAAAGAGTGTTGACAACCTGCTCGAGAATATCGAACAGAGCAAACAGCGCCCGCTCGAACGCGTCGTCCATGCCATCGGAGTGCGGTATGTCGGTCAGTCTGTCTCCCGGCTGCTCGCCGAGGAGTTCGGATCGCTCGATGCCCTCGCCCGGGCAGATCGTGAGGACCTCGAACGCATCGACGGGATCGGTCCGCGCATCGCTGATTCCGTGATTGCCTTTTTCCAGGAGGAACACAACCGCGGCCTCGTCACGCGTCTGATGGATGCCGGTGTGACGCACACCCGCGAGGAACGAAAGGACAACCACCTGCCGTTTTTCGAAGGAAAGACCTTTGTGCTTACCGGCTCGCTGTCCACGTTCACTCGTGATGAAGCGCGCAGCCTGATCGAGCGCGCAGGCGGAAAAGTGACGGGCAGCGTCAGCAAGAATACGGACGCGGTCATTGCCGGAGCCGAGGCGGGCTCCAAACTGTCGAAGGCACGCAGTCTCGGCATTGATATCATCGAAGAAGACGAATTCATCGAACATATTTCTGAACTACGCAGTGAGAACGGATCATGAAATTTTCTGTCGACAAGGAAGATGGTCTCGCAATCTTTCACCTCCACGAGAACAGGCTTGACTCCAACAACGCGGCACTCGCCAAAAGCGAGTTTCTCATTCTGACACAGTCGAGCATCGACGTCCTCATCCTCGATCTCTCGGAAGTCACCTTCTGCGACAGCAGCGGACTCAGCGCCATTCTGCTCGCCGAGCGTCAGCTTCGTGAGCGCGACGGCGGCATCATTGTCGTCGATGTGAACGGCAAAGTCCGCTCCCTGTTCGAGATCGCGAAACTGACCGACATCATCCCGCTCGTCGGTTCCGTCGAAGAAGCGCGGGACCTCATCATCGAAGACTGATCGCAAGGCACACGCGCAATGCGCTGCCAGTAAGGAAGCGCCAGCCATCACGGAACACTCCGGCCGCCTATGACCTTTTCGCTCATTGACGGAATCGTCGTCATCCTCTACCTCACCGGCATTGCCCTGTTCGGTGTTTTCATGGGTGGCAAACAGCGATCCGCGCACGACTATTTCATCAGCGACCGCGCCATTCCCTGGTGGGCGGTCACTGCCACCATCGTCGCCACCGAGACAAGCGCCCTCACCTTCCTTTCCCTTCCCGGCGTGGCCTACGCGGGATCGCTTGTCTTTCTGCAGCTCGCCATGGGATACGTCATCGGACGCATTGCGGTGGCCGCATTCCTGATTCCCCGATATTTCGAGGGTGAACTTTCCACCGCGTACGCCGTCATCGAACGGCGTTTCAGTCCCGCCCTGCGCCGTACCGCCTCGGCAGTATTCATGGGAACCCGTCTTTTCGCCGACGGGGTCCGTCTCTACACGACAGCAATTCCGCTGGCGCTGATCATGGAGGGATTCGGCCTCTTCCCCGGTGCGGACATATTCGAGGTCTACCTCATCGCAATGGCGGTGCTTACAGTGCTGACGCTGCTGTACGTGTACTTCGGCGGCATCCGTGCTGTGATCTGGACGGATGTGGTCCAGTGGGGCATTTACATCTTCGGCGCGGTTGTTTCCCTTTCCGTTCTCAGTTCACTGCTGCCGGGAGGTCTGTTCGAACAGCTTTCGTCGCTGGCGGATGCGGGGAAGCTGCGCGTTGTAGAATTGCTTCCGGCTGCCGGATGGGAATCTTTCTTTAAGGAGCCGTACACGCTCGCCGGCGGACTCATCGGAGGCGCGGTGCTCTCGATGGCATCACACGGCACCGACCAGCTCATCGTGCAGCGCGTCCTCACAGCCGGAAGTCCACGGCCGGCACGCCGCGCGATGGTGCTTTCCGGTGTCGTGGTGTTTGTGCAGTTCGGACTGTTCCTGCTGATCGGCGCGATGCTCACACAGTACCTCGGCGATGCCCGGTACACAGCCAACGAAGTGTTCGCCGTGTTCATTCTGCGTGAGCTTCCGCCCGGTATCACAGGACTGATCGTCGCCGGCATCCTGGCCGCCGCCATGTCAACGCTTTCGAGTTCCATCAGTGCACTGAGTTCTTCATCCATGCTCGATTTTGTCATCCCCCTTCGCGGTACACCGCTTTCCGGGGAGCGGGCACTCAAATGGTCACGCGTGCTCGCACTGTTCTGGAGTATCATTCTTCTGCTCGTCGCACTGCTATTCATCCGCACGCCGCAGACCGTCGTCGAACTCGCGCTGAGTATCGCCTCGTATACCTATGGCGGACTGCTGGGTCTGTTTATCCTGACCCTTCTTCCCCGCCGTTTCAGCTCCCGCGCCGCTGCCATCGGTTTTATCGCAGGGATCGTTGGCAACGGCGCGGTGATCCTGTTCACTCCGCTGGCATGGACCTGGTACACCATCAGCGGCTGCATCCTGACCCTCGTCGCTGCATTCATCACGGACCATCTGTTCCGCGGCACATCCGGGAGGGCGCAGTCCGCATGAGTTCGATCGACTGGGTCATCCTCGCTGCATACTTCCTTTTCACCATTGTCATCGGCGGATACTACGCCCGGCGCGCGGGAAAGAACACCGAGGAGTTCTTCCTGAGCGGCAGAAATCTGCCCTGGTGGCTGGCCGGGCTCTCCATGGTCGCCACGACCTTCGCCGCGGACACGCCGCTTGCGGTCACCGAACTGGTGGCGGAAAACGGCATTGCCGGGAACTGGCTCTGGTGGAACATGGCGATTGGCGGGATGCTCACTGTGTTTTTCTTCGCCCATCTCTGGCGTCGCGCCGGCATTATGACGGATCTCGAATTCATCGAGCTGCGGTATTCCGGGAAACCGGCGGCTTTCCTCCGCGGATTCCGCGCCGTCTATCTCGGATTGTTCATGAATGCGATCATCATGGGATGGGTCAATGTTGCGATGACGACCATCCTCGAAGGCATGTTCGGCGTTGCGCCCGAAGACGTGTTCTGGTATATCGGCGCCGCGATGCTGTTTACCGCCATCTATTCCTCCCTCTCCGGACTCTGGGGCGTGGCGGTGACCGACGCCGTCCAGTTTTTCATTGCAATGGCCGGCTGCATCATCCTCGCGATACTCGTGCTCGACGCGCCAACGGTCGGCGGCGTCGCAGGCATGAAAGCGGCTCTGCCGGAAGGGACGTTGCGCGTTCTGCCGGTCATCGGTTCCGTCGAGGAAGGTGCGGGCGGAATACTTGCTCTTTCCGCAGGTGCATTCATCGCATACATCGGTGTCCAGTGGTGGGCATCCTGGTATCCCGGAGCTGAACCGGGCGGCGGCGGCTACGTCGCACAGCGCATGATGAGTACCAAGAATGAACGTCACTCCTTCTTCTCCGTCCTCTTTTTTCAGATCGCCTTTTTCTGCATTCGTCCCTGGCCATGGATTCTCGTCGGACTCGCCGCGCTGCTTCTTTATCCTCAGCTGACGGAAGTGAATCCGAAGATGGGGTACATCTATGCGATGAATGATTTCCTGCCTGCAGGATTGAAGGGGCTGATGGTTGCGGCCTTCTTCGCAGCATACATGTCGACCATCGCCACGCATTTGAACTGGGGAACGTCGTATCTCATTCATGATTTCTGGCGGCGGTTTGTCGCCCGTGGAAAAAATGAGAAAAGCTATGTGCTTGCCTCCCGTGTCACGACCGTGCTTCTGATGGCCTTTTCCCTCGTCCTTACGCTGTTCATCGACAGCATTGCCGGGGCATGGCGCTTTATTCTCGAAAGTGGTGCCGGACTCGGACTCGTGCTTCTGCTGCGCTGGTACTGGTGGCGCATCAATGCATGGAGCGAACTTGCCGCGACCATCATTCCCGCCCTGGTGTACGCCGGCATCCTGGTGTTCAACATCTTCAATCCAACAGCGACGATTGACTTCCCCGCCTCCATGTTCACTATTGTCGGCATCACCACAGTCGCATGGGTGCTGATTACCGCAGTGACACGTCCGACGGAGACGCATGTCCTTTCCGCATTCTACCGTCGCGTGCGACCCTCGGGACTGTGGGGACCGCTTCGCACGCTGCATCCGGAAATCGGTATTGACCGGACCATGGGATACCGGTTTCTCAGCTGGATTCTTGGGGTAATTCTCATCTATTCCGTACTTTTCCTTTCATCTGAGATCTTTTTCGGAGAAGCAATCGATATACTTCTCTGGGCCATGGTCGCGGGTACGACAGCGCCGTTGATATGGTACCTGCTGATCCGCATGGAGAAAAAAGCACATCATGATTCGCCTGTTTGAAAACCGAAGCTCTCGCAGGAAACGTCTTTCTTCTGTCCGCTGTGTATTCTGTGATCTCGATGGAACTCTGCTCACCAATCAAAACGAAATCCATCCTGCCGTCACAGAGCATGCGCAGGCGCTGCGGCGTCGCGGAATCCGGCTGATTCTTGCATCGGGACGCACCGATGGCTTCACCAGACAGTACGCGAGAGTTCTCGATCCCGATGCACCGGTCATCTCCCTGAATGGTTCCCTCGTCAGGCGCGTTGACGGTACCGTACTCGATCAGCACCCTCTGCCTTCCAGTGTCTTCAAGGTCATGGAACAACTGCAGCATACGGTGGAGGGGGCCTCGCTGAGCTGGACGCTGTTTACCGCAGAAGGAACGATGAGCCTGGATGAAGTCCCGGTGCTCCCGCGATATCTCCGCGCGCGTGAAGAAGAGATCCATCGCGTACAATCGCTGCAACCCTATGCCGAGCATGCGGTCGCCCTCTGTGCCGGCGGCCCATACCGATCGATTCAGAAACTGTCCGTGACTCTGGCACGTAAATATGGTCCCCGCTTGCAGCGCGTCACGTATCAGAGTGGCAGCGGAACAGACCGGTATTACATCGAAGTGCGGCTTCGCCATGTCACGAAGGCAACCGGAGTTCGCGCGGTTCTCTCCGAGCTTCACCTGAACAGAAAACAGTCTGCTTCGATTGGTGACTACACAAACGATCTGGAAATGTGTAAATTCACTGGAGTGTCCGCCGCCATGCGAAACGGCAATGATGCCATCCGCGCCGAAGCGGATTTTATCATGCAGAAAAACAACGATGAAGGCGGCGCCGCGGAATTCTTCCGGATGATATTGCGTCGAGATCCACGGACCCGCTGATTTGAGACGAGAGATGGAAGAAACAACCGAGAAAAAGCAGTCCAGCACAGCGCGTATTGGACAGTTCCTGAAGACGAGCATGACCGCCAAGATCGCGCTCGCGGTGGTGCTTGTGGGCGTGATATCCCTCCTTTTCCCGCGAGGTCTTGCCTATCAGTACGAGTACAAAGAAGGCGATATCTGGATCGAGGATGACCTGATCGCACCGTTCTCGTTCTCCATTTACCGTGATCCCGCCATCGTGGAGAAGGAACGTCGCGAAGCGGCGATGAATACGCCGCCGAGCTTCGACCGGTATCCCGGCATCGAAGCAGCGGTTGCGGATTCTCTTGAACGGATGCTCAGCATGTTGACGCGGAATGCGCAGCGCGTGACGGAGGTACTTCCGCGGAGAGGTCGTGCCACCGCCATCAGGCAACTCGCCGACAGCCTCAGCCGCGTCAATGCGCGCAGTGCACGCTACCCTGTCCTTCTCTCCAATCGGCACTGGCGTTTCTGGCTGGAATTGCAGAGCAATGAGCGCAGCGGTCCCTCCGTGGGCCGGATCAGGGACGTTCTCTTTGCGGCTGTACGGCACGTGTATCAGAAGGGATTTCTCGACCGTGAGAAGGACGATTTCCAGCAGGACGTTCTCGCGATCAGAATCGACAGCACGACGGAATTGCGAAAGCCGATGAAGGAATTCTATGACCGCGGACAGGTTGTCGAGGTCATGGAGGAACGGTTCGGGAACGCATTCGGTGCCGACAGCGCTCTTGTCGATTTTCTCGAAGCCCTGACGTTTCCCCTGATGCGACCCGACATCATCTACAACCATGCGCAAACGCAGTTCGCCATTCAGGCCGCGATGAACAACGTGATGCGCACGACGGGTATTGTCAAGGAAAACGAGCGCATCATCAGCCGGCATGAGCCGGTCACGCCCGAGATAAAGGCAAAGCTCGACTCCTATATGCGCGTGAAAGCGGAAAAATCCGAAGACACGAACGAGGTACTCCAGTACATCGGACGCATTGGACACACGATCGCCATTCTGTTTCTGCCGGTGATATACCTGTCGCTTTTCCGGAAACGTATCATCGGTGATAATTCGAGACTGCTGCTGATCAGCGTCATTATTCTACTGATCGCCTTCCTGGCCTATCTGACGCTGACGCTGCCGGTGAGCGGCCCTGTTCAATACCTGATTATCGTGCCCGCCGCCGCAATGCTTCTGACTGTCATCTTCGATTCGCGTGTGGCGTTTTACACGACGGTTGCAATATCTTTCCTTGTCGGCGCACTCCGCGGCAATGAATACTCCATCATTCTGGCATCCATCGTCGCCGGTTCTCTCGCCATCTATACGGTCCGCGATATAAAAAACCGAACGCAGATTTTCCGCTCACTGGCCTTTATTTTCCTCGGCTACGCATTCACGATCCTGATCTATGGCCTTCAACGGTCCGTCCCTCCCCTGGACATGGTCGTCGAGGCGGGTTACGCGCTGGCAAATTCCGTCCTCTCGCCCGTTATCACTTTCGGACTGCTTATTTTCTTCGAGAAGGTGTTTCGTATCACGACGGACCTGACACTGCTCGAACTGTCGGATTTCAATCACCCGCTGCTGCGAGATCTTTCTTCGCGCGCACCGGGTACGTTTCACCACAGCATCGTGATGGGCACACTCGCCGAGGCGGCGGCGACATCCATTGGCGCAAACGCGACACTCGCACGCGTGGGTGCCTATTATCACGACATCGGAAAGATGCTCGAACCGGAATATTTTGTCGAGAATCAGATCAGCAATCAGAACGTTCATGACCAGCTGAAACCGCGCGAAAGTGCAAGAAAGATCATTGACCATGTCCTCCGCGGCATTGAACTTGCGAAAGAGTACGACCTGCCCGATCGCGTCATCGACTTCATTCCCGCCCATCATGGAACGACGCTTGTATCGTATTTTTACGAGAAGGAAAAATCATCCTCGGAAAAGGACGTACCGCCGGAGCTTTACCAGTACGAGGGACCGAAGCCGACCTCAAAGGAGACCGGCATTGTCATGCTGGCGGATACCATCGAGGCCGCGACGCGTGCAATCGACGAGCCCACGATTGACAAGATCCGCGACCTCATCGACAATATCGTCGCGAAGCGTCTGGCAGACGGTGAATTGGAAAACTGCGATCTGACATTCCGCGAACTGACCGTGGTAAAACAGAGCTTCCTCAACATCCTCACGGGCATTCATCACAGCCGCATCAAGTACCCGAGTGAAGAGGAGGCCGCGGCGGCAAAGAAAGTCGCCGAACGCACATCCAAGCTGCTGAACCTTCCGTCCACGACAGAGGCTCTTCTGCAGCGGATCAAGAAGCTGGATTCCTTCTGATGCATCCGGGGATGAAGACCGCCCTTTCGGGCTTCAAAACCTACCTGACGATAGAGCGCGGCTTTTCCGACCATTCCA
Source organism: uncultured Ignavibacteria bacterium (assembly GCA_913061095.1). GTDB lineage: Bacteria > Bacteroidota > Ignavibacteria > SZUA-365 > SZUA-365 > BM516. Next base: position 51,669 of record CAJXVM010000001.1, read on the forward strand.
TTCATGCCTACGTGCTTGATGTCCGGCGCTACGCGGAATGGCTGCATGAAAAACGCGGCATTGAGCGCCCCGCGGAAATCAGTCTGGACGACATCACGGGCTTTCTCGCCAGCCTGAAGAAGGCGAGCCTGGCCGCGGCCTCGATGGCGCGGGCAATTTCAGCGATTCGGCACTTCCACCGCTTTCTTCTCGGCGAAGGTCTTGCGGCATCGAATCCGAGCGAACATCTCGATGCTCCTTCACTGACAAGAAACCTGCCGCTCGTTCTGACGCAGGATGAAGTGGCACTGATACTGGAACAGCCCGACACCGCGGCAAAGCTCGGACTCCGCGACAGGGCCATTCTCGAAACACTCTATGCAACGGGAATGCGCGTCAGTGAACTAACGTCACTCCGGGTGGATCAACTGCTGTTCGAGCAGGGACTCGTGCGTATCTTCGGGAAAGGCAGCAAGGAACGCATCGTACCTCTTGGCTCCGAGGCAGCCCACTGGGCACTGGAATATCTCACGCTTGTACGTCCGCAGCTGCAGCGCCGCGATCGTCCCACCCCGGTGCTTTTTCTCAATCACCGCGGCGGCGGACTCAGCCGCATGAGCATACTGACCATCACGAAAAAATATGCCGCGGCAGCCGGAATCGCGATGGATGTGCATCCTCACACCTTTCGTCATTCCTTCGCAACCCACCTGCTCGAAGGCGGGGCGGATCTGCGCTCGGTTCAGGAAATGCTTGGCCACGCGGATATCAGCACAACACAGATCTATACACATGTTGATCGTGAGTATCTCAAGGAAGTTCATCGTACATTTCACCCTCGATCCTGATCGGACACCGAAAGAGTAGTATGTTCATTACGTTTGAAGGCATCGATTTTTCCGGCAAATCCACGCAGATCCGTCTGCTGGAAACGCGTCTGCGCACGAATGGCGAACGTGTGCGGCTGGTGCGTGAACCGGGCGGCACGGAGATCTCGGAAAAAATCCGCTCCATCCTCCTCGACCGCGCCCACGACGCCATGGACGACGTCACAGAGTTTCTGCTGTTTTCCGCATCACGCTCCCAGCTCGTACAGGAGGAAATTCTTCCTGCGCTCGCATCCGGAGTTCATGTCATCGCCGACCGCTTCCACGATTCCTCCACGGCCTATCAGGGATTCGGTCGCGGTCTCGACATTGAAGCGATCAAAGCCGTCCACCGCATTGCGACGCACGGACTTGTTCCCGATCTCACGTTCTTCATCGATATTCCCGTCGATGCGAGTTTCGAGCGCCGAAGCAAGCCCGACCGCACCATTGACCGAATGGAGGCCGCTGACCGAGCCTTTTTCGAACGCATCCGTGACGGTTATCTGCGACTCGCCGAGGAACATGCCTTCCGCTTCATTCGTATCGACGGCATGCTCGCGGTCGACGTCATTGCGGATATGATCTGGACTGCCGTCAGCAACCGTCTTTCCTCCACCGACGCAACGAACGCAACACCATGAAACAGACACGTTCCGCATATCGCCGACGCCTGCTGCTTCTTGTTCCGGCCGCCCTGCTGCTTATCGGCGCGGTCAGTGATACGACACAGAGCATTCTGCGCGGATTCGATCTCATCGGCTCGGTCTATCGCCAGATTCTGACGGAATACGTTGAGGAAGTTTCCGCCGATGAGCTTTTGCGCGCCGGAGTCAAGGGAATGCTCAGCACGCTTGATCCCTATGCGGAATTCATCGAGCAACGCGAGAACAGTGAGGTCGATGCGCTTTCACGCGGCAGCTATGGAGGGCTGGGAATCAAGGTACGTCAGAGAAACGGGACGCATGTTGTCAGTTATATCTATGAGGAAGTGCGACCGCTCACCAATCTCAGGATCGGCGATGTTATTCTGCGTGTCGACGGGGTATCCCTGGCCGATGAAGCGGTAACAGACCTTCGTCCCCTGCTGCGCGGTGAGCCCGGGACGACGGTCCATCTGGTGGTACGCAGGCCCTGGGTCAGCGATTCCCTTGATCTTGTCGTGCGGCGAAGAAAGGTGCTGCTCGACCCGCTCCCATTTGCAGCGCGCTTCAATGATGAGATCCTCTACCTGCGCGTCAGCCGGTTCACGAAAAGCAGTGCCGACAGTGTGCGATCGTACCTGCAGCAGGCCTTTCGCGAGGGAGATGTGCGTGGGGTGATCATCGATCTGCGGGACAATCCCGGTGGCCTTCTGGAGGCGGCGGTCGGACTCGTCGACCAGTTCGTCGCTCCCGGCACGCCGATTGTATCGATGCGAGGGCGGCAACCCGCATACGCCCGCTCATACCGGAGCAGTCAACCGGCGATCAGCGAGGATGTCCCTCTCGCCGTGCTCGTAAACAGGCGCAGCGCGAGCGCGTCGGAAATCGTTGCGGGCGCCCTGCAGGACCTGGACCGCGCGGTGATCATCGGCGATCGCACATACGGCAAGGGGCTCGTTCAGACACTCGTGCCGCTCAGCCATAATGCCACGCTCAAACTGACAACCTCGCGGTACTACATCCCTTCCGGACGATGCATCCAGCGGCTTGAATACCGCAATGGAGCAACGGTTACACCCGAGAACACGTCTGACAGTGAAATTTTTTATTCCCAGCGGCTGTCACGCCCTCTGCTGCAGTCCAACGGCATCCGACCGGACATTCACGTGCGCAATGATACACTTCCCGCTGCACTGCGTTGTATTGACGAACAGGACGCCATTTTTCATTTCGTCGTACAGCAGATCAACCGTCACGGTCACACTGCCGTGCCCGAGATCTCCGAAGCGGTGAAGCGATCGTTCCGTGAATTCTATGACTCGGCCTCGATCTGTTCGGAATCAGCGCTTGCGGCAGAACTGAATCGGCTCGAGAAGCATGCGCATCAGTATGGTCTTCCCGCGGAAGCCATGCGCAGTATCGACGAATTTCGCGGCGCGTTCCGGCGTTCCATCGCGGCAGAGTTCACGCGCAGCTGGGATCTTCTGCATCGCATGCTGCGGCAGGAGTTCATCTATCAGCTCTCCGGCGAGCGCGCCGGTATTCAGGACGCCATCGCGGATGATGATGCCATCCGGACTGCGCGAACCCTGCTTACCGATCCGGAGGCGCTTGAAAACGTCCTTCTTGAAAGCACTTCTCATTGAGCCGGCACAAAAAAAACGTATCCCGTTTCTGCGGGATACGTTTCAACATTCATCCGGATCTGGAAGACGATTATTTCGCGAATTTCTTGAAACGCTCGTTGATGCGTCCCCAGTGCAGGGAATTCAGGAAGTTGTCGATATAGGCAGCGCGTCCAGGACCATCCTTATGGTAGTACGCATGCTCGAACACGTCACAGGCAATCAGGGGAATGCCACCCCAGATCGCGCCGTACTGGTGTTCGTCGACCAGCACGTTCAGCAGACGGCCGGAATACAGCTGATCCCACACCAGCAACCCCCAGCCGCTGAGTTTTGCGGAGAAGGCTGCCGCCTTGAAATCCTCTTTCCAGGCGTCGAATGAACCAAAATTCTCCTCGATCGCCTTCTTGATTTCGGGTGCGGCATCGATATTGCCGTCACCGCCCATATTGTCCCAGTAAATATCGTGCAGCAGGGCACCGGAATGATTCCAGGTGAGCCGGCGCTTGAGTTCGCCGATCTCGCTGTAATTGCCATTCGCAGCCGAACGGTCAGCTTTTTCGAGCCCTGATTCGATGGTGTTCAGTGCCGCGACATAGCCCTTGTGATGCTTGTTGTAATGCCAGTCCGAAGTCTCCGGGGAGACGACATCTTTCAGCAGCGATTTTGCCTCTTCATCGGAATAGGGACGGGGATTGAATTTCCACTCGTAAGACATGTATGCTCCTTCTGATGAGTAACGGTTATATGTATGTTCGATTTACCTCCCTGTACCATCAGAACAACACACATCTTCATCAATAAGTTTAGCTATCGGACAAAAAAAGCGCCATGCTACAAAAACATGGCGCCCGGTTCATGACGACGGATATGTGCCTGCGATCAAACGCCGAATGATGAACCGCAGCCACAGGTTCGAACGGCATTCGGGTTGTTGAAAACAAAGCCCTTTCCGTTCAGTCCATCCGTATAGTCAAGTTCAGTGCCGTCGAGGTAGAAGAGGCTCTTTCCGTCGACGATGATGTCAACACCGTTGAGAACCAGCGTTTCGTCATTGTCACGCTTCTCTCCGTCGAAGCCGAGGGAATAGGTCAGACCGGAACATCCGCCCCCCTTGACACCGATTCGGAGAAAATACTCATCGGGAATACTGTTTTCACTGCGGATCTTCGCAATCTCGGCTGCTGCCTTGTCAGTCAGCGTGATTTCACCGATTGTATCTGCAGTCTGCTCGCTCATAATTCAACTCCTGATGTATCGTCCAACGTTCATATTTAAACTTAATATAAATAACAGATAAACTCCAAATGCCATCCAGAACAGGCGAATGCGGAAATCAGGCATTCGTCTCTTCTTTCTCCGTCGCAGCCTCGCTATCTTCCTGTTCTTTCTGGGATGGCAAGCGGTATCGCTCATCGTAAAGCACCCAGGTTTTCTCAGCCTGTCTGCGCAAAATCTCACGTTTTTCAAGGTCGTCAACGAGTTCTCGCGCGATACGATCGGATGCGCGGGTACCGATATCCTTCCGCTCATGCACACGATGATAATCCCGCACGGCGTACTGAATATCCCGCAGGAACACATTACTCAGGTGGTAGAGTCCATAGCCCTGGTCACGCATGAAATCAAACAGTTCTGTTTCACGACCGACGAAGGATTTCATAAATACTCCGAATAAACATGACTGTACAATCCGACAGTAGAACAGCAGAACGTACCTCGACGGTTCCCCCTCGCGCGTTGACTGAGATGGCCATTTTCCGTAACTTGAATATTCTGCGAGGACAGGAACATATGCTGAATATCGCTGTATTTGTATCGGGAAAAGGATCAAATCTCCGTGCCATCCATGACGCCATCGTGCAGGGCACGCTGGATGCCCGCATCTGTCTGGTGCTTGGCTCCCGCCCGGATGCTCCGGCTCTCGACTGGGCGGCCTCTGAGGGTATTCCCACAGGCGTCATTTCCCATCGATCCGATGACACGGACTCAGCCATCCTCGGACTTCTCGAAGAGCACGGAGCTGACAGCATCGCCCTGGCAGGCTATCTCAAACTCGTTCCGCCCGCCGTTGTACGTGCATTCCAACATCGCATGCTGAATATCCACCCTGCCCTCCTGCCCGCATTCGGCGGTTCGGGGATGTATGGACGTCACGTGCACGAGGCCGTACTCGCGGCAGGAGTCAAAGTTTCAGGCGCTACGGTGCATGTGGTCGATGAAGAATACGATCGCGGACCAATCGTTATGCAGGAGTGTGTTCCCGTCCTTGAGGATGACACCGCTTCAACCCTTGCCAGTCGCGTGCTTGAAGTCGAGCATCGTCTCTTTCCCCGTGCCCTCCAACTCTTCGCCGAGAACCGGGTCAACATCGAAAATGGCAAGGCCATCATTCAATAATCGAGGAAGTATGCAGCACATCAGGCGTGCTCTGCTGAGCGTCTACGACAAAACAGGCATCATCGATTTCGCTCGATTTCTCGCCGAGCAGAACGTCGAACTGATTTCCACCGGCGGAACCTGGTCCGTGCTCAGCAAGGCAGGACTGCCCGTCAGACAGGTACAGGAGATCACCGGTTTCCCGGAAATGCTCGACGGCAGGGTCAAAACCCTCCATCCCGCCGTGCACGGCGGACTGCTCGCCCGCCGGGATCAGGAGAGTCATCTCCGTCAGATCGAGGAGCAGGGCATTCAGCCGATCGATATCATCGTCATCAATCTGTACCCGTTCGAGAATACCGTCAACGCGGGTGCCTCGCGCAGCGAGTGCATCGAGCAGATTGATATCGGCGGTCCCGCAATGCTGCGATCTGCCGCGAAAAATCATGACGCGGTTGTCGTTGTCAGTGATCCGGCGGATTATGATGCAGTGGCGGCGGAAATCCGCGATACGGGCACCACCTCGCTGGAAACCCGCCAGCGGCTCGCCGCGAAAGTGTTCGCACTGACATCGCATTACGATCACGCCATCGCCATGTACCTTGCCGGCGATGCAGACGCGGCCGCATCGCTCCCGGATCATCTTCTGATCTCCGAATCGATGCGGGGACAGCTGCGTTATGGTGAAAATCCCCACCAATCAGCGGCCCTGTACGGTGACTTCTTCTCCGATTTCGAAAAATTGCACGGCAAGGAACTCTCCTACAACAACATTGTGGACATCGACGCCGCCGCGGCGCTGATTGCAGAGTTCTCCGCACCCGCCGCCGCGATCATCAAGCACACCAACCCCTGCGGATGTGCGACAGGAGAAGACCTGGTTGCGGCCTATGAGCAGGCCCTTGCAACTGATACGATGTCCGCATTCGGCGGTATCATTGCCTTCAACCGCGAGATTGACATTCGCCTCGCGGAAAAGCTCAACGACATGTTTTCCGAAGTCATCATGGCACCGTCCTTTGCCGACGATGCAATGGACATCCTTCGGCGGAAGAAAAACCGCCGTCTGATACGCATCCGCCGCGGAGGAGGAACGCCTGCGAGAATGCAGATGAAATCCATTGGAAATGGTTATCTTTGTCAGATGGCCGATTCTGCGGAAGAGCAGGTCTCCTCGTGGAAGGTGGTCACCAGACGCCAACCGGGTGATGCGGAAATGAACGCGATGCGGTTCGCCTGGAGCGTTGCCAAGCACGTGAAGTCCAACGCCATCGTCTACACAGACGATCATCGGACACTCGGCATCGGTGCCGGACAGATGTCACGCGTCGACTCGAGCGTCATCGCCGTGATGAAAGCCGGAAATGCCGGCCTCTCCCTCGATGGTTCGGTGGTAGCATCAGATGCTTTCTTCCCCTTCGCGGACGGCCTTCTCGAAGCCGTCCGCGCCGGCGCAACCGCCGTCATTCAGCCCGGAGGTTCCGTACGTGATGAGGAAGTGATTGCTGCTGCGGATGAACACAACATCGCGATGGTCTTCACCGGCACCCGACATTTCAAGCACTGACGAATACGAGCATTTATGGGTCTGTTCAGTCTCTTCACAAATGATATCGCCATCGACCTCGGGACGGCGAACACACTGATGTGGGTCAAGGGGAAAGGCGTTGTGCTCAGCGAGCCTTCCATCGTGGCCTTTGACAAAAACACAAAAAAAATCATTGCCATCGGGAATGACGCCCGGGAGATGCAGGGCAAGACGCACCGTGATCTGCAGGTCGTCCGGCCCATGCGAGACGGTGTCATCGCTGACTTCGAGATTGCCGAGGGCATGCTCCGCGCCTTCATCAAGAAAATCATGAACAGCTGGATTCCCAGCCGGCGCATCGTCATTTCCGTCCCGAGCGGCATCACCGAAGTGGAAAAACGTGCAGTGCGCGATGCCGCCGAGCATGCAGGCGCGAAGGAAGTGTATCTCGTCGCCGAACCCATGGCCGCCGCCATCGGCATCGGGCTTTCCGTTGACGCGGCGGTCGGTGATATGATCATCGATATCGGCGGCGGAACTACCGAGATCGCCGTCATCGCCCTGAACGGTATCGTACAGGAAGAGTCGATCCGCATCGCGGGTGATGAGTTGAACAGCGCCATCATGCAGCACTTCAAGAAAAGTCACAACCTGCTCATTGGCGAGCGTACTGCGGAAATCATCAAATGTGAAGTCGGCAGCGCGGTCGCCCTCAAGCAGGAGCTCGTCGTGCGCGTCAAGGGACGCGACCTGGTCGGCGGACTCCCCACTACCGTCGAGGCCTCGAGTGTGGAAATTCGCGAAGCGCTCGAAGAGCCGATCAACGCAATCGTCGAGGCCGTCAAGACCACGCTCGAACGCACACCGCCCGAACTCGCCGCGGACATCCTTGATCGCGGCATCATGCTGACAGGCGGCGGAGCGCTGCTCAAGGGCCTGAACGCCCGCATTCGCAAGGAAACCAACCTCCCTGTTCACGTCGCAGAGGATCCGCTGACCGCAGTCGTGCGTGGCACCGGTGCCATCATGGAAAATCTGCACCATTATGGAGAGGTCATCATGAAAGGCAAGAAGTATTGAGCCAGGAATCGTCGAGTGATGTCCCGTGCGAACACTTCTCGGATTATTACAGCTCTTCCGCGACTATATCGTCCTGACGATCCTGTCCGGTTTTTCCATCCTGCTCATCGCGCAGAGTGACAGCGCTGCCGTCCAGGTTCTGCGCTCCTTTTCCATCGTGACGCTCGCATCTGTCCAGGCTTCCTCGAGCTGGGCAGCCGGATTGTTTACGACCGCGCAGGACGCCGAAGCACTGCGGGATGTCAATGTGTCGCTGATGGAGGAAGTCATGCAGCTGCGCCGTCTCCGGCAGGAAAACCTCGAGCTGCGTCGAAAAATCGGTTTCCGTGAACGCCAATCCTACCCGCTCGTCCCGGCGGAAATCGTCGGGAAGAATCTTGCACTGGGCCAGAACATGATCACGCTCGATGCGGGGAGCGATGACAGCATCGCCGTCAATATGCCCGTCATCAACGAACAGGGGCTCGTCGGGAAAATTGTTGCGACGAGTCCGGGGTACGCGGTTGCCCAGCTGGCGCTGCACCGCGATTTCCGCGCCACTGCAAAGGTCAAGCGTTCGCGCATTGACGGATTCATTGCCTGGCGTGGCGGCGAACATCTCATGCTGCAGCATGTTTCCAGGACCGCCGACATCATTCCCGGAGACACAGTCGTCACGTCGGAATACAGCAATATCTTTCCTCCCGAAGTCATGATCGGCGTAGTCCGTTCAATCGGACCTGGCGACGGTGGCCAGTTCAGCGAAATTGAAGTCGAGCCCCGGGTAAATTTCGCCGCTCTCGAACGCGTATTCGTCGTGCGCTACCGTGAGGATCCCGGTCGCATGCAGCTTGAAAAACGCGTCTATCCCTCGTCGGTGGAGAATTGATGCAGCTGAATGTCCGCACATACGTGCTGTACGCACTGCTGATTCTCGTGACGGTGATTCTTCAGATCAGCATCGTACCGCTCATTCGTGTCATGGAGGTCGCTCCCTCCATCCCGCTGATCGGTATTGCGTTGATCAGCCTGCGGGAGGGACCGACGCCCGCCATGCTGTACGGATTCCCCGCGGGACTTCTGATCGATGGGTATGCCGGTGAAGTCGTCGGTATTTCATCACTCGCGCTGACGATCGCCGGCTTCGCAATGAGTTTTTTCCGGGATCCGGAAAAGTCTGCACTGCTGATCCGCAGTGGCAAAGCGGTGACAATCGTGCTCTTCGGCGCGGTGATTTACAGCATCGTATACGCCCTCGCATATTTTCGCACCCTCGATGTCGATATCGCCGCCATAGTGCTGCGCCATGTCATTGGCACCTCTGTGTACACGGCTGTCGTGAGCACGATTCCTGTCTTGATTCTTGCCCGCACAGGCTCGAGATTGCGTGTGTAGTACGTGGAGTGACAGATGGAACGCAGTTCGTTCGGAAGCAGAAAACGCGCTTACATTCTTGGAACCATATTCCTTGGCCTGATTGCGGTCCTTCTCATCCGCATGTATGATCTGCAGTTTCTGCAGTTCGATCGTTTCCGTGGCAAAGCCGAGGAAAATTCCGTGCGGCGCATTTCCAAGGATCCGCTGCGTGGTTTGATTTATGACCGTGAAGGCAGGCTTGTCGTCGACAACAATCCCAGCTATACACTGACGGTGACACCGTTCGAATTTGACTGGAACAGCCTCCCCCTCCTTGTACGGCTTTTCGCCATCGACTCCAACGTCGTCCGATACCGTGTCAGCCGCGCGGGACTCAACTCTTTTGAACCCGTCAAAATCGCACGCGACCTCCGCTTCGAACAGCTCTCACTTCTCGAGGAATACCGCACGCTGCTTCCCGGTGTGAACTACGTCATCGAGAGCCGCCGTGTGTATAAGATGAAGCCGCGCCTCTCCCACCTCCTCGGCTACACAAAGGAAATTTCACCGCGCCTGCTGAAGTCGCTCGGCGAGTACTATCAACCAGGAGACATTGTCGGGTTCAATGGTATCGAGGCACATTACGAGGATGTGCTTCGCGGTGAAAAAGGCTACGGATATTATACGGTAAACGCGCTCGGAAAAGTTGTAGAGAGTTTTGAGCACGGGCAATCCGATATCAATGCGCGCGAGGGCGCGGATCTCGTACTGACGGTGGATATGGACCTGCAGGATTACGGGGAGCGCCTGATGGAGGGAAAACGCGGAGCCATTGTCGCCATGGATCCTCGCAACGGTGAAATACTTGCCTTCGTAAGTGCACCGGATTACAATCTTCAGGATTTCAGCGGCCGCATTCCCGTCGACGTGTGGAACAACCTGCGCGAGGATCCGGCGTCCCCGCTGTTCAACCGATGCTCGATGGCAGCATACCCTCCGGGTTCCACATTCAAAATGCTCGTCGCAGCCGCGGCACTCCAGGAAGACATCATCAACCTCGACACGCGCATTCAGTGTCCGGGATCATACATGCTGGCCGGTCAGGAGTTCGGCTGTCACGGTGCGCACGGATCGATCAATGTCGTCAGCGCCATCGAGCATTCCTGCAACGTCTTTTTCTACAAGCTTATTTTCAAGCTGGGATTTGACAACCTCAAAAAGTATGGACAGATGTTTCACTTCGGCCAGCCGACCGGGATCGACATCAGCAACGAGAGTCCGGGCATTCTCCCGACCGAAGAATATTATAACAGGCGTTACGGCACGCGCTGGAACATTGGTTACCTGGTCAACCTCGGTATCGGACAGGGTGAGATCAACACCACCCCACTGCAGATCGCCGCGTACACCGCCGCGATTGCCAACGGGGGCATGTACTATCGTCCGCACGCCGTCCGCACGATCCGCGACCGGGTGACCGGCGATGAGCAGCCAGTGGATCCCCGCGGCAAAAACCTTCCCATCGACGGTCGTGTCATCGATATTATCAAACGCGGCATGTATCGAGTGGTGAATGGATCGGGCACCGGCTGGGCCGCACGGGTCGGCGGCGTGCGTGTCGCCGGGAAAACAGGGACAGCCGAAAATCCTCCCAATCCCGACCACGCATGGTTTACCGCGTTCGCTCCATTCGAAAACCCCACCATCGCCATTACCGTCATCGTCGAGAACGGCGGTTTCGGCGGAACAGCGGCAGCGCCGATCGCCGGAGCCATGATCCGCAGGCATCTCTACGGTCCGCTTCCACGATCGACGCCCCCTGACAGCACTTCTGAAGAAGCTCCTGCCGGCCAGACGTTCACCGAGGCGGAGAGAACGGCAGGCAGCCAATGATCGGACAATTCTTCGCACAGCTGTTCCGTCGCATCGATCTTGCCGTTCTGATCCCCGTACTGCTGCTTATTGCCGCCGGACTTCTCTCGCTCTACAGCGCGACACACAACGCGGCGATTTTCATCAAGTTTCAGAAGCAGATTTTCTGGGTGATTCTGGGTATGATCGTCATCGCCCTGGTTCTGCTCGCTCCGCCCCGTTTCTTTCATTTCAGTGCGTACATCTTTTACGGTGGGGCGATCCTGCTGCTGGTACTGGTGCTGCTCTTCGGCAAAACCATCGCAGGAAATGCCGGATGGTTCGGGATCGGCAGTTATGGCATCCAGCCGTCCGAGTTCGCGAAGATCGCCGCAATTTTCGCCCTTGCGCGTTTCCTGAGCGACAGCACGACGAGCATGAGCTCCTTCGCCGACCTTTCAAAAGCCGTCGGCATCGTTGCCCTTCCATGGGCGCTGATCATTCTGCAACCCGATTTCGGAACCGGACTGGTATACTGGGCGGTGTTCCTGGCCATGCTTTTCTGGGCCGGTGCGGAAATGGTGCTGCTGCTGACCCTGCTCTCTCCCGTGCTCGTCGTCATTCTGTCCGTTCTGAACATCTGGTACTTCCTCGTCGCAGCCCTCGTCGTGTCGGTGCTCTTCTACGTGATGAAGCGGAATCTCGGTGTCGCGCTGATGTTCCTCGCCCTGAATCTCTCCATCGGATTCGGAGTGCAATATCTGTTCGATCATCTTCCGGAGTACCAGCAAAACCGCATCGCGGTGTACTTCGATCCGTCGGCGTCGCCGCTCGCCGCCGGGTGGAACGTGATCCAGTCGAAGGTCGCCATCGGTGCGGGCGGTCTGGACGGACAGGGCTACCTGCAGGGATCCCAGACACAGCTGCGTTTCGTGCCGGAACAGTGGACGGATTTCATTTTCTGCGTTCCCGCCGAGGAGTTCGGATTCATTGGCGGCGGACTTATCCTCCTGCTTTTCGCGCTGCTCATCGTCCGCGGCATTGTACTCGCCCGATCAATCGAACAGCGTTTCACAAGCCTGACCGTGATCGGCATTATCGCGATGTTCGCCTTCCATGTGTTCATCAATGTCGGCATGACGGTGGGGATCATTCCTGTCATCGGCATCCCACTCCCCTTCATGAGTTACGGAGGCTCCTTTTTCCTGACGAGCATGTTTGCCGTCGGCATCCTGCTGCACGCGTCGATGATGCGTTCATCGGACACGTGACCGGGCCACGTGTGGACGAAAGGAAAAAAAAGAGGCTTGTGTATCCTCTGAGCCTTTGGTACTTTTGTATTGATATGAACAACGGGGATCGCCACCAGCCTCTCGTCATGCAAACCTCCCCGCAGTGCGTGGATCACGCCGTATCCATTCACCCGAGAAATCATACAACTACTTCACGCACCCGATATCATTTTTATCCGGCCGTCGTCCGGCCGGCATGCTACGAAACGGAGTAACGCACATGCCAGATCAACCTTTCAGTCTCAAGGATCTCGAACAGGAAATGACGCTCTCGTCCCCGGCGGCGTCCCGCATTGAATATGTCGGACTCGTCGGTGGCGGAGTCATGGGCCGCGGACTCGCGCAGACGCTTTCGGCCCAGGGGCTCAATGTCCTCATCATCGAAAAGAATGACGAACGCGCGCGTCTCTGCCTCGAAGGCCTCAGCGAGAACATGGATCGGGAGATCCAACGCTGGGGCATGACCGAAGGAGAAAAAAAGGCGCTGCTGAGTCGCATCAAGGTGACAACGTCCATCAACGACATTGCCAGCACGGACTTCGTCATGGAGGTCGTTGACGAGCAGTTCGATCTCAAAGAGGAACTTCTCATCAGACTCGACAAGATCTGTGACAACGACATCATCATCGCCTCGAACACCTCCACGCTGAGTCTCACAAAAATTGCAAAACCGGTGCAGAATCCGGGACGCATCATCGGCCTGCATTTCGCCCACCCGGTTCCGAAGACGCCGCTGTGCGAAATCATCCGCGCCTTCCAGACCAGCGACGAAACCTTCCAGCACACGCGGGAATTCATCCAGAGCATCGGCAAAACGCCTGTCGAGGTGTACGAGTACCCGGGCTTCATCACCACCCGCGTCATTATCCCGATGCTGAACGAAGCGATGTACGTGCTGATGGAAGGCGTAGCCTCCGCCGAAGATATCGATACTGCCATGCGCCTTGCCTACAATATGCCGATGGGACCACTCGAGCTTGCGGATTCGATGGGGCTCGAGGAACTCCTTGCATGGATGGAATCCATGTTCCAGGAACTCGGCGAATCCAAGTACCGTCCCTGTCCCCTGCTGCGCCGGAAAGTCCGGGAGCAGAAGTACGGGAAAAAGGTCGGAGAGGGATTTTTCCGCTACGATGAGTCAGGTAATCGCATCAATGAGAATGAAGTGGAGGTATCAAAGGCATGACGAATATCCTCGTAGTCAATTGCGGCAGTTCCTCGATCAAGTATCAGCTGATCGAAGCAGAAACAAAAAACCGTCTCGCCAAGGGCCTTGTCGAGCGCATCGGCATGAGTGGAGCGCTGCTTACCAATACGCGTCACGACAATGACACGATCAAGCTCACCGGTGAAATTCTCGATCACGGCATGGCCATCGAATACGTCCTCGCCGTCCTGCTGAGCAAGAATCACGGTGTCATCAAGGACAAATCGGAAATCCACGCCGTCGGTCATCGCGTCGTGCATGGAGCGGAGGACTTTGCCGGATCCGTGCTCATCACCGATCAGGTCATGCAGTCGCTTCGCGACAATATCGAACTCGCCCCGCTGCACAATCCCCATAATATCCGCGGTATCATGGCCTGCAAGCAGCATCTCCCGGATATTCCGCAGGTCGGCGTTTTCGATACGGCGTTCCATCAGTCGATGGACCCGCAGGCGTTCCTGTACGGCATCCCGTACGTGTTTTACAAGAAGTATAAAATCCGCCGCTACGGCTTCCACGGCACATCGCATTTCTATGTTTCGAACCGCATGGCCGAGCTTATGGATCGCCCCATCAACGAACTGAAGATCATCACCTGCCATCTGGGGAACGGCTGCAGCATGGCGGCCGTCAAGCACGGACAGTCCGTCGACACGACGATGGGCTTCACGCCGTTGGAAGGACTGCTGATGGGAACGCGTTCCGGCGATCTCGATCCGCAGCTGATTCTGTACATCATGGGCAAGGAAGGACTCTCGCTCGCGGAAGCCACCACATTGCTGAACAAGCACAGCGGTCTTATGGGGGTGTCAGGTGTGAGCAGCGACATGCGTGAAATCGAAGAGGAAACCGAACAGAATCACGATCGGGCAAAAATCGCATTCGAGATGTTCTGTTATCGTGTGACAAAATATATCGGTGCCTACACCGCGGCAATGAACGGTGTGGACGCTATCGTCTTTACGGGCGGTATCGGAGAAAACAGCGAACTGGTACGCGATCACGTTTGCAGTAATCTTTCGTACCTCGGTCTCGATTTCGACAAGGAGAAGAATACCAGCGGTCCAAAGGAACGCTTCGTAACGACGGACGATTCCCGCGTCACCGTCGGTATTGTTCCCACGAATGAAGAACTCGTCATCGCGCTCGACACCATGGCCATCATGAATAGCGATATGCCTCCTTCGATGCGCAACATGGTCAAAAACAACGTTCTCGACCCTGTCGACTGACGGATGGATGTATGGGACGCACCGGACTGATCCGAGAGGAGCACCGCTACCCGGCACTTCGCGTGCGTCCCGATCTCTCCATCCTCGTCATCAAACCACGGGCCATCGGTGACGTGCTGCTTAGCAGCATCGTCACACCCAATCTCCGCAGCGCCTTCCCCAATGCCCGCATCGATTTCCTGACAGAAAAACCCGCCGCGGACATCATCCACGATAACCCTTACATCGACGACGCCATCATCGTTCAACCGGGATCGGATTCCTACCTGCGTCTCCTCCGCCAGCTTCGTCGCCGGAAATACCATCTCGTGTTCGACCTGTTTTGTAATCCCCGCACCGCCCAGATGACCTATGCCACCGGCGCGTCTGTTCGCGTGGGGTATCCCTTCCGCGGACGCGCATGGGCATACAACGCGCAGGTGAACACCAGAGCTGACCGCGTGCACAACACACAGTTCAATCTCGACACCCTGCGCGCCCTCGATATTCCCATCGAGCACGACCATCTCGTCTTTCCTCTGCCCGCCGATGCGATGGAACCCATGCAGCATGTTGTTCGAGATGCCAGGAAGCTCGACGGTCCCGTCATCGCCCTCAATCCCAGCGGAACGTGGTCGACAAAGCGATGGGGACTCGATTCATTCGCCGCGCTTGGCGACGCGCTCGTGGAGAAATTCGCGGCAAACGTCATTGTGCTGTGGGGACCGGGCGAACGCGGAGACGCCGAGCGAATTCAATCCGTGATGAAGCACGGGGCAACGCTGCCGCCGCCCACGACCATCCGCGAATCCGGCGCATTGCTGAAACTCTGTGATTTCATGATCAGCAACGATGCAGGACCGATGCACATCGCCACGGCCGTCGGGACGCCGACACTCGGGATTTTCGGTCCGACGAATCCGCACCTTCAGGGGCCCTGGAATGAACGTTCTTCGTGGGTGCGGCTCGAGGGACTCGACTGTCTCGCCTGTAATCTCACGAGCTGCGACATCGGGAATATCTGCATGCGTGACCTCCCTGTTGACCGTGTCCTGAATGCATTCGAATCAATGCGCAGAAAGGCTGCCTCATGATATCCTCACATTCCACCCCGCGAGCACTGCGTCTCCTACATATGCTGCCGCTTCTGTTCGCCGCCCTGCTCATCTTCCATGTCACTGCCTGCGAGGACAGTGCATCTCCCGACACCGCGATTTCCGTCCGCATCACGCAGCCGGCAGACAGCCAGATCGTTAGCGACAGCGTCCTGCGCATTCTCACTGAGATTTCAAAAGGATGCGGATGCCAGGCCCATGTGGAATTCCATATCGACGGTGTGCATCAGTACTCGGATTACCTGCCGTACTATTCCTACGACTGGGACATCCGTAATGTCACGGGGTTGCATGTGATAAAGACCCGCGTCGTCGTCTCCAACCGCGGCGACGCATGGGATTCCGTCCGGGTATTCGTCAATCCCTGAAAAAGGCTTCCGTGTAAGGAGATGTCGATTTCCCCCTCCGGAATGAAACATCCCGGGGTGTTCAGGGGTTATACTGGTAGAAGGTTTTTGTTATTCGACGAGTCATGGAAGATTACGATCTCATATCGCTGGTGCACGAGAGGATTTTTGAATACCGCTCCTCTCACGGCCACGCTCCCGCCGCGGTGCTTCTTTCGCCGACAGCCTTTCACTGGATGCGCCTCATCTACGAAGAAGAGCGGCAGTTGCTCGGGCACAGTGCACTCAACGAAAACAGCTGGACACTGCACATCGAAGGCGCGGAAATTACCGTTCGCGTTGACGAAATGCTCGGTGATTTTGAGATCAGGTTGATTTGACGACCCTCACCCCCGATCCACTTTCTCCCCTTTCGTTTCCCATCGAATCCGTTTATTCTTCCACTTCAATCACCTGAACATCCCTGCCCAGCGACTCAAGGCGGGGACGAAGCACATCCCCCTTGCCGATCACGGTCACTTGGAAGTTGTCCGGCTGAAGCACCTTCTCCGCCACACGCCTGACATCCTGCGCAGTGACACGAGCGATGTGATCGCGCGCGCACATGGCATCTCCCACCGGGATGCCGTAGACGACCGCCTCCTTGAGCAGTCGCTGCAGGTTTCGGTTGGAGGAAAACAGCAGCGGGCTCTCCGCCAGGAGGGATTTCTTCACGCGCTGCAGTTCCCTGTCACTGATCGGATTGCTCGCGAGCTGCGTCATGACCCGTTCGGTAACGGAGACAATGCTGTCCGCAAGCACAGGCGGCGCGGATCCGGAGATCATCATGTAACTGCATTCACGTGAAAACACCAGGGATGAAGTAAACGTCGGACTGATCACATTTTCCCCCCACATCGCCTGACGGAGACGCGAGGAGTCGCCTTCCGCGAACAGCGCGTGCATCACCATCAGTGCAGCAGCATCGGGCGCTGCACGTCCGGGCACGGTGGTGCCGAAACGATAGTACGCGAGACCTTTTGTCGTGGACGTATCGTCGATCACCTGCATGGTACCGGAGGGTTCCGCCCGCGCAGGGAGCGGGTCGGCAGTTTCAGCGGGCTCCGCCGCCGGGGTCCAGCGTCCGAACTGCTCGATCAGCAACGTGCGCACAAACTGGAAATCGAGATTTCCCGCGATGATCAGCGTCGTGCTCGCGGGTGTGTACCACTGCTCGTGAAAAGCGCGCAGATCTGTCGTTTCCCGGGCCGAGACATCGGCATCACTGGGCAGCATGGATTTCGTCACGGCGGTCATCGTCCCGCAGAGGTCGTTCAGCGTCTGCAGAGTCGCCCGTTCCCCGGCTGATCGCGTGGAGGGGACCAGACGCGTGGATGCTTCCTGCTTGAAGGCGAGAAGCTGCTCTGCCGGGAAGGTCGGCCGCTGCACGGCATCGGCAATCACCTCGAGCGTGCTGCGGAAATTCCGGGTGAGAGTTTTCGCGTAGATCTGCGCATAGTCGTAATGCACGTACGGCATCACGATGCTTCCAAGCTGATCCAGCCGCCGCTCGATCATGTCGCGCGAGCGATCCTTGCTGCCTCGCAGCAGCATGTGATTGACCACATAGGCAACTCCCGGCTTGTCCTCCGGCTCACGCATGATACCGCCGTCTACTATGACGTTGATTTCCGCGAGGGGGATGTCATTTACGCGCGTGAAAATCACGCGCATGCCGTTGTCCAGGATATCCTCGGTGACCTCCGGCATCCAGACCGTCTGCATGTCATCCGCGGCCGCGCGGGCGGCGGCGTCACCGGATTGCGAAAACGCGGTCTGTGTCAGCAGAACAAGCAGCAGCAGAACTGTCCTCATTCCGCCTCCATCTCTTCGTTGCGAATCGACACCTCCAGAAAGCGGTCCTCGTCGGCGATGCCCTTGAGCAGGCGCATGCCTTTTTCGCCGACGGACATGCGGAAGCTGTTGAGAATGTCACCCGGCTTGGAGATGCGCACATCGTACGAACCAGTGAGATCGAACAGATCGATCATCGTCTCCGCCGCGCCGGTTCCGGGAAGCAGGCCCTTGGCCTTGAGTCCGCGCAGTGCGAACTGCAGCAGACCTTTTTCTTCGTCGTTCTCGATCGCGATGTTATAGCGGAAATGCGTGAATTCCTCCGTCGTGCGGAAATGAAAACGGATGCAGTCGCGCTGTTCGTCGGTATTGAACGCCGGATAGATTTCCAGCGAGTATTCGATGGGGCCCTTGTCGATTCGGGGAAACATCAGCGGGTCTCCGTATTGTCCTTGTGTATACCCAACCCGGAAAAGTAGGAAGCGAGGCGGTCAAACTCAACGGACTCCTGCGTGCCCTCGCGCATGTCTTTCACCTGTGCGGCGGCATCCTGCATTTCGCTATCACCGGCCAGCACGACGAATCGCGCGCCGAGCTTGTTCGCCTCGCGCATCTGCGCCTTGACGCTGCGCGCAGCATAGTCGATTTCCGTGGGGATGCCTGCCCGGCGCAACTCCATGGCTTTCATGAATGCCCACTGCCGGCTTTCATCGTCCATACCGACGATATACACAGCGGGTTCGGATGCGGGAAAGTCGTATCCGTTCTTCTCCATCACGATGAGCATGCGCTCGATGCCGGCCGCGAAACCCACGGCGGGAGTCGGCTTGCCGCCGAGCTGCTCGACGAGTCCGTCGTAGCGTCCCCCGCCGCCGAGTGCATCCTGCGATCCGAGATCGGTGCTCACGAATTCGAAAGCCGTCTTGGTGTAGTAATCCAATCCGCGCACGAGCCGCGGATCCACTTCATACGAAATGCCGAGCTCATCGAGATACGCGAGCGTCCGCTCGAAATGTTCCCGGCACTCGTCAGTCAGGTAGTCGATGATGACGGGCGCATCGGCGGTCAGCTCCCGGTCGCGCGTATTCTTTGAGTCTAGCACGCGCATGGGATTGGTTTCGGTGCGCCGCTGGCTGTCTGGCGAGAGTTCGTCGTGCACGTCACGCAGGAATTCCTGCAGGGCTTCGCGGTACCGGGGACGGCAGACGGGATCGCCGACCGAGTTGATCTTGAGTGTGAAATGAATGCCGAGGCGGCGGAAAATCTCCGCGGCCATTGCGATGATTTCCGCGTCGCAGGCGGGATTGTCCTGTCCGATAGACTCGAAGCCGAACTGATGGAACTGCCGGAAACGTCCTGCCTGGGGCCGCTCCTGGCGGAACATCGGTCCGATATAATACAGCTTGTTGAGTTGCGTCTGCTCCCCCATACTGTGCTGAATGAACGAGCGGATCACCGGCGCGGTCATTTCGGGACGCAGGGTCAGGCTGCTGCCGCCCTTGTCCTCGAACGTGTACATCTCCTTGCCGACGATGTCGGTTTCCTCGCCGATGCCGCGTGCGAACACCGCGGTTTCCTCGAACACCGGCGTGCGGATTTCCCCGTAGCGGAATTCCTCCATCACCGTCCGGATGACATGCTCCACATGTAACCAGGCCGACGTGTCGGCGGGCAGGAGGTCTCGCGTTCCCTTGACTGACTTGTACGTCATGATGTCACCTTCGCGTGCGGTTCACGTGCATGAAAAAGGCACGCCGCGGCATGCCTTTTCTGAAAGATCGTATGGAAAAGCGTCCGACGCATTGATTACACGTCGAGGTAATTCATCTCCTCTTCCTTGAGGATCTGCAGGATCTCGGCGGAGCTTTCCGCCTTCAGCAGACGGCTGCGCAGTTCCTCCTTGTTCATCAGGCGGGAGATGCGGCTGAGCAGCTTGATATGCGCACCGACGAGGCTGTCCTTGCCGATGAGAAGGAAGAGCAGACGGACGGGTTCATGATCGAGCGACTGGTAATCAATCGGGTTTTCCGTCACGCCGAACGCGGCCACGATGTCGGTCACGGCATCGGTCTTCCCGTGCGGAATGGCGAAGCCCTTGCCGACGCCGGTGGACATGATTTTCTCCCGTTCGAAAATCGCCTGCCGCACTTTGTCGACATCCTTGATTTTCTGCGAGGATGCGGCAAGATCGATGATGGCGTTGATGACATCTTCCTTCGTCTCGCCGGGAATGTTGACCTTGATCAGGTCTTCGGTCAGTATGCTGGTAATCTTCATATGTGCGTCAGTCGTGTTTGCACTCGATTCAGTCTTTCAAACTTACGCATTGTCGCGCCATTGAACAACTTTCTGTTCGTACTCGGAAGCGAGCGCGGCGGCATGATCAGCGTTTTCCGCCTCGACGATCACGGTGAAGATTTCATGCTCCTTGCTCGGAACGAGCAGCACCCAGGTGCGCGCATCGAGATGAATCTTGATGCCGTCGACGAGCGTACGCTCGAATCCCTTGGAGGCATGCATGGCATGACGCATCACGCGGCCCTTAGCCTGCCAGGGACAGTGCACGTCGAGCGACGCGCGCTCGAGTTTCGGCAGTGCGTCATCTGCCTCGCCGAGCGACCAGCCTGTTACGGCCATCATTTCCATGATCTTCGCGACGCTGTACATAGCGTCCGCAGCAAAGAGGAACTCAGGGAAAATGAATCCGCCTCGCGTGCCGGCCACGAAGTCGATCTCCGGGTCCGAGAGCACGGCCTGCATCATACCGCCATGCGTGTTGGGCGTCCGGATAATTTCCACGCCGTAATCCTGCGCAACGATATCCATCTCGGCGGATGCGGAAACCGGACAGGCGATTTTCTTCGCGTCATTCCCCCGCACACGCCGGCTCTCGAGGAACATCCGCGTAATGATGGCGGGCACACGCTCCTCATCAATGAAATTTCCGCGCTCATCGGCGAGAAACACTTTCTCAGCGCCCGCGTCGAGCAAAATGCCGAGCCTGCTCGAGAGCGACTGCACGATCCCGGAAATGTGATGGCACGCGGCAAGGAATTCCTCGCGTGTACGCGTGATCCGCGTGCGGTCGATATAGGCATTGAGCGACACGACCTCGGCCCCCAGTTTCCCGAGGATGTACGGAAAAATCGAGGACGCGATACCGTAGGAATAATCCACCACGACGCTGAATGCCTTCGAGGCCACGAGTTCATGATCGAGGGTGGAAAGGAAACGCTCGCGGTACGCCTCCGTCGTGCGCTCCGGGAAATACAGCGATCCGATGCTTTCGAAGCTCGCCCGCCGGAAATCCTCCGAGAAAAACTGCCGCTCGATGGCCTTGGTTCGTTTCGTGGGAAGATCCTGCCCGTCGGCATCGAAGAAAATGATGTCCATCGACCGCTTATCCAGCGGGGATTTCCGCACGTGGAAGCCCGCGGTATATTTGCCGCTGCGCAGCACCTGCCGCTGCAGTGGAATCGACGTCGTCTGCATATCCTGTACGTTGACGCCGGCCGACATCAGACCGCTCACGATCGTGCGCTTGATCATACGCGAGGCATTGTCGGGATCGCGGCTGGCAAGCACCTGCGCACCCTCGCCCATCACGGCGCCTACCGCCGTGCCGAGCTTGGCGGCGAATTCCGGATTGATCTCGATGTTGGCCGAACCGGTGATGCGCGCGTCGGCGAATAGCTCGCGCAGCCACTTGTCCTCCCAGACCAGGCTCTTCGACAGCACGGCGCCGTCCTGCACGACCTTCTCTGGCCAGAGTTTGATGTTGGACAGCAGCGACGCGCCGTGCCCGATATTGCATTTGTCGCTGATGAACACGTTGTCCGACACCGTGGCGTCAGCGTGAAGGATGCTGTCATACCCGACGACGGAATTCGAGATCTGCACGGACTCCTCGAGCGTGCAGCCGTCCCAGATAACGGAATTCAGCACCTCGACGCCATCGTGAATCGTCACATTGTTGCCGATCACCGAGTTGATGATTTTCGCGGTATCGGCGATGCGCGAGTTGCGTCCCACGACCGAGAAGCCATCCCATCCGTCGCGGTCCTGCGGCACGACGCTGTCCTCCCCCACGACCACGCCGTCCTGCCGCTCCCCGTCGAAGCGCACTTTCACCTCCTCGGTCACGCAGTCCATCGACGCCTCGTGATACTCGCCGAGATTCCCCACATCCCGCCAGTATCCCTCGGCGATGTATCCGCAGAGCTTTTTGCCTTCCTGCATCATCGCCGGGAAGAGATTCTTCGAGAAATCGAAATCCTCCTTGTAGGGAATCATCTGCAGGATCTCGTTCTCGATAATGTAAATGCCCGTGTTGATCGTGTCGCTGAACACCTCGCCCCAGGTCGGCTTTTCGAGAAAACGCGTGATGTTGCCGTCCTCGTCGACGATGACCACGCCAAACTGCAGGGGATTCGCCACACGCGTGAGTACGAGTGTGGCATCGGCGTTCTGCTCTTCGTGGAAGCGAACGGCGTCGGTGAGATCGAAATCCGTCAGCACGTCGCCGCTGATGATCAGCACCCGGTCGTCGCCAATTTTTTCGAAGGCGTTGCGCACGCTGCCGGCCGTGCCGAAATCCGCCTCGGCCTGCATGTACTGCATGGTGATGCCGAACTGGCTCCCGTCTCCGAAGAAATTCCGGATGATATTGGGATGGTAGTACAGCAGCGAGATGATGTCGTGGAAGCCGTGCTGCTTGAGGAGATCGACGATATGGAGCATCATGGGCCGGTTGACCATCGGCACCATGGGTTTGGGGATGTTGCAGGTCAGGGGACGAAGCCGCGTCCCGAATCCGCCCGCCATGATGACAGCTTTCATAGGGTCCGAGAAAGGATGATTGAGGATTCGCTATTGTTGAATCAACCTAAGAAAAACACTGTCCTCGTGCAACTTAGCACGACTCCCTGCAGTGAGTTCTCTGTTAGAACGGCTGTGGCCCAGGGTTTCGGCTGCAGCCCCGGCGATGAAATCCATACCGGCTAGAACGGCTGCGGCGGGAGGTCGTAGAAATCCACGCTGATATCCACGTCGCCCACGTAGCTTCCCGCGCCGAGATCGATCGGCGAGGGCTCCTCGACATTGCCGCTGCGCGTATACACGCCCACCACCTGCCAGTCGGCGAAGAGATCGTCGCCGTAGTTCTGCGCCACGACGACATACTGGAAGGCGCCGTTCAGCGATTCATCCTGCTGGGTGTAGACGATCTCCGTTTCCCCGTACGGAAGTTCATCGGAATACACCGCTGTGCCGCCCAGCACTTCGGCGAGAATATCAGAAGGAGGATAGTTGCGGAATGCCACCACGCGCAGCTGGCGCACACTGTCCTCCGGCGGCCACGCACCGTCGACGCGCACGGTCCCCCCGAAACCCGGATCGGAATCGGCGAGGGCGGGATCGAGTCCGTGGTCGCAGGACGCGAGCAGGATGCCGAGGACGGCGGCAAACAGCAGGCTGCGGATACGCATCGACGTTCCTTTCCGCTACTTGACCTGGGCGCCGTCGGGGAGGTCCGACAGCGGCGTGAGAATGACCGGACCGGTATCCTCGGTCGAACCGGCGAGCAGCATGCCCTGCGATTCGAGCCCGAAAAGCTTCGCCGGCTTGAGATTCGCCACGATGACGATCGTTTTTCCGACCAGGTCCTCGGGCTTGTACTGCTTGGCGATGCCCGCGACGATCTGCCGCTGTTCGGAGCCGATATCGACGATGATGCGGATCAGCTTGTTGGATTTCGGGACCTTCTCCGCTTCGCGGATGGTGCCCGTGCGCAGGTCGAGGCGCATGAAATCCTCGATGGTGATCTCCGGCTTGAGCGGAGGATAGGTGCGTTCCTCCTCCTCGTCCCCGGCGGCCATCGCGCCGAGTTTCGCCGTCTCGGCCTCCACCGTCTTGTCGTCGATCTTGTCGAAGAGCAGCACCTTCTCGCCGAGTTTGTGTCCGGCGGGCAGTCGGTATTCGGCCGGACCATCCCATCGCAGCGGCGCATCGTCTGGCAGCGCCAGAAAATGGCGCAGCTTCTCCGCGGTGAATGGCAGCACCGGCTCGATGAACACGCTCAGTGCGTAGATCGCCTGCAGGCTGCAGTTGAGCGTCGTGGCGCAGACCGCGGGATCGCTTTTGACCGTCTTCCACGGTTCGCGATCGTTGAAATACTTGTTCGCCGCGCGCGCCAGGTTCATCGTGCTGACCACCGCGTCGCGGAAACGGTAGCGCTCGTAGTTCGCGGACACCATTTCAGCGGTTTTCGCGAATTCCGCGAGAAAGGCCTCGTCGGTTTCGTCGAGCACGCCGGACTCCGGCACGGCTCCGTCGAAATGCTTGCCGGTGAAATGCGCCGTGCGGTTGACGAAATTGCCGAGGATGTCAGCCAGCTCGTTGTTGTTGCGTGCCTGGAAATCCTTCCAGTAGAAATCGCTGTCGCGCGTTTCGGGCATGTTCATCGCGAGCGTGTAGCGCAGCGGATCGGCGGGATACTCGTCGAGGAATTCCTTGAGTTCGATAGACCAGTTCTGGCTTTTCGAGAACTTCTTTCCCTCGAGATTGAGAAACTCGTTGGCGGGCACGTTGTCGGGCAGCACGTAGCCGCCGTGCGCCATGAGCATGGCGGGAAACATCAGGCAGTGAAAGACGATATTGTCCTTGCCGATGAACGCGACATACTTCGTATCCTCGCTGCACCAGTACTCCTTCCAGCGATCCGGCGTGCCCTCGCGCGCGGCCCATTCCTTCGTGGAGGAAATGTATCCCAGCACCGCCTCGAACCACACGTAAAGCACCTTGCCCTCCTCCTCCCCGGGCACCTGCACGCCCCAGGTCAGATCGCGGGAAATGGGACGGTCGCTGAGCTTCGCCTTGAGCCAGGAGCGCACCTGCTGCAGGACATTGTCTTTCCAGTCCTTCTCATGCGATGCGACATACTCCTCGAGTTTCTCCTGGAAGTCGCCCAGCGGAAAGTGCCAGTGCTGGGCCTCCTTCACGATGGGATCGGCATCGCTGAGCAGGCTGCGGGGATGAATCAGCTCGGTCTGGTCATAATACTTGCTGCAATTTTCGCACTGATCGCCGTAGGCGCGCTCGTAGCCGCAGTGGGGACAGGTGCCGACGACGAAACGGTCGGGCAGGAACATCCGCGCCTCGGGATCATAGAGCTGCTTCTCAGAACTGCGCGTGAGCAGATCCCGTTCGCGGAAGTCGGCAAACCACTCCTGCGCCGTCTCGTGATGCACCGGCAGCGACGTGCGCGAGTAATTGTCGAAACTGATGCCCACGCGCTCGAAGGCTGACTTGTTCATTTCGTGATAGCGGTCAATGATCTCCTTCGGCGTCACGCCTTCGTTCTTCGAGGAAATGAGAATGCTGACGCCGTGCTCATCCGAGCCGCAGATATACAGCACGTCGCGTCCTCTCAGACGCTGGTAGCGCACGTACATGTCCGCCGGGAGATACGCTCCCGCAAGGTGACCGAAATGAATCGCGCCGTTGGCATACGGCAGCGCCGAAGTGACGAGAATGCGTTTCTGCTCCATGATCATCCGCTGATGTCGAAAACCCTGATGAGCGGCCCTAGCCGCTGTGTTGAATGTTCATTATAGGAAAATCAGGCGGATGGAGCAATATGAACGGAAGAGCGATGGCTCACAATCCAACTGCCTCCCTGGCGGGAGTGACTACCCAATTGATTGAATTCAGGCTCCTGAGCATGCTTCCAGCATGAAAACAAGAATTTTAAGGTGAGTTAAAATATTTTTTAGTATATGTTAAAACTGTGCGGAGAAGAATGCTCCGCCGAAAAACCAGCCATTTTGGTAAAATTGGGGCATGTGGATGATGAATTAAACCGCGCTCGGGCAGTACTGTCAAAGAGAGGACGATGTACCGCAGCAACTCCATAGCGTCGGATACGCGGCCGGAAATTCGTAGGTTTGCTTCCATGAAGCAGGAACAGAGCGAAGAGGATCTGGTCGCGGCCAGCCGCAACGGCGACCGCGCCGCGTTCAGCCGGCTCGTGCGCATGCATCAGGAGCGCGTGTACTGGGTCGTGCGGCGCATGGTCGGCGATCATGACGACGCGCTGGATCTCGCGCAGGAGGTCTTCATACGGGCCTACGAGAAACTCGACCGCTTCCGCGGCGATGCGCGCTTTTTCACCTGGCTGTACCGCATCGCGATGAACATGACGCTCAATCACCTGCGCCGCGCGAAACTGCGTTCCTTCCTTCCGCTCGCGGATCACGGGGATGCGGTCGAGGAACACGATCCCGGTCCGGCCGAGCAGCTCGAATCCGAGCAGCTGCGCGAACTGATCACCGACGCGATCGAAACCCTGCCGGAAAAACAGCGCGCGGTCTTCGTCCTGCGCTATTTCGAGGAATTGCCATACGAGGAAATTTCGACTATTCTGCATACATCCACAGGAGGCCTGAAGGCGAACTATCATCACGCCGTCAGGAAAATCGAACATCATGTCAAAGCACATCTGTAACAATATCCGGCAGCAGCTGCCCGACTATCTGGACGGGAAGCTCGGCGAGCGCGAGGCGGAGCGCATGCGCACGCATCTCACAGACTGCGCATCCTGCTGCGCGGAGGCCGCACGGCTGCGTCCGCTGATGCAGGACCTCCTCCCCGCCGCCCGCGAAGGGTCCGCCGACGTCGACTGGGGACGCTTCCTCGCGGACGTGAACGAGGGCATCGACGCGCGCGGGACGCAGAAAAAATCCGCATTCGGCGTGCACCCGGGCTTTGCGCTCGTCGCCGCCACGGTCGTGTTCGCGCTTATCGCGGTGTGGATGCTGCTTCGTCCGTTCTCGGGAAACAACGCCAGCGATCCCCTGCTCGCCGAGGATCTCTTCGATGCGCGGGAAATCGAAACACTGACATCCCTTACCGGGGACGCGGCGACCGACCTCCCGGGATCCGTGACCGATGCTTCCCTCCCGCCCTCTTCCCTCACCGTCATCAGTGAGGAAATCACGGATGTCGCGGACGATGAACTGCTCGAGATCGCCGACGCGCAGATCGTTGACGCGCTCGGTGAGGACGAGGCCGTCACGGCGGGCATGGATTATCTCTCAGACGCGCAGTTGCTCGAATCGCTTTCCGAAGACGACGTAACCCTGATCGCATCACTTCTTGAATCCGAAAATTTCATGACTGAATGAGGTCATCATGACATACCTCCGAATCCCACTCATCATCATGTTTCTGGCGCTGCTCGACGCGTCCGCCTTCGCGCAGTTCGACGGTCCGCCTGACGGTCCGCCCGACGGACGCGCCCGCGAACGCCTCGAGGAGCTCCGCCGCCTGAAAATGGTCGAAGCGCTCAAGCTCGACGAGGAACAGGCCGTGCGCCTGACCGTGCGCGAACGGAAATTTCGCGAGTCCGAAAAGGAACTGCGCGGGCAGCGCACTGAACTGCTCAAGGAACTGCAGGATCTGATCGAGGATGACGCGGACGACGCCGCGCTGAAAGCGGCGATCGAAAACCTCAGTGCGCTGTCTGTGAAAATGACCGAACAACGGCAGGAGTACGTCTTCTCCCTCCAGGATATCCTGAGCATGGAGCAGATCGCGCGGCTGGTGATTTTCGAACACCGCTTCGCCGAGGAGGTGCGCCGCATCATTGGCAACGCACGCCGAAAAGCGCCGATGCGCCGGTAGTGCTGATCCCTTTCATCTAGGAAAACACGGCGCAAACCCGTAAATTTTCTGGATGAAACAGATCGCCCAACACGTGAAATCCGGGGCCATGAAAGTGGCCGAGGTACCGCCTCCCGCCGCGGGACGCGGCATGATTCTTGTCAAGAATTACTTCTCCGTCATCAGCGCGGGCACGGAAAAAACCTCCATCGATTCCCGCAAATCCTCCCTCCTCCAGCGCGCGAAAAGCCAGCCCGACGAGGTGCGCAAGCTCGTCGAGGAGATGCGCCGCAACGGACTGACGCGCACGTACAAGCGCGTGATGAACAAGCTCGACTCCTATGCATCGCTGGGATACAGCTCCGCCGGCGTCGTGCTCGCCGTCGCAGAGGGCGTGCAGGATATCGAGGTGGGCGACCGCGTGGCCTGCGGCGGCGCAGATTATGCCGTGCACAGCGACATCATCGCCCTGCCGCGCAACCTCGTCGCGAAAATCCCCGACGGCGTGTCGATGGAGTCCGCCGCCTACACGACCGTGGCATCCATCGCCCTGCAGGGCGTGCGCCAGGCCAATCCGACACTTGGTGAAACCGTGGCGGTGATCGGACTCGGACTGCTCGGACAGCTGACCGTGCAGTTCCTCAAGGCCAACGGCTGCCGCGTCATCGGCGTCGACCTCGATCCCGAAGCCGTTGAACTCGCCCGCCGCTCCGGCGCCGACGCCGCCCTGCGCCGCAACGACGATCCCGTCGAAGCCGTTGTGCGTTCGATGACCTCGGGACACGGCGCGGATGCCGTGATCATTACCGCCGGCACGAGCAGCAACGATCCGATCGAGCTTGCGGGACGCATCACGCGTGAACGCGGCCGGGTGGTGGTCGTCGGCGCCGCCACGATGAACATCCCCCGCGGTCCCTTTTACATGAAGGAAATCGACGTGCGGATGTCCCGCTCCTACGGTCCGGGCCGCTACGACAGTGAATACGAAGAAGAGGGACTCGACTATCCCATCGGCTACGTGCGGTGGACGGAAAACCGCAACATGCAGGCCTACCTGCAGCTGCTCGCGCAGGAGCGCATCGACACCGACATCCTCACCACGCACCGCTTCCCCGTCGACGAGGCGCTCAAGGCCTACGAACTCATCGAGGGAGAAAAAACCGAGCCGTACGTGGGCATCGTGATTTCCTACGATGACCTCGAGGAAAAGGACCTGCAGCGCCTCTCCCGCGCGAAGGAGAAGGAAAAGGCGCCGGTGATTTCCCCGACGCGCAGCTCGCTGACGCTCGGTTTTATCGGGGCGGGCAGCTTCGCGTCGGGCTTCCTGCTGCCGCATCTCAAGGACATGCAGGACATCACGCTGGACTGTGTCTGCAACCGCAGCGGGCTGACCGGGGCAGACATGCGCAACAAGTTCGAATTCCGCCGCTCGAGCACGCGCGCCGAGGACGTGCTGGAGGATGATACCATCGGAACGGTGTTCATCGCCACGCGGCACGGCGAGCACGCGCCCTATACGCTTGAGGCGCTGCGGCGCGGCAAGCACGTCTTCGTCGAAAAGCCGCTGGCGCTGAACGAAGACGAGCTGCTGCCGATCGAGGAGTTGTTGCTCTCGCATCCGGAGCTGAAGGGCAAGGTGCTGCTCATGGTGGGCTTCAACCGCCGCTTCGCTCCCCTGGTGAAAAACATGCGAAGCTTCTTCGCCGAAATCCGCGAACCCGCGGTCGTCCATTATTACGTCAACGCCGGCTTCCTGCCGAAGGATCACTGGACGCAGCATCCGTCCGACGGCGGCGGACGCATCGTCGGCGAGGTGTGTCATTTCATCGACACGATTCAGTATCTCACCGATGCGCTGCCCGAGCGCGTGAGCGCCGAGTGCATCGCTTCCGACAGCGAGGACGTCACGAATTTCGACAATGTAAACATCACCCTGCGCATGCGCGACGGGTCGATGGGCATCATCACCTACGTGGCCAACGGCGATCCCTCCATCCCGAAAGAGCGCATCGTGATGTCCGCCGGAAACGCCACCGCAATGATGGACAACTTCCAGAGCCTCACGCTGGCGCGCGACGGCAAGCAGTCGCGTACAAAAGGCAGCGGCGACAAGGGACACCGCAACGAGGTGCTCGCCTTCATGGATGCCGTGCGCAGAAAGCAGCACGAGGTCATTCCCATCGAAAGCCTTTTCGCCACGACGCGCACGACCTTCCGCATCCTCGAGGCGCTCAACCGCAGGGAGGTCATCGCTGTCTAGGAACCGGGAACACGCGATCGTCACCACATGAGTCTGCTTGAAGCCATCGTCCTGGGAATCGTGCAGGGACTGACGGAATTCATTCCGATCAGCAGCACCGCGCATCTGCGCATCGTTCCCGCCCTCGCGGGCTGGGAGGATCCCGGCGCGGCCTTCACCGCCGTGACGCAGATCGGCACGCTGGCGGCGGTGTTCGTGTATTTCCGTAAAGACATCGCATCGCTGGGCGGCGCCTTCCTGCGATCGCTGCTGCGCTTTCGTCCCTTTGAAACGCGGGAATCCAGCCTGGCCTGGTGGATCATGTTCGGCACCATTCCCATCGGCGTGTTCGGATTGCTGTTCAAGGATGTCATCGAAACCGGCTTCCGGTCTCTGTACGTCATCTCCGGCAGCCTGATCGTGCTCGCACTAATACTGGCCCTCGCCGAACGCGCGGGCAAGCGGGTGCGCGACATTTCCTCGATGACGCTGACCGACACGCTGATCATCGGCGTTGCGCAGGCGCTGGCGCTGATTCCCGGCTCCTCGCGCTCCGGAACGACGATCACTGCCGGACTATTCCTGAATCTCAACCGGGAAGACGCAGCGCGCTTTTCCTTTCTGCTGGGTATCCCGGCGATCACGCTCAGCGGGATGTATCAACTCTGGGAGCTGCGTACGGCGCTTGCCGGCGATCTCGGCGTGGCCCTGCTGGTGTCCGTGGTCGTTTCGGGGATCGTCGGCTACCTTTCAATCGAATTCCTGCTGCGTTATCTTCGTTCTCACAGCACCTGGCTGTTCATCGTCTACCGGATCGCGCTGGGTGCGCTGATACTGATATTTCTCGCAACAGACATCGTACAACCGTAAATGTTCAACAATACAGAGGGATTCGCCATGCGCAATCCATTCCGCACCATCGCAGCGATGCTGCTGTTCTTTTCTTTCGCCGTCACCGTGACGGCACAGACCGAAACCGCAATCACAAGCAAGGAGAGTGCCGACGTGGACAAGGAAATCGCCGTCATCGAAACCAATCACGGAAACATCGAAATCGAATTCTACCGCGAAGACGCACCGAAAACCGTCGAGAACTTCGTGGAGCTGTCGAAGCGCGGCTACTACGACGGCGTCATTTTCCATCGCGTCATCGAGGGATTCATGATCCAGGGCGGCGATCCGACCGGAACGGGCCGCGGCGGCGAGAGCATCTACGGCAAGCGCTTCGAGGATGAAATCGATCCGAATTCCGATATCTACAAGACCGGATACAAGCGCGGCGTCGTGGCCATGGCCAATGCCGGACCAAACACCAACGGCAGCCAGTTCTTCATCATGCATAAGGACTATCCCCTGCCGCCGAACTACACCATCTTCGGTCACGTGATCAATGGCTTGGACACGGTCGACAAGATTGCCTCCACGCCCACCGCCGCCGGCGACCGTCCGACCGAAGACGTCGTCATGAAAAAGGTTACGATCAAGTAAGGCCGAGCCAGGCGCCCACGCCGAAGTGCCGCGCAGCGGACGAAGGCGGGCGGCTCGGCCACGGCCCCGCAAGATTTCAACAGCCCGGCGACATGAACGCAAAAGAACTGGCGAAGCATATCTCTTCGAGGACCTTCCTCCCCGTCTATCTTCTGTACGGGGAGGAAGACTACCTCGTGGAGCGGTACGCGAAGGCGCTCGCCTCCGCTGCGCTGGGTGACGGTGACGCGTCGTTCAATGAAGACGTGTTCCGCGGCACCGACCATGCGGCCGAAGACATCACCGCCGCCGCCAATGCCTTTCCGTTCATGTCCGACAAACGCGTGGTGCTTGTCCGCGAAAGCGACCCGCTGCTGAAGAAGCCCGCGCTCGCATCCTACGTACAGAATCCTTCGCCCGACACGGTGATGATTCTCTGCGCCGGCGCGATGAAGCCGTCGCGCGCGAAAAAATCCGCCGCGAAGAAAAAAGGCGCCTCTTTCAATGTACTCTCCTGGATGCAGCAGCAGGAGCGCGGCAAGGAGCCGCTCGGCGCCGCCGTGGAGTTCAAGGCGCTGAAAGACGCCGGCGCGCTTTCATGGATTTCCGAGGAGTTCCGCCGCGCAGGCAAGCGCATCACTCCCGAAGCGGCGACGGTCATGCAGGCGCTTCGCGGGAACAACACCCGCACGCTGTCATCCGAAGTCCAGAAGCTCGTCTCCGCCCTGCCAGACAAGGAAGAAATCGACTCTGACGATGTGTTCACACATCTCGGGGCTTCGAAACAGTACAATCTTTTCGCGCTCGGCGATGCGGTGCTGGCGCGTGACGGCGCAAAAGCCCATGAAATTCTTGCGAACCTGCTCGGTGACACCGAGCCCGCGGCCATCGTCGCGATGCTTTCCCGCCAGCTTTCGCTGATCTGGCGCCTGCGCGTCATGTCCGTGCGCGGCGGCGTTAGCGACGAACAGGCCCGTGAACTCGGCCTTGTCTGGGCGTGGCAGGCCAACACCCTGCGCAGGTACATCGAAAATTTTCCCGATCCGGAGTATTTTGAGCACTGTTTTGAATATATTCTGGAAACTGACCTGTCCATCAAGTCCCAGTCCTCCGACAACGCCGTCGCGGTGACGAAGCTGGTGAGCGAACTGACAAGAGCATAATCCCCTGTCGCATACACACGGATTTTCATGCCGCAAACGCAGGAACTTTCCCTGGAGCAGAAAGTAGAAGAACGTATCGAGGGCAATCACCTGGACCGTGTCTCCCTCGAAGCGCTTTCAGACGAGGAACTGATGCTGCTCTTCCAGCGTGATGTCCGCCTTGCATTCGACATCCTGGTCGAGCGCTTTCAGGACCCGCTGATGAACTTCATTTACCGCTATACCGGCAATATGGATGATGCCGCCGATGTTCTGCAGGACACGTTCATTCGGGTGTACAGGAAAAAGCACCTGTACAAAACCATCGCGAAAGTCTCGACCTGGATATACACCATCGCCGGGAATCTCGCGAAAAGCGAACTGCGGAGAGGTCACCGGAAGTACACGACGAAACTGGTGCAGCAGCGTGAAGAGAATGAGGAATACACGCTGCCGCTTTCCACCGACGATCCTCTCCCCGACCGCAGTGCCGACAGCAGTATCATCTACGAGCGCATCCAGGAAGCCCTGCTCGAGATTCCCGAGGTATTCCGCGAGGCCGTCGTGCTTCGCGACATCCAGGAACTGAGCTACGAGGAAATCGCGGAAATCACCGGCATGCCCATCGGCACCGTGAAATCGCGTATCAGCCGGGGCAGAATCCAGCTCCAGGAACTCTTGAAAGACATCTATGACTAATTGCTTCGATCTGCATCATGTCTGATTCCCAGCATCCCCGGAACGACGAACACGCGACGCCGGAAGAACCGGCCGCCCTGCTCAGGGACCTGCGCGCCATGCCCCGGGTGAGCGCTCCGCTGGATTTCACGGAGCATCTCCGCCGGCGCATCGACGAGATCGAATCCTTCCAGCCATGGTGGAAACGCGCGCTGGCCTGGAAACCCACGTGGGGCTTCGGCATCCCGGGATACGCTTACGGCGCCGTCGCGACCGTCTTCCTCGCCGTCTTCGCCGTGTACATGTTCAATGCCACCGACGTTGAGCGTGACCTGCGCCGCGAGACCGCTCCCGCCGAGCAGCGGCAGGATATACTGCATGAGCAAATGGAAATTCCCGGGGATGAGGAATCCGTCGGTCCTGCTACCGGCAGCGATCAGAGAGATGCGGCTGGAACGGACGCTCCCGCTCGGAAGGGCACACAGGACGTTCAGCCGGCAGCGCCGATCCCCTCTCCCTCGATGGAGACCGACGCCTCTGGAGAGTCCGCCGACGATGCCGCGAAGCAGCGCCTGAATTCCTATGTTCCCGCCGTCCGTGGGATCATGAAGGGAGAAGAGCTCGGCGCCATCCCCGACTCCATCGCAAAAAAAGACTCCGTTCGTATTCTCGACTCGCTCAAATCCCTTCAGAAAGACCGTCAGCGCACACCGGAAAACGATCCCCGCTGACCGATGACCGTTTCGCTCCCCGATACACCGCTCGCTGAACGCATGCGTCCGCAGTCGCTGGACGACTATGTCGGACAGCGCCATCTCGTGGGAAAGGGCAAACCAATCGCGCAGATGCTCTCGCGCGGCACGCTGTTCAGCATGATTCTCTGGGGTCCGCCGGGTTCGGGCAAGACCACTCTCGCCCGCATGCTCTGCTCGCGCATGGAAGCGCGCTTCGAACAGATGAGCGCCGTCTCCTCGGGTGTGAAGGATGTGCGGCAGGTGATCGAAACCGCGCGGAAGCGCCGCATGGAGCTCGGTCAGCTGCAGACCGTGCTGTTCATCGATGAGATCCATCGCTTTAACAAGGCCCAGCAAGATGCGCTGCTGCAGGCAGTTGAGCAAGGTGACATCATCCTGATCGGAGCAACCACGGAGAATCCCTCCTTCGAAATCATACCCCCGCTGCGATCACGCGCCCGCACCTACGTGCTCAATCCCCTCACCATCGACGAACTTTCAACATTGCTCGACCGGGCGCTCAGCGACGATGAATATCTCTCATCGCTCGACGTGACCTTCGAGGATCGCGACATGCTGATCGCCTACAGCGGAGGCGATGCGCGCAGCATGCTCAACGGACTCGAGATGTGCTGCCTGCTCGCTGAGGAGGACGGCAAGGTCACGATCGACCAGAGCGTGCTCGAGGAGGCTTTTCAGCGGGCCTTTGCGAAATACGACAAGGGTGGTGAGGAGCACTACAACGTCATATCCGCATTTATCAAGTCCGTACGCGGCAGCGATCCCGACGCGGCGGTGTACTGGCTCGCGCGCATGCTCAACGGCGGTGAGGATCCGCTGTTCGTCGCGCGCCGGCTGATCATCCTGGCATCCGAAGACATCGGCAACGCTGATCCCAATGCCCTGCTGCTCGCCACCTCCTGCTTCGACGCGGTACATGCCATCGGCATGCCCGAGGCGCGCATCGTGCTTGCTCAGACAACGACATATCTCGCCGCAGCGCAGAAAAGCAACGCGGCGTATCTTGCCATCAACGAGGCCATGCACGATGCGGAGTCGCTTCCCCCCTACGACGTGCCGCTGCATCTGCGCAACGCTCCAACGGGACTGATGAAGTCACAGGGATACGGGCGGGGATACAAGTACGCGCACAACTTTCCGGGACATTTCGTCGAACAGGAGTACCTGCCCGAAGAACTCAGGCAGAAACAGTACTACAAACCGACCGACGAGGGACGCGAGCAGCGACTGCGCGACCGTCTGCGCAGTCTCTGGAAGCGCCGCTCTTATTAACATCCCCCGCATCGAAATCCGTCTTTCTCTCCCATCAGCTGGAGTCCCGCTGTGCCATGGCATTGCCGGCCCGCCTGTCACCCTCCCTCCAGCCAGCCGTTTTCGGCAAAACTCACGTAGGAATTCCCGCAGATGATGATGTGATCGTGCACGGGGATGTCCATCATGCGTCCCGCCTCGACGAGCTGCCGCGTGATCATGTGATCCTCGCGGCTGGCCTCCCGCACACCGCTGGGATGGTTGTGCAGGAGGATGACGGATGTTGCGAGTTCTGTGACGGCCGCGTGATAGACTTCGCGGGGATGCACGAGGCTCGCGTTGACGATGCCCTCCGAGACGATGCGTTCGCGGATGATGTGTCCCGCATTGTCGAGCAGCAGCACCATGAATCGCTCGTGACGCAGATCGCGCAGCTTCGGGATGTAGAGCTGCGCGACATCCTCGGGCGTGCTGATGGGCGCCGAGGGCGTATCAGGCGAAGATGCATAGCGCCGTCCGATTTCGAAGGCCGCCATCAGATGCGCCGCGCGGGCATTCCCGATGCCGCCGATTTCGCGGAGTTCGTTGGCGTGCCGCCGGGCGATCTCGCGAAGGCCTTCGTACTTCGTCAGCAGTGTCCGGGCCACATCGAGCGCCGTCTGCTTTCCACTGCCGCTGTTGAGGAGTATCGCGAGCAGCTCCGCGTCGCTGAGCGCGTCGGGTCCGCGCTGCAGCAGTTTCTCTCTCGGCCGCTCACTCTCTGGCCAGTATTTCATCGCAATGCCGGTCGCATTGCGCGGCTGTTCACGCTGTTCAGGCATATTCCCTCCCTGTGGAATGTAGGTGTACGTTTATTTGGCGAAGAAGCTGTCGAGCTGTGACACGTTCCCTCTGTCACATTTCAGGACATTCATGGCGCGGTTGACGCGCGTCTGCATGAAGTTGACAGGAGCGCGGATGCCCTCAAAAATATCGCGAATCCTTTTTCGTGCTTCCTGTCGTGTCGTCGGTCCGTCGCCGACCAGTCGAAGGGTGAGATCCATTGCGTCGAAGCCGAAGAGCATTTCGCGCGTAAGCGTGCCTTCGTTGTGCCGCGACAGGTAATCCCTGAGCCGGCTCAGATCGGCGCGGCTGCTGTCGGGAAGCACGTCGGTTTCGAAGTAGATGGTGAGGTCGCCTCCGTGCTCGCGCAGCAGGTCGGGATGGTTCCAGTTGCCGCCTCCGACGACGGTGCCTCCCCCGGCGCTGCCGACTCCCTTCAGCACCGCTGCAATATCCCGTTTCGAGGCGACAGGTGCAAAGAGGATACAGTTTTTTGCACCGCCTCCGGCGAGGCGCGTCCGGCAGGCGGTGGATATCGCCTCGGTGTCGCCCGGTGAATACTGCACGGTGCGCACCGGCAGACCAAACTCTTCCCAGCGGCTGACAAAGACGTCTGCCATGCGACGTGGATAGGAATCCCGCGGAGAGAGCACGAACACCTGCTGCGCGTCGAGCTCGAGATAGCAGAAATCCGCGAGCAGACGCGCGCGGTCTGAGATGGGCGTGTTGAGCTGGAAGATATTCGTGCCGTAGCGGGTCAGTCCCTCGGCGGTCGCAGTCGGCAGCAGTACGAGCAGATCACGTTCGCCTGCGATCTCACAGATCGTCCGGGCATCCTCGCTGAATGCGCCCGCGATCAACACGGAGGCACGCGGATTGCGCTCGAGCTGCGCGATGACCGCCTCCGCGGTGTCCGGCATCGTGCTGTCGAACAGCCGCAGTTCGACGGGATAGCCGTCATCGTCGTGATGCATGTGCAGAGCCGCGCGCATGCCCACAAGAAGGTCATCGACAATATCCGCGCGTGCCGGATCCTGCATGTGCAGGGGCAATGCCGCCGCAACGATGACGGGACGCGTTGCGCCGTCTTCCTGCTGCTCCGCGGTGTGCTCGCCTGCCGCATCCGCGTCCCCCGCCACATCCGAACCGCCGTCCATTTTTCCCGCTGCATCACCATCTCCGTGTGCAGCAGTGCCGTCTCCTGCGCGCCATGAAAGGAGTTCATCCAGCGATGCGCTGTCGGGGATCTGTGCCAGCAGGTTTCCCGCAACACGCCGGTCAAAGGCAGTCAGCTCGTCTCCCGGAATCCGCGCGATGCGCTCGCGAAGCAGCTCCCTGTCCGAAAAACCGTCTTTCCATGCGCGAAGGTAATACTCCAGCGCCCGTCCGGGAGCGCCCGCTTCACGGGAGGCCTCCGCCGAGATATAGCAGCTTTCGGCCATGTAGCTGCTTGACGGGAAGCGCTCGCGGAATTCCTCGAGCAGTCGCAGGCATTTCGTCGGAGCTCCTGCACGCAGCCATGACCGACCCGCCATCAGGTACGACGCCGTCGATCGCTGATGCGGCGGCCGCTCCACAGCAAGTTCCTGGAACAGCGTCGCCGCCTCTCGCCAGCGCTCATCCGCGAATCGACTGAGCGCGGAATCAAACTTCGTTTCCGCCTCCTCGTCGTAGGTGACCTCCTGCTGGGCGGAGAGAGCACCTGCGCCCGTCAGCAGTACCAGCACGATCAGCGTGCTATGACGAAGGCTTTTTCTGAGGAGCGAAGTAGCGCAGCTGTTCCAGAGCGTCTTCATTTTCGGGTTCGATTTCAAGGACATGCCTGAAATATGCTTCGGCTTTCGCGCGGTTGTTTTTCAGCAGTGCAAGTCGTCCGAGTGCCAGAAGGGCACGCGTGGAACGTGCGTCGCGGAGCAGCATGGCCTGCAGCAGCTGCTCGGCTTCATCGTAGCGGCGGAGTTTCATCAGCGCACCGGAGCAGGCGAGCCGCGCGTCATCGTTGTCGGGATCGAGCTGCAGGGCGGTCTGAAAGGTCAGTACTGCCCCCTCCCAGTGCTCGGAGGCGACAAGCACGACACCGAGCGTGTAACGGACGGATGGATCACCGGGCATCAGCGCGGCGGCATCACGCATGACAGGCACCGCTTCGGTCGCCTTGTTCTGCCGCAGCAGCGTCTGGCTCAGCGCGAGTGCGGCGTCCACGTGTTCCGGCTGATACTCGAGCGCCAGTTTCAGGTGCCGCTCGGTGTTCTCCAGTTCACCGCGGCGCCAGTAGATCAGACCGAGCGAGTAATGTACTTTCGGCATGCGCCTGCCCGCCAGCTGCTGCATGTAGAACAGTGCACGCTCGAAATCCTCGCTCTGGTAGCAGGCGATGCCGAGTGCGTAGAGCACGTCGGGATTCTTCGCATCGGAGCGCAGGGCCTGCAGCAGCACGCGTTCTGCCGCCGGAAGGTTGCCCATCTCCAGGTACACGTTCCCCAGGCGGATGCGGTGATCCAGATCCTCGGGAAACTCCCGGATCAGTCGATCAAACACCTGCACGGCATGCAGCCACATGCGGTGCTCTTCATAGTACCGGGCTTCGTCCAACAGCTGACTGACACGGTGCTGATTCACGCTTATTCCCACTCGATGGTGGAGGGTGGCTTGGAGCTGATGTCGTAGACGACACGGTTGACACCGCGGACCTCATTGATCACGCGGTTCGAGATGCGCTCGAGCACGTCGTACGGGATGCGTGCCCAGTCGGCGGTCATGCCGTCAAGACTGGTCACGGCACGAAGGGCAACGGTGAATTCATAGGTGCGGGCATCGCCCATGACGCCCACCGACTTGACGGGCAGCAACACGGCGAAAGCCTGCCAGATATTGTCGTACTCACCCGCGCGTCGGATTTCCTCGAGATAAATGTCATCGACCTCGCGCAGCAGGTCGAGTTGCGCCTGGTCCACCGCGCCAAGTACGCGGATCGCAAGTCCGGGACCCGGGAACGGATGCCGGTCGATCAGATGGGCGGGGATGCCGAGTTCACGTCCGACGCGGCGCACTTCGTCTTTGAAGAGTTCGCGGAACGGCTCGATCAGTTTGAGATTCATGCGCTCGGGCAGTCCGCCGACGTTGTGATGCGACTTGATGGTGGCGGAAGGACCTTTGAAATGCACCGATTCGATCACGTCCGGATACAGCGTCCCCTGCGCGAGGAACGCGGCGTCACGGAATTCGGCGGCCTCCTTTTCGAACACCTCGATGAAGGTCACCCCGATGATCTTGCGCTTCTGCTCCGGATCGGTGACGCCGGCCAGACGCTGCAGAAACAGGTCCGACGCATCGACGAATTTCAGCGGTATATGGAATTCATCCTGGAAAGTCTTGACCACGCTGGCGCTTTCGGCCTTGCGCATCACACCGTTGTCGATATGGATGCAGTAGAGCTGTTCGCCAATCGCTTCGTGCAAGAGCACCGCCGCCACCGCGGAATCGACTCCCCCGCTCAGGGCGCAGATCACATGCCCGTCGCCGACCTCGGTACGGATATCCTCGATGGCCTGTTCGATGAACGAGCGCGGATTCCATCCTCCCTCGGCACCGCAGATGTCGTAAACGAAATTTGAGAGAATGGTCTTCCCTTCGTCCGTGTGCACGACCTCGGGATGAAACTGCACGCCGTACTGTTTTTTCTCCGCATTGCGGATGGCGCAGATGGGCGCGTTCTCGGTATGCGCGATGACCTCGAACGCAGAGGGAATGCGCGAGAGCGAATCGCCGTGGCTCATCCAGACGATGGAGTTTGCCGCAACGCCGCGAAACAGATCCGTCTGGTCGTCAATCCGCAGCTGCGCCTTGCCGTACTCGCGCCGCGCGGCAGGATCCACCGCGCCGTCGTGATGCACGGCGATCAGCTGCAGGCCGTAGCATATGCCGAGCACGGGTATGCCGAGTTCGAATACCTCTTCGGTGATGCGCGGGGCACCTTCCTCGTAGACGCTGCTGGGTCCGCCGGAAAGAATGATCCCTTTCGGCGCATGGCTGCGGATCGCATCGAGCGCAAGGTGGAAGGGGTGTATTTCACAGTACACGCCGAGTTCGCGGACGCGGCGGGCGATCAGCTGCGTGTACTGCGAACCGAAATCGACGATGCATATCCATTCGGAATGATACATGGGTGCTCCGGCGGCTGTGGCGGTGAAAAACAGGACCGGACAGTCGCGGGAACTGTCCGGTCAGCAAAGCACGGGGGGATTGATTATTTCCCGATGAGGGACTTGTACTTCTCGGCGTCGAGCAGATCGCTGAGAGCGTCGGCGTTTTCGATGGTCATCTTGACCATCCAGCCCTCACCGTAGGGATCGGAGTTGACGATTTCGGGGCTGCCCTCGAGTGCCGGATTGATCTCCGTGATGGTGCCGGCGACCGGGGCAATGAGATCGGAGACGGTCTTGACCGCTTCGATGGAACCGAAGGCCTCTTCGGCGTCCACGGCACGTGCCTCGGGGATATCGACGAATACCACGTCGCCAAGTTCTTCCTGCGCATAATCGGTGATGCCGATGGTGACTACGTCGCCGTCGACTTTGACCCACTCATGGGATTCTGTGTACTTGAGATTCTCGGGAAAATTCATAGAGCGCTCCTGAGACTGCTGTGAAATGAGTATCGCGATGTTATTCGAATGATTCCAGGAAGTGCGTGTCGAAGTCGCCCTCCCGGAATTTCGGATGCTTCATGACTTTTCGATGGAACGGAATGGTCGTATGAACGCCCTCGATGACAAACTCGTCGAGTGCCTGCTGCATGCGGTCGAGCGCTTCCTCGCGGGTCTGGCCACGGACAATCAGCTTGCCGATCATCGAGTCATAGTACGGCGGGATCATGTATCCCTGGTAGGCATGGCTGTCGACGCGCACGCCGAAGCCACTCGGCTGATGCCAGGTCGCGATGCGTCCCGGAGACGGACGGAAGTCATGCTCCGGATCCTCGGCGTTGATGCGGCACTCGATGGCGTGCCCCTCCGGCAGCGGGAAGCCGCCGTCCGGGATTTTTTCTCCCGCCGCGGCGCGGATCTGTTCGCGAATGAGATCGACGCCGGTCACCTCCTCGGTCACCGGATGCTCCACCTGGATGCGCGTGTTCATTTCCATGAAATAGAAGTTGCGGTCGGCGTCGAGGAGGAATTCAATCGTCCCGGCACCCTCGTAGTTGATGCTCTTTGCGGCGTTCACCGCCGCGGCACCCATGCGCTCGCGCAGCTCGTGGTCCACCGCCGGTGACGGGGATTCCTCGATGAGTTTCTGGTGGCGGCGCTGCACCGAGCAGTCGCGTTCACCGAGATGCACGACATTCCCATGCTGGTCGCCGAGCACCTGAATCTCGACATGCCGCGGCTTGTCAATGTATTTCTCGATGTACAGGTCGCCGTTGCTGAAGGCGGATTCCGCCTCTGTGCGGGCCATGCGAAACTGGCGCTCAAAATCATCGGGCTCGCGCACGATGCGCATGCCCTTTCCCCCTCCACCGGCCGAGGCCTTGATTATGATCGGGAAGGTCATATCCTGCATGAGTTCATGCGCATGATCGAGGCTGCGCACCACCCCGTCGCTGCCGGGGACAGTGGGAACTTCGGCCGCGCGGACAGTCTCCTTGGCGAGAGACTTATCGCCCATGCGCGTGATCATGTCGGGGGAAGGACCAATGAACTTGATACCGGACTCCAGACAGATTTCCGAAAAGCCCGCGTTCTCCGCAAGAAAGCCATAGCCGGGATGAATGGCATCCGCACCCGTGATTTCCGCCGCGGCGATGATGCGCGGGATATTCAGATAACTTTCACGTCCCGTCGGCGGACCGATGCACACCGCCTCATCGGCGAAGCGCACATGCAGAGAGTCCTCATCGGCGGAGGAATACACGGCCACGGTCGGGATGCCCATGACGCGGCAGGTCCGGATGATGCGGAGGGCGATCTCGCCCCTGTTTGCAATCAGAATCTTGGAAAACACAGGTGCACCTCGATATGCGATCGGCGGGGAGTTGCCGGGTTACGCGGGTTCAATGACAAACAGCGGCTGATTGTATTCGACGGGCATCGCATTCTCGACAAGGATCTGCGTGACTTTCCCCGATGTATCCGCCTCGATCTCGTTCATGATTTTCATGGCTTCGATGATGCAGAGCGTCTGCCCCGCCGAAACCGTATCGCCTACCTGAACGAATGGATTGGCGTCGGGTGAAGATGCGCGGTAGAACGTCCCGACGATGGGACTGCGCACTTCGTGGCCGGTCGCTGTCGACGTCTGCTCTGTATCCTCGGGTTTCGGTGCCGCTGCCTGCTGTGCCTCCGCTGCGGGAACGGGTGCCGCCGCGGGTGCGGGTGCGGATGTTCCATGCGCGACGGCGGGAGCGAGGACGGCCTGCACATCCTGCTCGAAGGTCCGTGTGATACGGATGCGCATGCTCTCCTCTTCGATCTCCAGCTCGGCGATCTGGCTGTCGGTAACGATTTTGACGAGTTTTCGTATGACCTGGATATCCATTGCGGCTCCGGATGTTGATAGTGCTCCCGGGTTATTTCACCCGCTCGAGGTATTCTCCCGTACGCGTATCGATTCTGAGGACTTCGCCTTCTTCGATGAACAGCGGGACGTTGACGGTGGCGCCGGTTTCCACGACAGCGCGTTTGCTGCCGCCCTGGGCGGTGTCGCCACGCACGCCGGGTTCGGTTTCCGTGACTTCGAGTTCGACATTGATCGGCAGCTCGCCGGAGATGGGCGTTTCTCCGTCCATCAGGATCTCACAGACTTCGCCCTCCTTGAGAAACTGCACCGCATCTCCGAAATTCTCCTTTTCGACATGGATCTGATCGTAGGTCTCCTGATCCATGAAGCAGAGATAGTCACCTTCCGGGTACAGATACTGGAACTTCCGACGCTCCACGCGAACCACGTCGACATTTTCGCCGGGACGAAAGCGCTGATCGAAACTCGAACCGGTGCGC
Organism: uncultured Ignavibacteria bacterium; assembly: GCA_913061095.1. GTDB lineage: Bacteria > Bacteroidota > Ignavibacteria > SZUA-365 > SZUA-365 > BM516. The sequence continues at coordinate 94,969 of CAJXVM010000001.1, forward strand.
ATGTTTTTCAGCTTCGTCTGTACCATGGCGCCCCCTTTGCCCGGCTTGTGATGCCGCCACTCGACAATCTGATGGAGCTCGCCGTTGAAGCGGATGATCAATCCGTTTCGAAAGTCAGTTGTTGAACCCATAAAACTGTTATGCTTTTACTGTAAGGTGAAAGAAACATTCAACAGAAACTCCAAGTTAGGACGGGACCGAACGAAAGTCAAGATTTGCCGTGCGGCATTGCAGAGCGGAAACACCCTGTAAACGTGTGTTTTAGCGTGTTGGAGCAACCCGTGGGGGCATCCTGCGGGTTTCTCTGCTCCGGGTAAATGCGTATCTTGGTATGATATGAAAACGAGGCATCCCATCGCGTTGATCTCCCTGGAAGGCTGGCGCCGGACGCTACCTGCGGCATTGCTGCTGCTGATGCTGCTCACCGCCTGCGGAGAACGTGAAAAAGTCATTCCCAGGGAGGAAACCGGCGAACCGAACACCGTTCCGGAAGAAATCCAGCGCTACCGCGAGGCGCGAGATGTATTCCGCACCTGGGTGCAGCTGTTTCACCGTCCACGGGATGCGAAAAACGCCTATCCCCTCCTGACGGCAGAAAGCCGGCGCCGTCTCGCCGCGCGCGGGATCAGGAATGCCGAAGATTTCGCAGGCTGGGTCGAAACCCGTGAGCAGAAAAACATCGCTCCATTCACATATGAGTTCTCGCGCTTCGACATCCTCGACATTGATGTACGCGATACCTCGCGGGCGCTGATCACCGCGACATTCATTGTACATGTGCGCCAGAGCACCTTCGAAAGCGTCAGTTCCTTCATTCTCGAACGCGAGCGCGGGGCGTGGCGCGTACCGTTCGCTGAATCGGGGAATTTCGAATCCTCCTGGTGGCAGAAGGAAAAGAACTTCCTGTCGCGGATGCGCATCGAAGGCATGACGGAATTCACCGCGGATTCACTGGGCGTCACCGTCTTCTATCCCCGTACATGGGATCTCAGCACCGGATCGCGGCTCACGTTTCCGGAGCATGCGCCGCTGCAGGGTATTGAGCTTCGCTACATCGATCCGTCCACCCTCTCTGCGTCCGCACTGATTCGAATCGCGCCGCTCCCCCCGGCGGCCACCGACAGCATCACCGCTGCCGACAGTACGGCACGAACGCCACTCGAAGTGCTGCAGTCAGAAGAGGTGTCATTCGAGGATACCATCCCCATGCGCGCGCGACAGACCATTCTGCGCGACCCGGTCAGCGGACGGCGTCTTCTGTTTCTCACCGGTGTAGCCGAGGGAGACCAAGACATGAAGCGCTTCGCCGAGACGTTCCGCGCTGTCCGGAACTCGATTCTCTTCACCAACGAACAGATTCCCTGATGCGTCAGATTTCTTTCTTTTCCATTCTGCTTCTCGTCATGATGATGACCGCATGCGGAGGCGAACGCGACGGCGATGCAGGCGACCGCAGCAGCGCTGAAGCCGGTGCCATTCGGCAGGCGGACCACACGCAGCCGGATGCGGGCGGTCCTGCAGCGGACACCGACTCCGCAGTGGATAGCGATTCCGCTGCCGATCTTCCTCCCGGCGGCGGCGCCGCCGGCCGCTCATCCATCGCATTTCTGCAGCGGCCCGAACTCGGCTATCGCCCGAATCCCACTCTCAAGGATTCGCTGCAGGAAAAACTGGCGGATATCATTCGCTGGAGGAAAACGGCACCGCGGGATGAACCGCTGGAGCGCATGACCACCGAGCTGTATGCGCTGTTCAACACGCTCACCGTGACGGCGACCGCACTCGACCGTGACGGACGGTTCCGCTCTGATATCCATAGGGAGATCACGCAGTTCAATGCCACCAATATGGAGAATGACGACGATGCCGGCCGCATCATGAACGGCATGACGGGCGTCTACTCTATGTATGCGCTGCTTGCGAAAATGAAGTTCTACGGCAACGAAGAACAGCAGGCCGTCATTCAGGAAATCAACGATGAAACGGCCGCGACGTTCAAGCCGGATATTCCAGTTGTGGAGGCGGCTGCGGCAATTGCCGACGCCTGTTATACGCTGACGCTCATGATCATGGACGATATTGATTCTGAGAACCGCTTCGACAAGGCCTTCACGCAGATCGAGCGTCAGTACACACACGGCAAGCAGGTCGCGAAGCGCAGGGAGGATCATTTCATCAACGGGATGTTCCGCACGTTTGAAATCTCCCAGATCTGGGCGCTTTCTCTGAATCCGGAGCGCCGGGACGATGTATCGCAGATGAACCAGGGAGTCAGCGACGAAAGCGCAGAGGCGGAAAAGGTGGGAACACAGATGGCGATCGCAGTGAAATACCTGTTTCTCATTTCCTTTACGATCGCGGAAGATACCGTGGAACTTACGCTCTGACGACGGGCGCCCCATGCAGCAATGGTCCGTGAAAACAGTATCGCTGACGGAAGACACCCGGCTCTGGGATCGGCTTCATGCCTCCTCGGCCCGCGCCACCGTCTTTTCCTCCTCCGCGTGGCTCTGCCTGCTTGGAGAGGTATTTGAGCGTCCCGCCACGGCGACCATTCTGCTCTTCGACGATATGCCTGTGGCGGGCATCCCGCTGCTCACGTCCCAGCGCGGTCCGCTGCGCGTGTCTCCCCCGCTTCCGATCACGCTTTACGCCGGCTGGCTTGCCGACGAGCACCGCATCGCCGTTCCCTCGGACGCGCTTCATGAACTGTTCGCGCATATCGAGCAACGATGTCATTACGCGTCACTCGGACTGCCGCCGGAGGAACCGCTTGCCGAGCAGCTGCGCGGGCGGGGATGGACACTGCATCAGATGCGGACGCGTCGCATCACCATCGCCGATGCGGAAGCGCTGTGGAGCGGATACAGCCAGTCCCTCCGCCGCAAGCTCCGTCGTGCCGGTGAAAGCGACCTGCATCTTGACGAGGATCCATCTTCATCACTCATGGCGGACTGCTACGATCTCAGTTATCAGCGTCATGGCATCGCGCCCCCGATACCGAAGGAACGTGTGCGGCGCTGGATCGACGAACTGAAACGGAGCGGCATGGTCGACATGTTTGCGGGGCGCCGTCTCGACGGACGCTGCGCCGCCGTGCGCGCCGTCACGCGCGACGGAGACATGCTTTATGACTGGCTCGCCGGCGCCGATCCGGCCGTGGCTCCCTCCGCGTCGCACTGGCTCGTTGACACGATTCTCACGCGCTATCACAAGCACGGGTGTCTGTACTTTGATTTCATGGGAGCGAACGCACCCGGTGTCGCGGATTTCAAGCGGAGCTTCGGCGGAGATCTCGTTCCGTATGTCGATGCCGAATGGTACCGTCCCTCCATCCTGAAAACCATCAATCGGCTGCGCAGCCGCGCGATTCGCCGACAGCGAGGACTGCGATGAGATACGTCATCGTCATATCCTTTCTGCTTCTCACCGGCCCGATGCATGCACAGGTCGAAGATAGTCTCCGCAACACGGGCATTCCGGAACATGCGGATTCCCTTCGCGACGTCGTGACTCCGGTACGGACGGATTCCCTTCGTACCGTGGATTCCCTTCGCAACGTTTCCATTCCTGTGCACTCGGATTCTCCGCGGACGACTGCCGCAAGGGACAACCTTCCGCAGCTGGCTCATCCGGGATCGTGGAGTCTGCAAAAGGATTCCATCGCATTGATGGAATATCATCATGCGGGCAATGTGTTCGCCGACCATCCGGGTGTACGGCTGCATGATCTCGGCAGCTTCGGACAGCCGCTCGGCATCGGATTGTACGGGGCCGATCCGTTAAACCAGAGTGTGCGCATCAACGGTCAGCTGTTCGACGACATGCTCACCGGGATGACTGATCCGTACCTCCTCTCCACCGAGGATGCCGCGGAGTTCATCGTCCATCCCCAGTACCAGGCGTTCTGGTACGGCATGCCGGGAGACGTGTTCGCCGCTGAAATTCGTGAGAAACAGTGGGACGCACCGCGTCCGGTGACGCGCCTGCGCCATGCCGAGGCACCTTACGAGTATCTGTACACGGACGCGATGTTCACGCTGAATCCGTCCGAGAATGACAATATTTTCATCTCCGGCACGCGCACGACCATCGGCAACAGCAGCACGCTCGCAGCGCGTTTCAGCAACGTACTGCACGAAAGCTGGAACCTGCGCCTGCGCTACAGAAGAACATGGGGATCCTCTGTCACGGGATACGCCGCGCTGCGCTTCAACGATCATATCACGTATCTCAACGGCGGTATTCTCGGTACCTTCACTCCGAGTATCGGCACACCCTATACATACCCCGGCGAAGATACGGACTTCAGCGCTCGGGCATTCGATCCGATCACCGCCTTCAATGTGAATCCCAGCATGGAGACACATCGCCAGCGGTATAGCGCCGACCTCGGACTCCGCATTCAGTGGACCGATGATTCGTCACAGGCAACGAAACTTGGTCTGCGCCTGCTCTCGGACGTCCGCCGCTTCCGTGACGACCTGCAGACGTTCTATACGGACTCCATTGCCATTCCATCCCTGAACATCAGTGATCACTGGACACTCTACCAGGCATATATCGACCACAGCAGCAGCCTGTCGTGGGCGCAGCTCACACTTCGTGGCAGCGTGGGGCGCGCAAGCATTCTCACCGGCGGGGACAATACCGAGCACAACGGACTCGACGCGGAGGCGCGCGGCCGCCTTGACCTGCTGATCGGACCGGTTACACTCTCGGGTTTCGCCGGGTTGGACTTTCACAACGATCAGAGCAGCATCAGTATCGGCGCGGGAGCGGAACTTCCCCTTGGTCCTCTGTCGCTCTGGGGTGGATTCTCATTCTCACCACGTATTCGAACGCTGCGTGAGACTGTGTATGCGAGTCCTTTCATCGACGCACGCGGAGACCGGTCTCCGGCGCTCGATAAATACAGCATCATTGAAGGGGGCGTGCGGCTGGCGGCAGGACCGCTCCGCGCTGACCTACGCGGATTCCTGCGGCGCGAGGATCGTTACCTGCTCCTGCAGACAGCAACCTACCAGGATACGACTGTCGGGCGATTCGTTCTGCATATCGCGGAGCTGCCGGACGGAGCGACGCGAGACGTATTCGGTGGCAGTGCCGATGTGCGCCTCACCGTGCATCCGCTGCATCTCGACCAGCAGGTGACTTCCCTGACGATCCGTGCCGACGGTGAAGCGCTGTCTCTGTACCAGCCGCCCGAGCTGCAGTACAACGCCTCGCTATACTATCGCGGATCGCTGATCGCGGGCACGTTGGATCTCAAGGTCGGCGGGCGTTTCCATTACACCTCGTGGTTTGAGCCTCTGGCCCTGCATCCGCAGACCGGCTTGTTTACCCTCGCGGAACAACCCGCAAACGGTGCGCGCTCCTACACCGAAAAAATGCGCGTGGATCTATTCCTCTTCGCAACCATCAAACAGAGGGCGACACTGCACCTGGTGCTGCACAATCTGCTGGACGTTGATTATATCAGCACGACGTTTTATCCCATGCCTGGTCGCGGCCTGCGTCTCGGCGTCGACTGGATTTTCTTTGACTGAGATTTCCTCCTGTCCTGTTTCATAATGCAGGACAGGATTCCAACATACGGTATCATGATGTACTCCCATTCGGGAGAGAAAAACTGGAGGTTTATCGTGAAAAACATTCGTGAAATGGGTCTGTTAACCAAGGCTGTCCATGCCGGTATCGACGAGTATGAATTCGGTGCTGTCGTTCCGCCGATCTATCAGACATCCACGTTCAAGTTCGAAAACGTGCAGCACGGAGCGGATCTGTTTTCCGGTCAGGGAGACGGGTACATTTACACGCGCATGCGCAATCCGACCGTGGAAGCGATGGAGAACGCGGTAGCCGTGCTTGAGGGCGGGGCGCACGCGCTCGGCTGCGCCAGCGGCATGGCGGCGATTCACACAGTGTTCGCTTCCGTTCTGAAGGCGGGTGACCACGTCATCTGCAGCGAATCCGTGTACGGTCCGACCAGCACCCTGCTGCGTACGGTAATGTCGAATTTCGGCATCGAAAACAGCATGGTCGACACGTCCAATACGGAGACTGTGCGCGCGGCGGTGAAGTCCAACACCCGCATGATTTTTGTAGAGACGCCCGCAAATCCGACACTCATGATCAGCGACCTCGCCGCCATCGCGGAAATCGCGCATGCGAACAACGCGGACCTCGTGGTTGACAATACGTTCATGGGTCCGGTCATGCAGCGTCCGTTCGAGCATGGCGCAGACGTGGTCGTGCACAGCCTGACGAAATCCCTCAACGGCCATGCGGACGTGGTCGGCGGTGTGGTCGTCGTCAAGGATGCTGAACGATATCCCCATTTCCGCAAGACGCTTAACCAGATCGGCGGCGTGATCGATCCGTTCAACTCCTTCCTCGTCCATCGCGGACTCAAAACTCTTCCGTTGCGTGTCCGTGCCGCTTCCGCGAACGCGATGAAGATCGCCGAGTATCTCGAAAAGCATCCGAAGGTGGAATGGGTGCGCTACCCCGGCCTGGAAAGTCATCCGCAGTACGACGTCGGTCGCAGACAGATGGACGGCAGTGGCGCGATGATCTCCTTTGAGCTCGCCGGCGGACTCGAGGCGGGCAAGACCATGATGAACAACGTGCATCTTTCTCTTCTCGCGGTGAGTCTTGGCGGCGTGGAATCACTGATTCAGCATCCGGCGTCCATGACGCACGCCACGATGGGACGCGAACTGCGCGAGCAGGCAAAGATCACAGACGGACTGGTGCGCCTTTCCGTCGGCATCGAAAATGTTGAAGATATTCTGGCGGATCTGGAGCAGGCACTCGATAAGTGCTGACAGACAGGTGCTCCGCGCGGGCGGGTATATCGCACAGCGACCCGATCAATCGGGAAGCAGCGGTGACACCGCCCGCGCCTGCTCCCCTTCTCGCAAGTTGGGAAGGAGACGCCGCGCGGCAAGCGGGAAGAGCACGAACACGCAGAACAGCTCGGCGACACCGGCGGTGATGAACGCGGCCGCGTATCCGGCGAGATCACTGATCAGCGCTCCCGCGATGGGGCCAACCGCGAAGCCGAGGGATCCCGCGGCATTGAATCCTCCCATCGCCGATGCGCGCATTTCGGCGGGCGCAAAGGATGCGACCATCCAGAGGCTCGGGGCGTACATGAACGCCGCAAACACGCCGGAGACAATCATCACCGGGAGGAACCAGGAGGCGGGAACGAGTCCAACAAACATCACCGAAACACCGTAAAACGCGGATCCGGCAAGCAGGAGCCGTATGCCCCCGTAGCGGTCAGAGAGCCGTCCAAAGGGATAGGTGAGCAGCGAAAACGGCAGAAGATACCCTGCGAGCACCGCACCGGATGCGGCGGCATCCATGCCGTGGACCGCTCCCGCGTACAGCGGGAAGGTGACGGCAAAGAATCCCACCGTGAAACGATCAATGAAGGTGAAGGCATAGGGGATGGAAAGCGCCGGTTTCCGGCGCAGAACCAGGAGCGCTTCGCGCAGGCTTCGTGCGCTGCCGAATTCCCCCTCCCGGATGTACCGATGCGCGAACAGGGCGCATATCAGGAGTATCACGGCGCCGAAGGCAGTGAGAGCGACCATCGATTCGGCGCCAATCGCGCCTCCGATCGGGAATGCCAGCGTATTCGCAATGGCGATGGAAGCGCCCATCGCTCCCATGATGCGGCCGTAATTACCTTTCCGGGCCAGGTCCGCCGCAATTGTCATGACCATGCTGAAGCCCAGGATGCTGAACGCTCCCTCCCCGAATCGCACCAGCAGAAGAAGCGGGTAGGAATGAATAAATGGCAGGGAGAAATGAAAGACCGCCGTCATCACATAACCGAAGACCAGGAGGGTGCTGCGACGGCCGATGCGGTCGGACCACGCGCCCCAGATAAACGCGAAGACGACGTGCGGGATCAGGTAGGAAACCGCAAAGAGCGAGGCCTGAGTGTCACTGAGGACAAAACGGTCACGGACGAAACTGCCGATGTTTGGAAACACGATGGCCGTGGCGAATGTGCTCGCAAAACCGAGCATTGCCAGCAGTGCCACATGCTTCCATGGCACTGCTCCCGTTTCATTACTGTGCTGCGGTACAGGCATGAACATATAACACGGAATCGGAGCGGACAATTCTCGCTTCCGCGTATTTTTTTCCGGACGAGCGCACCGGTCTGTTTCTCAACCCACGTGTCTGTTCCTCCGTATCCCGCGCGGTGATCCGTTCCGGGTTCCGGCTGCCTGACGGTGAGAGCCGGCATGACATCTCCCCGCACCGCGGCATCGACGATGCGGGCAGCACGTTTTCAACTTGACTCTGTATGCGACTGATGTTATTTTAATATTCTGAATATTAATTCGTTTCGTTTTAGGCATTCATACAGGAGAATTTACTTGATCGGTATTATTGTTCAGGAAAACGAACCCATCGATCGCGCGATCAAGCGGTTCAAGAAGAAGTACGAGCGCTCGGGCATTCTCAAGGAATTTAAGAAGCGCACGTATTACACGAAGCCCTCCGTCAAGAAGCGGATGAAGAAGCAGAAGGCCATTCGTCGCGCCAAGCGGACATCTGACGACTCATAGCGTTCCTTCGCCCTTGCAGGGAGTGTGTGTCCCCGGCCCCGGCCGGCGCGCATGACATCGAAGACTCATCTCCTTTACAGCCAGAGCTGGATGCGGTTTGGACTACCATTTTTTTTACCACACCATGGCCGATGGCACCGTAAAGCAGGTCAATCCCTTCACCGGTGTTGAGGTCTGGTCGGTCCCCGGCCGCGCGGGCAAACCGCTCAGTGAAAGTTTCGGCAGCCAGTCCCCGGCTGCGCTCGAACGTCACGACCAGGAGGCCTACTGCGCGTTCTGCCGCGGACGGCTTCTCGAAACCGCTCCGGAGAAGGCGCGTGTCGTTCTGGAAAACGGCGTCTTCAGCACCCAGCATCGCATCCCCCCTTCCACCTATCACGATACCGACCCGGTCTTCCGCCGGGTTTCCAACCTGTTTGAGATTCTCTCGGTCGACTACTGGCGGCAGAATTACAACTACAAGCTGTCATCCCGGAATATCCGCTGGAAAGAGAATTACCTCGCGGATCCGGTCGGACTGCGGCACGTCATGGATATCCTTGATTACAAGATGCAGCGCTCCGGGAGATCCAACGAGGAGATCTCACAGGTTTCGATGGAAGATCGCCTTCTGATGGCCGATTCACTTTTCGGCGGAGGACATGAACTGATCATTGTCATGCCCCATTATCATCCCGACGCGCAGGATCTCGAGGATCTGTACGCGACGGGAAACATGACCGACGAGGAGCATTACCAGTACTACGCCTTTATCATTGACGCGATGATGGACATCACGGCGAACAACCGTTACGCCCGCTCGATCAGCGTGTTCAAGAACTGGCTGCAGCCCGCGGGTGCGACCTTCGAACACCTGCACACACAGATCGTCGCCATCGACGAATGGGGAGAATCGATGGAGCGGCAGATCAAGATGGTTGTGCAGGACAAGAACGTGTACAATTCCTACGGACCGAATTTCGCCGCGCACCACAATCTCGTGTTTGCGGAAAACGATTATGCGCTGGCCTATGTCGGAATCGGTCATCGATACCCCACCGTGGAGATTTATTCGAAATCCACCAACGCGCGTCCGGAAGAGCATACAGAAGACGAACTGCGCGGCATGAGCGACATGGTCCGCGCTATGCACGCCGCCATAGGCGGACGGGTATCGGTCAACGAAGAATGGCATCACACACCGATGGATTCGATTTTCAAGATTCCGTGGCATGTCTTTATCAAGCTGCGTATCAATACGCCGGCCGGTTTCGAGGGAGGAACGAATATCTATATCAATCCGCTGACACCGACGGATCTGCGCGACCGCATCGTGCCCCGTCTCTATCAGCTGCGCTCTGAAGGAAGCATTGCGAACAGCATTCAGATCGCGGAGGAATGCAAACTCAAACCGAATCCGCTCCAGTATTACAAGGCGACCTGAGCACGTGACGATTCTCGGTATCGAATCCTCCTGCGACGAAACTTCCGCCGCCGTTGTGCGTGACGGAGCACTGCTGTCGAATGTCATCTCCTCACAGTTCTTTCATACCGCATATGGAGGTGTCGTTCCTGAACTCGCCAGCAGGGCGCACCTGAAGGCCGTGATCCCGGTCATCGAGGAGAGCCTGCGCGAGGCCGGTCTCGCCATCGAAGACATGACTGCTGTGGCGGCTACGCAGGGTCCGGGACTCATCGGGTCGCTTCTTGTCGGATTGAACGCAGCCAAGGGGATCGCACTTAGCTGCCGGATCCCGTTCATACCCATCCACCATATCGAAGCCCATCTTTTTTCGCCCTTCCTGCATGAGCATCATCCTGCATTTCCCTATCTCGCTCTGGTCGTTTCGGGCGGACATACGCTGCTGGTGATCGTCGAGGACGTCGGTCGGTACCGGCTGCTGGGATCCACGATCGACGACGCAGCTGGCGAGGCATTCGACAAGGTCGCAAAAATGATGGGTCTCGGATTTCCCGGCGGACCGGCGATAGACAGGCGCGCGGCGCGCGGTAATCCCAATGCGATCGCGTTTGCGCGTCCGCTGATCGACAGCGGTGACTACCGATTCAGTTTCTCCGGACTGAAAACATCAGTGCTGTATTATCTTCGCGACCGTGCCGTTGACGGCGTCCTCTCGATGAACGACGCGGAGATCGATGACGTCTGTGCCGCATTTCAGCAGGCCGCGGTCGATGTCCTCACCGCGAAGGCGCTGCGCGCCGCGGAGGAGTTTTCTTTGAGAGACATCGCACTGGCCGGCGGCGTTTCCGCTAATTCCGGTCTCAAGGAGACGCTGCGTGTCCGGGCCACCGACATCGGACGCGACGTGTTTATTCCGGATATTGTTTTTTCAACGGACAACGCGGCCATGGTCGCCCGCCTGGCAGAATTGAAGGGACTCGAGTCCGCCGCTCCGTCGCTTCACGCTCCGGCGTTTGCCCGCATTACCGATACACTGTTCCATGAACATTCGTAAGCTGCTGCTTGTTTTACTTGCCCTGGTCATCGTGACCGGCGGTGCGGGATTGTATCTCACGTTCTCCCCCGTCACGAACGATGCGGACACGCCCGTGGAAATCCCGTCCGGAACATCGCTGCGCGGGATCGCCGGAATCCTCTCCGATTATGGCGTCATCCGCAGCGAGATGCTGTTCATCGCCGCAACCAAAATCGGAGGCAGCAGCGGCAGGCTGCAGAGCGGACTGTACCGCTTTCCCCGGCGGCTCGCCATTCCCGATGTTATCACCATTCTGAGTGAGGGGAGTCATCAGGCCTACCTCGAGGTGACAGTGCGAGAGGGTCTGACGATCCACCAGATTGCCGAGGAAATCGAGGAACAGATCGACATCCCCGCCGACAGCATTCGCACGCTTTCACGGGATCCTGCATTTATCGCATCGTGCGGCCTCGATGTCCCCTCCCTGGAAGGATATCTGCTTCCCGAGACCTATCGCGTGCGCTACGATATCACCGCGAGCAGCATGCTGCGGCGTCTCGTCACGAGCATGCAGGAAATCTTCACAGCCGAGCGACGCAGGCGCATGCGCGCAATGGGACGAAGCATGCACGAGATTCTCACCATGGCCTCGCTCGTGGAGGGAGAAACACGGCTTGACCGTGAGCGCGAAACCGTTGCAGGCGTGTACTATAACCGTCTGCGCCGCGGCATGCTGCTCCAGGCCGATCCCACCATTCAGTACATCATTCCCGATGGTCCTCGCCGTCTTCTCTACAGGGATCTGTCGATCAATTCGCCGTACAATACGTACATGTATCCCGGTCTCCCTCCGGGACCGGTCAACAACCCGGGGGAAGCGTCGATTATCGCCGCGCTGTATCCAGAATCCCACGACTATTTATATTTTGTGGCTGACGGCTCGGGTGGCCATCGTTTTTCTCGCACCATCGAGGAACACAACAAAGCCGTCGCCGCCTATCGCCGAATACAGCGCAATCGCTGACCCATGCTCCACCGACTTTTCCATATCGTCCGGGCGTCAGTCCCATATCGGATGTTCATATTCATCCTGCTTCTGGCCGGATGCGCATCGCAGCGTCCGCCCGAGGGTGGTCCGGTGGACTCCGAACCCCCGGTCGTCGAGGAGACCGAACCTGCGAACGGCACCGTGCGGTTCACGGGACGGAAGGTCACGCTGCGCTTCAGCGAGTACGTACAGCGTCAGAGTTTTCAGGATGCCGTCCATATTTCGCCTCTGCCACCCACGCCGCCGGAATACGACTGGTCGGGGAAGGATGTCACGATCATGTTCCAGGATTCACTGATCGCGAACCGCACATACGTGATTTCCGTGGGGACGAAGGTGCGGGACGTCAACGCGTCGAATCCTATGGCCGCGAACTTCCAGCTGGCCTTCTCCACCGGTGACAGTCTCGACAGAGGCCGTTTCGACGGTATTGTGCTCGATCCGGATCCGGCCGGAGTGACGCTGGGTGCGTATCTTCTGTCCCCCGGTCGCGCCGACACGCTGAACCCGTCCGACGATCGTCCGGACTACGTTGTGATGAGTTCCGAGGACGGGACCTTCCGTTTCTCGTACGTGGCTCCCGGTACGTACCGCGTGTTTGCCCTGCGCGACAAGGCGAGCAACACGCTGTACGATGTCGAGATCGATCCGGTCGGGATTCCGATGCGTGACGTAGTCGTGCAGGATTCACTGCCTTCCGAACGGCCGCTGCGCTTCCGGCTGTTCACCGCCGACACCACGCATCCCTCGATACAGCGTGCCGAGGCACTGCATGACCGGCGTGTGCGAGTCAAATTCAATGAAACGGTCTTCCCTCAGCCGATTCCCGAGCGGCTGCTCTTTCTGCGTGATTCCGCCACCGCCGAACGTCAGCCGGTGATTGCCATCCTGGCACCGCAGGGTGAACAGTTCACCCACGACCTCTTTCTGGGCACACCGCTCACGACTGCACGATACGAACTGATCGCGGATTCCCTTTTTGATGATGCGCGCAACATGATCGCGCTGCCTGACAGCGGCATATACCTGAACGGCATCGCGAGGCAGGACACCACGGCTCCCTCCATCATCGCCCGCTTTCCGGATCCCCGGGCGCGGGATGTACCGCCGGACAGCAGTTTCGTTCTTGTATTCGACCGGCCGGTTTCGCGCGGCATCACCGTGACCCTCCGCGATTCGACCGAAGCCGACGTGCCTCTGCGTGCCGCATGGCAGCATCCGGCGCGCGTCCGTTTCAGCCATGCCGTTCTCATGGATGAAGCCGCCTATGAACTCTGTATTGATCTCCGCACGGTGCGTGATTCCGTGACCTCCCGCGCCGCCGGCGACAGTGTTTACTGTTCCGGATTCACGACGGGAGTCGCCGACCGCTACGGCATCATTGCGGGGAGCATTCGCAGCGATGATTCGACCGGCAGTTTCCGCGTCCGTATTCGTGAGACCGGTACGAAGGATGCGCTGACACGCGAGACGGCTGCCGACAGCAGCCGGAGTTACCGGTTCCCGCGACTTCCCGAAGGGAAATACGTCCTCGATGCGTTCAAGGACGAAAACGATAATGAGCGATACGATCCCGGAGAGGCCTTCCCCTACCGCCGTCCTGAGCCGTTTGGTGTTCTGCGTGACACCATTCGCGTCCGCGCACGCTGGGAGACAAACGGCGTCGTGATTCCCGTCCGCTGATGACATTTTGTGACATCTCTTGACCGCCTGCACACAACTCTGAGAAGTGCCGGACGTAGATTGATGTGTAGTTACTGCAGATCAATCACCACATTGCATAGAGAGGCTGTCATGAAAACGCGCATTACCGTTCTGATCACCATGATGATATTGACCGCCGGTGCCCGGATCACCGCGCAAAACGCTGACGAAGGCTTGACCGCAGACAGGATGAAGCTGGGAACAGCCACGGAACAGAAACTTGATCTCGCGGTTCAGAATTATATGATGGGTCTGAAATCCGACAACGACGGCCTCGTGGAATCCAGTCTCTACTATGCGGTGCGGCTTCGCATCGCTTACCCCGAGAAGGATCTGGAAGCACTTGAAACGACCATTGACGGGCTGGTAACTGGTGGCAAAACGCCGAGTATCCGCTATTTGGCCTACCTCGCAAGCACCCTCTACGCATCCCCCTCCCTTGTCAACAGGGAAGACCTCGAACAGACTTCTGACATCACTTCATTCTTCGCCTCGGTCTCCGAACAGCTCCAGAGCCGGCTCATCGTCCGCACCAACTGAGCCTCTCAGACAGATACCTCCTCATCGCAGAATGAAAAAGGCGCCCGCAGGCGCCTTTTTCGCTGTTCGAATTCGATCAGTCTGCAGAGACGACGTTATCGCTTCCGCTCCCTTACTGTCTGAAGAACCTTGTCGCGCACAACCCATGCTTCCGGCACGCCGTGCTCGTGAAGCAGGTCACGGAGGGAATCCGCGGGCGGTTTGGTCAGGAAATCACCGAGCCGGATCTTGTAATACGGAGCATCGAATGACATATCGAGGCGTGCCGGGGCGATATCAAGTGAATCGAGCCGGGACTGCAGTGATATCAGCTGCTCCTGGGCATCATCGATATTCGTCGTGGAGTGCAGCTGAATACGAAATCCCATGATCTTCCGTACTCGTTCCACCCAGGAGATTTCCTCTGTTTCGGGGGCAGGCGTTTCGGTCTCCACGACGGTTGTCGTGTCCTGCTCCGCCACCCGGTACGCGCCGGGATCGAAGGATTTTTCATGTTCCCGGAGCGGCTTCGCCTCCTGCCGTTCGGCGACCTCGGAGGATGAACTGCAGGACACCATTAACAGGCCGGTGGCCATCATCATCATCAGAGCAGCAGCCCCGAAAGGAACACCGTGTGGCGAATTGCTCCGTCTTATGTGCAATCGCATCGGCATGAATCAGCGGGCAACTTCAACAAGGAAGGCATCCGGGTAGCCGAGCGACTGCACTTCGGTTTTCAGTTTCGTGGCGTGTTCACGATCCTGGAAGGATCCGAGGGTCACCTTGTAGTACCCGGTTGCCGGGTCATAGCGCTTGTAGACGGGATGATTGAATCTCTTTTTCACGTCCTCCACAAGCTCAAATGCGCCGGATTCATTCTTGAATGCGCCGAGCTGCACGCTCCACATCATCGTTCCGGCGCGCGGTGACACCGAAGGCTGCGACGTGGTCTGCGGCGGTGGAGTGCTTTCCGGCACCTCGCTTTCCGGGGCCTGTTCATCCTGTTCCGGTGTGCGCACGGGAACAGGCTTTTCAACCGCCGGCACATCCTCATCCTCGACGACTTCGATCTCAACCGGCTCGTCAGTCTCGGGAATAATCGGTTCCTCGCGATCGACACGCTCGAAAGAGGTATCTTCCTCCTGCGCCTTTTCCGATCCGCTGAGTTCATCGCTGGAGCTGCATGCAGTCAGCAGCAGGGACAATGCCAGCAGCGTGCCGCCCAGAGATTTCCAAGTTCTCATTCGTTCCTCCGGTTATGCTGAATTGAGTGCAATCAACTGAATGCCCGCGCTTGCTCCAATGCGGTCGGCACCCGCCGCAACCATTGCGAGAGCGTCTTCACGGGTCCGTATCCCCCCGCTGGCCTTCACGCCTGCCGACTCGCCGACAATGCCGCGCATGAGCCGGACAACCTCGACCGTGGCACCTCCTCCGCCGAAACCCGTGGATGTCTTGACAAAATCCGCGCCCGCATCGAGCGCAATATTGCATGCCTCGGTTACCTGCGACGCATCAAGCAGATTCGTCTCGAGGATAACTTTCACCACCGTTCCGTCCCGTTTTGCGCGCGCCGTCTGCACGACCTGCCTGATATCGTTTTCCACGTACGCCAGATCGCCTTCGATCAGCCGACCGATATGCAGTACCATGTCAAATTCATCGGCACCGTCAGCTTCGGCAAATTCGGTTTCTTTCACCTTGATTTCCGTTCGATTGGCGCCGAGCGGGAAACCGATGACAGTACAGACCTTTGCCTTACTGTCCTTCAGTACACTCGAGCACAGGCGCACCCAGGAGGGATTCACACAGACGGAAGCGAATCCGTACTGTCGCGCTTCGTCACAGAGCCGGAGAATTGCGAGTTCTCCCGCATCCGGTTTCAGCAGCGTATGATCGATGATTCCTGCCAGTTCGGTGTCGTACGGTACATCCGTCATAAAAGTCCGGTCACGCAGTTCGTTTGTCATACAGGGGTTTCAGAGACCGAAACGCAGCACCATCGACGCACGCAGCACAGCGATGCGCCAGTCGGCATTTCCGCTGAGAACGGACGTCACCGGAAAGTCGAGCTGCAGTTCGGGAGCAAGCACCGCTCCGCGGCCGAGAACCAGATCATACCCAACTCCTGCGCTCAGCAGCGCACGGATTTCCGGATCCGCTGCGGCATCCAGCGCCTCGTCGCGGTAGACAATCCTGCTGCTTCCAGTCTCCGGATAACGCAGATCCGACGGCTCACGGAGATATTCCTCCTCCAGAATGGTGCCATCGAGGTAAAAACCGGCTCCCGCTCCGGTGAGAAAGTACAACCCTCCTGCTCCCGTAAACCAGACGGCATCGAAATGCACGGAGGCATACTGCATATCCGCTTCGATCCGCCGCTCCGCGATGATCTCGGCGAAGCTGCCGTCAGAGAGGTAGACTGTTCCCGGAAGGTCCTTGACATACGCTGTAGAAAGCACTTCATAGTTCCCCTGCAAACGCAAGCCAAAATAACGGTTTACAAAGATTTCCAGATGCATTCCTGCATGGTATCCGATACCGGTGCCGTTATCGAACTCACAATCGCAGGCGGCCCTGGGACTATTGAAGGCGTATCCGCCGCTACCTCCCACCTGGAAACCGATAGCGATAGCGCCGGGATAGGTCTGCCGGAAACCATGCATAAGGCGGTAGCGGCGCTGTGCCTGTGATTCCTCCACACAGGAAAACATGATCAGCAGCAGCAGCACGATAACTGCCGCGCCGTTCCCATATGTTCGTTTCTCAGGATGCATGATGTACACCGGCCTCCAGTTTTATGTCAGAGTGCAAAGCGAAGATAGACCTGTGCCTGGAACACGGTCATCCTCCAGTCCTGGAATTCAGATACGATGGGTGTCAGCGGGAACGACAGCGACACCTCCGGGGCGATCGAAACAGCCGGGGTGAGAGGGATAATATATCCGAGCTTCGCCGCGGCAGCCAGGCGATACCCCGTATCGTCGTAGAAACGTGAGAGCGGATCATCCATCGAGGTCTGCTCGCGCCCACTACCATCGACGTACGTTATGCCCGGGGTGATGATGCGTTCGGTCTCCTCGATGCTGTCATCGATGACGACGGAGATTTCCCCGCCGGCAGCGACGTAAAGACCGCGTACGGCCAGGTCCCATTTCCCGTAAATTCCCAACTCGACGAGCGTCATTTGCACGATGGACTCCAGTGCGAAATCGACGTTGTAAAATTCGCCGTCCTCGGGCGGAAATCGGAGAAATTCGACGCGGGTCTGGTTCTTGTCATGAGAGGCACGTATGCTGCGAAGCCCGAGCGTCGCCATCAGGGACACATCCCCCGAAAGCGGATAGTCAACAAAGCCACCGAACTGGAACCCGAGACCGTTGCCTCCTCCCTCGTAGGCGCACTGACAGACGGTTTCGAAGGTGCCGTTGCTGGCGATCCAGCCGACTCCGGCATAGGGACCAACGTGCAGTCTAAATGGAACGGGACGCAGGATGTCATCCTCGCCGCCGGGGGGATTCCCCGCCCGAAGCGTCGTTCCGAAGAGAAGGAGCAGAAAAAGAAATGAGATCAGGCGGATCACTGGCTTGCCGGGTTGATGTGCATGTATTGCCAGCATATTACGATGGACACGCAAAAGAAACAACCGCTCAGATGCGCTCAAGAGCGGACGCGCGGATCCAGCCGGTCTTCCCGTCCGCGAGACGGATACGGTAAAACGCATCCCGCATCTCCATGATGTGTACCTTGAGGCCCTCGTGCACTTTGAAACTTTCAATTCCGCTCGCATCCGGTGTGCTGCGCACAACGGTTTCGTCTGGCATGACCACGGCATACCGATGCGCATTCAGTTCATCAAGTCGTGCGGAATAGAGCACAACGCTGAGGATGAAAAGGACTCCGAAGAAGATGCCGAGTCCCATGGCAAGACGCCGCAGGACGATGTTCCGAAAACCGAAAAACACAAACAGCGCGGCAGCAAGAATCCATAGCAGTACGACCGACACGATGAAAAAGGTCCCGGGCGTATAGGCAGTTCTGAATTCGTTCCACCAGCGTACGAAGAAGAGCAGGGGTACAGGTTCGAGTCGATCGCGGGTTCGCGCACGAACCACTTTGAGATTGTGGAGAACGTCCGGGTCCTGCGGCCGGTACAGCAGTGCTTTTTCGAGATGCAGGATACTGCGACCGAGCTCGCCATTCTTGTAATACGCGTTTCCGAGATTGTAATGCAGCAGATACCCGCCATAGCCGCGGCGCTCGAGATTCATCAGGAGAGAAATGGCATCCCCATATTCCGCCGCCCGGTAGTGTTCGACCGCACGCTGGAACTCCGCAGAAGGGTTTTCCTGCGCGCGCAGAGGCATCCCTCCCGCTGTCATCAGCGCGGCCGCTACAATACAGGCGACGCGCAGTACAGTCAGTGTCATCAACCGCTTCATGCCTTCCCTCCTCGCATCGCCTCTTCGAGTCCAATGATCGCATCGCGCACCATGTCATAGAGGGCACGCATTTCATCCTCACTAGCGCGTGTGGACGAGAAGCGCGCAAATTCGACTCCTTCGAGTGCACGCTTCATCTGTTCGGTCAGATCGACGGGAAGCGCAAGCTGCTCGAGGCGCTCAATGACGGTGGCAATCGTCGTGCTGGATGTCGGCATGGAAAGCTTGTCCTGCACATATCCCCACAGCGCACGTGCGATTTCCAGATAATATGCTTCGATGTCTCCGGCATCGAGAAATCCGCGTGAATTGCGAAGTCGCTTTTCGGCAACGCGCGTCGCCCTGCGGCGTTTGAGTCCCGCGACATCCCCGTGGATGCGGTCGTAGCGCTGCTTCCAGGTGATTGCAGCAGCGAATGCGACAAACGGAAACAGGTACATGAGAATGAGCATCGGCAGGGGTATGCCGAATGGATCCGGCGGCTCCATTTCCTCCGGGGCTTCTTTTACCGGACGCACATCCATGGCGAGATAGTCGATGTACTCCTGCTCGACGGTTCCGGCGCGCTGCCGTGCATCTCCCTCGGCGATGTTCATCGTGAACGCTGGCGATTCGAGTGTCTCGTATTCCCCGCGCTCGAGGTTAAAATAGCTGAACGTGATCGGCGGGACAGTCACCTTCCCTGCATAACGCGGCACGAGAATGTACTCAAAACTCTTGCTGCCATACAGTGTCCCTGCTTCGGGACGCGCATCCTCGCTGATGGTCGGATCGTAATGATCAACGCCTGCGGGAAATGTGATTTCCGGTTCATCCAGCAAACGAATATTCCCGGATCCGCGCAGCGTCACCTTGAGAGTTGCGGTTTCATTCGCCTTCAGCTGATTGCGGTCAAGCGTCGCTTCCATCTCATAATCCCCGACGACACCCGAGAAGTCATTCGGACGTCCATTCTCGGGAAGCTCGCGAACGTTCACTCGCACTTTCTGGGTCAGCAACGTTTTCTTGATGCTTTCGTAGCGATCGAGAAAGGGATCACTGAAAAAGCGGTCGTAGAAATCGTCCCCGGTTTTCCTTCGCTTGCGTACCCGCACGGTCGTGCCGACTTCAAACGGCTCGATAGTCAGTTCGCCTGTCTGTGTCGGGAAGTAAAGCACTTTGCGAAGCATGTACGTCTCGTACTGCTTGCCGTTATATACTTCAACCCTGGGTCGCAGTTGCGTCGGCGATTCAACGTCTTCGGACCAGAATCCGACCATGCGCGGCAGCTTGATGGGATTCTCGAGCTGAAAGGCGACCCGGGAATAGAGCTTGTATGTCACGGTGAGCGGTTCGCCGAGATAGACATCCGTGTCGCTCGGGATGGCACGAATGAAGAGATTGTCGCCGAGATCCACCTTCCCGGTTTCCTGCTGCCGCGAACGTCCCTGCTGCGACTGCGGCACGGCCCTGGTGACACGGACTGAGACGGTGTTGCTGGTCAGCCGTTCGCCGTCGTAGGTGATGGAGGCTGACGGAACGGTGAAGGTTCCCGTGCTTCGCGGCTGAAGAACATAGGTCCAGGATATGCTGCTCGACATGCGCCCGTTGATGATGCGCACCTGCTGGGAGGTCGAAGGACCGGCGAGCGTAAGAAAATTCCGGTTCAGGTCCGGCGCGTTGAAATCACTCTGACTCCTGAGATTTCCTCCTGAAAGCGTATATGTGACCTGAAATTTTTCCCCGACCGGCACTTCGGTACGATCGACACTGCAGGTAAACTGCACCTCCTGTGCATTCAGAAGGGGCACGATCAGAACGAGGAGTATGATTCCGTATACCGGGGTTCGCATGGCGCGCTGCTTACCAGTCCTTTTCAACGGATGTTTGGACACCGACTTTCTGACGTTTTTTCTTCTGCAGGGCTTTTTCCTGCCGCTCGAGGGCACGGAGAATCTGCTCGGCCTGCTGCTTCGAAATTTTCTGTTCCTGTTCGGGCTTCGACTGCTGCTGCTCGTCGGGTTTCGCCTTCTCCTGCTGCTGCTGATCTTTCTGATTCTGCTGCTTCTGTTCCTGCTGATCCTGCTGATCCTTTTTCTGCTGCTCCTCCTGCTTGCTCTTGTCTTTCTGATCCTGATCCTGATTCTTATCCTGCTTCTGCTCTTTTTTCTGCTGATCCTGGTTCTGGTCCTGCTTCTGCTGCTGCTTCTGGAGTTCTTCGAGTTTCCTGCGCGCATAGGTCAGATTGTATCGCGCATCCTCGTCCGAAGGCTTCAGCTTGAGGGCTTTCTTGTACATCTCGATCGCCTGGCGATAGCCCTGCATGCGAAGGTCATCGGCCTGGCCGCCCGCAGCCTGCTGCAGCACGGGGTTCTCCTTCCCTTCTTCCGCTGCCTTCAGAAATGTATTTCCCGCGTTGTAAAGCGTCGAGGCAATCTGGTCCCGGTCGCGGAGTCGCGTCCCGGCCTGCTCGTACTGTTCGAGCGCCCGCTTGATGTCGTCCGTGCGGTAGGCGGCGTTTCCGTAGTTGAAATGACTTTCGGCACGTTCCGGTTCGGCCGCGGCAGCCTGTTCGTACAGCTGCTTTGCCTCATCGTACGCTTCCTGCCGGTACTGCTCATTTCCTTCGTTCACGGCTGAGCGATATGACTGCGCCACCGCAGGCATGGCGCCGAGACAGCACGTGATGGCAATGAATACTGCACGCATCATCAGTGATCAACCCTCCTGTTCGTCATTCGGTGCAAAGAGTGAAAAGCGCGAGAGAAAGCGGTTCCGCGTTTCGGAAATCAGCACTTCCGCGATGAGAAGCACAATCGCCAGAAGAAGAAGGTACTGAAAGCGGTCTTCGAAATCAGTGAACTGTTTGGTCCCGAATTCTTTTTTCTCCATACTTTCGATCTGTTCAAACACGGTGGCGAGATTATCGCGGCCGCTGAGCGCCTGCGTGAAGGATCCGCCGGTCACCCGTGCGATTTCGCGCAGCGTTTCCGCGTCGAGGCGGGACAGAACCATCTCACCGCCGGGACCGCGCTTGAACCCCTGCCGGCGATCATTCTCCGCCACCGGAATCGGAGCGCCCTCGAGTGATCCCATGCCGATGGTGTGGATCACGATCCCCTCGTCCGCGGCCTCTTTCGCTGCGGAAACCGGATCGTCTTCATGGTTTTCCCCGTCGGTGATAATGACCATGGCCTTGTACTTGCCCTCTTCCTTCTCGAAGGATTTCCGCGCGAGGTCGATGGCAGAGCCGATCGCCGTGCCCGGACGCGGTGCGATGCCCGTGGTGATCACATCTGTCAGCATCAGTGCGGCGTTGTAATCGGATGTCAGCGGGAGCTGCGTGTACGCCTCACCTGAAAAGACGATGATGCCGATGCGATCGCCCTTGAGATTGTTGATCAGGTTCTGCAGCTCCTTTTTCGCTGCGCTGATGCGGTTCGGCTGGATGTCTTCCGCACGCATGCTGCTTGAGACATCGACGGCAACGATGAGATCGATTCCGCTGCGGGTCACCTCCTCGAACTTCGTTCCGACCTTGGGATTCGCGTATGCCACGATCAGCGCGGCGAAGGCAAGCAGCAGGATGCTGCCGCGCAGCCAGAACTTCACGCGGCTGCGTGCCGGCACCATGCGCAGCACGGTTGAGCGCTCGCCGTATTTCCGGATGCTCCTGCGCTTGAGATACCAGGCGGTCCAGAGCACCAGCGCAACCAGCGGCAGCGCGAAAAGGTATTGCAGGTATTCGGGGTGCGCGAATTTGATCATCGTTGCACTCCTCTGGTCATTGCGATCATGCGGCTACGGAATCTTCCTGAAAACGAATGCACCGAGCAGTAATTCAAGCACCAGCAGTCCGAGACCGAGCAGCACGAATTCATAAAACAGCTCCGTGTAGCGATGGAATTCGGTCACTTCGATTTTCGTGCGCTCGAGCTGGTCGATCTGCTCGTAAATCTCTTTGAGTTTTTGATTGCTGGTCGCGCGGAAATACTGTCCGTCGGTGATACCCGCCACCTGCCTGAGCATGTCTTCGTCGATCTCGACCGGCATGGGCTGATACTGGATGCCGAAGGGCGTCTGCACGGGATACGGTGCCATGCCGCGCGTTCCGACACCGATCGTGTAGATGCGGATGCCGAAGGTCTGCGCGATTTCCGCCGCGGTGGCGGGATCGATGGAGCCCATGTTGTTGACGCCGTCGGTCAGCAGAATCATGACCTTGCTCTTGGACTTCGAGTTCTTCATGCGGTTGACTGCGTTGGCGATCCCCTCGCCGATGGCAGTGCCGTCTTCGAGGTACCCCGTTTTCACGTCGTGCAGAAGATCGATCAGCACGTCATAGTCGGTTGTCAGCGGACACTGCGTGAAGCTCTCGCCCGCGAAGATGACCAGTCCGATGCGATCGTTCAGACGGCCGATAATGAACTCCTCCGCGACATTCTTGGCCGCATCGAGGCGATTGGGACGCAGATCCTCGGCCAGCATGGACCCGGAGATATCGAGCACGATCGTGATATCGATACCCTCGCGAAAGACTTTTTCGCCGCGTGCGGAGGACTGCGGGCGCGCGAAGGCGACGAGCAGCAGCGCGAGCGCGATCATCCGCAGAGCAAAGGGCAGATGACGAAGACGCACGCGCCATCCCACAGGGAGCTGCGAAAAAACGCGCAGCGAGGAATGCCGCATTCCCGCGGTCAGTTTTCGCTGCTTCCAGATGTACCACAGCGCGATCAGTGGGATCAGCAGCAGCAGCCAGAGAAATTCGGGATTGGCGAATTGTGTGATGTGATCAAACATCGGCATCGTCCCTGGTGGATTCCACAAATTCCACCGCGAACTGCATGCCGGATTCATGCTCCTTGGCGGTCGGCGTGTAGCGCGCGAATTTCGTGCGGTCTGCTGTCAGCAGAACGCGCTCGAATCGTTCGAGGGTATCCGAAGGCAGTCCGAGCATGGCCACATCAGGCATGATCTCGCTGGTCGGATGCTCCATCGCGGGCACATCATAGCGGCGTTCGACATAGGTACGGAGGATATCCGTCAGGCGGGACTGGTACTCTTTGTGGCGTCCCTCCTGCCAGAGCCGCTGTGCGCGAAGGGCATCCAGATCACTGAGCGCCATGACCGCCGGAGGGAGTTCCGGTACCGGCGGTTCCTCGACCGTCTCCTCCCGGTCGCGGCGCGACCGGTACCAGCGCCAGCCGAACCAGAGCAGCAGCGCGACCAGCAGAATGATGCCTGCGATCATCAGGTAATCCCAGATCGTCAGCGAGACATCCATGACGTCCTTGATATCGCGGAAGGACTGTGTTGTATCGAGCTCCACGGTGGTGACACGCAAATCAATGCTGTTGGACACCGCCGTGTATGTGGACGTATCGCCGGGAACGCGGTAGCGCACAATTGTGCCGAGAGTGACGCTTCCGGTGTCGAAAACGGTTACCGTGATCTCCTGTTGCAACCGCTGACGCTCGCCTTCGATATTTCTGTCAGGATCCTCCGCTGCGACGAATTCCCCGTTTACGATGTCCTCGTCCGTCACGGGAGGATTGATCGTCCACGTCGCGGGCGCTTCAATCTCGAGGCTGAGGACGATCCACTCACCGATGAGGTATTGCGTCGAGTCGACATCCGCGTGAACACTGATGTCCTCCGCAAGGGGATTCCGATCCTGCGCGGTACCATCCCCGGTACGTTGCCGGGCGGCTTCCGATGCCGTGGCGGTACTTTGTGGTGTGGCATCCTGCGCGGTGGCTGGAGCCCCGGCGAGGATGAGTGCCAGGCAGGACGCGGCGAGCAGCAGTGAAGTCGTTTTCCGTCGCATCAGTACCGCCTCTCCCGCATTCTGAAAAACTCGACGAGGGGCTGAATATAGCCCTGGCGCACATCGATGCCAATGCTGTCGACATTCGAGAGGAGAAAACGCCGGGAGAGCTCGCGGACCCGATCATCCCACGTCTGCCGATAGGCATCGCGCACGGATGCAAGGGATGTATCGACCCAGCGCTGGCCTCCGCTTTCCGCATCAAATAGCTTGACAAGCCCGACATCGGGAAGCTCATGTTCCCGCTCGTCGTGGAGGCGCACGGCAATAAGGTCGTGTTTGCGCGCCACGATTTTCAGTGGACGGTCGTACTCTTCATCCATGAAATCGGAAATGAGGAAGGCAATCGAGCGCTTTTTCATGACGTGATTGAAATACTCCAGCGCGGCGCGGATACTCGTGCCCGCTCCCTCGGGACGAAAGGCGATGATGTCGCGGATGATACGCAGAATATGCGAGCGTCCCTTTTTCGGCGGAATGAATTTCTCGATGCGGTCGGTGAAGATGATCATACCGACCTTGTCGTTGTTCTTGATCGCACTGAAAGCCAGCACGGCGCAGAGTTCGGCCGCGACGTCGCGCTTGAGTTTCTCGGACGTGCCGTAATTCTGCGAACCGCTCATGTCGACCAGCAACATCACGGTCAGTTCGCGCTCTTCCTCAAACACCTTGACGAAGGGACGATTGAAACGCGCCGAGACATTCCAGTCAATGGTCCGCACGTCATCGCCGAACTGGTATTCCCGCACCTCAGAGAATTCCATTCCCCTGCCCTTGAACACGCTGTGGTATTCGCCGGAAAAGAGCTGGTTGACGAGTCCGCGCGTGCGGATTTCGATCTGCCGAACATTTTTGAGAATCTGCTTGGTATCCATGGCTCCGCTGTGTGTCTTCCTGCCGATGCGATGAACGAGGTGCGGCTCAGGGCACCTCGATGGTGTCGATGATTTCCTGAATGATCATTTCGGAATTCATCTCCTCGGCTTCGGCCTCGTAGGTGACCGCCACGCGATGGCGCAGCACATCGAAGCACACGGCGCGGATATCCTCGGGAATGACATAGCCGCGGCGCTGGATGAACGCGTGGGCCTTTCCGGCGACCGCGAGATAGATACTCGCGCGCGGCGATCCTCCGTAGGCGATGTAATTGCTCAGGCGGTCGAGATCGAACTGCCGCGGATCGCGCGTCGCCATGACGATGTCGAGGATGTATCGTTCGATTTTTTCATCCATGTACACCGTATGCAGTGCCCGGCGTGCTTTCAGCACATCCTCCGCGGAGATGACCGGACTCGCCACCGGGATGTCCGCAGCGATCTGCTGGCGCATGATTCCCAGCTCCTCGTCGCGGGACGGATAATCGATCTTGACTTTCAGCATGAAGCGGTCTACCTGCGCCTCGGGCAATGGATAGGTGCCCTCCTGCTCTATGGGATTCTGTGTCGCCATGACGAGAAAGGGACGCGGCAGCGCGAAGGTCTGCTCGCCGATGGTCACCTGCCGCTCCTGCATGGCCTCGAGCAGCGCACTCTGCACTTTCGCGGGCGAGCGGTTGATTTCGTCGGCGAGAATGAAGTTGGCGAAAATCGGCCCCTGCTTGGTCTGGAATTCGCCGGTTTTCTGATTGTAAATCATCGTTCCGATCAGGTCGGCGGGCAGCAGGTCGGGCGTGAACTGGATGCGGTGAAACATCGCTTTCATCGCCGCCGCGAGCGTCTTGATCGCGGTCGTTTTCGCGAGACCTGGCACACCTTCGAGCAGGATGTGTCCGTCGCCAAGGAGACCGATCAGCAGGCGTTCGACCATCTGCTTCTGCCCGATGATGACCTTGCCGATCTCCATTCTCAGCGCATCGACGAATGCGCTCTCCTGCTGAATCCGTTCGTTGATTTCCTGGATGTTGACTTCCATGATGCCTCTTCTATCAACACAGTGATGAATGTTCATTCCGAAGGGAGTGCCGCGCAGAGCGATAGCCCGGGATGTCCCTCAAAAACACACGAGCATGGAAAAATAATGAATGACCGGAATCGCACGCAAACCCATTCCGCGTTCCCGGACGCTGATACTTCATATGGACGCAGAAATTGATGGAATTGTTCCCGGGAGAATCGGCGTCGTCTCGGCAGGATCCCACCGGATCGTCCCCCGCCTGTTCCCGACGGAACGCGATCAAAGGCGGCGCAGAGGCTGGCGCACGTATTTGGCGAAGCCGTATCGAATTTTCGAAGGCACGGATGCGAGTGACAGCCGGTTCGTCGGAAAGGCGAACGACGGCTCGAAGTAACAGTTGATCGTGCAGCCGTGGCAGAAATCGTGTCGTCCCTCCCGCTCGCGATGCCAGCGTACGCGTTCGCTGCTCCAGGCTTCATACAGACTGTCGCCGATCGGCAGTTTCTCAAAATGCAGGTGATAGCACGGAAGCAGCAATTCGTTCTGCGGGGATATGACAATGACACGCGAAACCGCGCGGCAGAGCGGATCGGCCGGATCGTTTCCGCCGAGCCGACGCAGTGTGATGAAGGAGGGATTGAGATAAACCATCTTCCGTTTCGCGAAGGCCTCTGCGAAGGCAAGCGCTTCATCGGAAAGTCCCTCCTCGCGGAAGTAG
This sequence comes from uncultured Ignavibacteria bacterium, assembly GCA_913061095.1. Lineage (GTDB taxonomy): Bacteria > Bacteroidota > Ignavibacteria > SZUA-365 > SZUA-365 > BM516. The sequence goes on from CAJXVM010000001.1 coordinate 122,113, forward strand.
CTGAATATCGGGTTGAGGAGGAGAACAAGTCCGTGCTCGCGGGCAATCTCGTAGACACCCTCCATGTCCTGGAAATTCTTGTTCGTGACGGTGAACAGCAGATCGGGCGTTTCGCCGAGATCCCGTGCGATGCCAATCGAACGCATCACGGCATCGAAGCACGGAACGCCGCGCAGACGATCATGTGTGGAGGGATCGGCGCTGTCGAGAGAGAAATGCAGGAGGTCGACAACGCCGCGCAGACGTTCCGCATACTTCGGGTACAGCAGTCCGTTCGTCGTTACGCTCGTCCGCATGCCGAGCCGCTTCGCCTCGCGCGCAATCACATCCAGCTCCGGATGCAGCAGCGGCTCGCCCCCGGTCAGATCAATAAAGCGGACGCCCAGTCTCCGCAGATCCGAAAGATTGCGCAGCACTTCTTCCGTCGCCGCATGCCGTGTTCCGCGAAACGCCTCATGATCACCGAAATGACAGAAATCGCAGAAAGCGTTGCAGCGATATGTCAGATAGTAGTTACAGAGTATCGGCATCACTGCCCTTTCGTGCCGGTCTCGAATGCATGCATGGTACGAAATTCGGCATAAACTTTTCCTGTCTCCCGGAGGGAATTGAATGACAACGGGATTTTTTCGATACTGCATCATCGCGCACAGCACGGTACGACGATGAAGTTTCATGAGCTGACAGCATACATCGATGAGGGTGAAGGACTGACCGTGGAGTTCAAACGGAAGGTATCGACGCCCGAGAAAATTGCCCGGGAGATGATCGCTTTCGCCAATACGCGTGGCGGTGTGATCATATTCGGCATCGACGACGACAAAAGTCTTGTCGGCGTGGAGAGCGAGAAGGCGGAGCTCGAAGACATATCCTTCGCCGCGGCGCATCTCTGTGATCCGCCCGTCGAGCATGCCGTGCACATTTTCGGCATCGACGGACGCGACGTCATCTGCATTGTCATCGCGGAAAGCGAGCAGAAACCGCATTTTCTCGTCGATGACAGTGATGAACAGAAGTCCTTTGTCCGCGTCGGTGAAAACAGCGTCCAGGCCAGCCGGGAGATGATTCGCGTGCTGCGGCACCAGTATGGCGAGTCGGAGCCGGTGCGGCTGATTTACGGGGAGGCAGAGAAGCGGCTATTCACGTACCTGGAATCGCACGAACGCATCACGGTCAGGGAATACGCCCGCTTGATCAACGTGTCCGAGCGAAGGGCGTCGCGCCTGCTCGTGCGTCTGGTGCGTGCGGGTGCGCTTGCGATCCACACGCACGAGCGCACGGATTATTTCACACAGATGCTCCCCGGGTGACAGAAGCTGCCCCGCATGTCCCTCGGCGATGGTTGCTTTTGCGCCCGAAACACCTTACATTTGTGAACCCTATGGGCCCATAGCTCAGTTGGGAGAGCGCTACAATGGCATTGTAGAGGTCGTCGGTTCGATCCCGTCTGGGTCCACAAAAGGTCTGAGGTTTCAGACCTTTTTTCTTATCCGTGCAACAGAGGCGCCATGGACATTCCGCAGGACATTCCAGACGACATTGCCGGGCAGCTCATCGCCGCGGCCCGCGAAGCCCGGGAATTCGCCCACGCCCCGTATTCGGGATTCCGTGTCGGCGCAGCGCTGCTCGCGAAAGACGGTGCGATATTCACCGGCTGCAACGTCGAGAACAGCTCGTATTCACTTACCTGCTGTGCCGAGCGCAACGCGGTGTTCGCCGCTGTCGGCGAGGGACGACGCGACTTCATTGCCATTGCGATTGTGGCCGACGGAGAGGCAGTGCCTCCCTGCGGCGCCTGCCGGCAGGTCCTCAGCGAATTCGCTCCGGACATCTCCGTCATCCTCCTTGACAGACACGAGCAGCATCGCATTCTCACACTGACCAATCTCCTCCCCGAACCTTTTTCCGCCCGCTATCTGAAAGACTGACCGCCATTCTGCCCCTCCTTCCTCCCACCATTCTTTATTCCGTCGATGCCACGCCACTGTTGCATTTCACGGCATAAAATCCTATTGTAGGCGCATCTCAAGATAATTACTGAATCGCACAACTCCGGCAACGGAATCCCGTGCGCTGAACCGAAAGCCCATTTCCCAACCCAACTGACCAAGAGGATTTCCGGATATGCGCCGAACCCTACGCACCTGTCTTCATCCACTGCTGATTCTGGGGTGCCTGCTGGCCACAATCCCCGGAACGGCAGATGCCCATGACCCTGAGAAGCGCATCACGATGACGCTTTTCGGAGATGGCGGTGATGTGCTCCGCCCTGATCGCGACACGGGAGGAGACTACGTCTGGTACCTCGGATTAGACGCGGGCCTGACATACTCGCGTTTTCAGGACGGACCGATTTACTATCTCATTCCGCACCCCTACGTTCCGGAAATTCCCTGGTTCGGGAATGCGAACGAGGGTTCCGGGATCGGATATGCTGTCGGTGCAACGATTGATTTTCCTCTATCGGACATGTTCGGGATCGTCTTGAAGGGGTCCTATCATACTCGGGCCGGCTCGTTCAAGGAGACGCTCGAGGTTGGAACACCCTGGTTCTCTGAACGCTCCGTGGTCGACAACAGAACGGATATGACCTTGGACTACCTCAGTTTCGATCTCCTCGGCCGAATCAACTTCGGTGATACGCCGTTTTACGGACTTGTTGGTGTCTCGTATTCATCCCTTTCATCGAACTCCGTCGAACTGGAGCAGACAATTCTCGAGCCGGATAACATGTTCTATTACGAAGACGCGGGCGGAAGCATCATCAACATGCTCCGTTCCGGAACGACGGACGGTGAGATCCGGGAGTTTCTCGACTCTCGCACCGATCTCAAATTCGGGCTTGGATACTGGCTGGCTCTGACCGGCAGTCTGTCGCTGACTCCCGAAGTCTCCGTCGCCATCCCTCTTGGCGATCTGATTGACTCGGAAACCGTTGCTGATGGGGCCATCGAGCAGGGACTGGTCAACCCCGATTTCAATGTCATCACTTCGTTTGTCACCATCGGCCTTCGCTGGCACATCAGGTAAATCGAGGAGGAACACGCATGAAATACTTCGCACACATCGCGCGTATGATCCTGCCCCTGCTTCTTCTCGCCATCGCAGCGCAGGCACAGGATGACGAAACACCCCGGCGGCCCATCATCACGCCGGAACGCTATGACGTTACGATCCGCTCGCTCGGCGGGGATCTCAACTCATCGGATGACGATTTCGCTCCGCTGCTGCTCGGCAACGGCAAGGTACTCTACTTCACTTCGAACAGAACAGGCGATCAGGACATCTATTCCGCCATACAGGGCTACGACGGCTGGGAGCAGGTGCAGGCCGCTGGTCCTCCGTTGAATTCCGGCGGTGACGAAGGCGGCACGACCATCACGCCCGACGGACGCACGATGGTGTTCGCCGCCTGCGACCGACCAGACAGCTATGGCGACTGCGATCTTTACATCGCCGAATACATCGGGGGCAGCTGGCGGAACATCCGGAACCTCGGGGCGAAGGTGAATTCGGAGGCATGGGATTCACAACCGACGATATCCGCCGATGGACTGATGCTGTTTTTTGTTTCCGAGCGTCCCGGTGGACAGGGCGGCACGGATATCTGGATGTGCGCACGGCCCTACGGCGGTGAATTCGGCAGGGCCGTCAATCTCGGCTCCGTCGTCAATTCCACCGGGGACGAATTCGCACCCCATATCGCGGCCGACAACACAACGCTGTATTTCTCGAGTGACACGCATCCCGGCATCGGCGGGCAGGACATCTACCGCGTGAAGAAATCCGACCGCGGATGGACGTCCCCACAGCATATCGGCACGCCCATCAACAGCGAGTACGACGACTATTTCAGCAGTCTGCGGCTCAACAGCGATGATCTGTACTTTGCGTCAAACCGTCCGGGTGGCTCCGGTGATCTCGATCTCTTTCTCGCGGTGCCGAATCCCCTGCCGCCTGGCGGTGTGACCACTGTCGTCGGGAAGGTCACCGACTCACGCTCCGACAACCCGGTTTCCGCGCAGCTCACGGTGCGGGATATCAGTACGAACGAAATCGTCAGCAGCTTCTACAGTGACGCAGTCGACGGCAGCTATGTCGTCGTACTCCAGCCCGGGCGCAGCTATGTCATCACCTCCGAAGCTCCAGGGTATCTGTTCTATTCGAGTCGCTTCGATGTGCCAGCAGTCTCGGTGAATGACATGGTGCGGAAGGACATAAAGATGACCCGTGATATCGTGCGCCTGCTCGTGTATTTCGATTTCGATAAGGCGACACTGCAGCCGGAATCGTATGTCGATCTCGATCGTGCCGTTGACTGGCTGAGGGCCAATCCCACCGTACGCGTGGAACTAGCCGGACACACCGACAACGTCGGTGCACATGAATACAACAAAAAGCTGTCTCTTGACCGCGCGCAGGCCGTCCTGGACTATCTCGTCCAGAAGGGCATTTCACCGGCGCGTGTCACCGCACACGGGTACGGCTATTCCGCACCCGTCGCAACCAATGACACGGATGAAGGCCGCGCCCTCAATCGCCGCGTGGAATTCCGTGTCGTCTCGCGATAACGATTTTCTCCCCTCTCTTCACTCCGCAGAAAAGGCGTCTCCGGGCGCCTTTTCTCATGCTTTCTCTTCATCCCCGATCGTGATTTGCACAAGTTCTATCGGAGAGTTCTCCAGAAGCGGTTTGATACGATCTATCTTGTAGGGCTTCAGGTAACAGATGCGCTTGATGCCTGTATTCATCAGAGTCTTCAGACAGTGATAGCAGGGACTGGCTGTCACGTAGATATCGGCACCATTGATTTCGACGCCGTGCTTCGCCGCCTGCGCGATGGCATTGATCTCCGCGTGGATCGTTCGGAAGCAGTTCTCCTCCTCCTCCCCGTCGGGATTGCGGGAAACATAGAGTAGGCAACCGACATCCGTGCAGTGTGGATGTCCGGCGGGCGAACCGTTATACCCGGTTGCGATGATATTCTTGTCCTTGACGATGACGGCGCCGATCTTGGCGCGATTGCAGGTTGCGCGTTCCGCGACCATCGTCGCGATGCGCATGAAATACTCGTCCCAGCTCTGCCTGGTCGACATGGAAACCTCCTGAACACTGAACAATGCAATGCGCCAATATACGGTGCGCTGCATGCAGAATGCCAGCATCCCTTTGCCTTGTGATTGCGATAATTCCGTCTAACTTAGCATGGACAACGGAAGAGCAACCCGTACACGAGGACCCTGTATGCCGAGAAAACCCCGGAAGATCTTCGTCATCGACACCAATGTCATCCTCCACGACAGTTCCTGTATCTACAAATTCGAGGAAAACGACGTATTCATCCCCATCGCCGTGCTCGAGGAACTCGACCAGTTCAAGAAGGGCAATGACACGCTGAATTACCACGCCCGCGAGTTCGTGCGTTCACTGGATGCGCTCAGCGGGGACAAGCTGTTCAATGGCGGCGTAAAGATCGGCGAGGGCATGGGAAACATCAGCATTCGGCTCGATGCCATTGCCGACGAGGAGTTCACACGCAGTTTCCCGGCGGTAACTCCCGACCATCGCATCCTCCGCTGCGCCTACAACTTGAATAAGAAGCATCCGCGCCGGCAGGTGATTCTCGTCACGAAGGATGTCAACCTGCGCATGAAAGCGAAGGGCATCGGCCTGATGGCGCAGGATTACGTCTCCGACATGGTCGAGGACCTCGACACACTCTACACCGGACGCCGCGTGCTGGAAGACGTGGACGAGGGACTCATCGACGTACTGTATCAGCCGCCCTTCGAAGTGTCCGCGGAATCTTTCGAGGATCATGAATCCTTCCGTCCCAATGAATATTTCATCGTGCGCTGCGGAAAAAAATCCGCGCTCGGCATGTTCGATGCGCGAACGGAGATGATCAAACGGGTAGACAAGTTCCAGTCCTACGGCATCACTCCGCGCAATTCCGAACAGACCTTCGCGCTGAATGCCCTGACGGATCCGGATATCCAGCTGGTGTCTCTTTCCGGCAAGGCGGGCACGGGAAAAACGCTCCTTGCGCTCGCGGCGGCGCTCGAGCGGCGCAAGCTCTATCGTCAGATCTACCTGGCGCGTCCCGTCGTGCCTCTGAGCAACAAGGATCTCGGGTATCTCCCCGGCGACATCCATTCCAAGCTCGATCCCTACATGCAGCCGCTCTTCGATAACCTTGGCGTCATCCAGAACCAGTTTTCCGAATCGGATGTCAAGCATCGCCGCATTCAGGAGATGCTCAAGGAGGAGAAACTGGTCATCTCGCCGCTCGCCTACATCCGCGGAAGAAGCCTGGTCAACATCTACTTCATCGTCGACGAGGCGCAGAATCTCACACCGCATGAGATCAAGACCATTATCACACGCGCCGGAGAAGGCACGAAATTCGTGTTCACGGGGGACATCTACCAGATCGATCATCCGTATCTCGACAGCCGATCGAACGGTCTCAGCTACCTGATCGACAAAATGCAGGGACAGAAGCTGTACGCTCACGTCACGCTGGAAAAGGGGGAACGCTCCGATCTCGCGGAACTCGCGAGCGACCTTCTCTGAGCATCCACCTCAAGGGCACACAAGGTCCGACAAACACGGCCGTCTCTGCTGCAGGGGCGGCCGTACTCCCTTTTGCCGATGGTCTTGCCTTTCGAAAATTATCCCTCTATCTTCATTTCAGAGAATTTTTTCCCGAATGCTCACAACGCGGATGCGATGTTCCGCTCATTTTCTCAGCTATGACGGGCATATAAGCGAAGGCGTTTGCCGTTTGTCATCCATACCACGGATTTCATGGCTCAAATAGAGAAAAATCAGGCGATTGAAGCGGAAAACAAGCACAAACAGCTTGATCGCGCGCTGATGCGTCAGCAGGGACGGCGCGGCGCACTCATCGAAGTACTCCACGAGGCGCAGCATATTTTCGGGTATCTTCCGCGCGACATCCTCGGATACATTGCCGCATCCCTTCAACTGCCTCCGAGCCATGTGTTCGGTGTCGCGAGTTTCTATCCATCCTTCAGACTCCATCCCCCTGCCGGGCACACCATTACAGTCTGCATGGGCACCGCCTGCTACGTCAACGGTGCTTCGCGCGTGCTTCGCGCGGCGGAGGAGCGCTGCCATCCCCGCGCGGAATCCGAGCAGCATGACCGCATTCCGTTCGACGTACACGCCGTGCACTGCCTCGGATCATGCGGCAGCGGGCCGGTGATGCAGGTCGACGACGATCTGTATCTCCACACCGCAGCAGAAACGGTGGAATCAGCGTTGGATCAGTGCGTGGAAACGGTGCGTGCCGCGGATCACGCTTCGGACGGTACCACGGAGGCGTCACCCTCAGGGGAGATTTTCCCGGAATCCGACACCTCGGGAAGACAGGATGCGCGAAATAACGATTCAGCAGCGGGCGAGACCGATGACACTTGAGGAACTCTACCAGATCGGCCGTGCGCACAGGGAGCGGGTGGCGACGTTCCGGGCGGAGATCCACGTCTGCGGAAGTGGCGGCTGCCGATCGGCGGGCAGTGAGAAACTGCTCGACGCGTTTCGAGCCGCCTGCGAGAAAAAGAAAATCGCATCGGACGTGAGGATCATTACAACAGGATGCATGGGGCTCTGCGGACAGGGACCGCTCGTCCGTATCCTGCCGCGGGAAACACTGTATGCCGGTGTCACACCCGAGAAGGCCGAGCGCATCGTTTCAAGCCATATCATCCGGGAGAAGCCGTTCCGCTCGCTTCTTCTCGATGCGGACCATCCGTTCTATGCTTCACAGACTCCCATCGTCCTGCGCCACATGGGACGTCTCGACCCGGAATCCATCGAGGATTACATCGCCCATGGCGGGTATGAAGCACTCGCTAAAGCCGTCACGTATTCCGCGCCGGAACATGTCATCCTCGAAATCCGGAACAGCGGACTTCGGGGACGCGGCGGCGGCGGCTATCCCACCGGGCTGAAATGGGATATCGTCCGTCGCGGTACTTCAAAAAGCAAGTATGTCGTCTGCAATGCGGACGAAGGCGATCCAGGCGCATTCATGGACCGCGCGCTGCTCGAGGGAAACCCGCACGCGATTCTCGAAGGCATGGCCATCGCAGGCTATGCCGTTGGAGCACAGCAGGGGTACATCTACACACGCGGTGAGTACCCCCTCGCGGTCGAGCGCATGCGACATGCCATCCGCGAAGCCGAACGTCTCCCAGTCATCGGCAACCGGATTTTCGAATCGGGATTCAGCTTCCAGGTGGACCTGCGTATCGGAGCGGGAGCCTTCGTCTCCGGGGAGGAAACGGCGCTGCTGCGCTCGATCGAGGGCAAGCGCGGTCAGCCGCAGCCGCGCCCTCCCTATCCCTCGGCAAGCGGTCTGTGGGGCGAACCGACGCTGGTCAACAACACGGAAACACTCGCCAACGTCCCGCCCATCGTCCTCAACGGCGCACGCTGGTTTTCCGGCATGGGCACCGAACGGAGCCGCGGAACCAAGGTCATTTCCCTCGCAGGCAACCTCCGCAATACGGGTCTGATCGAAGTGCCGATGGGAACCTCGCTGCGCTCGATCATCTTTGATATCGGCGGCGGCGTGCGGGAGAACCGCGCATTCAAGGCAGTGCAGACCGGCGGTCCGTCAGGCGGCTGCATCCCCTCCCAGCACCTTGACGCCGCAGTAGATTTCGAATCCCTCGCACAGGTCGGCTCGATGATGGGATCGGGCGGGATGATCGTAATGGATGACACCGCCTGCATGGTCGACGTGGCGGCCTATTTCATGGCATTCTGCCGGGATGAGTCCTGCGGGAAGTGCATCCCCTGCCGGGTCGGCACCGTGCAGCTGTATCGCATTCTCGATCGCATCCGCCGCGGCGGCGCCACGCTTCAGGATCTCGACATACTTGAGGAACTCGCCGTCATGGTGAAGGATACGAGTCTGTGCGGACTGGGACGTTCCGCGCCGAATCCCGTCATATCCATTCTTCACTATTTCCGCAGGGAGTTCGAGGATCACATTACCGGACGCAGATGCCCCGCGGGAGTCTGTCTGATGGACAACGAATCGGAGACCGCAGCGACAGCGCCACTTCCTGCCGGCACATCGCCGCAGACGGAGGGAAGCGTGCATGAATGAAATCCGCACACTGACTATCGACGGTCAGCTGATCAGCGCCGACGCATCCGTGACCATTCTCGAGGCGGCGAAGGAGCATAATATTCACATTCCGACACTCTGTCATCTCGAGGGGCTCAGTGACGTCGGCGCCTGCCGGCTCTGCCTCGTGGAGATTGAAGGACACAACCGCCTGCAGCCCGCGTGCGTGACGCGTGTGGAGGAAGGGATGGTCGTGCGCACAACATCGTCGCGACTGCAGAAATATCGCCGCATGGTGCTGGAGCTGCTGTTCAGCGAAGGCGACCATATCTGTTCGGTATGCGTGGCCAACAATGCCTGCGAGCTGCAGGACCTCGCCTATGCGGCAGGGATGGATCACGTCCGTTTTGACTATCTGCATTCCACGCATGCGCTCGACGCGTCGCACGACCGCTTCGTGGTGGATCATCACCGATGCATCCTCTGCGCGCGCTGTGTGCGCGTGTGCGCGGACGTCGAGGGTGCCCATACCTGGGATATCGCCGGTCGTGGCCACACGGCACATCTCGTCAGTGATCTCGCGCAGGACTGGGGCGAGGCGCGCTCGTGCACGTCCTGCGGGAAATGCCTGCTTGTCTGTCCCACCGGCGCCCTGTTCGCCAAAGGCTTCGTCGTCTCCGATCCGCAGAACAAGCAGGACTTCCTCCGCTACATCGCCAACACGAAATCGAGGAAGGCATGGAAGGACGAATGAGCATCGGCAGTATATGGCTTGGTGGCTGCAGCGGCTGCCACATGTCCTTTCTCGATCTCGACGAGCGTCTCTTCCAGCTTCTCGAACGGGCGGATATTGTGTTCAGTCCTCTTAGCGACAGGCGCGAGCTTCCCGATGCGCTGGACGTGCTTCTCGTCGAGGGCGCGGTCGCGCTGTCGGGCCAGGCGGAACTGCTGCGGGATTTTCGTTCGCGCACGCGCACCGTCGTGGCATTCGGCGACTGCGCGGTCGTCGGCAACGTCACCGCCATGCGCAATCATCTGGATCTCACATCCATGCTGCGACACACCTATGGTGCCGAGGGTGCACGGATGGGGCACGATCCCGCACATCACCTGCCGGCCATGCTTGATGAGGTTCTGCCGCTGCACCGGGTGATCGACATCGACATTTTTCTTCCCGGCTGTCCCCCACCCGCAGATCTTATCTGGTACACAGTGCATGAACTGCTCGAGGGACGACATCCTGTTATCGATGAGAAGAGGCTCCGCTATGGCTGAGAGGAGACGGGAGATACTGATTGATCCAGTCTCGCGCGTCGAGGGTCATGCACGGATCAGCATTCTCTTCGACGAGCGGGGCGCTGTTTCCGACGCGCGTCTGCACGTGACCGAGTACCGCGGCTTCGAGCATTTCTGCCGCGGACGCCTGGTCTGGGAGATGCCGCGGTTGACATCGCGGATCTGCGGCGTCTGTCCCGTGAGTCATTCCGTCACGTCCGCCCGCGCCGGTGACGACATCCTCGCCGTGGCCGTGCCGCGCACCGCGGAACAGCTGCGGCGCGTCCTCATCCTCGCCCAGTGGGTGCAGTCTCACGCACTGAGTTTCTTTCACCTTTCGTCACCCGACCTCCTGCTCGGCAGGGAAACGCGTGCCGCGGAGAGGGATTTCTTCGCCGTCATGCGCGACAACGCCGAATTCGCGCGGCGTGGCATTCGTCTGCGGAAGTGGGGACAGGATGTCATCGCGCGCATTGCCGGACGGAGGATCCATTCCGATTACGCCATACCCGGCGGAGTTGCCCGTCCACTTCCGGAGCGCGACCGTGATATCATTCTGGATGGTCTCCCCGAGGCGCACAACACCATGCGTCAGGCCCTGGATATCATGAAGGCGCTTCTCGAAACCCGGGACGGTGAGAGCGAGATGGCGGGAAATTTCCCATCGCTCTTCATGGGGCTCGTCGGAGCGGATGGCGGTCTTGAATACTATGACGGTCACCTCCGCATCATGGATGCCGCCGGCAACATCCTTGCCGACGGCGTCGATCCGCGCGGGTACCGCGACATCATCGCCGAGGATACCGAGCCCTGGTCGTATCTCACATTTCCATATTATGCGCCGCTTGGCAGGGATGCGGGCATGTACCGCGTCGGTCCGCTGGCACGACTCAACGTCTGTGCACACACCGGTTCTCCGAAATCAGACCATGAGCTGGCCGAATTTCGCCAGCGCGGCGGAGGGCGCGGTCCGGAGCACCATTCCCTGCTCTACCACCTCGCCAGGCTCATCGAAGTGCTGTTCGCACTCGAGCGCATCGAGGAGCTTCTCATCGATCCCGAGACACTGCGTACCGACACGCTTCGCTCGCGCGCGTTTTCGAATCGCACGCAGGGCATCGGCGTGACCGAGGCGCCGCGGGGCACCCTCTTCCATAATTACTCGGCGGGGAGCGACGGTGTGATCACGCACGTGGACCTGTTGATCGCCACCGCGCAGAACAATCTCGCGATGAACCGCAGTATCCGTCAGATTGCAGCGCATTGTATTCCGCGCGCCGACACTGACGTCGACGAACGCATCCTCAATCGGATCGAGGCGGGCATCCGCAGCTACGATCCCTGCTTTTCCTGTTCGACCCACGCGCTCGGCCGCATGCCGATGCAGATCGAATTCCGCACGGAGGAGGGCCGTGTGCTCGGCCGTTTCTCACGCACCCCGCGGTGACCGCGCCTGTGATCTTTCATCTTCAGGGAGAAAGTCGTACTTTTGCGCATACAAAATCTGCACACAGAAAGAGGAGCTTGCATGAGGAAGGCGGTAATTCCCCTGGTCATTCTGTTTCTGATCGGCATGAGCGGTGTTCAGGCCCAGCAGACAACGGTCGTCTCCGAGCAGGAAGACGAATACGACATGCATTTCAAGATCGGTGCACTTGCCGGGCTGACACTGGCGATGAATACGACCGACTACGTCGTTACGCGTGTCACGCGCACACTTTCTCTCGGTTCACACTTCGGTGTGCGTGCGAGCATCCCGATCGGAAAGCGAACGCGGGTCGTGACGGGCCTCGGCTACCACACCCTCACGTTCAAAGATGAGAACAAGCGGATTTCCTTCAGTGATGCCGCTGTCAATCACAGTACCGACCTGCCCAACGAGGGGACGCTGACGACGGAAGGGACTTTCCAGTACACCGTGGTGACGGCCATGCTGCAATTCAGTTCGGTTTTCATCGGTGTAAATCTCGGACTGCCCACTTCGGCGGACATGACCAACAGTGCTGACGGCTTCGTCATTCCCGACGGCGGTGTGGATCCAACCAGCTGGTACACGCCCGCCAGGCCGGAACTCAACCCCGAAAACAGAAAGATCAAGAAAGACATCACTCCCGATGACGAAGACATCAATCCGCTCATCGAATTGCGTCTCGGCGGTGAATTCCCCATCATGAAATCACGTGTCGGCGACCTGAACCTCGGCATCAGTGTCGGCTACACCTTCCAGAATATCATTTCCGATTCGCGCGACAACCTTCCCAACATGGAAACGAATTTCTGGCTGCCGAACATGCTGTTCCATCTGTCCTACATGTTCAATCTCTGATTGCAGTCCATTTGAAGTCGAATGAAAACGGGTCCACATGGCGGACCCGTTTTTCTTTGCTTCCCGCCGTCCTCCCTTCCCTGCTGCTTTTGCTCTGACAGTCATTTTCGTATGTTGCCGTATTGGACCACTTTCACGAGACACCGTCATGATGCGCTCGACTGCAGCCGTTGAAGATATTTACAAAATCATATACACCGAGCATTACGATCCGTACACGGTGCTGGGTATCCACGAGGTTACGTACAGGAACAAATCCTGCGTCGCAATCCGTGCCTTCATGCCGCAGGCCACGCATGCCTGGGTGATCCGTGAATTCGATGACGGCCGTACCGAGGATCATCCCATGCTGCGCATTCACGAGGAGGGTTTCTTCGAGTACGTATTCGAAGAGGAGTCGTCTCCCTTCCCCTACAAACTGCGCCGCGAGACCTATGACGGCGACGTGCAAACGTTTTTCGATTCCTATGCCTTTCATCCGCAGCTCAGTGATTACGACCTGTATCTTTTCGGGGAAGGAAACCATTACCGCGTCTGGGAAAAACTCGGCGCACACTACCGGGAGATCAATGGCGTCGGCGGAATCGAGTTCGCCGTGTGGGCGCCCAATGCGCGCAGCGTCAGCGTCATCGGTTCGTTCAACGGCTGGGATCGCCGCCGTCATGCCATGCGCGTCCTCGGCTCCTCCGGGGTCTGGGAAATTTTCATCCCCGGCATCAGTTCGGGTGAGTTGTACAAATACGAAATCAAGACCCGTGACGGACATGTGATCGCCAAGGCCGATCCGTTCGGACGCGCGATGGAGGAGCGGCCCCGCACAGCCTCCGTCGTGCACGTCCCTCCGCCCTTCGAGTGGTCCGACCGCGACTGGCTGCAAGATCGCCGGCGCATCGAGCCGCTGCAGGGTCCGATCGCAATCTATGAGATGCATCCGGGTTCCTGGCGCAGCGCCAACGGCAACGACGAGCCGATCAACTACCGCGACCTCGCCGAGGAGCTCGTACCGTATATCCGTGAAAACGGGTACACGCATGTCGAGTTCATGCCGATCATGGAGCATCCTTTCGATGGTTCATGGGGATACCAGGTCACCGGGTATTACGCACCGACGAGCCGCTACGGAAGCCCTGAAGATTTCATGTATCTCGTCGACGCACTGCACGCAGCCGGGATCGGGGTAATCCTTGACTGGGTTCCGGCTCATTTTCCGAAAGACACGCATGCGCTCGGATGGTTCGACGGCTCACATCTCTTCGAGCACTCGGATCCGCGCAAGGGCGAGCACATGGACTGGGGCACGTTGATTTTCAATTACGGACGCAACGAGGTCCGGAATTTCCTCATCGCCAATGCTCTCTTCTGGATCGAGCGCTTTCACATCGACGGACTTCGCATCGATGCCGTCGCCTCCATGCTCTATCTCGACTACTCTCGCAAGGAAGGCGAGTGGGTGCCGAACGAGTACGGCGGCCGTGAGAATCTCGAGGCGATCGATTTCATTCGTCAGCTGAACTGGGCAATTCACTCCTACTACCCCGGCGTGATGATCATGGCGGAGGAATCGACATCCTTTACCGGTGTCACGCATCCCGTAGACAACAACGGACTCGGCTTCGACCTGAAGTGGAACATGGGGTGGATGAACGACACGCTGGAATACTTCGAGAAGGATCCCATTTTCCGCAAACATCATCACAGGAATCTCACCTTCGGACTGCTGTATGCCTTCAGCGAACGCTTCCTGCTGCCGATCTCCCACGACGAGGTCGTGCACGGGAAGAAGGCGCTCATCAGCAAGATGCCCGGTGACTACTGGCAAAAATTCGCGAACATGCGCCTGTTCTTCGGGTACCAGTACGGCCATCCCGGAAAGAAGCTGCTCTTCATGGGACAGGAATTCGGGCAGTGGAACGAGTGGAATCACGACGGCGAGCTGGACTGGGAGCTGCTGAATTTCGATGCGCATCGCCAGCTGCTCACCTGGGTGCGTGATCTGAACGCGCTCTACCGCAATGAGCCTGCGCTCTACGAAGACGATTTTTCCTGGGAGGGCTTTCAATGGATCGATCTCGACGATGCCGACCGCAGTCTTCTCTCATTCGAGCGCATCGCGGTGGAGTCGAAGCAGCGGCTGATCTTCCTCTGCAACTTCACACCGATGGTGCACCACCATTACCGGCTCGGCGTAACAGAGCCCGGCACCTACCGTGAACTGCTCAACAGCGATTCGGAATTCTATGGCGGCAGTGGCGTCGGAAATATGGGCGCCGTGCAGAGCGAACCCACTGAGCATCACAACCGTCCGAACTCGCTGGTGCTGACCGTGCCTCCGCTTGCCGTGCTGATACTCAAGAAATCCGAATAACGTCCGCGCATCCCCGCGCGGCATCAAGACCTGCAATTATTTTCATCCGGGATTCTCGCTTGGAGTGCTCCCGGACACCGGTCAGGAATCCCCTCGCAGGAGGACCATGCACTGTGTTGGCGGCACGGTGATCTGTTCGCCGTCAAAGCGGCCGATCGTCCTCGTCCCCGCCCGTTCTCCGTTCACGAGCACCCGCCATTCTCCTCCTGCCGGCAGGTGATAATCTGCCGCATCCGCCCTGTTCGGATTCACCAGCACCGCCATTTCCTGTTTTCCCTTTGCATCCCTGACAGTGAAGCCGCTGGCGACGGGCGTCGCCGGTTCGAGAAAGGTGTACTGTGAGATGGCTGCCCTCCGCAGCAGCGGAAACTTCCGTCGAAGAGCAATCAGTCCGCGGTAATACTCGAACAGCTGGCGATTGACCTCGCGGTGCCCGTAATTGAGCCAGTTCGTTTCGTCGTCTTTCTCATAGCTGTTGTGATCGATGACGCCGGGCATCGAATCGTGGACCCCGCTGTCGGCAATCACTTTGCTGCGCGCAAATTCCTGTCCCGCATGCAGCATGACTGTCCCCCGCGCCGTAAGGAGCATCACCGCCGCCAGTTTCGCTATGCGCAGTTGTTCCTCGGTGAGACGCGCGTGCTTATCGAAATCGCTGATTCGCTGCCCCGGCCGAGCGCCGCCCGTGGCGATGCGGATGAAATCCCCCAGTGTATAGCCGTCATGAGATTCAAGGTAATTGACGGCATGCTTCGCGCTGCGAAACGGACCGCCTTTGTCGCGCGGACTCCCCAGCATCCATTTTCCAAAATCCTCTGGCACGCTGTTTCCCCACGTGCCGAAGATGTAGCCCTGTCCGTCACGCGGCTCATGTCCCTTGACACCGTTACGGAAAATGTCGTTCCAGGCGCCGTAATGCAGATCAGAGAAGCGGTCAAGCGCATAGTCACCGCCTCCCCACGGTTCTGCGATCAGGATCACGTCCGGATATATGGCTCGCGCGCGCTCCCGGATTTCCCGGAAGGTGTCCTCGTCGATGATGGGAGCCAGGTCGAAGCGAAATCCGTCAATGTGGAATTCCTCCAGCCAGAACAGGACGCTGTCGACGATCATCCTGCGTGTCATGGGCATGGAGGAATCGAGATCGTTGCCGCAGCCGCTGCTCTCGAGAAAATGGCCGTCAGGCGTGGTGCGGTAGTAACAGAATTTGTCGATGTATTTCAGCGGCTGGTAATCGTACTGAGATGTATGGTTGTAAACGACATCCATGATGACCGCCATGCCTTCCCGGTGCAGGGCCTTGACCATGTCGCGGAATTCGGTGATATGGTGCGGCGCCGCGGTATTCCAGTGTCCGGGAGTCTGATCGCCCCGCGTCGCATAGCGCGGTTCGGGGGCGAAAAAATACGAGGTCATGTATCCCCAGTGATTCCGCTCATAGGGATTCCAGTCGTTGTAAATATCTCCACCCGCGTGATGCAGGTAAGGCGGTTCGATCCATGCGTAATGCTGTGACGGAAGCAGTTCGACGGCATTGACCCCGAGCCGCTTCAGATGCGCGATGCCGCCCTTCGCATCCGGATGCACCAGGCCGCGATAGCTGCCGGCGAGTTCCGTGGGGACGCCGCTGCTTTCATGCGCCGTCATGTCTTTCACATGCATTTCATAGATGACCAGATCGGCGGGATCGACGCTGACATGGCGATCATCCTCCCAGTCATATGCCGGGATATGATCCGGCAGCAGGCAGCGTCCGTTATGCCGAAATGTATTCTTGGTGACCACGGCCCGAGCATACGGATCACCGATGAGTATGCGCGAATTGAAATGCTCGCCCGGCTCACGTGATCCCTCAACGCTGTACGCATAGTATCGGGCGTTCACCGAGCGGTCAATGGAGAGCTGCCATATGCCGTTTTCCTCTCTGGAGAGGAAGAACTGCGTCCCGATATCATCCTCGATATGCTCGAACAGATGCAATCGCACACGCATTGCCCGTGGCGCGAACAGACGAAATACGTAATATGCGTCTTCCACCAGGCAGCCGAGCGGGAGGTCCGACTTCAGTGCTCGCAGAAGTGGCTGAATGTCAAGCGGCACCATTCCCGCTCCCCGCACGAGAACCGAGTGCCTGCGGGAGAGATCCACCGGTTCCACGGTCACGACGGCCTCAAAGCCGTCGAGCACGACATTGTGCAACGATACTGACGGCGCAAGAATAATGTCACCGGGCGAGAGCTCACCGGGGGGATCGGAAAAGAGAAGATGGAGGCGATCCGGCGCCTCGAGTCGCGCGTGCTGAAGCTTCATGGGGTCGGTGGGACTTTCTCTGCTGGATAGTGAAGACGACCGGCCCATGAGCGTGCCGGATCGGAGCCGCAAGATAGGAAGCGGCGGGCACACGAGGCAATTTGCGTCCCCTGTGCCGCTGCGGTACATTGCTGCAATGAAACTCGCCGATCACACTGCGCATTACCGCATCGATGCCGAGGAATTCGATTATTTCGAGGAACGCAGCGGTGCAGATCGTGACGCCGCCCGGAGAATCCAGCAGGCGGTGCTTGCGGAAGCGCGTCTGAAATCCTCCGATCTCGTGCTCGATATCGGGAGCGGCGGCGGATGGCTGTTTGAGGAGTTCGACGGTACGCCCGCTCCCCGAATCGTCGCAGTGGACCTCGGTGTACGGAACCTCCGCAAGCTGCGGGAGCGGCACGGGAACGGCGTCATGACTGTCGTCGCGGACGCGGAGCATCTGCCCTTTCGCCCGGGCGCATTTTCGGCGGTGATAGCCTCCGAGGTGCTCGAGCATCTCAATGATCCCGCGGCGGCTCTGCGGGAAGCGGCGCGGACGCTCGCATCCGGCGGTCGCTGCGTCATTTCCACGCCATACCGGGAAACGCTGCGGTATTATCTCTGTATCCACTGCAACAGGCCCACACCGGTCAACGCCCATCTGCACTCCTTTGACGAGCATGTGCTGCGCGACCATTTCAACAATGCCGGCCTGCGCGAGATCCGACATCAGCCATTTCAGAACAAACTGCTGCTCTATCTTCGCCTGTCACATCTTCTTCGTTTTCTTCCCTGGAATCTTTGGCGTGGAATCGATCGTTTATGTAATTTTGTATATCCCCGCTGCCACAGCATCATCGTGAGCGGAAAACAGCAACACTGAACAGGAACCCCGGCCATACCCTACCCTATGCAGGCAGAATCCCTCCCCACCGCGCGCGTTTCATTTTTCTTCGCTGTATTCACATTTCTGGCCCTGGCGCCATCGCTTTCGGCACAGCACTTCACCTGCGGCATGCAGCCCCGGAGCACCGACCATGCGTTCCTTCCACGCGAGGCAGCCGCGGCATCCGTCTTGAATGGCATCGAACCACACGGAGGCGCGCATCTCCCGTTCGAGGGGTATGTGCGCGGACTGGTGGTATACGTTCAGACGCTCAACGATCACAAGGAAGACGCGTCCTGGCCGCTCGGGCAGCTTCCGACGTGGAGTGATGATTTCATTAACCGCCTGGAAGAGTACTACACCGACATGTCAAGCGGCAGGATGGAACTCGACATTGACGTGCATCCCGGCACCATGGTGACGCGCAACACGGAAGACGGCTACGTGTACTGGGCGCTGAATTACGGCTTCGCCATCAAGGAAATCCTTGACTCGCTCGACATGATCATGGATTTCTCGGAGTACGACCGCTGGAACTCGGAGTCGAACACGTATCAGCTCAGGGAGGAACCCGACGGAAAGGTCGACCTCCTCATCTTTGTGTTCCGGAGCATTTCGAATTCAATGTTCATGCCGTTCTCGGGGGTGTCCGATCTCGGATTCGCCGGACATCATTTTCTTGACAGCGGCAGCGACCGGTACGTGTACGGCGGATCCGGGCAGCACAATGACGCGGGCTCGTCGGGACTGAGCATTTCCTTCCTCCCCGGCCGCTCCACGGTGATGAATCCCGAATACGCCTTCGCCAGCACCATTCACGAACTCGGCCACAAGCTTTTCGGCGAAGGACACACCAACGAGTTGTATGGCGGACTCGGAACCATGGCGAATGCGGGGAACGGATTCGCCATGAGCAGTTTCGAGCGGCATCTTGCCGGGTACATCCAGTGCCGCGAACTGCGTCCCGGCACCGATACCGTCATCACGCTGACCGATTACGTCACGACCGGTGACGCTGCACTTCTTCCCATTCCGCAGCTCGACCGGGCGTACTTCGCCTTCGAATTCCGCGGAAAGAAAAGCAAATGGGATACTGCTCCGATCGAAGGTCTCTACGTGCATCGCATCTACGACAGCTGGAGCAAGAGTCAGAAGCGCGTGCAGGTCATCAGTGCGGAGGGCGCGTTCGAGTGGGCCGTGGATACGGCAACGGGAGGCGTTCAGCCGGTTCGTTCCGCACCGCTGACCGGATATAACCGCCTGCAGAGCATTCCCATCGACGGGCGCACCTACTGGGCCGAAGGATGGTGGGGCGTACCCAGCATCGCTTTCCGGGAGTACCGCACCGAAATAGCGCCGTGGAAGAATCCGTCAAGTACATTCATGTGGGGATCCGATACCATCGTTTCGAATGTATGGATGCGCCTGATCGATTTGACGGACAGTACGGCGACAATCAGTATTTCCTACGACAAACCCGCGATTCTCTCTTTGGAAGAACCGCCCCTTGCTGCCGGGACGCTCGGCATGCCGTATCCTCATCCGCTTTCTTCGTCTGCGGCAGGTGCGTACGTCCCCTTCTCCACCGCGCGCGCCGGTCACGTGCGTCTCACACTTCATGACGCTCTCGGCCGAGCAATCGCAACGCTCAGCGAGGGACAGCGCGCGGAAGGATCGCATCGCGTTTTTCTCCCGGTCCGGAACCTGGCCGCAGGTACGTACCAACTGCTGCTCGAAACTCCTGACGGCCGCAGCAGCCGGCTGCTGCTCATCACACGATAAGGCCCGCTTTCATTCGACGGATCCCTTCATGAAGACACTCGGCATCACACAGAATTTCCTCGGCCTGGATGAACATCACAGCAGCCTCGACACCTCGGCTATTGCGATCGTTCAGGCGCCGTATGAGCATACGGTATCCTACGGCGGCGGCACGGGACGCGGTCCGGCGGCAATTCTCGAGGCATCGCATTACGTGGAATTCTGGGATGAGGAATTCGGCCGCGAACTGGCAACCGACAGGGGGATCGCAACTATCGCCGCGCCGGATTTTGCTTCGTCCGTTGACGAGGATGCACTGGACATCATCGAGGAACAGGTCGCCACACTGCTGGAGAGAGACAGATTCGTCGCCACCCTCGGCGGTGAACACACCGTGTCGCGCGCGCCGATTCGCGCGCATTTCAATCGCTTTCCCGGGATGACCGTCCTGCAGATCGACGCACACTCCGATCTTCGTGAATCATACGAAGGCTCGCCCTGGAGCCATGCCTGCGTCATGTCGCGCGTGCTGGAATTTCTGCCTCCCGAGCGCCTCGTACAGGCGGGTGTTCGCGCACAGTGCCGCGAGGAATACGAACGAATCGAACGCGACGGCATTCAGACCTTTTTCGGATGGGAAATCCGCCAGGGGGTATATGGCCGTTCGTGGAAAGAGCGCGTGCTGGATGCCTGCGGCGAAGAGGTGTATATCACCTTTGACATCGACGGGCTCGATCCCTCCATCATGCCGGCGACCGGCACACCGGAACCGGGCGGACTGTACTGGGACGAGACCATTCAGCTGCTGAAGATGATCGGGAAACATCGCCGCATCATCGGATTCGATCTTGTTGAACTCGCTCCCATCGAGGGAAACCCGGGACCGGACTTCCTTGCAGCAAAACTGGTTTCCAAGATGCTGAATGCAGCATTCACCGGACGCTGATCGCTTCGGCCTCCTCCCTCCTCCACCATTCGCAGCGTTCCGTGGAATTCAGCGGGTCTCCCTACCGGGATCATCGTGCGTTTCCGGAAACAACGCATCCGCCCCCGGTCTTCGGCACGGGGTATGTGTTACACGGACAGGTATGCACGAATGTTCCTGAGCAGATCCTGCATGTCATCGGGCAGTTCGGAGCTGAAGCGCACCTTCTCGCCGGTTGCGGGATGGATAAATCCCAGTGTCCGCGCATGCAGTGCCTGCCGGGGCATCGCCGCCAGCATTTCATTGATAAAGGCTTTGTAGCGTCCGGTCACATTCCCGTAGTGGATGCGTCTTCCGCCGTAGGTAGGATCCCCGAAAAGCGGGTGTCGTATCGAAGTTAGGTGGACACGAATCTGATGGGTGCGTCCCGTCTGCAGCTGCAATCGCAGAAGCGAAAAATACGTCAGATCCTCAAGCACCTCATAGTGCGTGACGGCGTGCTTTCCGCCTTCCACCACCGCCATTTTCTTTCTGTCGCTCGGGTGTCGCGCCAGTGGCGCCTCCACTGTTCCCTGCGACTGCTTCATGCTGCCCCAGACGATGGCCTGATATTCCCGCTCAATGCTGTGGTCGGCGAACTGTCGGGCGATGAGCTGATGGGCGCGGTCGTTCTTCGCAACCGCCAGCAGGCCCGACGTGTCTTTGTCGAGCCGGTGCAGGATACCGGGACGTTCCTCACCGCGCTTGCTCGACAGCTGTTCAGTGTGATACAGAAGGGCGTTGACAAGTGTACCGGTGTAGTTTCCATACGCGGGATGCGTCACCATACCCGCCGGTTTGTTGACGATGAGGATATCATCGTCTTCGTACAGGATGTCCAGTGGAATTTTTTCAGGCCGTACTTCGGGCGGGGGCGGTTTCGGCACCGTACACACGACGGTATCGCCTGGAAGCACAAGGCGACCGGCTTTTTCAACAACGCGTCCATTGACGGTCACGCCTCCCGCTTCGATCAGCGATTTTACTTTTGTCCGTGAAGCGTTTTCGACACTGCGGGTAATGAACTGGTCGAGCCGGACGCGTCGCGCATTCGGCGCCGAACGCAGTTCGTAGACGGTGACTTCCGGACTGTCCTCCTCCTGCTCGAGTTCATCTGAATCCGGAGGCGTGGTATCATCAGTCATGGGATTCCGGGGTATCCGGTTTTTCCGTACTGTCGTCTCCACTCTGGGGAAGACCGACGATGAGCAGGACGACAACGCCAACGGACACTGCTGCATCTGCGATATTGAAGATCGGCCAGAACTTGAACGCTCCCCCACCGATCGTCACCGTGAAAAGATCAAGGTCGATAAAATCAACGACGTTGCCGTAGAAGATGGGTGCGGTGTCGTAGAACCAGCCGTAGAATGTGCGATCGATGAGATTGCCGACTGCGCCGGCGAGAATGAGCGCGAGTGCGACGCGCAGCCAGGGATTGCCGTTGCGATGGCGCCACAGGTAGAAGACAATTCCGATCGATGCGATGAAGGCGACGATGACGAGCAGCAGCTTGCCACCGATATCCAGCCCGAACGCCATGTTTGGATTCTCGATATAGGTGATCTTCAGCCAGTCGCCCAGAACGGATATCGATTCCCCGTAGTCCATTCCCTCGATGGAGATACCGATCGCCGGAAGGGACAATCCTTTCACGATAAGCTTGGTCACCTGATCCGCGATCAGGATTCCGAGCGTCAGAAACAGAATGCGCATGTGTCTCGTGCCGTCTCCCGTTCTCTGCTAGCGAACCTTTGTTTCCTGTTTACAGCTGACGCACATACGTGCGTGCGGCACGGCTTCGAGACGCCCTTTCTCGATCAGGTTTCCGCAGACGATGCAGATGCCATAATTCCCGCTCTTGATGCGCTGCAGCGCGTCCGTAAGATGCGAGATGAACTTTCGCTCGCGCGCCGCGAAGAGATACGCTTTTTCGCGCTCCATCGCATCCGTGCCCTGGTCGGCCATATGCAGCGAATAGGTTGAGTCGTCGGTGAACTCGCCCGTTGAGTTGTCGTTGAGGCGTTCCTCGATGCTCATCAGCTCTTCGTTGGCATCGTGGATTTTCTGCAGGATGATTTCCTTGAAATAGTCGAGGTCGCCGACGGAATAACTTACCGATTCACGAGGCAGAGCCGGCGCTGCAGCCTCGCTCTTCTTCCGCATCAGGTTCCCCTGTTTGCCCTGGAATTTAGGGACGGGCACGGGGGCCTTTTTACTGCGGCGCGTGTACTTGCGCTTGGGCCTGCTTTCTGCAGCGGCAGTCTCGGCTGCTTCCTTCTCGGCTGATGTTTTCGGCAGCGGTGTCGCGGCAGTCGGCTTTTTGGAAGTACGTGACGTTGCTTTCGACGCACGCTTCCGGGCCGTCGCCTTTTTCGCAGCAGTTTTTTTCACCGACGCTTTCTTTGTCGTCTTTTTCGCCGCAGTCTTTTTTGCTGCAGATGTTTTCGCAGAAGTCTTCTTCACGGCGGTTTTCTTCGCTGACTTCTTCGCTGCCGATTTCTTCGTCGCCGTCGATTTCTTTGCAGCGGTCTTCTTCGCCGCCGTCGACTTCTTCGCGGCAGTCTTCTTCGTGGCCGTCGACTTCTTCGCGGCGGTCTTCTTCGTGGCCGTCGACTTCTTCGCGGCAGTCTTCTTCGTCGCCTTCTTTGCCGTCGCCTTCTTCGCAGTGGACTTCTTCACCGCTGATTTCTTTGCAGCCGACTTTGCTGAGGCTGTTTTCTTTGCGGTTGACTTGCGGGTGGCAGTTTTATTCGCGCCGGATTTGCCCGCTGTCGACTTGCGCGCGGAAGTACTCTTCTTCTTGGACGCAGCTGTTTTCTTCACAGTGGATTTTTTCTTTGCTGTAGAGGACGTGGCCTTTCCGGCCTCCTCATCTTTCTTTTTTTTCGATGTTTTCGCTGCCATGATGCGTTCTCCAGTGAAATGGCAAAATATACGGAGCGGCACTCTCACTCATCAAGTGCGCTCAAGATGCTGACGCTGCATGTGAGATCGTTGACGCTGAGGTCGGTACCCTCTTCGAGTGCTTCCTGCGCCAGGACGATATTCTTTGCCAGCGTTTCAGCGCAAATATACGATTCCCGTCGATCAATTGCCTGCTTCAGGCGCTCTTCTTCAGTGAATATCGTAATCTGAATCCGGTCGGTGACCTCGAAATCCGCATCCTTGCGCATTCCCTGAATCCTGCTGATGAATTCACGGGCGATACCCTCATCGATCAGTTCCTCAGTCAGTGATGTGTCAAGTGCGACAACGACATCGTCATCCGACCCGATCGTCCATCCTTCAATATCCTCGTGCCTGATTTCAATATCCTCGAGTCCGAGTGTGACCTGCTCCCCGTCGATATCGAGTTCGAGCTGTCCCGCGCGTTCAACGTTGTTGATCTCGTCGGCGGTGAGTTGACTGACACGCGCCGCGATGGGCTTGACGAGCTTTCCGTACTTTGGTCCGATCGACTTGAAATTCGGTTTCGCACTCTTGCGCAGCAAATCTGAATCACCCGGGATGAACTCGATTTCGTGAATGTTTGTCTCTTCGAGTATGACATCACGCATTGCGCGGATGTTCGCGGCGACCGCATCATCACCCGTCGCGATGAGGATGCGTGCCAGAGGCTGGCGAGTCTTGAGGCGTGTCTGCTCGCGGAGGCCGCGTGTGAGATACACTACGCGCTGCGCGTCATGCATTTTGCGCATGAGAGCATCATCGATGTGCCCGGGTTCGGGAAGAAGCGCGAGATGCACGGATTCACTGATCGCAGGATCCTCCAATGACGCCGTCAGACGGCGGTAGAGATTCTCGGCCATGAACGGAGCGATCGGTGACATCAGCTGAGCGATGACCACCAGACAGCGATGCAGCGTCTGGAAGGCCGCGAGCTTGTCATGCGACATTTCTCCCTTCCAGAAGCGGCGCCTGTTGCGCCGAACATACCAGTTCGACAGCTGGTCGATGGTGAACTCCGAAATCGCGCGTGCAGCCGGCGTCACGTCGTAGCGGTCCATGCTCCCGCGCACGTCACGGATGAGCGCGTTGAGCTCGGTGAGAATCCACTGATCGATCTCAGGGCGCTTTTCAATCGGCACCTCATCCTCGTTCGCGGTGAAGCCGTCGATTTCCGCATAGAGCACGAAGAACTGATACGTGTTGATCAGCGCACGGAAGAAATTCTTCTGCACACCTTCAATGTCCTTTTCATTGAACATGGTCTGCCGCCAGGGCGGACTGTTGACCGTCAGATACCAGCGTGTCGCGTCCGCGCCGTATTCCTCGAGCACGTAAAACGGGTCGACGACGTTGCCGCGGGACTTCGACATCTTCTGTCCCTTCTTATCGAGCACCAGTTCGTTGACAATGAGATTTTTATACGCGGGTTTGTCGAACAGTGCAGCTGCGATGGCGTGCAATGTGTAAAACCACCCGCGCGTCTGGTCGATGCCCTCGCAGATGAAGTCCGCAGGGAAACTGGATTCGAACAGTTCCCTGTTCTCGAACGGATAGTGATACTGAGCGAATGGCATCGCACCGGAATCGAACCATACGTCGATGAGCTCCGGCGTGCGCCGGTAGATCTTTCCATCCCGCTCAAAGAGAATATCGTCGACCCACGGCTTGTGAAGGTCGATGTCGTCGCGCGTCGGTGAAACCCGTTCGCCGTCAACGATACGGAAGCCTTCGAGCAGATCATCGACGGAGCCGACGAATATCATGTCCGATCCGTCTTCCGCCACCCAGATGGGCAGCGGTGTCCCCCAGTAGCGATCGCGCGAGAGCGACCAGTCCTTGTTGTCTTCGAGCCAGTTGCCGAAGCGGCCGGTGCCGACTTCCGGCGGATACCAGTCGATCTCCCGGTTCAGTTCAATCATGCGCTCGGCGTAGTCCGTCGTGCGAATGTACCAGCTGTCGCGGGCATAGTAGATCAGTGGATTGTCACAGCGCCAGCAGTGAGGATAACTGTGCAGGTAATCCTTGTTCGCGCTGTATATCTGGCCGTTCTGCTTCAGCAGACGAATGATATCGGGATCGACGCCTTCCTCCCTGTGGGTGGCAAACTGAATCGTTTTCACCAAACGCCCCTTGAAGTCACTGATCTCGTCGGTAAACCGTCCGCTTGTCGTGACGGGAAGAATGAACGGCAGATCATACTTCTTCATCATTTCGTAGTCATCCACGCCGAACGCGGGGGCGATATGCACGATGCCGGAGCCATCCTCTGTTGTCACGAAATCGCCCGCGATGAGGTAGAATCCCTTTTCCTCCACGGGCACGTAATCGAACAGGCGCTCGTATTCCATGCCGAGCAGCTGTTCGCCACGCATCTCCTCGAGAATTTCGTACTCCTCGCTGATCACCGACAGCCGTTCCTTCGCGAGGTAGAGAACCCCGTGCTCTTCAGACCGAATCTTTACGTATTCGACGTCAGGATTGACCGCGAGCGCCACGTTGGAAATCAGTGTCCACGGCGTCGTCGTCCACACGAGGATATGCGCGTCTTCGTTCCTGCAGCGAAATTTCACGTAGACGTTCATGTCCTGCACGTCCTCGTATCCGAGCGCGAGCTCATGCGACGAGAGCGGCGTCTCACAGTGCGGACACTGCGGCACGATTTTGAATCCCTTGTAAATCAGTCCCTTCTCGTGGAAACGCTTCAGCGCCCACCACACCGACTCGATGTAATCATTCGTGCATGTGATGTAGGCATCTTCAAGGTTGATCCAGTATCCCATGCGCTCTGTCAGCTTCTGCCAGCCCTCGGGATACTCGATGTGATGATAGACGAACTCCTTGGCTTTCGTATTGAACTTCGCGACGCCGAATTTCTCAATGTCGGATTTCTGCTCGAATTTGAGTTCACGCTCCAGCGCGACCTCGATGGGAAGACCATGTGTATCCCACCCGGCCTTGCGCTGCACCCGGTATCCGGTCACCGTCTTGTAGCGGCAGATCATGTCCTTGAGCGCCCGCGAAACCACGTGATGAATGCCTGGCCGTCCGTTCACCGACGGCGGTCCTTCGTAGAACGTATACTGGGGCGCATCCGCGCGCTCATCGATGCTTTTCTGGAAAATGCCGCGCTCCTCCCAGAAGGCGAGGATTTCCTTTTCGAGGTCAGAATAGCGGAAGCGTTCGGGAAAGGGTTCGAAGGTGGCCATGACGGTGCTGATTACTTCTGTGAATGTCGTTGAATAAAATACGCGATCAGCGTAAGGACCGCGCTGAGAATGATGCTTGTCGTAAACGGCAGGTACAGTGACACGCCGGGGAGGTCGACTTCAACATCGCCGGGCAGCGCCCCGACAAGCGGAATGGTCGGGAGATATACCATCGCGAGCACGACAGCGAGCACCAGAATGAAAAGAATGACGACCAGACGGAGAAATGCGAGCTGCTCTTCCATTGTTGCGTCTACGCCCGCAGGCGCGCGATCACTCCTTTCATCAGTGCACGAAGCTTCGGCTCGGTTTCATTCGCCGTTTTGATGATGGTCGGAACATCCACCGCTTCGAGCGCATCGGGAAAGCACTCGTCGGTAATGATGGAAAACGCGAGCACGTTCATTCCCATGTGTACCGCGACGATGTTCTCGGGCACAGTAGACATCCCCACGGCATCGGCACCGATGCCGCGCAGAAAACGGTACTCGGCACGCGTCTCCAGGTTCGGCCCGGCAACGGCGACAAACACGCCTTTGCGAAGAGGGATCTTCTCCGCGAGGGCAACATCTTCCGCGATGGAGATGTAGGCTTCGCTGTAAGCTTCACTCATGTCGGGAAAGCGGGGACCGAGCGACTCGTCGTTCGGTCCGATAAGGGGATTATCGCCAATGAGATTGATGTGGTCCCATATGACCATGATATCACCCCGCCGGAAAACGGGGTTCATCCCTCCCGCGGCGTTTGAAATAAGCAGATCACGCACTCCCAGCTCGTGCATCACACGCACCGGGAATGTCACCTGCTTGAGCGTGTATCCTTCATAATAGTGGAAACGGCCCTGCATCGCGACGACCGGCTTCCCGGCGAGAGTGCCGAATATCAGTTTGCCATGATGCGACTCCACCGTGGAGATCGGGAAATGCGGAATGTCAGCGTAATCGATCACGATTTCGGTGTCGATTTCCTCAACGAGACCGCCGAGGCCGGTTCCGAGGATGATCCCGACGCGCGGAGTCACCGCCGTTTTCATTCGAATGTAAGACACCGCCTCGTCAATGGCGGCGCGGAGATCAGTCATTGTCGTTCTCCCGTTCGTCAAGTCGTTCAAGAATCTCATCGACGGTATCGGCGTCCAGCCCCTCGCGCGTGCTGGTCGCATTCCGGAGCGCCGAGCGCAGAGAGCGATTCTTCGGATGTTTCTCCAGGTCCGAGAGAAAATCCACCTGCGCCCGGAGGATGGATTTGATGCGCGTGATGAGTGCGAGCTTTTTGGTCTCCAGCAGATCGATCTGCTGCTGCAGGGCATCCATCCGTGCGTTGGCTTTCATCATCTGTCGCTCGGCGCGGCGCTCGGCATCACGAATAATGACCGCTGCCTCGTTCTTCGCGTTTTCGATGATCGCGGTCCGTTCCTTTTCGACCTTGTACGACATGGCAACGGCGCTCGCCTCTGCCTGTCCGACCATTTTCTGCGATGCGGCCTTCATTTCGCGCAGCATGGCGCGAACCTTCTGCTCGAGTTGCTGCGACTGCTGAAGCTGCTCCTCGAGATGGAGCACATCACCTCGTAATGATGAGTTCTCCTCCGAAAGGGCGATGATATCCTCGGCAAGCAGTCGCAGGTACGAGCGCACTTCCTCCGGACTCAGGCCCTTCCGGACGGTTTTGAAATTTTTTCCGGCTATCGATTCGACGTTCACTGTCCGCACCTCATTCTCTTGGTCCGAAAATTGCGCTGCCGACGCGGATGATGGTCGCTCCCTCCTCAATGGCGATCTCGTAGTCGTTTGTCATGCCCATGGAGAGTTCGGTGATCTCCGCTTCCGGATGCGTCGTCTGCAGCTGCTCTCGCAATGAGCGAAGCAGCGCAAAACTCGGACGCACCTGCTCAGGATCCTCGACATACGCCGCGATGGTCATCAGTCCACGCAGACGCAGCGACGGCAACTCCAGCATTTCCGCGGCAAGGTCTTGCACCGCATTCGGCGCGACGCCGAACTTGGATTCCTCTCCGCTGGTGTTGACCTCGATGAGCACATCCGTGCGCACATCGGCCGCGTGCGATCGCCGGTCGATTTCCCTCGCCAGACGGAGGGAATCGACGCTGTGGATCATCCGCACGTCGCCGATCAGGTATTTCACTTTGTTGCGCTGCAGATGCCCGATCATGTGGAAGCGATGCGGCCGCAGGTCCACCCGCTTGTCAAGGTACTCCTGGACGCGGTTCTCGCCGATATCCGTAATTCCGTGCTCGAGAGCCTCGTTGATGATCGGCGCGGCGTGTGTTTTCGTTACCGCTACGAGAAGGACGTCTTCCCGCCGCCGGCCGGACCGTCTGCAGGCGTCGGCGATGCTGTGTTCGATATGCCGAATACGCTCTGCTACCATAAACAGATGAATATATTCCCCAAGGGCATAATATCCAAAGTACAGCGCCGTCCGCGCGTTTGCATCGATGGGGGTCGCTTCCATGTGCCGTCTGCAACCCGGCACGCGTGCGCAGTGAGGGGCGGATTTTCGAAAAAAGTGCCTCCTGCGTTTTGAAAATGTATCTATTTATCCATAGATTCATCGTGTCCCGCTCATTTCATACATTGACTCCTGTTCCATCGCAGGACCAGCGGAACAGGACACGACTGCACAGGAGAATAAGGGATGAATGATTTCAAGGTACCTCCCACGGTTATCTATGATTTGACAACGGTCGGTGACGCCTACGTGGAACTCCGTGCCGAGGACACCACGCTTCCGGAGGCAAAGGATTTCGAACGCCGCATCGCCGGATCGGCTGCCCTGATCGGCATCTACTACAGCATGCTCGGTGGAAAAGTCAACTGCATCGCATCCGTCGGTGCTGACGCGCTCGGCACATATGTGCAGAACATCCTGCGTCAGTACAAGGTCAACGCGACATCGATGCAGTTCTCGCGCGATCACCCCACCACCCTGCTGTTCAGCGCCCGCCAGGGCCGCATCGTCCAGTCCACATTCTACCGTCTGGCGGACTGGCAGCTCCACAATACGAAAGATCATGTAACGCTGGCACAGAGCTCACACATCGTGCATGGCAGCGGTTTCTGTCTGTGGAAACATCCGGGACGCCACAGTATTTTCGAAATTCTGCGCCTGTCGAAAAAGTACGAGAGCATGACGGTGCTTCAGCCGTCCTATGAACCTTCGATCTGGCGGAATCGGAACGACGCGCAGACCACGATTAAAAAGACCCTGCAGTTCGCTGACATCATCACTCCGACCATCGATGATGCCGAGCATCTGTTCGGCAAGGCTTCACGCGAGGATCATCTGAAGAATTACCACGAAATGGGTGCGAAAACGGTGATCATGACCATGGGAAAACAGGGAGCCCTGGTATCCGACGGAAGTAAGGTCGTGCGCGTGCCCGCGGTGGAAATGGAGGTTGTCGATCCCGCCGGCGTGCATGACGCCTGGCATGCCGGGTTGTACTACGCCATGAACAACGGGAAGCCGCTCGCGAACGCGACATATTTTGCTAACGCGGTTGCAGCGTACGTGCTCGGACAGCAGGGATCACTCGTTCCGCTGCCCGCCCCGGGTGAGATTACGCAATCACTGCTTGACAAAGCATTTGAAGACGTCTGACGTCCGCCGCCCATTGTGAATTCCACAGCGTCACATCGGATCTGAACCGGTGTGACGCTTTTTCATTTGAAACGGGTGAGGAAATTCGGACTCAGGTGAAATCCACCGGAAGCTGCAGGGCATCGTCGAGAAGGCGAAGGTATTCCAGGCGGGGAACCTCGAATGCACCCAGCCGGCTTAGATGCGGCGTGGTGTACTGCACATCGAGCAGCGGCATGCCGCGTTCGGTCATGCGGCGGCAGAGTGCGACCAGTGCGACCTTGGAGGCGTCCCGGATTTCGAAAAACATCGACTCCCCGAAAAATGCACCGGCAATCGAAACACCATACAGTCCACCTGCGAGTGCGTCATCCTGCCAGGCCTCCACACTGTGTGCGGATCCCCGCTCGTGCAGGAGCAGGTACGACTGGACAATACCTTCGGATATCCAGGTGTCGTCGCGCGCGGCGCAGCGGCGAATCACCTCCTCGAACACCGTATTGATGCGAATCTCGAAACGTCCCGACCGCACGGTTTTCGCCAGTGAATGCGAGATATGCAGTTCCGCGGGATTGATAATGGTGCGCGGATCCGGACTGTAAAGCATGATCGAACCGTGTCTTCCCTCCGCCATGGGAAAGATCCCCGACGCATACATATTCAGCAGGTCATCTGGTGGGATGACTGTCATCAGCCTGATTCCGTTCCGTCTGTCGAATCATCCTTGAGTTTCTGCAGCGTTTTCAGGGAGGATATGCCCATTGCACGCGCGACGGATTCAATGGAGGCACCGCCCTGAAGGGCGCCCGCTGCATAGGTATTCCGCAGCATGGAAGGAGTGATGTCGGGAAGCCCGGCAAGGCGACCAATGCGTTTGACCAGTTGATCGACGGCCTGCTGCGTCAGAGGATTTCCTTCGTATGTAATGAACAGTGGCTCCTTGCGATGGCGCTTGGCCATGATGGAAACTCCGCGCCAGCGCATGTACTGGCGCAGCGCGTTCTGTGCGCGCGTGGAGAGATAGACGAAACGCGTCGTTCTGCCCCGCTGTCCCTTGATGAACAGGCGTCCTTCGCGGGGAGTCAGATGGACGTCACCGACGGTGATGGCACAGATTTCGCTGCTGCGGAGTCCGCTGTGCAGGAGGAGCAGAATGATCGCCGCTTCCAGCGGGCCGGGATTGCGTTCAGCCGTGCGTGCCAGGAGCAACGCATCTTTTCGCGGAAGCACGGTCGGAGCGCGCGGTTCGGCACTGATGCCGGTGATCTCCGCGGCGGGATTCATCTTCATGTACTCGCGCTGAACGGCAAAATCGAAAAACTGCCGCAGTGCGGTTATCTTCCTGTTCACCGAGGCCGGTGAAGAGTTTCGTGTCAGCAGAAATGTGCGGAAATCCTGTATGTCGCTGCGCGTCAGTTCGCTCAGCACAAAAGAGGCACCGAAAGTCGATCGACACCATTGCACGAACTGGCGAAGATCATTCGCGTACGAACGGATCGTGTTGCGATGCTTCCCTTCCGCTTCAAGGAAACGCTGGAAATCATCACGAATATCTTTCAGAAAACTCTCTGCCATAAAATCCGTATTGCCGCCCGTTTTTTCCGCGGAATCATTAATCTCAAAATATGCCGGGATGCGGGCAAAAAAACAACCCGGTGGATGGATCAGGAGCAGGAGCACGAGCAGGAGCCTGCCGGGGAGAGGGGGCAATGACAGCGGTTCGAAGTGGTGCGCGCGGCTTTCGGGAATGGCCGGATTTTCGTAAATTTGTATGATATATGTATCCCCTTCCCTGATCATACAACGCCGTATGTCCACTCCCGCAGAAAAAATTCTCCGTGTCAGTATCGAAGACGAACTCAAGAGTTCGTACATCGATTATTCCATGTCCGTCATCGTCTCCCGGGCCATCCCCGATGTGCGCGACGGACTCAAGCCGGTGCACCGCCGCATCCTCTATGGTATGAGCGAACTCGGTCTGACACCGAACCGCGCATACAAGAAATCTGCCCGTATCGTTGGTGAGGTGCTCGGGAAGTACCATCCGCACGGCGACTCCGCGGTGTACGACACCATGGTCCGCATGGCGCAGGATTTCTCACTGCGATATCCACTGGTTCAGGGTCAGGGAAACTTCGGATCCGTCGACGGCGATTCCGCCGCGGCGATGCGATACACCGAGGCACGGCTGGCTCCCATCGCGATGGAGATGCTGCGCGACCTTGAAAAAGACACCATTGACTTCGCACCGAACTTCGACGACTCGCTTCAGGAACCCCGCGTCCTTCCCGCCCTCCTTCCCAATCTGCTCATCAGCGGCGCGGGCGGTATTGCCGTCGGAATGGCGACGAACATTCCTCCACACAATCTCGGTGAAACCGTCGACGGACTGCTGGCGATGATCGATAATCCCGACATCGCACCCGAGGAGCTCATGAAGCACGTGACTGCTCCCGACTTCCCGACCGGCGGTATCATCTTCGGGTATCAGGGTGTGCAGGATGCATATCTGACCGGACGCGGAAAAATCATCGTCCGGGGACGGGCGAACATCGAGACGCTCAAGAACGGACGGGAAAACATCATCGTCAGCGAACTCCCGTATCAGGTCAACAAGGCGAACCTGATCGAGAAAATCGCGGATCTGGTCAAGGTCGGGAAGATCGATGGCATCAGCAACATCCGTGACGAGTCGGACCGCGACGGACTGCGCATCCTGATCGAGATCAAACGGGATGGCAATCCCGAGGTGGTGCTGAATAATCTCTACAAGCACACGCAGATGCAGGTCACCTTCGGTGCCATCATGCTGGCGCTGGTGGACGGTCGCCCAAAGGTGCTCACGCTTAAGGAGATCATGCGGCACTTCCTCGACTTCCGCCACGACGTGGTTGTCCGGCGCACGAAATTCGAGCTGGCCGAGGCCGAGCGCCGCGCGCATATCCTCGAAGGATACATCATCGCGCTCGACAACATCGATGAGGTGATCGAGACGATCAAGAAATCACGGGACGTGGAAACGGCGCGCAACAATCTCATGCGCAAATTCAAACTCAGTGAGATACAGGCCAAGGCGATTCTCGACATGCGCCTGCAGCGTCTGACCGGGCTGGAACGCCGTAAGATCGAGGACGAGTACAAGGAAACGATCAAGCTCATCGCTCGCCTGCGCGGCATTCTCGACAACGCCCAGCTGCGCTGGCAGCTGATCGGCGACGAGCTTCGCGGGCTCAAGGAGAAGTTCGGTGACGATCGTCGGACGGAGATCATTTACGATTACACGGACTTCCGGCTCGAGGACATGATCGCCGAGGAAGACGTTGTCATCACGATCAGCAACAAGGGCTTCATCAAGCGCACTCCCGTGAGCACCTACAGACGGCAAGGTCGCGGCGGACGCGGCGTTGCGGGATCCGCGAACCGGGATGATGACTTCATCGAGCACATGTTCGTTGCCTCGACACATCACTACATTCTCTTCTTCACGGACAAGGGACGCTGTTACTGGCTCAAAGTATTCGAGGTGCCTGAGGGCGGGCGCACGGCACGCGGGCGTGCCATCGTCAACCTCATCAGCAAACAGAAAAACGAAAACATCGCCGCATTCGTCACGGTCAAGGAATTCACGGACGACCATTACATCATGATGGTCACCGGCAAGGGCACGGTGAAGAAAACAGTGCTCAGCGCATACGGCAATCCACGATCGAGCGGCATTATCGCCATCACGCTCGGGAAGGGCGACAATCTCATTGACGCAAAAATTACCGACGGTAAAAACGACATTCTCATCGCCACGAGCGGGGGTCAGGCTATACGCTTTACCGAGGAAGATGTCCGCGACATGGGACGCAATGCCACCGGTGTCCGCGGGATCTCTCTCGTAAAGGATGACACCGTCATCGGCATGATTGTCGGCCGACCGAACGGGCAGGTGCTTGTCGTCAGCGAAAATGGATACGGGAAGCGCAGCGAGATATCGTCGTACCGTCTGACCAAACGCGGCGGCAAAGGTGTGATCACAATGAACGTCACGGAAAAAACGGGTCCGGTAATCTCCGTCAAGGAAGCTACCGACCAGGATGACATTGTCATCATCACTGAGCGTGGGCTGGTGATCCGCCAGCATGTGCGCAGCATCCGGGTCATGGGGCGCAACACGCAGGGCGTGCGCCTGATTCACCTTCGTGACGGCGATTCCATTGCAGACGTGGCTCGTGTCAGCGTGGACCAGGATATCGACAACAAGAACGCGGAGATGGTAGAGCCGGAGCAATAACGCCGGTTCCGTCTGCTTGCGTCTAGAGCGTGTAAGTTCGAGGAGTGATTGAACGCGAGCCCGCTAAAGTCGCGATCAGGAACGTGCTAGGAAGCGGACATTATAGAGATTTCGGAGCTTAATCCGACCTAGCTATTGACTTTTTTCCCCGTCATGACTAGGTTCCGTGTATTCCGTGCATAGAGGTCTCCGAATCTGTAGCAACATAACGCCGATACCAGTCCTTCCCGCAGCCGCCGATTTTCGATCGTGCGTTGCAATTCGACGAGAGTCATATCCCAGTGAGGTGTCCATGAAACGTATTCGTGTCGCACTCTGCACCGCCCTCCTGAGCCTGTTCCTGATGCCGCTGACGGCCGTATCGCAGACCGATGACGGTTCCATCGAAGCGTCGTGGGAACAAGCGGCAGAAACACCAGCGCCGGCTGGAGAGCGTGTCTACCCTCCTCCGCCTCCGCCCAGTGACGAGGGCAGGGACATGGAATACACGAAAACCGTATGGGACGCCGAGCGTTCCCCTGAATCGCGTCCCTGGCCGAAGCTGACCGAAAGCTCGAGCGCACGGGAATTCTTCGATGCCAACACCGCAGTCATTGATTCCCTCTCCCACCTGTACTGTCTTTCCTCGAATTACCTCAGCACGCTCCGTATCCGCAACCAGCAGGCCATGCAGGGGCGGGAGCCGCAGATGGACGAGTTCGCATACGAGGAAGGGGAAAAGCCGGTCCCGACTGCGAGCGCACGAACATCTCTTCACGCGCTGCACAAGGAACTGCTGCAGCTGCTCGAACGCTGTCTGATCGGGCGCTGAACACGACAGACGCGCTGACGAGTCATCTGACGAGAGAATCAACTTTGCCACACATATCAGGAGCCTGCAAATGAAACATCTAGTACGTCTATCCTTCGTCGTCCTGCTGCTGCTGCCCTTTGTCAACGGCTGTCAGCCGATCGTCAGCGAGCAGGAGAACAACTGGATCACCTACGGCGTGCGCGAAGGACTGAGCTACAGCGAGGCCTGGAGGGTCGTTCAGGATGCCCTGCTTACTCGCGGCTATCAGTTCGAGACCCTCTCGAAGGACGACGGCTACATGAAGTCGGAGTGGCTGCACGAAACCGTTGAATCCCAGGGTGTGGAGGTGCGCACGCGCGTCTCGGTCAAGTTTACTTACGGGCGCCGAACGGTGCGCATCAAAGTGGACGAGGACTACATCATTGGCTACAAGGAGCCGGGCGTGGATATTCCCCGCGTGGCCGACCTGAAGGTCGAACTGCGTGACCGGTTGCTTTGATGCAACCCATCCACCAGGATTGAATACCTACCAACTCCGGAGGCCTTTATGATCACTCACACTGCAACACATCCCCGCCGCGCCGGCATTACCGGTCTGGCAAGCTGGGTGATTGTGGCGGTTTTGAGTATTTCGGTGCTCAGTCCCGCGCAGACCCACGCCCAGGGAAGGGCGCTGCTGGACATCGCACGCCAGTCCATCGTCCAAATTCCTGACGGGATGACGAGTCTGAACATGTCGATTTACGGTGTCACGCTGGGCATGCCGTGGGGCGAGGCACGCAACATCCTCGATCGGGGGAACGTCCCGTACATTTTTCAGAAAGGCACCTCCCCGGTCGTGTACGTGCCGCCCACGAATTCCACGTATTATTTCATCCTCAATCCCAGTTCATACGCAGTCATCGAGATGGGCATCATCGGCACCGGTGACCTGCCGCTCGACAACCAGTATCTGTACGACGGACACCGCTGGCGTCTGACGACGGCGCGCACGCAGTTTTTCGGCAATGAGGGTGAATCCGTCGTCAACGAGGAAGGTGAGATGTACAACTTCCCGTACCAGGGATTTGTGCTCAAGTATCTTTCTCCCGAAAATTTCCGTTTCGTCATGGTAGCGCCGACAAACGCCCCGCTGACGACGTACGGGAAAAATCTTCGTCCCGGCGGCCCACCCGCCCCACCGCAGCCGGCGCCTCAGCCTGTGAAAGTACAGCAGCCCGAGTTGGAGAGGTGGCTGCAGAAATTCCAGATGGCGCGTGACAATTTCGAAGCACGCCGCTATGCCACTGCGCTGAGTCTCTTCCGTGAAATCTCCGAGCAGGCTCCGGAGCCGCTGCTGCAGGTGCGCAGTGTATACTGGATGGGCGAAACGTACTACGGCATGAAGCGCTACCGCGATGCGCGTCAACAGTTCGAACGCGTACTGCAGGAGACGGATATCGAATCCCTGCGCAAGCCGGCCCGCATCATGATTGCGAACTGCGACGAGCATCTCTGATCCCTTTCCCGCGATACCAACGCAACAGGCCGTTCCGCATGGAGCGGCCTTTCTTTTATCCGGACTCCTGTTGTACTGCAATCAGGCACCCGCTACACGGTACCCGCCATGAATTCCATTGCCCCGCATCCCATGCCTTGCTAACTTGCAGGACCTGTCATTGACGGGAAAACATGTCCAAGAATCTGAAAGAATTTCAATGATCAAACGGATCGCACACATCGGAATTGCCGTCAGGGAACTTGAAAGCGCGCAGGAGGTCTTTCAGACACTCCTGAACCTGCGTCCGTCCCACGTGGAGCGCGTCGAAGAGCAGAAAGTCGACGTCAGCAGCTTTCACGTGGATGACACGAATCTTGAACTGACCGCCGGGATTTCCGAAGAATCCCCCATCAGCAAATTCATCGAGAAGCGCGGAGAAGGCATTCATCACATGGCGTTTGAGGTCGATGATATTCACGCGGAGCTTGCGCGGCTCAAGGAAGCCGGCGTCCGTCTCATCGACGAAGAGCCACGAATGGGTGCGGATAATTTCCTTGTCGCCTTCATCCACCCGAAATCCGCGGGCGGCGTGCTTGTCGAACTCTGTCAGAAAGCCGGCTAAGCGAGCCCGGCTCCACAAAGCGGATGACTGAGCCCCCACCAACGAACGAACTGCAGCGGAAGCTGGAAAACCTGCCCCGCTCCCCCGGCGTGTATCAGTTTCGTGACGCCGAGGGACGCATCATTTACGTCGGCAAGGCCAAAAGCCTGCGAAGCCGCGTCCGCTCGTATTTCCAGGCCAAAGGCAGTGCGGATCCGAAACGCGACATCCTCGTATCCAGGATCACTGATCTCGAGATTGTGGTCACTGATTCCGAGGTGGAGGCACTGCTCCTCGAGAACAACCTGATCAAGGAACACGCTCCGCGGTACAACATCCGTCTCAAGGACGACAAGAGTTACCCCTACATCGTCGTCACGAATGAGCCATATCCACGGATATTCCCGACGCGACGCATCG
This sequence comes from uncultured Ignavibacteria bacterium, assembly GCA_913061095.1. Taxonomy (GTDB): domain Bacteria; phylum Bacteroidota; class Ignavibacteria; order SZUA-365; family SZUA-365; genus BM516. The sequence goes on from CAJXVM010000001.1 coordinate 160,422, forward strand.
TGCGCGACGGTTCACGCTATTACGGGCCTTACACGGACGTCAAGGCCATGCATCTGATGCTGCGGACGATCCGCGGCATATTTCCGATCCGCAGCTGCGACTACAAGCTCGATGCCGATGTGATCGCACGCCGCAAGGTGAAGCTCTGCCTGGATTACCATATCCAGAAATGCGAGGGTCCGTGTGAGGGGCTCGTTGCGCAGGAAGAATACACGGCGATGATCGCCCAGGTGGAACAGCTGCTCAAGGGCAAGACACGCGGTCTGCAGCGACAGCTGGAGGAGGAGATGCAGGACTGCGCGGAGAACTTGGAATTCGAGAAGGCCGCCAAACTTCGCAATCGTCTGCAGGCTCTGAAGACCTATCAGGATCGTCAGAAGGTCGCGGCCGCGGACTTCAAGGATCGGGACATCGTGGCAATCGCGAGGAAGGAATCCGACGCCGTAGGCATCGTGTTTCGTGTCCGGGATGGAAAGATCGTTGGCAAGCAGCATTTTCCGTTCACCGGTGCGGACATCGAATCCGACGAAGCGATACTCGAGCATCTGATGCACAGGTACTACACCAAGACGATGGATATTCCATCCGAGATCGTCATTCCCGAAGCTCCGGAGTCCACCGAAGCACTCGAAGAGTGGCTGAGCGACCGTGCGCAGATGCGCGTCGGCTTCACCGTTCCCCGTATCGGAGACAAGCTGAAGCTTCTTTCGATGTGCCGCGCGAATGCCGGATACATCCTCGATGACATTCTTCTGCAGAAGATGAAGTCGGAGACGGCCCTTCCGAAATCCGTGGAGTTTCTGCAGAGAGATCTCCATCTTCCCTCCCCTCCCCGCCGCATCGAGTGTTTTGATATCTCGCATTTCCAGGGCGCGGAAACCGTCGCTTCAATGGTATCCTTTCTCGACGGGAAACCGCGAAAAAGTGAATACCGGAAATACGGCATTCGCAGTGTGCACGGCGTCGACGATTTTGCATCGATGCGCGAAGTCATCGAGCGGCGATACACGCGGGTCCTTGAGGAGGAGCAGCCGCTTCCGGATCTCATCGTCGTTGATGGCGGCAAGGGGCAGCTCTCATCCGCCGTGGAGATTCTGAAAGAACTCGGTCTCGACCGGCAGCCGATAATCGGTCTCGCCAAGCGGCTAGAGGAAGTCTTTGTCCCGGGCGAAAGTCTGCCCATGAATCTTCCCAAGACCTCCCCGGGTCTCAAACTGCTTCAGCGCCTGCGAGACGAGGCACATCGCTTCGCGATCACCTATCATCGCGAACGACGTGACAGGGCGACACTTCAGACCGAACTCGAAGAAATCGAGGGCGTCGGTCCCAAGCGCGCGCAGACCCTGCTGACCGCTTTCGGCTCGGTGCGCTCCGTCGCCCAGGCAAGCACCGAACAGCTGGCGGAACATGTCGGATGGTCGCTCGCGCGCCAGATTTTCGAGTACTTCCAGACTTCTGCCGATTCTCCGTCCATCGAATCATCATCGTCTGAACAGGTGACATCGTCCGAAAAGGAATTATCGTCCGACACATCGAGTTCATCCACGAGCACATCCTCGGCATCCGACCAAGCGGCATCCGCGAATGCGCGGTCCGGCAGCACGCAGGATGACGGGAAGGGAGATACAGTTACAGAATGAGGGACACGACGTCGAAAACACTGCACGCGTTCATCCTGATCCTTTCATGCATCCTCACCGTGGTTCAGCCTGTGGATACACAGGCGCAGCACATTCCGGACGATTCCCTGCACACGATGATCGTGCGCGGCATCCGACTCTCTGGCAGCCAGGAATACCGCGCTGCACTCAGCGAATTCGATCGGGCGATACAGGCATTTCCCTCCCACCCCGCCGGATATCTCAACAAGGCCATTCTCCTGCAGGTCATGTCGCTGGATTTCGAATCCCCTGTCCGCATGCCGGCGTATCTCGATCTGCTCGAGCGGTCTGAATCCCTCGGTGAACACATGGCGAAGCAGCGGGAGACCGAAGCCGAGGGCTGGTATTACGTGGGAATGGCACGCAGCTACATTGCCTACTACAATTTCCGTGACGGCGAAAACTGGATCAGCGGGCTGTCGCACGGACTGACGGCAACCGGCTACCTTGAGGACTGTCTGGAGCTGAATCCCCGGGCATACGATGCCATGACCGGCATCGGAACCTACAAATACTGGAAGAGCCAGAACATGTCGTTTCTCACATGGACGCCGCTCGTGGACGATGAGCGGGAAACGGGGATCCGCATGCTCAGGCGCGCCGAGAACCGAGCGGAATACACGGCACAGCAGGCCACGAATTCCCTGATCTGGATTTATATCGAGGAGGAACGCTGGGATGACGCCATCGAATCAGCCCGAAATATCCTGCGTCGTTTTCCGCATAACCGGCTTTTTCTCTGGGGATTGGCTTCCGCGGCGGAGGGAAAAGAAGACTGGGCGACCGCGCGCCGCGCATATGAGCGCATCCGGGATTCCATTGACGACGAAGTCAGCGAGACGCGGTACATCGAACTGCAGTCGCGTGCGAAAATCGCCCTGATGAGTTTCCTCCTTGAGGATTTTACAACTGCGCGGAAGGAAGGGCAATGGGTGCTCAGCCGCCGAACAGCGTCCCTTGACGGACTGACCGAGGATGCACGCGATCGCATCGGACGGCGTTTCGAAGAAGTCGAAGAGATGATGGAGGATCTCGACTGATCCCCCCCGGCGCAATCGCTTTCCCTGCCGGTTACCGGGTGTTCAGGTTGTTGCCTCTCGCTGCGTACACATGTGGAAAAGCCCTCCAGCACGGGAGGGCTTTTCCTGTTTCCGGCGACGCGGGATGCGTTACTTGGTCAGCAGCATTTTCCCGGTCTGTGTCTGTGCACCGATGGTCAGGACGTAGAAATACGTCCCACCGGGAAGATGACCGGCGTCAAAGGGCACGGAAACGCTTTCACCCTTCATGACCGGCGTATCGTATGCAGCCGCCACCTCTTCACCCAGGGCATTGAAAATACGCAGCCGCGCATTGCCGTCCTCCGCCGCGGTGAACGTGATCACGGTGGAGGGATTGAATGGATTCGGATAATTCCGCAGCGCGAAGTTCGGTTTCCCTGCCGTCACCTCGACCACGGGTGAAAAGGATTCCTTGCCGTCGCGATCGATCTGGCGGAGCCGATAGAACAGTGTTTTCTCTGGAGCGGATGCATCGGTGAACATGTATTCCGTCGCCGTGTTTTTCGTTCCCATCCCGTCGACGAAACCAGTGGCCTCGAAGGGTCCTTCCCTGCTCTCCGACCGTTCGATCTCGAACCCGAAATTATTCAGCTCCGTGGCCGTCTTCCAACGAAGTTCCACTGCCAAATCCTTTCGTCTGCCGGCGAACGCGACGAGCTCTACAGGCAGCACGGCGTTGAGGTCGGCGAGCGTGTAGCGGTTGTTGAAGTTCATCACACCGTCGAACTGATAGTTGACAATGTTGCTGGTCGTATTCACGCTGCTGGTAGTCAGTTTGGAAAACTCATCTTCTCCGGCAGTGTGGAGATCACCGTACGCAAGCAGGAGACCGTTCTCGTCATTGCCGTTCATCTCGGCGTCGCGATACTCGAGACTGAGCGAGTAGGTCAGCGATGCGGGCGTCACATCGCCGGCCACGCGCTGGATATCATAGTAGCGTGAGACCGCCTGCGCATCCGGGGCGCTTTTGACGAGCCAGAATTCAAATACTTCGGGACCGCTGAAGCCCGGCACGAGTAGGGAGGCATTCGCTCCGTTGAACGTATACGTACCGGAGGCTTCCAGCGTGCGCTGCACGCGGCCGATGACCTCCCCGTTCCCCTGAGTACTTTTCTGCGGAGCCGCGGACGCAAACGTCAGCACCGAACTGCCCATGTCGAGATCCTTGGCGAGATTCAGTGTCCTCCGGATGGTAAACGAGGCGGATGAAGCAGCGGATCCCGAAGGATTACTGAGGCTGAGCGAATAGAAATCCGGTGTATCCTGGATTGTGACGTTCTCCGCGTTGATGATCGTGGAGGGTGTTCCCGCAGTGCCGACACTGTATGTGCCTCCGATCGTGCAGACCGACCCGATGGCAGTGCTGCTGTGCGTAAGGCCGCCGTTGAACACATTCGTTCCGGCCGAGAGATTAACGACGGCACCGGTGACAGTCACAAGCTCACTGAAATCATTCTGTCCGGTTCCGCTCGAGGTGATCCTGAACGCACCGCCGACATCCGTGGCACCGGTCACATCGAACTCATCTTCTATCGAGAGATTTCCGTGCGTGGTGACATCGCCCCCCACGGTTACCGGCGTGCTGACAACGACCCAGTTGCCGGATGTAAGATTGCCTGCAAGGCTGACGCTCCCACCGTCGAAAGACGTGAGCGAATTGGATCCGCTGATGGTCAGGGCATTCATGCCGACGGTACCGTTCTTCACTGAGAGTGTGGCATTGTCGCCCGACAGCGAAAGGGTGCCGAACTGCACGGTGCCCGCATAACCGTCGGCACCGATCGTCACCGCGCTGTTCGTATTCGTGAAATTCACGTTGCCAAACGAAATCGCACCGTCGCCTTCATTGCCGTCACCGATGATAATCGAACTGCCGCTGAAATTCACGGTAGAACCGGTGAAATCGGTTGTTCCCGTTCCACCGATCGTCGTTCCGGTAAAGGTGTACGTGCCGCCTCCCAGCGAATGCGACGCGGTACTGTTATTGATGAAGCTGCTGCCGCAGGTGACGCTATTGTTGGAATTAGAAAAGGTTGCAGAACCATCGATCGTAAATACATTCGCAACACTCAGATGTGCAGACAGACTCTTCGTTCCGGATCCACCGAGTCTTATTGAATAGTAGTTCTTGCTAGCATCGATAACTTGGTTACCGTTTGCGATGTATTGAACAAGGCTACCGGTCTGCAGATTTATTGAACCATATACCGTGTAGTTATTGGAGATATTGGATGCTCCAACACTTAATTCCCCACCAATGTTCATATTCCCGTTTACAGTAATGATCGAACAGCTGGGGAAACTCCCACTTGGAGCTGGTGAAATGTCCCCTGAAAATGTAGCTGATCCATCAACGTATATGTATCCGCCGGGTGAACCACAGGCATATAGGGATGTTCCACTATTGAGAGATATGTTTTTACAGAAAATGTACCCATCTTCATATGTGATGGTCCCATTGGAGGTTACCGTAATATTTGAAGCCACAGCATTGATCCCACCTGCTGAGCTGTTGACAAGAACATTTCCAGTTATCGATATCGGGGCACCATTCACCTCGAGAACACCACCTGTTTCGATCTCTAGATCACCGATGACTTCTACACTTTGCCCTATTCCAATTGATCCCACGGATATTGCTCCAGAATTCTGGATTATCAGCGTTCCGTAGATTTTTAAGTTTTGAAGAATCGTTGACGAGTAGTCAAAATCTAAGATAACTGTGTCATTTGCGGATATTGTAACTGGATCTCCATCTTGTGGAGGAATATACACCCCCCACGTATTGTAAAAGTCTGTCCATTTTCCACTAGCAACACTTGTGAACTGCGTCGTCTGTGAATACACTTGATCTGTCAGAGTGAACAGACAGAGAATGCCGATTACTAAGGAGATTCCTACTTTCATGGTCTGCACCTGTGTGATATGACTATTCTGAAGCGATCTCTCGCTGTTTTCCCGTTGCGATGTGACGTAATTTCATCAATATCAGGGAAGGCGATTCCCGTTTTGGCGGAGCGCAGATAGTTTACGACTACTTACTCCGCATTTGTTGCGCCTAATGTAGGGAGTTATATCTTAACAGACCATTAACATCTGGAATCTGACAAAAATGTAATGATCAACACGGAAAAGCCCCGTCCGCCATCGGCGAACGGGGCTTTTCAAATGCCGTACCCTGTCGATAAACTACTCGATGCCCTGCTCCGCAAGCCAGCGTTCGGCGTCGATCGCAGCCATGCAGCCGGTTCCGGCTGCCGACACGGCCTGACGGTACACATGATCCTGAACGTCGCCGCAGGCAAAGACACCCTCGATATTCGTGTAGGTGCTCTTTCCCTTTGTCTGCAGGTATCCTGTTTCGTCCATGTCGATCAGGCCTTCGAACAGCTCGGTATTGGGCTTGTGACCGATGCCGATGAACAGCCCCTGCACCGGAAAATCCTCCAGTTCACCGGTCTCCGAGTTTTTGAGCACGAGGTGTGTCAGTTTCTTCATGCCCATCTGCTCGGTCCCCTTCACTTCGTCAACGACGGAGTTCCACTTGAACGCAATCTTCGGATTCTTTTTCGCGCGCTCCCGCATAATCTTTGAAGCACGCAGTTCGTCCCTGCGGTGGATGACGGTAACCTTGCTGGCGTATTTCGTGAGGAACAACGCCTCCTCCATGGCGGTGTCTCCACCACCGACAACCGCTACCTCCTGGTCCTTGAAAAAGAAACCGTCACAGGTGGCGCAGGCCGACACGCCGTAGCCCATGTACTCGCTTTCGCTCTCCAGACCGAGCAGCTTCGCACTCGCACCGGTGGAGATTACGACACTGTCGGCGGTGTAGACGGTTTCGCCGACGAACACCTTGAAGGGACGTTCTGAAAAATCCACATTGCTCACATGCTCAAACTTGCTGGCAGCACCGAAGCGCTGCGCCTGCTTGCGCATTTCATCCATGAGCTTCGGTCCCTGAATCCCCTCCGGGAAACCGGGATAATTTTCCACATCCGTGGTGATGGTGAGCTGACCACCGGGCTGATTTCCCTCGAAAACCAGTGGGTTCAGATTCGCCCGTGCAGCATAGAGGGCCGCTGTCAGTCCCGCCGGCCCGGATCCGATGATGATGACTTTACGATGTTCCATAATCCTTTTGATGAGAGTTACTGAAAATCATCTATGTATCATGAGATTCATGTTGCGTCAAAACGGTTCGAGCGTTGCGCCGCATCCCGGACGGCTTGCAGCGCTTGACGGGACTTTTCCGGAAACGCTCCCGAAACGCCTCATCAGTGATCTCCGTGAGCGCACGAAGACCCGGTCTCAGATTCCCCTCCCGCGGAGAAAAGGCCGGTTCCGTGCTTTCCTCTGAAAAGGAATTCCACGGACAGACATCCTGACACACATCACAGCCGAAGACCCAGTTCTGGAAATCCCATTGCGTGGCGCCCGGGATGTCCTCACCGCGATGCTCGATCGTCAGATATGAGATGCATCGGTTCGCGTCCACGACGTATGGCTCGACGATGGCGCCGGTAGGACAGGCCTCGATGCAGGCCGTGCAGGTGCCACAAAAATCGGCAATCGGCCTGTCATACTCAAACTCCACCGTTGTGAGAATTTCACCGAGAAATACCCATGATCCGAGGTCCCGCGTTATGACATTGCTGTGCTTCCCTAGCCAGCCGATCCCGGCCCGCACGGCCCAGGCTTTATCCATCACCGGACCGGTATCCACGTACCGGCGGGTTCGCGCATCCGGAAAGAGCACGCGCAGTTCCTCTTCCAGTAGCGCCAGACGCCTTTCGAGGATGTCATGATAATCCTCCCCCCATGCGTACCGCGATATTTTTCCATGTTCCCGAGCGGACGAGTGCTGTTCAGGCGAAAAATAATTCATCGCGACGGCAATGACGGATCGCGCACCCGGCATCACCTCCCGGGGATCGCTACGGCGATGAGGATCCCGCGTCATCCATGCCATCCCGGCGTGATACCCGCGATCGAGCCATTCGCGGAGCAGCGCTCCTTCGGGTTCAAGCCCCTGCGCGCTCGCGATGCCGACATGCGTGAATCCCAGGTCACGGGCCTTCCGTTTGATGTCTGCCGAACGATCCGACGGCGTGGTCACCACCAGGATTCCTCCTCATCGGGGAACGCAATATATATCTGTCCGTCTTCGATGCGTACATCGAACTTCCGCAGCCGACAGGATGCGTGAACGCATTTCCCGGTTCTGATATCGAAACTCCATCCGTGCATCGGACAGGTGAGTACCGTTCCATCGAGCTCGCCCTCGGCGAGAACCGGGATGTGCTGATGCGGACAAAGATTTTCGATCGCGTACACCGTATCGTCACGCAGAAACAGTGCGATTTCGACGTCCCGCACGCGCACCGACGTTCCTGTGCCCTCACGCAGACGGTTCAGCGCAATGACCGGTTCGTATGTGCCGTCCGAGGTTCGCATTCAGCTTCCCGCAATACGGAGAACATCGGCAAGCCGGCCCGCATCCGCGGCTTCAAAGCCTTTTTTCCCGATTCCCACCAGGGATGCCTCACTGAAGGCATCGTGTTCGAAGAAGAGAATATCCCTCTGATCCGCTGCGCGGGATAGCAGTTTCTCTTTCTCGGCCAGCGTGGTCAGCGGCTGAAGGTCATATCCCATAATCCACGGTGCGGGAACATGCGAACTCATGGGGACCAGATCGGCGACATATACCAGAGACTGATCGCCGTCATTGACACGAATCAGCTGCTGCCCGAACGTATGTCCATCAACGACATGCAGGTGAAGATCCGGGAAGAGTTCTTCCTCCCCGTCGAGAAGGCGGAGCTTCCCCGCATCGGCAATGGGCAGGATGTTGTCGGGCAGATAGCTTGCACGGTCGCGGTCGGAAGGCGCGTTCGCCCATTCCCACTGACGCCGCTGCACGTAATGCTCTGCGTTCGGAAACATGAGACGCAGTTCGTCGCCGTGACGGAGCACCGCTCCTCCGACATGATCGAAATGCAGATGCGTGATGATGACGTCGGTTACTTCTTCAGGTTCGACACCGAGTGCGCGAATGCCTCTGTCGAGTGTATGGTCGGAAAAATCGATGGCGAAGATGGCGTTGAATTTCCCGCTCTCCTTGTGGCCGACGCCGGCATCGACGAGAATGGTACGCTCACCGTCCCGCATGAGCAGTGTGCGCATGCGCATGTCAATGCGGTTCTGTTCATCAGCGGGATTCCGTTTTTCCCATAGGTTTTTAGGCACGACGCCGAACATGGCACCGCCATCGAGACGGAAGCGGCCCGTCTCCACCGGGGCAATCTCATATCGTCCGAAAGGAATGAAGCTCATAGCTGTCCATGGTATGGTGGGGACCATGAAAAAGAGGTCTGTTCCCAGACCTCCTTTTCAACGAATTGTAGGTGCGTCAGCGGCCGATTTCGTCAAGATACTTAACCTTGGCCTGCAGTTCCTCCTTGGATTCCACATGCCTGGGATCGGGTAAGCAGCAGTCGACGGGACAGACGGCCGCGCACTGCGGTTCATCATGGAAAGTTTCACACTCGGTGCATTTATCCGGAACAATATAAAAGAAATCCGCGGACCAGAATCCCGATGCTCCCGAAGGGGCATCGTCACCTTCGCCATAGGATTTTCCTGCAAGCTCCCACTCCGCGCCACCTTCGTAGATCGCATTGTTGGGGCATTCCGGCTCACAGGCTCCGCAGTTAATGCACTCATCGGTGATATATATAGCCATTGTATCCTCCAATTCCAGTAAGTGCTACGGGATTGACGCCCTTGAGAGCGTCTGTACAGCTCATGAAAACGGTGTGATGCGGCCGTCGTCATGCTGATCAGTACAACACGGAAACAGCCGGGCAGGTTTCCCGAAACGGGGCAGATGCCATTCTCCACGCGTCTGCGCGAACATGACCGCTCCGTTGCGCACACCGGACGGTTCAACGCAGTCAACATACGAGGATTCAGCGGCTCACGCAATCCGGAGATTTCGCCGATTACTCCACGACCGGCATCCTGCACGATCGACGTCTTGCCTCTGCCCCGCCATGCTTGTATATTTTTGTTTTGCACGCAATCGACAGGTCCGCATGATCACCCTGCCCTTCTCCGCAATCCCGGGAACTCCGCAGCTCTTCAATGACTACGTGACGAATGAATCGGATGCCCGTAATTACTTCATGGGACACTTTTCCGACCTGATGGCCTATGAAACCCATCTGCAGCTGCTTGAGCGCCGCACCTATCTCCGCGCACAGCTCTACGATGCGCTCGTCGCGCAGAACAAAGGCTTTTTCAGTCCCGCCGCCTCCTTTTCGAATCTTGAGGCATTCAAGGACGAACGAACCTTCGCCGTTGTCACCGGACAGCAGGTCGGGCTCTTTACCGGTCCGCTGTACACGATTTACAAGGCGCTGACGGCCGTGCAGCTGTCTCGCTGGCTCTCGGATCAATTCCCCGCCTACCGTTTCATCCCGATGTTCTGGCTGGAAAGCGAAGACCATGATTTTCTGGAGATCAACAATGCGGGTGTCATCACAAAGGAGAATGAGTTCGCCCGCGTTCAGTATGCGCAGCCGGACGAAGAGGATGACAGCAGGAACCTCACGCCGATTTCACGACTTGCCATCGACGAACGGATCGAGTCAACGCTTCATGCGCTGCGCGAACACCTGCAGGAATCGGATTTCACTGATGAGATGTTCCGCACCCTTCGCAGCATGTACACTCCGGGCAACGGATTGCAGACATCTTTCGCCCGGCTGTTCAACGATCTGTATCCGGAGAGCGGACTTGTATTTGTCGATCCGTCCGATCCCACGCTGAAGCAGCTGCTCGCACCGGTGATCCTCCAGGAGCTAGAGACCTATCCCACCACGGGCGAGGAGGTGATCAAGCGCAGCGCGGAACTCGAAGAGCGATACCATGCACAAATCAAGCCCCGCGCCGTCAATCTCTTTCTCCTGCACCGGGGCAACCGCTATCCTGTCGAACCGAACGAATACGGTTTTTTCCTGCGCGGTACACGCCAGCGGTTCACGAATGAAGAGATGCTCGACATCGCGAACAACGAACCGGAGCGGTTCAGTCCGAACGTGCTCCTGCGTCCCATCATGCAGGACTTCCTGCTACCTACCGCGGCATACGTCGCCGGTCCATCGGAGGTATCCTACTTCGCGCAGCTGCAGCCGGCGTACGATCACTTCCAGGTTCCCATGCCCGTCATTTTCCCCCGCAGCAGTCTGACGATCCTCGAACGGAAGGTCGACAAGGTGTTCAGGAAATTCGACCTCCCGTACGCCGCCATGTTCGCCGACGACGAAGAAGCCTTCCGCATGATCACCGCGGACGACAGTACCGACAATGCTCTCGATTTCGATGAATTCAGACAGCTGATGGAGGAATGGTCCGAGCGTTTCCTTAAGGAGGCGGTTCGGGAAAATGCGAATCTCGAGGGACCCGCTGACACAACGGTTCGGAATATTCGCAAAGCCCTGTCGGTATTCGAAGACAAGCTTTTTCAGCATCGCCGGCAGAAGCATGACGTGCTGACACGGCAGATCGAGAAAATGCATGTGTACCTCGCCCCGGAAGGCAAGCCGCAGGAGCGTCAGGTCAACGTCACGACATTCCTGAACCGCTACGGTCGCGACATCCTCCCGCGTCTCGAGGAGGCATCGCTGCCCTTCCCGGCCGAACACCGTCTGCTTTTTCTGTAAACACTTGCCTCTGTCCTGATTTCTGCGTAAGTAGAGATCAGGACCCAAACGTATGAATAACGGAGGAGGATTGTCATGTATTTCGTGACCTATCGCAACGTGCTGCGGCCTCGCGTTACCATGGACGATTACCGCAAGGGATTGCAGCATGTCTGGCCGACGCTCAATTCATGGGGCGCGCTGTCTGTGGACATGTACCAGGAACTGTATGACGAGTCCGGTGCATTCTACACGCGCTATACGATCGACAGTCTCGATAAGTGGAACGAGCATGTTACCAGCGACGAATTCAACAACATGCTCAAGCATCTCGAAAACATCCTCGACCTGAGCATGAGCGAAGTCGCCGTCGCCGTCTCAATCCCGACGGGAATAGACAGCTGATCCCAGGCAGAGACGCACCCCACAGCAGGCAGCATTGGAAGGATCGGAGACACTCACAGCTTTCGGTCCTTCCAGACCACACGCCCTCCGAGCATGACGACAAACGGGAGAACGGTTACGTATATCAGGTAGTACAGTTCGAACAGGGGAAAATATCGGTACAGTGCGCGCTGTCCGAAGCGTTCAAGTGGATAATACAGCAGTGCAGCGTCACCGGCGCTCTTGCCTGCGACACCGATCAGCCAGATCCACAGCGGAAGCCCGAGAAAGGGGAGAATCAGAATCGCTGCATTCATGAGAAAACCGACACTCATGATCGCAAAGCCAATCGGATGGATATCGAGTCCGCCGCGCCCCCACCGCTTCTTTTGACGAAACAGTTCCTTGAGATTCCGGCACGGCTCGCTCCAGACCAGCGTGGACGGATGCACCGGATAGCGAACCGTCCAGTCTGACCTGTACGCGATTGCCTTGAAGAGTGCGAAGTCTTCCGTCACACTGAAACCGACCGCCTGGTAACCGCCAACATCCTCATAGGCCTGGCGACGAAAGGACATGTTGTTGCCGACTGCACTGAGGGCATATCCCCACCCGATGCCCGCGGAGGCGATGGTCATCAGATAGGCCCAGTCGACGGACTGCATCCCGGAGAAGGCGGAACTCGTTTTAATCATCGTATATCCACACACGCACCCCGTGTGTTCATCGTACTGCGCGACGATCTCCTCAGCCCAGTGAGGCGGCACGACACAGTCGGCGTCCGTCGTGATGATGATTTCCCCCCTGCTCTGTTCGATTGCCTGTGCGATGGCATTGGCCTTGCCCTTCAATCCGTGCACGATGCCTTCCGTGCGGATCACACGCATGTGCGGGACTCGCCGTTCCCAGCCGGCCATGATTTCGCCGGTCGCATCGGTGCTCTGATCGTCGACGACGAGAATCTCCATTTGTCCCTCGTCATATCGCAGCGCCGCAAGGCTTGCAAGGCAGCTGTCGATATTGTCTTCTTCGTTTCGCGCGGCTACGATGACTGAGATGAACGGCCTGCCCGAATGGTTGACCACTGTGGTCGCCCGGCGGGCTCCCGTTGCGAACAGCAGGATCTTGAGCAGATACAGCAGCAGAATGACAAGAAAAACAGTCGCCACGATCAGGTCACCGATTCGAGTGTATGGAATGATAGCCCACGGCGGTCGCAGAGTTCCGCGATGGATGACAGCACATCCAACATTCGGTTCTGCTGACCGGGACGTTCGTGAAGCACAACAATGTCGCCGCCACGGAGACATTCCAGACGGCGCCGCACGTCCGCAACGGACTCATCGGGATACCAGTCGCCGGGCATGAGACTCCACAGAACCACTGTACACCCGAGAGCGGCGGCGCGCCGCAGATGCACGGGATGAATGCGGCCGTATGGCGGACGATAGCAGCGGGGACGTCGCCCCGAGACCTCTTCGATCACATTGATCGAGGAAGTCAGGTCACGGAGGAATTCCGGACCACGGAGTCGCAGGGGGCTGACATGCCGCCACCCGTGGGAGGCGATGTCGTGTCCCGCGGCAGCGACTTCCTGCATGGTCTCGGGAAACCGCTTCACCTGCGATCCCGAGAAGAAAAAGGTCGCCTTCAATCCGAGGACTGCACAGTGCCGGACAATACCCAGTGTCCCCGTTTCTGTCGGTCCGTCATCAATGGTCACGGCGATACCATCATCGACGGGCAGCCTGCGCACAGCGCCGGGCAGCAGCCGTGGGAACTGTGAATTAAGCCGCGCGCGGCCGATGCGATAGGATGTTCTTCGAGAGTGTATCAATGAATGATCCTTCCGGGATGAAGGTTCGCAAACAACGGCATGTGCTCAGAAATCGATATTGAATCCCGGTCCCCAGTATGACCAGGTCTGATCGAAGTATTCACCGTGCTGACTTTTTCCGCGAAACCACGCGACAAAGAACTGCACGCCTGTCCCCCTCCAGCGACCAACCTTAACTCCCAGCTGTACGTTCACCGCCGCATGCCAGCCGTCGATATCAACGAAACGCATATCCACCGCTCCATACGCGTGAAGCCAGGGCCATCCCGCCTGGCGCCATACGCCTTCCGCGCCGCCCTGGAGGGACCACTGGCCAAGCCAGGCCGGGTCAATGTGATAGATCCACGCCGCACCGCCGTACAGACGCATTGCCTCTCGCCACTCGAATGCGGCGATCAGATCCAGAAACTCACGGCTGTAAACGATGGGCAGCCTCTGATCGCGCCACTGCTCCTGCTGTTTGTCATAACTGCCGTCCACGAGGTGCGCACTGATATGGCTGAGCCTGAAGCGCAGCGATGATACCCAGTCGCTGGATAGCGGACGCATGTAGGACGCATTCACTCCGAAAAGATAGTCCACGGCATCGACGGGAAAATGAAAATCACGCTCCTGACGGAGCGATGTCCATGTGAAAAAATCCGCGCCTACTGCAGCCCGGGCGTCTCCGGGGAGGTTACGCCAGCTGAGAAGATCGATGGAATTTCCGATATCGAGACGCAGGCGTTCCTCGTCGACCAAACGTGAAAGCCCCACACGCGGCTCGATGTGATGCGCTATCAGCGGCGGGAACAACAGGCGTCCCTCGGGAACGACAGGTCGATCAGACTGCTGAGAAAAAAGAAAAGAAGGAACGAAGGCGAGGAATGCGAGGAAAGTGGTCAGTGCTTTCATGCTGCTCTACGGGAGATCTTCTTCCTCGTCGGTGAACAGATCCGCATCGTCGATACGGTCCTCTGCGACAAAGAGACGTGAGCAGATGTCGCCGTCGAAGTTTCCGGTCCTGCTGCAATTCTCGAAACGGTCATGAAGCCGATCGAGATTCTCAACCTCATCGCTGAGGGCGAGATCATCCATGTCATTGCAATTCAAACAGAACCGGACCTCTTCGGCTTCGGAGCGTCTGCGGAGATAATATTTGCGCGTATGTTTTTTATCCATTGGGACTTACCACTCAAATTGCCCGCAACAGTATACGAACAAAACCGCGTTTCGTGCAATGAATTTTCAGGCGGAAACGGGGACGGATTTGCATCACGGTTGTCGACAGCAGACCCGATCACTCGTATCGGAGCGCTTCGATGGGATCCAGACCTGCAGCTTTCCAGGAGGGATACGTGCCGAAGGCGACGCCGACAAAACTGCAGGCAGCAAGCCCGGAAACTATCCAGACGATCTCGATGGTCGGAGCAATGTCGAGCGCGAGTGCGAGCAGATTTCCCGCAAGAAGGCCAAGGAGAATCCCCAGCATTCCGCCCAGAACGGAAATCACGACAGATTCGGAGAGGAACTGTCTGATGATGGACTGCCGTGTCGCACCGACCGCTTTGCGGATCCCGATTTCTCGTGTCCGTTCCGTCACCGAAACGAGCATGATATTCATGATGCCGATCCCGGCAGCCAGCAGCGCAACGGCAGCAATGGCGACCGTGCCAATGCGCACCATTGCCGTGGCCTCGTTGAATTCCCGGATGACGGATTCATTGGAAAATATGGCAAAGTCGTTCTCCTCCCCGGGCGGCACATTCCGCGCCGCACGGAGAATGCCGATGACCTCATCCTGCACGCTGTCAAAGTTCTCCCGAGACCGTGCCTGCACCATGATATGGATGGATCGCTTCTTTCCGAAGCGTTCGAAAAATGTCGTGATGGGGACAATGAAATACCGGTCGCGATTTCCGAACAGTCCACCCTGCGACTTCAGTGTTCCGATGACCTTGTAGCGCAGACCGTCAAGTGTTACCGTCTCCCCGACGGGATTGTAGGATGGAGGAAACAGCAATCGGACGAGATCCGAACCGAGAACCACGACTTTGCGCGTGAGATCGAGATCCGACTGCATGATCGGCCGACCGAGATCTATCTCCCACTGATTCGTCGGCAGTCCGTCGGGCGTCTCTCCGGCCACCGAGATCATCGGATCGGTCGTGATATTCCGCCACGAGACTTCGCATCCGAATTTCCACACTTCGAGTCCCACATAGCGTGCACCGCGCGTGCGCTCCGCGACAGCCTGTCCCTGTGCATATGTCAGATCTGGACGATTGCGCATGCGCGAATGCCATCCCGGCCCGCCTCCCTGATTGACCGGATACTTCTGCACCTGGAATGTATTGGCACCGAGTGCGCTCAGGCCCCCTTCGATACTGTTTTGCAGGGCGCCAAGTGCGGTCATGACAAAGATGATGGAGAATACGCCGATGGCGATGCTCAGGAGGGTGAGGACAGAGCGCAGCCTGTTGCCGCGCAAAGCTTCAAACGCCGACGATATAATCTCGGCAGATGGCATGGTTTATTCATAGCGCAGTGCGTCAACCGGATTCATTTTCGCGGCAGTAAAGGCAGGCACAATTCCGGAGATCAGTCCGACGGCTATCGAAATTGAAAGAGAAAGCCCGACCACCCAGAGCGGCATCTGAGACGGCAGCACTTCGTCAATAATCAGACTCAATGGCCAGGAGATCGCCAGGCCGAGCAGTCCTCCCATGACGCATATGGTCGCCGCCTCGATCAGGAACTGGAAAAGAATGGAACTCCGCCGCGCACCGAGTGCTTTCCGCGTGCCGATTTCCTTCGTGCGTTCCTTGACGGAGACGAACATGATGTTCATGATGCCCACGCCACCGACCAGCAGAGAGAGAGAGGTTATCAGGAATCCGACGACACCGATCGTGGAGACGACGCTGTCGAAGACCTGCTTGAGGAAATCCTGCGTGTTAACACCAAAATCATTTTCCTCTCCGGGCGGCACGCCGCGGATTTTCCTGAATGTGCCGATCATCTCGGCTTTCGCATCCTCTTTGTCGAGTCCCTCATGCATCTTGACGTGGATGTCGATGCTGCGGTTGGTGCCGAATATTTTCAGGAAATTTTCCATCGGGATGAATGCCTGCGTGTCCTTGCTGAACATGCCCGTCCCAAGAAAATCTCCTTCTTTTTCAAACACGCCGATAACGCGGTAACTGTACCCGGAAATCTTGATGGTCTTGCCGATCGGATCCTCGCGCTCGAACAGGTTTTCTGCGACATCATGCCCGATGATGCAGACCGGTCTGCCGGCATTCGACTCGTAGTGATTGAAGAAGCGCCCCTCCTCCGGAACCACGCCGGAGGTGATTTCGTACTCGGGCACCGTGCCGTTGACATTGCCTTTCACCGAACGATTCTTGTATTTGAACGTCCGCTGCCAGGTGCTGACAACGGGCACGACCGCTTCCGCGAGCTGGAAGCGTTCTCGCAATTCCTCCGCTTCCTCGACGGTCACATCCTTTCTGTTTCGCGCTTTCCACCACTCTCCACCGAACCAGTCCCATTTACTGAGATAATACACGTCCGTCCCCAGCGAGCTGATGCTCTTGTCGAGTGCGGTGCCCAGCCCTTCGATGACCGTGGCCATGAGCGTGACCACAACGACACCGATGACGATACCGAGCGTGGTCAGCACCGATCGCATCTTGTTTGCCCTGATCGCGGTGAGTGCGATCTTGACGCCTTCCGAATAGTCGTGCAGGGACAGCATGTCTTCCTCAGACAGATTGGGCGTATTTCAGGGGTGATTCCACTTTTTCATCGCTGGCGATTTTTCCGTCGAACAGGCGGAGGACGCGATGCGCGTGCGCGGCGATGTCTTCTTCATGCGTGACGAGGATAATCGTATTTCCCTGCGTGTGCAGGTCTGAGAACAACTGCATGATCTCCACGCCGGTTTTCGAATCCAGGTTGCCTGTCGGTTCGTCGGCGAGGATGATGGAAGGATTATTGGCGAGGGCACGCGCGACGGCGACGCGCTGGCGCTGCCCACCGGAAAGCTCATTGGGTTTGTGTGTCATGCGATCCCCGAGACCGACGGCAGTAAGCGCTTCCTCCGCCCGTTCCCGCCGCCGGTGCGAAGACATCCCGGCGTAGATCAGCGGCAGTTCGACGTTATGCAGTGCCGTGGATCGTGGAAGCAGGTTGAAGGTCTGAAATACGAAACCGATTTTCCGGTTTCGTATTTCAGCCAGTTCATTGTCATCGAGATCGCCGACATTCTGTCCTTCGAACTGGTACAGTCCCGATGTCGGCGTGTCAAGACAGCCGATGACATTCATCAGCGTGGATTTCCCGGATCCGGAGGGTCCCATGATCGCAACGTACTCGTTTTCCTCGATATCGAGCGACACTCCGGAGAGTGCGTGAACGAGCTCCGCGCCCATGTCATAGGTTTTGACGACGTCCTTGATATGAATAAGTGGCATGGGATGCTTCCGTTAGTTGCTGAACCTTCCGCCGCGTCCGATGGTATTATCGACGCGGACCTGTGTGCTGTCGTTGAGTTCCCTGCTGATTGCGCGGTAACTGCCCTTGACGACCTTCATCCCCTCATCGAGACCTTCGACGATCTCAATGTGGGTGTCGCTGCTGATACCGATTTCGACGGGCATTTTGCGCGCGCGTCCATCGCGCACGATGAAGACGACTTCCTGCGGTTTGTCCTTTTCCGTCTCGTCGCGATCGGTCACGCCTTCGATCTGCACGTCACCATAGTCCTCTTCACCGTCGCCACCGCCGAATTCCTGCTCCCTTCCCTTCTTCTCACGTGTCGTGACACTCTGCAGCGGCACTGCGAGCACATCCTTCCGTGTTTCCGTTTCGATTTTCGCGGAGCATGACATTCCCGGTCTGAAGACCTCCCCCTCGGTATTGATGATCAGTCGCACTTCGAAGTTGGTCACTTCTTCCTGCGTACCGAGACCGGTCGTCGTCGCGGTGTTCGCGATCTGGTAGACGGTGGCATTGAAAAGCCGATCGGGGTATGCATCGACATCGATGCGTGCGGTGTCGCCGATACTGATCAGAACGACGTCGTTTTCATTTACTTCGACGCGCGCCTCCATGACGGAAAGGTCACTGACCGTCATGATTTCCGTGCCCTGCGTGAAGCTCGAACCGGAGACTCGTTCACCCATCTTTATGATACGCTGTGTGACGACGCCGTCAATGGGAGAATAGATGGCGGTTTTGTTGAGATCCTCTTTCGCGCGGGAGAGATTCGCTTCGGCGTTCTGCACGTCGAAACGGGCGGCGTCGACATTCGCTTTGGCGACCTCGTACGTGCTCTTGATCGATTCGAGGTCCGCTTCGGAAATCAGTCCTTTCTTGAACAGTTCCTGCTGGCGCTTGTATTCACTTTCGACTTTCCGGAAATCCGCCTGCCGCTGCACGAGCATGGCCTTGGCGCGATTGAGATTCGCGATGCTCTGATCGCGCTGTGCCTCGTATATGTCTGGCTTGATACGCACGAGAAGCTGACCCTTCTGCACCGAATCACCTTCTTCCACCGGCAGTTCGATGATCTCACCGCTGACCTCGGCATTGATTTTCACCTGTGTCTGCGGCTGGATTTTTCCGGTTGCCTCGACCACCTGCGTAATCGTGCGACGTCCGACGTCTTCGGTCTGGACAAGAATGATGTCATCCTTGTTGCTGCCGATGATGACGGCAACAACGACGACGACCAGCAGAAGGCCGATCGCCGAGAAGACGATGATTTTTTTCTTTTTGTTTTTGCCGTTCCTGGCCATGGAATTCCTCTGATCCCTCTGTTAGTATTGCGTTCTTCCGAGCTGATAGTCCATCTGCTTCTGTGCGGTCAGATAGTTGAACGTTGCGTTGACAACATCCGTCTCAGCCATTGTGAGGTTGGCGTTCGCTGCGATCAAATCGAGCAGCGTTCCGGCACCGAGATTGTAGCGTTCCTGCGCGATACGCTGGTCTTCGCGGGCAGACTGCAATTTACTTGCAGAAATATCGATGTTTTTTTCCGCCATTTCCAGATCATTCATTGCGCGCATGATCTCCGTCGAAATGGTCCTTCGCAGCTGCTCCGAGACATACTCAGAGTTCTGCAGCATGATCTCAGAGCGCTCGACGGCTCCGGAAATCTGAAAGTTGGAGAAAATCGGCAGATTCACGCTGACACCATAGAAAAACCGGTCATACACGTCGAAGTCTGCGAGTTCGAGATTGTTCCATGTGTACTGCGCAAATGCGGTCACGGAAGGATAGTGCCCGGATGATGCAATCGACACGCCCTTCTCCGCGCTTTCCACGCTGAGCTGTGCTTCACGATAATCCGCACGCTGAACGATGGCGGATTCTACCATCTCCGCGAAGGTGCCGAGTTCCGCGCGGTAGGCGACGATCTCCGCACTTTCGATACGTTCCGGTGTCTCTGTTCCCGCGAGCGTGAACAGTGGATCGGGCTCAATACCGAGTACCGCCTGGAAATCGACGAGTGCGTTGAGATAGTTGTTCTGAGCCTCGATGAGGGAAAGTTCATCGTTGCCGACAGTGACCTGCTGGCGATAGACATCCGCCTGCGGTACGGAACCGACGGCGTTCATTTCCCTTATGCGCTCAAGCTGTTTGCGGCTTCGTTCGAGATTGCTCTCCGCGACACGTGTCAGCTGTTTGAGACGCAACGCGTTATAGTACATCTGCTGAATACGGAAGACGATATCTTCACGGGTACGGACAAACCCATGCTCCGCCGCCTTGTAATTCAGCAGGCTCTGATCGACGGAATTGAAATTCCGCATGCCGTCGAACAGTGTCAGTCCTGCCTGAACGTTGTAATTGTAGGAATTGCGGGATGTAAATATTCCGTCCCCGCGAAAGCCAATCTGATCACGATCGTACCGCGTCCAGCTGCCACGGGCGGAAACACTCGGGAGAAATTCTCCGTAGGATTCGCGGCGGAAGGTGCCGGCACGATCGATGTCGTTGCGTGCCTGCAGAATCTCGATATTGTGTTTCAGTCCGATGTCAATGCATTGCTGCAGCGTATAGGGTGCTGCCGTTTCCTGTCCCTTCGCCGGCAGGGCGGCGCCGATAATAAGGATTGCCGCTGATAAGATGTGACGCATCTTCATGTTGGTGCTGTTCCTCAAAATACTGACGAAACCGGGGGCTTTCGGACTGTGTCCCGATCATCTCAAACGGATTCCGGAGCGGAAAGTTTCATTTTTTCAGATTATCCGGCAGACTGTCGAGTTCACTTTTCCGGGACCGGGGTTTCTTCTGCAGTGGCGCCTTGAGCACGTCATCCTTGATTTCCTCAAGATAGCGAAGCGCCGCTTCCCGGTCGTTTGGAATTATTCCGTCGAGTACCGCATCCTCGATCCGCGTCTTCAGAATGCCCACGGCAATACCGGGTTTTATGCCACAGACCTTCATGATGGTCTCTCCATCCAGCGGCGGCTGCCATTCTCGCAGACGATCACGTTCCTCGACGGCGCGCATGCGCTCTACAAGGCGGTCATAATTTCGCAGGTAGCGCTTGACCAGTTTGGGATTCTTCGACGTGATGTCGGAACGGCAGAGTTTCAACAGGTCCTCGAGGTCGCTTCCCGCATCGAAGAGCAGACGCCGGATTGCACTGTCAGTGACCTCCTCGTTGATCAGGGCGATCGGACGCAGGTGCAGCAGTACCATTTTCCGGACAAACGGCATGGGGTCCATCGGAAGCTTCAGCCGCCGGAAAATGGATTTGACCATGCGGGCACCGATCTCCGGGTGGCCGTGAAAGGTCCACCCTGTTCCTTTGACAAACTCTTTCGTTTTTGGTTTCGCGATGTCATGGAGCACCGCGGCAAGACGCAGCCAGAGGTTGTCGCTGACCTCGGAGAGGTTGTCAAGCACTTTCAGCGTGTGATAAAATACATCCTTGTGATGGAAATTACGCACGCCTCCAGGATACTCGACGGATCGCTGATCGACGCCCGCCAGGTTGTGGAATTCGGGGAATACGAATTCCATGAGACCGGCTTCCTGCATGGGAGCCATTCCCAGAGAGGGCTTCGGTGCTGCGAGCATCTTCAGAAACTCATCCCGTATCCGTTCGGTGGATACGATGGTGATGCGTTCGCGCATGTCACGAATGGCCTGAAGCGCATCTTTCGCGATGCGGAAATCCAGCTGTGCGGCAAAACGGAACGCGCGCATCATGCGCAGCGGATCTTCGGAAAACGTTGCTGCGGGATCAAGCGGCGTGCGAAGCACGCGGCGCTCAATGTCCAGCCGTCCATCAAATGGATCGATGATGCGTCCCGTCTCGGCGGGCATAATCGAGGCTGCAATCGCGTTGACGGTAAAATCCCTCCGCCGCAGATCGTCATCGACCGTTCCGATACTGACGCGCGGCTTGCGGGATTCCTCATCGTACTCTTCCCTCCGCGTCCCGACGAATTCAATTTCCATTTCCCCGATGAGGAGGCGCGCAGTGCCGAATTTTTCGAAGACGACCACCTTCGATCCGCCGAGTTCGCCCTGGACCTCCCTCGCAAACGCAACACCATCGCCCACGACAGCAATGTCGATATCCTTTGTTGGCCTTCCGAGCATACGATCACGCACAAAGCCACCAACAACGTGGACGGCGATGCCTCGCTCTGATGCGAGTTGTCCGATGCGTTCAAGAATCGGAGGGATGTCTATCTGGTCTATCATTCTTCATCATTCTGAATCGAAACAGGCGGCCCCGAATCCGGGCGTTTCTTCCGCCCCCTGTGAAGCAGAGAGCGCGTGTCTGCTCTCAATTCACTGAATCTTTCAATGTAGAAAAGTCGTCACTACGATACAATGGAATATTCACGTTCACGAAAGTATTCTCTCTGACGTATTGACAGAACACGTTCTGCCATTCTGGCATCCCACAGGAAGATTCACGCCAAATTGTCAGTTCCTGGTATGTCATGAGTTCATAATACGGAGAATTCGCTCTTTGGTATGGTTGTTGCAGATCAAGAGGATGGTTATGCAGCCACACTATTCAAGGAGATGAACAATGCCGCATTACAGATTCGATCCCATGAAGGAACTGGAGTTTTTGTCCCAGCGCATGAGGAAATTCGCCGATGAATTTCCTGAGACATTTTCGATTGAGTTCGGAAAGGGTTTCGAGCCGAAAATGGATGTATACCATGATAACAAGGAAATCCGCATCATTGCCGAACTCCCGGGTCTGACGAAGGATCAGATTTCACTGACCTACACCGACGGCGTACTGACGCTCGAAGGTGAAAAAAAGCCGCCGGAGCAAGCGGAGAACGTGTCCATCCTGCGCACGGAGCGCTCGTTCGGTGAATTCAAGCGGGAGATTCCGCTCCCGAAGGATATTGATGCCGACTCCATGAGTGCGTCGATGAGCGAAGGACTGCTCACCATTGTCATGCAAATCAAGCAGGATGCCAGCAAGCAGGAGCGCACGATTACCATCTCATAGAGAAACGGAAAGAGAAGCAGATTTTTTTCATAGAGCGTAAAGAGGAGCACGTACATTATGGGTAAAATCATTGGAATTGACCTTGGAACCACGAACTCCGTTGTGGCTGTCATGGAGGGCTCGACGCCGACCGTCATTCCCAATTCAGACGGCGGCCGGACGACTCCTTCCATGATCGGATTCAAGAAGGACGGAGAACGCGTGGTGGGAAACGCCGCCAAGCGCCAGGCGGTGACCAATCCCACCAACACGGTGTATTCCATCAAGCGCTTCATGGGACGGCGCTATGATGAGGTTTCAACGGAGATCGAGGAAGTCCCGTACAAGGTGATCAAGGGCGACAACGATTCCGCCCGCATTCAGATCGAAGACCGCATCTACTCTCCGCCCGAATTGAGCGCGGTGGTGCTGCAGGCACTGAAGAAAAGCGCGGAGGACTACATCGGTGAGAAGGTCACCGAAGCCGTCATCACCGTGCCGGCGTATTTCAATGACGCACAGCGTCAGGCGACCAAGGATGCCGGCGAGATCGCCGGATTGACGGTCAAGCGCATCATCAATGAGCCCACCGCGGCCGCGCTGTCGTATGGTCTCGACAAGAAGACCGCCCAGCAGAAGATCGCCGTGTACGATCTCGGTGGCGGCACGTTTGATATTTCCATTCTCGAGCTCGGAGATGGTGTTTTCGAGGTGAAGTCCACCAACGGCGACACACATCTCGGCGGTGACGATTTCGATCAGCGCCTGATCGATTTTCTTGCCGATGAATTCAAGAATGCCGAGGGAGTGGATCTCCGCAAGGATCCGATGGCGCTGCAGCGTCTCCGCGAGGCGTCGGAGAAGGCGAAGATGGAGCTTTCGACGCTGATGCAGACGGAAGTCAATCTTCCCTTCATCACCGCGACAGCCGAGGGACCGAAGCATCTCAACACGACGATTACGCGCACCAAGTTCGAACAGCTAACCGATGATCTGTTCAAGCGCACCGTCGAACCCTGCAAGGCGGCGCTCAAGGACGCCGGTCTGACTCCGAGCGATATCGACGAGGTTATCCTGGTCGGTGGCTCCACGCGCATCCCGCGCGTCCAGACGCTCGTACAGGAGCTGTTCGGCAGGGAGCCGCACAGGGGCGTGAATCCCGACGAGGTCGTGGCCGTCGGTGCCGCGATTCAGGGAGGCGTCCTCGCCGGTGACGTCAGCGACGTGCTGCTGCTCGACGTCACTCCCCTCTCGCTGGGTATCGAAACACTCGGCGGCGTCATGACCACGCTCATTCCCGCCAATACAACGATTCCTACGAAAAAGAGCGAGGTGTTTTCGACGGCATCAGACAACCAGACCTCCGTGGAGATCCATGTGCTGCAGGGTGAACGTCCGATGGCCTCTGACAACCGCACGCTCGGACGCTTCCATCTCGACGGCATCCCGCCCGCACCGCGCGGCGTTCCGCAGGTCGAAGTCACCTTTGACATCGACGCCAACGGCATCCTCCATGTCCATGCCAAGGACAAGGCCACAAATAAGGAGCAGAGCATTCGAATTACAAGCTCCAGCGGTCTGTCCGACGATGAAGTTGAGAAGATGAAGCGCGAAGCGCAGGAGCACGCTGCGGAGGACAAGAAGCGCAAGGAGGAAATCGACCTGCGCAATCAGGCCGACAACCTGCTTTTCCAGACGAAGAAGCAGCTGGAAGATTTCAAGGATCAGCTCGACGCCGAAACAAAGGCCCGTCTCGAGGAGGAAAGCAAGAAACTCGAGGAAGCGATCAAAGGCGGCGTCGCTGCCGATATCAAGGCAGCCATGGAGCAGCTCAACAAGACCTGGAACGAAGCATCCACGAAGATGTACCAGGGCGCTGAGCAGCAGCCCGGCGGTCAGCCCGGTGGTCAGCCCGGCGGTGAATCTGGCAGTCAGCCCGGCGGCGAGGCGCAGTCCGGCGAAGAAGGCGCCCAGGATGCCGACTACGAAGTCGTGGATGACGACGACAAGAAATAACTCCCCTCTACAATACCGCAATTGCGCGGGATACCTTTCGCGGTGTCCCGCGCGATTGTTTTTTGATCCCCTCCTGCCTAATTTTCGGTATTGCGTTTGACACAGAGGACATCATGATCAGCAACGACCTTCTTGAAATACTCGCCTGTCCCATCGGCAAAGCCCCGCTCAAACTCGAGGGCGACAAGCTCGTCTGTACCAGCTGTGGTGCGAAATACCGCATCGAGGACGACATCCCCATCATGCTCATCGAGGAGGCGGAATTGCCAGAAGGTATCAGCTCACCTGACGAGCTGCAGTGTGCAGAAGGAGCGTAACGGATTACGCTCCGTTTCGCGCCGCGGCCGACTTTTTTCCACGCCACTGCCGAACGTGTCCCCTCCGCATTACGCGCATTGAAGCGCCCCCGTTTCTTCGCAGCACGCGGGATAATTTTCATTCTGCGCACATGCCATTCCCCCCTCCCAAGTTTCTCCAATCAACCATCACCCGCAATCGGGCATACCCCGGTGCTGCAGATCAGCCTTGCACTCCATGCAAGAAATATTCGTGAAACTCTTGACTTTTGCGAACTTTCTATTTAAGATTCGAAGGTCCCATCATATTAAATGCATGACGGCTGAAGCGCACCCGGCCGGGCGTGGGAAGGTGGCCCAATCGGGAGCGTGACATTACGCGATACGCAATCATGCTGGATCTCCTTTCTGATGTTTCGTAGAGGAGCATGGAAAACCGCGATGATCAGCAAATGCTGACAAGTTCGACGAGATGACTGTCCCTTTCCCCTGCGGCAACGGGTTCTGCAGCATGTAAGTAGGGTGCTGCATGACACTGCTCGCGACGTCCTGCCCCGGTTATCGGCGCGTGTTGCCCGGAAAGCAACGCAGAGAGTTTGTTTTTTTGTGAATGCAATTCCACTGTATGAGGAGGAGAACATGAAGCATGTGATAACCGGTCTCACCATCCTGTTGTTGATGGTGATGACAATACCCCTTCAAGGACAAACCGGCTGGGGTGTAGACAGATACGAGGGTTTCCGGGCTTCCGTCAACAATCAGGGTAATATCTCCCAGATCGGATGGACCACCGGTAATCTCGGGAACGCCTGGGATGAAGGCGAGTGGGTGCCCTACTGTCTTTCTCTGAAAAACGTGGATATGACAGTCGGCGCAAGCAATTTCACCCCGATCAGAATCAAATATGATTTCACGAGCGCAAATCCGGCTGTCCGTTTCGTCGACCTGGTGCGCGGTGTTCAGGTTGGTGTGACAGGTTCGATCTATTTTCCGCTTGGATCGAACACTACCGGCGACTACGGCTGGCCCAGCCCTGCTGGTCCACCACTCAACGGAGCACCCTGTCCCCTGACAACAGCCTCCGAACTGACCGACGCACAGAACTGTCAGGATGCAAATGTCTGGGGAGGCACGGCAGCAAACGCGTGGAAACTTCTGACTCTGCCACAAACGCAGATCAACCGTGACCTGACAACCAGTCCGCTGCAATACGGCGGCACCGGCTCCCCCACCGACGCCGAGCATTGCTTTACGATCACGTACGGTGATCTCACCGCGGCAGGCATCTCGGCGACCTATCAGGGACCCATGCAGATCTATTTCTGCCTGCACCTTTCCCAGACCTTCATCTGGTCGCTTTCCCTGCAGGATCAGCTGGATGTCTCTCCCACGGACGACTGGGGAGGATATCTGTACAGCATTTCTCCCTACGATACGGACTCGAGAGACGGATCCGGTTACGTCCCGGGCGCGTCCGGACATACGACTCTTCTCGGACAGGGCAGCAGGACGGTTCCCATCCCGATCCCTCCTGCTCCGATCGGAGAGATCTCAGGACTGAAGTATTTCGACGCGAACGCGAACGGTGTTCGCGATGCCTCGGAATCGATTCTTGAAGGATGGGAGATTTATATTTCAACCAGTGTTGGCGGTACACCGATCTCGTATACCCGGGTGACGGACAATACGGGCGCCTACAGTCTTACCGGACTCCCGGGAGCCGTCTACACGGTTTCCGAAAAATCGCAGGGTCTGACTCCGCTCGCTTCTCCGCCACCGAATTACCCATATGCGGCATTCAACCAGACGCCGCCTTCCACGTGGGACGAATCGTACCCCACAACTTTTTCAAGTATCAACAGTGGAACGGTTCTCGGTACGGCGACTTCGACGGCGGGCATCGCGCTGGGATATGCTGATGTCTCCTGGGCGGTCGATCTCATTTCGACATCGATTCAGGGCGATGTGAATTTCGGGAATTTCATCCCTCCGCCTGAGTGCATGGTGACAGCATCTGCCACGTCCGTTTGCAACGATGATCCTCCGGTGACATTGACAGCCGCACGGATTGCAGAGGGGACGCCCCCGTACACCGTGTCCTGGTCATATTCATATGCAGGATCCGGAACACCGAGCTGGACGCCGCCATCGTCCCCGACGGCATTCACATTCGACTATGATCCTTCGACAAATCCTCCGGGGACTTACACATTCACCGCGGTCCTGACCGATGCGAATGGATTGCCGACGCCCCAACCGGGCTGCAGCGCGACGATTGTGGTTCATCCTCTTCCGACCGTTTCTGTGTCTGCCTCTCCGACGGCGGTATGCTTCGGAGATCCTTCCACACTGACGGTGACAACCAATGCATCGAGTCCCACCTATCTCTGGGACGATCCAAACGCCTCGACGACACCGTCCATTACCGTTTCTCCACTCACTACCACGACGTACACGGTAATTGTTACTGACGGCACGACTGGCTGCGACAACAGCGGATCGGTCACTGTCACGGTGAACCCGCTCCCGGTCTGCTCCATCACTCCGGCCGATCCCGTCTGTCCGAACGCGACGACGGTTCACAGTGCTCCTGCCGGCATGAAGGAATACCTCTGGGGTATCAACGGCGACGGCAGTATTGTCGGAGCGAATAATCAGCAGACAGTCACGGTGGATGCTGCGAACATCTGCAGCGGATCCTACACGCTGAGCCTGTATATCAAGGACCAGAACGACTGTGAAAACAACTGCAGCGCGGCCATCACGGTGCAGGACATCACACCGCCAACCCTGACAGGCACACTTCCGGGAGGTGCCCAGGGGAATGTCTGCAAGAGCGGAGCGCCGGGACCACCGAGCGAGGCAATTATCGAAGCAGAGTACAGCGATGATTGTGGGAGTCAAATCATTGCCACGTTTGATCCTGCACAGTCAGGTGTAACAGGAGATGACTGTGCATGGACAGCAACATACGTTTACAAGATTAAGGACATCTGCAATAATCCTGCACCGGATGCCGTGGTCAAGTACACCGGTGGGGACACTGAGGATCCCGTGCTCTCGGGAGTGCCGAATGATGTCACAATCCAATGCGATGAGAGTGTACCTGCTCCTCCAACAGTAACCGCGACAGATAACTGCGATCCGAATCCACAGGTATCGATGACAGAAACTGACACGCAGGATCCCGATCCCACTGTCTGCGGGCACTATTCCTACACAATCACCCGCACCTGGACAGCCACTGACGTCTGCAGCAACAGCAGCAGTGACTTCCAGACCATCACCGTCGAGGATACAAAGCCTCCGACATTTACGAGGCCGTCCGATATTACCATTTACAGCGACGCCAACTGCAATTATGACGCAGGCGTGCAGTACACGGGCGATGTCCTGGATGAGAAAGATAATTGCGCGACCGGATTGCAAGCCACATTTTCGGACCAGACCGATGCGAGCAATCCCTGCAATATTGTCATATCGAGGACATGGTCGCTCAAAGACTATTGCGATAACGCAGCAGCTGATCAAATTCAGACCATCACCGTCAAGGATAACATCCCGCCGACCTTCACCCGTCCGCCAGACATCACCATCTACCGCGATGCAAACTGCGGATACGATGATGACCCGAGCAACACGGGTGATGTGACCGACGAAGCTGACAATTGCGGCGTGGGTGAGGCCACGTACGCTGATGTGGTCGACAATACCGACAAGTGCAATGTGGTCATCACGCGCACGTGGTCACTAGTCGACAACTGCGGCAACGCGGCGGCCGATCAGGTCCAGACCATCACCGTCAAGGACAACACCCCGCCGACCTTCACCCGTCCGGCCGACATCACCATCTATCGCGATGCGAACTGCAATTATGATGCAAGCATCGCCGTCACCGGGGATGTCACCGACGAAGATGATAACTGCGACGTGGGTGAAGCCACATTCGCCGATGTGGTCGACAATACCGACAAGTGCAACGTGATCATCACGCGCACATGGTCACTGGTCGACGACTGCGGCAACGCGGCGGCCGATCAGATCCAGACCATTACGGTCAAGGACAACATCCCACCGACGTTCACTCGTCCGCCCGATATCACCATCTATCGTGACGGTACCTGTGATTATGATGCAAGCCTGTCACAGACCGGAGATGTGACGGACGAAGCCGACAACTGCGACGTTGGTGAGGCCACATATGCTGATGTCGTTGACAACACCGATCCGTGCAATGTGATCATCACACGCACCTGGTCACTGGTTGACGACTGCGGCAACGCGGCGGCCGATCAGATTCAGACCATCACCGTCAAGGACAATACCCCGCCGACATTCACCCGTCCGCCCGACATCACCATATTCCGTGATGCGAACTGCGGATACGATGACGACCCGAGCAACACGGGCGATGTGACCGACGAAGCCGACAATTGTGGTGTGGGTGAGGCTACGTACGCTGATGTGGTCGACAATACCGACAAGTGCAATGTGATCATCACACGCACCTGGTCACTGGTCGACGATTGCGGCAACGCGGCGGCCGATCAGGTCCAGACCATCACCGTCAAGGACAACACCCCGCCGACCTTCACCCGTCCGCCCGACATCACCATCTATCGCGATGTGAACTGCAATTATGATGCGGGCATCGCCTTCACCGGGGATGTCACCGACGAAGATGACAATTGCGACGTGGGTGAAGCCACATTCGCCGATGTGGTCGACAATACCGACAAGTGCAACGTGATCATCACGCGCACCTGGTCGCTGGTCGACGACTGCGGCAACGCGGCAGCCGATCAGATTCAGACCATTACGGTCAAGGACAACATCCCGCCGACCTTCACTCGTCCGCCCGACATCACCATCTATCGCGATGCCAACTGCAACTATGATGCAAGCATCGCCGTCACCGGAGATGTCACCGACGAAGATGATAACTGCGACGTGGGTGAGGCCACATTCGCCGATGTCGTTGACAAAACCGATCCCTGCAATGTGATCATCACACGCACCTGGTCACTGGTTGACGACTGCGGCAACGCGGCAGCCGATCAGATTCAGACCATTACGGTCAAGGACAACATCCCTCCGACCTTCACCCGTCCGCCCGACATCACCATATTCCGTGATGCGAACTGCGGATACGATGACGACCCGAGCAACACGGGTGATGTGACCGACGAAGCCGACAATTGCGGCGTGGGCGAGGCTACGTACGCTGATGTGGTCGACAATACCGACAAGTGCAATGTGATCATCACACGCACCTGGTCACTGGTTGACGACTGCGGCAATGCGGCGGCCGATCAGATTCAGACCATTACCGTCAAGGACAACACCCCGCCGACGTTCACCCGTCCGCCTGACATCACCATCTACCGCGATGCGAACTGCAACTATGATGCAGGCATCGCCGTCACAGGGGATGTCACCGACGAAGATGACAACTGCGACGTGGGTGAGGCCACATTCGCCGATGTCGTTGACAATACCGACAAGTGCAACGTGATCATCACGCGCACGTGGTCACTGATCGACGACTGCGGCAACGCGGCAGCCGATCAGATTCAGACTATTACGGTCAAGGATAACATCCCGCCGACCTTCACCCGTCCGCCTGACATCACCATCTATCGCGATGCCAACTGCAACTATGATGCAAGCATCGCCGTCACCGGGGATGTCACTGACGAAGATGACAATTGTGACGTGGGCGAAGCCACATACGCGGATGTGATCGACAATTCCGACCCGTGCGATGTAATTATTGCGCGCACCTGGTCACTGGTCGACGATTGCGGAAATGCCGCACCAGATCAGGTACAGACAATACACGTTATCGATAACATGGCCCCCATCTGGTTGAATTCTCCACCGCAGAGTATCACGGTACCCTGCGCGACGGATCCAATCCCCTTCTGGGAGCCTGTTGTCAATGTGGATTACAAGGACAACTGCGACCAGAATCCCACATTGGATCTTGTTATTGTCCACGACATCATTCCGCAACCTGACGGAACCAAGTGGCATATCCGTTCCTGGAGAGTCATTGATGCCTGTAATCTCAGTTCGACAACGGTCACACAGACGATTGTCGAACTGCGCTGCCAGTTTGCCTCCCTGACACAGGGATTCTATGGTAACAGTGGCGGCACATGGTGCGGGAATGGTGCCAGTACGATCAATCTGCTGAACTCCCTGCTGACGACGCCACTCGTTGTCGGTATCCTGAACACGGGATCGTTCACTGTCGGCATCGGTGAAGGGAACTGTGTCATCCAGGCACTGCCACCTCTCGGAAATGCGTACGCATTGACGAAGGATTACAGCTTCAATCCGCAGTGCAGCGCTACGCCAGGCAGTCCCCCGATTATGACTCGCGGCAGGTTCGAAAACAATCTCCTCACGCAGGCGATTACGTTCGGACTCAATCTGCGGCTTGATCCGAATCTTATAACCGACCTGTACCTGCCGCCGCCTACTCTGCCGTACCTGTGGACCATTGACGCCGACTACGTCAACGGCATCTGTCTCGACGGCAATGACATCGAAGCCGGCCTGCCGAAGTCGTTCTACATTCCTCCGGCGGTGCTGACGGCGATGGGATCAAACGGCAGCAACAGGGGTCTGTCGGATCTGAGGGATTTCGCAAACCGCGCGATTGCAGGACTGTCAATCAGTCCCGCAACTCTGACGGAAGTGCTCGACGCCCTCGATGCCTTCAACAAGGGCTTTGACGGCGCCCGCTTCTTTGCGGGGTATCATCCGATGGCGGCGCCGAAGTCTGTCGTGCGTGAGAAACTGCCCGAGAACTTCGCACTCCATCAGAATCACCCGAATCCCTTCAATCCGTCCACGACGATTACATTTACGATTCCACAGGAGTGCAATGTGCGACTGGCCGTGTACAACGCGCTCGGTGAGGAGATCGCTGTTCTTCTCGATCGCAGCGTTCCCGCCGGCACACACGCAGTGACGTGGAACAGCAATACCGCGAGAACAAACCTTCCGTCCGGTGTATACACCTACCGCATTCATGCGCAGGTACCCGACGGTGTGGACTTCCATGACGTGAAGAAGATGATGCTGGTGAAATAATCACCTGCATCATCAAGGCACGCAGATTCTCCCGGATCTGCGCTCTCCCTCCACTCATACAAAACGGACCCGCCAAGGCGGGTCCGTTTTGTATATTCACGATACCGTATTCTGATGCCTTCACGTGATCGGACACCAGAGACAGTGGTCATCAACTCGTATGCAGAAAGGACTCCACCTGATCGCGAATCCCATCAGCGTCGAGACCGAAATGACGATACAGATCTGTCGGTGAACCGGATCGGCCGTAACTCTGCATGCCGATACGCTTCATGCGTGTGGGATGATGCTCACCGAGAACCTCCGCGACCGCGCCGCCGAGTCCTCCGATCACGCTGTGATCTTCGACAGTGATGACGCGGCCGGTCTCTTTCGCAGCCTGGACGACAGCATCCACATCGAGGGGCGCGATCGTATGAATATTCACCACACGGATACTCAGTCCCTTCTGCTCGAGCTGCTCCGCCGCCTTCAGCGAATGCATGACCACACCGCCGGTGGTGAACATCACGGCATCGGTGCCGTCCTTCAGGGTATCTGCCTTGCCAAACCTGAATTCGTAGCTTTCATCGTGGACCTCCTCAACCCCCTGCCGTGTCAGACGGAGAAAGGCAGGCTGATCATAGGTAGCAAGGAAGCGCACGGCCGCCTTTGTCTCACGGTCGTCGGCAGGCTGGATGACCGCCATGTTCGGGAGCGTTCGCATGAGCGCAATATCCTCGAGGGCCATCTGACTGTAGCCGTCCTCGCCGATGGCAACACCGCAATGCGTCCCGACAATGGTGACGGGTGTGTCGGTATATCCGATCGACATGCGAATGACCTCGAAACGCCCGACGACGAAGGTGGAAAACGAACAGATGAACGGTTTTTTCCCTGAAAGCGCCATTCCGGCGGCAGCGCCGATCATGTTGTGTTCCTGAATACCCATCTCGTAGAAACGCGCAGGGTAGCGCTCGGCGAACATCTGAGACTGTGTGGATTTTGACAGATCGGCGTCGAACACGACGAGCTCGGGATGCGAGGCTCCCAGTTCTGCAAGTTCTTCACCGAATGATACGCGTGTCGCTTTTGCCATGATGCAGTGCTGATCCTCAGTTGAGTAATGCTTCGAGTTCTTTGAGTGCGGCTTCCGCCTGCTCGTCGTTCGGCGCTTTGCCGTGCCACTCGGTCGGATCCTCCATGAAGGAAACGCCTTTGCCCTTCACGGTATGGGCAATAATGAAATGCGGACGGCTGTCGAGCTCCTGTGCATTGGTCAGCGCGGTATCGATGGCTTCGAAGTCGTGCCCGTCGATTTCCTGCACGGCCCAGTTGAAACTCGCAATCTTGTCTGCCAGTGGCTCGAGATTCATGATTTCATTGGTCGGACCGTCGATCTGTCCCTTGTTGTAGTCCATGATGACGATCAGATTGTCGAGTTTGAACTTGGCCGCTGAAAGCATCGCCTCCCAGATCTGGCCTTCCTGCGACTCACCGTCACCAATGACACAGTACACGCGATAGTCCTTGTTGTCGAGCCGGGCGCTCATGGCCATCCCCTGGGCGATACTGAGTCCCTGACCGAGCGATCCGGTTGATGCCTCGACCGCCGGAACGGATCCGTTATGTGGATGGCCCTGCAGGCGGCTGTCGACCCTGCGAAGTGTCAGCAGTTCGTCATGGTCAATCACACCGGCGCGGGCAAGCACCGCGTAAAGGGCGGGAACCCCATGTCCCTTCGACAGCACGAGACGGTTCCTGTCCGGGTCATCCGCGTTTTCCTTCGTTCTCCGGACGTACTTGAACATGAGAACAGTAAGAAGATCGATAAGGGAAAGCGAACCGCCGGGATGGCCCGATCCGGCCGCGTGCAGCATCCGGATAATGTCGATCCGCATTTCGTTCGCAGCACGCTGCAGTGCGGGGATTGTAAGATCCATGGGTGTTGTGAAGTGAGCGTTTGTGAGTATGGTGAGCGTATTCAGGACTGAAGAAGATCCTCATCCACTTCGATTTCCATGCGCAGCATCGCGGCGCCGAGTGTCTTGCCCTGCGCGTCATGCTTGAGCGAGACGGTACCGCCGCCGCCCAGCGTGTTGTTCAGGATGAAATTCAAAGCACCGAGATTCGGAAGCTCATAGCGCTCCACCGTGCCATGACAGATACCTGCGAAGTGCTTCTTTACCGCATCAATGGTAAGCTGTTCAACGAGAACGGGATAGAAGCGTTCATCGCGAGCGATGACTCCCACGTTCCCGGCATCACCCTTGTCGCCGGAACGGGCATGGGCAATCTCGATGAGTCTGACGGTTTTCCTGGCCATGTCAGTTTTCCTCCACGAGCACTCGGGTTCGAATCAGTGATTTGGGAATCAGGGCCGGCCAGTACGCAATGACATCTTTCGGTTTCGGACGCCCGCCGGCAAAGCCGGTTACGGAGGGCGGACCAGTGAGAATCAGCGGGGCAATCTCCTGACCGAATACATCGACATGTTTTCGGATCTTCCCGCGCACACCTATGCGGAGCACCACTTCACTTACTTCCTCCGGCATCGGAGCCAGCGGACCGAAGCAGGAATTCAATCCGACATATTCCGAACGGATTTCATCAAACTCGAGTTCATGGTCCTTCAACCGCTGTCGGAGAATGCGATCCGCTGCCTGCGCTTTTTCATAGGCGTCAGGCCAGGTATATGTCAGGGAGCCGATCGCGGAATACCCCGCGTGATAGGACGCGGATACCTTGTACGAATCCGTTGCCGGATGCCCCTTGATATCGAAAACACGTACGCGGTCCTTACCATCCTGCTGGACACGAATCGTCGTGAAATCCGCGACGCAGTCGGGCGTGATGTATTCTTTCGGATCAGCGATTTCATACAGGAGCTGCTCCTTGACCGTTGCCTCAGTGACCATGCCGCCGGTGTCATCGTGCTTGGTGACCACGAAACTGCCGTCGGGATACGCCTCCGCGATCGGAAATCCGATATGCGCCATGTCGGGCACGCTGCGCCAGTCGCCAAGAAAATTGCCGCCGCTGCTCTGCGCACCGCATTCCAGAATGTGTCCCGCGACAGTACCGGCAGCCATTTTGTCCCAGTCGTCTTCGTCCCAGCCGAACTCGTAAATCATCGGTGCGAGCGTCAGCCCCGTATCCGTCGTGCGTCCTGTGATGACGATGTCGGCGCCGTTCTGCAGGGCTTTGACGATCGGCATGGCCCCGAGATAGACATTGGCGGAGACGATCTGGTCCCGGATTTCAGTGATCGGGGCACCGGTATCCATATTGTTGAGCTCCACTCCCTGCGCGGTCAAATCATCGAGACGGTCGATAATATCATCACCGGTCACCACGCCGATTTTCAATCCGTGAATGCCCAGTTTTTCGGCCTCACGGAAGATTGCGTCTTTGCAGGCGACAGGATTGACGCCTCCGCCGTTGGTGATAATCCTGATGTTCTTGGCCTTGATGTGCGGAAGCAGCTGCTTCATCTGCTCGGGCAGATCGCGCGCGTACCCCATATCGGGATTGCGCAGTTTCTGTTTCTGCATGATGGACATCGTGACTTCGGCCAGAAAATCCATCATGACATAATCGACCTTGCCCTTGGTGACCTGATGATAGGGTGCGTCAAAGAGGTCGCCCCAGAATCCCTGGCCACTGGCAATGCGAATGCAGTCTTTCAAGAATGCCCTTCCAGATTCGGTGGATGGTTTGAAGAGGATATGGAATGTCTGCATTCCACAGTTCAAAAGGTAATACTCCCGGCAGAGATATACAAAGCGCCTGTTCCCGTCATGCTGAAAATACACGATTCGGGCGTCCGTAATTTTTCCTCTGCGTCGTTGATCGCGCCGCGAGAATTATTATCTTGCGGAATCTTCAGCGCCGCGTCGGCGCGCCATCCCTCGATATGAGTATCACCAACCGTTGAGCGTTCATGGCTGAAAACACTTCCCAGAAAGCCCGCCTGAAGGATTTCCCCAGGAATTACTGGATTGTCATCCTCTTCGAATTCTTCGAGCGCGGTTCGTACTACGGCATGATGAGCATTCTGTCGGTGTACATGACCGACCAGCTCGGATTTTCCAAAGAGGGCGTCGGTATCATCAAAAGCACCATCCAGCCGCTGCTGTACTTCCTCCCGATCCTGTCCGGGGCGGTGGCGGACCGCATGGGATACCGCAAAACACTGATGGTCGCCTTCACCCTGCTGGGCGGCGGCTATTTCCTGACCAGCCAGATGGACACCTACGCGGCGGTCTTCTTCGCACTCGTGATCATGGGCTTCGGTGCGGGAACGTTCAAACCCGTCGTCTCAGGAACCATAGCGAAGGTCACCGACGAACGCACGAGCACACTCGGCTTCGGCATTTTTTACTGGACGATCAATCTCGGCGCCTTTCTCTTCCCGCTGATCCTTGTGCCGATGCTCAAGGCCATTTCCTGGCACTATGTGATCATCGCCTCGGCCATCGGTACGGGCGCAATGATTATTCCAACCCTGTTCCTCTTCAAGGAACCGATGGAGCCCCATCCCGACAAGGAGTCGTTCGGAGTCGCGCTCAAGGGCATTTTCAAGAAACTGTACATGGTCTTCACCGACTGGCGCTTCATCCTTTTCATTTTCATTTATTCGTGGTTCTGGATTCTGTATTTCCAGATGTTCGACAGCGTGCTGTGGTATGTCAAGGCCTTTGTCGACGCATCCCCCCTCGACAACTGGGTGCAGGGGACTTTCGGCATCAACTGGCATTTCGACGTCGAGCATGTCACCGTGATCAATGCCGGGACCATCATCCTGCTGCAGCTTTTCATTTCGAAAATCGTGAGCAGAACCAAGGCGCTTCCGACCATGGTGACCGGCATCGCACTCGGCACACTGGGTAT
Organism: uncultured Ignavibacteria bacterium; assembly: GCA_913061095.1. Lineage (GTDB taxonomy): Bacteria > Bacteroidota > Ignavibacteria > SZUA-365 > SZUA-365 > BM516. The sequence goes on from CAJXVM010000001.1 coordinate 197,821, forward strand.
GGCCATTCTCGCCGTCGATACAAATATCTGGATCTTCATGGCCGGCATCACGATTTTCTCCATCGGAGAAATGACCGCCCATCCGAAGTTCATCAGCTATCTCGGACTCATCGCTCCCCCCGACCGCAAAGCGACATACATGGGCTTCGGTTTTCTCTACGGCGCATTCGGTTCACTGATCGGCGGCGTCCTCGGCGCCTTCCTCTATGTGCGCTTCATCGATAATCCGATGATCGCATACATTCGTCGCACAGTGGCCGATCGCGCTCTTGATATTTCCATGCCGACGACGATCAAGATCGACCAGGCGCTGGAGATCGGCGAGCAGATTGGCATGACAAAAGCGGATATCTCCCAGTACGCCATGACGAGTGAACTCTGGCTGCTGTTCAGCGGTATCGGCGTCATCTGCATCATCGGTCTGCTGTCGTATCAGAAATTCATCGGTACGAGGACCGAGCACTAAGCAGCATTCGACAGCGACGAAGCGGTTTATTCTGAAAGCCGCGGCGGTTCACTCCGCTCCGGATTTCCGGGAAGAACTTCCACGTTACAGGAAAGGCGGGCACATGCCCGCCTTTCCTTTCTCAATCTGCACGCTTCATTACTTCGTCAGCAGCATTTTCCGCACCTCCCTCTGCGTTCCCGCAGAGAGCTCGTACAGATAGACGCCGCTCCGCAATCCCGCCGCATCAAGCCGGATACTGTGCAACCCGGCTTCCCGGCGCTCATTGAGCAGCGTACGGACATGCCGTCCCTGCGCGTCATGGATGCGAATGGTGACATCGGCAGCCCGCTCCAGCGTGAAGGGAATCACGGTCGAAGGATTGAACGGATTCGGATAGTTCTGACCGAGCGTGAATGAAAGCGGGCGCGTACGCTCCGCCTCTTCCTCGACGGTAAGAATCGCCGATGCCATCCACATGCCGCGTCCATGCGTCGCGGCATAGAGAATGTCTTCACCCGTCAGTTTGAGATCATCGATGACGACGTTCGGAAGACCGTCACCGAACGGATACCAGTTGCGTCCCGCATCGGAACTGACGAAAACGCCGAGATCCGTGCCGGCGAAAACGACGTCGGGATTTTTCTCCCAGATGACCACCGCGCCTACCGGAATGTCCGGCAGCCGCGAGGCTTCCGTTTCGCCTTTCATGAACTCCCAGTTCTGCCCGCCATCGGTAGTCTTGTAGACACCGGAACTAGAGCTGAAGCCAGCCGTGCCGATGTATGCGATATTACCATCGGTGGGATGCACTTCCACTTCACTGAGGAAAAGATTGGGCAGCCCTTCGTCGATACGCTCCCAGCTCACCTCCTCCGGATCGTCGAGCGCATTGGTGGAGCGGAAAGCACGGCTCGAATAACCGGTGACACCATAGAGCACATTTGGGTCCGTCCTGCAGAGCGACAGATCCTGAAACTGCGACAGGGAGCTGCGCGCACCGGTCAGATTCTCGGAAATCGGCTCCCACTCCCCCGCCCTGTTTGTGGTGCGGTACATGCGATTCCCCCCGACAAAGAGGATGCGACTGTCGGTCGGATGCATGATGAAGGGCGTCACGAAACTGAAGAGATAGTTGCCCTGCGCATCGGTGCGGTCGAGTCCACGCCGTGCTGATCGAAACGATGCGCCGCCATTCGTGGTTTTTGCGAGATTCCCGTACTGGGATGTAATGTAGAAAATATTTTCATCCTCGTGATCGAAGGCCACATAGCCGCCGTCGCCGCCCCATCCGAGACGGTCCCATTCACCCGTCGCAACGTCGCCAAGGTTGTTGCGGCGATCCTGCGTGCCGCCGGCGACGCGCCGCGGATTCCGCGCATCGAAATCCATGGCGTAAAACTGCATGGTCGCGAGACCGGTGTTGATTTCCTTGAAGACCGGTGTCGACCGCAGTGCATCATCGGTGCGGAACAGTCCACCGTCCCCCGCGACGATCATCTGGTCGGGATCCTCGGGATTGAAATCCGCGTAATGCATGTCCACCCAGGCGCCGTTCACACCTGTCTGCGAGGATATCTGCGAGAAGCTGTCACCGAAATTCGTACTGCGCCAGACATAGATGCCACCGAGATATATGACATTGTGATCGGTGGGATGGAAACGAACGAAAAGATTGTAATCGCCCTGGCCGCGAAGTACCTCCCGCATATTCGCCTGGTCAGAAGCAGCGGATCGCTCCCAGGTCGCACCGTAATCGCTGGAGCGGTAAACGCCGAGGAAGTCCTGTCGGTCAGTGGGAGCAGTGGCACGCGAGCGCTGCATGACAGCGACCATCGTGCCGGGACGGGACTGACTGATATCCATCACCACCCTGCCGATGGAGTCCGGTTCCGGCAGGTTCACCGTGAGTTTCTCGAACGTCCACCGGTCACCCTTCTGTTCGGAAAAATAGATACCGTTACTGCTGCGGCCGTTCGCGTTCCCGAACGCGACATAGACACGATCTGGATTCGTCGGATCCAGCACAACGTCCCTTGCAGGACCGTTGAGCACGGTTGTCCAGTTTTCACCGCCATCCTCGGTGCGCAGCAGACCGCCGGATCCACCACCAAACGTTGCCGCAGCATAGATCAGGTCGGAATTCCGGGGATGAATCTCTACGTGGTTGACTGCGAGATCGTAATCACGAATGACATCCTTCATGATGTTTACCCACGTCTGGCCGCCGTCGGTCGACTTGTACACACCGTCACCGTACACCTTGTCCCAGTTGAAACTGCCCTCTCCGGTGCCGATGTAGATGTGCTCGGGATTCCCGGGATCGATGGCCATGTGCCCGATCGCCAGCGTCGGCAGATTGTCGCTCATCGCCGTCCAGGTGTCACCGCCGTCCACGGATTTAAAAACGCCGCCCGAGGCGGATCCGGCATAGACGATGAAAGGATTATCGGGATGATATTTCACAACGCGCACACGTCCACCGATGGTATTCGGTCCAACGAAGGTCCAGTTGTTCCCCAGCGTCTGTTTACGAAGGGACAATTCCGCGCGCTGATATGCGAGCTGCCGCATACCGTGACGGAGTCCTTCGGAAATGCGACGATCCGAGTTGTAGGTTCTGGGAATGATATAGCGGTCGACATGAGGCATGTCGGCAGCCTGGCCTTGTGCCGCAGCCGCCTTCAATTCTGCCTTGAGCTGCAGTTTCTGAGTACGCGCGGTCGAGAGCACGGCACGCCCCTCGGGCGAGAACGTGATTTCGGAAATCAAGAGAACCGCCAGCGCGGGGACAATCAGCGCGAGAATGCTGCGGGTTGTGGTATGCATTGTATCCTACCTGAAACGGGTACACGAAACGATCGAGAATGTTCGTGACACAGTGCCCCGCAATTCATATATTCAAATAAACGGCCAGCGTGTCACGATAAAGCTGCCGGCAGCCCGGCAGACAGCGGCAATCTTTAAAATACCGCCTCCATGGCACTCATCACAACCGCATTTCCGCCATCTTTGTTCCGGTGAATATGTTGCATTCGCTTTCCCCATCCGCGCGCAGGGCGATTCTCCAGACCGCCCGAACCGCCGTCGAAAACGAGGTGGCTGACCGTGTTCCGGAAACAGCGAAAACGGCTGCGGACCTACCTGAGCTTGATGTCAGCGGGCTGTTCGTGACCCTGCACGTTTCCGGCGCCCTGCGCGGCTGTATCGGCTTTCTCGAATTGCAGGGTTCATTCGAGAAGACACTTCGCGAGGTCGCGATGCGCGCCGCCACGGCCGACATCCGATTCCCTCCGCTCGACCCCGATGAGCTGAAGGATATGACCGTTGATGTCACCCTGCTCGGTCCGCTCATGCCCCTCGAAGAGCCCACTGATTTTACCATCGGTCCTCACGGCCTGGTCCTTGAATATGCCGGACGCCGGGGACTGCTGCTTCCGCAGGTTGCGGTCGATCATAACTGGAACAAAGCACAGTTTCTCGAAGGACTGTGCCGCAAAACCATGGTACCGACGGACGCATGGGAAAAGCCCGGCGCGGTGGTGTACCGCTTCGAAGGTATGGTCATCAAGGAGGAAGAATGAAAGCGATGCAGATACGCCAGCCGGCGGTAAGCGGACTGTTCTACCCTGACGACCCGACGCTGCTGGGTCTCAATATTGACGGGATGCTTGAAGATGTGCAGGATCTGCGCATCTCGGGAACACCGGTGGCGGTCGTTTCACCCCACGCCGGATACGCGTATTCGGGTCCGACAGCGGCGACTGCGTACGCAGCTCTCAGGCAGCGGCGATTCAGCACGGCCGTCATCATCTCGCCGAGTCACAGGGAATATTTCCATGGCATTTCCGTCTACGACGGTGATGCGTACCGCACGCCGCTCGGGCTCGTGAACGTTGATGTCGAACTCCGCGGGAAACTGCTCGAGCACAGAGGCATTATCAAAGCATCCGAGTTGGGACATCGCGACGAGCATGCCGTCGAGGTACAGGTGCCATTCCTTCAGCGCATCAATCCTGACGTGAAAATCCTTCCCATCGTCATGGGGGATCAGCGACCCGATTACTGCCGCGTCCTCGGCCAGGTACTCGCCGACATCCTTCGCGACAGAGACGCCGTCATGATCGCGAGCAGCGACCTCTCACATTTTCACGGTCAGGAGGACGCAAAGGAACTTGATGCGATCGCCGCACGGCACATCAGAGAGGGACAGCCGAACAAACTGCTCGAGGATCTCGAGAATCATCAATGCGAAGCCTGCGGCGGAGGGCCGATCGCCGCTGTCATGACCGCCGCGTCGCTCCTCGGCGCGGACAGGAGCGCAGTACTGCATCAGTGCACTTCGGGTGACGTCACGGGCGACACCACGCGCGTTGTCGGCTATCTTTCGGCGGTGTTCACTCGCAGCGGCATGACCTCATGAGCTCATCGACAGGATCACGTGTCATGCTGATCGGTGCAGGACGCGTCGGTATGAACCTGCTCCGTCACCTGAAGCGCAGGAACTTCGTGATCCAGACCATCGTAGAGCCGGATCTCGAACGGCACGCGTCCCTGCGTTCCATCCTGCCCGACGCTCGCGTTCTGTCCACCCTCCCGACTGGCATCCCTCATGACACGGATATCTGCATTCTGTGTGTCCCGGACGAGACCATTCGACCGACCGCAGAGCAGCTCGCACAGGGGCATATGGAAGCGCCGTCCGCACTGGTTTTCCATGTCTCCGGTCTTCGTGACGCATCGGAGCTGCAGCCTCTTATCGATCGGGGGGCCGCTGCAGGCGGATTGCATCCGATGCAGTCGTTCACGGAAGCGCCGCTGCCCGTGGAGGTCCTGGAAGACATCGGCTGCGGGATCGTCGGGGACGACACTTTTCAGCTCCGCGCGCAGGCGTTCGCCGAGTCTGTCGGATGGCGTCCCCTGCGGCTGCGCGCCGATCAGAAGGCGTTATATCACGCCGCATGCGTGTTCGCAGGGAATTTTCCGGTGGTTCTGGCCGCACTTGCCGATCAGCTGCTGTGCGCGGCATTGGAGGAAGGAGAAACAACACAGGGTGAGCATCTCCGCCCGATGATCGAAACCGTTCTTCATCGTCTGCGCACCGTGCCCGTGGAGCAGGCGCTGAGCGGTCCTGCCGCGCGCGGCGATCTTCTCGCGATCGGCAAACACCTCGCGGCACTTCGTGATCACGGCGGAGAAGCTGTCTCGGCCTATGCGGATCTCACACGTGCCGCGGCTCGTATTGCAAAGCTGCCCGCCGACGTGCAACGTGATATTGACGCCCTTGTTCATTCATGGGTACGGTCGGAGCATTAACCCCTCGCCATCGCTCTCACACTCGAAATCGCAATCGCAATCGGAATCGGAATCACCCCTGCACAGAAAGCACCTCACGAAGAACATCCATGAACGATTCCCTCTCCGAATCCCAGCTGTAATCGCGCGCAGCAGATCGGCATCCCTCGCGCAGCCGTTCCCGCATTCCCGGCTCGTCAAGTATCCGGCGCACGCCGCGGGCCACCGACACCGCACTGGACGGATCGACGGTGACGCCCGCCCCGCTGTCGCGCAACACGGCACCGATCTCGGGAAAATCACTGCCGACGACCGGCACTCCCGCCGCAATGTATTCAAACAGCTTGTTCGGAAGACTGAGATAGTAGCTCTCCCCGAGATTTTCGATGATACAGAAGCCGATGTCAGCGGACGCGGTCCACAGTGGCAATTCCTCGCTCGGGACGGCAGGAAGCAGGTGCACGCGGTCTGCCCGGCCGCAGACTTCGGCGTGCAGTCGCACATCGTCACGCATCGGACCGTCCCCGAGGAACACCAGATCGCACTCGGGCAACTCCGCGAGGGCGTCGATGCACACCAGCGCGCCGCGCCCCCGCTGCACGCCCCCCTGTGACAGCAGCACTGTCCGGTTTTCCGGAATGTCAAGCTCCCTGCGAAGGAGATTCGCCGTGGCCGCGGAATCACCCGCTGCATCTGATTCAGCACCTGCATCCGATTCCCCACCTGCATTCGAAGCAACGCCTGCCTCTGAATCACCACCTGCTCCCGAATCACCCTTTGCAGCGGACTGCGACCAGTCTGGCAGATTGCGGATCACATGCACGGGAGAAAAATCCCCGCGGAGGATTTCGGCTATCGACTCGTTGACCGTCAGCACCGCCTGTGCTCCCCGGGCATAGCGCCGCTCGAGCAGACGCCAGAAGCGCTGCATCAGCGGCCTATGAGTCAGTGCGGCGACGGACCGGTACAGCTCACGCGCATCGTATATCAGCGGACGCCCGGTACGCCGCGCCGCCCATGCGGCTGCGGGCAGGGCATACAGGTCGGCGGCGAAATACAGATCTGCATCCAGCATCGCCGCGGCACGCGCTCCCTCCCGCCAGAAAGGCGGCAGCAGCGCGCGCAGTGTCGCCGGTGCAAACGGACGAAAGCGCAGCTCACGTCCGAAACGCTCCAGATGAAAATGACGGGAAACGGGGGATAAAGAATGCTGAACGGTGTCGTCGGCCGACGATACGGAATCTGCCGGCGGCGAATGCGAGGCCGGCGACGCTGCGTCTGGGGACTCAGCGGGTGGCGACTCCGCCTCTTGCGACTCCACCTCTTGCGACTCAGAATTTTGCGTCTCCGCCGTTGCAGATACCAAAAGCGTCACAAGCGACACATCCGCGATGTCCGCTGCGGCCTGCCGGAAACGGCGCAGGCGTGAATCCCGCGTGACATCCCCCACGAATGTGAAGCAGATGTGCGGTGCGTCGTGCATGGAACTCAGAGTGCGATGGTCAGCGCAACCGTGTGAGCGTTGCCGAAACTCTCGGTGAACGGCACGAAGGCATAATCGAAGCGCAACGTGCTGTACCGGGCTCCGGCGCCGAAGGAAATGTTCTTGTTGTCGTAGCCGGATTCATATCCCGCCCGCAGAAACACCATGTCCACATAGTCGAATTCCACACCGATGTTCGCGTGCGTTGTCTCCTCTTCGAGCAGCGTTACGCCGTTCACCTCGACATTGAGATGACTCTTGAGCGTCTCGAGCGGAATGCTGTAGCCCGCGCCGTAGCGCAGCAGCGACGGCAGCGTGGTTTCGACCGCACTCAGCTCCGACATGCTGCCGATGTTCGCCAGCGCCAGTCCGAACCCGAGATCCTGCAGGTCGCCGCTGAACGGATGCGCCGTCAGACCAAAATCGAATGCGTATCCGCCGGCGTCGTCAGTATAGATCTTCTCGAAAATGTATTTCGCGTTCATACCGAAACTGACCGACTCCATGATGTCGAACGCCGCCGTTACACCGCCGGCGAAATTGCGTGAATCGGTCATCCCGTCGGGCTCCACCGACGGCCGGTCACGAACCTCAATCCCCGCCACCGTCGTCAGTCCCATGAAAAGACCGAACGTCCACCCCTTCGCAGGCAGGACGATGCCGATGTACTCGGTGGAAATATCCTGGATCCACTCGTTGTGCATGATGGTGATCGACGCGTCGGTATCATCCGCCAGCAGGGCGGGATTGTAGTACATCGCGGATCCGAAATCCGCGCCGGCAACGCCCGCGTTGCCCATGGCCACCGTGCGCGCACCAACGCCGTTCTTGAGGAATGAAAGTCCCGCCTGGCCGGACTGGGCATGCGCCAGCATCGGCAGCACGGCGATAAAAACAATCGGAAGGAAAAAGTATCGCTTCATGATCCGTGTTCCCGTGAATCAGAAATGAAGAGCGAAAGAGAGTACATGTGTCGGCGACGGGGCCACCGGCTCGAGAATGAATGCGTAATGAATGATCGGCTGCATCTGCGCGACAGGCTGGCTGACCGAGAACCCGATGGTCGGACGCGGGTCGATGCCCATGTCGGACAGATCGAGGCGCTCGACGCCTCCGCGCAGCGCAATATTCTCCGCGACCGGCACCTCCACACCCAGCCGTGCCATGTACACGTCCCCGTCGATCTGCTCGATTTCCGCCGATGCGAGCCCGCTCTCGGACGGCAGCGTATAGCCGATACCGAGACGGAAAATGCGCGCGAACGGATCCTCGGTGGAGTTGCCGCGCTCCGCGCCGTACAGATCACTCGTATCCCACTGGTACTTCGTGAGCAGCTCCTGCGCCACGAGCGCAATGCGCAGCGACGACGACACCATGTACAGCGCGCCGATGTCGAGTCCGAATCCCGACGAGGTGATATCCTCGTACACACCCGAGTAATAAAACTTCGCGCTGAATCCCACCGCAAGCCGATCGGAGAAGCGCGTGCCGAAATTCGCGTAGAACTGGTTCTCGAACACGCTCAACATATCGGTCTTGAAGCCGTCGCTGTCATACCCCTGAATATCCGCGTCGCCGGCGTTGATCCAGCCCACGGAAATACCTGAAATGGACTGCACGCCCGGCTCATCGGCATACACGCGCGCTTCCTCGTCATAGATGCGGATGGTCTGCGTGTAGCTGACCTGGTTGAATTTGCGGTCCAGCGCCAGGAAGGAGTAACTCCCGCGAAACACATGCCCCTCCTGAAAGGCACTCAGCGCGGGGTTATAATACGTGGCGATCGTGCCGGTGTTCACCGTCGACAGCGCATTGCCCATGCCCTGGCCGCGCGCACCGAATCCCATGCGGGTGAACGCGCCGGCCGTGCCGTTCTGTGCCTGCAGCGATGTGGACGCCAGCAGCAATGCAGCGAGCAGCAGAAGGAATGCCAGCCCGGCTTGCACAGGATTCCATCGGGATTGTCCGGCTGCGCCGGGATGGACGGCCGTGCGCGCAACTGCGCGCGTCCGGCGATTCGACGTGACAGGATATGCACGGTCCATGCAGGAAATTCTCTCTGTCATGTGATTCCTCATTGCAGCACCACCACTTTCGTCCAGCGGGGATCCTGATCGCCTTCGCTGACTTCGATGTAGTACACGCCGTTGGCGACGCGCTCGCCGTTGTCGTTCAAGCCGTCCCACACCTCGTCAAACTCGACATCCGGGGCGCGGCTGGCATTGCGCAGCAGCGTGCGCACCGGCATCATGGCGAAGTCGTAAATTTTGATGCTCACGCTTCCGCCGCCTGTTCTGTAATGGATGCGACAGACCTCGTCGTCGGGCGCGAAGGGATTGGGATAGGCGTAGACCTCTTCGACGGACGCCAGCTTCTGCGCGGCGCGGAGGATGGTCCAGCGCGTCCCGAAAAACGACTCGTCACTGTCTTCGGTATACATCAGTCCGTCGCTGTTCGCCACCCAGACCCGATCGCCCTGCGATACCGCGGCGAAGCAGCGCTCGTCGGCGGAGATCTGTCTGCTCGCTGCATCGACGAAGCGCGAGAAGGCGATCCAGCTCCTGCCCCCGTCATCGGAGCGGTAGATGCCGCTATTCGTGGCCGCGTAGACGACCTCGTCCTTGAATCCGAAATTGTGCGTGAACTCGCCGCGCAGCGCCGTCTGCCAGCTCTCGCCCATGTCCGTGGTATAACTGACCGCGCGAAACTCGATGGGATTCAGCGCGTTCACCGTGGCGGCCCAGACATGGCGCACGCCCCCGATCATGTTGTCGCCGATCGCGACGACGAAATTCCCCGAGATGGGCTGCGTCTGGTTATTGAAGGAAAACTTCCGCCACGACACCCCGCCGTCGGTGGAGAGATTGATGCCACCCGCCGTGCCGACCCAGATCGTGTCGTCGCTCATGGCATGGACGGAAAACACACGGTGATTGAGGCTTTCGCGCAGACCGAGATCTGGACGGTTGACCGGCGATAGCTCGAAGTCCAGCGTGTCTTCCGGCGCGATGCGATCGAGAAAATCCGGCGGCAGTATCACGGGCTCAAAGGTCTGGCCACCGTCCGTTGAGCGGCGCAGTCCGCCGGCAAAACTCGCGATGAACACCGCCTCGCCCGTCACGGCGATGTCATAGGTGATGTTGTTGATATCCGTCGTGACTGCGAGCGCAGCGATTGTATTAGAACCGTATGTGATCTCGTAGGTGGACATGTCCTCGGACTCCCGCGGCTGCTCAAAGTGCGTCCACGTCCGTCCATTGTCGGTCGAGCGGACAAGCCCCAGGCCGACGGGCAGCGATCCCTGGTCGCTCTCTTCCGAGCCGGCGAGCGACGCCCAGAACGTCGATCCATGCGCTTCCAGCGCGGCGATGTCTTCGCGGTCGAAGGGCTCGAGGCCTCCGTAATGTGTCCACGTCGCACCCCCATCCTCGGTGCGGTCGATCCCCTTGCCGCCCGCCACCCAGAGCGTGTCGCCGCGCACCAGGAGGTCGACGGCGCTGTTGCTCAGCGGACGGTCATCCTCCCCCGCCACGGTTTTGCGAAAATCGAATGACGCAGGATATTCCTGCGCATGCGCGGCCGCGGGCAGCAGCGCGCAAGCACAGACGGCGATCATTCCCTTGATGAATCGGGCGATGTGCATCAGCGTACGATAATGTTGTGAATAACGACTTTGCTCGTGAGGTTGGAGTAGTCGACGGCACGGAACTGGAAATCATACTCTCCCTTCTGTGCCGTGGGCGGCAGTTGCACACGAATGGAATACCATCCGTCGCCCGCCACCATGTCGCCCTGCGAGGTATTGCCGTCGTCGGCCATTGAAAACGGATTGCCGGAGGACGGGGAGCCATCGGGGCGATAGCTGTTGAAAAACACCTGCTTGATGTCCTGCTGTCCGCTGGCATCGACCACGTTAACCGACATGTCAAACACGACAACCTGCGACTCCAGCTCGAGCGTGTCCGGCGCTCGCACCTCGACAATCTCCGGCGGATTCGCGCCGCTGATGACACGCAGTTTCCCGAGGGCGCTCGACACCGCTGCCTCGCCGTCGGCGGTCACCTCCACGGTGTAATCCCCCACATCCCCGCGCGTGAGATCCAGGTCGAACGCAAATGCGTACGGTCCCGAAACGGCATCACTGATCGTCTCTTCCGCCACCACCTGCCGGCCGCCCTCGGGCCGGACCGTGCAACGAATCACCGCCGGTTCGTCGGGCGCGGTGGGACGCGTCATGCGGACATCCACGCGCAGCGGAATGGTCACCGGATCGTCCGGAGACTTGTCTTCACCCGGTACGACGTTCAGGGTATCCGTATCCACGAGGAAATGGGATAAGTGCAAGTCAGAAAAGACGATAGGGTTGTCAGTGAGAGCAGGATCGATGGTCGAATCGTCCTCGCTGCAGGATGCGGCGAGCAGGACGATTACCAGTGAAAGGACACCATGTTTCAGGCTCATAGGCTCGAATTCTCCTTCAGTGGTTGGCCGTGTAATGAAGCCGGGGCATGTCGCAACAGACAATGCCCCGGCTTCAAATCACACTATCAAGGAGGCGCTATAAACATACGTCACCCCCCGTCGAAAGTCAATCGCAAACTGCCGCCGGGACGGATTTTTCCCCTCATGCGAGATAGAGCGGCGCCGGTGACAGACAGACAAAAAACATGAAATAGGAAAACCATCCGAGCGCACGCCTCCCGGGCGTAAGTGCTTCATATTCCGGCACATCCGGGTGACGCACCTTGACCACCACCGCGATGAGCAGCGCCCAGAACAGCCATCCCGGCCAGAACCAGGCTTCGAAGCTGCCGAATGCTTCCATGAAAGCGACAGCAGGCCCTCCGAATCCGGCGAGTTCCATAATGGCCGGCAGTATGCCGATGCCGCCGAGCGCCACGAGCACGGTCACCGTGATGCGGCCGACGATATGCTGTTTTTTCCCGAACATCGCGTACGTGATGTGTCCCCCGTCGAGCTGCCCCGCCGGCAGCAGGTTCAGCGCCGTGACCAGCAGTCCGAACCAGCCTGTGATGAGATAGGGATAATGATACATCTCCGTCATCGGCGGCACGTAAGCGCCCGGACGGCTGAACACCTCCTCCATGAACATGTACAGCAGCGTCTTCCCGAAGGTCAGGGAGAATCCGGGTTCGGCGGATGCCGCCATGCCTTTGGCAAAATCATAATCGGGATGGATGGCAAGAAGGAAATCCTGCCCGGGCAGTGTCATGAATCCATAGGCGAGGACAAAAAGGCTCGCGATGAATCCCGCGACGGGACCCGCGACCCCGATGTCGAACAGTGCGCGCCGGTGCGGGATCTCCTGCTTCGTGCGGATGACGGCGCCCAGCGTTCCGAAATTAATGAACTGCGGCAGCGGCGGCAGGGGGATGTAATACGGCAGTGTGACCCGCACACCGTGATGCTTGGCCGCGAAATAGTGCCCGAATTCATGACAGCTGAGGATGAACAGTCCAGCCAGCGCATACGGGATGCCGATGCCGATGTATTCGAGGTCGATTCTGTTCTGCCAGAGCATCCCCGCCACCGTCATGCTGGCGAAGGTCACGAGAAACAGTGCCGCGTGCTTTGTGACCTGCAGCGGCCGGAGCTCGGGGGAACGGACAGTTGTGGCGTCGTCGTGCATGTCGTGTCGTGTTTCCATGAAAAATCAGCCCCCCGCCCACAGCTGGCGCCGGCGGACCTGCGCGCGTTTCTTCCGGCGCAGCGTATTCTGGCTGATCATGAGGGAGAGGATCTCCCGCACGGTGGTAAAGTTGTAAAACCGCCGGAACGTGATGTTCTGTTCCTGGCAGTACGTTTCGAGGGCGCCGCGTGCGAGCACCATATCGGCATACCCGGCAGCCTCGAAATCAGACGTGCCGTCGCCGATGTACACGATGATATCGTCCTCCTGAGAGCGCAACGCAACCTGGTTGCTCTTGCAGTGCGCGACCTCGGGACAGCGGGAATCAAAATACGGAAAATCCATCAGAGGTGATCCTCCGGTGAGGCGCATGGTGTTGCTCAGGTACTGGAATTCAATTCCCGCCTTCTCCATCAGGAGGTCGATGTAGAGATCCACGCCGTCGCTGAGCACGAGCAGCGGATACCCGTGCTCGTCGCACCAGCGCATGAAGCGCGGGAACGCGGGATCGATTTCATACGGCGCGAGGAAATCGCGCAGCTGCCGCATGGTAAGCGAGGAGATGCGCCGGCACAGTGCCTGGTATGCGGCGGGCGCTTCGAGTTCGCCCGCCTTCCAGCGGCCGCGGATGTCTTCGAAGTATTCCTCCCCGCTGAAATGCCGGAACAGGTCAGCGCCCACATCCTCTTGAGTCATCGTGCCGTCGAAATCCGTGTAGATCCGAATCGTCGGTGGCGGCAGCTTCGAAGTGAATGGCTGTCTGCGCATCGTCATCCTAATTTCTCCGTGCGGGATGCCTCTCCGCGTGATGCATCCCCTCGCGATGCTTCCCCGCCGTGCAGCCGCTCCACCGCTCCGGCCGCGGCGTAGAGCAGATCTTCCCGCCAGGCGCCTGCCATAAACTGCACAGCGAACGGCAGCCCCTTCGCGTCCTTTCCTGCCGGGACGCTGATCGCCGGCAGGCCGCTCAGATTCGCGGCCGTGTTGAACACATCGGTGAGATACATGTCCATCGGATCGGCGAGCCGCTCGCCCATGCGGAACGGCGGACCCGGCGTGACCGGCGTCAATAGCAGGTCGAGCTCACCGAACGTGCGTTCGAATTCCTCTCGCACAAGACGCCGCACGCGCTGTGCCCTGCCGTACCAGTCCTGCTCGTGTCCCCCGCCGAGCACCCGGCTCCCGAGCATGATACGGCGCTTCACTTCGCGCCCGAAACCCTCGCTGCGGCTGTGCACGTAGCGGTCATGCAATGCGTCCGTTTCCGCCGCGGTGCCGAGACGTACACCGTCGTAGCGCGCGAGATTTGAGGATGCCTCCGCGTTGGCGATGAGAAAATATGCCGGAAACACGGCCCGGGTCAGCGGCAGTGAGCAGTCACGGATGACCGCCCCGCGCTCTTCGAGCCGCCGTGCGATCGCGCGCACCCGGCTGCGCATGTCCTCCGGTACGCGGTCGTCGAGATACTCGGCGGGAAGACCGATGCGGCGTCCTTCGACCCCGGCAGTGACAGCGGAGGGGAAATCCGGCACCGACACATCGGCCGTTGTCGCGTCGGCGGGATCCCTGCCCGCGATGACCGCGAGGATGCGGGCGTTGTCGTCGACGGATGCCGTGATCGGACCGATCTGGTCGCAGGAGGATGCGAACGCCACCAGCCCTGCACGGGATACGCGTCCGTAGGTGGGCTTCATGCCGACGGTGCCGGTGTAGGCGGCCGGTTGCCGCACGGAACCGCCGGTATCCGTGCCGAGCGCGCCGTGCACAATGCCCGCGGCAACTGCCGCCGCGGAACCGCTGCTGCTGCCGCCGGGGACGTAACCCTCGAGAAAAGGATGACGGACGGGACCGTAGGCCGAAGTCTGTCCCGACGAGCCCATGGCGAATTCATCCATGTTCGTCCGGCCCAGCAGCACGGCGCCGGCATCCCGAAGGCGGGCGATGACGGTGGCATCCCGCACGGCATGATATCCCGCAAGAATGCGTGATCCCGCGGTGGTCTCGCGGCCATGCATGGCGATGTTATCCTTCACCGCGACAAGCATGCCCTCGAGCGGACGCGCCGTTCCCGCCGCGATGCGCGCATCGCACTCCAGCGCGCGCTCCCTTGCGGAGGATGCGAACAGTTCGATGAACGCATTCAGATCCTGCCGCTGACCCGCGGTTTCGAGCGCGGTATCAACGAGCGAGGCACAGAATTCCTTCCGTGCCTCGACGTATTCCCGTATGTCGGAATAGTTAATCATGTACCCCGGCGCACCCGGATGACCGGGCGCGGCAACGACGCAGATACAGCGCCGCGATTACTTCGATTTTTCCTTGTCCTCGATTTTCTTGTCTTCGAGGCTGATGTCTTCCTGAATGTCCTTTGCCGCCTTGCGGAACTCCTTGATGCCCTTGCCGAGTCCCTGCGCGAGATCGGGAATTTTCTTGGCGCCGAAGAAAATCAGGATCAGGAAGAGGATGATGAGAATTTCCCATCCGCCGATATTGCCAAACATAACAGTCCTCCTATGAGAGAGCCGGGACGCTGCCCGTAATGGATTCTGCCAGGGATGCGAACACCCCGAGACCGTCGTCGGAACCGAGCAGGTTCTCGACCACACGCTCCGGGTGCGGCATCATGCCGAGCACGTTGCCGCGGCTGTTGACGATGCCCGCGATATTGTTCAGGGAACCGTTGGGATTCGCGGCCTCTGTCGCTTCGCCGTTCTCGTCGACGTAGCGGAAGACAACCCGGCCGTTGTCCTCGAGTTCCCTGAGCGTATCGGAATCAGTATAGAAATTTCCTTCTCCATGAGCAACGGGAATCTGCAGGACCTTTCCCTGCTCATACCGGCGCGTGAAATCCGTTTCGGCATTCTCCACGCGCAGGCGCACCTGTTTGCAGACGAATTTCAGCGAGCGGTTGCGCAGCAGCGCACCGGGGAGCAGTCCGGTTTCCGTCAGCACCTGGAAGCCGTTGCAGATGCCGATCACGTGTCCGCCGCGCTCGGCATGGCGCACGACTTCCTTCATGATGGAGGAGAACTGCGAGATGGCGCCGCAGCGAAGATAGTCGCCGTAGGAAAACCCGCCCGGGAGCACGACCACGTCGACGCCCTGCAGATCGGTATCCTTGTGCCAGAGAAACGTCGCCTTCTCTCCGAGCACGTGCTTGACGGCATGGTAGGCGTCATGGTCGCAGTTCGATCCCGGAAACACGACAACGCCAAACGTCGGTGCGCTCATGAGGTCAGCTCCTGCAGTTCAATGGTATAATCTTCCATGACCGGATTCGCGAGCAGTTTCCTGCACGCGTCATCCACGGCCTGCTCTGCCGCGTCGCGGTCCGCCGCATCGACGGTCAGTTCGATTTCCTTTCCGACGCGCACGTCGGAGAGCTGTTGGAAATCGAGTGACTGCAGCGCATGCTCGATGGCCTTGCCCTCGGGATCGAGGATGGAGGGACGCAGTTTCACGGTGACGATCGCTTTGAACATGATGGTCCTTTATGATTGCGATGATTGCGAGTCGATGGAGACGGAGTCTTCCTCCTCCCGGGCCCGGCGCGCGTCGCGCTGCCGCGCGGTCATGCGGCGCAGTCCGCGGCCGGTGGCAAAGACCGGACCGCTGATGTCCAGGGCCAGGAGAAAGGGAAACAGCAGCACGCCCTTGCTCGCGATGATGGCGATGATGGCGATGGTCAGCACCGTCATCTGCAGGGGCTGCCGGCGGAAACTTCCGAGTGAGATCTTCGGGAATACCGGATAGCGCACGGTGCTGATCATCAGGGCGCCGCAGCTCACGGTGATCGCGATGAGTGCGTACTGCAGTTCCGGAAGCGCGATGATCTGATCGGGCCGGAAAAAGATGATGAACGAAACCAGTGTCAGCGCTGAGAGCGGAATGGGCATGCCGGTGAAATGATCTTTCGAGAGTCCCACCAGCTGCACGTTGAAACGCGCCAGACGCAGGGCGCCGAGAATCAGTGGTACGGCGGCAGCCAGCATACCGAATGTTCCGTATTCACTGAGGACGAGGGAATAAATCAGGAACGACGGTGAGACGCCGAAGCTGACGACGTCGGCAAGGGAATCGAGTTCGACACCAAATTCGCTCGCGGAATTGGTCAGGCGCGCCATCATGCCGTCCAGCGCATCGCATGCCGCGGACAGCACGATATACCATGCCGCCGCGATGTACATCTCCTCCACGGCATGGATAATGCTGAGAAACCCGAAGAATATGTTCAGCACGGTGAACAGGTTCGGGACGATGGAACGGCTGAGACGGATTCTCAAGCGAGCTTCCGGTTGGTGTAACAGTTCGTATCAGCGCTCGACGACAGCGATCACGGTTTCTCCCGCAGTCACCCGCTGATCCATGGTGACGCGGATATCCGCGTCGGGCGGCATGATGACATCGACGCGGGATCCGAACTTGATCATGCCGAAGCGCTCGCCGGCGACCGCGGTGTCGCCGACCTCGATCGGACACACGATGCGGCGCGCCACGAAGCCGGCGATCTGTTTGAACAGCACCTTCCATTCACCGGTGTTGATGCCGATATGTGTGCGTTCATTGAGTTCGCTGGACTTGTCTTCGAACGCGGCGAAGTACTTTCCCTCGATATGGCGCTTCAGCTCGACGACGCCCGACACCGGGTAGCGATTGACGTGGACGTCGAGAGGCGACATGAAAATGGCGACCATTTTCGCCTTGCCGCCGAGATATTCCGTATCTTCGACATCGCTGATGGCGACAATTTTGCCGTCCGCCGGAGAAATGACGCCCCCGGGCACATCCGGCGTCGTGCGATCCGGATCCCGGAAGAAATTCAGCGTAAACAGCAGCACCGCTCCGCCGACGACGAAGAGCACGATGCGGAACGGGATATTCGAGATGAAAAATCCCGCGATCACCACGGCAAGCGCGATGACCAGGATGGGAATGGCCGTTTCGAGTCCGTATTTCGTCAGCATGATAATCGAATGTTCATAATACGGGGAGTTCCGGTCACAACGGAATTCCAGTGTTTCATATCATCATCAAAGATATTCATTTCCGCCAACGAATCATAGCTGCAAGTGCCCGGCGGCCCCGCCGGCAGTTGTTTTTGCCCCCCGGGGCGCGTAGTTTTGAAGTTTGAGGAAGAATGAGGAAAACCCGTGACTGTCAGTCAGTTTCTGTTCCGCAATCGTTCATACACGCCCCTGCCCTTTCTGCTCGTGATGCTGATTTTCGCAAAACCGACGCTGCTGAGTCTCGTGATCGGATTCGTTGTCGCAGCGGCCGGAGAAGCCCTGCGTGCCTCCGGGGTGTTCTACGTGGGCAGCGAAACGCGCGTGACCGGCGAGGTCGGGGCCAGCCGCCTGGTCACCTCCGGACCATTTGCCTTCACGCGCAATCCGCTGTATGTTGGGAACATTCTCATATATCTCGGTATCGGCATCATGTCGATGGCACTGTTTCCCTGGCTGCAGATCGCGGCTCTGGTCTGGTTTCTCTTCCAGTACACGATGATCGTCAAGGAGGAAGAAACGTTTCTGCGGGAAAAATTCGGACAGGAACACGCCGACTACTGCGCCAGGGTGCCGCGCTTCCTGTTCCGCCTGACGCCCTACCGCTCGTGGCATCCGGTGGACATCGACTGGAAGGCCGGCTGGCATTCCGAGCGGCGCACGCTGCAGGCCTTCACTGCCGCGACACTGATTCTCATCATCATCTGGATCATCCGATGAAACCGGATCGTCTGATGCAGCCTTTCCGTCCACTCTCACGGAGGATATGATGCCTGCCGGCGCCCCCGTCATCATGCTCGTCGCCGGTGAAGCCTCTGGCGATCTCTACGGCGCCCGTCTCATCCGCGCCTTCCGGGAGAAACATCCCGACGCGGTGTTCTTCGGCATCGGCGGGGATCTCATGAAGGACGAAGGGATGGAGCTGCTCTATCACATCCGCGAGACCGCCATCATGGGATTCGTGGAAGTGGTGAAGAACTATGCTTTTCTCAAAGAGATGTTCGCGACCTGCGAGGACGCCTACCGGGATCGAAAGACGGATGCGGCGGTGCTCATCGATTATCCGGGATTCAACCTCCGTCTCGCCGAGCGTATCAAAGAGCACGGCGGACGCGTGCTCTACTATATCAGTCCGCAGGTCTGGGCGTGGGGACGCCACCGCATCAAGAACATGCGGCGGCATATCGATCATCTCGCCGTCGTCTTTCCCTTCGAGGAAGCATTCTTCGCGGAACGCGATCTTCCCGCGACATTTGTCGGACACCCCCTGCTTGAAATCCTCGAACACAGTGAGCGCGGCTCCTTCCTGGCGCGCTGGGGACTGCCCCCCGACCGGCCGCTGCTGGCCCTGCTGCCGGGGTCGCGGAAGCAGGAAATTGAGCGCCTCCTCCCCGCCATGCTGGAGGGCGCGCAGATCCTGGCCGAAAAGCACGGCTGTGCCGTCGCGGTCGGCGCCGCACGTCAGCCGGACGAGCTGTACAACCGGTGGCTTCAGGATTACCCCTCTGTGGTGCTTGTCCGCGACGACACGCACGCGCTGATGGAACATGCGCACGCCGCCGTGGTCGCGTCGGGCACCGCGACGGTCGAGACCGCCTGGTACGAAACGCCGATGATCGTGGTCTACCGCGCCTCCGCACTGAACTACGCCATCGGCAGCCGCCTTGTTCGCGTCGATCACATCGCCATGGTCAACATCCTCGCCGGACGCCGTATCGTCCCCGAACTTCTGCAGTCCGACGTGACGCCGGAATACATCTCTCGCTACACGCATCACTATTTCAACGATGCGGAATACTACGAAAACACCCGCCGGGAGCTTGAGCGGGTGAAGGAAAAGATGGGAACGGCCGGAGCGTCGGAGCGGGTCGCGGGGCTGCTCGAGCAGCTCATACAAGCCTGAAAGATGATTGCAGATTGCTGATTGCTCGATCCGATGCGTTGCGATATCCACGATATGCCGCCTTCGGTTGGTAGTCGCCCTTACGGGATCAGCATCTCCCCTGTCTCAATCCGGTGACCGCGCAGATACTCCTCCGCCGTCATCGCTTTTTTCCCTTCGGGTTTGAGCTCGAGGATGTCGATGCTTCCCCGGCCGCACTGGACGCGGATAACGTCGACGGCGGAGAGGACGCTGCCGGGCGTGCCGGATGAATCCTCCTCGGCGATGCGGGAACGCAGGACCTGCAGCTGCCGGCCGCCGCGCATGGTCCATGCCGCCGGATAGGGACTCAGTCCGCGAATGTGATCGTGCACTTCGCGCGCGGTTTTCTCCCACGGGATCGCGCAGTCCTCACGAAAGATTTTCGGCGCGGGCGTGGCTGCGCTGTCGTCCTGCGCACGCGGCTCGGCTTCCCCCTCCTCGATCAGGCGCACGGTGCGCAGCACGACATCCGCCCCGAGATCCGCGAGAATGTCATGGAGTTCACCGGCCGTCATATCCCCATGCACCGGCACGGATTCCTGCAGGAGAATCCCCCCCGTGTCGACTTTCCGCTTGAGGAAAAACGTCGTCACGCCGGTCTCCCGCACGCCTTCCATCAGCGCCCGGTTGATCGGCGCCGCGCCGCGGTAGCGCGGCAGCAGCGAAGCATGCAGGTTGAAACTGCCGTGCGGCGGAATGCTGAACACCGCCTCGGGCAGGATGCGGAAGGCAACGATGACAAAGCAGTCCGCACCAAGCGCCCGCAGCTCCGCTTCGAACGCCGGATCCTTCAGTGACTCCGGTTGCAGTACGGGGATGTCGTGCTCGACGGCGTAGCGTTTGACGGGAGTGGCGGAGAGCTGCTGTCCGCGGCCGCGTTTGCGGTCGGGCGCGGTGACCACGGCGGCGATGTCGTATCCTGCTTCGTGCAGCGTGCGCAGTGAAGGGACGGCGAAATCGGGTGTTCCCATGAAGACGAGACGCATAAATCCTCTTACTTCACCACCGCGGCATCGTTTGCCATAGCGTAATCCACCTCGGCCTCCCCGCGCCGGATTTTCTTGAGCACGGGCATGACCAGGCGCTTGCGGAAGCCACGCAGGTAGTCGGTGAAGAAAATCCCCTCGAGGTGATCGTATTCATGCTGAATTACGCGCGCAAGAAATTCGTCCGCCTCCAGCTCCTGCGGCTCGAAGTTCGCGTCGCGGTAGCGGATATGGAGTTTCTCCGGCCGCACGACCTCTTCCCGCACGTTGGGCACGCTGAGGCAACCTTCCTCCAAATTGATCTCGTCGCCCCACATGTCGGTGATTTCCGGATTGATCATCACGAGCGGCTTCTGCTCCTCGTAGCCTTCCATCGGACTCAGATCCACGACGAACAGCGATTTCCCGACGCCGACCTGATTCGCCGCGAGTCCGATTCCGTTGGCCAGATGCATCGTGGCGAACATGTCGACGATCAACTGCGTCAGTTCCTCGGACGGCGCGTCGACTGCTTTTGTTTCCTCGCGCAGCACCTGCGCGTCATAGGGATATATCGGAAGAATGGGCATGGTGTGTCTTCGATGTCGTTGTTGTTCCTCGGCATGCGGGATTTTGTCGCCGGAGCGAAATCCCGTACTTTTTCAACCTGTAATTTAACAAAAAATGCAGTGGTTTTGTTTATGAAACAGCGAGGATTCCATGGATCTCGGATTGAAGGATAAACGCGCGTTCGTCGCCGGATCGAGCGACGGTATCGGAAAGGCAGTGGCGGAGGGACTCGCCGCGGAAGGATGTGCTGTCATGCTCTGTGCCCGCAGCGAGGACAAACTCTCCGCACTGGCGCAGGAACTCAGGGATACCCACGGCGTGCGCGCGGAATACGTGTGCGCGGATCTCGACCGGGTTGAGGATATCGAAGCGGCGGTGGACCGGATGAACGAGGTGTTCGGCGGATGCGACATCCTCGTGGCGAACAACGGCGGACCGAATCCGGGCGATTTCCGCTCGATGAGCGAGGAGGACTGGCTGGCCGGCTGGAACCGCACACTGATGAGCACCGTGCGCCTGATCCGCGGCGTGCTCGACGGAATGATCGCGCAGGAGTGGGGACGCATCGTGAACATTACCTCCATCTCCGTCAAGCAGCCTGTGCAGCGCCTGCTGCTCTCGAACACCTACCGCGCCGGCGTGACCGGCATGGCGAAGACGCTCTCGGACGAAGTCTGCGCGCACGGCGTGACCGTCAACAACGTCGCGCCGGGTTACATCAAAACCGGACGCCAGACGCAGCTGTTCACTGACCGCGCCGAGAAGGCCGGCACCTCATTCGAGGCCGTGCGTGACGAGGTCACCGCGAAGATTCCGATGGGACGCATCGGCACGCCCGACGAAATCGCCGACATGGCGGTCTTCCTTTCCTCCGACCGCGCCGCCTACATCACCGGCGCCACCATCCAGGTCGACGGCGGAATTTTCCGGGGATTGATGTAACACCCTGCTTCAAAAATATTCGCATAAGAGAGTAGCATATCAGAATAAAATGCGCTACTTTCCGGGTACACTCGACGTATGAGCCTTTTCGCAGCACCGTTTGCGGGAAATGCGGACGATGCCATTCTATCCATCAGCACTGGAGGAGGCGATTATGCACAGAAGCGTACCCCTTTGCGCAGTATTGCTGCTCGGCCTGTGCCTGAGCGCGGCATTCGCGCAATCCCCCGAGTATCTGACGATACTCCATCTCAATGACACCCATTCCAACCTGGCGGCTGGAGCACCGAGGGATGCGGAAGGGAATCCGACCGCGGGAGGCGTCGCCCGCGCCGGCACAATCATCATGCAGGAAAAGGCGTCCGATCCGAACGCACTCGTGCTGCATGCCGGCGACGCATTCATCGGCGATCCGTCATTCAATCTCAGTTTCGCCTCCACACCGCCACTGCCCGCCATTCCAGACCTGCAGATGCTGCTGCAGCTCGGTGTCGAGGCCATGGCCGTGGGCAATCACGAATTTGATCTCGGTCCTGATCTCCTGCTCGGCTGCCTGGCCGCATCATTCGATGAGAGCAGCTTTCCCCTGCTGTCGGCGAATCTCGATTACAGCGAGGATCCGGAGAACGCCCTGCAGGCATTCGTATCTCCCCATGTGATCCTGCAGAAAGGCGACGTCAAAGTCGGCATTTTCGGTATGACCACACCTGAAGTCGAGGAAACCGGAACGTCACATCCCATCATCGTCTCCGACGACCTCGGTGTGATCGCCGGTGAGCAGGTCGCCGCGCTGCGGGGCGAAGGATGCGACGTCGTGATCATGCTTTCGCATCTGCTCCATGTGCACGACATGGAAGTCGCCGCGAATGTACCCGGCATCGACCTGATCGTGGGCGCACACGATCACTACGCCTTCGAGGAGCCCGTGGAAATCCCCAACGCCGGCGGAATGACGCCAATCGTGCAGTGCGGAGCATTCTACCGTTCGATGGGAAAAACCGTGCTCAAGATCGACAACGGCGTCGTGTCGGTGGAATCATATGACCTGATCGCGCTGGATGAGACGGTCGGTGAACTCGGACCGCTGCAGACCGCCTGTGCGGATATCTATTCACAGCTCGACGCCGCGACCGGCGGACTGCTGATGGCGACAGTCGGGGCGGCCACGGGGGATTTCAGCGAGGAGATTCTCGACTGTACGGCGGAGGGCAACCTCGATACGCATGTCGGCAATCTCTGCGCGGATGCCTATGCGGCGGCCACCGGTGCGGATTTCGCGTTCCAGCCCGGAGGAAGCACCGCGCAGCCGATCCATGCCGGCCCGATCAAGGCGCTCGACCTGTTCCGCACCATCGGATACGGGATGAACGCGGACAATGGCATCGGATTCGGACTCGTGACCGTCAAGATGACCGGTATGGCACTTCTTGCCGGACTCGAAGCGACGCTGGGATACATCGAACTCAATGATGAAGCGCTGATACATCCCTCAGACGGATTTTCCTATGCGTTCAATCCGATGGCGGAAATAGGACATCGCGTCCATACGCTGAATCTCAACGGTGTACCCCTCAGCCCTGGGGCGACATATACCGTCGCGTTCAATGAGTACCTCCTGATGTATCTGGACTATTTCGCGATGGAGGATCCACGCATCGTGTATTCTGATCCAGTATTCTTCGATAGTCCCACGATGGACGGGCCGCTCACGGAATTCGAGGCGCTTGCGGGATATGTGATGAACCTTCAGACACTCACGCCCGAGGATCCTCTGCCGGGACGAGTCACTTCGCTGGTCACGTCGACCGGACATGGTGCGGCGCTGCCGGCATCGCCGGTGCTCGAGCAGAACTATCCGAATCCGTTTGCCGGCGGCACGGTCGTCCGGCTCACAATGCCATCATCACTGTACGCCCGCGTGACAGTGCACGATGCCATCGGACGCGAAGTCGCCGTTCTTGCCGAACGGGAATTCCGTCCCGGCGTTCACCAGCTTCAATTCCATGCAGACGGCCTGCCGGCGGGACTGTATTTCTGCCGCCTGCTCACCGGCGGACAGCAGCAGGCCATTCGCATGATGCACACACGCTGAATGATCCATTATTGGTCTGATCCCGCGACAGGCATCGCGCCATCGCACCGGATCCGTTTACTCCACGCAGCGCCGCCCCGACTGACGGGGCGGCGCTGTACAATGGAGGTGTATCGAACTTATTCGAGCGGGATCCGTTTCCCGTTTTCCTTCATCCAGTCACTGAACGACTGGAGGTCGGGATTCAGCGTACGGCTGAACTCGACGCTGCGAGGGCTCCGGAATTCATCCTCGAAATCATGCTTGAACTGAAACATGTTGCCGAGGTCATCCGCTCCGGGAAAACCGAAATCCCGGTACACATCGAACGGCACGTTCACATGGCGAACTTCCTGCCCGAGCGCCTCGCTCATGGTTGACGCCATCTCCGCGCCGCTGAGATGTTCACCGGCGATGCCCACGGACTTCCCGGCAAATTCGGAGGGATTTTTGAAAATCCCGTAGGCGCATTTCCCGATATCCGCCGCCCCGATACCCGGCAGCTTCGCCTCGCCCATCGGCAGCACGAAATTCAGCACGCCATCATCGCCGGGCTTTGGATTCATGCCAAAGAAAATCATGTTGTCCCAGTAAAAAGACGTGTAGAGCAGGGTCGCGGGGACGTTCGAATTCTCGAAGAACGCGTTCGCCTCCCCTTTCGCGTCGAAGTGAGGCACCTTGTACTTCTCCATCAGGGTTGGCATGCGGTCATCGTCCAGGGACACCCATGTGCGCGTATCCTCGAGTGTCGACCAGACAACGTGCTGCAGTCCGGCTGCCTCCGCCGCATCGGCCATGTTTTTCGCCTGCTGCAGTTCCTTTTCCGGGGAGAAATGCTCCCAGAACGCCGTCACGCAGAATGCTCCGTACGCGCCCTGGAAGGCCGCGGTCAGACTGGCCGCGTCGTCGATATCGGCCTGCACGACCTCCGCGCCCAGCGCGGCGAGCGCCTGCGCCTTTTCGCTGTTCGCATTGCGCGTCAGCGCGCGCACCGCGAACGGACTGTTCTCATCGGCGAGAATTGCGCGGGCGAGTCCTCCGCCCTGTGCCCCCGTCGCTCCGACAACTGCAATGATTTTTTTATCTGCCATCTCCGGATCCTTTCGTGCTCATGTAAGATTGGAATAGTTTCAATTCAAAACACTTGCAGTGCAATGAATGATTCCCTTTGCGGAAGACATACCGTTCTCCCTTGCGAGCACGCCGGAGATCATCGCCTGCCGGCTACGATTGGTCCCACTCTGCAGCGCAGGAGGCGCATCCTGCGATGGATATTACTGTGAACGCTCCTTTGTGATATGCAGATCTGAATCAGGATCTCCGTCCCACGACTTCGTCTGAAGCGTCAATGATGCCGTCACGAGTCCGCTGCTCTGTTTGCCGCGCTCGGGACTCTCGACCGCATAGTCCAGTCCATAGGTCACGGCATACACACCAGCCATGTCAGTGGGTGTGATGGTGATCTCACCGGACTGCACCGTGTAGTTGCGCACGGGCCAGCGTTTGAAATACGCCTGCTTGTCTTCTCGTATACGATTTCGAGGTACCGTTCCCCAGGAATAGTAGTCGACCTCGTCCGCATAAAACGCCATGAGTGCATCGATGTCGTTCTGATTCTGCGCGCGTATGAACGAGTACACAAAATCTTCTATCGAATTGCGTTCCGCTGCCGACAATCCCGTACCCTCGTCATCGTCATCATCCATCTGATCCGGTACAAGCGCATCGCTCTCTTTGGATGTCACGGCCTCGTCATCACCAGCTGAATCGTCTGCTTTCTTGTAGGTGCCGGCAAACCCGACATTGAATCCGAAGTTTTCATTGCTGCCCGTCTCCTCGACAATGATCCCGTCGTCCGTTGGACGGATGGTGATTGTGTAGTCCGGGTCGTCGTTACCGACAAGCACGCCCTCCTTGAGTTCAGCCGTGATGGCGAGCGTTCCGATGTTCGGACCGTATTCGCGGTTCGTTCCATAGAGCGACTCGCCCTCGATGAAGAACACGCCCGCATCGTTGCGACTGATATCCAGTGTCGATGACGCACCGGAGGTTTCATACGTGAAGTGACCGACAAGCGCGTCGGTCTTGTCCCCGGTCTGAAGGGCGACAAAGAGAATGACCATGACCAGGACAGCAAACGCCCCGGCTCCGATGAGCACCTTCCGCCCTCCGCCACGTGTGGCTTCGGCTCCCTCGGATCCCGCGGACGCCGGGGTCGAGTCGCCTGATGTTCCCGCGTCGCTGTTCCTGGTCGATGCTGCGTCAGCAGACGGCTGCGGCATCGGTTCTGATCGATCGGTTTCCGACGATGGAGATGTGACATCAGGTTCCGTGGCGCCGGATATTTCATCCGTCGAAGATTCCGTCGATCCGACAGAAGGCCGATCGGGTGGGAACACGTCATGCGCATTTTTCCATTCGGACCAGCCCTCCTTCCACACCAGGTGACGCCGATCCGGCGTCCTGCTGACAGCATCACGAATTTCCCGTTCTGATATCTGTTTCGGTTCCCCGCCATCCACAGAATAAAAGTAGGCATCGCCTTGATTTCCAGCATGTCTGTCATCATTCACGGAGCGTTGCATGACTGCCTCGTATACGTGTCACTCTTTCGGGAGAGGTGGTGGGACGGGTCCGGCCGATGACGACGCGGACCGCGTTTCAGCCGCGGTTGCCGCCGCGGTCTCAGGAGTCCGGGTAGTGGAGTCGGCATTCCCGGAAGCGGCGCTGTTCACATCGCGTTCAAAGATCAGGAAATGCGCTTCACGCTTGAAAAGAATGAGCCAGCGTTTTTCTTCCTTGATCGTTGTGCGGAGCCGCCATCCGGCACCGGCCTGCTGATTGATCGCCTGCGTCAGTTTTGCCGGATTCATTGATCCGCTCAGACATCCGGTCATGTAGACCTCGACGTGATATTCTCTCATGATTCACCATCTGTATTGATTGGAGGGTCGTCATCGATGACCGGTGCGGATGTGTCACAGCGGCGCAGCCTGTCGGCGATCAGCGGCAGGGCCCGGCGCAGCGGGAGGTGCAGCAGGCAGAGACGGGCATACTCCGAGCAGCTCGGGTGGAAGCCGCACACTCGATAGCCGCGCGACCGGCGCCGGTTCCGGTACAATCCGATCAGCCAGAGCAGAGGAACGTTGAGAATTCTCCGGGCTGAATGGTGCGTCTCACTGGCAACATTTCGTCCATCATGTACCGAAACCATTGACATCATCACCGGATCCAAAATTTGTAACCTCGATACCCGCTGAAGGTGCATCGCGGGATGAAATACTATTGCCGTCACCATCCGGAGATGGTGAAAAATGCTTGCATTATTTTTACCCGGGTAATATCAGGTTTTTACCCGGGTAAAAATCCATTTTACCCGGGTATAATTCTCAGCTCAGGGTTTTTATCCGGGTATTATTCACATCAGAATTGACAGATTCCAAATTTCAGGTGACGTTGATGCATTTTCCCGAAGCTTCCCGATTCTCCGGTTGCAATCCGCCCAATGATTTTGTATATTTAAAATCCACCGCGGGGTGGAGCAATTGGTAGCTCGTCGGGCTCATAACCCGAAGGTTGTTGGTTCAAGTCCAGCCCCCGCTACAAGAAAAGGCAGAGTCATTCGGCTCTGCCTTTTTTCGTTTTCTGATAATTTTAGGGAGAACCCTTGACCTACTATGTCTATGTGCTGAAAAGCAATGAGGGCCACAGGTACATCGGATCAACTGGTGACCTGGAACAGCGACTCGCCGACCACAACCGCGGACGGAATCATGCCACGAAGCATGGATCCGGATGGACAATCCTGCATCAGGAGCAGTTCGCGACGCGCGGCGAGGCGATGAAACGGGAGAAATGGCTTAAAACCGGCATTGGTAGGCAATGGTTAGAGGAACATGTACTGGCTTGGGATTAATCTGAACAACGGGCCGAAGGACCGCCACAGGCGGGGTGGAGTCCGCCGCAGGCGGAGTAGCTCGTCGGGCTCATAACCCGATGGCCGAAGGAGCGCCATGGCGCTCCGCAGGTCCGCCGCCGGCGGAGTTCAAGTCCAGCCCCCGCTACAAAGACCCTGAAAATAAACGACTTAACTTCGGTCGGGTAACAACAGGGTAACAAAAACAGAAAAACGCGCATCGATTTCGGTGCGCGTTTTCTTGTTTACGCTACTCTACCGGATTCTTTGCCTGCATTCCGCTGCGTCAGCAGAACGCACCTGCCCCTCGCTCGGTGATGTAATCGAGCAGATCGATCAGACGATCCTTCGGGAAAAACTGCTCCGCTCCTGACTCCAGGGCCGCCCGGCGATACCGCTGCTGGCTGAACTGCGAAACTACGATGATGTGCGCCTCGGGATCGGAGGCATGAATGCGATCAATCGCCCAGAGTCCTCCTTTCCCCGGCATGCGAATATCCATCAGCACGAGATCTGGATGCATGATTGCGAACAGGCGCAGCGCCTCCTCACCGCTCTCACACTCGACGATGTCTGATGACACCTCCTCCAGTGCTTCGCGCAGCACTTCCCGCGCTTCTGCCGAATCGTCTGCAATGAGTATGCGCATTGGAATTGGGTACGGACTGTGGTTTGAAAGAGTACGGTCCCCCCTGATCATACATATCCCCGAGGGAAAAGGAAATAGGCAGACCTCCCCATTTTACCATACCCGGACAGAAATCCACAAAAATGGGCAGACCTGCCTATTGCGCCTCCCTCCGGATTTTCGGACCTTGTCGTCGTACGCAATCAAGACAGATTCATCCTGATATAGATTCCACCGCCGCAGCGCCGGCCGGTGCCGTTGTATCCATCGTCATTGTTTCGGAGGAGAAGCCCATGTGTTCCGTCCCATCCCCCAGCAAGCCGATCCATCCAGCTATCGCAGCATCATTCTTCCTCATGCTCATGTGCTGGCTGCTCCCGCAATCGGCACTGCATGCAGCATTTCCTCTGAACGGAAATCCCGGCGGTATTCCTGCGCTGAGAGGGAAATCCCTCGACAGCAGGCCGGTCTGCTTCACCGAGAACCGCGGGCAGATCGTGGACACCGAGGGCAATCCCCGCCCGGACATCCTCTACACGGCCGACGTGAACGGTGTGCGGCTCTACGTCCGACGCACGGGTATCAGTTACGTGTTTTCGCAGCGGAAAGAGCCGGAGAAGATGCCTGACAGCCAAACGAACGCCTTCATGTCCTCGAAAGCGGAAACGGAAGTCGTGCTCTATCGCATGGACATGGACTTCGCCGGCGGGAATCCCTTCGCGCAGGCGCGTCCGGGGAAAGTGCTCGATGGCGTCTCTCACTATTACCTCGCGCACTGTCCCGACGGGATTCGTGACGTGCGGACCTTCGAAGGGATCGTGATGGAAGACATCTATCCCTCCATCGACATGCGCATCATGACGGTGGATGGAAAGATGAAATCCGAGTTCATTGTGCATCCGGGCGGGAACCCGGCGGACATCCGCATGGAGTACACCGGCGCGACAGAGATGTTCGATATGCCGGACGGCGGCATGCAGGTGCACGCGCCGCTGGGATATTTCGAGGAGAGCACACCGGTGAGCTGGCAGGAGGATGGACGGGGAGTAAATGCCGAGTTCAGCATTAACGGATCGACACTCACCTGGGATGTCGAAGATTACGATGCGCAGAAAGATCTGATCATTGACCCATGGGGAACGTATCACGGTGGTTCACAGGTGGATCATTTTTACGCGGTAGATTGCGATGGAACGGGGAATATCTATGTGACCGGATATACGGAGAGCAGTAACTTTCCCGTTCTCGCCGGAGTACAAAACACCTATGCAGGGGACGCTGACGCCATTCTGGCGAAATACAGCAATGGGGGGCAACTCCTATGGTCAACTTACTGCGGAGGGAGCGGTGAAGATGTTGCATGTGCAATTGCAGTGGGCGCAACTGGTGATATGGTTGTCACGGGTGGTACGTTTAGTTCGAATTTTCCAATATTGAACGCATGGCAGGCCGGGCTCTCCGGCTCCCAGGATGTTTTCCTCATTAAATTAAATTCGACGGGTCAACCCGTCTGGTCGACGTATTTCGGTGGGAGCGGTAACGAGGGATGGTATGTCGAAGCAGGCTACCTTGCTTCACCAAAAGGGGGGGTTGCCTTGGATGCCAGCGGAAACACCTATATAGCTGGAGGGACGGGCAGTACTGATCTGCCGGTGGTAAACGCGTATCAACCCACCTACGGTGGAGGCGGAGATGGTTATCTTGCTGAATTCTCACCGACCGGACAACTTTCCTGGGCGACATATTTCGGGGCATCAGGCGGGGAAAACTTTTATCAATGCTGCGTAACCCCTCAGAATACAATCGCGGTGCTTGGAAGAGGTTCTGACCCTGGTTTCCCGGTGCATAATCCTGTTCAGGCAAATTTCGGAGGAGGACAACAGGATTTGACAATTACGGAGTTTACCAGCGGTGGGACGATGCTATGGTCAACATATCTTGGAGGTACTGACGCCGACTTCCCATACGAAATCTCATCAGACAGTCATGGTGGACTTTACATCGCATCAATTACGTCGAGTTCAAATATGCCAACGGTTAATGCAATCCAACCGACTTTGGCCGGACCTGTGGACGGATATATCTGCAAGTTAGCAGCCACCTCAAATCCAAGTGGCGGACGCACAATCGAATGGGCCACGTACGTCGGAGGGAGTGGTAGGGATGGTAGTACTTCGATCTTTCCCGATTCTCACGGGAATACGATTATTACCGGTTCAACCGGGAGTTCTGACTATCCTCTCGTAAATCCAGTGCAATCTGTGAAGCATGGCGACTATGATGGATTCTTGACGATCATCAACTCAAACCTCAGTGTCGAGTACTCGTCATACTGGGGTGGTGGGAGCTATAATGAAGGAGGGTATGGTATTGCCCTGGATCCCAATGAAAATATCATCATCGTCGGTATCAGCAACAGCCCTGATTTCGTGGAAGCAAACACCAGTCAGACAACACTCGGCGGAGACTATGATGGCATCATCGTCAATTTCAGTGCCGGTGGTCCTGTCGTGCTTCCCCCCGATCCTCCAACCGATCTGACCGCCACTGTACTATCCCCTACCCGCATCCAACTGGACTGGAAGGACAACGCCGATAATGAGAACAGGTACGTGATTGATCACAAAACTCCCAGTACGTCCTGGAGTCCGCTCGAAACCGTGGCGCCGAATTCGGAGACATGGACCGTCGCCGACCTCTCGCCCGACACCGAACACAGCTTCCGGGTGAAAGCGGCGAACTCCCAGCATGAATCCGACTGGTCGAATGTCGCTACGGTCACCACCGGGACGTTCGACCCCCCGGCCAACCTCACTGCCACGGGACATTCGTCAGAGGAGGTCATGCTGACGTGGGATGACAACACCGACGGAGAGGAGGGCTATGAACTCGAATACCGCAAACCCGGGGACAGCTGGATGTCGGCCGGGGGTGCCGCCGCTGACGCGGAGAAAGCCATGCTGGGAGGCCTCGAAGCGAACACGACATACGACTTCCGCATTCGCGCCTTCGCTGGAAACATCGCAACGGACTATTCCAACACTGCCCAGGGCAGGACGCTGCTGTATCTGACCGCGCCCACGAATCTCGACGGCGTGCTGCAGTCCGAAACGCATGTCGCGCTGACCTGGGAAGACAACGCCGACGGAGAATCCGGCTACGAGGTCGAGCACAACGAGATGGACCAGGGCTGGGTGACGATCCACACCACCGATGCTGATGCGACGAGCTATGACGCACAGGCACTCACCCCCCGTACGACAAACCGATTTCGCGTGCGCGCGGTGGGACCGAACGCCGCATCGGGGTACTCCAATGAGTACACCATATACACGCGCATGAAGCCAGCTCCGCCGCAGAACCTCGATGCCACGGCGGAGGATCATACGTCGATTCGCGTGACATGGGAAAGGGGATCCGAGAACGAGGACGGCTTCGAGGTGGAGCGCAAGGCACCCGGGGAGGACTGGACACTGCTGACCACATCCGGACCGGGTGACGGCGACATCCTCGATGAGAACCTGGAGATGACCACGATATACTGGTACCGCGTGCGCGCGGAGAATGACCTCGGGTATTCGGACTGGTCGAATGAGGACAGCGCCACAACGCTGGACATCCCCATTCCCTCCGCTCCCTTCGGTTTGCGCGCCGAAGCCGCAGGACCGACGTCCATCACACTGAACTGGGTAGCCCCATCCCCCAATTACGCAGAATCTTTCGAAATCGAACAATCGCTCACTGGCGACGAAAACGACTTCTCCCGCGTGCCGCCCGATGCGGATGGCAAGGCGCGAACGCATACTGTCACCGGACTCGATCCACAAACGGAATACTATTTCCGCATCAGGGCGGTGAATCGTTCAGGAGCATCGGATTACAGCAACATCGCGAGTGCCACCACACAGGGGTCGGACGATCCCATCCGTCCACGAAACCTCGCGGCACGCGCGCTCAGTGAATCGCAGATCGAGGTTACCTGGGAGATGCCCGATCCGTCGAATGAGGATGGCTTCGAACTGCAACGCTCTCTGACGGGAAGTGAGGGAGACTTCACTTCCCTCTCGCCGGCTCCCGGTCAGGGTATCCGGAAGTACACCGATGACGGACTCGCGGCAAACACGAGATACTATTACCGCCTGCGGTCGCATAACAGCTTTGGTGAGTCCGTATGGACCGACACGGTCAGCGCAACAACGCTCAATGGCGGAATCAGTCCCGAACTCCTCGCTGCCATGGACGCCAAGGAACAGATTATCACCGAGGTCGAGGAGATCATTCCCGAAGGCAGCCAGGAGATGGCCGCGCTCCGCTCTCTCCTTGGGGATTACCCCCGCGGCTACGATGAATCCGCTGCGGAGGACCTGATCACCCGGTGGAGATCCGAGGGGACGGACAACGACGCCACTGCCACCGAAGCGATGAAACGGTTCACTCTGTTCGAAAAAGCCCTGCGAGACAGCTGGGGCGACGAGGAAGCGACTCCGCCTGTGACAGGCGTGCTGGATCTTGGCAGCCAGTGCGGACGCATCCCGGCCATTGCTTCGAAGGACCTGATGGCCCTGTCCCTGGCATGGAAGGATGAACGCGCGTTCCTCGGCATAGACGATCCGCACGTGGATGCCGCCATGGAAGACATGATCCTTGCGCTGAGCGACAATACGTGGATGCTGCTTGCGCTCATGGGCGCAGACCGCGGAACGGAGCTTCCAGACCTTACCTCTGACATCCTCGTTGGCCGCGGAGATGTCATGGATCTTTCCTCGAACCTCATGCTGTCGCTCCTGGATTACTGGCGGGAACACATGCTCGGCCGGTATTACTTCCCCGCCACACAGCCGCTGATCCCCGCATACGCCGACAGTACCGAACAGCTGGCTGTTACCGGAACATACGCGGAAGCGGAGGGTGAGAAGGATGCCTACGAGACGCAGCTGCGTGCGGACATCGATGCGCTCACCATGGATTTCAGCGACTACTATCGGATCGGCACAAGCCTCGATCGCGCCTTTGCCATCGGGCAGACACCGGGTGTGGATGCGGATGTCTTTCTCCTCCGCATCAAGGGCTTGCGTCCGGACCTGACGAACAATATGTACGCGGCGATCACCGATGCAGGCATTCCCACCGAACGATTCCTGTACCTCACGTCGCCGGAGCCAGTAAAAGGGCTCGGCTCTGTCCCCTCGGCTCTCGATTACGTGGGCAGCAACATTTTCGATCCGAAACTTGGCGGCAGTCCCCATCAGAGAAACACCCCGAACGTGTTCCAATTCATGACGACCCCACAGTCAACGCTCGAAATCGATGATGACGTTGCCTTCCTGGAAGAACTGCGGGCGAAGGTCCTTGAGGGTGATACCGAGTACATATCGGATCAGTACGACGCGCTTCGCCGCAGCGGCAAGGACATGGTGGCTGATGTTAACCGGCTCCAGCGGCCGCTGATGGGGGTAGACCGTGCAGAACTCTATCAGGACGAAACATTGCGCAGCGATTACTACTACGCACTCGCGCGGATGCAGCTTTTGAAAACCCGGCGAACGGTTCTCTCAGTCGCCCTTGCAGACTACATGCTCACGCCTACTGCGCAAAAGCAGACCGCTCTGGTCGCTGAGATTGATTCGATCATCGGTCCACTCGACGGTGCGATCGATGATCTTGCGAATCTGGTCACTGACGCGACAAGTCTGATCACACTGCCTGTGCTCTCACTCGATAACGCAGACATCATACGCGACGAGGCAAGCGGTCCAGACCGCTGCCGCATCCGCTTCACGGTGAAAAACGTCGGCGGCGCCGAGGCAAGCAACACCGAGGCTGCCATCGATGTGCTGACTGCTGGCGTGACGACTGTTGGTGACAGCGAGTTCTCCCTCGGCACCCTCCAAACCGCTGCTTCCACGCGCGACAGCATGGATGTCGAGATTCCAAAGGACATCACGCAAATATCGATCAGCGCCGTGCTCGAATCCGGCGACCGCAGCTTCATCGATCGCATGACGCTTCCCGTCCCGCAGTCCACCACCGGAATCGAGAATGCTCCCCTGCGTCCTGCGTCCTGCATCCTGCATCAGAATTACCCGAATCCGTTCCGGGGGCATACAACAATCACCTACACCATCCCGCAGCGAAGCAGCGTGACACTTCGGGTCTTCGACATATTCGGGCGCGAGGTGCAGCGGGTGCACAGGCACGCACAGATGCCGGGATCGTACAGCATTCGAGTAAACTCAGGTGACCTCCGCAGCGGGACCTATCTCTACACCCTCGAAGCGAACGGTGCCGTGCTGTCCCGAAGGATGGTTGTGATGAGATAGGAATGTATTGTAGATTCAGGCGACACGCATCCGACACAGACTGAAAAGCTAACGGGATGCACCATATCGCAGCTCTTATGATCACAGGAAACTGTATGATTCGTAACGCACGGCGCTTGTGGCTCTTCGCAATCCTCCCGGTGCTGATCCTCTGTATTCTGTTCCCGGCCTGTCAGCTGTATATCCCTCCAGGACAGTATGAGTTCAACAGATCACGGATTGTGGAGCAACCGGCTGACGAGGTCTGGGCACGGGCAGCACAGTGGTATACCGGCCTCGGTTTTGATGCGGACAGCATCGACTACGATTCCGGAGAGCTGCGGGCGACGATCGGAATGGCCGTAAGAAACGGGAGAGATTTCTGCGACTGTGGTATTGTCCGCGGTGATACACTGGATATGAGGATATACACCGTGTACCAGGATATCGGCATTCATGAAATAGCCGAGGGGAAAACAGAAATCACTCTTGACTGCCTTTTCTATGCAGAGCTGGATACGGTCGATACCGGTGGCGTCTGGATGGGAACATTTGATAATGATCCACGATGGATTCCGTGCAGCAGCCTCGGCAGATATGAAGCGGAGATGCTCGATAAGCTCGAAGGCAAGCTTCCCATGTTCTGTGAATAGTGCTGTACGGTGGCAGCGTTTTCACAGGTGACGAAACAGGTTGACGTTCCGACCGGGAGAGCATATATTTGCCGGAGAAGTCAATCCCGTACAATCCTCGTGTTCCGCCATGGCCGACGACGAGGTCCGCATCATACTCGCGGACGATCATCCCATCTTCCTGAAGGGACTGCAGGATATCCTCGACGGTGTGGAGCACTTCCATATCCTGGCCTGCTGCGAGGACGGCGAGGCGGCGCTTGCATGTATCCGTGAGGAACGACCGGATGTCGCGATACTGGACGTGGGCATGCCGAAGCTGACCGGACTCGAGGTTGCGGCGGTCGCACAGCACGAGGACCTCCCGACTCGTATTATCATTCTCACCATCTCGGATCGTGTTGAGGTATTCAACCGTGCGATCGATCACGGGATTGCCGGGTACATCCTCAAGGATTCGGCGGTCGTTGACCTCGTGCGCGGTGTGCACACGGTGCTCCGCGGCGAATATTATTTCAGTCCCACTCTCGCGGTTCGAACGGTTCTTCAGGACACTCATCCCGACGCCCCGCTTACGATATCCAGCGGTCTCAATGCGCTGACACCGACGGAACGAAAAGTCCTGCACTTCATTTCCGACAACAAGACATCCGCCGATATCGGGGAGCTGATGCATATCAGCACACGCACGGTGGAAAAACACCGTTCCAATATCGCCGAGAAGCTGCAGCTGCATGGCTCTTACGCGCTGGTGCGTTTCGCCCTGCAGAACCGGCATTTCCTGTAGTATTCATCCCCTCCCCGCATACGTAGTACCACGTAGAGAAAATGGATAGTCCCTCGCATTGATCCCCACCCGCTCACCGGCGACATTTCCGATGTCATTCAAACTTCAATCTCCCACAGGAAGAACCACCTGTGAAGGTCCTCATCACGGACAATGACGCGCAGGTACGCGCGCTGCTGCGTGAACTGCTCAGAGAACTGCACGACGACGTGCTGGAATGTGCTGACGGACACGCGGCGCTGCGGCTCTGTGAGACCGAGCAGCCGGACCTGCTGCTCATGGACATCCGGATGCCGCAGCTGAACGGCATCGAAACCACGCGGCGCATTATCGCCGCCCATCCGGACCTGCAGGTGCTGATCGTGACACAGTACGACGACGATGACCTCCGCATGAAGGCGCGTGAAGCCGGAGCACACGGCTATTTCCTGAAAGACGACCTCCTGCTGCTGCAGCAGCACCTGCGGAGGCTTCACGGGCGTGACAGATATACCGATACCGATGAATACAACCACCAGCATAACTGAGGAGATAGAACAATGAAACGGCAGCATATCACGATCATCACAATGCTTCTGTGCTGCACCGTCTGCCTGGCGGGCGCGGCCACCACGGCGGACTCCGGTCCAGGCACGGAACGGCACACGATGGTCCCACTGCTCTTCCAGGAGAACCGCGGGCAGATCGTCGACACTGACGGAAAGACGCGGGCGGATGTGGCATTCATCGCATCCCTGCCGGGCATGCGCATGTACGTGCGCAGCGACGGCATCAGCTATGTATTCACCGATGGGAGTTCCACGAGAGGAACCGCACAGTATCGCATTGATATGACGCTCGAGGGCTGCAATCCCTCCGCGACGATCCGCGGCGAGGATCTCGCACACAGCGTCGTGCATTATTACCTGCCGCACTGTCCGTCCGGGATTGCCGGGATACGGGAATACCGGAGCATCGTGTACGAAAACATCTATGACGCCATCGATCTCGAACTGCTGTCGAACGGCGATCGGATCAAGTATAACTTCATCGTCCATCCGGGCGGAAACGCTGCGCGCATTCGCATGCGCTACAGCGGAACGACCGGAGTGC
The DNA here is from genome assembly GCA_913061095.1 of uncultured Ignavibacteria bacterium. GTDB lineage: Bacteria > Bacteroidota > Ignavibacteria > SZUA-365 > SZUA-365 > BM516. The sequence continues at coordinate 235,523 of CAJXVM010000001.1, forward strand.
GGATCACGGAATCAGGATCCCTGCGCATCACGACACCCCTCGGGCAGGTCGAGGAAGCAGCGCCGTACTGCTACGCCGGACACAGCGACAGCGAGGTCCCCTCGTCCTTCATCTGTGACGGGAACGTGGTTTCCTTCCGTCTTGACCCCTACGACCATGCGCAGACGCTGGTGATCGATCCCTGGGCGACATATTACGGCGGCAGCGGAACCGACGTCTGCACCGGTGTCGCGACAGACGCCTCCGGCAATGTCATCATGACCGGTTACACCTCGAGTACTGATTTCCCGACGGTCTCCGGACAGCAGTCCGTCATCGCAGGCGGCGAGGACGCGTTCATCGTGAAGTTCGATGCGAGCGGGACGCGGCTGTGGGCGACGTACTTCGGCGGCTCCGGAGATGAACGGGCGTATGTGACGGTGGACGGCTCCGGCAATATCATTCTCGGTGGGACTACCGACAGTCCCGACCTCCCCACCACTGCGGGGACACTGCAGCCTGTGTATGGAGGTGACAGCGACATGTACGCCGCGAAATTCAGTGCGTCTGGCACGCTGCTCTGGGCGACGTACGTCGGCGGATCAGGCACGGAGAGCAACGGATTCAACAACGGGAAGGTGGCGTCGGATGCGCAGGGGCATGTTCTGATCTGCGGATCGACGAATAGCCTGGATTACCCCGTGAGTGTGGGAGCGTTTCAAACCTCTCTTTCGAAGCGGAAAGACATGGACGTCTGCGTGACAGCGCTGACATCCGCGGGCACGATGCACTGGTCAACCTATTACGGCAACAGGGGTGGTGAGGGTGCGAATGATATCGCAGTGGATGCATCTGGAAACGTGTTCGTAACCGGTGGTGCGGGAGATGGTTTTCCCGTCACTCCCGGTGCGTACCAGACGAGCTCTGCGGGAGGGCTGGATGGATTCATCATCAAGTTCAGCAATACCGGTCAGCGGCTCTGGGCAACATTCGTGGGTGGGTCTGATGGTGACTGGGCACGCGCCGTCGCAACCTCTCCCGAGGGCAGTGTGTACGTCACCGGATATACATGGAGTGGCGATTACCCGGTAACGCCGGGAGCGTTTCAGACCGTCCCACCCAGTGCTTCAACCGTGTACGACCCGATGATCAGTAAATTCTCGGAAAACGGCTCCCTGCTCTGGTCTTCCTACTGCGGAGGAAGTGACAGCGATGTCGCATACGAACTGGCAGTGGATGGTTCCGGTAACGTGATCCTGACAGGCCGCACCGCGAGCAACGACTATCCCGTTTCCGCAGGCGGTTTCCAGTCGGGCGCAGCGGGCGGAGGCGACGGCATGGTCACGAAATTCTCCTCCAACGGTTCGATGCTCTGGTCGACGTACTGTGGCGGTACATTGCGTGATGATCTGACGACAGCGGCCGTGAACAGTTCCGGGGAGGTATTCCTTGGCGGTCTGACGCTGAGCACGGACTTCCCCACCTTCGCCGCTTTCCAGAACACGCTTGCCAGCGGCCCGGATGCGGTATGTGTGGCACTCACATCCAGCGGACTCATCCCCGGGTACAATGTTCCTCCCGTCGCGGTCGCGACGGCGGAGCCCTCACAGGGGATCATCCCGCTGACGGTGTCCTTCACCGGGGACGGATCGTATGACCTCGACGGTACCATCACCGCGTACGCGTGGGACTTCGGAGACGGGAATACTGCATCGACGGCAAATCCCCAGCACACCTATACGACGGCGGACACCTATACCGTGACGCTGACCGTCACCGATAATGACCTGGCAACGGCGACAGCAACTGTGACCATCACCGCGAACGCGGCGGGAAGCTACGTGTTCGTCGCGAGCCAGTCGGTGACACACGCCACCCTGCCCGGCAACAAGGAACTCGCAGAGGATCTCGTCGTCGTCAGGGACAACAACGGCCAGCCGGTCGACGGTGCGGTCGTGACTGCGGATTACACGGGGCCGACATCCGGATCCACATCCGGCATCACCGGTGCGAACGGTGAAGTGACACTCGAATCCGCGTGGGACCGCAATCCCAGTGGCATATGGTGCTTCACGGTCACTGGTGTGCAGGCATCCGGGAGTACATTCAATTCTTCCATGAGTGTCCTCACGGCGTGCGAAATCGCACCGAAGATTGTCCGTCCGCTGCCGAGCGAGGTCGAAGTCTCCGTACAGCCGAATCCGTTCAAGTCGTCCGCCACGATCCACTATTCCCTGCCGCACGATGCGCAGGTGATACTGCGCGTATATGACGCCGTGGGTCGCGAAGTGGCGGTGCTGCTGGACGGCAGCGTATCCGCAGGAATACACGCGGTGCGATTTGACGCACACGACCTTCCGGGCGGTGTATACTACTACCGACTTTCCGCGGACGCAGAGGTGCAAACAGGTTCCATGGTGCTGGTGAAGTGATCCGCTGCCGCAGCGGGCACGATATCTTCCAGTGACGCACGGTACACCGCTATACCGCGCCACTGAACGAGACTCACAGCAACATCCAGGCGCTATTGCCTTTTGCAGGGCAACAATGTACCTTTTCGATGCAACCATCAAGAACGGTGTTTGAAACCGGAATACCTTATTCCACACCCGTGCTTCATGAAGCATGGACGCATGCCTGCGTGCTTGCCGAAGCAACTCATGAATACGGCGAACACGTCACGACGTTCCTCTTCACAGGTGCAACAGATCTGGAGGATTTATGCTTCGCTTCATTTATCTCAGTGCCCTGATTGTGTTCGCACTTTCGGAAGTGCCGGGTATGGGTGACCTTGAGACCGCCGGGAAGGATGACGCGACACACCGAACGCACATCCGCGATATCGAATTCTGGGGGCACCACTACGGCGGGAATCATGAGGATTTCGTTTCCGACATGGACGTCAGGGATGACGGTGTGATAGCCATATGCGGCAGCACGTCGAGCAGTGATCTCCCGGTACCCGGAGGGTATCAGACAACAAATGCAGGGAGCGGGGATGCCTTCGTGGCGACATTCGATGCGGATGGGACACTGCGCTGGGCGACCTATCTTGGCGGTGAAGACAGGGATTTTGCCAGCGCTGTCTGTTTCGATTCCAACGGAAATCTCTGTGTCGCCGGTGCGACGGAAAGCGTTTCATTCCCTGTCCGCAATCCCGCCCAGGGACAACTGGCCGGTGATGCGGATCTCTTCATTGCAAAGTATTCCATCGAGGGAGACTTTCTCTGGTCGACATACCTCGGAGGAACCGATCGGGAACTGATGGGACAAAATGAGCTGTGGGGTGACATCACCGTTGACGGTCAGGACAATATTATCATTTCGGCCTGCAGTGAAAGCCTTGATTTCCCGGTCAAGAATGCCTGGCAGGAGACCAACCCCGGAGATGAAATCAACATTCTCGCCCGCTTTTCCGCGAACGGCACGCTGGAATGGGCCACCTACCTCGGAGGGGAAAAAACGGCATGGTCCAGCAGCGCCGGGGACGTCGGAACCGACGCGGCCGGAAACATCTATTTCGCCGCGCAGGTCTCTTCAACCTCCATGCCGGTCACGCGCGCATACCAGGCAGCCCTGTCGGGACCGACTGACATGTATATCTCCAAGTGGACGCCTCAGGGGCACCTGATCTGGGGCACCTATTTCGGCGGCAACGGTGATGAATCCGCCGAAGCGCTGGGTGTCGGCCGAAACGGAGAATGCGTTGTCGTCGGTTCAACTGCCTCCCGGAACATGCCGACGCGCAATCCATTGCAGAGTGAAAAAGCCAACCTGGAAGACGGAGCTATCGTCTGCTTCGATTCAACGGGTGCTCTTTCGTTCGCGACATTTCTCGGTGGGGATCACGATGACTGGATATCTACACTGGACTGCAACACGAATGGGGATATTGTGCTCGCTGGAGGGACAGAGAGCATGGACTTCCCTCTCATTGATGGGATCGACAGCAGCATGTCTGGCCGCTCTGAGGGAATTATCTGCCTGCTGGATCGAGAGTCCACGGGAAGCTACCGCCTCGCCTGGTCGACCTATTTCGGAGGCGAAGAGGGCGAGCGCTGGGGCGCGATTCGATACACTCCGAATGGGTCATTCTGCTTCGCCGGATACACACAAGGCGATCTGCGAAAGGAATATGGTTGGTTCACCGACAGCCGACACAATGGATATGATTACGAAGGATTTCTCGTGAACATCAGCGGCGTCGTAACACCGGTGATAACAAATACACCAGCCGCGCCGGATGTATTGACGTTGTCCGCGATATGGCCGCAGCCCGCCCGGGACGAAATTGCCATATCATTCACCCTTCCGCGGGAGGGTTTGATACGCTTCGACCTGTATGACCTCACGGGCAGACCTGTCGCGCGGCTGCAGCACAGTGCATGGTACTATTCGGGCACGCACACGCGGCATCTGCGGCTGCCCGGGCTCGCGCCCGGCATATACCGTCTCCAGCTGCGACATGGGAAAGTGAGCGCATCCCGCAGCATCATCATCCGGTAACACGGAGGTTCATCATGCGCATACGCGCCGTTCTTTCCGTTGTGATCATGTTCATACTGGCCGTCTCCCTGGCCTGCGCACAGACTCAGCGATGGGAGCAACTGACCGGACCGTACGGAGGTCAGCTGTATCGATTCCTGGGGCTCGTGGTTGATGATATGACGGGGGACATTTACGTCGGGCGCATGGACGGCGTTCTGCACTCCAGCGATGGCGGGACACACTGGGGATTCGACTTCACTGGACGCGTGATGGTCTATGCGATCTGCTTCAACGCCAGCAGGGAGATTGTCGTTGGAACTCAGAACGGTGTGATGTTCCGTGACCGCTCCGGCGGAGACTGGCGGAGCTGCCCGGAAACGGAACCGTTCGCCATCTGGTCGCTGGTCTGCTTGCCCGGAAGCGGTACATTGCTCGCGGGCTGCGCCGACGGCACACTTCTCCGCTCGACCAATCACGGCCGAAGCTGGGAGATCCGGTCCATCAGCCGGGATGTCTCATGCAGTGTTGATCATATCACCTGTATTGATTCAAACAGACTCTGTGCCGGCACGGCAACCGAGGGAGCCTGGATATCCCGTGACGAGGGCCTGACGTGGAATCGCACCGGCAGGGAGGTCCTTCCGGCGCGGATACGGTCCCTACGCGCCGACGAAGAGCGCCATCTGCTGTTCGTCTGCGGTTCCCGCACGGTGTGCCGGTCGACTGACGACGGAGAACACTGGGCGACCTTTCCCCTTCCCGTCGACAGCCAGAACAACGCGGCCGCTCTCTGTGTCGCGCCCGGAGGACGTCTTTTCGTCGGAACGGACAATGGCATCCTTTCTTCTGATGACCTTGGTGAGAGCTGGACCAGACGATCGATGCTCCTCGCCGACACGGCAATTGAAACGCTGCTGTATTCCGAACACGGAGCATATTTCCTCATCGCCACAGCTGACGGCCTGTTCCGTTCGTTCACCGGCGAGGCTCCATGGGAATTAATCGGAACACCGCTGGAAGCTCCGAATGACATTCATATAACGAGCGATGGGCTGTTGGTCGTACCGACGATGTTCGATATGGCGATCACATCTGACGGGGGACTGTCGTGGCACACTACGGGATTGCAGAGGATATTCAACGTTGTTTCCGATAACACACAGCACATCCTTTATGCGGGTGGAAGGACGGGGATGTACCGGTCGACGGATCGCGGTGTCACATGGGAATCCATCGGCGACGGTCTCGGCAGCACTGCCGTGTACAGTGTGCAGGTCCTTCCGGACGGAACAGTTCTCGCGGGAACCGCCAGCCAGGGCGGCACCGGCGGCGTCTATGCCTCCACCGACCAGGGACAGCACTGGGAGGCGCGCGTCCAGGGACTGGATGACCGGGATATCTACTGGATCGAGCGGAGTCCCGCCGACGGCACACTCTACGCTTCCTCCATTCCGGGAACGATCTACCGGTCCGATGACGATGGCCATTCATGGTGGAAATACCCAGTCAGCTTCGACCTGTATCCCACAATCTCCGTGGACATTGACGGACGCGTCATTCTCGGAACTCAGCAGGGCGGAATTCATCTGTCGACAGACAGAGGTGAGACCTGGTCCCGGATCAGTACTGGCGTACTCGACGCTGCCACGATCAACTGGATTGAAACCAACGGCACGGGGCAGATTTTCGCGGGCTGCGCCGGCGAGGGCGTCTACACGACATCCGACGACGGTGCGACATGGCATCGGATGAATGATGGCCTCCGCGACAGTCTCGTGATGTGTCTTACGATTGACAAAGATCAGTACCTGTATGCGGGAACATTTTACGGCGGCGTATTCCGCACCGCGAAGCAGACCGTGACCGGAGTCGATCCGCGTCCACTTCCGACTGAGGTACAAATACACAGCTTCCCGAATCCGTTTTCCACGTCGATGCTGATCAGTGTTGACTCCCCCTTCCCCGCTGAAGGACTCACACTGACGCTTCATGATGCGACCGGACGCATGGTTGCGGATCTTTCGCCGTCCGTCCGCGCGAATTCCCTCGTCCGTGTTACGCGTTCCATGCTCCCTTCCGCCGGAGTGTACTATATCCGGCTGACGACGCCGGGTGGGACGCTGACGCGTGCGGTAATCTGTACTGAATAACGCTGACTGCAAACTGCCCCTCTCACACAATCCGGAGCATGTACTGTGAACGGCAGGCGACATATCATCACCCTTTCCGCACTTCTCCTGTTCCTGATACAGCCACTGTTTCTCTTTGCACAGACGAGGACAATAGAGAATCTGCAGGCGCGCATCGCTGCGACAGCTCCCGTGAAGCGCGCGGCAATGGACTCTCTGCGCGCCAGGCTGGCGCGCGCGTTGCATGAGCATGCGAGACTCCTGGTCAACCGGCATGAGCAGGATTCGGCACGGATGCTGTTTTCCCGCAGTCTTCGTATCTGTGAGATGCTGCATGACAGTTCAGGGACCGATGCAAACTGCTTCCGCATGGGAGAGTTACTGCAACGTATGGGTGAACTGGATTCGGCGCAGGCGCTGTACCAACGCAGCTTTGATATCCGCATGGCGCTCAACCGACTCGAGGCGGCGGCCTATTCACTGAGTGCCATCGGGAATGTACATGCCACGCGGGCAGACTACACATCCGCTATGAAATACTACAGGAGGAGTCTTGACCTCCGTCGATCCATCAATGACCACAGCGGCGCAGCGTACATGCTCAGCAATATTGCAGTCCTGCTCACGACACTCGGACAGCATGAGAGCGCGCTTGTTCACCTGCATGAGGCTCTCACAACTCATGAAACGCTCGATGATCCCAAAGGCAGTGCCGATGTACTCACAAACATCGGAAACATCCACTACCATCACGAACAATATGACAGTGCGATGGCGTATTATCAGCGGGCGATTCCTCTCCGTGAACAAATCGGAGACCGGATCGGACTGAGCAAAGCAATGAATAATATCGGCGCGTGCCACCTCCAGCTCGGAGATCCGAGAAATGCACTCACGTATTACCAGCGTGTCCTCGATATCCGCGAACGGGAAAAGGACATTCCGAGCATGATCTCGATCCTGCTAAACCTCGGTCTGCTTCATAAGGAATTGCAGGAATACGAACCTGCCACGCGGCATATCAGGCGCGCGCTGGAAATAGCAGAGGATATCGGTGCCGGACGAGAAGTACGTGATGCGGAGCGCATCCTGAGCGAGATCGCGGCCGCAAAGGGAGATTTCCAGTCTGCATACGAGCATCATCGCCGCCTGAAACTGCTCAATGACAGTCTGTTCAATGAGGAAAACCTTCGGCAGATCAACGAGCTCAGTGCCGAGTTTGAGCATGAGACACAACAGCAGCGAATACGCAGCCTGGAACGAGAGAAAAAAATTCATACGCTCGAACTGGCCCGGCAGTCCGATGCGCTTCTCCGCCGCCGTCTCGAGCAGGAGCGAGCTGAGCAGCACATGCAGATCCAGGCGTTGCAACTGGACAGCAGCAGGAAAGCACTGCGCATCGAGCAGCTCGATCATCGGCACGCGGCAGAAGAAGCGGATAACCTCCGCCAGCGAGAGGCACTCAAGGCCGCGCAACTCGATCGGCAGCGCTTCATCGTGTATGCACTGATTGCAGGTGTGTTCCTCCTGCTAATGATCGGGATCCTGCTGCAGCGCAGGGCACGTGCGAAACGCCAGCATGCCGCCCTTCGCGCGGAGGCCGCGGAATTGCAGGCGCGTGCGGCGGATGCGGAGTCACACCGCATCGCGGCGCAGCACGCGCAAAAGGAGAAGGAGGCGCAGCGACAGTTCGCGCGCGGACTCATCCGTGCACAGGAAGACGAACGCGCGCGGATCGCCAACGATCTCCACGACAGCCTCGGCCAGGAACTTGTCGTCATCAAGAACCGGACACTGCTTGCCCTGCGGGACATGGAACAGCCGGAGAAACTCCGCAACCAGCTGGAGCAGGTCGTCACGCGCGCGGACGCCGTGATCCAGAGCATGCGCGGGATATCACACAACCTGCGCCCGCTGGAAATCGACCGCGTCGGATTCACTGAGACCATCCGCGGTATCCTGCGCGACATCGCAGAGGTTACCTCACTCAGGGTGCGGACGGTTATCGATCCCATGGACAATCTATTCACCAGGGAAGAAGAGATCACACTGTACCGCATCATTCAGGAGGGGCTGGTGAATGTCGTCAAACATGCGGATGCCTCGACGGTCATTCTCACGATGAAGCGACATAATGGGGAGGTTCACATCGAGATTCGAGACGACGGACGGGGATTCCAGTCGTCGGATTGCACCGACGCGAGCGGCGGAAACAACGGGTTCGGACTCCACGGCATAGCCGAGCGTGTACAGATGCTCAGCGGAACATTCGCCATCTCATCCACGCCCAGCAATGGAACGACCCTCCGCGTTACGCTGCATCCAGGGGATGGAACGCCACAGAAGGAAGATTACGTCCGTTCACGTATCGGATAGTGACTGGACGATACTACTCAGTGATCGCACACCTGCACGTGAGAATCCTGCGAAAAACAGCAGTGTGATTCTTGCTTTTCCGTCCCTCCCCTCCAACATTTTCTGTTCAAGTCCTGCCCCCGCTACTAGAAAAGGCAGAGTCACACGGCTCTGCCTTTTTGCGTTGCGGGCGTATCTCGCGGCCCTGCTGCCAAGGGCTCATGATTCATGAAACAGCGGGTATCGATCTTCCTCAGGTTGACAATCCATCCTATATTCGATATGTTAATCTGTATAATTGTATTTGTTCAGTCATCGATGCGTACTGCCTCGCGGCTCCGGGTCACGCTCGGACGTCTGCTTCATGGCGGATCACGAACTGAATCGGAACGCCTGTGCACGTGCTTCTCGATGAAGATCAAACACTGATCGGAGGACACCATGAATCGGGCACTTTGCAGGCAGCTCCGCATATGGGCAGTTATGCTGCTTGTTACGGGTTGCGTCACAACGGTATCGGCACAACAGCATCTATCGAGATCGACTGCAGCATCCGGCTGTGTCGCTGCGTCGGATGGCAGCCACCGCATCCTCGGCACGATAGGCCAGAGCGCGATCGGAACGGCGAAAAACAGTACACAGGCTGGATTCTTCGGTTTCTGGTATAACCACTCCAACACAACCGTTGATGTAAAAACAGTTCAACACGCTCCCTCCGCAGATTTCGAACTGCTTGGCATGTACCCGCAACCCACTCGGAATCACATCACCTGCGTTGTCAGACAGCCGGAACGCGGTTCCGTGCAATTCGCCGTGTACGGAATACTAGGCAACGTGATTCAACACGGTTCAATGCGAATGTGGAATGCGGGAACATACCGGCTGCAACTCACCCTCCCGCCGCTCCCTTCCGGCATTTATCTTCTACAGGCGCGCTGGAACAGTCAGACGAGAACGCAGAGGCTTACTGTTCTCCACTGAATGAATGCTCCGGTGCAGGAGACAGGCATGTTCCTGACACGCTGAATTCCATCGGGGCCATTTGACATCTATCCCATGCAATAAGGAGGTCATCATGACACCTCGGACGATCTGCACAGTAAGCATCTCGCTGTACCTGACAATCCTGCTCTTGACATTGACTTCATCGAGTACCTTCGCGCAGCAACTGCAGATCAGCTACCAGGGTATCCTGACCGACGCGGCAGGCTCCCCGCTGCCCGATGGCAGTTATGAACTGACATTTCGTCTCTATGACAGCAAGGAAGGCGGCACTGTTCTCTGGCACGAAATCCAGAATGTCACATGCACCGACGGACTGTTCAATGCACAACTCGGTGCGGTATCGGCACTGACGCTGGAGTTCGACAGACAGTACTGGCTCGGAACCGCCGTCGATGGCAGCACCGAGCTCACACCCCGCACGCAGCTCAGTATGGCGCCCTATGCGTTCAGTGCCTTACGGACGCAATCCATCGAGGGGCTTTCCGCCGGGGGCGTGCTCAATGGACATTATCCTGATCCGGATCTTCGCGCGGGAAGTATCACCGCGAACGATATTGCGGCCGGCACCGTCGTTACCAGCGTCAACGGATTGCATGACGCGATCATGCTCTCTGGCGGCGATGGCATCGACATCAGCCCTTCCGGCAGCAGCATTCGCATTTCCGCATCCGGCGGCAGCGGCAGCGGGGATATCACCGCCGTCAGAGCCATTCACGGCCTTGAGGGCGGAGGCAGCAGCGGCGACGTGCAACTGGGCATCCGTGACGGCGGCGTGCAATCATCCATGCTGGCGCCCAACGCCGTCCGATCCTCTCATATCAGTGATCAGGCGGTGACAACGCGCACGCTCGGACTGCATACCGTCACGATGGACAGACTCTCACCGACCGGCGGAGTTGCCGGCCAGGTGCTTTCAACAAACGGAGTATCCCTTTCATGGGCAGATCCGCAGGGATTTCAGCTGCCGCTGGCGGAAACCGTAAGCACCAGCTCGGTGGCTGCACTTGCCATCACCAACACAGGAAGCGGAAACGCGATCGAGGGGATAAATTCGGGCAGTGGAACAACCGGGATTATCGGACACGCCGAGGCCGGCATGCACGCAGCCAGCAGCGGATCCAAGCCGGCACTGCAGGCGACAAGCACAGGCAGCGCCCCGGCAGTCCGCGTCACGGGTAAGGACCACGGTGGTATCCGCGTGACAACAGACGCCGGCAGCGGACTGTATGTCATATCGAAAGACGGGCACGCCGTTGAGGCGGAAAGCAGCAAGGGCGACGCGATCAGGGTCAAATCGATCGATGATGGCGCGAGCACGATCCTTACCCAGGCCTTTGGTCAGAGTGCCTGTGCGTTGTACGCAGGCAACAAAGTCGAAAGCACTACTGCTGTGCTCGCCACGGAATACGGTGTCTATGGTCACAGCTGGGAAAGCTGCGGCGTGCTTGGACGAATCGGCTCCTCACCCATGAATACACATTGCTTCACGAAATTCGGTGTCGTCGGACTCGCCCCGGACTGCGGTGTGTACGGATATACCGAAGCGAACCACGGCACCGCTGTCGCCGGCAAGAACGGCTTCAAAGATACCTATGGCGAACTCGCCGGTTATAATGGTGTGTATGGTGAATCGAGTTCATTTTTCGGAGCGATCGGGCGACCGACCAGTGCGTTCTACGGATCGAGCGTGACCAGCGGTCCATCCGCCACACTGGCGAGTACCACGCACGCCGGTGATTTCAAGGGGGATGTCCGCGTCGAAGGAAACCTGCATGCCACCGGGACGATAACCGGCGGTGCAAAGATGTTTGTCATCGATCATCCCATTAAACCGACACAGAAATACCTTCGTCACGCCTCGATCGAGAGTCCCGAATTACTCACATCGTATTCCGGTAATGCGGTATTCGACGAGAACGGCCGCGCAATTGTTGCGCTTCCGGAGTACGTCGAGGCGATGAGTACCGATTTCCGCTACCAGTTGACATGCATCGGAGGCTGGGCGCAGGTCTATATTGCCAGGGAGATTCAGGATAACAGCTTCGTGATTGCCGGCGGCGCGCCCGGAATGAAGGTGTCCTGGATGATCATCGCGCAAAGGACTGACGCCTGGGCACGTGCGCATCCCCTCGAAGCAGAAGCTGAAAAGCCACTGGAACTGCGAGGCACGTACCGCCATCCCGAAGAACATGGTGCCCCCGTTGAGCTCTCGGAGCGCCATGATCAGAACAGAATCGAACAGAACATGCGACGTGAGGTACAAAAACGTCAGCAGACGAAGGGCCGCACAATTGATCTGCCCGAGTTGACACAGTAGCTATTACGGTCACTGTTCCTGCACAATGTCGTCAAGGCGCGCCTCCAGTTCTGCAATGCGTGAGAGGAACACCTGCACGTCCGCTGCCGGAACGCTCGTTCCACCCGTTCGCGAGACAGTTTGCGACGTGCCGCTGGCGCTGACTTCACGCTGTTCGAGTACATCGATGCGCGCTTCAAGTTCGGCAATGCGCTCCGTGGCTGCGCGCAGTTCACGGGTGCGGCGCTCAAGCGCTTTGATCGCAGCGAGATTCACCCCGTCGATCGCGACACTATTGATGGTCAGGCTATCCGTCCCACAGAGTCGGAACGCCTGCCAGAAATCCTGCGCCATCGGACCGATATACCGCACCGACGGATCCGCGCCGATATAATTCCACTCGGATACCGGAAGCTGCCGGATTTTTTCGAGCAGCACCTCGCCGTCAATGTCACGAAAATTCTCTTTCATGCGCCGATCACTCGGGGTGCTCCATCCAGTCCCCGCAGGGGGCAGATATGCCCAGGTCGACAGGTTCGAACTCGTATAGAGACGGTATCCGCCGGCAAAACGCATGATCATCTGGTTGGGAGCCGAAGCTGAAACCTGGCTCGTTGATGAGTTATCACCGATTGCGAAGGACCCCGCGTTCCCGGCAGTTCGTGCATACGACCCCATCGCGGTGGAGTAATCACCGCTGGCAGTGGTATTGCAACCGAGTGCGATTGCACCCGTTCCCCCCGCACTGGTTTTGATTCCGATTGCAGTAGAGGCCTCGCCGGCAGCAACGGATCGAGAACCGCATGCCGTCGCATACATGCCATTCGCTTTGGTAACAAAACCAAGTGCAGTGGATACATAACCACTCGCTGTCGTCTTCAGGCCTATTGCAACGGCATAATTTGCATCCGCGGTCGATTCAGAACCGAATGCAAGACTCTCAACGCCGGATGCAATGCACGTATTGCCTGCGGCAAAACTGTTCCGACCATTAGCCTGCGTCTGGGATCCGATCGCTACGGCATTTTCCCCGGAGGCGGCACTTTGCGTCCCCAGCGCGCATGATGCCGTACCGTCGGCCACGGTCAAACTCCCTGCAGCAATCGAGCGATTCCCTGCTGCCGTTGTTTGATGCCCGAGCGTCAGCGCATGATCACCACTGGCGGTTGTTTGAATTCCAGATGCAATCGCACAGCGGCCACTTGCCGTCGTCTCAGAACCCATTGCCAGGGACAAATCGCCACTGGCGATCGTACTATGCCCCAACGCCATTGACCATTTACCTGTGGCCTTTGTCCGACATCCGAATGCGGCAGCAGCCACATTACTGGCCTCTGCTGACTCCCCCATCGCAAAGCAATACCTCTCCGAAGCGACTGTCCCGAAACCCATCGCAGCAGAATATAATCCGATATTGTTTGCATCCCACTGCGAGCTCGTCACATGTCCTGCGCGGAACGCGGCTGCACGGGGGTACCAGTGCATACGTGTACCCGCACCGTGATTCATCACCATCCCCCCCGCGAATATTCCGGTAACGAGGAGCCCGTTCTCACCATCGACGTGCAATGTCGCCTCTGGTGATGATAATCCGATACCCATGCGAATACCGTCAAATACAAAGTGTGACGAGCCTTTCAGCCTACTCGTCCCGTCCCACAATGCAATCAGTCCTGTTGCACCGGAGCCGTTTACACCGCCGGAGGTAAGCTGCGTCCAGCCAATCGCTGATCCGTCGTAAGCGAGTACTTCGCCCGCGGTCGCTCCGACACTGCTGATTCTGGATGTCGTCACTGCTTCAGGGGCAATTTTGGTCGTTGTGACAGCATTGTCGGCGAGTTTGGAGCCGGTCACCGCGAGATTCCCCAGCTTTGCCGTCGTCACTGCGAGATTGGCGATTTTCTGTTCGATGACCCCGCCATCGACAAGACCCAGCGTCACAGCCGGACCGGTGGGATTCAAAATCGAAATGGATCCGTCGGTATTGTGCAGGCTCACAATGCCCCCGCCCCCGCCCGAGGACGTGATGGTGATCGTGCCGCCGTTGGTGCTGACGCTGGTGCCTCCCACACCGACCATTTCGATGTCGCCGGTCAGCTGGTTGAGGGATGTCACCGCGCCGGTCGCATCCGGTGCGAGTGCGGAGGAAACATCGGCCTGATCGGCACGGGCTGCGTGATCCGCATCGGCCGCACGATCCGCCGCGACTGCGCGCATGGCATAGGGCGCCGCGGCCAGCTGCGTGCGCGGCTGCAGTTCGGGATCCCCGTCCACAGCGATGCCCAGGTAGTACGGGGCGTCGAATTCAATTGTCAGTGCCGCTGCACTGCCGAGCAGGACATTGAACAGTCCGTCTGTTACCTCGACGGTCTGCGATTCCCGCCATAGCGGTGTCGTGGTCGTTCGGTTCTCGTACAGCGCGAATGCGACGTCATGACTGCCATCCGCAATCGGCTGCCCGTTTGTGTCGGTGAGGATACCTTGGAAACTGATCAGTCGAGGGATCTGTGCGTGTGCGGGGAGAATACTCAACAGGACGAGCATGCATGCCGCAAGCAGGGTCAGGTGCTTCATGATGATACCTCTTTGGATACATTCCGATCCGGCGCCCCGAACCGGTCATCACACCCACATGCAGCGACAGCGTGGTGCCGGACGGAACAGTCTCATCCGCCGGACCATAAACAAGACTTACTTTTCTTTATACTGCTATTTACAGTAACAAATTCGGGAAGGAATGGCAAGGGAACACCGAAATGCGTTCCTCGTCCCTCGATACCCTCAAGTACGTCCTGAGACTGAACCGACCCGGATTCTTGCTTTTCCGTTTGTTCCCTCCTACATTTTACATTCGAATTCCCACATTACATCCTGTTGACGCAGGACTGCTGATGGGTTCCGGTCGTTCGACGGCAGTGTCACGCGAATGACCCCTATTATCGCAACAAATTTCCCTTCCTAAAAAAAACAGGAGAATGCATATGAATGGACATGGCGCACACCCGGGCATGAATCCCCATGCCGCAGGGGGTGGAACATCGAATCGCGACTGGTGGCCGAATCAGCTGAATCTCAAGATTCTGCATCAGCGCCCGGCCAAGGGCAATCCGATGGGAGAGGATTTCGACTACGCCGAGGAATTCAAAAAACTCGATCTCGCAGCGGTGAAAAAAGATCTCCATGATCTGATGACGGACTCCAAGGACTGGTGGCCGGCCGATTACGGGCACTACGGCGGACTGTTCATCCGCATGGCATGGCACAGCGCGGGCACGTACCGCACGGGCGACGGACGCGGCGGCGGCAGCACGGGCAACCAGCGCTTCGCGCCGCTCAACAGCTGGCCCGATAACGTCAATCTCGACAAGGCACGCCGCCTGCTCTGGCCGATCAAACAGAAATACGGAAAGAAGATTTCGTGGGCCGACTTGATGATCCTGGCCGGAAACTGCGCGTTCGAATCGATGGGACTGAAGATGTTCGGTTTCGCCGGCGGACGCGAAGATATCTACGAACCGGAAGAAGACATCTACTGGGGCAAGGAAAGCGAATGGCTTGGCGACAAGCGCTATTCCGGTGACCGCGACCTGGAGAATCCCCTCGCCGCCGTGCAGATGGGACTGATTTACGTGAATCCGGAAGGGCCGAACGGCGAGCCGGATCCAGTCGCCTCGGCGCGTGACGTGCGCGAAACCTTCGCGCGCATGGCGATGAACGACGAGGAAACGGTCGCACTGGTTGCGGGCGGACATACGTTCGGCAAAACCCATGGCGCCGCACCCGAGAAGCACCTCGGACGCGAACCCGAAGCCGCGGGTATCGAGCAGCAGGGACTCGGCTGGAAGAACGAGCATGGCTCCGGCAAGGGCGACGACACGATCACGAGCGGCCTGGAAGGCGCATGGACGCCGACTCCCACCAAATGGGACATGACCTACTTCGACATGCTCTTCGATTACGAGTACGAGCTGGTCAAGAGTCCTGCCGGCGCATGGCAGTGGCAGCCGAAGGATCAGGATGAGAAGGACATGGCCCCGAAGGCACACGATCCGTCGAAAAAGGTCCCGACCATGATGTCCACCGCCGACCTGGCGCTGAAGATGGATCCGGAGTACGAGAAAATCGCGCGCCGCTTCCACAAGAATCCCGACGAGTTCGCCGACGCCTTCGCCCGCGCGTGGTTCAAGCTCACTCATCGTGACATGGGACCCAAGTCGCGCTTTCTCGGTCCGGAAGTCCCCGACGAGGAACTGATCTGGATGGACCCGGTGCCGGCCGTCGACCACGAACTGATCGACGAGAAGGACATCGCGGATCTCAAGAGCAAGATCCTCGCCAGTGGTCTCTCCGTTCCCGAGCTGGTGTCGACCGCATGGGCATCCGCATCGACCTTCCGCGGCTCCGACATGCGCGGCGGCGCCAATGGCGCTCGCATCCGTCTCGAACCGCAGAAGAACTGGGAAGCCAACGAACCGGAGAAGCTGCAGAAGGCGCTCCAGACCTTCGAAGGAATTCAGAAGGAATTCAACGAGGCACAGTCCGGCGGCAAGAAGGTGTCACTGGCCGACCTGATCGTGCTGGGCGGGTGCGCTGCCGTGGAAAAAGCCGCGAAGGATGCCGGTCACAATGTGACGGTGCCCTTCACGCCGGGACGCACGGACGCGACCGCGGAGCAGACTGATGTTGAAGCCTTCGAAGTGCTCGAGCCCTATGCCGACGGTTTCCGGAATTTCCAGAAAAAGAAGTACTCCGTTTCGGCGGAGGAGCTGCTGCTTGACAGGGCACAGCTGCTGACGCTCACGGCACCGGAAATGACGGTGCTCATCGGCGGCATGCGCGCATTGAATGCAAACTACAAGCAGTCTGCACATGGCGTGTTTACGGACAAGCCCGGTACGCTGACCAATGATTTCTTCGTGAACCTGCTCGACATGGGCACGGAATGGAAGCCGACATCGGACGATGCCGATGCATTCGAAGGACACGACCGCAAAACGGACAAGGTCAAGTGGACCGGCACACGCGTGGATCTGATCTTTGGATCGAATTCCCAGCTCCGCGCCATCGCTGAAGTGTACGGCGCCTCGGATGCGCAGGAGAAATTCGTCAAGGATTTCGTTGCGGCATGGGACAAGGTCATGAATCTCGACCGCTTCGAGATCAAATAGTCGGCCTGCCGCTCCGCCCGTATGGTGCGGTGAAGCAGTGCAGCGATCGATCACGAAAAAGGCAGAGTCCGCGGACTCTGCCTTTTTCATTGTATCACCTCATGGATTCGTCATCGCCATGACAGACGTCGCGTCATGAAGGGATATGTCAGAATTCGTCGTCTCCGAAATCACCGCCGTTCCCCGGACTTCGCTGTTCATCCCGACGCGACTGGTTGAGGTTGTAGCGCAGGTTGAGCATGAGGATGGGAGCATCATGCAGATGATAGCCGTAGCTTCTGAAATCCGGTCCGAACGATTCGTACTCGCGTTCAGCCGTATTGAAAAGATCGTCAACTTCGAGCGTCGCGGAGAAGCGGCGGTCGAAGAAATCCTTGCGCAGCGCAAGGTTGGTCACGAAATACCCCGAGCGGCTGCCCTGGGCTGATACCGACGGACTGTTGTAGCGCAGGTTCATCTGGAAGAGCAGGGTCGGTGTGATCTTGAACGTGTTGTTGAACCGCACGTTCCATGTGAAGCGCTGCTCTGCGAAGGACTGTCCCCTGAGCTCGCCCTCGATGCGATAATCATAGAGATTTCCGAGCAGGTAGATATCCCACGCATCGAACGCGTCCACATTGAACATGAGTTCCACGCCCGAGGCACGCTCCTCTCCGACGTTCTGCACCTCCCGCAGTGTCACGTTCTCCCGAAAGACGCTGCGTACGTATTCCACCTTGTTCCGCGTAACGCGGTGATATCCCTCCACCGAAATCAGGTTGTCACCGAGATGCGTCTGATATCCGAGTTCCCAGGCGTCGATGTACTCGGGCTGCAGGTCCGGATTCCCGCGGCGCACGTTGTAAGCATCCATCCAGGTCAGGAACGGTTCGAGATACCAGCCGCGGGGACGGTCGATGCGACGCGTGTAGCTGGCCATGACCTGTTGCGTTCCGGAGAAGCTGTACGATGTGTGCAGCGTCGGGAAATAATCCCAGCGGTCGATTTCGAAGGTCGCCGCCGTGTCGGTGACGTCAACGCTGCGGCCGGTGTACTCACCGCGGAGTCCGGCCTGGAATCCGAAATTCCCCTCTTCTCCGCGAATGAGCGAGTACAGTGCGTGAATGTTTCGGTCATAGACAGTCGAGCGCGTAAATTCCGGCTGCAGGATGTAGCGTCCCTGCGCGGGGTCATAATCCGAGAGTGTCGTGTTATCTTCCGATGAGCTAATGCGCGACTGGTAGCCCGACTCCAGGCGGTAGCCGCTTCCGAGTGGACGCATATAGTCGAGGCGCGACTCGAGCCGCTCGCCGGGTCCGACCTCGGTGGACCGGCGTCCACTGGTGATGATGTCATTGCTTGAGAGCAGTTCGTCGGTGGTCTCCTCCTCGCCCTCACGGTTGCGGTAGGAGATCTGTCCGCGCAGTTCGTGTTCCTCACCGTTGAAGCGATGCACGTAGTCGAGGTCACCGGAGAAAAAATTCCCGCCGCGTCCCCGCTGGTTGCGACTGATGTACGTGTTGGTGATGTCTTCCTCGGGGAAGCGTTCGAGATAATCCATCGTGGAATTTCCGGAATACTCCCGGTACCCGTAGCGTAGTCCGAGATTCAGATTGTCGCGGCTCGAGAACGGCAGCTCGATACCGCCACGCACATCATATCCCTCCCGCCAGCGGCGCGAGCGTCCGTCGGCGTCGATGAAAATATTCCCGTCGGGGTTGAAAAAGCGGCTCTCCTCGCGTTCCGTGGCCTCGCGTGTACGCTTGCTGTAGTCAGCACCGAAATAGATGGAAAAGTCTTCCGTTCGCTGCGTAAGGAGGAAATCCGCACCGTAGCGATCCTCGAAACCGCCGTTGAGATTGAACACGCCGGTGGTACCCGCCCTGCGGCCCTTTTTCATGATGACGTTGATGATGCCCGAGACACCTTCAGGATCGTACTTTGCCGAGGGATTGGTGATGATTTCGATACTTTCGATGGCGCTCGCCGGGATCTGTTCGAGTGCTTCCGAGGCGTCGAGCGTCGAGGGACGTCCGTCGATCAGCACGGTGAAGCTTCCGCTGCCGCGCAGCTGCACGCTTCCGTCGAGATCGACGGTGACGGAGGGTACATTCTGCAGTACGTCCACCGCCGATCCGGAGGTCGCGGTGAGCTGCCGTTCGACATTGATCACCTTCTTGTCGATTTCATAGGAGACGGGTGCGCGATCCGCGGCGACCTCGACCTCTTCGAGCTTGATGGGAATGACTTCCATCTCGATATCACCGAGGTTCACGTCCTTCCCGTCGCGCACGCGTACACCGTCGACAACCCGTCGCTCATATCCCATGAAACTGATTTCTAAATAGTAATTGCCATCGTCGATGTCCTCGATGGTGAACCGCCCGTCCGCGCGGGAGATCGTGCCCTGCACCATGGAACTGTCGCTGCTGCGATGCAGCACGACGCTCGCATACTCGATGCTGTGGCCGCTCTCTTCGTCGATGATGCGTCCGCCAATATCGGCATCCCGCGCCATGGGTGTTTCTTCCGGGACAGTGTTCTGTTTCGCGGGAGATGCGGCATGAGTGGACTCACGTGGCGAAGCCTGCTGACCGGTTCCGGTGAAAGGAATCAGAAGGAAGAGGATTACGATGGGGATACACAAAAAACGTGTGATCATGAATTTCTATCTGAATCGTGGATGAACATGAAATGCGTGGTCCGCCCCCACGGTCGGTGGCGTACAGATGCCTAACACGCAAACGGCGTGATTTCATTCCCCGAGTACTGGAAGATGCTGTCAGGCAGAGAGATAGACGTATCGCTTGATCTTCTGTGTGGCGGTTTTCTCGAAGGGATTGCGCTGCTCGACCACCGCATACACCTGGGAAAAGCGGTTGACGCGCTGGTTGACATAGGCATGCAGATCGGTAAGAATTTCATCGACCTTCTGCTGCACGAAATGGAGGGCTTCTTCTTTAAGATGCGCGAAATGCGCTTCGATTTCCTCGTAGTTGAGATGCACCATGGCGACGAGGCGGCCCTTCTGCTCCATCACGAGCGATTCGAGCACGTAGCGGTGCGTGTTGATGACGGACTCGATTTCCTCGGGATAGATGTTTTCGCCGCTGGGAGTGACGATCAGGTTTTTCAGCCGGCCCTTGATATAGAGGTGGCCGTCGTCATCGAATGATCCGAGATCACCGGTGCGGAACCAGCCGTCGTCGGAGAAGGCTTCGCGCGTCAGCTCGGGCTCGTTGTAATACCCGCGCATGACGCTTGCTCCCCGCGCCTGTATCTCTCCCTCTCCCGTCTGCGGATCCGCGTTCGCGATGCGCAATTCGATCCCTTCCATGGCGGGACCGGTGGAGCGGTAGCGAATCGTCTGCGGATTGGCACCCGCCAGCAGCGGTGCTGTTTCCGTAAGACCGTACCCGACGGCATAGGGAAAATTCGCCTCGCGCAGGAAACGCTCAACCTGCGGATCAAGTTTTGCCCCCCCCACGCCGAAGAAGTGGAGACGGCCGCCGAAGGTTTTCCGCAGTTTCTTTCCGGCGAGACGGTAGAGCATGCGCCGGCCGAAGTCGGTGTTGTGTATCTTTCGCATCAATCCGCTTTTCGTGACTTCGGGGAGCACGCGCTGCTTGTATACCTTTTCGATGACCAGCGGCACGCTGAGCATGATGGTCGGTCGCACGGTTTCCAGCGCGGGAAGCAGCGCACTCGCCGTGGGCGGCTTCTCGAGGTAATTCACCGAGGCTCCCTGCATGATGGGAAGGATCAGTCCCAGCGTATTTTCATAGGTATGCGAAAGCGGGAGAATCGACAGGAAGACATCTTCGGGATTGACGGGCTGAATGGTCTGCACCTTCGTCGCGTTGAAGGCGATGTTCCGATGTGTCAGCATCACGCCTTTCGATCGGCCGGTGGTGCCGGAGGTGTAAATGATGGAAGCAAGATCGTCTTCTTTCACATCGGCCGTCGCCTCGGTTCCCATCGAAGGCCTCCAGAACGGCGCGTAAAGACCGGGTGTCGCGTTTTCTGCATCATCCGGCAGCAGCTCTAGGCTGTCGAGCAGCACCCGTGTGCGCAGACGCGGAAGGTCGAGTCCTGCTAGTTTCGGCAGCAGACGAGCCGAGATAAAAACCGCATCACAGCTTGCATGCTCGAGGAACGTTGCGATTTCGCGCTCATGGAAGTCCGGCAGCAGCGGCACCGCCACGGCACCCATTGTCGTGATGGCGAAATAGGCCGCGCCCCAGTTCGGCATATTCCCGCTGAGGATGGCCACGCGGTCTCCCGGTCGAATACCGGCATGCCGAAGGGCGGCGCGCAGCTCGGCGGTCTGCTCTCGGAGTCGCGTGTAGCTCATCGGCTGCCCTGCGACGTAGGAAAGTGCGGGCCTGTCGGTGAAGCGCTGGACGCTCTGATTCAGGATCGCGGCCAGCGTGTAGGCTGTATGTTCAGGCATGAATGCTCTTGTGCTGTGAATCGATAACATAGCCGGAACCGCGGGCATCACACATAAGATGCCCGTCGCTCGGAAGGGATTCCGCCGTTGCTTCACTCGTGCCACGCAACGGCATCTCCAGAAGGAAATATCGTCCTCGGCTGCGAATATTCAAAGAAAACGGGGCCACGGGGCCCCGTCTTCATGCGTCAGGATCATGCGGTTTGCGAAGGTGGTCATTTGAGCAGCTGCATGCGCTGCGTGCGCACGGCAGTCGGCGTTTTCAGCACGCAGAAGTACGTTCCCGAGGGCAGGTTCGTTCCATTGAACGTAGCACGGTGAACACCGCTGCTCCCCTGTCCGCGGACGAGGACGCGCACCGTTCGGCCAAGCATGTCAAGTACGAGGAGCTCGGTCGGTCCTTCCTCGATCAGTTCGTAGACGATGACGGTTTCAGTGTTGAAGGGATTCGGGTGATTGGGGGCGAGCCGCAGCGTACCGCCGGCATCGAACAATCGGTCACCTCCCTCGTGACAGATACGCAGACGCACTTCCCCGTCGATGGTCGTGACATCGACATCCGCTCCGGTCCAGTTGAACTGTTCGATGTGAAGCGTGGTCGATTGGGTGCGTCCAAGCGTCGCGATGAACTCGAGTCCCGCGAGGCTGTCTCGCCCGTCGATCAACTGTCCGCCGAATTGGATCACGCGATCGGATCCTTCAATCCAGCCCACCGGAGTATTCCCGACAGGCATCAGGATGCTTTTATCGAAACGCAGCTCCGCGGTCCATGATCCGGCCCCGGCGCATTCGAGATATCTGGATGAACGCAGCATCAGCGGAATAACGATCCGGTCTCCGGGCGCGGCTTCGATGCGCGGGAGAGCGACGACGGATGTTGCGTTGACGGAACCGGCGTACTTCACACAGAATTCTGCGGTCCCGGAGCAGCCGAACGCACTGATGACGGAGACGCGGTACCGACCGGAATCCTTCACGGTAATCGTGCTGATGTCGGCGAGTGTACTGCCGTCGGGGAGGTACCATTCCACTTCTGCATATTCCTGGTCGAGCCGGAGTTGCGCGCTTTCTCCGCGAACGATCACACTGTCTCCGAGAATGACGGGCCGTGGTTCCGGGTAGGCATGCAGCAGCAGCGTATCACGGGCCCTGCATCCACTGTACGCACGTACTTCGAGAATGTAGCGTCCGGGCAGTGAAGCGGTGATGACCGGTCCCTGCAGAGCACCTTCCGGTGTATCCCAGCTGCACTGCAGCGTGTCCGATACACTGCGGAGAGAAACGTGATCGCCCGGACACAAACCGTCGGGACCGAGAATCCTCGCGTCCGGTTTCGGGTCAACCTCGACTTCTGCATATACGGTGTCACAACAGCCCGCCGCAGAACGGACGATCAACGTGTAGACTCCGGCGCGGTCTGCCATGATGTGCATGACATTTTCTTCTCGCGTCCCGCCCGGGAAAATCCAGGTGCATACACCCGGCGCGTCACGCACGAAAAGTTCCGTGGCATCCCCCTCGCAGAATCGGCGGGCACCTTCGATCGGCGGTGCGATCAACTGTTCCACCGTGACGACGAGGGACGTATCGAATTGACATCCCGTCTCCGTTGAAAAGGACATGCTCACGCGATGCACTCCCGCCTCCTGCCAGAGGATTTCCGCTGTCGCGCCGTCACCTTCCAGCCGGAGAACGCCACCGCCGTCGAGCTGCCACTGAATATCCAACACAGTACTCCCTGTACAATGATATTCCACAACGCTGCCCGGACAAACTGTCGGCGGTCCATCGATGGACACGTCCGGCCGCGTGTAGTAGTAGACGCTCACGGTATCACTCACGACACAGCCCCGCGTGGTGGTGACGGAAACGATGTACGTACCCGGCCGGTCCACGGTGATCGTGCGCGTGTCCTCGCCCGTGTTCCAGGCGTATGCCGTGTACCCCGGTCCGGCATCTAGCTCAGCTGTCGAACCCGGACAGAGCGTATCCTGCGGCGACAGGATAAAGACCGGCGACTCACTGTAGATGCGGACGGATGTGTCCCCGCGGCAGCCGTTCGTGCCGGTGACCTCCACACTGTACCACCCGGGTGCACGGACCGTAATCATCTGCGTCTGTTCACCGGTGCTCCAGTCGTAAGCGGCATAACCCGGACCGGCATCGAGCACGGCGCTGCCGCCCGGACAAAGGGTATCGGAATCGAGCCGGATCACCGGTGCGAGTTCATCCGCGATAGTCACACGCAGCGTCTCTGATCGAGCCGTGCAGCCATAGGCATCCCGCACGTCGACCCAGTAGCGGCCGCTGTCGCTCACCGTGATGCTTGATTCGCGTCCCTCCTGCCCGTTGCTCCATCGGTAGGACGAGAAGCCCGGTGTCGCATGCAACGTGCCATCGGCACCCGAACAGAGCACCGTTCCTCCCTCCATCCACAGATCGACTTCCGGACGCGGCCGAAAGACAAGACACACAGGATTGGATATGCCCCGGCAGCCATGACGATCAACTGCCGTGACGGTGTATGTACCGGCGGAATCGACGTCAAGGAACGGCGCGGTGGTCACATCGCCGGTGCTCCATTCATAGCGTTTGTAGCCCTCCGTTGCGATGAGGCGAGCGCTGCCGCCCTCACAGAGGATGCTGTCTCCTGCAATGGTGAGCAGCACCTGCACGCGTTCGTAATATGAAACGCGGATGGTGTCGGATGACCACGTACAGCCATACTGATCCTGGACCGACACCCAGTAGAGTCCGGGCCGTGTCGTGCGCATCCGTGGATCGGCCCCATCCATTCCATTGCTCCACCGGTAGTGCGGGAAGCCGGGTGTCGCGCGGATACTGACGGTATCTCCGTAGCAGCTTTCAGCGGGTCCTTCTGTCCACACGTCGATTTCCGGCCGTTCGGCGATTATGAGCTGCACCGTATTGGAAACAGTTTCGCAGCCATTGCTGTCGAGCACTGACACGTAGTAGGTTCCGGCGCGATCGACCGTCAGCTGATTCGCTTCTGTCACCTGTCCGGTGTTCCAGCGATACCGGCTGAAGCCGGCTGTCGCCCGGATCACGGCCGGTCCGCCGCCGCAGAGGACGCTGTCGCCATCAATGGCGAGCTGCACATGTGCAGGCGGATACATTCGGATGGTAAAAGGCGGTGACGTTCCGCTGCATCCGAGTGAATCCACAACCATCACCGAGTAACTGCCCGGGGATGTCACACGCAGTGTATGACCGGTTTCTTCGCTCGCGGGAAACCAGCGATATGCATGGTAGCCTGCCGGAGCGGTCAGGGTCGTTGCCCCGCCGGCACAGATCGCCGAGTCTTCGGCAATGATCACCGGCTGCGGTGCGGCATGAGCGTGAACGTGGATGGTATCCGACGGGAGCTGGCATCCGACGGGGCTCAGGGCCGCGTACCAGTAGGATCCGCTTTCCCTGACGTACCGCGTGCGCGTGCGAAGACCATTCTCCCAGATGATATCCGAGTATCGCGGGTCGGCTGCCAGGCGCAGGGAGTCACCTTCGCAGAACTCGCGTGTGTCGGCGTGAACGACCGGCGGATCGGTTCCCATCACCGAAATATCGTACAGGATGGGATTGTGTTCCGTGCGGCTGCCACGGAAGAATTCCACGAACAGCTGGACGTATTGTCCCTGGAGAAGAGAATCACACATCCGTTTCCCGTTGGTGATCTGCCGATAGGACTGTGATGACAGTGCGGCTTCCGTGTTTGCAGCGCGCGCCCGTACGACAATCCTGGAATCCCCGTCGGTGTGATCATTCCAGTCGATGCGCTGCCATATGACGTCAGGCATGCCACCGTCATGCACGACCATCCAGGATCCATACGGCGGTAGATTCTCGCCGAACGCCGCCCCGGTCATATCGCTGTAATTATACGGATAGGCTCCTCCCCCGAGGAAGACGACGAGGTCTATGCACCCCTTCCCGTCTTTGCCTCCGTTCGGATCGATTCGAAAAACATTGTTCGATTCTGCGTTGGTGACCCAGACCTTGCCGTTGACATCCACCGCGACACCGGTCGGCATCAATCCGGCGGGTTCATAGGACGACAAGTCGAATTGTTTTACATGGTTGCCCGAGGGGTCACGCCGCTCGACTTCGTTGCTGCCGGAACAGGCAACCCAGACGTGTCCGTCGACAGGGGTTACAGCCACACCACGCGGCTGAAATCCGCTGAGCTCAACCGGAAAGCCGGAGATGACCGCACCGCTGGGTGAAATTTTAAAGAGTTCCCCGTCTTTGAATACGCTTGCCCAGATATTGCCGCCGGGATCCTCCGCGAGTCCATAACTGAAAACCTCCGTGATGCACGTCGATTTCCCCGCTGGAGACATCATGAGCAGCGGTCCGGTCCCGCCATTCATGGAAGACGAGAAAATACTGCCCTGTCTGCTCACCAGACCGCCATACCCGCCGCAGGCGAGCTTCTCGTACCGCTCAATAATTTCACCGGTCTGACCGTCCACCTTCATCATGGTGGTGGTGATGTCGTTCTCCTTCGCGAATCCGCCAACCCAGACGTTATTATCCTCATCGACAGATACGTGGCGACAGTTGCGAGCCGGGACTTTCCTGTACAGCAGAATGCATTCATCCATGGCCGAGGAAACATCGCGTCCCTGCCACGGATGGAGATCGCCGAGACCGCTGGAGGTACGAATCAGGCCGTCACCGTCGCGATCGACTGCCGTGCAGTAGCTGAACGGAGGTTTGAGGTATGCACCGTTCGGATTGGGCGTTCCGTCGCTGAGACATCTCGTGCCACCGACAACCACGCCGATCTTGATGACGGATCCGTCGTCGGTTGTAAACTTCGCCGGCTGGTCACGGTTCGCTGACCAGACGTTTCCGGCACGATCGACCGTCGTCCGCGACGGATTATGCAGTTCACCCTGTGGCGCGGAGCGGTATTCACCTATGATCTCTCCCGTGTTGGCATTGATGCGGATGATTGTTCCCCGGTTTGAAGCCGCGACGTTCACGAACGGCAGTTCGGCACTCTCACAGTTCAATTGCAGCTGGTTGTGTACCATGTCGTGATTGACACTCATCATCACACCCCTGTCGAAGTCAGCGTCGAAACTCCAGGTTCGCTCCTGCTGCGCATATACCGGGAGACAGCCGAGCGCAATGATGATGGTGGACAGAATAGAACAGTGCCGGATAGACGTGGAGTACCTGTGACGTTGCATGGCTCATCGCTCCGTTGATCGGTTCCCTGAGAAATGCATACGGAGAAACACCTGGCGGGTTTCCGCGTATGGTTTCGGTTAATGATGAGACACTGGGAGACGGGATAAGTTACGGTATTATTACCGAAATAGATAGAGGGCACAAAAAAAATATTTTCATGCGAATTCAGAACGGTGTGGACGGCACTTGCAGTGTCAATTCTGTCATGCACGCGCCGGGAAAAATCGTGCAAACAGGTAGGCGTGAAATGGGAAGAGCGGGAAGACGTACCGTTCCCCACCAACGTAGAGAGCAATCATGAGGAACACGGCAGTGACAACCCCTGTCACGAGATACCGCTGCAGCCGTGTGCGCAGTCGCACTCGCTTCAGGACAAGCGCAAGCAGCCCGAATCCCACCATGACGTACCAGGCGAGATTGCCGGCATAGAAGAGCGCGGCGAGAAGCCACGGCGGCAGCGACCTGTGTACCCGTTTGACCGACCAGAGGATGGTCGCGTCACCACGCCTGTACGAATGCGCGACTTTCCGCGGGATCCGGGCCAGTGCCTGCAGAGGATCGCGGCGCATGTCTTCGATCGCGCGCCGATACGCATTCCGGGAGGCTACGGCTTCGTTCTCCGTATCCGGATAGGAAAAATCGAAATTCAATCCGCCTCCGGCGCCGCTGTGATTTCCCATGAGAAAGTTGTATCCACCGTTCGTGGCGACGGGCACGAGGCGATGAAACACCGCATAATTCCTGATCGTCCAGGGTGTCAGTGCACAGATGACGAGAATGGCGGTGAGCACGACCTGCCTCTTCGACAGACCAGCGAGAAGTAGAACCAGGAGAAGAAGAGCGGCAATCAGCAGCCCCGCGGGACGAACGTACACCATCGCCGAGAGCAGAGCGGCAAGGACCAACGGTTTGAACCACGCATCCGGCATGCGTGCTGCGAGCAGCGCCCCCATCAGCAATGCCAGGAAGCACTGATCCGTCATCAACGGCGCGGCAGCAAAGAGGATGAGCGGGTGAAATGCCATCGCGGCAACGAGGAGGAGTCGCTGATTCCGAGATAACGCGTCATGGAAAAAACGCCAGGTCGCGGCGATAATAAACAGGACAAAAAGAATGTTGAAAAGGCGTCCCACGAGAATCATGTTTCCCGTGACGACTTCGAGCAGGGCGAGAAACGCGGGATACCCGACGGGCCAGAACGCAGTGCGCGCACCGTCGGCCGTGATATAGGATCCGGTTTCCACCAGTCTCTCCGCATGGCTGACGTAGTACTGACTGTCGGAGAACGGAGGCGGGGACAGCAAGAACAGGAACGAGAGCTGCAGGAGCGCAGATAGAATCAGGAATATCATAATGAGCTGCCGTTCCGAACGGTGGTTCAGCACATCACGGATGCTGACCGGGATGTTCCGCCGGAATAACACCACAACAGAGACGATGACGGATGCTGCAAGCAGCAGCAGCATCGCGGCCGCCATCCCCTCCCCGATCCTGCCGTAGAAGAGACGATCCACTGGATCCGGATTCCCGGCGACGGTCGTTGCGAACCGCTCAGACGCATACGCCTCCCAGAAGATGAGAAGTGCCAGCTGCGTCACGATGACGATGAGCATGAACAGCTCCGGCCGCCGCGCTGGTGTTCGTATGTCGTCGTGAAACAGACGCATCAGAACATCATCCTCTCACGATCCATCGGAAACGGGATCTGACAATCTCCGGAAGTGACAGCACAGCCATGTAGAGAATGAGCGGATCGACCGGGGCACGGAAACGCGGAGTGGCGAAAAACAGAAGATGCGGCAGCATCCAGAGTGCGACCAGCAGACAGATCGTTCCGATGCCCTTTCCCCGCATGCGTTCCGGCTGCAGCAGACGCCGGACAACCGTGATGAACGCAAAAAGAAGAAGGGGAAGCTGATATGCCAGCACCATGACTTCCTTTTTCCATGACGCAGAGAAATGCCCTTCCCTGCTGCGAAACGGCGACCAGAAGCCGACCGCTTTCCAGAACATGTTCTCGAGCGTTTCCACGGGGTGGTCAATCATAAAGGCAATGGCCCTGCGCGTGAACATCCGGTTGCGCTCCTGTTCGTCCGCCCGTGCGATGGCGGTGAGCTCACCCTGATACTCCGCGAAAATCCGGTCTTCGATCGTCGCCGCATCGCCCAGCGTGCGCCGCATGAAATCGCGTGTCTCGGGATTGTTGCCGAGCCAGAGATTGTATCCGGCGCTGGTGTATGTCATCCGGTATCCCGATCCCGTCACAACGTGCAGGAGCCCGAGAAACGCCAGGCCCATACACAGAAATGCTATATAAATGATGACAGTGCGAACACGATGTGAAACTCGACTCCGAACGAATGAGATCCCATGATAGAGGATAAAAGTCAGAGAACCAGTGGGACGAAGCAAATAGAAGAGGCCCGTTAACAACCCTGCTGCGGCACTCCGACGCGGAACGTATTCAGGATGCTGTCGAAATGTAACAAGAACCGTGAGGAGAAAGAACGCTGTGATCGTCATCGTATCGAGTACCTGATAACTGCTCACCACGAATTGCGGGTTCACCATCCATAGCAACACAGCCGTGGCGGCAACGCTCCCCCTACCTTCTCCTCGCGTATGAACACGGATGGCAATGTGATAGAGCAGTACCGGAATGACCGCATACAGAAAAACCTGCAGTATGATGAGAGCGATACGCGAATCCCAGATCACGTATGTGAGCGCGATAATGAGCGAATACAGTGGAGGACGCCAGTTCTGATAATCACCTTGCTGCACGATGTGCGGAGGGTTCTCCCACTCTACTGTAAGTGAGTGTTTACGTACCAGCTCCAGCGCCTGTTCCTCAAACCATGGATCAGATGCAGGAATTTCATCGCTGAATGTCAAAAGTAACGCCACGGCCAGAAGCTGTGCCGCGACGGCGATCAGATAGATACGTATGCCCGGGGAGAACCTGCTCATACGCGTTTTTTCCATTCAGCGGATCCTGCGGGGTTTGTGCGACACATCATTTCACAAGCTGCATGCGGCGGCGGAGATGAAGACTGCCGCTCCGGAGTTCGTAAAGGTAGGTGCCGGAAACGAGATCACCGGCGTCGAACGTGACGTGATGCACTCCCGGAACCGTTGGTCCGTCGAAGAGCACACGGATGACGCGGCCATGCAGATCCCTGACGATCAGACGTGTATGCGCCGTTTCGATCGTCTCGAATTCGACGACGGTCATGGCGTTGAAGGGATTCGGGCGATTCTGCTCGAGTCGCAAACTGCCCCCGGAGGAAAACAGGCGCATACCACCCTCCTCGCAGAGATCCGAAAGCTCGAAGAGACCGGACCGTTCGTCGATGTCCACGTCACCCCCCACCGCAGTGGAGTGTCGCAGATCCAGCACGGTCGATGTTCTGTCACCAAGGACCGCCATGAATGGAAGTTCAATGAGGATATCGTCCCGCAGGGGAAGCAGCGGGATATCGGTCATCGGGATGATACGCCTGCCGCTTTCAATGCGTCCTCTGGGAGTAACACCCACCGGCACCAGCACCGCGGCATCATAGCACAGCTCGGTGCGCAGCGCGGAAGCGCCGGACAGAGTAATATTCCGCTCCTCGCGCAGACGGATCGGGATATGCACGATTTCTCCGGGAGCTGCCGAGAGCGTGTCGGTCGTCAGCACGGCCTGCGCCCGCATCCCGACTCCCTCACCAAAGAGCTGGGCGACCGGAGCCTGTTCACTGCCAGCGACATGGAACCGGATGCTGCCGCTTGTGCGACCTCCGCGACGCGGGGCAAAGCGGAGCGTCATCGTGTGTGTTCCAAACGGAGCAATGATAAACGGCGCGCTCCCACCAGTGACGGTGAACTGCTCGCGGTCGGGTCCGGCCTGTTCGGCAGATGTGATCTCGACGGAACCGGCGGTCAGATTTCTCACGATGGCATGCACGACGGTATCCCGCGTGGCACCGACCGGGACGACGCCGAAATCCACCAGGTCCGCCTCCACGCGGATCTGCGGATCCACCGCGTCACCGCGAATCACATAGCGCTGTGTGTCCACCTGCGTGCGCAGGAGGATTTCCGCGGACTTGAATCCCGCCGAAGAGGGATGAAACGAAAATGCCACGTCGTGCGCAGCGGACTGCGGCACGAGTACAGGATCATATCCTCCGACGACGGAGAAGGCATCCGCGTCGGATCCGCGAATGAAAATCGTGTCAATGTGGATTGCTGCCCGACCGGTGTTGACCGCGAAGTCCCGGATAAGCGTGTCACGAACGGCACCGACGGAAAGGCGTCCCATGTCGACATCCGCCGCCCGCGCCGAAGGAATGACGATGCTGAACACGGCATCGGATTCATCGGAGAGCTGCGCATGCAGCGGAGCGGCGGGCTCCAGTGTTACGCAGAACACGGCAAGGATGAGAACGATATGTGGCATGCGCGCGTTCATGTCAGTACGTCCTCACCACACGGAATCCGACCGCGGCGCGCGCCCGCTCTTCCATGCCCTCGCGCGCGGACGAGCGGCAGCCGGCGGCATACGACGAATACATCCCGCCGCGAACGACGCGGGTTGAGCCGACTGCCGCACGGGCTGGTCCCGCCGGATCGACGAGCGCATCCGGCTGATAAACGTTGAGAAAATCCCAGCACCATTCGAACACGCCGCCGTGCATGTCGTAGAGTCCCCAGCGGTTCGGTCGCAGCTGCGCTGTCTCGTGCAGCCGGCCTCCCGCGGTCGCGCAGTACCAGGCAAGCGTGTCGAGGACGGGATCGACAGGGTCGCAATAGGGCTCGGTCATCCCGCCGCCGGAGAATTCATCGCTGCTGCCGGCCCGGCACGCACATTCCCATTCCGCCTCGGTGGGGAGCCGGTATCCGCGCGCCGAGAAATCGCAGGTCACGTCTCCGGCATCGATCGCGTAGCATTCTTCAAGACCCTCGAGGCGCGATCGCTCATTGCAGTATGCAATCGCCTCATTCCAGGTGACATCCGTGACAGGCAGAATGTCACTGCCGCCTGCTGCCGAGGGATTGTATCCCATCACATCGATGAACGATCGCTGCGTGACGGGGACCGGGGACATCAGAAATGCACGGGTGAGACGGACGTCGTGTGCAGGACGTTCGAGCGCCGTGCCGGTGCCGGTGAGATCCCCGCGTCGAAACGATCCCGGCGCGATCAGTACCATGTCATCAGGCACCGGCAGTTCCTCTTCCAGAGTAACGCGGACGAGACAGGCGTCGCTGGAAACCAGCGGAACACGCCAGGCGTAGTGCTCGCCCGTCACACCGGATGCGATCAGAGACCAGCTGCGTCCGTTGTCGGCACTGAAATCCAGGCGCACGCGCTCGTCCGGTGTAACGCCCTCCCAGGTAATCACCGTGTCGCTGCCCGCGACGAACACCTCTCCCCCGTTGGGATGCATCAGGGTAAGGACGCGTTCGTCCCATCTCTTACCGGGATAGCCGGCTGTCGCGAAAAATTCGGACGAGCAGGCCGTGGTGGCAAGCGCGAAGCGACAGACCACGCGTGCCGAGTCCAGCGGCAGATAGCGCAAGGTCAGGGTGCGAGATTCCCCGGGGGCAAGGGTGATCGGCGGTGCGGGTCCGCCGTAATCGACGACACGAAAGCGGTCGTCGTCGGGAGAGATCGCATCGATACGCACAGCGCGATTGCGCGCACGCAGGATACAGGTGGTTTCTGAAGCGATGCCCGGGATGACATCCTGAAATTCGACGACGATGCCAGGCTCAAAAGAGATATCGGGAAGCATGGCCGCGGTCACGCTGTATCCGGCGCGATCCGCAATGCCGTGAGCCGGAATGCGCATTTCGACACTGCGCGCGTAATCGCAGCCTCCGCTCTCCCATTCCACCACACAGGGTTCGATATCCTGTGAGAACTGGAGGATGGAGCGGAAGATGTGCCGTGCGTGCTCCGTTGTTTTCACTCCGGCGAAGCTGCGTCCACCGCTCTCCTCGCTGACACGCCTGAGGATATCGGGCATGCGGTCGTCGACGGTGACGCAGAACACCTGGGCACCGCTCTGGCGCGCGGCATCGAGCACCGCCTGCTCGCTGCCCGTCGCCTGTCCGTCGGTAAGCAGCACGACGACGCGTTTGTGTCTGCCGCGCTCGACGATGCGCAGTGCGCCCGCGAAGGGATCGATCAGTGCGGCGTCAAAACTCGTGCCCCCTCCCGCCTGCAGCCCCTGCAATGCGTCACGCAGAGCGGACGGATCCGCGGTGAAATCCTGGAGCAGAGCGTTGCGCGTGTTGAACTGTGTCAGCGCGCATTCGGAAGTCATGAATGGAAATTCCTCGATCCATGCCCCCGCCGCCGCGCGCGCGATCGCGAGGCGACCGCCATCCATCGATCCTGAAACATCGATCGTCAGCACGGACGAGAGCGGCGCCGGGTCATCGGGCGGCGGACAGCGCAGGTCGATCACAGTGCGGCGAACACCGTTTTCTGTGAGCACGACATCCGCCGGACGCAGCGCGTCGAGGCGCAGTCCGTCCGCATCGAAGGCGAGATACTTCGCGCGCATCAGCGGATACGCACGTGCATCGAGGTCAAACAGTGAAAGGGACTGCGCATGGCTTTCGACGGATACGCAGGTCGTCAGAAGCCCGAGCAGGAAAGGGAATATGCTGTGGAAAAACCGGTGACGCACAGCGCTTCTCTTGGAGGAACAACATTCACGCGCGTTATCGGTTGAAGCCCGGCAGCGCGGGATTGCGCGGACGCTGCTTCTGCAGGATACCCTGCTGCAGCAGATCATTGGTGACGGCGGAATAGAAGCGGCGTGACTCCAGATCCTCACCGGCGCTTCCCTGTGTTCCGGGGATACTGCCGATCCAGATCACTCCTCCGCTCTTCGGAAGAAAGAGCTTTGCCGTGCCGCTCTGCCATGCAGTCGTGCCAGTGTCGATCTCAGCCTCGGGATACAGCCATTCGCGGATGCTTCGTCCGCTGCCGCCGCCGCTGATATAGAGCACGCCATCGATACTCTGGTCCTTCAGGGCCCAGAGCTTTTCCTTGTCGCTTAATTTTTTGAGCGGTGAATACAGTGCGATGTCGCGAAACGCCTTTGCATCGGTATTCTCCTCGAGGAATTTCATGAAGGCGGTTTCAAAGCGGTCCTTCAATGCGAGATCCCTGCTGTCATACACCACGAGCACATTCTGCAGCGGAAGGTCACGATTCCCCATCAGGTACTGCGTGTCCACCACGGAAGTCAATTCCATCGGACCGCAGGCGGACAGGATAAGTACTGAGAGCATCAGGGCGGGCAGAGCAGGCGGTGGCTGGGGAAGCCGCAATCTGGAAGTGCGTTGCATGAGGATATACCGGATGTGAAATACGCATGTCCTCATCGAAACTATGAAAGCTCCACCGAAGAAGCAATTGCCGGAAGACCGTCCGCTGTTTGCAGCACTGCATACGATTTGTCATATTCTCATCGAGGCCGATCCGGCCTAACCGAGTCTGAGACATCGCTGTTCATTATCACGGAGAAGCACCATGCCAGATCTTTCGACCACTTACATGGGACTGCAGCTGCGCAACCCGATCATCGTTGCCAGCAGCGGACTGACGCGGAATATCGACCGCATCACGGAATGCGAGGAGGCCGGTGCGGGCGCGGTCGTGCTGAAAAGTCTGTTCGAAGAAGTGCTGGCGCAGAAGGATTTTGGCATGAAAGAGGGAACGGTCGATCACACCGAGGCATACGACTATTACTACGCACATCTCGAGCTTCTCTACGGGGCAAAGGATTATACGGACCTCATTCGCGAGGCAAAGGAGAAGACCAGCATCCCGGTCATCGCGAGCATCAACTGTGTTTCGACGGAATGGTGGCCGGATTTCGCCAGGCAGGCTGAAGCCGCCGGCGCGGATGCGCTCGAACTGAATGTGTTCACGACGGCGACGGATCTGACGGTCGACGGAAGGGACATGGAAGATCTATATTTCCAGATTCTCTCGACGGTGAAAAGCAAGGTCGACATTCCGGTCGCGCTGAAAGTGGGTCCGTACTTCTCCGCCCTGCCGAACATGGCGGTCGAGCTTGGCCGTCGCGGTCTGGACGGTCTCGTGCTGTTCAACCGATTCACCCAGCCCGACATCGACATCAATGAGCGCAAACTCAAGACCACGTTTTCCTGGAGCAATCCCGACGAGGTCCATCTCCCGCTGCGCTGGACGGCGCTGATGTCGCACTACGTTCCGTTCGATATTTCCGCCACGACCGGCATCAAGAACGCGGAGGACATCATCAAGCTTCTGCTTGCGGGTGCCAGCAGCGTGCAGCTCGCGTCCGTTCTATACCAGGAGGGACTCGAGACCATTGATACGATGCTCAGGGAAATCGACGAGTGGATGAGCAGACAGGAGATTGCACGCATCCCCGATTTCAAGGGCAGCCTGAACTTTCACCGTGCCGGCGACGCAAAACATTATCTTCGCGCACAATTCATGGAGAAGATAAGGGAGATCGAATAGCCTCCATTTGTTCATTCCATGAAACCAGTTCATGGAATCCAGACGATCGGCGCGCATGAGAGAATTCGCTGAACAGTGCTTTCAGCCTGATTTAACGTATTCCTCACGCGCGCCTTATTTTTTTCTCAGAATTCGTTTGCGGGGACTTGACAAATAAATCCCCAGCATGTAACTTGGAAACGCTTCCAAAATCTTTTCAATGCTCATTCGTCCCGCACGGAGGATCTGTTGGGCGTTACTATATACGATATTGCCAGAGAAGCGCATGTTGGCGTTGGAACCGTTTCCAGAGTATTGAACAACCACCCTTCCGTTTCCGATTCCACGCGAAAACATGTGCTTGAGGTCGCGTCACGGCTGGAGTATCAGCCGAATGCGTCCGCTCAACGGCTTGCGCGACGAAAGAGCCGCACCATCACGGCCATCATGCCGTACATCACGAACTACTTCTTCGTGGAATTGCTCGGAGGCATACAGGATATGCTGTTCGAGCACGACTACGACCTCCTTCTTTACGGCGTCAATCATCCCCGGCAGATCGAAGTATACCTTCAGCGTTCCCTCCGCGCCGGACACTCCGACGGCATGCTCATCGCTTCGATCGACCTTCCCATCGACTACACCCAGAAATACCTGAAAAAGAATTTCCCGATCATCCTGCTTGATCGTTTCAACGAGCACTTCGATTCGTACTTCGTCGAGAACATCGCCGGAGCGCGCAATGCAACGGAATACCTGCTGTCTCTCGGCCATGAGCGCATTGCGATGCTGACAGGCAATCGAGACACTGCGCCGTCACGTGAACGCGCGGAGGGATATCTCGAAGCCGTCGCGGCGCATCCTGCCGTGACCAATGCCGGGATCTTTCATCCCGTCCATGAATCAAAGAATGACGGCTACAGCAAGGACGCTGGGTACGAGGTCATGAAAGAAATGCTCCGCCTCCCGGCGGCGCAGCGTCCGACAGCAGTGTTTGTGACGAGCGACATCCAGGCGTTCGGTGCCATGCACGCCCTGAAGGAATCCGGGATGAACTGTCCCGAACACATGTCGCTTGTCAGCTTTGACGATATCGAACTCGCACATTATTACGGACTGACGACGATGCATCAGCCGATCCGCAGACTCGGTGTGCTTGCAACGGAACGGCTGTTCGCCCGCATGGACGATCCGACACTCGACCCGCAGCACCGGCGTTTCACGCCGGAACTGATCATCCGCCAGACCGCTGGTCCGCCGCCGACGCGGCCGATCATCACCTAATCACGTTCCGCAACCAGAGTGCGCACGATCATGAAACGTTGGCACCCCCTCCTGCTCCTCGCCATTCTGCTGCCTGCTGCACTGCAGGCAGGCTCCACCGGGAAAGTCGCCGGAAAGGTCGTCGACGGCCAGACGGGCGAAGGCATTCCCGGTGTAAACATCATCCTTGCCGGCACATCGCTGGGCGCCGCGACCAACCTCGACGGCGAATACACCATTCTGAATATTCCACCCGGGACGTACGAACTCAAAGCCACCGCAATCGGCTATGCTCCGGTCACGATCAGAGATGTGCGCGTGAACATCGATCTCACGACGCGCATCAACATCGAGATGGGCGAGGCGGTGCTCGAACTCGACGAGGAAGTTGTGATCACGGCGACGCGTCCTCTGGTCCGCAAGGATCTCACCGCGTCCACCGCGGTCGTCGGCGACGAGGAAATTGAGGCGCTCCCGGTGACGGAGGTCAGCGAAGTGCTGAACCTGCAGGCAGGGTACATCGACGGACACGTGCGCGGTGGACGCCAGGGCGAGGTGGCGTACTGGATCGACGGTGTTCCGGTCACCGACGTTTACGACGGCGGCACGGTTGTGGAAGTCAACACGAACCAGGTGCAGGAGCTGCAGCTGGTCAGCGGCGCGTTCAACGCGGAATACGGACAGGCGCTCAGCGGCATCGTCAACATAGCGACCAAGGAAGGCAGCAACAGTTTCAGCGGCAGCATCGGAAGCTACATCGGAGATTACCTCAGCCCGAATGACAGCATTTTCATGGGCATCGACGAGATCAATCCGGTGTCCATCACCAACTTCGACGCATCACTCAGCGGACCGATCATCAACGACCGCCTGTTTTTCAGTCTCAACGGACGCTACAACAGTTTCGGAGGATGGCTCAGCGGAGAGCAGCGGTACAATCCTTCCAACGTCGCGTATATCGACAGCGCGGGAAATTTCGTGGAGAGCCGGGATCCCGAATCCGGACTCGGGAACGGAGAGATCGTCTCCATGAACAGCAGTGAAAAGTTTTATGGGCAGGCGAAACTCAATCTCCGCATCAGCAACGATCTGAAGGTGTGGTATCAGTACATCCACGATGATGTGACATACGAGGATTACAACCGTTTCTTCACCTACAATCCCGAAGGCAATCCGACGAATTACCGTCTCGGCAAAACACATCTCGCACAGCTGACACATCTGCTCTCCGACAACACATTCTATACGCTCGGGTTCTCACTGTTCGATAAAAACTTCCGCCGCTACGTATATGAAGACCCCTATGATGACCGCTACGTGCATCCCAACCTTCTGACACAGATCACACCATACAGCGGATCCACCGGCGGCGTGGACATGACGCATTTCGAGCGCAACACGACGACGATGGTCGGCAAGTTCGATATTACCAGCCAGATCACGCAGCAGCATCTCGTCAAAGCGGGCGTGCAGGTCAGTTCGCATGAACTGTACTTCAACAATATCGTTCTGCGCCCGATCGCGGCGCAGTCGGATTTCGATCCTGCCACCGGAAACCCGTTCATCGACACGCGCATCCTTGACGTCAGTTCCATTTTCCATGATGAATACACGCGCGAACCGATGGAATTCGCGGCGTATGTGCAGGACAAAATGGAGTTCGATGACCTGATCATCAATCTTGGCGTTCGTCTCGACGTGTTCGATCCCGCCGGACAGATACTCAACGATCCGACGGATCCGAACATCTTCAATCCCATCCGTCCCGAGAATCGCTTCCGCGACCTCAACGGCAACGGCATACAGGATCCGAACGAACCGGACGTCACGCTCGAGGAGCGCCGGCAGTACTGGTACAGGGATGCGACGGTGAAATATCAGGTCAGTCCGCGCTTCGGCGCCGCCTTCCCCATCACGGACCGCGGTGTGCTGCATTTTTCATACGGACATTTTTTCCAGATCCCGCGCTTCGAGCTGCTGTACACAAATCCCTTCTTCAAGCTGGGTTCGGGAACGGGCAATCAGGGGACGGTCGGCAATGCGGACCTCGAGCCCGAACAGACCATCAACGCGGAAATCGGCCTGCAGCAGCAGCTGACAGATGACATTTCGCTGGATATCACGGCATACATCCGCGATACGCGCAACCTGGCCGGTACGCGGTCCGAGCAGATCACGATTTTCGGCGGATCGGCGACATACAGCAAAGTCGTCAACAGTGATTTCGCATACACACGCGGCCTGGTGTTCTCATTCAACAAGCGCTTCGCCGGTGGACTCGCGGCAACGATGGATTATACATTCCAGATTGCCCGTGGCACGGCGTCTGATCCCTTCGCCGCACAGCAGGCCGCGGCGCGCGGTGATCTTCCCGAGGTGCAGCTCACACCACTGAGCTGGGATCAGCGCCACACAGTCAATGCATCGGTATCATATGCAGGGCCCTCGTATGGCGGCAGCCTCATCCTGCAGTACGGCAGCGGTATGCCCTATACGCCGCGCCGCAGTATCGACATCACCTCCCTGATCACAAACAGCCAACTCAAGCCCAGTATGGTGAACGCGGACATGCGGCTCTACAAAACACTGTCGCTGGGTACGCTCGACTTTGTGCTGTTCATGCGCATCTTCAACCTCTTCGACACGATGAACGAGGTCGGCGTATTCGACGACACGGGACGCGCGGGCTACACGACGGATCTCGAGCGCGTAAAGGGCCAGAACACACCGGAATACGTCAACACGATTGAAGAGTACTTCACCATTCCGACGTTTTATTCCGAACCGCGTCGCATCGAGATCGGATTGAACATCGAATTCTGATCGACAGGCAAAACGACATCGGCATACATCCATACGGACGTCTATGAAAGCACTACGGTACATCCTCGCATGCGCACTCCTGCTTGCCGCGTCGCAGGCGCTCGCCCAGAGCGGGCGGGAATTCCGGCGATCGAACGTGATGGCAGGCAATCGTGTGAAAACCGTCTACGGAAACTGGGGCGTGATCGGACAACCGGCCACCGGCGGTCCTCGCGGCGCCTGGATTTACGACAACAACGGTTACCTCGGGGACGTCAGTCCGTTCGTCGGCGCTGAGGTCCAGTGGAACGGTACGACGTTTCACAGTGTCGTCACGGCCCCGATGGACCGTCCGACCGCGCGCAGAGATGAATCGCCCAGCGGTATTCCGTGGACGTGGGAGCCGGTCTCCGGCTATTTCAACGCCAGCCAGTCGGGCGTCGCCCTTTTCACCGATCCGGAAACCTGGCCGTCGTTCTGGCCCGATAAACTCAATGACGCCACCGATCCCGGGTGGCGGGGTTCCTGGAACGGTTTTTTCGGAAAGACGTCCAGCAGCGACGAGGAAACATTCTTCGTCATGGACGACAACGCCGACGAGCGATTCAATTTCGCCGGCAACAATACGCTCGGTGTCGCATTCAAGCCGGATGCACAGAATCCTTCACGCAACGGGCTTGCGCTGGAGATGCGCGTACGCGGACTGCAATGGGCGCAGTTTCTCGCGCAGGACAACATCTTTTGGCTCTACGAAATCCAGAATACCGGAACGACAAATTACAACCGCGCGGTATTCGGCATGCTTGTGGGAACGTATATCGGTGTCACCGGAGGTGACGACACACCCGGTGAATATGACGACGACTTCTCCTTCTTCGACGTTGAGAAGGACCTCACTTACACCGGCGATTATCCCGACAACAACAGCAGGAATCCGAGCTGGGTCGGACCGGTCGGCCTCGTTGGATACGCGTTCCTGGAGAGTCCGGGCAATCCCTTCGACGGCATCGACAACGACAACGACGCAGACTTCTCATCCTCCGCTCCCCTCTTTGAATCCGACAGTTTCGATTCCACACTCATCACGCCCGGAATGACCCTTGTCGTCATCGAT
The DNA here is from genome assembly GCA_913061095.1 of uncultured Ignavibacteria bacterium. Classification (GTDB taxonomy): domain Bacteria; phylum Bacteroidota; class Ignavibacteria; order SZUA-365; family SZUA-365; genus BM516. The sequence goes on from CAJXVM010000001.1 coordinate 276,268, forward strand.
GAAAACTTCGAACGCAGCACGGTGGAGATCGGCAGCGGCACACAGACGATTTCCACCCGCGGTGCAGACATCGAGATCAATCCCGGCTCGACGCGGCTCGCGGAGGGCAATGTCATTCTGGACAACCAGGGCAACTCCATCATCAATCCAAATGCGTATGATGGCATTGATAACGACCTTGACGGCGTGATCGATGAAAACTTCTACCTGCATTACCGTCAGCTGAAGCGCGACACGCAGGGCAATACGCTGATCGACATCCTGCGTCCGGTCCGCTACGTGGATTATGTGACCGGCTCCGGAACCGTCGATTTGATGGTTGACGAGCGCCGTGACGACCTGGTCGACAACGACCGTGACTGGAATATCGATTTCGATGACGTTGGTCGTGACGGCGTCGATGAAACCAACGATTTCGGCGAGGGCGACGGCAGCCCCACGTCCGGCTATGATTTCGGCGGCATCGACACTGGTCTGCCGGGTGAACCGAACATCGACAAGACCGATGTCGACGAATCGGACCAGGTGGGATTGACATCGTTCCAGTACTTCACCCCCGCCAGTGAAATCACGCTCGCGGACGATGACGATCTCTGGGACCGCATGGCCCCCGGTTTCTTCGACGTCCCGCGCTCCATCATCAACAACCGTCCCCAGCGGGGCGAGGACGGTGACTTCATCTACGGATCCGGCTACTTCCCTCTGCTTGCCGGCGCGACGGAACGTTTCTCGCTCGCGCTCGTTTACGGCGGCGGTGAGGGCGGCTTCACGACTGATCTCGCTGACCTGCTCAAGCATAGGGAAACAGTGCAGAAAATCTACAACAGCAATTACCGCTTCCCCGTCGCACCGGACAAACCCACGCTGACGGTGGTACCCGGTGACGGTGAAGTGACGCTGTACTGGGACCGGAAGGCGGAGCGGTCCTTCGATCCCGTACTCAAGGAATTTGATTTCGAGGGATACAAGATCTACAAGGCCACCGATCCGAACTTTATTGACGCTGCCACGGTGACGAACGCCGATGGCATCGTCGTCGGATTCAAGCCGCTCGTGCAATTCGACCTCATCAACGACATCCAGGGATATTTCCGCCCGAGCCCGGTTCTCTTCGAGACCGTTTCGGGCCGCTCATACAATCTTGGCAGCAATACGGGTCTTGAACATTCGTATGTGGACCAGGACGTGGAAAACGGCCGCACGTACTACTATGCCGTTGTCGCCTACGATCGCGGAAACGAGCAGACCGATATCTTCCCCGCAGAGAACTCCAAGCGGATCCGTCTGACCGCGACCGGCGAACCCGAACTCGACATCAACACTGCCGTGGTTGTTCCGAATGCCCCGGTGGCCGGATATCAGGATGCGCTTTCGGGTGTCGAACTGACCGCCGAACAAAGTGTGGCCACGGGGTCGCTCGCGTATGAAGTGATCGATCCGATGCGACTTGATGCGAACACATACGAGGTCACCTTCCAGGATGTCATGTCTGACGGCATCGACAATGACAATGACGGAATCATTGATCAGGAGGACTTCAATGAAGTCGCACAAATCACCACAACCTATTCCGTACTCAACAAGACGCAGCAGAGCTTTGTCTTCACCGCTCTGGACACCCTGCCGGTGAAGCTTCCGCATGAGAATATCAACACAGCCGACGTGCTGGTCAAGGATGCGAACGGGCCGGTCAATGCATCCCGCTACCGCATCGACGCGCGCCGCGGTGACATTCGCCCGACCTCGCCGACGAGTCTGTCGGGGCAGTTCGAAATTCTCTACACGTACTATCCCGTATATCGCAGTCCCTACATACGGAACAGTCCGTATGTCTCCGAAGCGAAGGACTCCGACATTTTCGACGGGCTGCAGATCAATTTCCAGAACGACTGGCAGATCCGACTGATCGACAGTCTGTCGGGATTTAACACAGGCAGCAAGAGCCTGCTGTTCACATTTGCAACGACGAACATTCTGTTGGGTCCGGGTGACACGCTCCGCGGAGCACGGTATCCTTCGGATTACGAGTTCCGCTTTGCCGATGAGATCATTGACACATCGGCCGCTTTGTTCGGGTCGCCGGAAGTACCGGTGAATTTCACGGTATACAATGTCACCGAGGATCATCGCATTCCGTTCATCTTTGTGGACACCGACCGCAATCAGAAACTCTCGAAGACCGATCAGGTCGCATTTTTCGATCTCAAGCAAAACGGGGATCCGACGTTTACCTGGATCATGGCGTTCGAGAACCGTCCGAGTGTCCCGCGTGATACGGTGTATGATTTCGGGGACGGTGATCTGCTCATACTCAATACTACCAAGCCCTTCCGCAACGGTGATGTGTACAGTTTCTCCCCGTCACTACCGGAAGTGGACGAGGTGGAAGCCGGCGATGAGCTCAGCCGTGTGGGCGTCGTTCCCAATCCTTACGTGTCCGCCACGGCACATGAATCCCCTCTTCCACCGGGCATTACGACGGGTCGCGGCGAACGCAAGGTTGATTTCATCCATGTCCCCGCCGATTCGAAGATCAGCATTTTCACTTCACGCGGCGACCATGTGATCACGCTTCGCCATGACAGTGCGATCAACGACGGCACGGTCACCTGGAATCTGAAGACCAAGGAAAATCTCGACATCGCCTATGGCGTATACTTTTACGTGCTGGAATCCCCCGCGGGTGAGAAATCCGGAAAAATCGCCATCATCAAGTAGCCAAGACACGGAGAGCCTATGAACACCCTGCTACGATTCGTTCTGCCCGGACTGCTTCTCGCCGCCCTTCCGTTCGCGGCGCAGGCGCAGAGCAAAGTCGGCACGACCGCGGCACAGTTCCTCGGCATCGGCGTAGGTCCCCGTGCCGTGGCGATGGGCAGCGCCTATGTCGCGATGGGCGACGATGCGTCGTCGATGTACTGGAATCCCGGCGCCATGGCGCGCATGGGACATTCCCAGGTGATGGCATCGCATACCGGCTGGCTTGTCGACACCGATCTGAACTGGGTCGGATTGTCCCTCGCCCTTACACCGAGTGACGCAATCGGCATCAGCCTGACGCAGCTCGATTACGGTGAGGAAGAAGTGCGCACCGTGACCATGCCGGAAGGCACCGGTGCACGATGGACAGCCCAGGACCTCGCGTTCACCCTTACATACTCGCGCAACCTGACCGATCGCTTTTCGATCGGCGGATCGTTCAAATACATCACGCAGCAGATCTGGAACGAGAGCGCATCGACCATTGCCTTCGACGTGGGACTGATTTTCACCACGCCGTTCGACGGGCTCCGTCTTGGGGCCGTCCTGTCGAATTTCGGCGGGGACATGCGGCTCGACGGGAAGGATCTGACACGCCGGATTGATCTCGATCCCGAAAACAGCGGAAACAATGAAACCATCGTTGCCGATCTGAAAACTGATTCATGGGAGCTGCCCCTGTTTTTCCGCGCGGGTATTTCCTATGACATGCTCAGGGGCGAGCTGATGCGCTTCACCGTTTCCGCCGATGCCGTGCGACCGAACGACAACAACGAACACGTCAACATCGGTGGTGAATTCGGTTACCGGGAAATGTTTTTCATCCGCGCCGGGTATAAGGCACTCTTCCTCACGGAATCACAGGAAGGACTGACCGCCGGTGTGGGTCTCTATTATCCCCTGTTTGGTACGACCGCGGCCGCGATTGACTATACGTACCAGGAATTCGGACTGTTCGATGGTGTGAATACAATCACATTCTCCGTCGATTTTTGACATCAAGATCATTGCAGAAACATGCATGCAACCCTCTTCCCCGTATTAAGAATACATCGTAAATGAACTTCTTTTTTCAGTGGTTCGTTTGTATTTCAACATTTTAACTTTCTGGAGGTTCTGTCTATGAGAAAAGGCAACCTTGCGCTCGCCATGGTGATGATGTTGATGTTCAGCGTTTCTGCATTCGCGCAGAACGTGAATGTTACAATCATCGCCAATACGGCGACCGTACCTGACACCCTGTGGCCCGACCAGGCCGTCTTACAGGTACGTGGCGACACGGCACCGCTGACCTGGGACAACCAGACCGGCGTGACGATGACCAACATCGGCGGCGATTACTGGGCGGCCACCGTCGAGTTCCCCGCCAATGCAACAATCAAATTCAAATTCTTCACCAATGCTGTTGACGCCGAAGGCGACAACGCGAACAAGGGTTGGGAGAACAATATTCTCAACACCGGCGATCGTGTGCTTGAGACATCCGATGCCGATACCACATTGCCGCTGCAGTTCGTCAACGGTTCTCCGGATCAGCAGGAGCAGTACTGGCGTCCCTGGCCGCCGCAACAGGACAGCATCGCCGTCTGGGTGCGCGTCAACATGCAGGGATGGCAGGGCTTCAACCCGGCAGCGCAGAAAGTCGGTATCCGCGGCGCAGCCTCCCCCGGTTTCCTGGGCAACCTGAGCTGGGGAAACACGCTCTTCCTCGAGCAGGAGCAGCCGCACGGAAACGGCGGCAGCCAGCAGTACGCGGCAGGCAACTTCTACTCCGGCCTCGTGCTCATTCCGCGCGACTCCGTCTCGGAAGCACAGAACATCGAATACAAATTCGTAATCATGGATTCGGATGATCCCACCGCCGACCCGGCGCACTGGGAGCAGATCGACAACCGTTCGTTCCCGATCCCCATCGGCAAGGCGGACACCACGCTGCACTGGGCATGGTTCCAGAACGTCCGGCCGGTACCCTTCGTCGGGGCCGACACCGTCACGGTCAACTACACCGTTGACATGAGCAAGGCCATTCAGGAGCGCGGCTTCGCCACCGGCGATACTATTCTCGTGCAGACCGGCTGGAACGGCACGGCGCGCAACCTCAGTGATGAGAGTCCCACGCGCACCATCCTGACGCAGCAGGGCTTCACGAACACATACGTCGGATCGGAGACGCTGGTGCTCAACAAAGGCAGCCAGATCTTCTATCAGTACTACGTGGTGAAGGAAGGCCAGGATATCCGTGAGACCTATTACAATTTCGACTGGGACGGAGAGGTCTCGCTCGCCGAGCGCCGCATCTTCGTACCGGAAGACGACGTGGTTGATATCATGGATACCGAGGACAGCCAGACGAGTGCAAACCGCATGCCGGTGTTCCGCAACACCAGCGTTCTCGCGCGTCCGGTGACGGTGACCTGGGAGCTGGATATCCGTCCGGCCGTTTACCAGGTACTCGCCGGTGACACACTGCGCGACATCCAGGGCAATGAGAACGTCACGACCCCCGAGTTCATTTTCAACAATGGCGTATGGATGAACGGTCCTGCGACCGGTGACTGGACGACCTGGGGTCTGACGCTCCGTGAGACGCTCTCCAAACAGATGGTCGACGACGGTACGGGCGGCGACGCCGTGGCCGGCGACTCCATCTACACCGTGCAGCTCATGTACGCTCCCGACAGCACGGGCTCAAAGCGCTTCGTGGGACAGGAGTACAAGTTCGGCATCAACGGTGGTGACAACGAGGGCGGTGAAGGCGGATTCGGCAACAACCATCTCGCCAACATCGATGACTCGCAGGACGAAGTCACGATCCGCACCCAGTGGGGATCGATGAATCCCAACTTCTACGATGCGTGGGATTACGATGCCGTTGCTCCGCGTCCGCAGGTCGCGAAGGTGACGATCATCGCCAACACGGCGAGTGTGCCTGACACGCTATGGCCCGACCAGGCCGTCGTACAGGTGCGTGGCGACACGGCACCGCTGACCTGGGACAACCAGACCGGCGTGACACTTACCAACATCGGCGGTGACTACTGGGCGGCTACCGTCGAGTTCCCCGCCAACACGACTGTCAACTACAAGTTCTTTACCAATGCGGTTGACGCCGAGGGCGACAACGCGAACAAGGGCTGGGAGAATGACATCGATCCGGACGGCAACCGCGTGTTGCAGACCACAAGTGGCGAAACCACACTTCCCGTACAGTTCGTCAACGGCTCTCCTGACCGCCAGGAACAGTACTGGCGTCCCTGGCCGCTGCAGCAGGACAGCATCGCAGTCTGGGTGCGCGTCAACATGCAGGGATGGCAGGGATTCAACGCCGCATCCCAGAAAGTCGGTATCCGCGGCGCGGCCTCTCCCGGGTTCCTCGGAAATCTGAGCTGGGGCAATACACTCTTCCTCGAGCAGGAGCAGCCGCACGGCAACGGCGGCAGCCAGCAGTACGCGGCCGGCAACTTTTACTCCGGCCTCGTGCTCATCCCGCGCGATTCCGTCTCGGAAGCACAGTCCATCGAGTACAAATTCGTGATCGTGGATTCCGACGATCCCACCGCCGATCCGTCGCGCTGGGAGCAAATCGACAACCGCTCGTTCCCGATCCCCATCGGCAAGGCCGACACCACGCTGCACTGGGTCTGGTTCGAGAACGTCCGTCCGGTACCGTTCGTGGGCGCCGACACCGTGACGGTCAACTACACTGTTGACATGAGCAAGGCCATCCAGGAGCGCGGCTTCGCCACCGGCGATACGATCCTGGTGCAGACCGGCTGGAACGGCACGGCGCGCAATCTCAGCGATGAGAGCCCCACGCGCACTATCCTCACCCAGCAGGGCTTCACGAACACGTATGTCGGATCGGAGACCCTGGTGCTCAACAAGGGCAGCCAGATCTTCTACCAGTACTACGTGGTCAAGGAAGGCCAGGACATCCGTGAGACCTACTACAATTTCGACTGGGACGGAGAAGTCTCGCTGGCCGAGCGGCGCATCTTCGTGCCGGAGGATGACGTGGTTGACGTCATGGATATCGAAGACAGCCAGACCAGCGCGAATCGCATGCCGATATTCCGCAACACCAGCGTCCTCGCACGACCGGTGACTGTAACCTGGGAGCTGGACCTTCGTCCGGCATTCTACCAGGTGCTCGCCGGTGACACGCTGCGCGACATCCAGGGTAACGAACATGTTACTACGACGGATTTCATCGTGAACAGCGGCGTCTGGATGAACGGTCCTGCGACCGGTGACTGGACGACCTGGGGTCTGACGCTCCGTGAGACGCTCTCGAAACAGATGGTCGACGACGGTACCGGCGGCGACGCCGTGGCCGGCGACACCATCTACACCGTACAGATGATGTACGCTCCCGACAGCACGGGCTCAAAGCGCTTCGTGGGTCAGGAGTACAAGTTCGGCATCAACGGCGGCGACAACGAGGGTGGTGAAGGCGGATTCGGCAACAACCATCTCGCCAACATCGACGACTCGCAGGACGAGGTCACGATCCGCACCCAGTGGGGATCGATGAATCCCAATTTCTACGATGCGTGGGATTACGATGCAGGCGGACCTGTTGTCGTTTCTGTCGCTCAGCTTGACAAAGCGCCGACCGGTTACACGCTCAGTCAGAACTACCCGAATCCCTTCAACCCGAGTACAACGATCACCTATTCCATCACGTCATCTGAGTACGTGACGGTCAAGATCTATGACATGCTCGGCAACGAAGTCGGGACGGTGGTCGAGCGTTACCAGAATCCAGGCACCTACCAGGTGACCCTCGACGCGGCAAACCTCGAAAGCGGAACGTACTTCTACCGCATGACGGCAGGAGATTTCAGCCAGGTTCGCAAAATGAGCCTTGTGAAGTAAACACCGCTTCTCCCTTCTACGAACATCCCCGTCCCTCCGCAATGCGGTGGGACGGGGATTTTTTTATCAGCACCCGGATGAAAGGTGCACACCTGCGTCCGGGAACGCATCAGCAAGCTTTCATCGCAGGACAATACGTTCCGTACTGAGTTCACCACGTTCCGTCATGACGCGCAGGAAATACTGTCCGCGCGGCAGGGATGCGACGTCGAGCAGAAGCTGTCCGTTATCCGAGAAATACGAGACTTCGTGGCGGCGTCCAAGCATATCACAGAGGATAGCATCGCGCACTTCGTGACCGCTTCCCGTGTGATCCTCGAGTCGGACGACAAGGTGATCCTGTGCAGGATTGGGATATGCGTACAAATCCAGGGTCTGCGGCTGGAATGCGGGCGCATCGACATCAAGCGTCAGATCGCCGATGGAGCAGTTGAAGACAACCGAGGGCTCGGGTTCCGGAAGACCGATCTGATACCCGTAATTCGCACCGGCGACGCAGATCACCTGCCGGTCCTGATGCAGCGCAAACGCGTGATGCCCGAATATCAACTGGTTGGAGATAATCCCCTCCGCCGCGGCGATGTCACTCCAGGGGATTTCGGATGGGACTTTTTCAGGAATGCGACGTTCCGCGGCATCATTGAATCCGAGCTGGCCGTGAATATTGGCTCCCCACGCATACATCGCATTCTCATCTGTCGTGGCATACACGAAGGAAGAGCCCGCTTCGCAATCCTTCCAGACTTCGGACACAGCAGTGATTTCCATCGGTTCGGTCCGTTGAAAATAATCGCCCTGCCCGAGCTGACCGTTCCCGTTGAATCCCCAGCTCCAGAGCTTCCCGTCCGCGGTGACGCCGGTGGAGAATTCGAAGCCGGCCGAAATCGAAATCCATTCGCGCGTGCTGTCCACAAGTCCCGGCTCCGCAAGGAACTGCACTTCCGCTCCCTGCCCGAGCTGACCGTTTGGTCCGCCACCCCAGCTGTACAGATGTCCTTCACGCGTAACCGCGAGCACGTGTACACCGCCTGCGCTCACCATCGCCCACTCATGATCCCCCAGCACCCTGACCGGCTCTCTGAGCTGGTTGCCACTCTCTCCGTTTCCCACCTGACCATACGGATTATATCCCCACGCCCAGAGCGATCCGTCGCTTCTGATGGCGTACGAAGTGGCATACCCCGCATCGATTGAGATCCAGTCGGTCTCCTCTCCGATTTGTGTTGGAATAAGACGGTCATCGGTATCACCGTGCCCGAGCTGCCCGCGGCCATTGAGACCGAAAGACCACAGTGAGCCGTCACGCTTGAGAGCGAGCGTATGAAATCCCCCGGCTTCGACATCCGCCCAGTCGGTGTCGTCGGTCAGCCGGCTGAAGGTCTCCCGCGGATCCGTATCGCCGGTTCCGAGCTGCCCGTTCCCGTTGTACCCGCAGCCCCAGAGCGTTCCGTCGGAAAGCACTGCGAGAGAAAATTCACCACCCGCGGTAATGACCGACCATTGCTGCCCGAGAGCAGGAGCGGATACGGAGAAAAACATGATCACCGCAATGCTGTATCTCGAAATGATGTTCATAAAGTATCTCCATTGATTATTGCCGGACAAGCTTTCTGATCAACGTCTGATCCCCGGAGCGAAGGCGAATGAGATAGACACCGCGCCGGAGCCCGGACAGGTCATAGTGAAATGTATTGATGCCGGGCCGGAGGTTCAAATCTTCGCGCATGACAATCTGCCCGAGCATATTCATGATCCGCATGACCGCGGTTCCACGCCTGCGCAGTTCGATACGTACCGTGACCTCCCCGGCCGCGGGCTCCGGATATACCGTCCATGCGTCGATCGCGGGCAGTGGCGCGGCGTGCACACCGACGACCGTCACGGGAAACTCCTGCGACATGACACGGCACTGTTCGCTGACCCAGGTTTCCACCGTGTACGTTCCCGGTTCGGTGATATCGAGCTGCGGCGAATTGGCACCGGGAATCGGCATCCCGTCACGATACCATTGCAGCGGCGGCAGTGCGGTTGTGTACAGCGTGTTCCGCTCACGGGTGATGTCCGGCATCGGCGGACGCACGTGCACCTCGACGTCGATATTCCCGGAGCGTCCGATTCGGCCTTCGTGGTTCATCACGGTAACGAAATACGTACCGGAGGAATGTACTGTAATCGTTCGGGATGTCTGCCCAGTGCTCCACCGATAGGCAATGTATCCCTCACCCGCATCGAGGACGACACTGTCGCCTTCACAGAATGTGGTGCTCCCGAGCGGGGTAATGTCAGTGGTGAACCCCGCCGGGAGTAAGGGCAGCGTCAGGGTGTCGTAACAGAAGCCGATCGTGCTTCCGCCGCTTCGCATCTGCACGCGGACGGGCAGCCTGTCGCCGCCCATGGATGACACGATGCGAAGCTTCCAGGTCACGTCGCCTGCCTCGTTCGGCTGAAGCACTCCAGGCTGCACCGCCTTCTCATATACCTGACCGCTCTCGATGTACAGTCCCTGCGGGAGCTGGACGAGCGCGGTCACCGAATCGCTCACGACCTGACCGACATTACGCACCTGCACCAGCAGATCGCAGGGATTGGGCACAAAGGATTCTGTCTGCGTATCGTAGCGGATGTCTGGAAACTCCATGTCGCAGGAGAGCATCATGCCCGCGGTCGGAATGCGGATTTCCCTGCAGCAGACGACATCGGCATGATTGCTGAATCCCGCCCGCAGGCAGGCCTCCGCGGATGCTACCGCACCCTGGGCTTTTGCGCGCAGTTTCCAGCGCACCTCCCGCGTTTCGTTGAGCGCGATGTCACCGATGGATTGCTCAAATCCGCCGGGCTCGACCGGTTCGAAATAACGCGTGTCGATGTCGAGGCGAACGTATCCGTCACGTGCGATCCGCGTCCCGCGATTTTGAAGGACCATGCGCAGTTCGAATGGCTCCGGTAGATAGTGCTGTCCGCCCCCATCCCAGATAAGTGAGTCCGGCGCGTCCGCCACACAGGAGACACCGGGCGCACTGGGAGTGATTTCCACCATGCCGTCCGTGAATACCGGATCGATGCATCCCTTTGTAAACGCTGCGGAATCGACCGTGATTTCAACGTTCCGCGAAGTGTCCATCACCGTCGACTGCAGCACGGCATAACAAAGGATACCGCTGCCGTTCACCACACGCGCCTCCGTCGTGCGGATGCGTCCGCCCCCTTCGAGATCCGCCATATGCACGTCGATGTTCTCGAGAAGCGTCCCGGGAGGAGTTTCGATGCGGTCGAGTTTCAGCCAGCGGCGATCAAACGCGAGATCAATCGTAAGGGGATACAGATTCTCACGCAGGTACGGCGATTCAAGCGTTATGGGGATTTTCACGGGAGCGCCGCCGGAGACACGTGCGCTGCCCACGGAGAAGAACCGTCTCGAAAACGTTGAAGAATCCATCGGAGCGGTATACGTACGCGTGCTCCAGGCGCTTCCGCCGCAGAGATCCGGGATGCCGAGTTCGACGTCATGGCGCGCACCATCAGCACAGCGCGGTTCGTATGTAATGACACATTCCTGGAAGAATTCATACATGATCGTCGAAATCTCGCGATAGATGCCCGCGAGCGCGGATGCGTCCGGCGTATGATAATATTTCCCACCCGTGATCTGGGCCAGATATTTCAACTGATCCTCGCGCACATCGCTTCCGTAACCGATTGGAAAGACACGGATATTGTGCTCGACAGCATACGCGATAACTTCCTCGAGATTGCGTCTCGACGAATTGTCCTCCCCGTCCGTAAGGACGATCACGGCGCGACAGGTGTTGCTGCCCTGCGTCTGCGTGAGCATCAATCCCATGTATGTTCCATCCCACAGCGCCGTGGATCCTATCGCCGGCAGCCGGGAAATTGCACGTCGAAGCTTTGCCGTGTCGCTGGTCATCTGCTGATGCACGGTCACGGTATAGTTGAAAAAGACGACGCAGCCCTCGTCTATTGTGCCGTCCATCTGGCGCACGAAATTGTAGCCCCCGTCCTTCGCGCCGACGTTCCCCTCCCCGACCATGCTGTCACTCGCATCGAAGACGAGGCCAACCGAGATCGGACAGCGTGAACTCGGATCGGGACAGGAGATCCCGAAATCATCGATTTCCCTGCCGTCCTCCCTGATCACGATGTCGGATCGCGTCAGAAAATAATTCTTGATACCGTTGCATCCCACCGACAGGTACACTTCGACCATGGGCCAGTCGAGCCGGATGCGTTTAAAGTTCAGATCCGGCTGCGCGGCTGCGGAGAAAGGAAATACCGGCAGGACGAAAAGTACTGCAAGCAGGAGCCGAATGGAAGTGCGGGAAAGGAATCGTTTCATCATGCATGCAGGAGCGCTTGTGGAGAGAACGGCGGACGACGACCAGAGCGAGCGTCCCGGATGAAAATATAACACAGGGGTGTCCAAGATGTTACATGATTCAGGACACGGTGATCACTTGCATTTCAATGCGTTCAGGCCTAAATTTGTTGTCTCTGAATCGGCGGGTTAGCTCAGTCGGTAGAGCAGTGGAATCATAATCCACGTGTCGGCGGTTCGAGTCCGTCACCCGCTACAAGGCCATCCTCGCAGATGGCCTTTTTCGTCCCTGCGGCAGCGACCGCATCCGCACATTTCCCGATGCCGAAGCACACCATCCATACCATCACCGAGCGCAGACGCGCACGATTCGAGGCAGCGCTGCGCCGGCGCCAGACCGATCTGACGATTGTGCTTGAAAACATCTGGGATCCTCACAATGTCAGCGCCATTCTCCGTTCCGCCGATGCCGTCGGGATTCACACGGTTTATCTGCTCTACACGATCGAATCCGCTCCCAACCTGAGCCGGCATGGAAAGCAGAGTTCCGCGAGCGCCAGGAAATGGCTGGAATTTCGCCGTTTCCATGATGTCGACGAGTGCTTTGCGGATCTGCGTTCACGGGGATTTCACGTCTATGCCTCCCACCTGACCGAACATTCCATTCAGCTGCACGATATCGACTTCACTCGAAAGACCGCGGTGATTCTCGGCAACGAACATCGCGGCGTTTCGCCCGAGGCCTGCGAGCGGGCTGATGGCATTTACTACATTCCGATGATGGGCATGGTTGAAAGTCTGAACGTATCGGTTGCGGCGGCGGTATCACTCTATGAGGCGCTCCGTCAGCGCGATGCGGCAGGATGCTACGATACGCCGCAGCTGGGTGAGGAGGGGGTCGCGCAGCACCTCATCGAATGGGCGAAAAAATAAACCCTACACGCTCAGACAGGATTTACTGCAGCACCAGCAGGCGTCGAACCACCGTCTGATCCCGAAGCCGAAGCACCGCGAGATATTCGCCGGCTGGAAGAGACGAGACATCAATCTGCTGCTCATAGCTGCCCGCATGCAAATGTGCGTTCAGCAACGTCCGCACAATTCGCCCGCTGCCGTCGAGCAGCAGCAGTTCCACCTGACCGTCACGTTCCGGCGAGAACGAAAGCGTTGTTCGCCCCCGGGCCGGATTGGGGAAATTCAGCAGTTGTGGTTCCTGGGCCCTCCTGCGAAGAATCGGCTGGCAGATCCCGTCGACCATGATCACGGGAGGATTGACATCGAAATCGATGCGGCACCCTGTCACAATCTTTTGAACCGCGAAATCAAGCGGGTATTCTTTTGGCTGCCTGTCGGCAAAGGTTCGGAATCTCAGAATAAGAAGCGTGTCCCTGTCCAGTGCCGCAGGTGAATCGAGGGAAAACTCTATCCGGTCCTGCTCCCTTTGAATAAGGACATTCGCGTTCTCTGCAATCGTCCCCTCCGCTTCTGCATCGACATATTCCAGCGCCGGATCGGTGACATCGAGAGTCCACTGCATATTGAACCGCCGTCCGCTCTCCGGGGCGGGTTCGAGAAGCAGGGGAACGCTGACTTCCTGCTGGTCGCCGCTGACAAGGGTTTCACCGGCACCGAGCGTGAACGATTCCTCACAGGCGCGAATACCGATCATTCCCCCCTGCATGCTCATTTCAAACGGACAGAGCCCGATGACGGCCCCATCTGCAATACCGATCAAGGCAGTGCTGTCTGCTGCCCGCGGGAGCGTCTCGAACTGAAGCTCGAAGAGATGGCCGGTCGGCAGCGCCGGAAGAAAACTCATCAGCTGAATGCGCAGCGTCCCTGGAGTATCCTCGAAAACTTCCACCTGCTGTCCGTCCGACATGGTTCCCACAGTAAGGACCCCCAGAAAGCGCATGAAGGATGGATCGTAAGTAACTGTCGTCATGTAACTTATCGGCTGAGAAGTCGAGAATTGCTCCAGTACGCTCACCGGGATGACTGCCGTATCACCCGAGACCACATCCACACCCTGTTCAACAAAGAGCGTCACGGGATTGAGCCTGCGCTCGACGACATACGAGCTGTCATCTTCGCCGAAAAAGCCCGATCCCGTCACGGTCAGCTGAATATCCCGGCGGCTGCCGTCGAGACAGGGATTCGAAGAGGTATAGCGAAGCACGCAGTCATCCGTGATGAGTTCACTTCCCAGCTGATTGAAAATTGCCTGCAAGTCGTTTGCATCCGGGGCGGGATAGAACCGCCCCCCTGTCGCTGCGGCGAGAGCGGACAGTTCGCCGATGTCGATGTCATCACCGAGTCCAATCGGATAAACGGGGATTCCCTCGTCAATCGCGTTCTGAATCGCGCGGCTGCGAAAGCCGCCGCCGAATTGATTGCGGCCGTCTGTCACGACGATCAGTGCTTTGCGTCCGGGACGAACGCGCAGCAGCTCCACCGCATCGATGATCGATTCCCACAGCCGTGTTCCTCCCTCCGCTGAAATGGAGGCCAGGGAGCCCTTCAATGATTCAATATCGGTGCTGAAGTCATGCTCAACCCGAAAGACCTGAATGGGAATGATCGTTCCCGTGGTGAAACTGAAGATGGCGGCTTCATCCCTGTCACCCAGCAGGTCGAGAAACGCGCCGATGGCGGATTTCGCCGCGCGGATCTTTGTGCTGTCAGGATCATACCGGTTGAAACGGTCACGCGTCATGCTGCCGGAGCGATCGAGCAGGATCGCCAGTGAGAGCCGGATGCTGCTGTCCTGCGGACAGTCGAGAAACTCGACCTGCTGCAGAACACCGTTTTCGCTGAGGCGCGCATTCGATGCATCAACGTTCAGACTGCTGTTGAGCGGCTTGCTGATATGCAGACGAAGAAGCACCGATGGAAACTGTGACAGGTCAATCTCATTGATCTTCACAGTGATGCTGTTTCCCTGCGCGACGAGGGAGAGCGGGACAAAGACACCGATGACCGCGGTGATCAGAAATCGGAACAAACGTTTCATCTGGCAAGCAACACCTTTCTGGTGCGAATTTCATTTCCTTCCCTCAGAACGCAGAGATACACACCGCTTGGAAGATTGTCCGGTCTCCAGACAGCCGAATGACGGCCTTTCGGCAGGAAACCGTCCACGAGAAGCGCGCACCGGCGTCCGAATTCATCGATAATCTCCATTCTCGCCGGCGCCTCTCCCGTCACGGTGAATTCAAAGGTCGTCTGTCCGCCGTCAGCGGAAACGGGGTTCGGGCTGTTCTGTGAGAGCTGCAGACCAGGTCTGCGGCGCAGCAGGGGGACGCACAGGCCATCGGTGTAGAGACGGTGACCGACAAGCGTAATATCCGGCACGCAATCGGATGCGATGATGCCTATACCGCGCTGCCTCATGAAAGCGCTGCGCAGCTGGAACGCCACCGGCTGACCAACCTTTTGCATCGCGGTGACAAATGAGAGGTAGAGCAGCACGCCGGACGTGTCGTCCGGCAGCCCTTCCCCGGCCCGGATTTCCAGCGCTCCACGAAGGGGAAATACCGAAACATCGAGATCCTGCGAAATGCTGCCGGCAGTGGAAAACCCGTCATACGTGAACAACGACGCATCGTAATCAACGTGAATGCTGTACTCGAGAGACTGGTTGAAATCAATCGGCGATTCAAGGAGAATGGGCACTTCAACCTTCTGTCCGGGTATCGCAACGATCGTCGTATCAAAGCCGAGTACGACACTCGTGGGACAGGCATGCACCATCGTCTCCGCGGTTGTGGCGGTGGCGATCATCTGGCAGACCTGACGGGCGTATGTCACCTCGAACGCAAAACGAAGTGCCGCGACCGAGGAACGGGACGCAACCTCGACGTCAAGCGAGAACAACTCGTCCGAATCATACGGGATGCCGCGCCGCGGTAGAATATCAGCGGCCGAGATCCGAACGACGCCGGGCTGAAGAATTTCAATGTCAATCATGTCGCCATCGAGTACCGAGGCAGAAGTCGCTGTGCCAAGCACTGTGATCAGATCAGGATCATACCGCAGTTCAGCACTGAACGACATGGGCTCTCCCGGACGCACCTCTCCATCGGCGATGACAGGAATACTGTACCGCCGTCCCGCCTGCAGCGCTTCGGAAGGCAATTGCAGCGACAGTAAAAGACGGGAGCGCAGGTCAGGAAGACGGTACGCGACACGCTCCGTGAGCAGCATCCCTTCGATATCCGCCTGGATTTCAACGCTGCGCTGCGCGCCGTCCCTGCAGGTGTCGGGGGTCACGTAGCGCAGCACGCAGCCGATCGAGTATATGCTCTCGATGATATCGCTGAAAATCTGAGACAGATCTTCGCTGGTCGGCGCAAAAAACGCTTTTCCTCCCGTCCCCTCGGCAATGCGGCGGAGGGTATCTTCATCCACCCGCCACGGCTGGTCGGGATCCTTGTAGAACCCGAGTCCGATGGGATAGACGGGTACACCGCGCCTCCACGCCAGGGAGATCGCCTGTTCGCGTGTCAGCCGTGATCCGTTGTCGACTCCGTCGGTGAGCAGGACGATGACCTTCTTCCCCTGCTTCTCCGCGGAAAGCGCGGATGCGATCTCGATCGCATCATAAATCGACGTTCCGCTGCGCAGTTCCATCCCCGACGCGGCATCCACAAGTTTGCGTGTATCCGATGTGAACGGCTGCTCCTGGCGAAAAGTGTAGGCAAAACTTCCTAGCGCGCCCTCATCCTGCGGCCGCAGCCTGGAGAAGGCATCGATGAACACCTGCTTTGCCGTTCGCCATTTCACGCTGTCGGGATCATAGAGCGTGGTATCCTCCATGAATCCCATACTGTAACTGACGTCGATCAGAAAATAAAAATAGATCTTGGAAGCGATTTGCATGTCGCCGCATTCGATTTCCAGCGGCAGCATCCGCACACCGTCTTCGAAGACCATGAAATCAGACGCCGTGAGCGAGTCGACCGCGGCTGTGTTGTCGAGCACTTCAAAGGGAATTTCGATGGTGGGATAGGAATCGAGCAGCGGTGCGCCCGTGACGAGCTGATACTGCGCGTGCACGGGGACGGATGCGCACAGCAGGAACACGATCGCGAGGAGACCGGCCTTCAATGTGAAGTCGCCGCCCTCGGGGGATGTTACTCCCCGGATCGCCAGTGTGTTTCCTGCATTCATACGACCGCGCGTCCTTTCGCTGTGTGATGGAGGCGTCTCACACAATATATGACAAAACGGAGATGGATTCGTTACATGAAAATCTCACGATTTTGTCATTTCCTGTCAAGGCGAAAGGACGTGCGACGCACCATTCTGTCAGCACGCGCCGGATTATTCCGCCGATCGGATCCGCACTTCGACCCGCCTGTTCTTCGACCAGGCCTCTTCGTCGCGACTCGGTACCGCGGGACGCGTTTCCCCGTACGCGTTGACGCGTATGGCATCGAGTGGCACACCGAGATCCCGCAATACCCTGCTGACTGCCATACCGCGACGGCGGGAGAGCTGATAGTTGTACTCCTCGGATCCGCGGTCATCCGTATGCGCGTCGAGTGTCACGGTAACCGTGACTCCCGCATCAAGAAGTGGCTGAATCATTTCTGCGTACAGATCCCGAAGCTGGCTGCGGTACTCCGGCAGCACTTCGGAGCGGTCGAACTCGAAATAGGCCACGGTGAGATCCGGCGGGACGGTGTCACTCACAACCTCTCCTTCCGCATCGCGTGGCACCGTCAGCGGGGCGAGCCCAATGCTCTTGCGAAATTCATTGTAGTAGAGGAAATCCGGGACGGTGAAATCCACGGTGGCGCCCTCATATCCCTCCGCACTTGCAGTCATGCGGTAACTTCTGTCGAGATCGGTGCGGAATTCAAACCTTCCGTTGACATTGGCGGTGACGGTAAACGGTGAGGCCTCCGCGGGTTCGACACGGATGCGCGCCCTGGCGATGCCCATTTCGGAGAGCGTGTCGTACACGACGCCGCGCACCCAGTAGATGTAGCGTGTGCTGTCTTTGTAGGGATTCGGCCAGACAGCGTAGATATCCAGTTCCCCCTGTCCGCCGCCGCGTGAGGAGGCGACAAAGACCGTATCTTCCCGCGGAGACAGGCGGAAGAACATATCGTCCTCGCGCGAGTTGAACGGTCTGCCGATATTGACGGCGGGTGTCCACTTGTTGCGCCGAAGCACCGTGGAGCGAAACAGGTCGTGTCCGCCCATGCCGGGATGGCCGGTACTGCTGAAATACAGATCCTCACCGTTTGGTGCTACGGTTGGCGCCTTTTCATCGCCGCCGGTGTTGATTTCCGAACCGAGGTTTTGCGCTCTTCCCCAGCGGCCGTTTCGCAGCATCCGGCATCGCCAGATATCCGTTCCTCCTTCCCCGCCGGGACGATCCGAGGCGAAATACAGGAATTCGCCGTCCGGGGAAACGAAGGGTTGGGAATCCCAGAATTTCGAATTCACGCCCTCGCCGAGATTGCGGATTTCCTGCCATTTGCCGTTGTAATCCATGCGGGCTGCGTAGATATCGCAGTCGCCGAGCCCGTCTTCCGTATCACACTGCACGAAATAAATCCACTCGCCGTCACTGGTGATAAACGGGGCGCCTTCATCGCGACCGGTGTTGATCTTTCCGCCGTAATTCAGGGATTTTGTCCACGTGCGATATTCCCTGTCTGTAAACCAGAAATCATCACCCTGGATGTACCCTTCCACGGTCGGACGGTCTGACGTGAACAGCAGTCGGTCACGATAGAGCACCATGGCATAGTCTTCATGGGAAGAATTGACCTCCGCGCCCAGATTTTCTGCCACCACGCCGTCATGATCAATGACGCTCTCTGGCGACAGTCCGCCGCAGGCAACGGCAAAAAGAAGAAGCAGGGATGCTGCCACGGGCATGCGCCACCTGCGATACTGTATTCCGGTAGTCATGTGCACCTATAAATCGAATTTGAACACGCCGATGAGATGAATGGATTCGGCGAACCAGTTGTCATCCTCGCCGATCCGGGTAAGGGGATATACGTAAGAGACTTCAGGTGCGAATACAATACTCCGCGCCAGCCGGATGTTATATCCGGCACCCACGCGCAGATCCGCGCGAAATCCGTTTGCGTCCGGGAGTTCACCGCTGTCGCGCTCAATGACGCGCCTCTCGGGATCGCCCACGAAGATCAGGAACTCGTCGGAAAACTCGAGCGCATATTCCTGTGTGGCCGTCGTGTTGATACCGAGGCCCGGACCCACGGAAACATACAGGCCGCCGAAGGGAAAGAACTGCAGAACCGGATTCAGCATCAGGTAGGAGAGGACGACAGTATTGCTACGTATGTGCTCGACATCGAGCAGTTCCGAGTTTCCCTCCTCATCGACTACATAGGCCGGCAGGATGACGCTATAGGAATAGTCGGCACGAAAATCGTTATGCACGGCCTTGAGCGCCACCGCGAATTTGTCCGAGAGGAAATGGCCCAGCTCGACTCCGGCCGAAAAACCGACTCCGGAGCCGTCTTCAAACGGGCAGTCGCAGAAATCCGTGATGAAGTCACCGCGCTGCGAGTTGAGCCCCGCACCGAGCTGCGGTCCGATCCACCAGCGGCTCGGGGCCGGATGAAGGACGCTGGGTGGAGCGGATGGAGCGAATCCGCTGCGATACTGCGCATGTCCGTATTCCACGGCGACAGCCAGCAGCAGCAGGATGAAGAATGCTGTTCGCAAGAAATGCATGGATACCCAGTCGAATATGGAGTGAAGTGGCTGCACAGGCCACCGAAAAGTATCGCCGTTTTCGTGATGAAAAGCAACAGAAAACGCCGGGGAGTGCGCTCCCCGGCGTCCTGAAGGAATATGACAGCGGAAGTCGGAAATCACTGCAGGTGAACGCCCCTCACGGGCACGTTCTCCTCGCGGGCACGTTCGTTGCATGGCAGCGCGCCGGACGGCAGCCGTTCCCTTCCCGCCTTACGCTCAGATATACTTGACCTCACGCGCATAGGCGCGGAGTTCATCGCGGAATTTCGGATGCGCGATATGAATCAGTTCGTTGACGCGCTGCCGCACGGTTTTGCCGAACAGCGAAGCGACGCCGTACTCGGTCACCACGTAATGGACGTCCGCACGGTTCGTCGTCACGCCTGCACCCGGGATCAGGTGCGGCACGATGCGAGACAGCTCTCCGCCGCGTGCCGTTGAGGGCAGCGCGATAATCGGCTTCCCACCTTCGCTGTGGGCGGCGCCGCGAATGAAATCCACCTGACCGCCGAATCCGCTGTACAGACGCGGACCGATCGAATCGGCGCACACCTGTCCGGTGATATCCACCTGCAGTGCGGAATTGATCGCAACCTGCTTCTTGTTCTGGGCCACAATGAACGGGTTGTTCACGTAGTGGCTGGGGTGGAATTCCACAACGGGATTGTTGTCGATGAAATCAAAAATGGTGCGCGTACCGAGCACGAATGATGCCACCATCTTGCCCTTGTGCAGCGACTTCTTCTCGTTGTTGACGACGCCCATCTCCACGAGCTTGATCACGCCGTCGGAAAACATTTCCGTGTGCACGCCCAGGTCGCGTTTGTTTTCAAGGTAATTGAGCACGGCATCCGGAATGGCGCCGATGCCCATCTGCATCGTCGATTCATCTTCGATGAGGTCCGCGATGTGACCACCGATCTTGTCATAGACTTCCTGCTCTTTCGCGTCACTGATTTCACCGACCTGCGGCATTTCACGGATCGGTTCATCAACTTCCACTACGACGTCGATTTTGCTGATGTGAATGAAACAGTCGCCAAGTACACGCGGCATGCGGGGATTCACCTGTGCGACGATGATCTTGGCCATTTCGCAGGCAGGCTTGGTCATTTCAACACCGACGCCGAAGCTGCAGAATCCGTGCTCATCCGGCGGAGAGACGTGAATCAGCGCCACATCAACCGGCAGGATCTTATCGTAAAACAGCTTGGCGACTTCGTGCAGATAAATATGCGTGGAATCGGCCAGTCCCTCGGCAACAGCCTTGCGGACGTTGCCGCCGATGAACAGCGCATTATGCCTGAAGTGTCCCTGCATATCCTCGGACACGTATCCGGCCTCACCGATGGTGAGGATATGATCGACCTTGACGTCACTGAGTTCCTCCCCGCGGGCGACCATGGCCCGGATCAGGGTTTCCGGGACGGCACAGCCCGGATGAATATAGACATGATCACCGGATTTGATCACGTCCACCGCCGCTTCAGCGGTAGTAATTTTACTTCGATAATTGGACATCCATTCCATAAAGGTTCCTCGTCAACTACACGGTGTCTATTTTTTGAATGCTATTCGCAGCAATCGAACGGGTCGAAATCCATGCCGTACACATCTTGAAGGATCTGATGCGTGGGTTTTCCATCCCAGGTGACGACGCCGCAGCGCACACAGGGCGTCGTCTCCTTCTCGGCGTCAAACCCATCGGGAAGAAGCGCCTTGAGATACGGCAGCAGCACATTGGTCAGTGCGTAGGTGGACGTCCGCGCGACGACGGAGGGCATGTTCGGAACACAGTAATGAATGACACCGTGCTTTTCGAACACCGGATCCTTGATGGTCGTCGGCCGGCTCGTCTCCACGCATCCACCCTGGTTGATGGAAATATCGATCACCACCGCGCCGGGCTTCATCGTTTTCACCATGTCTTCCGTGATCAGGTGATGACTCTCGGCGTCGTTGATGGAAATGGCGCCGATAAAGACATCTGCGATGCGGCAGCCCCGACGCAGGTTCTCAGGCGTCGCCATGACCGTCGTGATACGCTTATTGAAATACTGGTCGGCATGACGCAGACGCTCGAGATTGTTGTCGAGGAGGATCACCTGTCCGCCGAGACCGAGAATGGCCTGTGCGGCCGCCATCCCCGAGGCGCCGGCGCCGAGAATAACCACCGCTGCCGGCGCGATCCCCCCGAGACCACCGAGCAGCACACCGCGGCCTCCGTGGTCACTGCGCAGGTAGCGGCCTGCGATCTGCGCGGCCACCTGTCCCGAAACCTCACTCATCAGCACCTGCACGGGATAGTAATCCTGGGATGTCCGGAGCAATTCGAACGCAACGGACGTAATTTTCTTTTCGAGGAGATGATCGACGAACTGCTTCCTTCCCATCCCGAGCAGCTGGAAAGACATGAATATTTTGCCGTCCGGAAGCATTTCCCATTCATTTTTCAGGGGCGGCATGACTTTGAGTACGATATCGCCACGCCCCGCGGCCTCTTCCGGCGAATACGCGATGTCCGCGCCCGCTTTCTGATACTGTTCGTCGGAAAAGCGTGCATGGTTGCCTGCACCGCTTTCGATAATGACCTGCGCACCCGACTGCACGAGTGATTCCACGCCGAAGGGAGACAGCGCAACCCGCTGTTCATCCTCAAAGCGTTCCTTGAGTATTCCGATTACCATGGAGCACCTCTATCAACAATGTTGCTGGATATGCAACGTTCGATGTCCGGCGGCGTTCAATGCCCGGCCCCATCAGCGGCCGGCAGCACTCCGCTCCGCCGAACGAAAGGTATTTTTCATGAGCATGGCGATGGTCATGGGACCGACACCACCGGGTACGGGGGTAATGGCGGAAGCGCGTTCCCTGACGCCCTCGAAATCAACATCCCCGACGATGCGATACCCCCGCTCTCGCGATGCATCCTCGACACGATTGATCCCGACATCAATGACCACGACGCCGTCTTTCACCATCCCGGCAGTGACGGTGTTGACGCGGCCCGTTGCGACGATAAGGATATCCGCCATGCGGGTGTAGAGACCGATGTCTTCCGCCGCGGAATGCGTCACCGTGACGACGGCATTCGCGCCGGCGGTTTTCTGCAGCAGAATATTCGCGATGGGTTTGCCCACGATGTTGCTGCGTCCGACGACGACGACATGTTTCCCCGCCGTTTCGATGCCGCTGCGGATCAGCAGTTCCTGGATGCCTGCTGGCGTGCAGGGAAGAAATGCCTCCTGCCCGATGACCAGTTTCCCGACGTTGACGGGATGAAACCCGTCGACATCCTTTCGCGGTGAGATGGCTTCGATCACGCAGTCCTCGTTCACATGATCCGGCAGGGGCAGTTGCACGAGGATGCCATGAATGTCGGGATCGATGTTCCACGCATCGATCCGCGCGAGGATTTCCCGCTCCGATGCCGAGGCGGGCATGGTGACCGTGGAGGAATGAAAGCCGCAGTACTCACAGGCACGCTCCTTCGAACGCACATAACTCTGGGAGGCGGGATTCTCGCCAACAAGCAGGAATGCGAGTCCGGGCACGATGCCATGCTGCGTCTTCAGTTCCGCGGCTTGTTCGCGCACCTCCTCCTTGATCGCGGCCGAGATGGCCTTCCCGTCAATGATCAGTGTGTTCTGCATGGCGTGAAAACTCGGGAATGGTCATGGGAGTGATGGACACCGCGCGTCCGGTGGTGAAGTCGATCTCGAGCAGCACTGCCGAGACATGGACGTCATCGGAAGCCATCTCGAATTTGTGCGGCGTCTGCTTGATGAAGCGACGCAGGGCAATATCCTTGCGCATGCCGAGTACCGAATCATACGGCCCCGTCATGCCAACATCCGTCAGGTATGCTGTTCCTTCGGGGAGGATCTTCGCGTCAGCGGTCTGGATATGCGTGTGCGTTCCGAGCACCGCGCTCACCTTACCGTCCAGATACCAGCCCATGGCCACTTTCTCCGCCGTCGCTTCGGCGTGAAAGTCGACGATGATGATGGAAGTCTGCTCACGGATACGGCTCACCGCCCACTCCGCGGTGCGAAAGGGACAGTCGATATCGTTCATGAACGTCCGTCCCTGAAGGTTGAGCACACCGATGCTCCCGGCGGCACCAAGGGGATAGATTGTGTATCCGTGGCCGGCATTCTCCCGCGGATAGTTCGCCGGACGCAGCAAGTGCTGTTCGCTGGTCAGGAGCTTGTGTATATGCCACTTCTCCCAGATATGGTTGCCGGATGTGATGACATGGACACCGAGTTCCTGGAGTTCCTTGAGCTGCTGCTGGCTGATGCTCTTTCCCTCCATGGCGTTCTCACCGTTCGCGATGATGCAGCTCGGTTCGTACTTCTGTTTCAGTGATGGAAGAAACATCCGTACAGCATTGAGACCTGCGTTTCCGACAATATCACCAATAAAAAGTACGTTGATTGTGGACATGCGGCTGGCTGGTTGACACTGTTTCAAACTGCAATGCAAGGTAGGAAAATGGCCGGGCATCTCCAAGATGTGCTTGTCTGAAATCTCCCGGCAGATTTGATTTCAGCCCCTGAAACCGTAGATTACATTGATATATCACTGCCTGAACGTATGTATCAGACACCTGAAGAACGGCGCGAACAGTCGCGCATCGAAGACAAACAGCTCATCGCCGACGCGATCGCAGGAAAGCAGGACGCGTTCAAGCGTCTGATGCAAAAGTACCACAACGCGATCTACCATCTCATCGTCCGGATGGTCGGAAAGAATGAAGACGTTGAAGACCTCACACAGGAGGCCTTCATCAAGGCATTTAATTCCATCTCCTCGTTCAATGACGAATTCGCCTTCTCGACCTGGTTGTACAAGATCGCGACCAACAACTGCATCGATTACCTCCGCAAGCGCAAACTCAAGACGTTCTCCATTGACCGTCCGCTTTCATCGGAGGATGGGGATCAGCAGTACGAGATTCCAGACGACACGCACACGCCTGACACGGAGATTCTGCAGGACCAGCAGACCTCTACGATTCAGAAAGCCATCAACTCCCTCCCGGAGAAATACCGCGTCGTCATCGTGATGCGTCACCAGGAGGAAAAAAGTTACGAGGAGATCGCCCAGCAACTGGACCTTCCACTCGGGACCGTGAAAGCGCACATCTTCCGCGCCCGGGAAATGCTGTATCGCTCCCTTCGCGGACGAGTCGGCAACTACTGATTTCCCCTCTCCGTAGGTTGTTTTTTTGGAGCGATCATATTACATTTGTGTCTGAACTGATCGGGGCGTGGCTCAGCCCGGTAGAGCGCTCGGTTCGGGACCGAGAGGTCGGAAGTTCAAATCTTCTCGCCCCGACGATCAAAGAAAAGGAAGTCCATGCGGCTTCCTTTTTTTATGTTCCACATCGATATGCTCGAATCGCCCGTCCCCGTCATCCCTCCCTACGGAACCTCCTGCCCTGACTGCATCAATCCCTCGATCACCGCTTCATGCAGCGGCATGAGGCTCGGCATCGCGGGGATCCGTCCGCCGAATCCGAGATACCGGATTGTAAACATCTGCATCGAGCGCAGGGGGACCAGTTCGAGGAGATCTGTGCGTACGGACACGGGAGCGCGCGCGGCCAGCCGGCGCAGCAGCTGATCGGTTCGTGCCTGCGTCACCGGGTCGCGCGCAATCGCGGCAACGGAATCTCGCAGCGCATCGACGGAGGTGAGCCGCATACCGGGGTATCGGCGGTTAACGAGCTGAAAGAACGACCACCCTTCCGGTGTCTGCAGCGGACCGGCCGCATCGGCGATGCGCATTCCGAAAGCCGTTCTCCCGATCTTTCCGTACTCCGTGACGGGGAACCACCCGAGTTCTCCGCGTCGTTCCGCCGCTCCGGCGCGCTGCGAATTCTCGGTCGCGAGCTCATGCAGGGACACACCGGTATCAAATTTTCGAATGAGCGTGTCGAGCGCTTCGTGTGAGGACATGAGCAGTTCGACGATCTTCACCTCGACAGGCGGACCGAACAGATCAGGCCGGCGCGTGTAAAATTGCCAGAGGCTGTCGTCACTGGCGATGTACTGCTCCCAGACGAGCTCCGGCATCATCTGCGCCAGGCCGTTTGCCGTCCACATGGCAACTTCACGCTGCACTTCAGGGGTCTGATGCAGTCCGATCGCATATCCCATTCGTGTGACGAGGAAGCGATCGAGCATGTCACGCACACGCTGCCGATAGAGATCTGGAAATCGTCGCAGCTCGGCGCGCCTGAGTCGCAGATCCAGGGCCTGAAGGCGATCGAGCGCCTGACCGACATCCAGCACATCTGATTCGCCGGTACCGATGGAGGGAGTGATGCCTGCGAACGGATCATCGAGGTTCCGCGCCCACGCGCTGCGCAGTGAATCAAATACGCGGTTCTGTGCAAGCAGCATATCGGAAGTGTCCGCGGCAGCCTGCAGGCGATAGTGCGCATAGAGCACATCGCCGAGTGCGGCGTACGCTTCCTTTTCGAGCCTCGCCTCCCTGCCCTCCCACAGACGCCGGACGAATATTTCAGCGCGCTGCGCTTCACGGCGCGTGCGCAGTTCGTTTTCCAGGCGCTTGAAGGATTTCTGCAGCTCATATTCGCTGCGGAAAGGATTGCCATAATCCAGTTTGCGAACGATATACCAGCCGTCGGAAGTTTCGAGCGGTTCCGACCAGCCGCCGGGCCTGAGTGTATCCGCCTGCGGAATGAGTTCCTGTGCGGAAGACGTAATTCCTCCGGCAGGGCCGGAAACGGGAGCCGGAGCATCGCGCTGCTGCAGGGCGAGCAGCGTGTCGAACGGTACTCCCCCGCGCAGAATTCGGTGCAAGTTGCGAATTTCCTCCTCCGTCGGGGAGAACAGGAAGTCGTACTCGATGCGGCGCCGTTCTTCTTCGAAGAATGCGCGGATATCAGCGTCGGACACCGTTACCACGCTTCGGACACTGTCGCGATACAGCCGGTCGCGCACGAACATCTCTTCCGCCATCCGGCGATTCCGCTGAAAGCGATCTTCCGCGTCGAAGCCCAGACGGCGCGCTTCCTGAGCCAGCAGCCGCTCGGCGATCATCGCATAGAGAAACTGCCGCCGCACCACGGGTGTCAGTCGCTCCTGATCCTTATACGGAAACACGGTAAGGGCATACCGTGCGCGGAATTCCCCCACCGTAATCTCATCGTCGCCGACAGTCGCAAGCACAGCATCGTTCTCGACCGGCTGCGTCCATGCCGCACTGCTCATCAGCAGCAGTACCCCTGTCAGAATGAGAATTCGCTTCATACACGCAATATAATCAAATTCATCCCACCCCTTCGATATCGCTCTCGCTCTCGCTCTCGCAATCGAAAAAAGAAACCCCCGCACTGCAAACACAGCACGGGGGTTCCTGAAAAAACTGCCGATAACCCGGAATCAGAATCCGAGCTTCAGCGTCACAACGTGCTGTCCGTCAAACACATCGCGGGTGCGATACGCGTAATCGAGATATAGCTTCGCGCCGCCCATCCACTGCTGAAGACCGACGCCGAATGCCGGACCATACATGTACCCGGCTTCTCCGTCGATGGCTTCCTTGTCACCATCAACGATGGGGACCGATCCACGCAGGGAAAGGATCTTGTTGAAGGTATATTCCGCAGCCAGACGGTACTGGTCGGCCAGGAAGTTGTTGTTCTCAAACGATGTCATCACGGAGATGTCATGCATTTCCGCAAAACTCCGCTTGTATGCGAGACCGATTTCCAGCGATGTGGGAAGCTGGAATCCGGCGGCCTCGATCGCGAGGTACTGACGGGTACGATCAGCGCCGATTTCATCGACAAGGCGAAGAAGACCGGGGCCGTCGTAGGTCATGTTGCCACCGAGATGACGAAGGGTGACGCCCATCTCGAGTCCGTCAAATCCGGCGAGGCCGGAATACTGGACACCGATGTCGAAGGCGAACCCGCTTGCGGATGCGCGCTCCATTTCTTCGGAGATGAGATTGATGGTGACACCGGAGCGGATGCGGTCGGTGAGTGCACGGGAATACGTGAGGCCGAGCGTGAGGAAGGTCGGACTGAATACCGCGTCCGAGCCATCGGGATTGCGCTCATCGGTAATGAGAATATCGCCGAAGGAAAATGACTTCACCGAAAAGGCGAAATGCCCGAATCCGGAGAAATCCGTACCAACAACGAAATAACTGATGCCGTCCTCGTTGTCGAGCCCGTTCATCTGTGAGAACATGACCTCGACACCATGAGGAGATCCGGAAAGTCCGGCGGGATTGTAGTAGATGGCCTCGACGCCGGTGAGTCCGGCCGTATATGCGCTGCCGAGAGCAATCCCCTTCGCGCCCACGGGAATGAGCAGCTGATCGGCAGCCGCCGTCCCTTCCTTGTTTCCTACCTGGGCAACAGCTTCGGATGCGATCAGGGAAAGCACCAAGAGCGCCGCCGCGAGATATCTGAGACTGATGCGCATGAGTGTTACTCCTTTATTGCTTTCGTTCACAATCATTTTCGAATTCAAGACCTTGGTTCCGCGCATCAGATACGATCGAGGAACTGGGTTTCCGTAATCACGGCGAGTTTCAGGATCTTTTCGACGCCCAGATCAGGCATTTCGATATGGACGTAGTAGAGACCGCTGGCCACGGGCAGACGATTGTCGTTCTGCAGATTCCATGTCGCGTACTGTGTGCCGTCGTCCGGCTTTTCGAACGATGCGACCAGCACGCCGGAGACCGTGTAGATCTTGAATTTCGCGCGCGGCGGCAGATGATTGAAGGTCACAAAGCGCTGATACTTGTTGGTTTCGCGCAGATTGGACCCGTAATAAGGATTCGGGAACACATTGATATTGTTGATGTCTTCAACAGCGACTGCTTCCTTGTAGACCGGAGGCATCGTCGTGAACACATATTTGTCTTCCGACGAGAACGGCACGTTCGGCGTGATGCGATACAGCGAACCGTCACGCCATGCCTTCTCGACGCCCTGGTACTGCGACTTTAGCAGGTACCATCCCCAGTACAGGATGGGCATTTCACTGCCGCGATCCTGGAGGGAGAAGTCCGGATCAGCGTAGGTCGGATTCGGTGTCTCGGAATACGGCTCGTCGATGATGAAGAGCATCTCACGATCATTGACATCCCAGGTGGGATTGAACATCTCGTTGTTACCGGGACGATTGTTCGCTTCCACCCACGCGTAGGAAAGCTGGCGGTGATTTTCCGGATTTGGATCACTTACATCCCACACCTGAATCGGTGAGTCGAAATAGCCAATGTATCCGTAGTTGGGACGGGTACCGCGAAGGAACATGTATCCCTTCGACGGCTCATCCTCGTTGAAAC
This sequence comes from uncultured Ignavibacteria bacterium, assembly GCA_913061095.1. Lineage (GTDB taxonomy): Bacteria > Bacteroidota > Ignavibacteria > SZUA-365 > SZUA-365 > BM516. The sequence continues at coordinate 305,333 of CAJXVM010000001.1, forward strand.
GGATTTCAACGACTTTCTTGACCTCGTATCCCTTCAGGCTCGAACCGAACTGTCCGGGACGCGCACCGACGGTGCTCGACGTATATCCCATCTGCCAGCTGTAGCCGCCTTCACCCTTCGTGCTTTCGTACGCCTCGAAGACTTCCGGACCGCCTTCCCACTGGATACGCAGGATTTCGTCATGATTCTCTTTCGGCTCGCCGATGTCGAAGCCGTCGCTGTTGAACTGCTGATAATACCCGGTACCGCTGACACCGATCTTGAAACCATCGAGAACAAAGAATTCCCGATCGAGACCTTCCATTGACATGCTGCCGTCGACCAACAGCTCACCGCTATCGATGTTACGCAGCGACCAGGAAGAATAATTATCGACCGTGAGGGTCTCGTCGATGAATCCGTCGAGATCGTGGTCATAGGTGGTTTCCACCTGACCGAGGGAATTGAAGCTCACTTCGTAGCTGTCACCGGTGAGTTCGAGAGGATCAACAACAACCACCTCGACAAAACCGGCACTGACACCATTGGAGTGGCTGACCGGGACCTCATCGTCCGGATCCTCGCCGAAGCGCCAGCCGGGATCGGTGGTCTGCGGACGCAGTTCGAGTACCACTGGGGTGGACTCCAGCTGACGCTGCGTCGCTTCCGGACTGTCGTTGTATGCATAGGATGTCACGGCAAAGTAGTACGGCTGATTGTTGACAAGTGGCCGATCTGTCAGGATGTCCGTCGTTACGTCGTACATGCGCTGCACACCGCCGTCATTGCCGAACTGTGCGGGCATATCGAGAATGATACCCGACTGCTCGTCGATGATCTCGTCAAAGATCACCGCGACGCCGTCCGTAATGTCATACGTAGCCAGACGGATACCATCATCGAGCGTTGAACTTCGCGTCGGGAACTGGTACACGTTATAGCCCTGGAATTTGTATCCCTGGCTGTCATGGCCTTCGATTTTCTCAATCTGCTCGGGATCACCCCACTGCAGGATGATGCGACGGTCAAGCAGTGAAACGTTGACATTCGGCGAAGGCGGTGCCTTCGGAAGATCGAAGTTCCTGTCAAACGCCGACTGCGCGGTGCGGTCGTAGTACTTGAGCACTTTCAGACTGCTGAGACGGTCGGAACCCTGCGCGACAAGTGTCGCGACAACGACTTCCTGCGTATCGCCCGCTGCCAGCGTGAACGGCCCTGCCGTCATCAGGAAGCGGCGATCACCCGGACTGTTGACGATACCGTCAATCCAGCCCTCGCCGGTGAGGGGATCACCCGCGAGACAGACAGTCACTTCGTCGCCCGTCGTCGGATCTACGTAGCGGCGCCCGTTCCAGAGTCGACCGAGCAGGTAGTTGTACATGTGAATCGAACCCTGTGCAACCTTCAGCGCCGGGTCCGAATAAATCGAGCTTCCGTTGATGTAGAAGGCGAAGGTCGATACCGGCAGATTCCGGTATCCCTGGCGATAGCCGAAATTATAGACGGCGGAGTCACCGGGACTCTCGATGATCGGTCCCTGGAAGAAGTCATATCCCGCCGCAGGCGGAATGCCGTACACTTCATCCTTCGCGAGTCCGTTGTACACAAAGCCGAGACTGAGAGTCGTATCGATACCGACATAGTCATCGAACGCGTCACCCAGATCGGGATCCGACCACTTCGCAAAATAGGCCTGCTGCAGGTCGCGGATGCTCTTGTTGATCACGGTGTACTTGGTGAACACCATGTTCGAGAGCGGTCCGGTCTGGCTGTAGGCCCACACAAGTGTATGCACTTCAAGACCGATCGGCTGGGAACCGTAGAGGTCGCGCACGCGGCGGGGATCGAGATCGTTCGAAACGAACCAGATCGTCTCGTCGCCCGGCAGCAGCGGTGTATCAGAGATGCACTCATCGTAGCCGACGGTGAGGAATTCATTGAAGTCGGGCTCGTAGACACCATTGCCGTTGTTGTCGTTCCAGGGAGCACCCATATCGACGGGCCACTCTTCATAGTCGGTGCGCATCTGGTTCTGGAACTCGAGGTCATCGAGTTCGTTGTACGTATTCTGGTCCATCTTGCGGATCTTGTAAATACGGTTGCGCGGATCGCTGGGATCGGCAGCCGTTTCGGAGTCGATCATCGGACCGGCCTGCAGACCGGGGTTATAGGTCGCACCACCGACGTACACTTCGCCGTCGATGAGACCGCCCCAGATGATACCGTCGGTGAAGACGGCATATCTCGCGCTGCCCTGCGGCCATTCGAAGCCGGAGCCGCTGGTATTGGGATTGTGCGCCATGCGGCCGTTGTTCGACATCCACATGAGGCAGTTGTTGACAGAGATGAAATCCCAGACGTCGTTGTCGGCCGTCTTGGCAAGGGATTGTTCATCCTTTTCCGTGCCCTCCGGAGACTCCGCAAACGCGGGAACAACCAGCGCCAGCAGGAGCAGAGGGATGAGCAAGTGCATGAGTCGTTTCATGTATGATTTCTCCAACGTTCGTTTCCTGTTGAATTCTGCCTGTGGCTTTGATTAGAAGTTCACGCGAACACCGAACCAGACGCGACGGGGCGCGGAGTAGAGTCCGGCATTCATCAGGACCTGCTGATAATAGAAATCCTCGTACAGCTCGCGGAAGATCTGACCGTAAGACTCGTAGGTAGCCAGACGGGTCTGTCCTTCGTCCGTGGAGAGGAAATTGTTGCTTTCCGCACTTCCTGATGTCTCGTATTCACCCAGCACGTTCTTGATGTTCAGAATGTTGCTGACACGAATGTAGAAGTTCCAATCGAGCGGACCGATGGTGACGGTCTTGTCGAAACGCGCATCGAGGTTGAACACCCACGGTGTGCGCGATTCGTTCAGCGGCTCGATGGGCGTACGGCGGTCGCCGAAGCTGAATTCGTTGACGCGCGTGTAGGGACTGCCGGAATGGAACGTGAACAGGAAGTTGGCACCGAAACGTTCGAGAATGTTTGTGCCGAAGAGCATCGGACCATCTTCGCGACCAAACCGATAATCGATGTTGATCGATCCGCGATGCGTCTGGTCAAAAGCCAGCGTCATTGGGTACTTCGGAAGGAAGGGCGTCTCGGTCGGTGACAGCCACAGTGCGCGGAAATGACTCGACGGGGACGATCCCGTGCCGCGGGCGCTGCTGTACGTGTAGTTCGCCGACATCATGATGCGTTCGGTGCGGCGCAGCGTGATCTGCAGCGAAGCACCGGTCGTCGTGGCGAAGTCGCCGTTCACCCACGCATAGTATGAGGGATGCTCTGCACCAAACTCCGAGGGAATCAACTGCTGCTGAATCTGGTCACGGATATCCTTGTAGAATGCCCCGATATCGAAGGCGAGATTATCGGTCACCTGCTGGCGGAAACCGAAGTCGTACTGAATCGTGCGTTCCGGCTTCAGACCGAATCCGACGGGATTCGAGACGGCATATCCACCCTTGATCTGCGATGCAATCGTGGCACTGCCCAGATACACGTCACGCAGACGCGACTGCTGCACGAAGGTGCCGTACTGTGCGTAAAACACCGTGCGGTCGGTCACAGGGAAGGAGAAACCGATACGCGGACTGACGGTCGTGGACGGCTCGACATCCTTCAGGTTGTCGGAGCTCTGGTCAATCAGTCCTTCAGGGGTAAACTTGATGTTATTGGGATTTACGAATTCCTTTGAATTCGTGTTGATGTAATCGTAGCGGAAACCGAGGTTGATGACGAGGTCTTCCAGCTCGATTTTGTCCAGGGCGTAAAACGCCGCGAACACCGGCTCCTTGGGTCCGTCAGGACCGCTGTCGACCGGACGTCCGTAATAATCATATCCGAAATTGTTCGTTCCCATCGAACCGGCGATCTCGAGCTCGGTCGCGTCAGGGCTGTTGCGCAGGAAGCGGGCAAGACTGAATGCGCTCACGCCGTAGGAGCGGATCGAATACTGCGAGAACTCACCACCGGTCTTGATCTCATGCGTGCGTCCGATCTGATGCACGAAGTTGATCTTTCCCTGGATGGAGTTGTACCCGCTCTTGACGTACGAGCGCCTGAGGGGATAGCCTGCGGGAACAAAGCTCGCGCCCATCACCGTGATCGGCTGCTCGGTGATTCCGTCCGCGTCGAGATGATAGCCGAACTGGGCGTTGGCGATGGAGTCGCCGTATCCGAAAATATTGTGACGCAGATCCGGATCCATTGAAACGCCGAAGTTCCCGGCGTATCCCAGATAGATTTCATAGAAGGTCGAGGGGCTGAGCAGGTGCGTGAATTTCCCGTTGAGACTGTAGTTCTCACTCTCGGTAAAGGTCGCGCGCTGCTCTGCAAGCTGCGTGGTCAGTCCCGCGCCGCCGTTGCTTTCCCCGGTACCATAGGAACCGTCAATACGAATATTGATAGGATTCAGATCGAAGGTCAGGTTTCCGTTGACCAGCCAGTTCTGGCTTGCGGCATTGAGGAAATATCCACCCGGGAATCGATAGTCGACCTTCTGCGCGGCCGAACCGAGACGGGGATCGAAAATACCGATCTTCTCCTGTTCCTCTTCCGGAAGCAACGCATGTGCCTCGGTCTGGCGAAGCAGCGGATCGTACTTGGTGGTCAGATCATAATCTTCACGCCAGCCGGAAGTCGGCGTGCGCGAAAATGCATTCTGCCCGGCAACGAAAAATTTCACCGGCCCGTAGAGCGGACCGCCGGCGGTAATGATGTATGTGCTGGAACCGCTCTTGTACGTTCCAAGCGTGCGCTCGCCGTAGTCGGCCCACGGATAGTTGTCCGTAAAGGCTTCGAATTCCACGCGAAGCTTCCGGCCGCCGGTGCGGGTCGTCGTGCTGATCAGTCCCGCATTCGCACCACCGAATTCGGCAGAGTAACCGCCTGCTTGAAGACTCTGCTCAGCGATGGCGTTGTTGATCACCGAAATCGAACGGCCGCCGAACATCGGGTCGTTGACCATCATGCCATTGATGACATACCCGGTCGCATCGGCGCGGCTGCCGCGCACGTGAAGACCGGCACCCGATGACACGACACCGGCCTGGATCGCGGTGATGCTTTCAACGCCGCGCACAGGCAGGTTTTCGATATCTTCCTGCGTGACGGTCGACTTGCTGTTGGTGACATTCTTGTCCACCAGCGGCTTCTCCGCCACGATGATGACCTCTTCCATCTTGTAGGAATCGGAGGGCAGCTTGATGTCTTTTGTAGTCGTTTCGTTCGACCGGACGAGAACGTTTTCCACTGTGATGGCCTGGTAGCCGATATAGCTGACCTTGATGCTGACCTTGCCGATGGGCACGTTCAGAACTACGTAACCGCCGTTGGCATCGGTCGCCGCGCCGCGGGTGGTCCCTCCTGAGTTGACAATCACGTTCGCTCCGATCAGCGGTTCTCCCGTTTCGAGATCCGTGACCTTACCGGATACCTTTCCTGTCTGGGCCATCAGGCCAGCCGGGAAAAGCCCGAGCAAAAGCAGAACGAGCAGTAGCTTTTTGTGCATACGAGCCTCCATTGGGTTAAAAGCTAATACCTATCGTAAAAAACTGGCTGTAATTCTATGCGAGCGAAGGGATGTGTCCATCCCGTGCGTATCGTGGTCAATCAGTCCGATGGACATGCTGCGGACAGAACTCGGGCTGTTCGTCCTGCCGCTTTCTAGACACAGTTTCCCGCAAAGCGTTACGCGGGGAACGGTGGTGAGATGCTGTCTGCAGGAATGGGAAGGCAGGAATTGCCTCAACGCATGAACCGCGAGATGGGGGACTGGTACAAATTGCGTCGCCAATGCTTCCGTCAAACCTTCTGATGGTGGTAACAATCGTCTCCAGTGTTCTGCTGGGGTGGGACACCGCGCCGGGCGGTACCTGGGCTCTGTGACTTCGGGTACAAACCCGGCAAGCCATGTCATCGCAATATCAGATTTTACAATCTGTTTTCCAAGCGCGGCATCGCTTTCAAATAACGAAACCTCGTGCCGTGCCGCATACGGGAAGGTTCGCAGGGTAGTCGAAAGTTAAGATCAAGGTAATAAAGAATTTGGATTCATCATAGCATGTCCGACAGTTGGAACGCTTCCGGAGGAATTCGTATGTTTCCCGCATGAATGCGCTGCTGATCATGCTGATCTCCTTCGTGGGATACATCCTGATGTACCGTTTCTACGGGCGGTTCATCGGGCGCAGGATTTTCCTGATCAGCAACCGCAACCGCGTCCCTTCCGTTGAATTCGAGGACGGCATCGATTACGTGCCGACCCGGAAAGAAATCATCTTCGGACATCATTTCACGTCGATCGCCGGCACGGGACCCATCGTCGGTCCGGCAATCGCGATCATCTGGGGCTGGCTCCCCGCCCTTCTGTGGGTGTTCGTGGGAAGCATCGTCATGGGCGCCGTGCACGATTTCGGCGCGCTCGTCATCTCGATGCGCAACCAGGGAAAATCCATCTCCGACTACACCTCGCGGTACATCAACCCGCGCACCCGTTTCTTTTTCTTTCTCATCGTCTTCCTCGAGCTGTGGATCGTCATGTCCATTTTCGGACTGGTCATCGCGGTCATCTTCAGCATCTTCCCCAGCTCGGTGCTGCCGGTCTGGCTGCAGATCCCCATCGCGATGGGACTCGGCGTGATGATTTACCGGCGCGGCGGCAGTCTGACGGGCTGGTCGTTCACGGCTGTCGCGCTGATGTACGCGACCATCGTGGCGGGTTCCTTCCTCCCGCTCGAAATGCCTACGCTGTTCGGCATGCCGGCACCCGGCGTCTGGACCATCATCCTGCTGCTCTACGCCTACTTCGCCTCCGTGTTGCCGGTGACCACCCTCCTGCAGCCGCGCGATTTCATCAATGCCTACCAGCTCATCATCGCAATGCTGCTGCTTGTCGGGGGCGTACTTTTCTCGGCGTTCGCGGGCAGCCTGTCCATCGTCGCACCGGCATTCCAGTCCGCACCCGAAGCTGCGCCGCCGCTGTGGCCCTTCCTCTTCATCACCATCGCCTGCGGCGCCATTTCGGGATTTCATGCTCTCGTGTCATCCGGAACATCGGCGAAGCAGGTGCGGCAGGAGGACGACGCACTGTTCGTGGGCTACGGCTCCATGCTCGTCGAAGGCGCGCTCGCGACACTCGTCATCATTGCCGTGGCGGCAGGCATCGGCATGGGATACACCGCGCGGTCGGGTGAATACCTGACCGGCGTTTCCGCGTGGACAAACCATTACGCCTCCTGGGCGGCCGCGGCCGGACTGGGCTCGAAAATCAAAGCCTTTGTTGACGGAGCGGCCAACATGATCAGTGTCATCGGCATCCCGCGACATATCGCGGTCGTCGTCATGGGCGTCTTCGTCGCATCCTTTGCGGGCACAACGCTCGACACCGCGACACGCATTCAGCGCTACATCATCACCGAGCTGTTCACCACACTGCGGGTGAAAGCGTTCCGCAACCGCTACCTCGCGACGGGACTCGCGGTGCTCAGCGCCGCCGTTCTTGCATTCGCATCCGGAGCCGACGGCAAGGGCGCGCTGAGTCTCTGGCCGCTGTTCGGTGCCGTAAACCAGACGCTCGCTGCTCTGGCGCTGATCGTCGTCACACTCTACCTTCGCGCGCAGGGTGGCTGGAAATGGATATACGCCGGTCTCCCCGCGGCGTTCATGAGTATCATCACGCTGTGGGCAGCCGTGCTCAACCAGCTGCAGTTCGGCACCGAACACAACCTGCTGCTGCAGATCATCAACGTCGTCATCATTCTTGTCATCCTGTGGGTAACCATCGAGGGCGTCATCCGCTTCTTCCGCACCGTACCCGATTCCACCCGTGTCACCGGCGCCGTGCGGGAATCATGACCAACGAAGAACTCCTGCGGAGACGCCTCCGAACGTCGTATTTCGCGCTCGCCACACCGGCCGCCGCCGCCGTGCTCGCGATCGAACTCCTGCGCGAATTCCGTGGTTTCGAAGGCGTCAACCTTCCTGGGAAACTCGCCCTGGAAGTGCCGGTCTTTGTTCTGGCCGCCGCGACCGGACTCGCGCTGCCCATTCTCTACCGCGCGCTGTTCGTCTCCGTGCACCGAAAGCACATGCATGTGTCGATCGACCTGCTGTACCGCTACGAATACAACACGATCATCCTTGCCATGCTGACGCCGTACAGCGCGTTTGTCGCATCACTCTTCGCCTTTGAGGCCTTCTACGCGGCAGGCATTTACCTCTTCACGCTCTATGCCGCCTATTTCTATTATCCCTCGCGGCGGCGCATCGAGTCCGAAATGCGCATCTTCCGGGTGCAGTCATGAGCCGGGGCGAACGGCTGCGCGAGGCGCTCCGGCGCATCCTCGACACGCTCGACGCCATGCAGCGCGGAAAAGCGACCGAAGCGGTCGAGTGGGAAATGCAGGAGCTGCGGCAGGTCTTCGCCCTGCTCGTGATGGGCGAGGCGGTGGGACTGCCCGCCCCGCCGGGTGAGCTGACTCTCGAACTCCTGCCCGAGATGGAGGATGAACTGCGCCTGCTGCTGCAGCGCATCGATACGGCGCAGACACCGTTCTCCCAGCTGTTTTCCTCACTGCCGATGGAGTGAGCATGTCCGCACGAAGCGTGTTTTTCGTGGGAAAAGGCGGTGTCGGGAAATCGACGCTCGCCGCCCTTGCCGCCCTCGCCCATGCCGACAGCGGGAAACGCGTGCTGCTGCTCTCCCTCGATCCTGCGCACAATCAGTCCGACATATTCGAACGGCAGTTCGGCGAGGATGCGCGTTCCGTCCATCCCCTGCTCGATGTCATCGAACCCGACCTGGACCGCTGGATCCGGCGCTACCTTGCCGAGGTCGAGGAACGGGTGCGGGCATCCTACACCTACCTGACGGCGCTGAACCTGGAACACCATTTCCGGGTGCTGCGGCACTCGCCCGGGCTCGAAGAATTCGCCCTCCGGCGCATCTACGAACACGCGCTCGCAGAAGCACGGAAGACGGACATCCTCATCGTCGACATGCCCCCCACCGCTCTGAGCGTTCGCTTCTTCTCTTCTCCATCCCTCTCGCTCGCTTGGACGCAGCAGCTGCTCGCCCTGCGCCGGGAGATCACACGCCGGCGCGAAATGATCACCCGCATTCGTGTTGGAACGAAGGACATCGAGCAGGATCGCATCCTGCGCACGCTCGAACGCGAAACGCAGCGCAACGAAGAACTCACGGCTCTGTTCGGTGATCCGGACCGCTGCGCCGTGCATCTCGTCATCAATCCTGATCCGTTGTCATGGAAGGAAGGAATGCGCATCCGCGAGGAGCTCGACGGCCTCGGCATTGCCATCGCGCAGGTGGATGTCAATAAAAGCGAGGACGGCGATCTCCACGCGGATTCACTGCCCGATTCACTCACCGACCTCCCGCAACTCGGGATCCCGCTACAGAAGCAGTCACCGATCGGCATTGCCATGTTGGAAGATGTGCTCGGACTGATCGATACCGCCGCACTGCGGCGTCCATTCGGTACAGGCAGGGACGACACCTGAAGCACAGGCGCAAAGACAGACTTGCTGAAACAGCAGTTCGGAGACAGCTGATGCAATGATCGGGATCCACGGCAGAAATGATTATTTCTGGTAGGAATATATCGTCAGCGTGCCGGACTTCTTTCCCTCGTCGCTGATCAGCATATCGCCGTTGGGCAGAAACGTAATTCCTTCCGCCTGGGGATGTCTGTCCTTCGGCAGTTTGTGCTGCGCGATGATGCTGCCATCCGGTGAAATTTCGGCGAGGCTCTCCCCTTCGGCGGCCAGAAGGAAAAAGGTGCCCGTGAAAGGATGGCGTTCGATGCCCGAGGGACGGAAATGCTTGCCGCGGGCCTCATCATTGAGGCGCCCCTCGTCGAGGACGAATCGCGGTTTCGCACGAAGTTTCCGATCTTTGAGCGAGAACGAGTACACGGCACGACTGTCCTTGAATCCCTTGCCAGCATCTCCCTTGCAGGCGAGCAACAGCGAATTCGACCTTGCATCGTAGCATAGCCCTTCCACGTCATTATCCCTGTCGAGCGGCGTGCGATGGATGCGGTATTCCACGCGCTGTCCCTCGCCTGCCCGCCGGAATTCATAGATCTCCCCGCCGCTCGTGACCATGTACATGCGCGATTTCGTGGCGGCGATGCCTTCGAAATCCTCGGTAACGACCGTGCGTCCGAGATGGAACCACGACAGGATGCTGCCGGTCATCGGATCGATACGGTACACGACGCCGCGTTCATCGTTGTGCGCGAACACGCGTCCGTCAGGTGCCGTTGTGAGTCCCGAAATCTCACGGAGGGGTTTCGGCAGCCTGACACTGTGCCCGCCGCGATCGAGGTCGTAGCGCTTCATGGCGGATTCCGGCTGGGCGTGACAGCCGTTGACCATCAGCAGCAGCGTTGCGGTCAGTGCCAGGGAAACAGCGGCGAGAGAAAATCCATGCGTCATTGCGATCACAGACTGAGTGAGACGATTTCCCTCCAATCTACGAGTTTCCTGCGTGTGACTGAACCGCCGCTGTTCGTTTTTGCATCACATGAGTAACTTTCCGGTCGGGGAATCTTGAATTTATCAGATTTTCTCGCTAGCATGAGATTCGATCCGTTACCAGACACCACTTCACCATTATCCACCAACACGCTATTGTGAGGATTGCTCTATGGCACAGACAATTCATGTCGCAGTAACCGGCGCCGCCGGATCCATCGGCTATGCCATTCTCCCCCGCATCGCTTCCGGTCAGATGTTCGGTCCGGACACCAATGTCGCACTGCACCTTCTTGAACTCCCCCAGGCCATGTCCGCCCTCGAAGGTGTGGTCATGGAACTCAACGACTGCGCGTTTCCGCTTCTCGAGAGCATTTCGATCAGCGATCAGCCCGACGACGCCTTCGACGGAGTGAACTGGGCGCTGATGATCGGCTCCAAGCCCCGCACGAAGGGCATGGAGCGCGCTGACCTGATCCGTGACAACGGACCGATTTTCGTCGGACAGGGCAAGGCCCTGCTCAAGGCCGCCAGTGACGTGCGCGCCGTGGTTGTGGGCAATCCCTGCAACACCAACGCGCTCATTGCGATGAACAACGCGAAGGATATCCCGAAGGAGCGTTTTTCCGCGATGACACGTCTCGACCAGAACCGCACGATGGCACAGCTCGCCACCAAGGCCGGTGTCGGCGTCAGTGCCGTCTCGAACGTGACCATCTGGGGAAATCACTCCACGACACAGTATCCCGACGCAAAGAACGCGAAGATCAACGGTCAGCCGGTGTTCGACGTCATCTCCGATCACGACTGGCTGCGCGGTGACATGATCACGAAGGTGCAGAAGCGCGGTGCGGAAATTATCGCCGCCCGCGGCAGCTCCTCCGCGTTCTCGGCGGCCAACGCCGCGATCGACCATGTCGTCAGCCTGCGTGGGAAGACCCCCGAGGGACACTGGTTTTCCGCCGCCATCGCGAGTGACGGCAGCTACGGTATCGAGGAAGGACTGCTGTACTCCTATCCCCTCACTGCCGACGGCCAGGGCAACTGGAGCATCGTAAAGGACATCCCGCTGGATGACTTCGCAAAAGAGAAGGTCAAGATCTCGATGGAAGAACTTCAGAAAGAGCGAGAAATCGTCAAGGATCTGCTCTAGGATTCAGGCAGAATGCACAAGCGAAAACGGGACGGCCTCAAAGCCGTCCCGTTTCGTTTTTGGATGGGCGGGATGAGTCCCGCACCTGCATCAAATTTTCTGGAATTCATCCTGTCCTACATCAGAATTTCCTCGATGATACCCCCGCCAACGACGTCGCCGTCCTCGTACCAGACCGTTGACTGCCCGCGTGTGATGGCCTGCTTGGGATCGTCGAATTCGACGATCATGCGGCCATCCGGCTGCGGCTGCAGCGTCGCCGCGGCGGCACTGTCCTTGTAGCGGATTTTCGCCTCCACGCGCATCGACTCCGCCGGGAACGGATGCTTCTGCATGACAACATCCCGCACGCGGAAGCGCCGGTGCCGCAATTCCTCTTTGCGTCCCACTTCAATGACGTTGTCACCCGCGTGGATTTCCGTCACGAACACCGGTTCGCCGACCGCGACATTCAGCCCGCGCCGCTGCCCGATGGTGTAAAACGGGTAACCGTCGTGCTCCCCGATTTTCTTTCCATCAAACATCACATCGCCACCGCGCACGCGCGTCTCCAGCCCGTCGACGTTCTCGCGCAGAAAGCGCGTGTAATCATTATCGGGGATGAAGCAGATTTCGTAACTCTCCTGCTTGCGGGCCGTGTGCACGCCGAGCCGCTCGGCCACCCCGCGCGCCTCTTCCTTGGTGATATCGGAGAGTGGGAACAGCGTGTGCGCGAGACTATCCTGTGACAGCGCCCACAGCGCATATGACTGGTCCTTGGCGCGGTCCTCCCCGCGCGCGATCCAATAGCGGCCGGTGGAGGAATCATGACGCAGCTGCGCGTAATGTCCCATGGCGACATAGTCCGCACCAAGACTTCGTCCCTTGCGAATCAGCTCTTCCCACTTGATTTTCCGATTGCAGATCACGCAGGGATTCGGCGTGTTGCCTGCGAGGTATTCCTCGACGAACATGTCGATGACATGGTGCTTGAATGGTTGCGAAAAATCCAGCACGTAGTGCGGGATGCCGAGGTCGGCGCAGACCGCACGGGCGTCGTTGATGCCGTCGAGCGAGCAGCAGCTGCTGTCGTTGGCTGCGTTCCCGCCGACGTCCTCGTAATTGTATGTCTTGATCGTGATGCCGATGACGTCGAAACCGCGCTCGACCAGCAGGGCCGCGGCCACGCTGCTGTCCACGCCGCCCGACATTCCGACGACCACACGCGTCTTCGAGTTCACACAATTCCTTTCAGCTGTTTGTCGACTCAGCGGCGCCTGCTATATTGCCATATGATTGCACTGCCGCAGGGACGCGCGCTGCTGATGTTCACTCACGTATAAAGAAACACATTTTCCAGCATGATCACACCCCAAAAATCCGCCTTCATGACTCGGCTGATCGGTGTGTATTTCAGGAAAAAGATCCGCCGCGCCTTCGCCGCCGTGCATCTCAAGGGAACGGAGCATGTCAGGCAGGCGCGTGAGAATGTTCCCCTCGTGCTGTATGCGAATCACTCCGCCTGGTGGGACGCGGTCCTGCCGGTCATTCTTTCCAACCAGGTATTTCATCACGACGCCTACGCCATGATGGAGGAAAAGCAGATGCGCCAGTACGGCTTCTTCCGGCGCATCGGCTGCTTTTCCGTGGTGCGTGAGAATCCGCGGCTAGCCGTGCAGAGCCTGCAATACGCGGCGGATCTGCTCCGGCAGCGCTCCAGGGTGCTTTGGATTTTCCCGCAGGGAACCCTGACATCGGCGGAGAAACGTCCGCTGCATTTCTATAACGGAACAGCGCATCTCCTGCGTGAGCTGGGGGACGTCACCGCGGTACCCGTCGCCTTCCGCTATGAATTCGTTGAGAAGGAGCGTCCGGAGGTGTTCATCACGTTCGGCAAACCGTGGCAGATCCGCAGCGATGAACGCGTCGAGATCGAGATGACGACCGACATTCTCCAGCAGCTTCTGGAGTACGAGATGGATGTTCAGCGGGAAGATGTGATGGAACGCGAATTCGATGCCTACGAAACAATCCTCACGGGGAAACTCTCGGTTAACGAGCGCTGGGACGCGGTTCGGCGCCGCTGACAAGATCAACGACAGCCACATCCGCGGCGGTGTATCCGCTGCGCACGGCCCCCTCGATCGTCGCAGGCAGACCGGTTCCCGTCCAGTCGCCGGCCAGATAGAATCCGGGCGTCCCGCTGCGTGCCTCCGGCCGTAGTCGTTCCATCCCGGGCAGCGGCAGAAACGTCGCCCGTTTTTCCCGCACCGCCAGCACACGAAGAATATCGTCTTCCATCAGATCCGGTCTGAGCAGACGCAGTTCGCGAAGAAGCAGCGCGCGCAGCTCCTCTTCGTCCATGCTCACGACACTCTCTGCCGCCGCGGATATCGTGCAGGAGTAATGTCTGCTGCCATCACTGTCCTCCTCCCTGTCGAACACCCATTGCAGAGTGGTATCAAGCAGACCCGTCATTGGTCCCGCATCAAGCTCCCGGCGCAGCCATGCGTGCACTGACACGATGGGAGACGGATGAAAGCGATCGAAATCGATCGCCGGGAGAACGGATGCTTCAGAGTTCTCCAAAACACGCTGAAGCGCCCACGGCGGCATCGCACTGATCACCGCATCGGCGCCCAGTTCGGTTCCGTCCGCAAGGCGCACGCCACGAACGGCACCGCCATCGGTCAAGAACGTCTGCACGGTGCATCGCAGACGGATATCACATCCGCGCTGTTGCAGCAGTTCACGCGCGCCTTCGACAAAGATGGAGGAAAGTCCGTCCTGGGGAAGAAGCATGTCGGCTGCTTCCGCATCGCGCAGAAAAATCTCGCGGAGGACGACGGCGAGCAGTTTCGCCGAGGCCTGCTCGGCTTCAGTGTTCATCGTCGCGAGCACGAGCGGCTGCCAGAAATAACGCATCGCGTCATCGCGCTGACCGAGACCACGCAGCCACGACGCGGCATCCTTCGCATCCAGCGCGGCAAGGTCCTGATCGCGAAGCGCCCGCAGGCGCAGAGCGGCGCGCAGAATACGCAGGCGTGATGCCGGAGGGAGAAGTCGGTAGCGGAGGAAAGCCTGCGCCAGTCCGATGGGATGCGGCAGCCGGCCCGCCTGCAGGACGCCCCGGCGTCCGTCGGCGTGCACGAAATCCAGTGCGAGGCCGCGCCGACGATCGAGCAGGTGCCGGCGGCCGCTGCGCGTGAGATAGTCGAGCGTGTCGCGGTAGCATCCCATCATCACATGCTGACCGTTATCGACATCACTGCCGCTGTGGCTGTGTGGGAACGACCACGCACGCCCGCCGAGCCGTGGCGCGGATTCAAGAATCAGAATGTCGAGGGGATGGTCGCTCAGACGCACGGCAGCCGCGAGTCCCGCAAGACCGCCGCCGGCGATGATCACACGGGTCATGGCAGCGTGGCGTACTGCACGGGGGTGCGGCTGAAGTACTCGGCGACCGCGATGCGGAACTTCGCCAGGTTGGAGATGGAAATGCGCTCGTCAAACAGCGCGTAGCGTTTATGCTCGATCTTCTCGAGAATGCGGTAGTAGATGCGGTCCATGATGCGCGCGGCAAAAAACGCCGCGTGATCTTCGTGCGCCAGCGACCGCCGGGCGCGGCCGTAATAGTCGCGTGCACGCTGGGTCTGAAAACGCATCATGCGAACAAAATTCTCATTGTACCTGCTGTCGAGCAGTTCCTCGTATGAGTACCCGTAACGGTCGAAATCTTCCCGGGGGATGTAAATCCTCCCGATCTGCGCGTCGGACTTCACGTCGCGGACGATATTCGTCAGCTGCAGGGCAATACCGAGATCAACGGCGTACTGACGCGTCTTTTCATTCGTGTACCCGAAGATCTCACTGCACATCAGTCCGACGGTGGACGCGACGCGATAGCAGTATTCATAGAGTTCGTCAAACGTCTCGTAGCGGCTCTTCTCCAGATCCATCTGCATCCCGCGAATGAGATCAAAGAAATGCACCGCTGGGATGTGGAACCGGTCGGCAATGCTGTGCAGCTGATTCAGCAGCGGATGAATGCTCTCCCCGCGAAGCCCGCGTTCGAGTTCCTCGGTCCATCGCTGCAGCCGAGTGGATTTGCTTTCCCGGTCGCCGTCCTCGTCAACGATGTCGTCGGTACAGCGGCAGAACGCATAGACAGTGTGTATCGCATCACGCTTGTGCTCGGGCAGCATGGCGAAGGACATCATGAAGTTGGTCTTGCTTTTCCGCGTGATCTCAGCGGCGGAGTCATTCTCATGCATGAGGACGGCCTTTCAGCAACGCAGAAGAAAAAACGGCAAACTTGTCATTCCATGTCAAAGATGGACGAATACAAACTGTATTATAGCCCTGTTTTTCAATTATCGCAAGAATGCGTTTGCCGCCCCGCCAGATGGCGGACAGCTCGAGACGCAGTCGAAGGGGCACGAGTGGAAACAGTGGAAGACTGCGTACAAAGAATTCCTGTGTGCGCTGCACCTGAAACGCAAGGACCGTACGAAGGCGGTGGGAGTTCTCCCCGCCGAGCACTTCCTCGACGGTGCAGCCGTGGCGCGCGAGATCCTCTTCCGGGATATAGACGCGTGGCTTCAGGCGATCCACCGAGACATCCTGCCAGAAATTCACAAGCTGCAGCCCTGTGCACAGCGCGTCGGAGGGCGGCGCGGTACGATCGTCGAGGAATCCGTGCAGAGCCAGCACGATACGACCAACCGGATTCGCCGAACGCCGGCAGTAATCGAGCAGCTGATCGAAGGTTTCATAGGAATGCACCCGCGTATCCTGGACGAATGCATCGAGCAGGTCATCGAACAGCTGCATGGGGATGTCGAAGCGCCGGATGGTGTCACCGAGCGCGAGGAACACTGGATGATCACTCTCCCCCGCTGCGCAGGCGTGCAGGCGTTGGCGCCATGCCTCGAGACCCGCACGGCGCTCCTCCCCAGACAGCTCTCCCTCGTCGGCCATATCATCGGCGTGACGGGCAAATGCGTATACCGCCGCGACGTGCGGACGCAGCCTTGCCGGCATCAGGCGAGACGCAACCGGGAAATTCTCATAATGCTCCCGTGCCAGAGCCATGCAGTCAGCGTATGCCTCGGATACAGTCATACGCTAAAATGGGAATCCTCCCGGAGATATGGAAAATTGATACTATGGAAAAATGGATAGATAGCACGATGCAAAGATCCTGCTCTCCCTGGAATCTTGCCATCCTGTCATCATTCCATCGTTATCAGATGAGTCAACATCCCAGATAAAATCACTGCGTGTCGGGATTCTCAAACAAGACCGTCGAGAGATACCGCTCACCCGTATCCGGCAGCACGGTGACGACGTTCCGGCCGGGATCGAGGCGCTTCGCGTATTCGACGGCACAGTGCGCAGCCGCACCGCAGGAGATGCCGACAAACATGCCTTCCCGGCTGGCGAGCAAGCGCCCCATCGCGACAGCCTGCTCATTGGTGACGGTCATGACTTCATCGATGACACCGCGGTCGAGGATATCGGGGACGAATCCCGCACCGATGCCCTGAATTTTGTGCGGACCCGGTTCGCCACCGCTGAGAACGGACGAATCCGCGGGTTCCACCGCGATGATGTCTACCGCGTCGCCGAAACGCTCGCGCAGCAGGCGTCCCACGCCAGTGATGGTACCGCCGGTTCCGACGCCGGCCACGAATGCGTCGATGCTGAGTCCCTCCATGTCGGCAAGGATCTCGGGACCGGTAGTCTCGTAGTGCGACTGTACGTTGGCCGCGTTGCGAAACTGCTGGGGAATGAACGCGGTCTTTTCCGCGCCGGCGAGTTCTTCCGCGCGCGCGATGGCACCCTTCATTCCTTCCGCACCGTCGGTCAGCACGAGTTCCGCTCCAAGATGCGTGAGAATCTTCCGCCGCTCGATGCTCATGGTCTCCGGCATGGTGAGCACGAGACGATATCCCTTGACGGCACAGACCATGGCGAGTCCGATACCGGTGTTCCCGGAGGTTGGCTCTATGATGGTGGTGTCTGGACCGACGAGCCCGGCCTTCTCCGCCGCTTCGATCATGTACAGCGCGGGACGTTCCTTGACACAGCCAAGGGGATTGAAAGCCTCCATTTTCGCCCAGACCGTCGCCCCGCCCTCGGGGGAAAGTTTCGAAAGCCGCAGCAGGGGCGTGCGGCCGATACTGTCATTGATAGTGTTGAATCGCATGACTGTTCCTTTCTTCCTCTTCTCTTCAGATAACGTATGACCACATGTTGCCCTGTTCCTCAGGCGGGATGACTTTTATTCGCGGCTCGCTGGTGACGAGCGCATGCGGCTGCACGGACTTGACAAGCCAGACGTTGCCGCCGATGACCGCGTCATGGCCGATGACGGTGTCACCACCGAGAATCGTCGCTCCGGCGTAAATGGTCACGCGGTCCTCGATGGTGGGATGCCGTTTTTTCTCCGCGAGTTCCTTGCGCACGCTCAGCGCTCCAAGCGAGACGCCCTGATAGATTTTCACATGCTCACCGATGACCGTCGTTTCCCCAATCACGACGCCAGTGCCGTGATCGATATGAAAGTACCGGCCGATCTGCGCGCCGGGATGGATATCGATGCCCGTCCGGCTGTGAATGTACTCGCTCATCATGCGCGCGATCAGGCGCACCCCGTGCGTCCAGAGAAAATGCGCCACACGATGCACGGCAATCGCACGGAGTCCGGGATAGCTGAGAATGATCTCCTCCTGCGAACGCGCGGCGGGATCGCCTTCAAGCAATGCGTCGACATCCGTCGAGAGGATGTCCCGCAGTGACGGAAGTGATCGGAAGAAGTGGTCCACGATGGCGCAGGCTTCCTCGCGCACCACCGAATCGGCGCGTCCGTTCGCTTCCTCACGGCGGTCGAAGCGGAGGTTGCGCTGCACTTCGACGACGAGGTTTTCGTACACCTGCACGAGACGCGACCCGGTGAGATATCGGAGATTCGAGGCGCTCAGCAACTCATCACGGAAAAACCCCGGGAACAGCAGCGCCTCGATGTCGCGCACGATGTCGATGATGGCGTCGCGGGACGGAAGCGTGTGACCGCGCAGATGATTGATGCCCCCCTCCGTCTCGTACGAGCGGAGCAGAGACTCAGTCAGTTCCTGCATATCGGCGATGCTGTGATCATCCTTCATTGTCAGACCTCCTTTCCCAGCACAACGCGCAGCCGGGATTCAGAATTCCACGGGAAGCGGGGAAAAGAATTTCCCCACCAATAATGGCTGCGCAGCAAAAGCAGCGCTCCCCGTTCCGACCGCTGCCACGACGCTTCCGGCCCGCCGCTTCCGCCGCGCGGATAATACCAGTATATTCACGTTTCCATGCCGTATCACCATTGATATCCCGTTCATGCATACCCGTCTTACGCGGAACCTCCTGATAGCAATGTTCATGACCGTCACCGTCATGCATGCCGCCCTTGCCCAGGTCAATACCGAGAAACTCCGGCGTGCCGACAGCACGACC
This sequence comes from uncultured Ignavibacteria bacterium, assembly GCA_913061095.1. Taxonomy (GTDB): domain Bacteria; phylum Bacteroidota; class Ignavibacteria; order SZUA-365; family SZUA-365; genus BM516. Next base: position 324,438 of record CAJXVM010000001.1, read on the forward strand.
GGCGTCTTATTCAACACGTCACTGAGTTTCGGCATCGTGCGCGGCAACTCGGAATACGTCAGCGCGCGCGGCGCAGCCCGGCTCGACTACGCCCGCGGCGGCAACGACAACTTTGCGGTCGTCGATTATGAGTTCAAGGAATCGCAGAGGGGAAAAATCGCCAACAGGGGATTCCTGCATCTGCGCAGCATCTGGCAGCTGTCATCGTCGCTGTTCGTGGAAGGATTCACGCAGGCGGAATTCAATGAATTCATTTCACTGAAAAACCGCGACCTGCTCGGCGGAGGGATGCGTCTGCACCTCTTCGACACCGAGGATGACAGGGGACGCGGTATCCTCGATCTCTTCCTGGGTGTCGGAGTGATGTTCGAACATGAGCTCTACGCCACTTCTCCCTCGGAAACGCAGTTCAACCGCATTCGTTCGACGAATTACCTCACGATGAACTGGATGCCGGATGATGACGTGACGTTCTCCCTCGTCGGATATGTTCAGCCCCTGATCGACAATCCGGAAGATGTACGCCTGACCAGTGAATCATCCCTGGAATTCGCTCTCTCGGAGGCATTTCATTTTCACGTCAGCGCATCACTGCGCTATCACAGCCGTCCCGTTCTGAGCGTCAAACGCTACGACTTCGAGCTGCGCAACGGCATCCGGCTCGCCCTGCCCTGATTTCCCGACGAACGATCACGCGCGGCGGCGTATCCGTGGTTCTCCGCGTGCGGTACCTGACAGAAACGCGCCGGCGTCAGATTTCCACCCACGGAATCCTGCGCACGGCACCCTCCGCCGGAATGCGCATGTCATGTGCACGCTGCTCCTCCCCGGTGACCTCCACAATGTCGTAGCGCTCGATGCGGTCGAATGCCGCATTACCCTCCCGGCGGTCACGGCGGTTCCGCATCACCATCCGTCGTCCCTCCGTTCCGCAGACGAAGCAGCGCGCCCTCCCCTTCTCGACCAGCAGTTCGCTCACCACGCGCTGCGGATTCCGCAGGGCGATATGATCCCTGAGCGTGCGGCCGTCACGGTTCAGCAGAAGAAAACTGAACTTGAGCGATTTCTTGATGTTGCCGACCTCCTCATCGAGTGCCGCCATGAATGCCGGGCGTTCCCAGGCGACATCGTGATGACACCAGTCACCCGCATCCCGCAGAGCGGGACATCCCCCCTGCCTGAAGCACGGCGCGAATACCGTCCAGTCTTCCTTCACCGCCGCGTCGCGGTATTCCAGCAGCATGCGCGAGGTCTCGCGGAGGGCCGGCTCGATCAGCAGCAGATCACCCTGCGGGGCCAGATGCCGCGTGAGCCACGCGCGCAGGCGCGACGCGGGACCCGTGGCCAGCTCGTTGAGCACGTTCATGCCGAGGATGAGATCAAACTGCGCGTCAAGCTCCGGGGGATGCGCGAGATCCGCCGTCTCTGTGCGCAGCGTGACCTTCCGTCCGGTCACATCACGCAGATGCGCGGCGAGCGCGGTGGCGGTATCGGTGTTCGCGGCCACGGCGTCGAGTGCGAGCATTTCCACCGCGGGCGCTTCGGGCAAGGTTTCGAGAAAGGCATGGAGTGCCGCGACGCCCGTGCCCGGACCGCAGCCCAGGTCGAGCACGCGCAGCGGAGCGCCGTCGGAACTGCCGTCGCCCGTGTCCATAGCACCCGGTCCTCCCCCGCGCCGCAGTTCCAGGAGCGGCGGAAGTACCTTGAGCATGTTGGCTGTCGCGTAGTACAGCAGGTATGTCTCACGCAGCACGCGGTCACGCAGGTAGGGACGCGTCGCATGCCTGCGCGAGGGAGTGTCGTTCAGGTATTCCGAGAGCCGTCGCAGCGCGGCGGCATATCGCGGCGTCACCGCCGCATCATCGGGATGCACACCGAGCATGCGCTCGAGTACGACAGGCCACCAGTTCGGCAGAAGCAGGGCAGAGGTCATCGCATTTCCTCGACGGTCGCAATCGCGTTCATGAATACGGCAGATACCGGTGAAATGCAACTTCGCATGGCCGAACCGCCGCGAGTGGACGCAGCATCATGCCGTGCGCGGAGAATCTTTCTCTCGCCGCCGGTGTTGGGATGGCAGACCGTATCGACGCAAACCGGCACGACATGGATTTCACATCACTGCTGCGCATATACGCATTTCTGCTTCTCGCCGGATGGCTCGCGACCATTGTCCGCGCCTTACGCGCTCTGCGCAGCATCCATCGGTTTCCGCGTGACACGGATGCAGTCGACGACGGTGGCGGCACCGACATCGGCAGCGCACCCCTGCTCTCTGTCATCATTCCCTTCCGCAACGAGGCGGCATCCCTCGCCGCCACGGCGGAGCCTTTTCTTGATGCGTCCCTTCCGATCGAGCTCATCCTCATTGACGACAACTCCGATGATGGCAGCGGATCAATCGCCGACCGGCTCGCGGAACACCCGCAGGTGATCGTCCTGCGTCCGGGTGAACCACCGCCGGACTGGCTGGGCAAGCCCTGGGCCTGCCACCATGGCGCCGCTGCCGCACGCGGGCGCTTCCTGCTGTTCATGGATGCGGACGTGGAGGTCTCGCGCAACATCCTGCCGCGACTGCTGACATACCTCAGCCGACAGAGTCCCCCGCATCTGGTGCTCTTCCCGTATGTCCGCACCCGAGGCATCCTGGAATCCAGCTACATGACACTGTTCGTTTTTCTTTTCCTGTTCCGCTTCGATCCGCATGCGGCGGCACGGAGGGGGAGGCGGGGACACGTCGGTGTCGGTGCGTTCAATCTTGTCAGGGGGGATGTCTACGCGCGCTTCGGCGGATATGCATCGCTGCGCCTCGCGGTTGCCGACGACGTCATGCTCGGACAGCGTGTCAAAGAGATCGGCGAACACACGGTCACGTTCCGCGCACCGGATGCAGTGCGTGTGCGCTGGCGGGAAGGATTCCGTGACACGCTGCGCGGCACGCGCCGCAGTCTCTTCGCGGGCACCGGCTTCTCGCGTTTCTGGCTGCTGATCGCCTTCGGCGGCACGTTCGGAGGTATCATTGCTCCCTTTCTCCTGCTCACGATGGATGACCCGTTTGTCAGACTTCCCGCCGCGGTCTCGGCTCTCCTCTGTGTGACAATCCCGGCTCTGCTCCGCGGCAGAAGCCGTCATCGCATGATGGGCGGCCTGCTGTTTCCCCTGCAGGCGATTGTGTTCCTCGGCGTGTACATCGCCTCCGCGGCGGATACCCTCCTCGGAAAGACGCTGCGCTGGCGTGGCCGATCCTATGACCTGCGCATGCTCAGGAAATGGCACGCGGCACGTTCCCCCGCCGGTCCCTCCGGCGGGACTCCTGCCGACTGAAATCCCGTCCTCCGAATGTTCATCCCCGGTCTCACTCCTCCTCGGCATCCTCCCCGTCGTCGCTGCCGTAGAGTTCGAGTTCCTCATGCGCATCCAGGATCACGGCGGCGAGATCGAGCACCTGCACCGCTTTCTCCTGCGGAACGAAGGTTCCGAGCAGGGCGAGTCCGGCATCCATGCGTGCGCCGGCGTCATCGTTGTCGAACAGTTCACCAAGCAGCGCTTCCGCCTCGGTTTCTCCGAGATTCAGATAGCCCTTCTCCATCGCTTCTTCGAAAGTCATGCATCCTCCGTATTGAAGTTCACGGACAATATACGGAATCACGCTGCGCCGCGCTCCCGCCAGGCATTGCTCCCCCCCCGGACGGACAATCCCCGGCACGTATTCCTTTGAAGGCCGCTTTTCCCTATTTTCTGCTTTGGGACGGCACACTGCTTCGCAGGCCGATCCACACATTCCTCGAGCGCTCACCAGGCAGGAGAAGTATGCAGCAATCTTCCCCCGACTGTTCACACATCACCATCCGGCGTGTCCGCCGCGAAGACGCCGGGGCCTTTCTCACGCTTATCGACGCCCTGGCGGATTACGAACATCTCGATCGTCCCGATGCAGCAGCGCGCGAGCGGCTGATCCGTGACGGCACCGGTGAACAGCCGCGCTACGAGGCCTTTCTCGCTGCAATCGACGGGAAGGACGTCGGTTACGCCATCATCTATGAAACCTATTCCAGCTTTCTCGCACGTCCCACACTGTATCTCGAGGATATTTTCGTTCTCCCCGAGGACCGCGGACGCCGGGCCGGCGCGGCGCTGTTTCTGCACGTCGCGGCGCTCGCGCGAGAACGCGACTGCGGTCGCATGGACTGGACGGTGCTCGACTGGAATGCGCTCGCACAGGATTTCTATGACCGTCTCGGTGCTTCCTGGCTGAAGGAATGGCAGCTGTACCGTCTCACACAGAACGAACTCGCCGATCTCCCGGCACCGAACGTGCATCACGCATAGGACGCGCGGGCGTTCCGGGTGACGCATTGCTCCCGGAAGCGTGCTCCGCGCACAGGACAGTCATTTCTCCCTATTATACAGAGGTTCATGCTGATGAAATTCAAAGGCACTCAGTTGATCTTCGCGGCCGCCGTCGCCGCGCTTCTCCTGACCGGATTCGGTGCCGTCCAGGCGCAGAAAAAACCCGTGACACTGCGGGACGTGTTCGGCAACCGCGATTTCTTCGCACCCCGCATTTCAGGCTTTGCCTGGATGCCCGACGGTGAACATTACACCTACCTCAAGCGCGACGATGAATCGGGCGCGCGCAGCATCTGGAAAGTCGACGCGGAAAGCGGGGATGAAGAACTCCTTGTCAATGCCGCGACACTTCAGCTTCCCGGCAGCGATGAGGCACTGGCATTTCAGGATTATACCTGGGAGGAAAACGGGGACTTCATCCTGTTCACGCTCTCGGAGCGCCGCATCTGGCGCCGTTCGCGCATCGGCACCTACGCGGTATATGACATGAACGCACAGAAAATCATCCCCCTCCCGGAACACGAGGGCGGAGTGATGAACGTGAAGGTATCGCCAGACGGCGCATGGGTCGGGTACGTCTTCAACGACAACATCTACATCATGAATTTGGAAAGCCGTGAGGAAATCCAGCTGACCGACGACGCGCAGGAGCATGTGTACAACGGACGCTTCGGCTGGGTATACGAAGAGGAATTCAGCATCGTGGACGGATGGCGCTGGTCGCCCGACAGCAGACGGATCGCCTTCTGGCAGGAAGACGAACGAAAGGTTCCCGAGTTCGTTCTCACGAACTGGATGCCGCTGTATCAGGAGCTGGTCCATATTCGCTATCCTAAACCCGGAGAGAAAAATCCGATCGAGAAAATCGCCGTCATCGATATTGACACGAAAGAACGCGTCTGGATGGATCTCGGCGACGAGACGGACATATACATCCCCCGTATCCGCTGGACGCGGGATCCGGAGCGACTCTGCATCTACCGCATGAACCGACTGCAGAATCAACTCGAACTGCTGTTCGCGGATGTCAGCACCGGCGAAACACGGGTGGTGCTCAATGAGCAGTCCGCAACCGGCTGGATCAGCGTGGATGACCAGTCCTGGCTGCATTTTCTCGAAGACAGCGACCGCTTCATCTGGCTGTCGGAACGCGACGGCTGGAATCACGCCTACCTGTTTGACTACGACGGCACGCAGATCCGCCAGATCACTTCGGGAGAGTGGGAAGTGCTCGAAGTCAAAGGCATAACGCCGGACGGTGAAACACTTTATTACACTTCGACAGAAGTCGCTCCGACACAGGAGCATCTTTATCGCGTTGATGTCGAAAGCGGCGACCGTGAACGCCTGACGGAGGAAGACGGATGGCACAGCGTTGATGTCTCCCCCACCTGCGCGTTTTACCTCGACAGCTGGTCCAGTCTCAGCCGTCCCGCCCAGCGTCGGTTCTGTGATGCTGACGGCGATGAGCTGCGCGTCGTCGGCGAGGTGGACATGAGCGCGTTCGATGACTACTACTGGAGCGAGAAGGAACTGTTCACCGTGACTACCGAGGACGGCTGGGAACTCGACTGCAGCATGATGAAGCCGGCCAACTTTGATCCCTCGAAGAAATATCCGGTGTTTTTCAGTGTGTATGGCGGGCCGGGCACCTCGGCGGTTACCAGCAGCTGGCCTTCCACGATGAATCAGTGGTACGCGAGTGAAGGCTTCGTGGTCATCCAGGTCGACAACCGCGGCAGCAGCCGGCGGGGCACCGCCTTTAAGCACGCTGTCTACAAACAGCTCGGCAAGTGGGAAGTGCATGACTACGTGCAGGTCGCGAAGTATCTCTCAACCCTGCCCTGGGTGGATGCCGATCGCATCGGCATCTGGGGATGGAGTTACGGCGGGTATATGGCCGCCCTTTCCCTGCTGCTCGGTGACGGCACATTCAACACAGGGGTCGCCATCGCGCCGCTGCTCGACTGGCGCCTCTACGACACGATTTACGCCGAACGCTACATGCAGCGGCCCGAAGACAACCCCGACGGCTACGATGTCGGATCCTGCATCGTGCATGCAGACAAACTGCAGGGCAATCTGCTCCTTATTCACGGCGGCATGGACGACAACGTCCATGTACAGAACACCATGCAGTTCATCCATCAGCTCGAAGAGGCAGGAAAGCAGTTCGACATGCGCATTTACCCGAACGGTGACCACGGTGTCGCCGGCGGCATGCGTTCACGTCTCGGCCTCTTCGAATACTACATGTCATACATGAAGGAGCACCTTCAGGACAGCTGAGTTGCAGTACGGAAAATCCCGCCCAGCCGCGTTCGCCCTCCTGCTCCTGCTGCTGCAGGAGTCCGCGGTTCTGTGCGCTCCCGTTGCGGATCCGCCGGAGCCCGCAGCGGAAGTCCGTACCTTCCCCATCTTTGGTCCCGAATATGAACGCGTGGAAATACGGGACCGCCGTCTCCGCGGGGCGGTGTACTACATCGTCGCCGGACACGGCGGTCCCGACAGCGGTGCGCGCGGCAAGCGTGAGGGACACACGCTCTGTGAGGATGAATACGCCTATGACGTCGCCCTGCGCCTCGCACGCAACCTCCTCAGCCACGACGCGAAAGTATATCTGATCACCCGTGACAGCAACGACGGCATCCGCGACGGCAAATACCTGTCCTGCGACCGTGACGAGCACGTCTGGGGCGGTGCGGCCATGCCGCGCGACCAGCTCGCGCGTCTCAGGCAGCGGGCGGACATCGTCAACCGGCTCGCACACAGAAACCGCTTTGCAAAGTACCAGCGACTGATCGTTCTGCATGTGGACAGTCGGCAGCGCGGGAACCGCGTCGATATCTTCTTCTATCACCACTCCGCAAGTGCCGCCGGACGCCGAACGGCCTCCATTCTGCAGCGGACCATTGAGCAAAACTACCGGATTCATCAGCCGTGGCGGGGATATCACGGCACAGTCGAACCGCGCGACCGCCTGTACATGCTGCGCAGGACAACCCCCGGCACGGTCTATATTGAACTGGGCAACATCCGCAATCCGCTCGATCAGCGGAGATTCATCTCCGCCGACAACCGCCAGGCGCTCGGCAACTGGCTCGGTGAGGGACTGCTCGAGGACTTTCAGCACTCACACCACTGACATTTCCCTTCTATTTTATGTATGTTTCGCGTACGCGTCCGTGAAACAAACACACGCCTGATGTGTCTGTATCACTGTGCGGCATCATACGCACGGAGAACCGCACCAGAATGCTCCTACGAAGCCAGCATACCGGCTCGGAGCGATTCGCCGACCGCAGCGACGTCGAATTGTTCCGTACGATCCGGGAATCTCCCGCACGGGCGGAAACCGCCTTCAGGGAGCTGTATTCCCGGCTCGCGGGCAATATCTATGCGTACTGCCGCTGTCTCGCCTGGCGCAGGGACGAAAGCGATGACCTGTTCCAGGAAACCTTCGCGCGGCTGTATGAAAGCGCGCTGCAGGGACGAGCGGTAACGAATGTATCCGGTTATGCGATCAAGATCGCGCGCAATCTCTACTTGAACATGCAGCGCGACAAAAAACCGACGGTCATCATCGAAGACGATACTCTGTCCATGCAGGACGTGCCGCATGAGCGCACGGAAATGCTGGAACTGATTCACATGGCCATGGAACTGCTCTCCGACGACTACCGGGAGGCGTTTTTCCTCCGGGAATTCGCGGATCTCCCGTACAACGAGATCGCGGAGATCATGAACCTCACCAATGTCAACGTGCGCATCCGCGTGACGCGGGCGCGAGAGAAGATTCGCGGCATCCTTCAGCCCTATATCGCAGAATACGAACAGGAACAATAACGCATTTCGTCATGAACACCTCAATGCCTCAGCCGAATGACATGCTGCACGCCTGGATTGACGGCGAACTCGATCCGGCGCTCGAAACGCAGTTTTTCTCGTTGCTTGCCTCCGACAGCGATCTGCGCGAAAAACTTCGCCATATGCGGAACATCCGCATCGAAGCACACAAATTCGGCGCCACTGTGCAGCCGCCCGCAGAGATCTCCGATCGCGTGTTCGCCCGCCTCGGATTCGCGGCTCCGGCCAGCACAGCCGCTGCGTCGCACAGACCCGCCCTGCTCGCCACGTTTGAGCGCGCGTGGGCACCGGTGGCATCCGCTGCCGCTGCCGCGGTGATTACCGCCATTCTTATTCTCGGCCTCCGCAATCCGATGAATGAGGCGGCCACGCAGTCTCTTGCCGACAGTCGCACAGCGTCCCCGGCGGAACGAACCGAGACGCCGTCCAGCGACGGCCGTGCCACGAACGACGAACATGTGTTCACGGACAATACCGCGCGAATACCCTCCGCGGTTTCCGACAACGCGCGACTGAGCGAAGCGCAATCCGGTCCGGCCTCGCACAGAAACATGCGCACGGACGGCACCGTCCGCACCTCAGCGCCTGACGGAACGCGGGATGAAAATCCGCTGACGACGGAACGGAATGCAGAGACGGAGTCGCAGGATCGACCTATGCATACCGGCGCCATAGAGGAACAGAGTTTCTCCGATATCGCTGTTCAGGGTGACGATGCCGGAAACGCCTCCGCATCGAATGCCACGAGCACGCCCTCGCGCTCCGGCAGCGACAACCTCGCCGCATCCTACACGGATTCCGGTTCCGACGGTGAGCCCACCGGTGTGTCTTCGGCTCCTCCGTCATGGCGAAATCCCACTGCGGAGACCACCGCTACGGCTCCCGCTGCGCACGCCATGCGTGAATCCCCCGCGTCCGCGGGATCGGCGCCTGTCGACACGCGGCAGTACTTCCCCGCCCTTCGACCTTCCGACATCCTTCCCGCGCTCTCGGTCGAGCTGCGCGGTATGAACACCGCCTCCTTCCCCTCGCCGACCATTTCCACATCCTCGGATCCGTGGATGCAGAACATGGCCGTCGCGGTGTTTTATACGAGCGGACAACAGGATCTCGGGATCGAATTCGGTCAGGAGCCATTCGCCATGCATTACCATGGTGTTGAAAACGGCAAGGCCGTGCGCTACGAACAGAACCTGCTCACGCCGTGGCTTCTGGCATCCTGGCGCCATCGCTTCCGTCCCATCTCCGTCGCCGGCATCGAACCGTATCTGACCGCCAGCCTCGGATCCTCGCTGTATTTCTGGCCCATGGCGCGGACCGGCGCGGGACTCATGTACATGCCCGACCGCCGGGTGCGCTTCCACATCGGCGTGGAAGGAAGCATGCTCGCGTATCCGTACCAGCAGCAGTGGTTCACCTCGCGGCGCGTGGGACTGACCTACGGACTTTCCGTCCTTTTCTGAGAACATTGAATTCCCTGCATGCGATTATCGCATGCATCGAACATGGATGCGCATCGCCGACATGACGACATCGAAACACGGAGCACAGAGATGACGAGGCAGCACACAATCACCGCAATTCTGACAGCGATCGGCACGATATTGCTGCTCACCGCGTGCGCTTCCCCCACGGATCCCGACACGCCGCGGAAACGCATCACCGAACCGTCCCGGTATTTCCTGCGTAGCGTGGATTTCAACGGAAGCGAGTACGATGCGGGATATGACGTGGTGCAGCTCGAGGACGGCGATTTCATCATTACCGGCCGCACGTATATGCGGCACACCGGATCGAAAGACATCCTCCTGATGCGCACCGACTCCGAAGGCAATCAGCGCTGGGTGAAGACCTACGGTGGTGTCTTTGAAGACGAAGGCTATTCCGTCGCGCCGACGCAGGACGGCGGTTTCATCATTACCGGATACACCGAGTCCTACTCCGACGAAGGGTTCTATGACATCTATCTCATCAAAACGGATGCACAGGGAAACCAGCAGTGGAGCAAATCCTTCGGTGGCGAAGGATACGACTACGGTCAGCAGGTGATCGAATGCGCAAACGGTGACTTCGTCGTGGTGGGCTACTCCCAGTATTCCCTCGGCGGCAACTGGTTCGCCAGCGTCCACCGCACGGAACCTTCCGGAAACCTGATCTGGAGCAAGGAATTCATGAACCGCAGCGAGCGGAACTTCGGTACATCGATCCGCGAACTCGACGACGGCGGCTTCGTCGTGACCGGTTCCATTGACGTCGCCACGGAAGGAAGAAGCGCTCTCTGGATGTTCAAGCTTCCCGCTAACGGAGCGGACGTGGAATGGGAGCATGTTATCAACGGTGGAAGCGGAAGCAGCGGAAAACTCATCGTCCTTCGCCCGGGCGGCGGATACGCGGTCGCCGGCGAAAGCGATTATTCCGGAGAAATCATCAGCAGCGGAACCGCCAGAAGTTCACGCATCCTCTTTGTGGTCACCGATGCCGCGGGTGACAAAATCTCCGAGACCATTCTGCAGGACAACGCCAGCGTTACCGGAATGAAGGTGACACCCGATGGAGGATATATCCTTTCAGGGTACACCGATCCCTTCAACGCAGACGGATCGGACATGCTGCTGCTCCGCCTGGATCAGGAGGGCCGGCTGCTCTGGAAGAAAATCATCGGCGGCCTCCGGATGGATCGTGCCCTTTCTGTGGACAACACGCTGGACGGCGGCTTCATCATTACGGGCAAGTCGGAGTCATACGGACATGGCAACGAGGATCTTATCCTTTTGAAAACGGACGCCAGCGGCAATTTCGAGGAATGACCGTTCTCGGAATCGATCGTTCGAGGAATAGCCGTGACGGGGCTTTTTTCGTAGATTAGGGAGATGAATGCGCAGAACACGGACGTTGCAGATCTTTCGGTGATCGTGATCGCCGGCTTCGAAGAACACAACATCGGAGCCTGCCTCGATACCGTGCATTGGGCAAAGGAAATCATCGTTGTCTGTTCGCAGCAGCAGGATGAAACGATGACCGTCGCCCGCCGGTATACGCCGCATGTGACGTATCGCACCTTCGACGGCTACGCCGCACAGAAACAATTCGCACTGGAACAGGCCTCGTGTCCCTGGGTGCTCAGCCTTGACGCCGACGAGCGCGTCACCCCGGAGCTGCGCGAGGAAATCTCCGCGGTGCTGGCAGCAGACGGACCGGCGGATGGCTACAGCATGCCGCGGCGGAATCATTTCCGTGGGAAATGGCTGCGCCACGGCGGCTGGTATCCTGATCGCCAGATGCGCCTGTTCCGCAGGTCGCGCACGCGCCTGACCGACCGCCTTGTCCATGAGGGATTCGAGGTAGAGGGACGTCGCGGCGAATTCGAGGCAGCACTGCTGCATTATACGCTGCCGAACGTGCGGCATATGCTCGAGAAAAACGTGTGGTACGCACAGTACGAAGCACAGGAAAAACGCCATCGCCGTCGCGTCACCGTGCTGGATTTCCTGCTGCGTCCCCCGCTGGAATTTCTGAAAAAATACCTTCTGCAGCGCGGTTTTCTCGATGGCTGGGAGGGATTCATCGTCGCGGTGATCCACGCATCGAACAAACTTCACGTGCAGCTGCATCTCTGGGACATTCAGCGCCACGGCGAACCGGGAGACACGGCATCGTGAACGCTCCCCGTCGCATGCTCGTTATCCGTCCCGACCGCATCGGCGACGTCGTCCTCGCCACACCCACCATCCGCGCGCTGCGACGGAGTTTTCCCGATGCATACATCGCCGCACTCGTGCGTCCCGCGACCGAGCCCGTACTGCACGGCAATCCGCATCTCGATGCCATTCTCATTGACGACCGGGAACATACGCATGCCGGGAAACGGGGCTTTTTCGACCGGCTGCGCATGCTGCGCAGGCACCGATTCGATACCGCGCTCATGCTGCTTCCGACAGAACGCCATGCGTGGATGACGTTTTTCGCGGGGATCCCGCGGCGTGTCGGCGTCGGAACGAAGCTGTACCAGGTGCTGACGTTCGCTCGCAGTGTCAGCCGACGGAAGTACACTCCCCTCCGCCACGAAGCCGATTACTGTCTCGACCTCGCGCGCGCGATCGGTGCCGAAGACGACGGCCTGGACGTGGAAGTCTTTCTCTCCGACGTGGAACGGCGCGAAGCGCGTGACCGCCTGCACGCCATCGGACGCGACACCGCACGGCCCCTGCTTTCGGTGCATCCGGAGAGCGGACGATCCGCGCCGAACTGGGAAGCGCACAAATACCGCGACTTCGTGGCCGCCGCGCTCGAGCAATTCCCGGAACTGCAGATCATGGTTCAGGTCACACCTTCGAATCGCGCGCTACACGATCTGTTCGCACCGCTTCGATCCGAACGGGGGGTACTCATTCCAGACAACGGCGGGAATCTTCGTCTTGTGATGGGATTCATTTCCGAAGCGCAGACCGTGATATCCGCAAGCACGGGGCCCATGCATCTCGCCGCCGGACTGCGCATCCCGACCGTGAGCCTGTTCTGCCCGATGACCGCCTGTCACCCCGATCTCTGGGGTCCTCTGGGCAACCGCTCCCTCACGCTGCTTCCCCCCGATGAATACTGCCGGACGCAATGTCCGGGAGATCCGCATATCTGCACGCTCGAGGGAGGCATTGAAATTCCGGACGTTCTCGACGCGGTCGGCCGGCAGCTCACACAGTCAGCCTGAACAACGGCCCGCTGCTGCCTGCACTGATTTCATTCAGCTCTCGTTCCCTTTCTCTTTCTTCGAAGCCTCGTACAGCAGTTCGAGGCGGCGTTCGACCTTGCCGAATACCGTGTCTTCGGGGAAGCGTCCGTCCGAACCGCGCGCGCCGGCTGCGGTGCCCATCAGCAGTTCCACACCTTCGGAAATCGTATCGATCGCCCAGACGCGGAAACGTCCCTCGCGCACGGCATTGACGACCGGCGTGCGCAGCATCAAATCGTCGACATTCTGTTTCGGAATGATAACACCCTGCGAACCGGTGAGTCCGCGGCGCTCACAGACCTCGAAGAAGCCCTCGATTTTCTCATTCACGCCTCCGATCGGCTGAATATCGCCCTTCTGATTGACCGAGCCGGTGACGGCGATATTCTGCCGGATGGGGATGTCAGACAGCGACGACAGCAGCGCATAGATCTCCGTCGACGAGGCGCTGTCGCCGTCCACGCCGCTGTAGGACTGTTCGAACGAGATGCTCGCAGTCAGGGAGAGCGGCCGCTGCTGTGCGAACATTTCCCGGAAATAGCCTGAGAGAATGAGCATGCCCTTGTCGTGCGTGCGGCCGCTGAGTTTCGCCTCGCGTTCGATATTGATGATGCCCGCCTTGCCCGCGCTGACCGCGGCCGTGATGCGCGTCGGCTTCCCGAAGGAGAATCGTTCACCGCCGTAAACCGCCAGTCCGTTGATCTGTCCGATGCGCTCGCCGTCGACGTCGATGAGAATGACCTCCTCGTCGATCAGCTCCTGCAGCTTCTCCTCGCCGAGCGAATGGCGGTTGTACGTCTCCGCGATCGCCTTGTCCACGTGCTCGGTGGTCACATACTTGTTGCTGTTTTGCCGGCACCAGTAATCGGCTTCACGCACGATATCGGCGATTTCACTGAACTGCGTCGTGACCTTGCGCCGGCTGTCGACCAGCCGTGCGCCGTACTCGACCACGCCCGCGATGGCGTGCTTGTCGAAATGTTTCAGATCTTCGTCGGAAATGAGCTTACGGATCAGCGCAGTGTACTGCTGCACCGCGAGCGGTGTGTTGGGCATTTCATAGTCGAAATCCGCCTTGACCTTGAAGATCTTTTTGAAGTCGCGTTCGTACGCACTGAGCAGGTTGTAAATCTCGTTGTTGCCGATGAGGATGACTTTGACATTGACGTTGATCGCCTCGGGTTTCAGCGCGGTGCTCGACTGCTGCATGAGCATTTCGAGACTCTGGATTTCCAGCTTACGGTACAGCAGCACGCGCTGCAGGTTTTTCCACACGCCCGGTTCGGTGAGTGCATCCGCGGCGTTGATGACGAGAAAGCCGCCGTCAGCGCGCAGCAGCGCCCCGGGCTTGATCATGGTGAAATCGGTGTACCAGAAACCATTGCTCGCCTGACGCCGTTCGATGGTTCCGAACAGGTTACGGAACGTCGGCGCTGTTTCGATGACAACCGGGAACGACGCCGCCGAGCTGTTGTCGAGCACGAGATTGACCGTGTATTCGGTCGGCAATTCCTCTTCGCCGTCTTCCTGTGCCTTGAACTGTTCGAGATTGTCGAGAATGCTCTCGATCAGCAGCTGCAGGTAAGACTGCACTTTTTCGTCGTCATATTCCGATAGCAGCTCCGCGAAGATGGCGTTGACCATGAACTCGCCCGCCTGACGCTCATGCTGATCGATCTTCTCCTGGTATTCGCGGGAGAGACGCACTCCCCGGCGGAACACCTCCTGCAGCGTCGTCTTGTGTTCACGGTATTTGTCAGCGATGCGCTCGGCCTCTTCCTTGCTGAGGAGATTCTGCATCACCGCCGATCCGAGGTCCGAGATCAGCACGGCCTTGTCTTCGAGCTTGAAGAGAATTTCCGGGTGCATGGACTGTCCCTCCTGCACACGGCCGAGCACGAAGCCGTCAGGTTCGATCTGATGTTCGAACTCCGAAAACAGCGCCGCTTCTTTCTTGTTGTACTCGTCGATATAGGCCTGCTTGATCTTGAGGTATTCCTCCTCCTCGAACACGCCCGGGGCCCGCTCGCGCACCATGCGCATGGCATCCGCCATGTCTTTTTTGAATCGGCAGCCACGGCCGCGCTCGAAGCTCAACAGCATCGGACGATCGCTGTCTTCGAAATTATGAACGTAGCAATAGTCGCGGCAGAGTGTTTTCTGCGGTTGGATTTTCTCGAGAATGGTCTTGATGGTCGTCGCCTTGCCCGTGCCGGACAGACCGCAGACAAAAATGTTGTAGCCGGGACTGTACAGCTCCACACCAAGCTTCAATGCCTTGAGGGCGCGGTCCTGCCCGATGATACCCTCGATCGGCTCGACGCTCTCGGTCGTTTCGGCCGGGATCAGATCAGGGGGACAGTACCAGCGGAGGTTTTCGATTGGAAGCTGGGGATGATCGGCGGCGGGATGGAGAGGGTGTTCGGACATGGCAATAAGGTGCTTGTGAATACTGTCCGGTCAAATTAGAGGATATAGGCACGTCGCGCAAATACGGCTCTGGGCCGTCGACTCCATGCACGTGCGCATGGCTGATACGGGTAACCCCACCTGTGAGGGTGGGGTTACCCGTGAAAAGAACCACTCCCCAGCGATCAGTCCGGCACGGCCTCGGCCTGTTTGTCGCGCCCGAACAACCGGCGGAAGACTCCCGCCACCCACTGTCCGAAAACCTCGAAGGATGAGTAGAACGTCGGCACGACGACCAGCGTCAGGAAGGTTGATACCGACAGGCCCGAGATGATGGCGATGCCAAGCGGCCGCCAGAAGTCCGAACTTTCTGCACCGATGACAAGGGAGAACTGACGCCAGTCGATATCCACGCCGGTGGCCAGCGGAACGACACCCAGAATCGTCGAAACGGCGGTAAGCACCACGGGACGCAGACGCGTGCGCCCGGCCTCGAGCAGCGCCTCCTCCAGCGGCATGCCTTCCTGGATTTTCTGTTTCGCGAAATCCAGCAGTACGATCGCGTTTTTCACCACAATGCCCGCGAGGGCGATAACACCGACCCCCGTCATGATGACCCCAAACGGCGTCTGCGTGATCAGCAATCCCCACAGCACTCCGATCAGTGAAAGGATCACGGAAATCATGATGACCACCGGGACCTTGATACTGTTGAATTCGCTGACCATGAGCAGAAAGATCAGGAAAATCGTGACGAGGAGGGCCTGGCTGAGAAAGTCGGCAGCTTCACCCTGCTCTTCCTGCTCGCCGGTAAAGTCGATTGTATACCCTTCGGGCATCTCGAATCCGGCAAGACGTGTCTGAACATCCTCGAGCACATCATTGGCGAGCCGCCCCTGCGCGTCGGCGGTAATCGTGATGACACGCTTGTAGTCCTTGCGCCGGATATCGGAGACACCCGTTGTGCGGACGACATTTGCCACCGATGTCAGCGGTACCGTCAGCAGCTTGCCCCGACGATTCATGAAGGTGATATCGAGATTCTCGAGATCCTCCGGATTCTGCCGCTGCTGTTCCCGGAGCCGCACGGTGATTTTGTACTCGTCCTCGCCGACGCGGTACTTTGCCGCTTCGGTGCCGTTGATCGCAGTGCGCACGGTGCTGCCAATCTGTGCGGTGCTCATTTCCAGCAGAGCCGCCTTTTCCCGGTCAACGATGACCTGGATCTCGGGCTTCCCGGAGTTGAAATCGTCATCGAGATCCACCAGTCCCGGCACGTCGCGGATTTCCTCCTGGATCTGCCTGGAGAGCGCGCGCAGCTGATCATAGTCTTCTCCTGCGACTTCAATGCTCACGGCTTCACCGACCGGCGGACCCATTTCCTGCACCTCGACGGTAATCTCCGCACCGGGAATATCGTCGGTCACCCCGCGAATCTCGTCTACGGTTTCGAAGGAATTCTGCTTCCGCTCCTTTTTGTCGTAGAAACTCAGCGCATAATTGGACTTGTTGGAGATCTTTGAGCCTCCGAAGTCGAATGGATTGTTCGAGGAACCGACGTTCGCGACACGGAACTCGATATCCTCGAATCCCTCGATACCATGAACTTTCTTCTCGACGAGCTTGGTGACCTGATTGGTCACCGACAGCGGCGTGCCCGGCGGCGTGGTGATGACCACGGTCGCCTGTGACGGCTGCGTCTCCGGGAAAAACTCCACGCCCGTGTTGAACATGCCGAATATCACGAAGGTGAATATCAGCAGTCCCAGTGTGAGCGCAACCGTCATTCCCTTGTGTTTGAGCGTCCACCCCAGGACGCCGACGTACTGCTTCTGCGCGGCCGGGAAGAATTTCTCATCCACCCAGTGATAGGCAATGGTGAAGGGATTGTACTTCCTCCATACCGACGGATGCTCCAGGTCGCGCTTCGCTTTCGCAATTTCCTTGCGATAATTGATGAAGACGGAGCCCTGCACAGGACTGATGACAAAACCGACGAACAGCGACGACATCATCGTCGCAATCAGCGTGATGGGCAGATAGCTCATGAATTCGCCGACGATGCCGGGCCAGAACAGCAGCGGCAGGAAGGCGGCAATGGTCGTGAGTGTCGCGGTAACGACCGGCACGGCGACCTCGCTCGTCGCTTTCTTCGCCGCGACGATGAGATTTTCCCCGTATTCCTGCTGATGGCGATATATGTTCTCGATGACGACAACGGCGTCATCGACCACAATGCCGAGCACAAGTACCAGCGCGAAAAGCACGACGAAGTTCAGCGTGATACCCATGATGGAGAGAATGATGAAGCCCATGAACATCGACAGCGGAATCGCCGTGCTGATGAGAATCGCATTCTTGACGCCAAAAAACATGAACAGCACCATGATGACGAGAAACATACCCGTCATGATGCTGTTCTCGAGTTCATACACGCGGTCCTTGATCATGATGGACTGGTCGTTGGTCACTTCTATGGTGACGCCCTTCGGCAGTGTTTCCTCGAAATCACTGACGATGGATTTCACGTCACCCGCGATGCGCACCAGGTTCTCACCGGCGCGCTTCTTGACGGGCATAGAGACGACCTGTTCACCATTGAGACGCGCATAGGTGGACCGGTCCTCGAAAGAGAAACGCACGTCCGCGACATCACGTATGTAAATCGGTTTGCCGTTGCGCATCTTGACGATGATGTCCTCGATCGGACCCGGATCCTTGTACTCTCCCGGAATGCGCACGGTGTAATCGGTTGTTCCATTGTCGAGTGTACCACCGGGTATGGTAATGTGCTCGCCCCGGATGGCGTCTACGACGTCGGCGAAACTGATGTCGTACCCTTTCAGGCGATTGACGTCGCAGTTGATCTGCACCTCAGGTTCGAGCGCGCCGGTAATGTCGGCGCTGAGAACGCCCTGCACGCCCTCGATGTCGTCTTGCAGATCCTTTGCGATCTCCTTGAGCCTCGGAAGTCCGACATTGCCGCCGATGTTAATGAAGAGAATCGGAAATTCACTGAAGTTGATTTCCGAAATGATCGGCTCCATGATGTCATCAGGCAGATTCGGACGCGTGGTGTTGACCTTATCGCGCACGCGCCTCAGTGCCTCGTCGATATCCACCCCGGTCTCGAATTCAATCGTGATGGTCGCGAGCCCCTCTTTCGAAGAGGAGGTGATTTCCTTGACATCTTTGAGTGTCTTGAATTCCTTTTCCAGCGGTTGCGTGATCAGTCCTTCCATGTCTGTCGGACTCACCCCCGGATACGGAACGGATACGATGATGAAAGGAATGGTGATGTCCGGCGCCGCCTCACGGGGCATGCCCATGTAGGATTGAAAGCCGAAGATCACGATGATCAGGACGATGATGTATACCGCGACGCGGTTGTCGACGGCGAGATTCCAGATTTTCATGAGTGTTCCTGTGTTTCCGAATTCGCGATCGTCACTGTTTGACTATGACCGGCTGCCCGTCCGACACATTCTGCTGTCCGAACGTGATCAGGCGATCACCGGGCTGGAGTCCGTCGAGAATCAGCACGTCTCCGCGGCTCGTGCCGCCGATCGTGACCGCGCGCTCCTTCGCGACACCGTCCTTCTCAACGTAAACGACGAACTCGTCGAGGTCGCTCTTGATGATGTAGTCCTCCGGCACCACGATGGAATTTTCGCGTTCGCGGAGCCGGATCGTCATCGCCGCGATCATGTCGGGCTTGAGCTTTCCGCCGGCGTTTGCCACACGTGCCTCGACGGGAATGGTGCGGTTGTCCTGGTTGACCGCGGAACCGACGAAACTGATGATGCCGGAAAATTCCTCCCCGGCAATGGCGTCGACGGTGAAGCTGACGGGATCGCCGACCCTGAAGCTCGCGGCATACCGCTCCGGAATGCCGGCCTCCAGCTTGATCTGCCGTGTGTTGACGACATGTGCGATCGGCGCGCCGGGGAGGCTCATCTCTCCGGCCTCCACGAGCCGGGCGTTGAGTTTTCCGTCAATCGGACTCTTGACCCGCGTGCGGTCGAGACGTTCGCGCGCCATTTCCATCTGCGCTTTCGCCGCGTCCCTCTGATACTGCAGCGTTTTCAGCTGCAACTCGGAAATGCCCTGTTCCTCATAGACTTTCTCCTGCTTTTCGAAATTGGTCTGCGCGATGTTGTACTGTGCCAGTGCCGCGTCGTACTGGGCGCGCAGCAGGACGCTGTCGAGCTGCACGAGCACCTGACCGCTGCGCACGCTTCCGCCGAGCGGCACCAGCCATGACAGCACACGACCGCCTTCGTCGGCAGGTACCATTACATCGCCCTCGGAAGCGACGGTGCCGGTGATATCGATGACCTGCTCAAACGGCTGTTCCTCGATTTCCATGACGCGGACGGTTACCTTGGGGACCTCCCCTTCCGCGCCGCTGTTGTTTGCGGATTCCGCCTTTTCATTTCCGCAGGATGTCATCGCAACGGTGGCGACGAGCAGCAGTGCGGCAAGAGGCAGGATGTTGAATCGTTTCATGTCGATACTCACGCTGTATGATATTGCTTTCGTTTTTCAGGGATGATGGATGCTCAGCAGCTGCTCGAGATCGGATTTTGCGACGGTGTAGTCGTAAATCGCCTGTACGCGATTGACACGCGCCTGCAGCAGAGCGAGATCAGCATCGTTGACTTCGAGCTGGGTGCCGGAACCGGATTTATAACGCGTAACCGCGATGCGATACCCTTTCTCCGCCTGTTCGACGGTACGCGACTGCGACTCGATGCGGCGACGCGCCTCCTCGAGACGATAGCGGATGTTCTGCGCGTCGGTGACAAGCGCGTCCTTGGTGGCACTGTACTGTTCCCGCGATTGCAGAAAATCCACCTGCGCCTGATCGACGCGTGCGGTGGTCTGCAGTCCGTTGAAGAGATTGAAATTCAGTGAAAGCCCGACCTGGGCGGTGCTGACAAAATCATCGGTGGATATGCGCCCGAGCTGATCGTTCTCCGCCAGCCAGGTGTAACTTCCGAATGCGGAAAGGGTCGGAAGTGACTCTGACCGGTATATGCTGACGACCTGTTCATTGACACGGGTCTGCTGCTCCAGCGCCTTGAGCGAGGCGTTCTTCTCCACCACCAGTTCCTCTGCCTGCGCGATCATGACGTCTTCCGCGGGAACAAAATCCAGCGCTCCACGGACAGTGATCTCTTCATCGGGCGGGAGCGTCAGCATGAGCTTCAGTCCGTTGACCGCCAGCGTCACGTTGCGCTCGGCCTCGATGACACGGGGCCGGATATTGTCGGTCTGTACCTGCGCCCGGATCAGGTCATACTCCGATACGATGCCCTGCCGGTGCATGAGTTCCACATTCTTCAGATTTTCTTCGGCATTGTTCAGGCTCGCTTCCATGAGCTTCAGCACTTCCCGCGCGAGGAGCACCCCGTAAAAGGATTTCTTGACGTCGGTGACCGTCTTGTTGTAGGTCTGCCGATACATGTGTCCGGCGGCCTCGCGGTAGATCTGCGCGGTGCCGACGCCGGTGAAGACGGCAGCATTGAAGAGCACCTGCGAGGCTTCGAAACCGAAGCGGTAGGAGTTGTCACTGCCGACTTCAACCGGAACCACACCGTCGCCGGCATTCGGATCCATGAAGCGGGCCGGCAGAAAGAACACCGGTTTTTTCAGCATGCGTGTGTACGTTCCTGCCGCGGACACGGAAGGAAGCGCGGTGCCGATCGCTTCGTTGACCTGATACCCCGCCTTCTGCATTTCAAGCCGCGACATTTCGAGTTCACGGTTGTTTTCAAGCGCGATGGAAATCGCATCTTCGAGTTCGAGTACACGCGGCTGCGCACTGGCCGTCGTGACGGCGGTGGCAATCAGCAGCAGCATGGAGACAAGACGATGAATCGTCATGCGAAATCCCGTTTGATGATGAATGGTACGTGTCATTTCTGGAAACACCAGCCGTTTCGATCGTCCGATGTGCGGGCGAAGATGCCGGCGAAAAACGTGCGGTCGATGATGCACAGGGCATTCTGTATATCGTCCTCGATCTGCTCGCTTGCGAGGGAAATCTGCCGCTTCTCGCTGTTGAATACATCGGCGTGCCGGATATGCAGAGTTGATTTAAACAGCGAGAAAATCATGGTGATGAACATCATCGACGTCTGTTCTGCAGGCAGCGGTTCGACGTCTCCGCTCCGAATGGCTCGCTCGAGGGGTTCGGCCATGATCATGATGAGATTCGGCATCAGCATGGCCAGATGCGTGTTTGCTTCCATTTTGTGAAACTCCCGCATCACCAGACTGTAGATGCCGACATTCGCGAACAGATGGCGCAGAAGATCACGGGCAAAACTCAGGTAGCTGTCCCGAAGCCCCCGTTCGGTGTCCGTGCAGTGCTCCGTGGCAATTTCGACGAATTCGTCGACCACGTCCGCGATCACGGTCTCGAAAAGTTCTTCCTTGCTTTCGAAGTAATTGTACAGCGTGCCCTTGCTGTATTCTGCCTCGTCGGCAATGTCATCGAGCGTGGCCGCGCTGAATCCCTGCATCGCGAAAACCAGCCGCGCAGCGGCGACGATTTCCTGACGCTTGAAGTGGCGCTCCCGCTCTTTCCTGCTGAATTGCTGCTCTATCGTTTCCATTTTCGCTCAACAAAGTAATTGAACTGATGAGTTCCCTAAACTGACTGGTCAGTCACTTTTCTGACTCATCGGTCATTTCTACGGATAAGCTCCGGAAAAGTTGCAACGAAATCAAGGATATTTCCCCGGAAAAAAAATCGGGAGCCGACCAAAGCGGTCAGCTCCCGATTGCGCACCGTGCCGGCGTGGAGGCTCGCGTCATGGTGCCGGACGGCGCCCGTTCCTCCGCTCCTCGCGCATCATCATGCGATGATGCTGCATTTCCCTGAAAAGCTCTTTCTGCTCGGCGTCGAGCAGCTGCATGACTTCCTGCCGTGAATCGAACAGAAGCATTTTCTGCCGCAGCTGCAGATCGGAAATCTCGCGTGAGATGCTCTCGAATGCCGTGCGGTCGGGGACCTCCTCAGCCAAGATTTCCTGCACCGCGAGGCGCTTCTTCTGCAGATCGGCGCGCACATCGATCATCTGTTTCTTCGTCGCGATGCGGATGTCGCGCATGGCGCCTTTCTGCTCTGTGGTCAGGTTCAGCTTTTCCAGCTGCCCGCGGCGGTCCGGATGCTCCCGCTTTCCGCGTCCGTCAGACTGGGCATACAGCGGCCCTGCTGAAACAGCAATCAATAGAATGGCGATCAGTATTGCTCTCATGACGTTTTTCCTTGCGTGAATGGTGACATGCACTGTAGTTTCGGGTATTGGACATCGGTGCCTGGCGGCCGGTTTAACTCCGGGCTTCAGTCCGGCCGCAGCCACCGCCACGACATATCAGGGGAGAGCACGCAACGACACAGGATATCATGCAGCACAACGCAGCCACATTCCGTTCCAACAAACGCGACCTGCGATCGACACTGCAGCTGCTGATCGTGCTCGCGGTCATCGCCGGCGGAACGTTTCTCCATACATCGGTGCTCACATCCGTCACCTACGAAGTGAACATCGATCCGCCGATTCTGTATGCCGGCAGCGCCGACTCGGCCCTGCTGCGCGTCCACGGTGTCAACCGTCTCGGAGGCGCCGTCCCCTTCTCACAGCCCCGCATCGCGGTCGACATACACGACGGACACGGTCTCGTCGACATGGAACCGAGCCCTGACAGTACAGTCTACATCCTGCGACCACACGACCGCGCCGGACTCGTGCAGCTGCGCGTGCGCACGAACGCCTGGCCCTTTCCCATGCTCGCCAGCATACGCATCACCGCGCCGCTGGCGGCGCATTGTACCCACGACGACAGGAGGCTGCAATGAACTGCGTTTCCATGGTCTTCACCGGCGGCACGATCTCGATGACGATCGATCCGCAGTCCGGTGGAGCGGTACCCTCGCTCTCAGGCGATCAGATTCTCTCCCGGCTCGATGACATCCGGGACATCGGCGATATTCGCTACCGCGAGTTCGGCAAGTATCCCGGACCGCACATCACCCCGCTGATGATGCGCGATATCGCCCTGCTCGTTCAGGAGGAAGCGGCGCGTGACGATACCGCCGGCGTCATCGTGACCCACGGCACCGATACCCTCGAAGAGACGGCGTACTATCTGGATCTCGTCATCGATACCGACAAACCCGTGATCCTCGTCGGGGCGATGAATCATTCGGAGGATCCGGCCTGGGACGGACCGGCAAATATCCGCGACGCCATGCTCGCCGTGCTCTCGGGACAGTTCCGCGGGCTGGGCGTGCTTACCTGCCTGAGTGGGGAGATCAACGCCGCAAGCGAGGTGACCAAAACGCATACGCTGCAGCGAGATACATTCATGAGCTTCGACTTCGGTCCGGTGGGAAGGATTTTCGAGGGACGTCCGGTATTCCTGCGCAGACCGTTCATCCATGATTCCGTGGGGATGGTGGATCCTGTTGAGCCCGTGCACCTGGTGAAGTGCTACGCGGGTATGGATGCGTCTCCCTTTCGACACTGCATTGACAGCGGCGTCCGGGGACTCGTCGTGGAGGCCATGGGCACGGGCAACGTGCCGCCACCCGCCTATGACGGTATCGTCGAGGTGCTCGGGCGCGGCATCCCCGTCGTGCTCGTTTCGCGCTGTCCGCGCGGCAGCACGGATGACGTCTACGGGTATTACGGCGCCGGACGCAATCTGCATCGGGCGGGCGTGATTTTTGCCCGCTACCTGAACGGACAGAAAGCGCGCATCAAGCTCATGCTGTCGCTGGCACGCAGCACCGAACGTGAAGCCATCCGGCGCATGTTCGAGGGGACGTAGATTTCAGAAAAAAAAAGACAGGCCCGAAGGCCTGTCCGGATACATATCAAACTTTTAGGGAGAAATCACGATGTCAGAACGTGCAATTGCGGTACACCTGCTGCCGCGCGGGATCGACCTGCGCCATCACATTCATGATCTTGTCGCGCTTCGCGTATCCCTCCAGCAGCTTGCAGAATTCGCTGCTCTTCGCTTCGAGCCACATGTTGAGGAGAATGGACCTGCGGCTCGTGCGCGCGAGCACATCCGCCACCTTTTCCAGCGCCTTGTGAATCGCGCGCTGTGCGAACTCCGGCTCCGTCGGCAGGAAATCAAGTCCCTCGTAGTAGTACCAGTACAGCGCTTCGCGGAATTGTTCGTTCTGCGCATTCATCAGCTCGGAAATGAAATTCATCCGGCTGTACTGGTTCGACTGTCCCTGCCACTCGCCTGCCTGCCGCGAGGTCTGCGAGCGCTGCGCGATCGTGAGCGCGGTCTGGTAGTACTCCGATCCGGCCAGCGGCTCATAGCTGTCAAAATCCATGCCGAGAATCAGGTACATGTAAAAGTCGAGGAAACTCGCAATGTCGTTGTACTGGTATTCGTCATGGGTAATGGGCTGTCCCTTGATGTAGCTGAAGGACCACTGCGCATCCATCACGCGAAGGATCAGCGATGTCTCGTTCGTCGGCGTGCCGTCCTTCCAGATGCGGCGCTGTGCATCGACGACGACCTGGGCGCTGAATTCCCCGCCGTCGGTGCCCGACATGAAATTGATGCTCATACGCACCGGGATGCGATCGCCGTAGAATTCCACCTCCGTCCAGCGGTGATTGTTCACGTAGTCGAGCACTTTCTGCTCAAACTCCGAGAGATAATCCTTCTGCGACGGCGTGAGAATATCCATCGTGACTTCGGTGATCAGTTCGATTTCCTGTGCGCGCGCGGGGAGCAGCGGCAGCAGGAGCAGCAGTGTCAGAACGGCAAGGTTTCGCATGTCAAAGAGTCGACCGTGTCTCATGATGATTATCGTTCCAAGATAGAAAAAACACGCTGGGGCGGCAAGGTACTGTGCAGTATACTGTCTTTGTTCACCATGCTCGCTGCCGCACTGCCGGTGACCGCGGGTGGCGACCTGCGCGAACCGCCCCCGCAGAGCGCCGGGATGGCCGGCAGCGGTTGTGCGCTGCCCGGAATCGGACTCACGGCTTTGAATCCCGCCCTGATCACCTGGGAAAAAACCGGCGGTGCGGTGTACTGGACGCCGTCGCGTTTTGGCATGACGGAGCTCGGTGCGATGGCGATTGAATGGAATCAGGGTTTTTCGGGATTCACCGCCGGTGCGGCACTCCAGCGTTTCGGATACGACGTATACAGCGAACACCGCCTCGATGTTTCCGCTGGCATGCGGGTCGGAGGCGGACTCGCCCTCGGTATACGTGGTGTGCTGCACACCGTGCACATCGAGCGGTACGGCAGCACGGCGGCCGCGGGGCTCGATGCAGGACTGCTCTTCTCTCCCGCTGAACGCTGGCATGCCGGTGCGTCCGTCCGCCACATCGCCGGCGGCGCCTTTGCCGACGGTGAAGAGCTGCCGCTGCAGATGCGCCTCGGAGTAGCCTGGTCCGTGAGCAATCTGCGTCTCGCCTGTGATTTGGAAAAGGATGCACGGTATCCGCTCACGGTCCGGACGGGAGTGGAGTTTCGTCCCGCGAAGGTGCTCGCCCTGCGTATCGGCGCGGTCAACACGCCTGCGACGTTTACCGCCGGGGCGGGATTGCTGCTGTCTTCCGTGCAGGCACAGTATGCCGTCAGCGTGCATCCCGAGCTGGGCTGGACACACTCCATCGGCATTGGATTTCAACCGTGACGGCTCGTATCTTTCCTGTCTCTCCGCGTTTTCCGGGCGTCAGCGCGGGCGGTCATTCGCCATACAGGCTCCCATTCGTTTCACAAGCTCCAGGAGTGCCGGCATGGAATACACGAACCTGCTGTACGAAGAAGATCAGCGTATCGCGCAGATCACCATCAATCGTCCCGACAAACTCAATGCGCTCAATCACGACACCCTCGTCGAACTGAAAGATGCCGTGCTCACGGCGAACGGCAGTGACACGGTCGACGTCATTATCATCACCGGTTCCGGGGAAAAGGCGTTTGTCGCAGGAGCCGATATCGGCGAACTCTCTGCCCAGGATGCCGTGCGCGGACAGCGCTTCGCCCTCTTCGGACAGGATGTCTTCACGACCGTCGAACAGTCGGCAAAGCCGGTGATCGCCGCCGTCAACGGATTCGCTCTCGGCGGCGGATGTGAACTCGCCCTCGCCTGCCATATCCGCATTGCCGCGGAAAACGCCCGCTTCGGCCAGCCCGAGGTGAATCTCGGCGTCATCCCGGGATATGGCGGCACGCAGCGCCTCGCGCGTATCGTCGGACAGGGACGCGCCGCTGAACTGATCCTCACCGGTGACATGGTCGACGCAAAGGAAGCACATCGTATCGGCCTCGCCAATCGCCTCGCGGACAAGGGGGAAGCGCTGAACACCGCCCGTGAGATGGCCGGGAAAATCATCTCGAAGGGACAGGTCGCCGTGAGGCTTTCGCTGGAAGCGCTGCGCTGCGTTCCGCAGATGGGGCTTCGTGAAGGACTCGCCACCGAGGCCGCTCTGTTCGGCATTGCCTGCGGCACAGAGGACTTCAAGGAAGGCACGGCTGCATTCCTGGACAAGCGGAAGCCGGACTTCACGGGCAAATGAGCCGTAAAGACTTCGACGAACAATACGAAGAACAGTATTTCTCCTACTCCGGCGACAGCCGGACGAAAGACCCCGGTCTGCGCCGCCGCATGTGGATCGCCGGCCTCCTCGTGGTCAGTATCGTCGTGCTGTTCGTCGCGGACCGGTATGTCACACTCGTTCAGCCGAATATCGAGCGCATCCAGACGCAGCGGGATTTTCAGTCCGTCAAAAGCCTGGAAAACGATGTCCGCAAAGTGCTCGATGACTTCGGCATTCAGCAGGAATGGGTGCGTGAGCGCAGCATCGATATCGAGGAGATCGGTCACGTGCGGGATCTCTGGCTGATCCGCGTTCCGCACGATCTCCCGCTTGCCTCGGTCAATCTTGATCTGAAAGCCATCGTTGAGCAATACGGCGGCAAGGCTTTCGCCGTGGAAAACACGCGCAAGGCGCGCATTGCGCTGCATATCACGTTTCGCGGAAAGGTGCGGTATTCCCTCCTCTTCATGCCGACACCGGAGGTGAGCCGCGAGGCGGGCAGCATCGCCCTGCTCGTCGACGGCATCGATGATGCGCCGGATGGTGAAATCGAGCGCTACCTCGCATCACGCGAGCCGATCGCCTGCATCATCGAACCGCACAAAGACAATATCCCGCTGCATACGCAGCTTCGGAAACATCAGAAAGACGTGGTGCTGCATCTTCATTTCCGTCCCGTCACCGAGCAGGAATCCCGCTTCGAACTCGCGGAGGATCTCGGTGAGGAGGAACTTGCGAGTCATCTGCATTTCATCATCAGAAATTTTCCCGGCAGCAGCTACTACTATGTGACTTCGGAACGGGCGCTCGGGCTGCATTCCCGTAAGGTGGACGACATCATGCATTCGCTCGGACTGCAGAAACTGGAAAGTGCGACGCTCGCCTATATCGACCGCGGATCCCGGGAATCCGTCATGAGCGCGCGCATGAACGACATCGCGGCCCTTTCAGTGCGCGAAGGCACTTCCATCGGCGTCGTCGAACTGCGCGACGGCATCATGGGCTTTCTCAATGATGAAATGACCCGGCTCCGGAAAAAGGGATTCGATTTCGTGCGCCTGCGGCGGGTGCTGAAGGACTGAATATTGCCCTTGTCCGCTGTCACGGCCTCACGTAGATTGGTTGACAACTGAATCAGACGAACACAAGGAAAGACAATGCGTTACGCATTCCGCTTCAAGACGCTTCCCTTCACGCTGCTTGCATTCTGCCTGTCCGCAGCCACGGCGCTGGCGCAGCTGCCGACACCTCCGTCCACCGCCGTTCCCGGCGTTGGGAATGCAGCCATCGATCATGCTTCGGACCTCAAATACGATCCGCAGGCATCATTTTCGCAGGTGTATGAGCGGACCTACGCGAGGAGCAGTGGCAGCGATCTTTCCATTCCCCTGGTCAACGAGACGACAATGGAATCCAAGTCCGGCTTCCTCGCTGTGATGTACTCACTCGTCCTCCCCGGAATGGGGGAGTTATACGCGGGGCGCTTCGACCGGGGCAAGTATCCTCTGATTACCGAGGCGGGACTCTGGCTCGGCCTGATCGGCGTCAATTCCTACGGGAACTGGGTGGAAGATGACGCGCGCACGTATGCGATCCAGCACGCAGGCATCGATCCCGCAGGCAAGGACGACAAGTTCTTCGTGAATATTGAAAACTATGTGGATCTTGCGGATTACAACAACCAGCGTCTTATCGAGAGACGGCTCGACGAGGTGTATCCCGACGAGGAAACATGGCGGTGGTCATGGGACAGCGAAGCGCATCGCCTCGACTACAAGGATCAGCGTATTTTCGCCGACGAGCTGCATAATGCCGTGACGTTTTTTGTGCTCGGCATGGTCGCAAACCGCATCTGGAGCGCCATTCAGGCCGGTGTCGCCGTCAGACAGCACAACGCCTCCCTCGCGCAGCGCCTGCTCGGAATGCCCTCCATGCACGCACGGCTGACGGCCGTCAATGGCAGAACAGACGGGATGCAATTTGTTTTTCAGTGGTAGTGGGCTTTGAGCCAGCCAACGGCTATCTGCTCTCTCCCAGTGCTTTGCAGAAGCGTTCGGCGATTCTGTCCTTCAACTCTCCCAGATCTCCATTCCTCACCCGCGCACCGGAGGCAAGCCGGTGTCCCCCGCCGCCAAACTCCGCGGCAATGTCGTTGACCGCGATTTCCCCGCGTGAACGAAAACTGATTTTCCATCCCTCATCGAGCTGTGTCAGCAGCGCCGTCACCTCGACGCCGCGAATGGCCAGGCCGTAATTGACGATATTCTCGATATCCTCCACCGTGGTACCGGTCTCCACGAACATTTCCCGCGTCACGGCAAGAAGGCTCGCGCGGCCGTCACAACGGCGTTCGATGCCGGCGAGAATGCGGCCGAGCAGCATCGTACGCTCGATGGGATAATCGTCATAGATGCGGCGGTGAATGGACATCGGTTCGATGCCGGTTTCCAGAAGATCCGCCGTGATGCGGTGCAGCCGCGGCGTCGTGCGCTCGAAGCGGAAAGACCCCGTGTCTGTCACAATACCGACGTACAGTGCCAGCGCGGTGTGCCGGTCGATGTCAAAACCGGCATGCGCGAGTATATCATACACGATTTCAGCCGTCGAAGACGCCTCGGTGACTGTCAGGTATCCGTCTGCGAAGGGACGGGGATGAAGATGGTGGTCGATAACGACGCGCTGCCCTCTGCCCCCGAGCATACTCTCTTCCATTTCGCGGACGCGGTCAGACTGGTTGAAATCAAGGCAGAGAATCACATCCGCATCCAGCAGTACGTCGCGGTGCGCCGCGGCATCCCATGTTTCGAACATGCTGTCATCGTCGAGCAGCGAGAGATTCTCCGGCACGGGATCGGCATTGATGATGCGAACATCCACACCGCGGGATGAGAGGAATGTGAACATCGCGGCCTCACTGCCCAGGGCGTCGCCGTCGGGATTGACATGCGTCGTCAGCACAACGCGCGAGGCACCGCTCAGCGTCTCGAGCAGTGCGGGAATGTCAATGTACGGAAGGGTGTCGCTCATATCCGTCTCCTATTCCATCTCCTCGAGTTCCGCGGCCAGCAGCTGCTTCTGGTGCAGGTCCGCATACAGTTTGCCCGCCTCGACCAGCGCGTCGTGTGTTCCGGATTCGACGATACGGCCGTCATTGATGACAATGATGTGATCGGCATCCTTGACCGTGGAAATCCGGTGACTGATGAGAATGCTCGTCCGCTCGTTCATGATGTCTTTCAGCCGCTTCAATATCTCTTCCTCGGTGTGCGTATCCACGGCGGAGAGCGCGTCGTCGAGAATGAGAATGGAGGGACGCCGCAGCACGGCGCGCGCCAGACTGACACGCTGTTTCTGTCCGCCCGACAGGGTGATGCCCCGCTCGCCGAGCACGGTGTCATAGCCTTCGGGAAAATCCCTGATGTCTTTGTCCACCTGCGCGACGCCCGCCGCCCATTCGATCTCCTCCATCCCGGCATCCGCCCTGCCGTAGGCAATGTTGCTGCGCAGTGTATCCGAGAACAGGAAGGTTTCCTGTGTGACGTAGGCGATGCTTCCGCGCAGCACGTTGAGCGGGATCTCGCGCACATCGCGTCCGTCGATGCGCAGCGTCCCCCCGGTAACATCAAAGACGCGCGGAATCAGGTTGACCAGACTGCTTTTTCCCTCCCCGGTGAGACCGATAATGCCGAGCGTGGATCCGGCCGGGATGTGCAGGTTGATGTCATGCAGCACTTCAGGTCCGTCATCGTCGTAGCGGAACCGCACGTGATCGAAGCGGATCTCGCCTCCGATGGCAGTGATGTCCTGATTCGTGCGCTCGGTATCACGGACCGCCGGCACGGTGTCGAACACGCGCTCGAGACGCTTCATGGATGCGGAGGCGCGCTGCACGAGATTGACCACCCAGCCGATCGCGGCCATCGGCCAGATCAGCATGCCGAGGTAGATGATGAACTGAGTAAGCTCGCCGAGCGAGAGCTTCCCTTCGATCACCTCGAGGCCACCGAGCCAGATGATGAGGATCACGGAAAGACCGACAAGCAGAACGATCAGCGGCGCAAACAGCGACTGCACACGAATCATCCGCATGTTTTTATGACGGTACGCCTCGCTCAACTCAAAAAACACCGCCGTTTCGTAGGCTTCACGGAGATAGGCCTTGACGACGCGGATGCCGGAGATGCTCTCCTGTGTGCGCGCGGTCAACGTGCCGTAGTGATCCTGAATATCCTGGTACCGCCGGTGGATGATGGTGCCGAGGCGGTTCACTCCGTATGAGAGTATCGGTAGCGGAATCAGCGCGTACAGCGTCAGCATCGGATGGATGCTGAGCATCAGCCCCACGATAATGATGAAATTGAACACGGTGTTCGAGGAATACATGACGGCGGGGCCGACGAACATGCGCACGGCGGCGATATCGTTGGTCGCATGCGCCATCACTTCGCCCGTACTGAAACGGGAGAAGAATTCCTGCGAAAGCTTTTCGACATGTTGGAAGAAATCGTTGCGCAGATCGTATTCAATGCGACGCGATACCACGATGATCGTCTGCCGTGTCAGGTAAAGAAACAGACCGCTGAACAGTGCACTGCCGACGATCAGCAGCGCATAGCGCAGCAGTGCGTCGGATGTCAGATTCTTCTCGAGCCCGTCGATGGCCTGGCGGATGATCGCGGGGGCAATGACGGCGAAGACCGTCGAGAGGAAGATGAACAGAACGCCCCAGACCAGCGTCCTCCGATACTTCCGAAAATACGGCAGCAGCCGCGCGAGCGATTTCATTCAGCGCCCTTCCTTTCCCCAGGTCCGCAGGATGTGTGTGATTTCCTCCCAGCTGTGCGCCACGGCATTGGCCGCGGTTTGCTCGGGCGCGTTCTCGTGATGGTACCGTCCGGTCTCGTCACCGCGGAATAAAATCGCGCGCATGCCTTTCCCCCGGGCACCAGCAATATCGGTGCGCTCGAGGTCTCCGATGTGCACCGTGTGCGCGGGATGCGCATGCAGCGCTGAAAGTGCAGCGTCGAAGATCAGCGGATGCGGTTTCGACACACCGACTTCGTCCGAGAAGATCAGAGCGGTGAAATACTGCAGAACGCCATGCCGTTCGAGCACTTTTCTGAGCACGCGACCGGGAGAGAACGCCGTATCGGAAATCAGGGCGATCGGAGCGATGCGTGTGATTTCAGCCAGTGCCTCGCGCACACCGGAAAGCAGGGCGGGAAGACCGTCGAGGATGCTGTCTTCGAACACGGTGACGGTGCGGCGGTGCAGATCGTCGTCAACGGTCATGTCGAGATGCTTCCATGCGGCGTGCAGGCATTCGGAGGCGCTGAGTGTCCGCTGTTCACCCTGCCAGTGCTTTTCAAACGTCTCATACGAAATCCGGAGGGCGTCATGCACTTCATCCTCATTCCAGGGACGACCCATGTGGCGATACACATCCCGCACGGCGGCATTCCGCACGCGGCGTCGCTCCGAGCCGTTGCTCGAATCCACAATCGTATTCCAGAAATCGATGGTGACTGCCTGAATCATAGCTTTCCATACAACACGGGTTCGCAGGAAAAAGCTCCTCGGCCGGGAGCGATCGAGGAGCTTTCAGAGAATGACCGGCTCTCCGAATCAGTCGATGACGGCAAAGCCGGTATAGGGCTGCAGGACCTTCGGAACAACCACGGTGCCCTCGGGCGTCTGGCAGTTCTCCAGCAGCGCGACCATCAGACGCGAAGTGGCCAGGCCCGAGCCGTTGAGTGTGTGCACGAATTCCGGTTTGCTTTTCGGGCCGTCCGGACGGAAACGGATATTCGCGCGCCGCGCCTGAAAGTCTTCGAAGTTGCTGCAGGACGAAGCCTCGAGCCAGGCCTCCTCGCCGGGAGCCCAGACCTCGAGGTCGTAGGTCTTCGCGGAGGAAAATGACGTATCGCCGGTACACAGCAGACGGACGCGATACGGGATATGCAGCAACTGCAGAATCTTCTCCACGTCAGCAACGAGTTTCTCGAGTTCGTCATAACTGTTCTCGGGACGCGCGAACTTCACGAGCTCCACCTTATTGAACTGATGGACGCGCAGAAAACCCTTGGTCTGCTTTCCGTAGGAACCGGCCTCCCGGCGGAAGCAGGCGGAGTAGCCGCAGAAATACGACGGCACCTGCTCGGTATCGAGGATTTCATCACGGTACATGTTCGTGATCGGCACTTCCGCGGTTGGAATCAGATACAGATCGTCGTCAGCGCAGCGATACATGTCCTCGGTCATCTTTGGGAGCTGCCCCGTGCCGTACATCGAAGCCGTGTTGACGACGAACGGGGGAAACACTTCCCTGTACCCGTGCTCATTGCGATGCACGTCAATCATGAAGTTGATCAATGCGCGTTCGAGCGTGGCACCCGCACCGGTGTAGAGGGGAAAACCGCTGCCGCTGAGTTTCGCGCCGCGGTCGAAGTCGAGAATACCGAGTTTCTTGCCAAGCTCGATGTGGTCACGCAGCGGTTCATCGCTCTCCTCGTTGATCCCGACGGTATGCTCAGGGATCCATGAACGCACCTCGACGTTATCGGCGTCGCTCTCCCCGACCGGCACGCTGTCATGACTGATGTTCGGAAGCGAAAGCAGCATTTCGCGAAGCTGCTCCTCGACCGTGCGAAGCTCCTCGTCCATCGACTTGATGGTATCGGAAACGCCTTTCATTTCCTCAATGCGCGAAGATGCATCCTCCCCTGCCTTTTTCATGCGCGCGATTTCCTGTGAAACCACGTTCCGCGTGTTCTTCAGCTGGTCGACGCCGGCGATGATCTCGCGGCGGCGGCGGTCAATGTCGAGTACGGCATCGACGTCCCCACGTTCATGTTTGTCCTGGATGCCCCTGCGAATGTCGTCGGGAAATTCTCGAATGCGCTTGAGATCAAGCATGCTGTTCTGTCCTCGGTTGATTCAGAGAAATCTGCCGTCAGAGAGCAGGTCCGTGTGTTCGGACCCCTGCCGGTACTGCTGACGCAGGTGCGTCAGTCCGGTCTCCACATCGCTGAGACGAACATCGCATTCCGTTTCGAACTTCAGCGTAATGAAGGTGCTGTCGGGCGGGCGGTTCGCGGCCTGCCCGATCTCCCGCGACGTCGTCGGTCCGATCAGAGACGGATCGAAGTTGAAAATTTCGGCAATTTTCCGCGCAAATGAAAAGCGATCGATGGATTCGGGACCGGTGACATGATACACGCCGCTGCATTGTTTCTCAGTCAGCTTGTAGATCCCGTAGGCGAGATCGTCGGCCATGGTCGGATTCCCCCGCTGATCGGTGACGACGCGGAACGGCTCACCCTTTTCGAGCTGCGCCAGCACCCAGGCGACGAAATTCATGCGCACCTCGTATCCGGTGCCATACAGCACCTGCGTGCGCACGATGGCGCCATCCACCGGCGAGGCCAGCAACGCGTTCTCCGATGCGAGCTTCGATTTGCCGTAATAGCTCACCGGGCGGGGACGCGATTCCTCGGTGTACGGAGGATGATGACCGTCGAAGACGTAGTCCGATGACAGCTGGATGATGCGGCATCCCTCGATACGCCGTGCGGGAATGATCAGATTTTTCAGACCATCGACATTCAGCCGCCAGGTGCTCAGTCGGTCTTCCTCGCAGGCATCGACCGCGGTCTGTGCCGCGGTATTGATGATGATGTCTGGACGATAATGCGACACCATGCTTTTGACGTCGCTGAGACGCGTGATGTCGAGCTGCTGATAGTCGAAGCGGTCACTGACGAAGAACGTGCGCGATGCGAGATCCGTCAGCAGTAGCTGATGCGTGGTCTCGCGTCCGAATACGAGCGCGAGCTTCTGACCGAGCAGTCCGTGCGCACCGGTGATGAGGATTCTCATGCCGCCGTCTCCCGCAGAAATGTGCGCAGTCCCCGGATTCCCTCGGATCCCGGCAGGGAAACGACCCAGGATGCCGCGCGGGCGGCGCGCGCGGCCGCGATTTCCATGTCCTCGCCGGCCGCGATGCCACGCGCCAGCGTGCTGCCGAATGCATCGCCGCAGCCGGTCGGATCGACGAGCCGTGCGGGCGGCACGGCAGGAACATGGAGACAGCTGCCGTCCGGACGATAGATATCCGCGCCCGATTCTCCGCGTGTCAGGACGAATGCGGTGAGTTCGCTTTCTGCGAACAGCTCCTGAATGCATGCATGGGACAGCGTCTGTCCCCGTGCATCCCCCGCGGCAGTGTCATGCGCATCGCAGCCCGTCAGTGCATCGAACTCACGTGCATTGCACTGGGCAACGTCGGCGGCACGCACCCATTCTTTCCAGCGCGGCGAAGCCGTCGGCTCCCGCCGTCCGTCACGGTGCACCCGATACGCGATCATATGCAGATCGATATACACGAGGCGTCCATCGCCGCGCAGCGCCGCCGCATCCTCGAGCAGGATATCCTGCCCGGTCATCATGTTCAGGTACACCAGCTGCGCCTGGCCAAGCTCCTCCGCGAAGCGCTCAAACGGAATCGGCCCCAGGCTGCTGACGAGCTGGGTGTTGTACTGTGCGGGTGATTCGTGGAAAAGGCGAACGCGCGTTGTGGGCTGTTCCACCTCCCAGCAGCGGCTGAAATCAAGCGCATCCTCACTGCGCATGCGCTCCAGCGCATCGACGGCGTCGGGACCGTACGGGAAAACGGGACGCACGCAATCATCCTCCCCACGCAGTGCGGCGAATGTTCGCAGCGGGAAGGTGATGCCGCCCGGACTGTGATACACCTTTCCATCATAGCTGTGGATTTCATCGAGCACGAGATGTCCGAGCACGAGTGTGGTCATTTCTCCGGCGCCAGTCCCAGCTCGCGCTCCCGCCGGCGGATTTCCTCTTCGCGTTCGTTGAGTTCGCGCAGCTTCTGTTCGAGCTGCCGCATTTTCCGCTGATAGGCCGTCTCGGGTGGCTGCTCCTCTTCGAACTCCTCCCCGGCGAACACGCGGCCGAACAGCCAGTGCTCACGCATGGCATGAATGCTGCGCGAAAGCTGCATCGCGGCATTGCCCGCGTTGTAACTGACATCGGTCAGGGCCGACATCAGTGTCACCACCGAATCGTAGAGGCTGCGATCCGTCATCAGCGCGCCCATTGTTCCGCGCCCGGTGTTCATCGCTTCAAGAAACTGCGCCGCTTCGTCAGTCATCCGGTTTGTGTTTTCGAGCGTCGTATCGGCCTTGACGACAATGCGATTGAGCGTCTCCGCTGTCTCCACCAGAAGTGTCGACAGGTTATCGAGATTCTCATTGGTCAGCTCCAGCCCCTTTTCCGTCTGTTCGGTAATCGCTTCGAGACGTTCATAGACGCCATCGTCCGTCAGCAGTTTCCCGATGGTGCCCTCCCCCTGATTCAGCCGGTGCAGCAGCACATTGAGCTCGCCGAATACGCGGTCGGCCGTGTCGGTGATGGAAGTGACATTGTCGGCGAGGCTGCTCAGCGCAAAAGGCGCCACGCCCTTGATGAATCCATAATCCTCAACGACCGGAGCCCTGTCAGACCCCACGCTGAGGTTGATGAACTTGTTGCCGACGAGCCCTTCCTGTTTTATTTCCGCCCTGGAATCAATTTTGATGAAGGGATGCACGTCCTCGTTGATGCGGAGCAACACCCGCACGGAATCCGCATCCTCGGTGAGCCGAATGGTGGAGACGGTTCCGATGTTATATCCCGAAAGCACGACATAGGCGCCCGGCTTCACACCTTCGGCGTTCGAATAATTGACCTGCACATAAAACACCGAGCTGAAGAGATGGCTCTCCTCACCGACGAAAAAGATGCCCACAGAAAATGCAAGCACACCGATGAAGATGAGGAAACCGACGCGGGCGCGGGAGAGAGTGCTTTTTTTCATGTTGCGACCTGGAAAAATGCTCTGGTGTAGGGATCGCTGGAGGCCTTGAGTTCATCGTAGGTTCCGGAATGCTGGAACACTCCGTCATCGAGAATGTAGATCTGATTGGCGATAATCCGTGCGCATTCAAGATCATGGGTCACGGTGATCGATGTGATGCCGAACTGCTCTTCGAGACTGAGGATCAGTTCGCTGATCTCCCGGGCGGTGATGGGGTCCAAACCCGCCGTGGGTTCGTCGTAGAGGACGATCTTCGGGCGCTTGATGATCGCACGCGCCAGGCCGATACGCTTCTTCATTCCGCCGCTGAGTTCGGAGGGCATCTTGTCGATGGCATCCGTCAGTCCGACCAGACGCAGCTGTTCAAGCACCCGGTCAGTGATGTCCGACTCGGACGCGTCCGTATGCTTGCGGAGGGGAAATTCGAGATTCTCGCGCACGGTCAGTGAATCATACAGCGCCGCATACTGAAAGACATAGCCGATGTTTTTCCGAAGCCTGTTGAGTTCGCGCGTTTTCATGCCGATCACGGAATGTCCCATGACGTCGATATGCCCGCGCTCGGGGATGAGCAGACCCACGATGCTTTTCAGCAGAACGCTTTTTCCGATACCGCTGCGGCCGAGGATGACGTCGCTCGAGCCGTCGTGCACACGCAGGCTGATGCCCTTGAGCACATCAAGATCGCCGAATGATTTCCACACCTGCTCGACGTCGATCAACACGGAATTGCTCTGCGTCATACCCCTGGTCCGAATAAAATCAATGTGAGCTGAATGATGACCATGTCAAGGAAAATGATGTTGAGCGAGGCAAGCACGACGGCCGATGTCGCCGCCCGGCCCACACCTTCCGTGCCGCGGCTGGTGTGAAATCCCTGGTATGCACCGATCACACCGATGATGTACCCGAACGCGATGGTCTTTCCGACGCCGGGGAGAATGTCATAAAACGTAAGCGACTGAATCACTTCGGTAAAATAGAGCTGAAAACTGGAATTCGCACTCACCCATTCCGAAACGAAGCCGCCGAAAATCGCCAGGAAGTCGACATACGCGGTCAGCAGCGGCATGATGATCATGCAGGCAAGCACGCGTGTGACCACGAGGAAGTTGTACGGATCGACCGCCGACACTTCCAGCGCGTCGATCTGCTCGGTCACTTTCATCGAGCCGACTTCGGCTCCGATCCCCGAGCTCACGCGGCCGGCCACAATCAGGGCCGTGATGACCGGACCAAGCTCCCGCACGATCGTCAGGGCAATCATTGCGGGCAGAAACGCACCTGCACCGAATCGGTCGAGCGTCGGCCGTGACTGCAGCGCGAGGATCAGGCCCATGATCAGTCCCACCACCGTCAGCAGCGGAATGGACTTCGACCCGAGGTTATCGAGATGCTTGCGGACTTCGGCAAATTCATACGGCGGAACGAACACATAACGGAAAAAACGCATGCCGAACATGGTGATCCCGTATACTTCGGCCATGGAGGACTTGAATCGGTCCCGCGCAAACCTGAAATACGATATTTCCGGACGTTTCCTGAGGTTGCTCATTTCAATGCTCCGCGTTGGAGTATCGTTTAACCTATCGAATTATGGCAGGTTTTCCAACGTATCAGCCATCGTCGTCGGGATCCGTTTTTTCGGACGATGCGCTTCCCTCCCCGAACTGGCGAAGCCAGAATTCCACTTCATGCTGCGAAACTGCCCGGTTTTTCAGTTTCATTTCAACGAGATCTTCCCGGGATTCCTTCCGGTCGGTAATGAATTCCTGCGCGCTGACGATGTCCGCACCGCAGGCCGCGGCATGCGCCCGCACTTCATTGTCGGATGAAACGACGAGCACCATGCGGGGATGGCGGTCCTGCTCGAGGCTCATGCGAATCCACGCGTCCGCGGTACGGGTGAGCGAGAAGACGATGGACATCCTGTGTCCCCCGCCGATCACCTCGCCGTGTCCGTCGAAGACGATCACAACGTGCCCCTTGTCGCGCGACCGCTTGCGCACGAATTCCACGAACGCGCGACGGGCGGCGTCGGCGTCGGACTGCATCATGCGCTCGAGTCGCGTGATTTTCCGCAGCACATTATATCCATCGATGTAGGTCTTCTTGTACTCCATCCGGCATCCCTGTGAAAAAAGAGTCCCGGCACGGGGACCGGGACTTTCAGAGCAAACCTGTCTTCAGCGGATCAGAGATTTCCGCGGCGTTCCTGTTCGCGTTCGATGGATACGAACAGCGCCTTGAAATTCCCCTTGCCGAAACTCTCCGCGCCCTTGCGCTGAATTACTTCGATGAACAGCGTCGGACGGTCTTCAACCGGCTTGGTGAAGATCTGCAGCATGTATCCCTTGTCGTCACGGTCAACCAGGATGTTCAGGCGGCGCAACGGTTCAATATCCTCGTCGATCGGCCCCACACGGTCGAGCAGATCGTCATAGTACGATTCGGGGATGTCAAGAAACTCGACGCCCTGTTCGCGCATTTTCGAGATCGTCTCGATGATGTTGTCTGTCTCGATCGCGATATGCTGTACGCCCGGACCGTTGTGATAGATGATGTATTCTTCGATCTGCGATTTTTTCAGCCCCCTGGCGGGCTCGTTGATCGGGAATTTGATCCACTTGTTGTGGTTGGAAACCACGGTCGACCGCAGGGCGGAAAATTCCGTGGAAATATCCTTGTCGTCGAAAGACACAAAGCGTGAGAATCCGAAGACATTGATATAGAAATCGACCCATTCCTGCATCTGGTCCCAGTCGACGTTGCCGACGATGTGATCGATATGCTTGAGTCCGACCGGCCGGGCGATGCTGTCTTCCGGCATCGGCATGAATCCCGGCAGGAAGGGGCCGTCGTAGTCGATGCGTTCGATGAACGTGTGCACCGTATCGCCGTACGTGGCGACGGTGGCGACCTTGACGCTGCCATGCTCGTCATTGATGACATGCGGCTCCTGCACCGGACGCGCTCCGCGTTCCACGGTGGTCTTGAAACAGAATTCCGCATCGGATGTTTCGAGCGCGATATCGCGGACGCTGTCGCCGTGCTTGCTCAGAAACGGAATGATACCGTCTTCCTGCAGCGGCGTGGTAAGAACAAAGCGCACCTTGTCCTGCTGCAGCACATAGGAAACTCTGTCACGAACGCCTGTTTCGGGTCCGAGATAGGCAACCAGCGAAAAGCCGAAGGCCTGCCGGTAATAATACGCAGACTGCTTGGCGTTGCCGCTGAATATCTCCACGTGGTTGACTGCGCGCAGCGGAAGGAGATCCTCGGCGAGTTCCTTGCTTTCTACCTGCATTCTGACTCCAATCTATCTGTTGAATGATGTATCAGGGAAATGTGCGACCACGAACCGAGAGGCATTCCGCACCGGACGATGCCATGAAAGCCGCGGTCAGGGACAGATACGAAGATGTATCCGACGTGTTATAAAAGATAACAAAACGGAAACAAATTCAACATGCCGGGCGGGGCAGAAACGCATGGGGAGGGATGAAAAGCATCCCGCCCCCGGCCATTTGGTGATTCGCGCGGTTATATGCGGCCGGGGACGGGATTTATAAAGAAAAGAGGACGACAGCAGTGAATGCTACACGAAACATTGTCCGAGGAGAGCGAGACAGTGCTTCGCTCGCACCCACCATCCTCTTTTCACACAGAAATGTCAGAGTACTCCATGTTCTTCGATTGTGAGGCACGCACCGGGCGGCGTTTCCGTTTCCGCCTGAGCGGGATGCTCATGCGTGATCATGCGCTCCGGATTTCCTGTATCTGTGCCGATACGCATGATGCTGCACGGTCTGGATCAGGTCTTCAAGCCCGGTGGTCTTGTCAATAAACTTCCTGACGCCAGTATCTTCGTAGCGCGTGATATCCTGATGGGTCATGAGCGCAGAGAAAAGGATCACCTCTGTCGCCGGAGAATACCGGAGGACATTCCGTGCAATGTCGTGGCCGGTCCCGTTCGGGAAATGATGATCCAGGATGAGGAGATCCGGCTGCAGTTCGATCAGCGCAAGAATCGCCTCCTCTTTCTGACTGCGATAGTTCACGACCGTCACATCTGGAAGACAGCGCAGGAGGCGCTTGAGGCGCGTTCCTACAACAGCTTCATCATCAATGATGAGGATTTTCATTGGCGTGCGACGGATGACAGCGTACTCATGCATGTAACATACGATTCACGGCATCCGCGGTGTGTCATCCCGGAAGGAAGATTACGAGGTTGAATGCAGGGAATGCGCGTCAGCTTCGAGGAAGAAAGGTGTATGATTTTCCAGTACAGAAGCCTGGCAGATCAGGAGGGATTATCGAGCAGATCATGATCAACTGCGTAGCGAACAATATCCGCAGTCGTTCGCAGCTGAAGCTTTTCCAGGATGCGTGCGCGGTACGTACTGACCGTGCGGGCACTGATCGCGAGCTTCTCCCCGATGGCCTGGTTTTTCTGTCCGTCGGCAATAAGCATCATCACCTGGAATTCCCTGTCGGAGAGCTGATTGTGCAAATGCTCCGTGGAAGAATGCTCGACTGCGAACAGAAGATGATCAGCGACGGATGGGGTGATATACCGCCCCCCGCCAAAAATGCGCCGCACTGCATCGACCAGCTCATCCGGAGCAGCGTCCTTTCTGAGATAGCCGGAAGCGCCGGCACGCAGAGACCGCACCGCGAGGACCTGTTCGGGATGCATTGTCAGCACGAGGATACCTGTATCCGGCGCGCAGGATTTCAGATCGTGAATGATGTCCAGACCGCTGCGATCAGGCAGCGAGATATCGAGAAGCAGTACATCGGGAGGATCCTTCCGAACAAGGTCCAGCGCCTCCGTGGCGGATCCTGCTTCACCGGAAATCGCCATATCAGATTCCAGCGCAAGAATCTTCTTGAGTCCCTCTCGCACAATGGTGTGGTCATCGACCAGCACAACCCGGATCATTTCTCTCCTCAGGCCGACAGATACCGTCGACGCCGTTGATCTATGATGAAGAATACGGGAAAGCAAGCGTCAGTAACGTCTGCGATGTCCGAGGGTGATATCAGGCGAATGGACAGTGATCATCACAATGCGGGAGCAGCGACGTTACCTGGGCATCATTATACAAAGACCACAGTGTATAGTCAACACGATTGCGCTCCCGGCCGCATGCTGCCATATCCGTTCATCGTCCGGGATTCAGTTCGGCACATCGACGATGATTCTGGTGCCGCCGCCTTCCACGCTGTGGATGGTACACGTTCCGCCGAGCGACTCGGCGCGTTCACGCATGCTGCTGAGCCCGATTCCACCATTCACACCGGGCGCCTGTGCGGGAATGCCCCGCCCGTCGTCGGCAATTTCAAGGCGCAGCCGGGGGCCTTCGGCCCGCAGTCGCAGCCAGATGGTCCGTGCGCCGGCATGACGGACCGTATTCGTGAGCGCCTCCTGAACAATGCGGTACAGCGCAAGAGAACTGCGATTGCTGGGCATGGTCTGCAGGTCTTCGATTTCTTCATGAAGTGTCAGTCCGCTTCGCTCAGACATGTCGCGGACATACTGCCGGAGAGCATCCGGCAGGCCCAGCTGGTCCAGCATTCCGGGCCGCATCTCCCAGGCGATCTGACGCACCTGGTCAATGGTCTGCCGCAGCAGCGAATTCATTGATTCAATCGCTTCTCCCACCTCTCGCAAATCACACTCCGTCCATTCCCTGTCGTCATTGTCTCGCATGACGCCTGTTCGCAGGATGCGCTGCAGCAGGGTCAGATCGATTTTCAGGGCGGTCAGTGACTGCCCGAGCCCGTCATGGATTTCACGCGAGAGATGCAGCCGTTCCTCCTCGCGTACTTCGTCGAGTCGCTCGGCGAGGGCACGCAGACGCTCGCGGCTGTCGGCGATTTCCCGTTCCGCCTGTTTGCGCTCTGTAATGTCGCGCCAGAAACAGAGCAGCATGGGCTGTTCACTGATGTCAACCCTGCTGAGACTGACTTCGATGACCGCCTGCTCACCACTGCGGCGCAGGTGAATCCAGTCGAAAACGTTTCGTGTACCGACAGCGCTGGCCCGCATGAGACTGCGCGCCTTTGCCTCGGACGGCACGCCGTCCGGCTGCGT
This sequence comes from uncultured Ignavibacteria bacterium, assembly GCA_913061095.1. GTDB lineage: Bacteria > Bacteroidota > Ignavibacteria > SZUA-365 > SZUA-365 > BM516. The sequence continues at coordinate 367,367 of CAJXVM010000001.1, forward strand.
CGGCGGAGAAATATCCGCCGGATGCTTCCCGATGATGTCCTGCGGTTCGTACCGCAGCATCCGTGCTGCACTCTGATTGCAGGAAACAAAAACGCCGTCTTTAATGAGCAGAATTCCGTCGTTTGCGCGTTCAATGAGAATTCGATACCGTTCCTCGCTGGCGCGCAGTGCTTCCTCCGCGCGCACACGTTCGGTCATGTCAAAACCGACGGCCTGGAAGCGCACGATCTTCCCGTCATCATCGAAAAATGCGCGGTCGGTCCACTGATGAATCACCTCCTTCCCCCTCAGCTGAACGCTGTGCGAATAGGTATAGGAAGGATACGACGGTGTAAGCGACATGTACGTCTTTCGCACTTCCGCGGCAGCTTCCTCAGAGAGGAAGTCGAGAAAGCGCTTTCCGATGAGTTCCCCCGGCGTCGTGCTGAAGTACTCCGCATATGCGCGGTTCACATAGGTCAGGGTACTGTCGGTGGTGAACTCGCAAACGAGTGCCGGGAGATCTTCCATCAGTGCGCGGTACCGTTCCTCGCTCCGCCGCAGTGAATCGACAGCGTGCTCGAGTTCGGTGACATCCTGAACCATGGAGATGAGATGATCGAATGTCCCGTGATCATCGAAGATGGGCGTATTGAGCCATTCGCAGACGATCGTGCGGCCGCTCTTTGTCAGATTCACGTTCTTCCCGTGCGGCTCCGGATTGCCTTCCATCCAGCTCCTCCGGATATCCTCCACGAAGGCGTTCGATGATTCCGGGATGATGCTTCCATACGGACTTTTCCCCTTCAGTTCGTCACTGCTGAAGCCGAACATTTTTTCGGCGGCAGGATTCAGGTACTGAAAACGGAATTCGCGGTCGGTGACGATGTAGCCGATGGGCATGCGGTCGATGTGCATGCGCAGCTGCGAGAGCACCTCCTCCCGCTCCCTGTGCCGTCTGCGGTACGCGGAGAACTGTCGCCGCAGGAACAGCAGCAGAAGCAGTGCGGTGAATGACACGAACACCCATCCCTTGATCATGCTCAGTGTCTGCAGCGACACGTACGGAGCAAGGTAGTCGAACAGCAGCATGTCCGAAAAGAGAATCCAGATCGTGCTGATGGCAAAATACGTGAGCGGAATGGTCCACTCTGGTTTCCGTTGGAATCGCGACATGCGTCAGGCCTTTGGCGGATTAAAATCGAACGGTGGCCGGATTCGACATTGGTGTGAATACCCGTAAGATACGATGATCAAGGTATTCCGCAATGGTACGCGCGAACGCACGCGGATCACCGGCGCGCGTGCCTGACGACGAGTTTCCCGAATGCCGTTCGACCGGCGGCCTCGATGCGTATGATATACACACCGTCGGCAAGATTTCCCGTCTCGAGCACGATACCACGTCTGCCGGCATCCAGCCGTACCTGCCGGATCTCCCGCACCCGGCCGAGTGCGTCAACCAGCGTCAGGCGGTGCTCCGCCGCCATCGGTGTGCTGACCGGGATGGTCACGACGTTGTCGCAGGGTTGCGGGAAAGCGGTCTCCAGCACCAGCTCCGAGGGCAGCGCAGCCGGAGCCGCGGCGATGGCCTCGAGCCGCAGCAGTGCCGCCATCCCGGGAGCGAGGTGCGCGCCGAAACTCTCCATTCCTGCGGCGGCATCAACGACATCCCGTGCCGGTGCCGTGATGCTGTCACCGCTGAGCACGTCGATGACACGCCATCGCTCCGCCCGCGTGGCTCCGCCGCCCAGCGTCACCGCGATGCGACGGGCCTCGCCATCCCTCACCCGTTTATTGATGAGAAGAACATACATGGCCGTATCGGCGGCGGCGCTGCCGCGGAACACCGCAGCTTCCGCATAACTGTCTTCGGTGGCATCGTAGCCGTCTTCGCCTGCGGTGCGGATGCGTCGCAGGAGTTCATCCCCCGGCATCCCGAGCTGAAGACGCTCGATACTCCATGCGCGATCCCAGAAAAGCGGGAACAGCGTATCACCGATGACGCGGAGAAAATCATGATGAAACACCCGCATGCTGTCCCAGAGATTCTCCCCGTATGCATTGCGCGCGCGCTTGCAGTGATCAAAGGTGAGGAAACCGCGCCCACCGACGTTGAATGGATCGGTGGTGTCGGCCCCCGGAGTACCGCCGAATACGTAGTACCAGATGCCCTTCGCACCGTACGCGAGCGCCATGTTCGCCGACAGCCGCAGCTCGTTCGTCGTCGGATCCCGCAGCCACATCAGGTCCGAAGGAGGATGCCCGGTGGCATCACCGCCGGCGATCCCGTATGCGTAGTTCTGCACACAGGGGATCCAGTCACCCATGGCGCCGTCGGTCCTGCGCTGTTCCGCGATACGCCGAAAGTGCTCGATGCGGCGGCCCATGCATGCGGTCTGAAACGGAGCACGGTAGTGAAACGCATAGTACCGCTCGTCACCGGGAAGCGGCGCGCGCCCGTTCCCCTCCGCTCCCATCAGCGTGTACGGATAGGCATACAGCGACTGCAGTGACCGCCGGAACGCATGCATGACCAGTTCGAGTCCGCTGAGACCCATCGCCACCGGCAGGTATCGCATCGGGATGCTGCGTCCGTTCGACCGCTCCTCGATGAGATTCGCAACGAACGCCGAAGAGGCGATATTGCCGAGGCCGCCGATCGACTCCTCGAGCATGACGGCCGCCGGAGCCGGAGCGCGCTCTCCGGCACAGAGCGTATCAACGAAACGCGTGAGAAACTCCCGCGGCGTCGGATGCCAGTTGGACGGCTGCGCCGGATTGGAGGGATTGAACAACGCATAGGCGATACCGCAGCTCAGACCGATACCATCGACGGCGATGAGGGGACGGCGGTCATCAAACGGCATGTATTCGAGGAGGAACGGCAATCTGCGCGCGCCCACGTCGGGTACGATGCGCCCACCGCGGTTGATGCCGGAAGCGCGAACCGCGGTCTCCACACTGTCGCGCAGTCCTTCGCGGAGCCGGACCCGGCCGCTTCCCTCCTCCACTTCCGCGCGGAAAATGTCAAGAAGGAATTCGTGCACCGTGTCTATGACACCGCCGGCGGAATGAAAATCACTTCCTCGCAACACAAAACGGCCGGCAGTGGAGGCGTCCTCGTCCTCGATGGTGAGGAGAAAAATGGTTGTGGTATCGTCGGGAATCGCGTCCCCGGCCGGAGTCGCGGCATGCAGGTACTGCAGGCGGAGTGAGAGGTAGTATACGCCATCGCTGCGCATTCCCCCCTCGAACATCCCGAACTCCGGATGCGACGCGGGAAGCCGGCGCAGCAGCACGCCCCGCGGCATCGCGGTGCATGGATACAGCACGGCATTGTTCCACGGCGTGAGCGGATATGACGACACGTCGCGGGGCTGCGTGTGGAAGGGCTCGTGGTCGATACAGCGGGCGCCCACCGTGTCGCACATCCGCGGGGATTCGACGTGATACATCAGCCGTTCCATCCCGGAGTACGACATGGCGCCGTCGCCGACGCCCCGGTCCGAAAGCACCAGGCTGATTCCGTGCGCGGCCGCCATGCGCCGGATGCGATGCGTGCCGTCGGAGAACAGCGCGTCGAAGCCGAGCGTCACGCCCGCGAGATCGATGCCGAGATCGCGCAGCTGCTGCCAGCGTTCGAGCGGAATGTCACCCGGAGCACAGTATCCCGGCGCGGTCTGCGCACCGGAGGACCACTGCAGCCAGCGGCCGCCGTTGGCGGGGATGTTCGGCACCGGGAAGTCCGTGGACGGCGCGACGGAACCGGCACCGATGACAAAACGTCCGAGAGAGGATGCGGATGCATCGCGGGTCTGCGCGGACACAGACGCGATACCGAAGACGAGAAACGCACAGGAGTATATCAGCGCACCCGGATACCTTTTCATGCCGATAAAATGCAAGCGATTCGGTCATGGTGCAAGCCATGCAATCCAGAGAATCCACACCCCGGTGGCCATGGCGGATGAGACAGGAGCAGGCACCAAAAAAAAGAGCGCCCCGGCGGAGCGCTCATTGTTTTGGATCAGAAGATGTCGCGATCAGCCGTCGTCCCAATCAGGCGGGCACGGCTGCGCAGGCATGGAGCCGCTGCTCCAGCGCCGTGAGTTCTTCCTTCATCTTCTCACGAACGTGCTCGGCTTCTTCGCGGATATGCGGGATCATCTCCCGGTAGTAATCGATGCCGTCAAGCAGATTTTCGTAAAACGTTGTGAAGAACGCCTCGGTGTGTGTCGAACCCTCGCGCGCGTGCTCATCCATGCTCTTCTGAAAATGGTCGATGTACAGGCTGAGCTCCTTGAGAAACATGTTCGGCCGGCGCTTGTCGGTCACAAGGTTGATTCGGCCGTAAATGTGATCCACCATTTCACGCAGTGAGGCGATGCGCGAGAAATAGGCGAGATTCGGGCCGGGACACACGGCAGAGGTCATGCTCTGCTTGTACAGGGAAATCGAGTGTTTCGTCAATGCCGAAGCGATGAGTCCTTCACAGAGACATGCCTTGTCGACGATGCGGTCGTAGGCGACACGGAACTCCTCGGGATGCAGATATTTTTCCTTGAGTTCGCGGATCTTCTTGTTGATGTAGGTCTTCGATGCCGTGCAGACAGGTTTGTCGGAAAATTCGGTGTTGAAGGATAGGAATTTTTTCTTGCAGGGACTCCCCGGTTTCCCTTCGGCCGCCTGCTCCAGCTTTTCGCGATCCCGCGCATTGCCGCGCAGATTATTGAACGGCACACCGAGCGGTGAGATCCCGCTCAAGTAGATATCCTTTTCACCGGCGCGGCTGAGCCGTTCCAGCGTTTCGTCATCGACATTCGTCGCTTCGGGTACGAGCAGGAAGGGACTCCCCCATCCCACGCTCTGCACGTCATAGTAACGGCGGAGGAATGCGTGTTCCTCGGCTTTCCCAACGCCGCCCTGCACGGTGACATGCATGGGCAGCGCCGAAGCGCTGATATCGAGTCCGTGCGACAGCAACGCGGGCTGCAGGAGTTCCGCGACGGTCTCGAACAGCTCCGAGCGCCGCGTGCGGAATTCCTCGAGAATCGGACCAAGCAGCAGTCCGTCGGTCGCGAAGGCATGGCCGCCGCAGTTGAGTCCCGACTCGATGCGGTACTCCGACACCCAAAGTCCCTTTTTCGCGAGGAACTTCCCCTGAATCAGTGCCGAGCGGAAATCCGACACTTTGATGACGATACGCTTGCCGAGCGTGCCGTCGGGACGGGGACGCAGGGAATCGAAGCCCGAGGCATAACTGTACAGGCGGGGATTCATTCCGGCGGAGAAGACCACGGCGCCCTCGGCGCGGCTGTTTGCAAAACCGCGCAGGGCCGCATGGGCGTCGTTGAACGGCGAAGGCAGGATCGTTCCGTCAGCGGCACGGTTCGCCTTGTCCACCTTTGTCATGATATTCACGTCGATCGAGCCGGGTGTGAGGTCTTCGAGAAGCTGCGTCTGCAGCCGCGCGACCAGCGCTGCGTCATCCGACGTCGTCATGATGCGGTACAGCGCTTTCTGATCCGAGTCTTCCGGGAGCAGTGCGAAGTAGCGGTGCAGATCGTCGTTCTTCGCAAAGCCCTCCCGCTTCATGGTCGCGACCTGCTCGCGCACGATGCGGTCCACCATGTCGACATAGGCCGTGACGCGCCGCGCACGGGCGTCCTCATCGCCGTCCGCGATGGGAGTGTACGTCCAGCCATGCTCAGCAAAGTATCGCTCGCGCAGCTTTTCCAGCAGCGCATCGTCGACGATGGATATCACCGAAGAGATGCCGTATTTCGCAACTTTCAGCGGTGTGTCGACCGAGTAGCCGACACCGAGCACGGGGATGTGAAATGTATGATCAGAGAAAGCGGGCATGCGTATCCTTTCTCGCCTGCGGCAGCGAAACTGCGTCTGACGGTCAAATTCCAGATTTTTCCTATCCCTAAAGTACAGATTGTTTCAACGCAAAACACGCCGGGGCGCGAATTTCTGCCCTGCGAATATTTTCATCGCCGGCGATGCGGATGGAAGTTTCCATTCATTCCGAGAGGTCAGATATCCAGTGATTTCCTGTCAGCGAGACTTGTCAGTGCGGGAAAACCTGTTAATTTGAGAGACCTCTCCACTTGTGACACGGGAGCACGTTACATGCCGACAACCATCAGTTTTCTCAGAAACCCGGACTACGGAACGTCCGTTGTGCTTTTTCTTCTTTCGCCCGCGGGGCTGACGTTCGACGCCAAGGAGATCGGCCGGAATCTCTACGGCAGGCACGATTACGAGATCGAGGCCATCACCATTCCGGGACTCGCGCCGCGCAACGGCTTCCGTTTCTCGGAAATCCCCGTCCACTGGACGGACTTCCTCGAGCTATCCTTCTCACATGCCGACCATGCCCTGTTCTACATCCCCGGGAAGCAGAGATTTCAGGAAATCTCGAAGGAAAGTCTGCTGCAGCAGAATCCCGACCTCTATTCCTTTTCATTTTACCGCTTCACATGTGAGGATTATGTGCCGGAGAAGCGTGAAGAGGAGCGTATCGAGGCCGCAGCGCGCGGCGTGGCTCCTCCTCCGGCGACGGTCGCGGATGCAAACGCCAAACCTGCGGACACCGCATCGGGCGGAATCATCGCGGAAAAAGTGGACAGATCCGGGAGCAACAACGGACAGGAGCATCAAACGCGGGATGCCGAAGCACAGCTGCTCAGAGCACAGGAGGCACTGCATTCCCTCATCGACGCCGGGTGGAGCGCCAATGCCGTTTCCCGCGTGACCGGGATCAGTCCGATCACGCTCGGCAGCATCCGGAAGAAAAAGCAGAGCACCGTTTCAGACCGCGTGCATGATACGCTCATGCAGCTCAAGGCGGATTTCACATCCGGGAAAGTCGGTAAACCCTCTCGCAAAAAACAAATTACGGGGTTCTCCTCACAGTCAGCTTCAGAAAAAGCACGAGCGAAATCCCCCACTGGCGCAGTCCGCACGTCCGCCCTGGACAGCGGTTCGAGAACCTCCCGCACCTCGGCAGGCGATCACGGTCGTCGTTCCTCCGATGCCGCTCCCCGCTACATCGCCGTTGATGCCGACAAACTGGCATCCTTCCTCGACCGGCTCATCACCACATTCTCCGACGCAATCAACGATCTGCGAAGCCTCGACGGCGCCATCCGGAAGCAGGACTCCGAGCTGTAACACAGGATCATGTATTTTTACCCGGGTAGAATACCTATTTTACCCGGGTACAATGCCTATTTTACCCGGGTAGAATCTAATTTTACCCGGGTAAAATTAGATTTGCTGCTTGCTTTTCTCTCCCTGCCGCCCGATCGTTCGACTGTTCCCCAAAAAACATCACGTGAATTACACGCTTCCGCCGTATGAAGCTCCCGCTCGCTTTCTGAAAAGGATACCATGAGAAAACTGCATACATTGACGCTGCTGCTCCCCGTTATCACCCTGCTGCTGTTTGCTCGCTGCGGCCAGGAGAAAGAGGAATCCAACGACATTCCCATCACGACGGAATCGGAGGAGGCCCGCAAGGCGTATCTCAACGGACTCGAGGCCCTTGATTTTGGCAGGCAGGCAGACGCGCGAACATACTTCGATGCTGCGATCGAGTCTGACCCGAAACTTGCGATCGCCGATTTCTACCGCGCGTGCGGTTGTCGCTCGCCATTGCGTTCGACGGTGTCGGCGACATCGAACAGAAGCGGGCGGCCATCGAAAAAGCACTCGAACTCGACGAGACCTTTGCTCCCGCCCATCGCATGCTGGCGAACTCCATGATCTTCGACAACCCGGTTGATTATGCACGAGCCGAGGAACATGCAGGACGATATGTTGAGCTGCAGCAGGGCGCGAGGTAGCGAATTACAATTTCAACAGCCTGCAGTACGCCCTCATCCGCGGAAAAGCTGCGGAAAATCTCGAAGGCTGACCGCTTGCAAGTGATCATAGCAAAGCCCCGGCTTCACCGCCGGGGCTTTTTTGTTCTGTACCATACAGGTGGTTCGTGTCCCGGCACATACCATGCCTGCTGCCTCCCTATGGAGATGCGGCGACGTCAGGAACGCGGGATGGAAATGTGAAATTCCGTGAATGCGTCGACTTCGGTTTCGACACTGATGACCCCGTTGTACTTCTGCCGGATGAGATCATAGCAGACTGACAGTCCCAGTCCCGTCCCCTTCCCCGGGGATTTGGTGGTGAAAAAGGGATCGAATATCCGGCGAAGGATGTGCTCCGGGATGCCGGGTCCGTTGTCGCGGATACGGATACTGATGGTTTCCGCTGTCTGGGATGTACTGATTCGGATCTGCGGAGCATAGGTGGACGATGAGGTGGCATCCTGGCGGTCGCATACCGCGTCAATCGCATTCTCGATGAGACTGAGGAAGACACGGCTGAACTCATGAGGGACGATCATGATCGGCTGCATGCCGTCCGCAAGATCGAACGTGATCTGCGGGTGACATGTGAGATGCCGCAGTCGCGTGCTTCGTCGGGCCAGCAGCACCGATTGTTCGAGCAGGGTGTTGATATCCGATTCCACGCGTTCATCGTCGCTCGACGGCGAGTGCTGCATCATGCTGTTGACGATGCCTTCCGCACGTCGGCCGTGCTGATACACTCTGTCGATCGTTTCCCGAAGCTCTTTCAGGGCGGCCTCCCTCTGCTCCGTGTCGTCGATCAGCTGCGGCAGTTCATCGAGCAATTCCATGGAAAGTTCTGAAAAATTAATGACGAAATTCAGCGGGTTCTGGATCTCGTGAGCGATTCCAGCTGTCAGCCTGCCGAGTGACGCAAGTTTCTCCTGTATGATCAGCTGTTCCTGCGTCCGGAGAATTTCTTCGTTCTGCTGCTGCATCTTCATCAGCATGTCGGCTTTCCGCAGAGCGATGATGGCGTGCTGCCGGAAACGGTTGAGCTTGTGCGCGTCTTTCGGACCGAAGGCGGCTTCGTCCTGCATACTGTCGAATACGAGATATCCGTCCGGGAATTCCATTTCGTGGACAATCTTCATCGCAATGATCAGGGAAGAAGCAGCGCGCGGCGCGTGGGCGAGCTTGCGCTGCCCTGCCAGTTCCTGATTGTGATGGAGGATGAAAATCCCTTCCTCCAGCGGAATCGAACTGTGCAGATATCGCTGCGTGATTTCCGTTTTCGAAAACGTAAACGAATGCACAAAAGACGAATCATACCCGATGGTGTCGATCAGCCGGAACTGCTCCGCACCGGTATCGAACTGGAAGGCGACGCATTTTTCCGCCTGCGGCAGCAGCCGCATCCCCTGTTCCAGAAGGGTTTGGATGACGCGCGGGAATTCCACCTCTTCGTTGACGACCTGCACGATGCGATCAATGGTTTCGAGCGCCTCGGTTCGGCGTGCGAGTTTGGCTTCCGTGCTCTTGCGTTCGGTGATGTCTTCCTGAATGCCGATATAATGGGTGATCTCTCCCTGCGCATTCTTGAGCGGTGATATCGAGGATGACACCCAGTACACCGTTCCGTCCTTCCTGCGATTGTGCAGCTCGCCACGCCACTGCTTTCCCGAAAGCAGGGTCTCCCACATGACGCGATAGTCATCCGATTTCTGCATCCCGGATTTCAGGATCCGCGGCGTCTTCCCGATGATCTCCTCCGTGCTGTATCCGGTGACAGCGCTGAAGGTGGGATTGACGTACTCGATGATGCCGTTCGTATCGGTGATGATGACGATGGCAGGACTCTGTTCCACGGCGCTCGACAGCTTTTCAATCTGCTGCTGCGTGCGCAGCTGCTCGGTGATATCCAGGGAAACCGCGATTGTTCCGGTCAGTTCGCCGTTCTCGTCGCGCAGTGCGGATGTGCGCGTTTCAAACGCAATACCGTTGACGACATTCACCGTCGTGAACTCCTCTCCCTGCACGGCCCGACGCATTGACGCGATGACATCCGGATAGTCCCTGTAGAGCGTGAACACGTTCTGTCCCGTCGCCTGTCCGGGTTCAAGGCCGATTTTCCGCAGGCCGGATCCTTCCGACAGCGTGAAATTCCCCTCCCGATCAAGTGCGAACAGGACGATCGGCGCACCGGACACCACCGTACTGAGTCGCTGCTGAATGAGGAGCAGATTTTCGTGGGCCTGCTCCAGCGCCGCGTACGCGCCCTCGAGTTCCGCCCGTTTCTCTTTTTCGATCGTTCGGCGTTCGCTGGTGGCGCGCAGTGCTCGCTGTTCCGCTTCCTCCGTAAGGGTGAGAAGTTCCGCTTCACGAATCGAAGCGCGCATGCGCTCCTCTCTGATCACGCGCCGGCGCTGGGAGTAGATGAAACCGACGATCAAACCGATGGCAAGCAGCGCATAGACACCTTTCGCCAGGTTGCTCGCCCACCACGGAGCATTGATGATCACGGTCAGCGTGGCCGCCTCCTCGCTCCACGTGCCTTCCGCATTGGATCCGATCACCTGAAAGACATACGTCCCGGGAGCGAGCTGCGTGTAGGACGCACTGGCCGCCATTCCGCCGTATACCCAGTTTTCATCGACGCCATCGAGCCGGTAGCGATAGCGATTCGACGCACCGGCGTAATTGCTCATTGCGGAGAATGCAAAGGTGAGGAAATTCTGATCATGATTGAGCTGCAGTTTGCGGCCAGCATACGCATGCACGTTCCCGTTGACCAGGACGCGCGTGATCTCCATACCGGGCGGCGGGATACGATCGGTGATCGCATCCGGATGAAAATAGTTGAAGCCCTTTGGCCCACCGACGAGGAGATACCCGTCCACGGTGCTCAGCACGGCGCCGGTATTGAACTCCAGATGCTGTATCCCGTCGCGGGTGTCGAAGGTCCGCATGTCTCCGGTGTTCGTATTGACGCGGCACAGTCCCCGATGCGTTGTCAGCCAGAGTTCCATCCCGCCATCGCCGAGAATACCGTATACGATCGGAGACGGCATCCCGTCGATGACCGAATACCGTTTCCGTTCCATCGAATGCATATCAAAACGATAGAGCCCGCCGCCGTGTGTTCCGAACCACAGACTTCCGCCCGCATCCTCGAAAATGCAGCGGATGTCGCGGCTGGCGTCAGCTTCGCCATTGCTCCGTCCAAGTCGGAAACGTGAGAACCCGTCCGCTTCGGCATCGTAGAGGTTGAGTCCATCCTCGGTTGCGATCCAGAGCCGGCCTTCGCGGTCCTGGTGGATATCAAACACCAGTGGATTGCTGAGACTGGTCGGGTCACCGGCTCTCGGTGGATAGGAGGTAATGCGCAGCGAACTGCTGTCGTTCAGGTTGAGTGATCGAAGAGCGATGCGATCCACACCGCCCCAGGTACCGATCCACGCCCATTGACTGCCGATGATTTCGATACATCGGATGCGCCTGTCGGTCAGTTGATCCTTGAGTGACGGCGTATGCAGAATTTTCATGAACCGGCCGCTCCGCGGATCGAGGATGATCAGTCCGGCTCCGCCGGTGCCGATCCACAGTCTGTCCTGCCTGTCCCGCGCCAGGCACCAGACAGGATAGGAATGCAGCTCCGCGAGAGCGTCCGGCAGGAAATCCGCCCGATGAATCATTTCAGTCCGGCGGTCGAACAGATACAGACCGGTCAGCGACGCGACGAGAATGGAATCCCTGCCCCATGGCAGGAAGGCGCGCACGTTGTCTTCGCCTGTCACGGATGCCTCAGGGGAATGCAGGCGTGCGTGCCGGGATCCGAAGCGAAAGGCATGTTCTTCCAGCCGATAGAGCGCGCTGCTCTGCGAGGCAAACCAGACACATCCGGATCTGTCTTCGAGCAGGTAACCGTTGAGCGAAAAATCCATGTTCCGCGCAGCGATTGTCCTTTTCAGCCGCCCGTCAGAATGAAACACGCGAAGGCCGGAATTCGCCTCGTACATCCAGAGACTTCCGTCTTTCGTCACGAGCATCGCCGGCATCTGCCGTCTCCGCTCCGAGGGCAGCGATTCCATCTGATTCGTCGGGATGACGGAGGCGGCCACATGCGCCGGCGCTGCGGATATCGGATTGGCGCGCATCGACCAGCGCAGCACCTCACCGCTATCGAAACAGATCCACAGCGCGCCATCCTTCTCGATAGCTCCGAGGGCAATGGAGGAAAACCGCGCAAGACGTCGCGAGATGCCCGTGCCGGTATCGAACCGGTAGAGTGCCGTCCGGTTGACGAGCAGGACTGACCGATCCGATAATGATGTGACATAGCGGAAATGGTCGTTTCGCCGCAGCATGGGATCGACCGCTGATTTCTCGATGAAGGAGACGTTCATCGTTGTCCGGTCGATGCGCACCGGATTTCCCGCGATATTCATCCATATCTCCGATCCTACCTCCGCATGACTGAACGGTTCGTTAATCCCGATGTCCCAGTGGTGCGGGTACGGATAATTCACGAAGGCGTGCTTCTCCTCGAAATAGGCACTGATCCCTTCGTCCGTGGCGATCCATATCCTTCCGTCACGTGTCTTGAAAATGCCGTACACAGCCCGTCCCATGACCCCGAGCGAAGACTCTGTCCCAAGCGGGAAAGCACGATATCTTCTGTCGCCGTGGTCGTAGCGGAATATCCGCGTCGTCGTCGCAATCCAGACATGATTCGCCCCGTCGGCAAAGAGATACTGAGTGCGCTCGGAATGCAGTTCGGGGGCCTCGTCCCCCATCATCCCCACGAGATGAAAACGGTACCCGTCGAAGCACATCAGTCCTTCTTCGGTACCGCACCAGATATACCCTCTCCCATCCTCCAGCAGGATGCGGATATTCGTGGTGTACAGCCCGTTGTCCTCATCGTACCGATGCACAACGAGGCTGTCCACCGACGCGAACATCGGCAGTGCCAGAAGGAACAACCCAGTACATGCCACAAAAAAGCCTCGCACGAGACTCCTCAACTGTGCAGATCAACGGCGATTGAATTATGGATGACCGATTGAAATTACAGAGATATTCCCTCATAATCAACCGGTTTTAATCGCCGATGATCCCGCACGGATAGATATAGAGGCAGTGAAATTCTCAGAATATTACGAGGCGTTCCGTTTCCACCTCCGCTTCACTGCTAACGGATAGGAAGTAGACTCCTGCCGGAAGTCCGACGGTATTCAGGATTGTGCTTCGATCAAAAAACTGCGTCACGACCCGGCGACCGAGCGCGTCGAACACCTGCAGTTCACGCGTGACGTCGTTCCTGAGGTCACCACCGAGTTGAGCGCTTACCTGTTCGCCAGCAGCAACAGGATTGGGGTACAGCTCCAGATCGGGAGGACCGGTGGGCGGGGAAAACTGCACGTGGTCGACCGGTGAATACGACACCGTTCCGTCATAGTCCTGCTGCCGGAGTCGGTACCGGACAACGAACGTCGCGTGGTCGGTTTTCACGGCGCGGTCGATGTATTCGTATGATCCCCCACGCCCTTCCTTCGCGTTCGACGGGATGAATGCGAGGTCGGTCCACATCGCGCCTCTTCTGCCTTCCCCGGATCGCTGGACGAAAAAGCCTCGGTTCTGCAATTCGTTCTCCGTCTCCCATTGCAGCCGAACCGTATTTCCCTCCAGAAGTGAGGCCGTGAAGACGCGCAGTTCGACGGGAAAGTATTCCTTGCCGTTGATCCTCGCATAGATGAGTTCGCGCTGTTTGTTGACCAGTCCCGGACCGCCGACGAAGCACATACCGATTCCCTCGGCAATCCTGTAGGTGATCAGCCAGTCCTCCCAGATGCGCTGTTGTCTCGAGAGATTCAGCTGTCCGACACGCTCGGAGCTCAGCGGAACGATGCGGCAGGTGTCGTACCACCCTGACTGACATCGCGAATACCACGCGGCGGTATCGACGGTCAGATTGAAGATTTCCCTTTCCGTGCTGTCCGGACAGTTCGACCCTCCGAGTCCTGACGGAACAGGCTCATAGACGCGTCCCGACGTGCTGTCGACGCGGACCATCAAGCCCGTGTCGAACAATGCATACCGGTGTCCATTTCCGAGCACGGTATCCCCGATGATTTCCTGCGCCAGCGTATCCACCGGTCTCCAGTTCGGCGGATTCGGATGGAATTCCGAGACCTGGTACACCCAGATATTCCCGAGGTGGAGGGGATAATACGAAAGGTCCGTCGACGAGACCTGTGCGGTGATTTGTGGGACGAGGAGCAAAGCAAGACACAGAATCCCGAGGAGACTGATGATCGGCCGTGTGATTCTACCGGCAGGGGGAACGCCTGCGGAATCGCGGGTATGCGGACTGTCTGCATCTCCGGGTCTGCGTATCATGATGCCCTCCGAATGTCGTGTAGACGAACATACGGAGGGCAGCCATGAACTTCAAGACTGTGCACTATTTCCAGGGATCCGGGAGGTCATACGAGAACGCGAGCCAGATAAAGTTACCGCCGACGTCCTGGTTGAGATCCTGTTTCACGCCGGAATAGTAGTTTTTCGCAAAGTAAAATCCCGGTGCCGGTGCGGTATTCCGCCCGATCAACACGGCCAGTCTGCGGATCGGTCTGGTGACAACACCTTTTTTATAGCAGAGGTAAATGGTCGAACCACCCGCGCCCAGGTTCAAATTCGTGGGTACTTTCTCATACCCCGGGGGCACGCCCTGGTTATTGACGATAAACGTGATATCAGCGATCGTTTCACCGTCGTCCAGGCCGTTTTTATAGCACAGGAAAATGTATCGCCCGCCCGCATCCCTGTTCAGATCCTCATTGATCAGCGTCCATCCCGGCTGCGGAGTGACGACAGGGTTCGTGGATACTTCGCAATAGAGTCCGTCAACGGCCTGGTCCAGCAGGGCCGGCAGCGCATGGAGTTCGGCGTACGTATCAAAAGCGGAGCGGAGCTGGCTCTTCCTCGCATCATCGTCACACAGTTCCCAGATTGGCAGAAGGCTGTGATCCGTAAAATCCGATATCGTAAGGTTTTCGATGTTGTCAATTGATTCAATCCACTTTCCGTATTTGCCCGTCTGGAATATGTAGGACCCGTATTCGCTTCTGCCGCCCGACACCTTCAGACTCTGCACCATATTGCTTTCGAAACACTGAAGCTGCTGTTCCGTCACCATATTGAAGCTGCCCGAACCGGATTTCTTCTTGAAACTTGCTTCGGCGCACACCTGAAAACTGTTCTTTATCGCGATGGTTTCCGAACACTTTGTGACGCATGTATTGTAATCCGCGCGTGCACCTACGATGAGTTCCGTAATGACATGCGTCCCGTATTTCGCAAACAATGCTTCTGGAGCCATCGTGGCAATGTCAGCCTTCGCTTCATCGGTCAGCATGCTTCTCAATGTCGCAACATCTGAATACGGCAGCGTCAATTTCCATTTCTTTATGACGTTGCGAATGGTACAAAACGCACGGTATTTGCTTCGATACTCCTTTTCACTGAAATTATTCGTCACGGACATGCTGAAAAGGGAATACGACCCCTCCACATTGACGTTGATGTCCAATCCACTCATGTATTCCATCGAATTCACGCCATAGACGCTTTTGAAATCCGCGGTATTGACGGTGGTATATTCGATGGCTGTGGGCACGTTGTAGGATTTCTCCTTCACCGTAACCGTCCGGTACGCATCGTACTTCAGCAGCGGACTCTTCACGTGTTCGGACTTCGCATATTCGCCGAAAACATCATAGCCGTGTCCCATGTACGAGACTCCGGGCAATGCATTTTCATCGGGATTCGGGGTCGGATCCGTGGAATTATCTTCCTCGCAGCTTACGGCGGACAGCACGAGCAGAATCAGTGCAACGCTCCCGATCCTGCGCAACCTTGTACTCATCTCAGGCTCCAATTTCTGTCGTGATACATCCATGCATATTCCATTCGGACACGCACCGTGCAATCAGTTTCAGCGCACTCTCCGCTCGATGACCATCGATCACCGGTTGTCAACCGGAGACAGCGCCATGCAGTTCATCCCTCCCGGCCGGGGAGGGGGCAGTCAATATTCAGCCTTATAGGACAATGTTAGCCGCAACCTACGGGTTCAGATTCCGAATTGCAAGTGTTTCAGCAGGATTATCTGCGGAGGTGCACGGAGCTTCCGGGTGGTGGCATGCATCGTCACCAATCGTCATTCCAGCGCACCCTCGCATGGTTCCTCCCACCACTCCCTATTGATGGAATATATCGGCTGTAATAAAAGTATCCTCGGAAAGTCCAATAAAAACAGGCCCCATCGGGTGAGGACGGGGCCTGTCGTAAGGGTCGCGGAGAGACTGGGATTCTCCGCAAAAACTGCGTTTCACCTTTTATTTACAGGGCTTCCAGCACTTTTCGGACACGCGAACATCCAAAAAACATCCACGATTGCCCAGCAGCCATCCGGAAAGTGTTGCAT
>CAJXVM010000002.1 GCA_913061095.1 uncultured Ignavibacteria bacterium
CTGGTTCATCCCGACTACCAGTATACGCCGAAGCTCATTCCTGCGATGGTCTCGATGATCGGGAACGGGCTCTATCCCTGCGTGCTCGCCTCGAGAATTCTCGGGGGATACGCGCTGAAGGGCGGGATGCCGGCATGGAAGTATGTAGCGAACCGGCTGCTGACGCTGTCCGAGAATATTCTCATGGGAGCGAAGCTGTCGGAATACCACACAGGATACCGGGCGTTTTCGCGTGAACTGCTCGCGGATGTGCCATGGGAATCGAACTCCGAGAATTTCGTGTTCGACAACCAGATGCTGGCACAGATCATCTGGCGGGGACACACGATCGCCGAGGTCAGCTGTCCGACTATGTACTTCCCGGAGGCTTCATCCATCAACCTCCGCAACAGCATGACTTACGGCTTCGGCTGCATGTTCACCGCCATCATGTTCCGCCTGGCGAAGATGCATATTATCAAGTCACGAAAGTGGTTTCCGCGGCGTCCCGGCGCCCATGCTTCCATTGAAGACGTGGCGATAAATCAGAATCCTGCACCATGACCCGTATCGACACGCTACAGTCTTTCCATGGGATCGGAAACGACAATGATTCTTACCGCGCTTCCCGCGCGATCATCTCCCCGAGCATGAAGCCGGTGTCTTCGGCGGTGAAAAGCACGGCGGACTGCACCTCCTCTTCCTCCATGGCGAAGAGTTCGACGGCGCTGACCACGCCTTCGACTGCCATGACGGTGGGATCCCAGATGCCGGTGGAATGAAATCGCAGCGGCAGCTCCTGGCGCAGGGTGCGCTCCCAGACGAGTGTGCTGTCGCGGGCGCTGTACATTTCCTCGGTCACCTTCACGCGCAGGAACACGCCGTCGGCGTTCGAATGCACGCCGATGCGGCGCAGGCGCGTGGCGAGAACAAAATCCAGCGCCGGATCGCCCGGATCGGACGGAATGACGCCGCAGCGTTCGACGAGTCCCCGTTTGATGCCGTCGGAAACGACGCGGGCCGCACCGTCGGTGTCGATGGTGCCATTGAAGGTGGCATCAGCGGCGATGCTTCCGAACAGGGAGAGAAACAGCGACGCGACCGCCGTCCACGGCGAGTCGTCGTCGGGATCCGGATCATCCACCCACACGCTGCCGGAGAGTTCGTCGCACTCCGCCCGCGAGATGAAGGCGACATTCTTCCCGCGGAGCGGATACTCCCGCAGACGCGATGTTGACGAGCAGGCGGAAAGGACAAGCAGGAGGATGAAAAGAGAAACGGAAACGGTACGGGATGTCATGTTCATGCGTCGGATGTGAAACTCATCGGTATATACGAAGGATACGGGAAATGTTCCATGATGTGTAAGCTGGAAGGGGCCGTCATCCCCACGCTCACGCGTGGGGCCATCCCCCCCTTGCTCTGGTTTCCCCAATGATCTATTTTCCACAGTGGACATATTACTCCGAAGCGAACACGAGGCACGCATGCGAATCCGTCATTTCATTATCCTGCTTTTCCTTCCCCACCTGGCCGCGCAGGCGCAGGTGGATTTCAACCGCTTCTTTTATGACAAAACCATGCGCGTGGATTACCACCACGTCGGCACACGCGGCGAGGAGCGCGTCACGCTCGACAAGGTGTACCAGGAGGGACCCTGGCCGGGCAGCATGGTCAATCTCGTCGACACGCTGAATCTCGGCGAATTCCTCGTGCGCGTCTATGACGTGAAGAGCGGCCTGCTGCTTTACTCGCGCGGCTATTCGACGGTGTTCAACGAATGGCAGACCACGGCCGAAGCGGGACGCGGTGTGTGGAAAACCTTCCACGAATCCGTCCGCTTCCCCTTCCCGAAACGCACAGTGCAGGTGACGCTCAACCGCCGCAATGAATTCCTCGTCTTCGAGGAGGTGTTCTCCGCCACCATCGATCCCGCCGATCCGGCCGTCGTCAACGCGGAGTCACAGTATCCCTCCTTCGAGGTGGTCGAGCTGATGGACAACGGGGATATCCACCGCAAGGTCGACATCCTCATCCTCGGTGACGGCTACACGGCGAATGAAATCGACGAATTCAAGAAGGATGCAAAACATTTCAACGACGTGATGTTCGAAACGAGTCCGTTCAAAGAGCGGGCGAACGATTTCAACGTGCGTGCGCTCTGCGTTGTCTCCCCCGAATCCGGCATCGACAAGCCCGACATCAATGTGTGGAAGAACACGCCGCTCGGCACGATGTACAACACCTTCGGGAGTCCCCGCTACATCCTCACCGAATACAACCGCGACCTGCGCGACATCGCGGCAGCCGCGCCGTACGATTTCCTCTGCATCCTGATCAACGACGACCGCTACGGCGGCGGCGGGATTTACCAGCTCTATACCACGACGTATGCGAACGAAACGCATGATGGACAGGAGTGGCAGCGCGATTACGTATACGTGCACGAGTTCGGCCACTCGTTCGGCGGACTCGGCGACGAATACTACAGCTCCTCGACGGGCTATGAGGAATTCTATCCCGAGGGCGTGGAGCCCTGGGAGCCCAACATCACGCGCCTGCTCGACCTTCCGCATGTCAAGTGGCAGGAGCAGCTGACCCAAAACGTGGAACTCCCGACCGAGTGGGGCAAGGCGGAATATGACAGCCTGCGCGCAGAACTCGGCACGCTCGACCGTCTCGCGGATGATTATTACGAGAAGCGCGCACCCATGTTCAAGCGGATGCAGGAAATCGCGGGAAACAAGGCGCTGCTTGGCGTCGTGGGCGCGTTCGAGGGAGCCGGATACATTTCCGAGGGGATGTATCGTCCCTGCCTGGACTGCCGGATGTTTTCGCTGAGCCTGGTGGACTTCTGTCCCGTCTGCCGCGCGGCCATCGAGCGGCAGATTGATTTCTACACAGAGTAGTTGGTTTATTGGAACTCCAATGCCGCATCCCCAATGTCTCGTTAACCGCCTGCGGAGCATTGTCCCTTTGCTGCTTCTCATCGCGGTCATCCTCCCCGTCCGGCTCGGTGCGCAGGATACGGAGGAGCAGCGTCCCCTCTACGACCTTCGACTGAAGAATAACGAGTACTACCGCGGGTATGTCCTGAAACGGCAGGCGGACTCCCTGCATTTCCGGACGCTCGGCGGCGTCGCCTTCACGCTGCACGTCTCGCGCATCCGGGAGCTGCGTCCGACGGATGACACCGTCCGGCACGACGGCAGCGGCGGCCGAGCGGATTCACTCTCCGGCACACCCGGGGCGGAGACGCGGGAGACGACGCGCAGCGATGGACCATCCGTCTACGAGCGAGGACTGTTCGAGCGTCCTGCCAGCTCCCTCTTTGCCATGCCGACCGCCTACACCCTTCCCGCGGGCGAGGTACATCTCGGGCTCTACGAGCTGTTCTTCGGAGCCGCCTCCGTCGGCATCGCAGGATACGCGGACCTCAGTCTCGGCACGCTGATGCTGCCGGGCGTGTTCTTCGATCCGTTTTTCCTCGGTGCGAAATTCTCTCCCCTGCATGGCTCCGGAGGCGCAGTGGCCTTCGGCGGCGGTATGGTGAGCGCCGATGACAACACGTTCTACGTCTACTACGGCGTGGCGACCGTCAATCTCGGCAAATCATGGCTCAGCATCGGGTATTCGAGCTGGCAGGATGACGGTTCCTTCGGCAGTGATTCCTTCAACATGCTCAATCTCGGCGCGGATCTCCCCGTCAGCCGCCATGTCCGCCTGATGACAGAGCTGTGGATTCCCGCCCTCGACGACGGCGACGGCGGTGTGCTATTTGGTATCGGCGGTCGCGTCGAAACGGACATCGGGTACATCGATATGGGCTTCTTTTTCCCCAGCGATCAGCGCGGACGCTATTTTGTCTTCCTCCCATGGCTGGGAGGCACGTTTGTGCTGTGATTTGACGGGATTCGTGGGGTTTAGGCCATGTTAAAATTTGGGGAAATGGATTTTAGGGTGGGTTAAAACCACACGCGTGAGCGTGTGGACGTCGCGCCGCCGTTCACAACCCCACCCTCACGGGTGTGGCTGCCGCTCGATGCGCATGGCATGCGTTAACCACACGCGTGAACGTGTGGGAACATGCCCCACAAAAAACACCCACCCCTCTTGCATTCCTCATATTCAGGGAATATATTCCCTCCATGGGATAATTGATCGCTTGATACCTGCTGACATACCACAAGGGACACACTGACACTGGGGAGCTGCATCCGCAGACCATGTCATCCGGCCCTCCTGTTCAACAGCCATGGAGTCTTTCATGACCGGACACACGCGCATTTCCGTCATCGCGGCCATCCTTCTGTTCTGGATCGCCATTCTGCCCGCCCGGGCACAGCAAGGTATCACCGACTCGACACTGTACACGCTGAAAACCGCCCATCACGAGGAATACCGGGGATACGTCCTCCACCGCGGCAGCGACACACTTCATTTCCGGACGCGGGGAGGCACACGAATCATCCTGCCCGCAACACAGGTCTTTTCACTCAATCCTGTCGATTTCGATGATCGCGGAGCAGCCGGATCGGGCACCGCGCGCGTCCAGGGCACAGACACCGGCTCGGGAACGGGACACGCCCGGGACATGGACTCCGGTGCGGGCAAGATCACACCATCCGGGGTTCTGGGAGCTCCTGCAACCTCACTGTTCGTCTCCCCGACGGCCTACTCCATGCGTGCCGGTGAGGTCCGTCTCGGATTGTATGAATTGGTGTTCGCGTCAGCGAGCGCCGGCATTGCGGGAATCGCGGATGTCAGCGCCGGCACCATCCTGCTGCCAGGCAATGGGTTCCGTCCGTATTTTGCCGGCTTCAAAATCGCTCCCCTGCAGGGCGAGGCCGGTGCCCTGGCGGGAGGCGTCGTATACACGGGAGACGGCAGCGAAGATCGCTTCATGTATTATGGCGTGGGAACGATGGCGATCGGCGACGGCTGGCTCAGCGCCGGGTATTCGGTGGGAGATCAGCTCGGGGGCGCACTCGCCACGGTCGGACTCGACTATCCCGTCAGCAGCGTTGCACGGCTCATGTCGGAAGTCTGGTTTCCCACAGACGATGCGGGAGTGCTGTTATGCATTGGTGCCCGATTCGAGCTGGATTTCGTTAATGTTGATGTGGGATTCTACCTCCCGCTCACCGGGCAGGAGGGCGACTACCTGACATACCTCCCCTGGCTCGGCGGAACGTTTGTGCTGTAGAGAACACGAATAACGGATTGAATTCTGCAGCAGCTGCGAAGGACGGATTGAATCCTCCCGGACTGATGTCCGGGAGGATTCAATCCGTCCTACAAGTAATCAGCCAACCCCCTTTTACAGCCTCTCCGCGGTGACGTAGCGGGTGTTGAGATCGCGGGGGATACCCTTGAGCGCTTCGATGGCCGCTTCGATTTCGGGATTCATGACTCCGTACCTGTCGAGAAGGACGCCGGCGGCGGTGTAGCTGCCCTCGATTTCGATGGTCAGCACTTCATGCGCCAGCGCAGTGGCGGCATCCATGAACTTTTCGAAATCGATGGCGTAGGTACCGTTTTCATTCTGCGTGATGGCCTCGCGCTCGCGGAGCCAGTTCAGCTGCACGAGATTCGCCTGTCCGTGCGCTTCCTCTGCGCCGAAACGCAGCGAACGGAAGAGTCCCGCCACGTAGGTCACGATAGTGTTCTTCAGATCCGCCTCGGTAATGATTCCTTCTTCGAGCAGCAGACGGTTGTTATGCAGGGCGAGGATGTCGGCCTTGGTTTCCTCGATGGCGGAGTAGCGCTCTTTCATCGCGCGGCGCACGCTGAGCTCGTCGTCGCCGAAGACATAGCCGCGTCCGAGCGTGTGCGAGACCTCGTGCAGGGTCACGAAACTGGTGAATGATTTCCGCTTGACGAATTCCTGCAGTCCGGGCTCGAGGATGCGCCCGGCGATGGGCACGACGATCTTGTCGAATTTCGCTTCCATCATGTTCTTGTACATCTGCTTCTTGCCGCCCTTCTCCTGCGTGACGCGCGGATCGTTCGGCAGCGAGGCGGCGATGGTCTTGACTCCCGCCTGATAATCCCCGCCGAAATACACGATGTTCACCACTTCGAGCACATTGCCCGATCCGGCGGTCCCGCGCTTGTATTCCTCCTTGATCGGCAGCGCCTGCTCGAACGCGTCGATGTGCTCCTTGAACATCTGCAGCTCCGCGGTGGCCTCGGGATCCTTTACCATCACGGCGCATTCGTGCGCGGTGCGGTAATTGAACAGGCCGTCTTCGTAGTTCTCGATCGGACCGACGACGACATCGATGTCGTTGCCCTCGAGATCCATCCAGGCCATGTCACTGGCATAATAATCATCCGTCAAAATGGCCTCCGCCCGGAGCTGCAGGTACTTTTTGAGGCTGGGATTGTCGGCGTATTGCGCGGCTTCCTTCAGCGCCTCGGCGATGGCGGCGGTCTGCGGATAGTACTCGTGATACGGCACGGCACGAAAGCCCTCTCCGTCGCGCACGACCACGGTGTACTGATTCTCGAGTGCCTCCTTTTGCTCGGGATGCGCGGCGACGTACTGCTCGAATTCCTCGCGCGTCATGTCGGCGGGGTAAAATGCGGCACCGGCCGGCTTGTGATCCGGGCCCTCACCCACGAAACGCTCACCCTCGAAGATGCGGTCGTAGGGAGCATAGTTGATCATGACGTACTTCAGGAAATCCTGCGACACGGCATCCTCCAGCGCCTGGAGGGAGTCGCGCACGGCAATGGCGTCGTGGGAGGACTGCATCCAGAACACGTCGTTGACCAGTCGTCCCGCTTCGATCAGACGACGGATGAGTTCGATCTGATTGTCGTCGAGATGCGTCAGGTCGACGCCGATGTCGGTGTCGGCGAACATTGCCAGGCGTTCCTTGACGAGCGCGTGATCGGGTGTGGTGGTCATATCGCCCCCTTCCTCCTGCTGCTGTTTCCCGCAGCCGGAAATCACGATGGCCGCGGCGATGATAAAGAGTGTTGCTTTGATGCGCATGGATTCCTCGGTTTCGTTTCCAATGATCATAAAATGTAGCACGTGGGAGTGGATCGGGCAAACCAAACCGTCCTCCGCGGTGTTCTACAATGAAGCCGCCGCCCGAGCATTCTTTGCTGTTTATGCAGGATTTTCGGAATTTTGTTGAATACACGATTTCCGGCACGCGGTGTACGCTCACGAGTCCCATCACATCTGATCACAGACGCTCTGCATCATGGCTGAAAAGATAGACAAATCGCTCGTCTACGGTCCGAACACCTGGCTGATCGACGAGATGTACCGGCAGTTCAAACAGGATCCGCATTCCGTCGGTGAACACTGGCGCGAATTCTTCGCGGATTACCATCCCACCTCCGTCCCCTCCCTGGGTGAGGACACGGCAGAGGAAGAAAAAGCGCCGGCCGAGGCGAAGGAAGGTAACGGCGAAGCCGTGAAGGAGGAGAAAAAAGCTCCTGCGGAGGAGCTTCCCGAGGGAGCCGAAAAACTGCGGGGTCCTTCCGAGATCGTCGTCACCAACATGCAGCAGAGTCTCGACATGCCGACGGCAACCTCGTCGCGTGTCATCCCCGTCAAGCTGCTCGAGGAGAACCGCCGGCTGATCAACCGCTACCTCGAAGACACGGTGAGCGGCAAGGTGAGCTTCACGCATCTTCTGGCGTGGAGCATTCTCAAGGCCCTGAAATCCATGCCCTCGATGACGCATATCTACCGCTATCACGAGGGCGAACATTACCGCATCACACCCGAGCACATCAATCTCGGACTGGCGGTGGATGTGCAGAAAAAAGACGGCAGCCGCGGACTGCTCGTGCCGAACATCAAGGCGGCCGAGCAGTACGACTTCGGCGGATTCTTCCGGGCATACAACGAACTGCTGCGCCGCGTCAACGGCGGCAACATCTCGCCCGACGACTTCGTCGGCACCACCGCCACGATCACCAATCCCGGCATGATCGGCACGGTGTTTTCCATCCCGCGGCTGATGCAGGGACAGAGCGCGATTTTCGGCATCGGCAGCATTTCCTATCCCCCCGAATACCAGGACGCCGATCCCCGCACGCTCGCGACGCTGGGCATCTCGAAGACCATGACCATCACCAGCACCTACGATCACCGTGTGATCCAAGGTGCCGAAAGCGGGATGTTCCTCGACAAACTGCACAAACTGATGATGGGCGCCGACGGTTTTTACGAGGAGATTTTCGAAAACCTGAAAATCCCCTATCACCCCGTCAAGCTCATCCGCGACATCAATCCGCAGTTCGACGGTCCGGGCGGCTCCCACGGCATGGTGGAGAAGCAGGCGCGTGTGCTGCAGCTGATCAACATGTACCGCGTACGCGGCCATCTGCAGGCCTACCTCAATCCCCTGCAGCTCGACATCGAACCACACTCCGAGCTGGATCCGGAGCAGTACGACGTTTCGCTCTGGGATTACGACCGCGAGTTCCTCACGCTGGGACTGGCGGGACGCGAGCGCATGAAGCTGCGCGACATCCTGGAAATCCTGCGCGAGACCTACTGCCGCACCATCGGCATCGAGTACATGCATATCCAGGATCCCGTACAGAAAAAGTGGATCCAGGATCGTGTCGAGGGCAAGGGCCGCAGCACCTGGCTCGACTCCGCAAAGAAAGTGCGCATCCTCGGGATGCTCAACGCCGCCGAGGCGTTCGAGCGCTTCCTGCATACGAAGTACATCGGTCACAAGCGCTTCAGCCTCGAAGGCGCGGAGACGTTGATTCCCATGCTCGACGCGCTGCTCAATGAGGCCGTGCGGCACGGCGTGGAGGATGCCGTCATGGGCATGGCGCACCGGGGACGCCTGAACGTGCTGGCGAACATTCTCGGAAAGAGCTACGAGCGCATTTTCTCGGAGTTCGACGGCGACCTCGATCCCGATTCCATGCAGGGATCCGGCGACGTGAAATATCACATGGGCGCGACTGGCACCTACACAAGCTTCGATGGAAAGGAATTGACCGTGACACTCGCCTCGAATCCCAGTCATCTCGAGGCGGTGGATCCGGTGGTGGAGGGCATCGTCCGCGCCATGCAGGATATCAAGGACGACGGTGAACGCACGTCCGTGCTTCCCCTGCTCATCCACGGGGATGCGGCGTTCGCGGGACAGGGCGTCGTTGCGGAGACGCTGAATCTCAGCGCGCTGAAGGGCTACCGCACCGGCGGTACGATTCACATCGTCGTCAACAACGGCATCGGTTTCACCACGTCGCCGGCGGATGCGCGCTCGAGCCAGTACGCCACCGACGTGGCGAAGATGGTTCAGGCGCCGATTTTCCACGTCAACGCCGAGGACCCCGAGGCGGCCGTGCGCGTGATCGAACTGGCGTTTGCATTCCGGAGTGCATTCAAGAAAGACGTGGTGGTAGACATGATCTGCTACCGCAAGCACGGGCACAACGAGGGCGACGATCCGAGCTATACGCAGCCGCTGATGTATTCGAAAATCAAGGAGAAGCGCTCGGTGCGGAAGCTCTACACCGAGGCGCTTGTCAACCGCGGAGACATGACGCTCGAGGAGGCCGAGGAGGCGCTGAGCTATTTCCACACCTCCATCGAGCGCGCCTTCGACAGCACCAAGGAAGCGGGGCCGCCGGAAGTCGATATGGAGCACATCTTCCGCGAGATCGAGGAGACCATCGGCCGGCGCATCGAAACGGGTGTTTCGCATGCCGCGTTGCAGGAGGTGATGAAAGGACTGACCACCTTCCCCGATGATTTCACCCCGCATCCAAAACTGAAGCGGCTGATCGAGGGACGCATCGGCGTGCTCGACGGCGGCATGCTGGACTGGGCGACGGGCGAGGCGCTGGCATTCGGGTCGCTGCTCGTGGAAGGAATTCCCGTGCGTCTCTCCGGACAGGATTCGCGCCGCGGAACATTCAGTCATCGGCATTCCGTGCTGGTGGACTACGAAACCGGCCAGGAGTACATTCCGCTCAACAACATCCGTGAGAAACAGGCACAGTACACGCCGTACGACAGCCTGCTCTCGGAGTTCGCCGTGCTGGGCTTCGAATACGGATATTCGGTGATCCGGAAAAACGCACTTGTGATCTGGGAAGCGCAGTTCGGTGATTTTGTCAACGGCGCGCAGATCGTCATCGACCAGTTTATCGCGGCCGCTGAGGACAAGTGGGGACAGCAGAGCGGGCTCGTGCTGCTGCTGCCGCACGGGTACGAGGGACAGGGTCCCGAACACTCCAGCGCGCGGCTCGAACGCTTCCTCACACTGTGCGCGGAAAACAACATGCGCATCACCGCGCCGACAAATGCCGCGCAGTACTTCCATCTTCTACGCCGGCAGGCGCTGCTCGAAGACAAGAAGCCGCTCGTGGTGCTCACGCCCAAGAGCCTGCTGCGCGCCGAGGTGGCGAAGAGTCCAGCTGAGAAATTCAGCGGGGGCGCATTCAACTTCATCCTCGACGACCCGCGTCCCCCGGAGGATCCGAAACGCATCCTGCTCTGCACCGGCAAGGTCGCCTTCGACCTGCTCAAGCACCGCGACGAAAACGACATCACCGACACCGCCGTTGTGCGGCTTGAGCAGCTCTACCCCTTCCCCCACGAAGATCTCAACGAGATCTTCAAGAAGTACCCGCATGCGCGGGACATCCGCTGGGTGCAGGAAGAGCCGAAGAACATGGGCGCCTGGAATTTCGTGTACGCGCAGATGGGCGACGCGCTGCAGACGCCGTATCATTTTCAATTCGTGGGACGCGTGCTCAGCGGTTCTCCCGCCGCGGGAAGCGCCACGCTGCACGATGCCGAGCAGAAGAAGCTGGTCCGCGAAGCGTTCGAATAGTGTGACATTTTCTCAGCGCGATATCTACCAGCTTTACCGCCGGGCGCCCGCTCCGCTGAAAGCAGCCGGCGATGCGCTGTACCGCTTCATCCCGGAGCGTTTCCTGCGGTCACGGCAGACGCGGGAGAAGCTCGCACTGCTCGAGGACATGCAGTGGTGGGACGACGAGCGCCGCGACGTCTGGCGGCTGGAGAAACTTCGGGATCTGCTCATCCATGCCGGCACGCATGTGCCCTACTACCGCGACCTGTTCCGTGAGCGGGATTTCAGGCCCGAAGAGATTACGGCCATCCAGGATATTTCCGTCCTCCCCGTGCTCACCATCGACATGGTCAAAACACTCGGTGACCGGCTCCTCCCGGACAACAGCGACCGCAATGACACGTACATCTCCGCATCGAGCGGCTCCACCGGACGTTATCTCGAACTGCGGCGAGACAGTTCCTATTATGCCTGGGAGCAGGCCTTCCTGCTTCGCTATATGCGTTGGCACGGTGTGAAGCTGCACTGGCGCTATGCGATTTTCTACAGCGCGATCATGGACGCGCCCGTCACCGGTGACGACCATCCCCCGTACGAGCGTTTCCGCAACCGGCTCATCCTCTCGCAGTTTCACACCGACGATCACAGCATCGACTTCTACTGCGACCTGCTCGCTGATTTCCGTCCCGACCATCTTACCGTATCGCCGACCATTCTCCTGCTATTCACGCGTAGATGCCGCCGGCGCGGCATCGCGCCGCCCTTCGTTCCGCGATTCTTCCTCTGTTCCGCGGAGAACCTTTACGAGGAGCATCGCCGCGAGATGGAGGAATACTGGGGATGTCCCGTCTACAACCGCTACGGTCACAACGAGGGCTGCGTTTCCGCGGCGGAGTGTCCGGCAAAAGGCTTCCACATCAGCACCGAACTCGGTCATGCGGAATTCCTGCGGAGTGACGATTCCCCCGCCGCTGCGGGCGAGAGTGCACGCATCATCGCCACGGGCTTTTTTACGCATGCCATGCCGCTGATCCGCTACGACACCCGCGACATCGCGCGCTATGCCGATGCACGCTGCTCCTGCGGACGCGCGCTTCCCCTGCTCGACGCGATCGACGGCCGTGCCGACGATATGATTCTGAGCCACGACGGCAGGCAGATATCCGCGATGCGCGCCGTATTCTCCCGCACCGAGGGCATCCGGCTCACGCAGATCGTGCAGGAGGTACCCGGCGAAATCGTCATCCGCATTGTGCCCGACGAACATTACGACGAGCGCGTGAAGGATGTCATCCTTGAAAATCTTCATCGGGACATCGGCAAAGACGTGTTGGATGTGCGGTTCGAGCTTGTCGATGACGTGGAGCGCGCGCCCTCGGGGAAGATTCGGCTGGTACGTTCGTACGTGCAGGATCGGTAGACTCGCCGCAGGCGAGATCGGGAGGGTAGCCCCAGCCGTGAGGCTGGGGTTGGGAGCGCCCGCTCATACCCCACGCTTACGCGTGGGGTTACTGTTTTCTGCCGGAATCACGGGAATTATATGTATATTGAGTGATTTTGAATTTTTCGCAATCTGGAATCCGAAATGCATACACCCAAACAACGCAACAATCACATCCGCAACATCGCGATCATCGCGCACGTGGATCACGGGAAGACGACGCTGGTGGATCACATGTTCCGGCAGAGCGGACTGTTCCGCGAGAACCAGGACGTGGAAGACCGCGTGATGGACAGCATGGATCTCGAGCGCGAGCGAGGCATCACGATCGCGGCGAAGAACTGCTCGGTGCGCGTGGGCGAGACGAAGATCAACATCCTCGACACACCGGGACACGCCGACTTCGGCGGCGAGGTAGAGCGCGCGCTGATGATGGTCGACGGCGCCATCCTGCTGGTCGATTCTTCCGAAGGTCCCCTCCCCCAGACGCGCTTCGTCCTGAAGAAGGCGCTGGAATCGCGTAAGCGCATCATCGTCGTCGTGAACAAAATCGACCGCAAGGACGCTCGTCCCGACGAGGTTCTCCAGGAGATTTATGACCTCTTCATCGAGCTGGACGCCTCCGATGAGCAGATCGATTTTCCCGTTCTGTACGCCATTGGCAAGGAGGGCCGCGCGTCCCGCGACCGGGATAATCTCGCTGCGGATCTCGCTCCCCTCTTCCAGACCATCATGGAAACCGTGCCGGGACCGGGCTTCGATCCCGACGAGCCCTTCCAGATGCTCGTCTCGGACCTCGACTACTCCGACTATGTCGGCCGCCTCGCGATCGGCCGCGTGTTCAACGGCGCGGCGAAGCAGAACGACGCGCTCGTGTGCATCGGTCCCGACGGCGAAGCGCGTCCCCTGCGCGTCGCGAAAATCGAAGTATATGACGGACTCGGCCTCCGCGAAACCGAGAGCGTTGAAGCCGGCGACATCGCCATCATGGCGGGCATCGAGGATGTGCACATCGGCGACACCATCTGCACGGTGGATCGACCCAAGGCCCTGCCGCGCCTCAGCGTCGACGAGCCCACCATCTCGATGCTCTTTTCCATCAACACCTCTCCCTTCGCCGGGAAGGAAGGAACGCATGTGCAGTCCGGAAAGCTCCGCGAGCGCCTGATCCGCGAGACGCTCAGCAACGTGGCGCTCGAAGTAGAGGACGGCGACACGGCGGATTCCTTCATCGTCAAGGGACGCGGGGAATTCCAGATGGCCATTCTCATCGAGACCATGCGGCGCGAGGGATACGAGCTGAGCGTTGGACGGCCGAAGGTGATCTATCGCGAAAAGGACGGGCAGACACTCGAACCCATCGAGCATCTCGTCATCAACTGCGAAGAGACCTTCACCGGCATCGTCACCGAGAAGCTGTCGCAGCGAAAAGGACGAATGATGAATCTCGTCAATCACGGCACAGGACGCGTGCGCATCGAATTTTCGATTCCCTCTCGTGGACTGATCGGCTACCGCACCGAATTCCTCACCGACACCAAGGGCACGGGCATCATGAATTCCTATCTCGAGGGATATGAGCCCTATCGCGGGGATTTCCCCACGCGCATGAGCGGTTCGATCGTCGCCGACCGGCAGGGGGATGCAACATCGTATGCGCTGTACAATCTCGAGCCGCGGGGCACAATCTATATTGATCCCGGAACGCCTGTGTACGAGGGGATGATCGTCGGCGAGCACAACCGCGACGGCGACATCGACGTCAATGCCTGCAAGCCGAAGAAGCTCACCAACATGCGCTCATCCACCAAGGAGGACGCGATTGTGCTGACGCCCGTCATCCCCATGACGCTCGAGCATGCCATCGAATTCATCCGCGACGACGAATTGGTGGAGGTCACGCCCAAGTCCATCCGCCTGCGCAAGGTCGTGCTCTCGGGCCTCGACCGTCACCGCCAGCGCGGAGCGAAGGTCGCCGCGGAGTAGACCCCGCTCTGACATTTGCTCCGTGTGAGCTGATGCGCTAGATTTCTGCGATTCCAACATGAAATCGCGGAATGACTCGAACACTCGTTTGCATATCCCTTTTCATCGCCGCGGCGGCGCTGCCGGCACACGCGCAGGTGGAAATCCACCTGTGGGACCAGATGCGTCCGGAAGCGCGCAAGGTGCTGGCCGAACGCATCGCGGAATTCGAGCGGCTGCATCCCGACATCCGGGTGATGGAGCTTTTCAAGGAGACCGAAGAGCTGCGTTCCTCCTACCAGGCCGCGGCCGCGTTCACCGGCGGGGGACCCGAGCTGGTGTACGGTCCGAGCGACTACGTCGGCGCATTCGAGTCGATGGACATCATCCTCCCCCTCGACAGTCTTTTCCCGCGGGAATTTCTCGCGCGCTTCGCGGAGAAGGGACTCATTCGCTACAACGGGCATCTCTACCAGCTCGGCGATGAGATCGGCAACCACCTCGCGCTGGGATGGAACCGCGCGCTGTTCGCCGAAGCCGGACTCGATCGCGCGCCGGAGACCTTCGAGGAACTTGTATCATTCAGCGAGAAACTAACGCGTGACTTCGACGGCGACGGCGTGATCGACCAGTACGGACTGGTGTGGAATTATACCGAGCCGTTTTTCTTCATGCCGTTCTATACCGCCTGGGGCGGCTGGGTGCTCGACAGTCTCAATCGTCCGACGCTGGACAATCGGGCCGCGGTGAAGGCGTTCACCTTCGTCAAGGATCTCCGCGACCGCTGGCGCATCATTCCCCGCGAGAGCGATTACGAGGTGGCGGAGTCGATGTTCCTCGACGGACGCGCGGCGATGATCATCAATGGTCCGTGGTCCTGGGGACGCTACGTCGACCTGCTCGGCGGCGACTTCGCGCTTTCCCTCCTCCCCCTCAACACGGAGACGGGAATGCGCGCGGCCCCGATCGTCACCACGAAGGGCTACTTCGTCAACCGCTCGGTGTCGGACGAAAAGCTCGAAGCCGTGAAGACCTTCCTGCGCTTCATGCTCTCGAAGGAGACGCAGGTGATATTCTCCGAACGGCTGAAGACCATTCCTTCTTTACGTGCCGCGCAGGAGGATCCGGCGGTGATGCGCGATCCCTTCATCCGGGTGTCCATGGAGATGGTGCGCGTCGGGAAACCGTCGCCGCTTGTCCCGGAGATGCGCGCGGTGTGGGACGCCATGCGTCCGCCGTACCAGAACGTTCTGGGCGGCAACATTTCCGCCGAGGCCGCCGCGCGGGAAATGCAGCGCCTCGCGGAGACGAAAATACGCGAGATGAACGAGGGCGTCGAAGAGCAGGCGGGATCGCCGATCGTCGGCTACCTGTTCAATGCGGCAGCGATGCTGCTGGCCATCATCGGGGTGTTCTTCCTCATCCGCAACGGCATTCTTCCGCTGATGCGCAATCCCAACAGCATCGAGACCTCGAACGCGCGCTTTGCCATCCTCATGATGCTGCCCGCGGCCATTCTCATGTTCGGCGTGGTCGTCTATCCCTTCGTCTACAACCTGGTGATCTCGGTCTCCAACATGAGCATGCGCACGGTCAATGACTGGCAGGTCATCGGCTTCGACCAGTACGGGAAGGTGTTCGGCATCGATCGTTTCACCGCGACACTGGGAAGGGACGGTGCCGGGGTGTCCGCCGCCGCGGGCGCGATGCTGGACGCGGAGTTCTACGGCGTGTTCGTCAAGACGCTGATCTGGACATTCGTGAACGTGTTCTTTCACGTGGTGGTCGGCGTGTTCCTTGCGGTGCTGCTCAACCGGCGCCTGCCGGGCAAGGCACTGTTCCGCGTGCTGCTGATTCTCCCCTGGGCGGTGCCGCAGTACATCACCGCGCTCACCTGGCGCGGGATGT
Source organism: uncultured Ignavibacteria bacterium (assembly GCA_913061095.1). Taxonomy (GTDB): domain Bacteria; phylum Bacteroidota; class Ignavibacteria; order SZUA-365; family SZUA-365; genus BM516. The sequence goes on from CAJXVM010000002.1 coordinate 16,111, forward strand.
TCAACACCGACAGCGGCGCGGTGAACGCGCTGCTCACGGGCGCGTTCGGGATCAGTCCGCTGCCCTGGCTCACAGATGAGACGCTGGCCTTCGCGGCGGTCATCATCACGAACATCTGGCTGGGCTTCCCTTTCATGATGATCATCGCGCTGGGCGCGCTGCAGTCCATTCCCCGCGAACTCTACGAAGCCGCGGAAATTGACGGTGCCTCGCCGTGGAAGCAGTTCTGGAACGTGACCGTGCCCTTGCTCAAGCCGGTGATGATTCCCGCCATCACGCTCGGCATCGTGTGGACGTTCAACAACATCAACATCGTCTGGCTGGTCTCGAACGGCGGACAGCCGGCGGACTCCACGCACATTCTTGTCAGCTACGTGTACCGCGCAGCGTTCAATCTCTACCGCTACGGATACGCCGCCGCGTTCAGCTTCATCATCTTCCTTCTGCTGGCGGTGTGGAGCATATTTTTTATGCGCAGGACTTCGGCAACGGAAACGGTGTATTGATGCGAACAAAAGATTCTCCTCTGTTCCTGGCGTTTGTGTACGCGGTGGTAATATTCTTCGTGATCATCGCGGTGTTCCCCATCCTGCAGGTGATCAACATTTCCCTGCGTCCCCAGGCCACGCTGCTCAGCAGTTCACTGGCGATCATTCCCGACAACGCCACGCTGGACAACTACGTCGAACTGCTTACCGAACGTCCGTTTCTCACCTGGGTATGGAATTCATTCTTCGTCACGCTGGTGGTGGTGATCACCGGCGTGGTGCTGGCGTCAACGGCGGGATATGCGTTCTCGCGCTACCGCTTCCCGGGCCGGCGGGCAGGACTGCTGAGCCTGCTGGTCACACAGATGTTTCCAGCGACAATGCTGCTGCTTCCGCTGTACATCATGATGGCGAAGCTGAACCTGATCAACAATTTCCTCGGGCTCATCATCATTTACAGTTCCACGGCGCTCCCATTCTGCGTCTGGCAGATGAAAGGATACTACGACACCATTCCCGTCAGTCTCGAGGAGGCCGCGCGCATTGACGGACTCGGCCGCTTCGGTGCATTCTATCGCATCGTGCTGCCGCTGGCCGCACCGGCGCTGGTGATCACGGCGCTGTTCTCCTTCATGGCGGCGTGGACGGAATACGTCGTCGCCGCGCAGATCCTGTATTACGAGGACATGTTCACGCTCCCCATCGGACTGAAGATGTTCCAGTCGAACATGAGCACCGAATGGGGACTGTATTCCGCCGGTGCCCTGCTGGTGAGCATTCCCGCCGTCCTGCTGTTTCTTTTCCTCAGCCGCTGGCTGGTGAGCGGACTCACGCTCGGCAGCGTCAAGGGCTGATCAACGCGAGGCACGCATGCTGGATATTCAAAAACGTCTGACGAATTCATTTTACGCCCTGCTCAGCCTGCCGGCCACGGCGATGGGCTTCGCGCTGGCGATTCAGATCGCCGCGCTGAGCTGGATACTCAGCACGCAGTACGGGCTCGACATCCACGAAATCGGTATCGTCTGGGCCGCGGGTCCTCTCGCGGGCATCTTCGGCCAGGTCATCATCGGCGTCATCAGCGACCGCGTCTGGTTCTGGGGCGGACGGCGGCGACCGTTCATCCTCATCGGCGGCGTGCTCGCGGCGCTGATGCTCATCGCCCTGCCCAACATCCATCACATCAGCGACGCGCTGGGATTCGAGGGCATCCTCGGGGTGGCCATCGTCGTCGCACTCACGCTGGATCTCGCCATCAACATCAGCTTCAATCCCACCCGCTCGATCATCGCCGATGTCACGCCCGAAGGCAATCCCCGCACGAAGGGCTACACCTGGATGCAGACCATTTCGGGTTTCTTCGGCGTCGCCGCGTACGCCGTTGGCGCGACCCTGGGCAATTACGTACTGATCTACTTCGGCGCCGGGATCGTGCTGCTGTTCTCGCTCATCCCACCCCTGCTGGTGGAGGAAGAGCGGGAGATGGCGGACAAGGACGAGGACGAAACAGACCCGTCATCCCGAGTAGGCCCCGCCGAAGGCGGGGACGTATCGAGGGACAGCAAACGCGAAGACGAAACCAATTCGTCATCCCGAGTAGCCGCGCCGAAGCCGGACGCCGAAGGCGGCCAGGCGGAGGCGGGCGTATCGAGGGACCTCCCCCACGAAGGCACACACACGACCAACTGGCCGCAGCTGCTGCGAATCTATTTCGCGCACGCGTTTTCGTGGCTTGGCATTCAGACGATGTTCGTGTACATCATCGCCTATATCCAGCAGAAGCTCGCACCGGGCACGGATTTCGAGACGGGACAGATCATCAGCATCTCCTTCCTGATCCTGAACACCGTGGGATTCATCTTGCCCGTGCTCGTACTGGAGCCGCTGTGCGAGCGTGTGGGACGCGTGCGCGTGCACATGACCGCGGTGGCTGTGATGGCGCTCAGCTACGCCGCGATCGTCTTCGTGGGCAAGACCGTCTTCATGCTCTACGTGCTTATGGCCTTCGCCGGCGTGGGATGGGCGGCCGTGGTGAGCCTCCCCTTCGCCATCATGTCGGAGCACGTTGCGAAGGGACGCATGGGATTTTTCATGGGGATTTTCAATCTCTCCGTGGTTCTCCCCCAGCTCGTCGTCAGCCTCGGACTCGGCGTCATCATCCGGGACGCCGCTGACAAGAATATCATCTTCATCATAGCCGCCGTAGCGCTGGGGATCAGTGCAGTGCTGTGGTTGTGGGTAAAGGACGATAGGCGTGAGACGATAGGCGTGAGACGATAGGCGTGAGACGATAGCGCGAAGGATCGGAGTCGCGCCTCAGGCGAGCACTTTACGCTTTGCACTTTGCGCGTTGTTATCTGCTCTCGTCTTTGTCTTCGACGAAGTACACCAGCGCTCCGGCCAGCATCATCGCGACACCGCCGGTGACGAGCGCGAAGATGGCTTCCCCTGCGAAGAGGTGGCGGACCATCAGTCCGAGTATCGAGGCGGCCACGATCTGAGGAAGGACGATGAAAAAATTGAATATCCCCATATACACGCCCATTTTTTCCGGCGGAAGGGATCCCGCGAGTATGGCGTAAGGCATCGAGAGAATGGACGCCCAGGCAAGTCCGATCCCCAGTTCGCTGATCAGCAGCAGGTTCGGATCGGAGATCACATAGAAGGATGCCAGTCCGAGTCCTCCGACGACGAGGCAGATGCCGTGAATGCTTTTCCGGCTGATCCGCTTCCCCAGCCAGATGATGACAAAGGCCATCACGGCGGCGAAGCCGTTGTACACGGCCATGAGCACGCCCACCCAGTCTGCTCCCTCATTGTACAGCGCCGTTGTGGGATCCGACGTGCCGTAAATGTGCTGCGTGACGGCGGCGGTGGAATAGATCCACATGGCGAACAGCGCGAACCAGGAGAAAAACTGCACGACGGCAAGCTGCAGCATGGTCTTCGGCATGGTGGCGATGGAGCCGAAAATATCCTTCACCGCGAACCAGACGCCCCTGCTCTCCCGCTTCATCTCTTCGAACGCCGCGAGATCCTCCGGCGGATACTCGCGCGTGCGGAAGACGGTCCACCCCACGGCAGCGATGAATGCGGCGGCGCCGACGTAAAATGCAAAGCGAACGGAGTCCGGAATCTCTCCCTCGGGAGCGGTGTTGCTGACGCCGAGCCAGTTGGTCAGCACCCACGGCAGCGCCGAGGCCACAATGGCCCCCGTGCCGATGAAAAAGCTCTGCACGGCAAACCCTGTCGTGCGCTGCTCCGACGGCAGCAGATCCGCCACGAGCGCGCGGAAAGGCTCCATGGATATATTCATCGACGCATCCATGATCCACAGCATACCCGCCGCCACCCAGAGCACCGGTGAATTCGGCATGATGATCAGCGCGAGTGAGGCCAGAATCGCTCCCGCCAGGAAATACGGCCGCCGCCGTCCGAGTCGTCCCCAGGTGCGGTCGCTCATATAGCCGATGATGGGCTGGACGAGGAGTCCTGTCGTCGGCGCTGCGATCCAGAGAATCGGTATGGCGTCAATACTCGCACCGAGCGTTTCGAAAATGCGGCTGACGTTGGCATTCTGTAGGGCGAAGCCGAACTGAATGCCGAGAAAGCCGAAGCTCATGTTCCATATCTGCCAGAAGCCAAGACGCGGTTTTTCCGTCGATTCCATGTTTACCCGGTTTCAAATTGGATGCGCGGGCAGTAAATTATTGTATTTTCACCGCATTTCCTCGGATTCGCGCTCATGACTGATCGACATTTCAATCTCCTGATCTACACACTCACACCGATAACGCTCGTGGCGGGACTCCTCGTGATGTACCTGCTCATTGGCGATCACCGGTGGTTTGGATACATGGCCGCCGGATATACCGTCCTGGTCGTGATCCTCTTCTTTGTCAAGCTAAGCCTCTTCAAACGACTGACGCGGCTGCAGCAGCGAACGCAATCGGAGAAAGACGATGGCTGACGTCCTCTTCGAGGCCGTGGAGAAATCCTACGGCAGCAATCCCCCGACCATCAGCGGACTTGATCTGCACATCCGGGACGGCGAGTTCATGGTGCTCGTGGGTCCGTCGGGCTGCGGAAAGTCGACCACGCTGCGCATGGTGGCCGGACTCGAGGAGGTCAGCCGCGGACACATCTCCATCGGTGGACGCGTCGTCAACGAAGTCGCGCCCAAGGATCGCGACATCGCAATGGTGTTCCAGAATTACGCGCTGTACCCGCACATGAATGTGCGCGAGAACATGGCCTTCGGTCTGAAACTGCGCAAGTTCAGCCGGGAGGAAATCGACAAACGCGTGAACGAAGCCGCCGCCCTGCTGGAAATCACCGCGTACCTTGATCGTAAACCGAAGGAGCTGTCCGGCGGACAGCGGCAGCGCGTCGCGCTCGGACGCGCGATCGTGCGCAAGCCGACGGTATTTCTTTTCGACGAGCCGCTTTCCAATCTCGACGCCAAGTTGCGCGTGCAGATGCGCACGGAAATCAAGCAGTTGCACCGCCGCCTCGGCACCACGATGATTTACGTCACGCATGACCAGGTGGAAGCCATGACGATGGGCGACCGCATCACCGTGATGAAAGACGGCGTCATTCACCAGGTGGATTCACCCATCGAGCTGTACCATCGTCCCGCCGACACGTTCGTTGCAGGTTTCATCGGCAGTCCGGGAATGAACTTCCTCACCGTGACCGTCAACGCATCATCGCCCGTACTGGAAGAGGGATCATTCACCATCCCCCTGCACGGGGACCATGCCTCCATGCTGCAGGAGTATCGCGGAAAGGCCGTTACGCTCGGCCTGCGTCCCGAGCACATCCTCACGTCCGCTGATCACTGCGAGCGACCGGTAAAAATGACGCTGCGGCACGAGGTCTCGGAAATTCTCGGAAACGAGATGTATCTCTTCCTCAACAGCGGTGCCCATCGCATCACCGGCCGGTCGAGCAGCGTGACGCATTACGACCTCGGTCAGCAGATCGACGTATTTGCCGACATGGCGAAAGCACATTTTTTTGCTGCGGACAGCGGAATGAGAATACAAATGAATGAGTGATGACGATTGTCATTGATCGGCACATTCAACTGACGTAACATAAAATACTGATTGCTTCATTCTCGCCGTTATCACTCTCGCATCACCACATGCCCTTTCTTACACCAAAATTACAAGTTGATTAAATCGATGCGCGGGTCTTGTATTGCGGATGGGCGGGGAATAGATTGTCCGTTGCACAGCCCGGGAAGTCGCTGTTTGATTTTCTCCTGTTCCACCTCGTTCCACAAGTCCGATCTCGTATGAAACGCATCGCCGCCATTCTCATCCTCAGCCTGTTTTTCCTTTCCATCATGCATGCCGCTCCCGTTGACCGTGAAACAGCCGTCAGGGCGGCTGAACACTGGATGCTTCAACACAGTGATGAATATGCATCCTCCTTCCTCGCGGATGAGGTGTTCGCATTCACGCACGAAGGCATCACCACGCATTACATCGTAAATCTCGCACCCGACGGCTTCGTGATCGTGTCGGGTGACGACATCGCAGTGCCGGTGTGGATGTACGGCGTGCGCGGTGGCTACGACGGCGGCACCCTGCCTCCCGCACTGGCAGGGATGCTCGATGGTGCAGCGGAGGATCTCGCGCGTGCAATCGAGGAGCGGTCGCAACAGCAGGCCCATGTCGCGGACATGTGGAGTGTGCTCCTTGCAGGCACACCGGATGCAATGCTTGGCGGTGGCATGGGTGTAATGGCGGTTTCACCCCTGGTATCCACGACATGGAATCAGACCTATCCGTACAACAAGTACTGTCCGCCGACATCTACCGGCGGCAGCGGCGGTTACGTGTACGTCGGCTGCGTGGCCACGGCCATGGCGCAGGTCATGCGCTATCACAACTGGCCGGCCTCGGGCGTCGGATCCAATTCCTATGTCCATCCCACGTATGGAACACAGTCCGCGAATTTCGCGAACACGACATACGACTACGCGAACATGCCGACGAGTGTAAGCAGTTCGAGTCCGACGGCGAAGCAGAACGCGGTCGCCACACTGAGCTACCACTGCGGTGTGGCGGTGGAAATGGATTATGGTCCCACCGGCTCCGCCTCGTCGATTTACTACGCGGAGCAGGCGCTGCGGATCTTCTTCCGCTACAAGTCGTCCTCCTCCTACATCGCCCGCAGCAGTTATTCGAATGCGGCATGGCTTTCGCTGCTCACCGGCGAACTCAACAGCGGGCGTCCCGTCCTGTACCGCGGGTCGAAGCAGAACGGCAGCGGCGGACACGCGTTTATCGTCGACGGATATACCGGCACGGATTATTTCCACATGAATTTCGGCTGGGGCGGCTATCTGGACGGATATTTCTACCTGAGCAGTATCACGCCGGGATCAAACACTTTCACGTACTGGCAGAAGATGGTCATGGGGATTGAGCCCGACCAGAGCGCGCCGCCCACGCTCGTCTCCCCCATCACGCAGAGTACGAACCTGTGCACGTCCCCGACGTTCACCTGGAATGCCGCTTCGGGTGCGACGAGCTACCGACTGCAGATCGCCACCGACGCGGGATTCAATTCCATCGTGCACGATGATGCGACACTCACCGGCACGTCGGTGCAGGTCACTGGTCTGAACCGCAACACGCAGTATTACTGGCGGATGAACGCGAGCGGCAGCGCCGGCACGTCGGCATGGACGACGCCGTGGACGTTCACGACCATGCAGGTGTCGATCTCCGCGAACGGGCCGACGTCATTCTGTGATGGCGGCGATGTGACGCTGAGCACGACGCCCGTCACGGGCGGCAGCTGCCAGTGGTACCGGAACAGCATTCTGATTCCCGGCGCGACGCAGCCCTGGTACACTGCTTCACAGAGTGGCAGCTACACGGTGACAGTGACACTCGGTGGTTGCGGCACGTCGTCGGATCCCGTTTCCGTGGCGGCTCACCCTCTGCCGACGGCGACAATCCTGCCGCCGCAGAGCACGCAGATCTGCCAGGGCGGCAGCACATTGCTCGTCGCGTCACAGTCGCCCGGGTACTCCTACCAGTGGGTGCTCGACGGACAGAGCATCCCCGGCGCGACGACGCCGGTACTGAGCGTGACCGCTTCCGGCGTGTATACCTTGACCGTTTCCGCGAACGGCTGCAGCGATACGTCAGACACCCTGCGCGTCGTTGTGCATCCCGCGGATCCCACGGACCTCACGTGGACGGGCGCCGTGGATACGGACTGGAACACGCCGGGCAACTGGGATAATCCCTGCGCCGTACCATCGACGGGCGACAATGTCGTGATACCGCCGAACTGCACACCGCCGGCGTCGATTCCCACATGTTCCCTCGGCGACCTGACCATCGATAACAGTACCGGTATCACGCTGAGCGGCAACGTGATCATCAGCGGCGCGCTGGCGCTGCTCGACGGACACCTTACGCTCGGTGGCAGCGATCTGACAATCACGGGTACGGGTTCGATTTCCGGCGGCAGTGACGGCAGCCATGTCATCGCCGACGGTGCAGGACAGCTGTACCAGCTGGATATCGGTACGAGCGGACGATATCGTCCGGTCACATTCCCCGTCGGTCACGGATCGGGCGGCTACGTGCCCCTGACCCTGAAGAACACCGCGGCGACGAATGATTTCGGCGTGCGACTGCTTCCCGAGGTGCGCGATGGCGGTCTCGTCGGCAGCACACTCAGCAGCGGGACGGTGGCAAACACATGGATTCTCACTTCGGGCACCGGCAGCACGGACCTTGCGCTTGATTTCTTCTGGCCAGCATCACTGGAAGACGCCGGCTTCGATCGTCAGAACTGCTTTGTTTCGAAAAACGCATCCGGTCAGTCATGGAAGGCGATCGGAAATCCCACTGCGGCACCTGGAAGCGATCCGTATACTCTCACGGTATCAGGCGTGAATTCCCTTTCCGCCATCGGGGTACCGTTCAGTGTCGGCAGCGCTTCAACGCTCTTCCCCGTCGAGCTGCTCTCCTTCGCTGCGGCGGAAAACGCCAATGGGATTCTGCTCGAATGGCGCACGCGCAACGAGACTGGTAATTACGGTTTCGAGCTGCAGCATCACACTGACGCTTCACGCTGGCAGGCGGTTGGTTTCGTGCCCGCCGCCGATGACGATCGCGAGGAGCATACGTACCGCTTCATGCATGCGAACCGTAAGGTGGGCGTACAGCGCTATCGCCTGCGACAGATCGATACGGACGGCAGCAGCACGCTGTCACCCGTGGTCACGGTCACTCGCACGTCGGCACCTGCGACGGTGACACTCGATGCGTGGCCGAATCCCGTTCAGCGCGGAACCGAGGCGATGCTGCGTCTGCGAAGCGGCCGAGATGGCGTGATGCGTGTTGTTCTTTTTGATGCGCTCGGACGTAACATCCGAACACTGTTCGAAGGGATGTCCACTGCGGGAAGCGAACACGTCCTAACGCTGAGAACGCATGGATTCCCCGCCGGGATGTACTTCCTGCGGATGGATGATGCGAGCGGCAGCCTGATCCGGCGCCTTCACATCCGACCCTGAATGGCCTTCACGCCATCCCGAGTTCAACGATCCTCACAAACAACTCCACCGCGGGCTCGATCAGACCGTCAGGGAAGTCGTAATATCCGCTGTGCAGGTGCGGCTGATCGCGTCCCGATCCGAGTCCGAACAGCGCCCCCGGAAAGTGCTGGGTGAAATGCGCGAAATCCTCGGACCATGGGAACGGCTGTTCCAGCTCCTGCAGCGTGAGGCCGCTGTCGCTCACGGCCTGTGAAACAAGTGCCGCGGCACGCGGATCGTTTACCGCCGCGGGAAATTCCTCTTTCCATGCCAGTTCCGTTTCAAGTCGGTAGCGTTCACCCTGCAGCGCGAGCGCGCGGCTCATCTGCTCCTTCATCACCGCCATGAAACTGTTGCTGTCCGTTCGGAGCGTTGCAAGCAAACGCGCGTCGCCCGGCGTCGTGCCGAAGGCCTCGCTGCCTGCAAGCATATGTATGACTGTCGTGATGGCCCGGGCGTCGTGTGATGATGCCGCTTCGGGCAGCCGCATGACAGTCTGTGCAAGATCGATCAGCGCGGGCACCGGGGAGTTTCCCAGCTCCGGCTCGGCCGCATGACTGGTGTGCCCGGTGAGCACTGCGTCCATTCCCACCGATGCCATGGCAAAGCTGCCTTCACGCAGCAGCACTGCACCTTCGTCGTATCCGGGCACGTTGTGCAGAGCGAAGACGAGATCGAAACCCCGCTCGTGGAACACAGGATCGGCAAGGCAGGCGGCCGCACCTTGACCGGTTTCCTCCGCGGGCTGGAACAGCACGCTGACCGAACCGGGGAGATCCTCCTGCCGCCGGGCGATGCGTTCGGCCGCGCCGAAGAGAATGGTCATGTGTCCGTCATGTCCGCAGAGATGTGCGGTACCCGGAACGGCACTGGCATGGGGGATGTCACTGAGTTCGCGAATCGGTAGAGCGTCGAGTTCGGCCCGCAGCAGGATTGACGGACCATCCCCGCTGCCGTAGCGCGCAAGGATACCGTGTCCGGCGATACCGGTGAGCAGTTCGCGAGGAGTCGTCTGTTCGAGCAGCTGCGTGATACGCGCAGCTGTTTGTTCCTCGGCACCCGATCGTTCCGGGTACTGATGCAGTGTCTGTCGCAATGTGATCAGGTCAGTCATACGGTAAGGTCGGGATATTCCGTTCATTGCGCAATTCGCGCCGCACGCGGAATCACAATGGACGGCGATCGGGTACACGTCGTCCTCACTGTGCGTCTGTACTCCTGCATTGTTTTTCGTCCCTTCCCGCCTAACTTACGGTGAAGCTCAATCGTCCGGAATCCCATGAAATTCTTTCTCTCTTCACTCCTGCTGATTTCCATGCTGTCACCGATCGTAAGCGCGCAGCTGCGCACCGTCGATCTCCCGTCGTATTATCTGTCACGGGGAGATGCGCCGCGGCTTTTCGCATACACCAACAAGCAGAGTGCATTCTACTGCGGCGTACTCAACGGCACAAACACGAGCGGATTCCACGGCATCACGCGCGCGAAGCGCAAACTGTTCGAGCAGTACTGGATCCGTCTCGGCGATACCCTGCTCGATCCCGCAGCGGCGGAGATTTCGGTCACACCCGCCGGATTCACGCGGCGGTATCCCCTCCATAACACGGTAGAGCATGTATTTTTCGCGGATTCAATCGCACTGCTCGCCGTTTCGATCAGCACGGACTATCGCGGGGATGCGAAGGTTTACCCCGGGTGGTCCGCTGGATGGCGAAACCCCGTGGAGTCGATCGGCGGCGGGATGTACCGCCTGCGCGAGGATGCCTCGAAAGACGGTGCGCTGCAGGGTGCCGCAGTCGTGCAGGGACTCGACGGCGACTGGGAGGTGGCGCGTGAAAGTGACGTCGCCGGCTTCCCCAATCCGTCTCCGCTGCACATGCCTGTGATGTTCTGGGGACACTGCGGCGGACAGCTGCACCTGACTATTGAAATCGCTCCCGCGGAAGACCGACTCGGACGACGTCCGCCCCCGGCGCTGTTCACGCTGCGGAAACAGCGCGAACTGCGAATGACCGACTACCTGACTTCGCTCGGCTTCGCCTGCAGCGACAGCGCGACGACGGATGCGTTTCAATGGATCGCCGCGTCGATGGATGCGCTGGTCATGCATCAGACCGGGGCGGGCATTTATGCCGGACTGCCGTGGTTCGATGACTACTGGGGCCGCGATACATTCATTTCCTTCCCCGGTGCCCTTCTGGTCACGGGACAGTTCGGCGAGGCGAAACGCGTGCTTCGATCCTTTATCCAGTTCATGGACCGCGATACCGCGAGCGCCACATACGGACGCATCCCCAATCGCGTACAGCCGGACGACATCATCTACAATACCGTGGACGGCACACCGTGGATGGTCATTCAGGCTTGGGAGTATTTCCGGTACACGGGAGATTCGACATTCATGCAGGATATCTATCCCGACATTGCGCGCACTGTCGAGGGGGCCATGCGACACACCGACAGTCTCGGTTTCCTCACACATGCCGACGCGGAGACGTGGATGGATGCCGTCGGTCCAGAGGGCCCCTGGTCCCCGCGCGGTAATCGTGCGGTGGACATTCAGGCGCTGTGGATCGGTCAGCTGCGCGCAGCGGCCTCGATGGCTGCGCTTGTCGACGATACGCCGCAGGTGAAAGACTGGCGTGCGCTGGCGGACAGCCTCACGGCGCGTCTCGTGCGGCATTTCAGCTTCACGCGTCACTCACAGCGGGTTGTTCTCAATCCCGGAATGCCCGGCACGCATGGTTCCGAGGCAGGCGCGTCCCTCCTCCTGCTCGCCGATCATCTCAACACCGGCGGTTCGAAAGACACGCGCGATCGTCCAAACGTGCTGTTCCCTCTGACGCTGCTCGGTATTGATACAATCGAGAGATACGCACCGGGCCTGTCGCATGACGTCATTCGCAATACCTTCGCATCCTGCATTTACCGCTGGGGTGTCGCGTCGCTTGGACAGAGCGAGACGGATTTTCATCCTTTCCATGAAGCACCGCGCTTATATCCCAAAGACGCCGCCTACCACAACGGGACAATATGGACATGGCTGACCGGCGTCGCGGTGAGCGCGCTGTGTGAAGTGGGACTGCAGGATTCCGCGTGGGTGCTGATGCGCACACTCGAGCGCCTCGCGATGGAAACGGGCGCTGTCGGGACCATTCCCGAGAATTCCGATGCCCTGCCGCGTGCCGCTGCAGCGCATCCGCGCTGGTCGGGCACATTCTCCCAGGCCTGGAGCAATGCGGAATACCTGCGCGTCATGTACCGCGATATTCTCGGGATCACGCCCGATGCCGCATCCGCGACGCTCACCATCGCGCCGGCGCTTCCGCAAGTGCTGCCATGGGCGGAGGCCGTGGTGCATGTGGGCGGACAAAGGTTGCGGGTTCATGTGAAACGGGCGGCTTCGGGCGCACACGAATGCACGGTGACGCATTTGCACGGCGATGCATCCATTCATCTGATCACGGCGGGATCGAATTCACCACATCATCTCACACCGGGTGCGGAAGAAACGATATTTGTTCCGGCGCGGGATCTTTCAGAGCACGATCGTGCGCTGGGGTCCCGTTTCGGCTTCTGTCGTCCCCGCTCTCTCGACGGCATTGCGGCAATTGCCCCGCCGCCATGGCCTCACATTGACGGCGCGACGGCGACCGCGAGCAACAACGACGCTGAAGACCTGTGCAGTGCCTTCGATTCGGAGGGCGACGACCACGGACCTAACGGCAGGTACACGTATCCTCAGAGCGGGCTGTTCCGGCCTGGCAGCTTCGACCTGCGGCATTTCCGGGTCAGTGCCGACGAACACAACGTGTACTTCAGCATTCAGATGCGCGCACTTTCACAGCCGGGATGGCATCCGGAATACGGGTTCCAGCTCACCATGCTCGCCATTGCCATTGATCAGTCTCACGATCCTTCACAGCAGTCGTGGGACATCGGTCACAATTCAGGCTACCGCCTCCCGGAGAACCGCGGTTACGATCGGCTCATCCTCGTCGGCGGAGGCGTGCAGGTGCGGGATACGGAGGGAAACATTCTTGCGGAGTTCATCCCGGAAACGCGGGCAGATGCATTCGGCAATGCGGACAGTGGCATCATCAGCTTCGCCATCCCGCGTATCCATCTCGGAGGCGGTTTCGACCACTGGCAATACACGATTGTTGCCGGCGCACAGGACGATCACGGTGGTGCTGGTATCGGGGAATTTCGCACCGTCATGGAAGAAGCAGGTGAATGGCATGGCGGTGGCGCAGACAGTGAGCGGTCCGAAAACCGCGGTGCACACTGGTATGATGTGATGCACTGCCCCTGATCCGGCTGACCTCCTTGCAACAGTGAATGTCCCGTGTACCAACGTGCGTACGGACGAACCGGACGGGGGAATTGACAACGCATTTCCACCTGCTATATTACAGGTATGTGAACCATCAAGGAGAAGTGCATGCCTCAGATAACCCGCATTGTCGTCCCTATCGACTTTTCCGAGTATTCCAAAAAAGCATTCCGATATGCGATTGATTTCGCGCGGTCGTTCCACGCGGAGATGGTGCTCGTCTATGTCGTGGAGCCCATTGTCTATCCGGCGGATTTCAGTTTTGGCCAGGTGGCGCTGCCGTCGATGGAGCGCGAGCTGCTCCAGCGTGGCGAGGAGCAGCTGAAAAATCTGATCGACAAGGAAGTGCCGGATGGTATCGCCGCGCGCAGCATCGTGCGTTCCGGCAAGCCCTTCGTGGAAATCATCCAGGTCGCCAAGGAGGAGAATGCCGAGCTGATCATCATCGCCACGCACGGACATTCAGGCATCGAACATGTGCTCTTCGGGAGCACTGCGGAAAAAGTTGTCCGGAAAGCGCCCTGCCCCGTGCTTTCGATCCGCAGTCCCGAACGTGATTTCGTCATGCCCTGATCAGGCGTGCTCCTTTGTTTCCCGCTTCGCCACGATGATGTAATAGATCAGGAAGGCGAGTCCGCCGGCGAGGAAAATCATTCCGGTGATCAGCTCCCCTTCGTGATCGTCCGCCCACTGGAACTGCTGCAGCGGAATGGTGATCAGCAGGGCCGCACCGATGAGCAGGGCCGCGAGTCCCCACTTCAGCGCGCCGTAGCGATTCGGGCGAGCGGAATAGCTGCCCATAAGGTATTTCAGATTTTCATCGACGAGGCCGCGTTCCAGCGCAGCGAGCCGCACTTTCTGCTTGGAGTCCCAGTATTTCCACAGCACCACGGCGATGGCGGCAAACATTGAAATTGGAATGAGTACTTCTGATAACATGATCTGCTCCGATCAAAAATGGGTGTTGCGGTTTCTCTACCCCTTTTGACCGAAGAAATGGCCGCAGGGTTTCAGGATAATGTTGAAACCCTGCGCAGGTCGCGGCGGTCTAATATTCATGGAACGCATTCTGCCGGCCGATGAAAGAGACTGACAGTGACATCATCGAGGAAATCCTCCGCGGTGGAGAACATGGGTACTCCGTCCTGCTCCAGCGGTACCGGGCGCGCGTTCTCGCGCTGACCACGCGTATGATCCGCAGTCGTGAAGATGCCGAGGAGGCTGCGCAGGACGCTTTTATCCGCGCCTTTCGTGCACTCCCGGCTTTTCGCCGACAGTCCCGGTTTTCCACCTGGTTGTATCGCATCACGTATAACACGGCACTGAATTACGTGAACAGGAAATCCTGGAATGTGGAACTGCCAGAGGATGAAATCCATGAGAGCGCCGATGAGGATCTGCTGTCTGCGGATGCCAGACTGGAACATGAAGAAATTGCAGCGCAGGTACAGCGCGCGCTCTCCCATCTGCGGCCCGAATATGCCATGGTGCTGACACTGTTCTATCTCCAGGAGCAGAGCTATGAAGAAATCGCCGAAATCACTCGGCTGCCGCTGGGCACCGTCAAGAACCGCCTTCACCGGGCACGCCGGGAAATGCGATCATACGTCCTCAGAAATTATGCGTACCTTGCATCGACATGACTGACGACATGCAACACCCCGACCCGAAGCTGTTACTGGATTTCGTCGATGAGCAGCTCACGCGCACGGAATCCGATGCGATCAGAGCGCACCTCACCACCTGCGAACGCTGCCGGAACGAAGTATCCCTCCAGCGGAGCATTGTTCAGTCCCTCCGCGAAACATCTCTGCCCGAACCTTCCCCGGAATTCGACTCCGCCGTATTGCGCGCCGTAGGCAAGAATGGTTCGAAAGCTGACTCGCGGATGCCGTGGACGAAAGTCGTCGCGGTCGCCGCACTGATCTCCGTGACGCTGATCATTGTTGTCGTGGCCGGCAGTACCACCGAAGAGCAATCCCGAACAATCCTCTCCCCGTTGTTCGACCAGGTGACGGGATGGCTGCAGCCAGTGACCGCCATCTTTTCGAAAACGGCTGATGACCTTCGACCGGCGATGGACGACGGGAACGGTGACGTCCTCCGTGTATTCCTCCTCGCATCGGCGGCACTGCTGATCGTCGGAGGCCTCGAGCGCTTCCTCCTCCCGCGCATCCGAAGTCTGGATCACTAGGCCCCGCCTCGTTTCCCTTTCCGACACACCGTATTTCGAATAGCCGTCGCGCCTTTCCACTCCCGTCCTTCTGATTGTGTTTTCCCCTCCTGTCCCCTAAGTTGCTGTATTGTGATCACATGCAGGAAAGACAGGAGCGCATGACAAAGGAAATCCGGCAGCTTGCCGCCATCATGTTCGCTGACATGGTGGGATACACCGCAATGATGCAGGAAAATGAGCAACGGGCGAAGGGTCTTCGCGACCGCTACCGTTCCGCGCTCGATGCGGCCATCCTCGACTATCACGGTATTGTCCTGCAGCATTACGGTGACGGAACGCTGGTGATGTTCGGCAGCGCGGTCGACGCGGTGCGCAGTGCAGAACAGCTTCAATCCACGCTCATTGAGGATCCTGCCGTCCCGCTGCGTCTCGGCATTCACGTCGGCGACATCGCCTATGACGAGGACGGGATTTACGGCGACAGCGTGAACGTGGCATCGCGCATCGAGTCACTGTCCGTTTCCGGTGCCGTGCTGTTCTCCGACAAGGTCTTCGATGAGATTCGAAACCAGCCGGATCTTTCCGCGCGCAGCCTGGGAAGCTTTCAGCTCAAAAACGTCGAAAAGCCGGTTGAGATATTCGCTCTGACGAGCGAACGGCTGACCGTGCCGGATCCCGCGGACCTCTATTCCCCCAAGGCATCACCCGCACGCAGTGTCGCCGTCCTGCCATTTGTGAACATGAGTACCGATCCGGAAAACGAATACTTCAGCGACGGCATCACGGAGGAACTGATCAATGCACTGGTGCGCGTTGACGGACTGCGAGTTACCTCACGTACTTCTTCATTCGCGTTCAAGGGACGCAACGAAGATATCCGCGATATCGGCAAGCGGCTCGGCGTGACAACGGTGCTGGAGGGCAGTGTGCGCAAAGCCGGAAAACGCGTGCGCGTCACGGCACAGCTGATCAATACCGTCGACGGATACCATATTTTTTCCGAGGTCTACGACCGCGATCTCGAGGATATTTTCGCCGTGCAGGATGAGCTGTCGCGGAAAATCGCAAATCTGCTGCGCGAACGCTTTCTTGGCGAAGACCAGCCTCTGGTGCGTCCGCGGACAACGAATCTCGAGGCGTACACACTCTATCTGAAAGGGATGCATTACTGGAATCAGTGGACGCCGCGTTCCATGGACGATGCACTCCGGCTCTTCGATCGTGCACTGGAACTGGAACCCGAGTTTGCCCTTGCCCAAAGCGGCCGCGCAGCGACGTATCTCTATCTGGGTGCGATCGGACAGGTCCGGCCCGAGATTGCCTATCCCAAAGCCCGCGAAGCCGCCGAGAAAGCGATGGCGTCCGATCCTGATCTCGCGGAGTCGCATACCTCGATCGCCACAGTGCGCATGTTTCATGACTGGGACTGGGACGGCGCCCGTACCGCACTCGATCGTGCACTGGAAATCAGTCCGGGAAGCGCGATGGTACATCACACCGATTCAATGTATTACATGGCCATGGGCAATGCATCGGAAGCCAGGCGTGCACTGGAGCGCGCCGCGGAGCTGGATCCGCTTTCTCCCTCGGTCATCAACGCCCTTGGCTTCGCGTACATCATCAACGGTGAGGCGGAGCGCGCCCGGGGGCTCTACTGGAAGCTGCTGGAGTTCGATCCGAAATACCGTGGCGCCTACAGTGCTCTTGGATGGGCGGCTCTCCTGCAAGGAGACGTTGAACAGGCGATTCGTCATTTCGAAAAATTCCAGTCCATGACGTCCGACAGGACACACGGCCGTGCGGGACTGGGCTATGCACTTGCCATGGCGGGACGGAGAGAGGAGGCCGAGGAGTGCCTCCAGCTGCTCAAGGAGCGTGAACAGCGCGAACCGGACATCGCACTTGATATCGACTTTGTGGCGATATATGCTGGCCTGGGCGACATCGACACGGCGTTCATCTACCTGGAGAAGGCGGTGGACTCCAGGCTCGCGAGCCTGATTTTCCTGCGCGCAAATCCCGCATGGAGCCGCCTGCACGCCGATCCGCGCTTCAACGCGCTGCTCGGGCGCATGGGGCTGCCTCCCATGACGAAAGAAGAACGCGAACGCGTCTGCATCTGCGATGAACACAATCGTCAGTAGTATACGACTTCGATGCGCACGCGAGACATGCGTCCGGCATCGTCCATGCACCGAATGCGATGCGATTTTAGCGTCGGTTTGAAAAACACTTTTGCCCCCGCCTCCACCTCCCGGTGAAGATCCCCATCGACATACCAGTAGAGCTTTTTCACTCCCGCCTGCGCTGCCGCCTGCAGCAGGATTTCCTGCCCGGCTCCTCGCTCGAGGTAATACGTATAGTCAGGTGAGGGAGAAAGGATCTGCGGGCCTTCTCCGGGACGTCGAGCGGTACAGACGGGATTATGCGGCGGAGGCCTCGGGATGCCAACGTTGTTGCGGTCAAACCACAGTGCAAGCTCTGGCGGATAGGCAGGATACCAGCGTTGGATCGCTCCGGTATCGGGAAGGCAGTCCATGCAGTAGTGCATGCTCTCCGCGGCATCCACATGGTATCTGCGCATCAGGTCACAGCGGGCACTGGAGGAGCGGCCCTCGATGTAAACGTCAGATTCGGTGGATGAGCACTGCGGGGACGGGAGAAGACCGGTGCGCGTGCAGACATGGCGCGTCCTGATTTTCTCCGGTTTCGGAATATCCATGCCCTTCCCTTCCGTGTCGATGGCGTTGAAGAGATCGACGAGAAGTGGCACTGCCATGACGGCACCAGACAGATGCGGAGCGCCCTTTCCGCTGAAGTTTCCCATCCACACGCCGATGACATAGCGTCCGTTCCAGCCGATCGCCCAGGCGTCACGCTTCCCGTAGCTGGTCCCGGTTTTCCATGCAATTTTGGGCAGACGGGACTGCTCGAGCAGCTCCGCCGGTATGTCTGGCCGTTCATGCCGGGACAGAATATCACTCACCATCCACGCAGCTTCGGGAGTGAGCATTTCCCGTCCTTCGGAAAAGACATCATCGCGTTCAATGCGCAGAGGCGACAGCATCCCCGCACGTGCGAATACGCTGAATGCATGGGTCAGCTCGCGCAGCGTCGCGCCGCAACCACCGAGAATGAGTGACAGTCCGAGTTTTTCGCGACGCTCGGAAATATCACGGAAACCGAGAGCCGACAGCCAGGAGACGAAGCTTCCTGTTCCCTGCCGGGCGAGCTCGCGCACAGCGGGAACGTTGAGCGACTGCAGCAGCGCTTCCGATACTGTAACCTCGCCATGGAATTCAGCATCGAAATTCTCCGGGGCATAACCGTGAAAATCCGTCGGGATATCCACCATCCGCCGTTTCGGTGTGAGCGTCCCGTCATCGAATGCGCGCGCGTACAGAAATGGTTTGAGTGTGGAACCCGGTGACCGAAGAGCCGTCACGCCGTCCACCTGTCCCCTGTTCACGTCATCGTAGAAATCCGCTGATCCGCAGTATGCCAGAGTTTCCATGCTGTCACAGCCAAGTACGAGCACCGCTCCGTTTGTCACACCGTCCGCGATCACGCGTCCCACGTGATTCGCGAGCAACCGTTCTGACGCGTCCTGAACGCCGGGGTCGAGCGTGGTGATTCGGATGTCGCCGCCTGGCCGGGCACGAACCGTATGACAGAACTGCGGAGCACGGAGCGGAGGTGCGCTGCGTGACACGGTGAACGACTCCGCCAGCGCCGCCTCGATCGCATCACGCGGAAAGACGTTCATTGCATCGAAACGCCGAAGCCACCGCCGCGTGCGGCGCTGAAGGGGTGCAACGTCACGGTCGAGACGGAGAGCATTCGGATCGTTCGGAAGCAGCGTACAGGCGACACTCTGCGCGAGACTGAGCCGCTCCGGCGGACGGTTGAAATAGATCCACGACGCCGATGCGACTCCTTCGATGTTGCCGCCCATTGGCAGCAGACTCACATACAGCTCGAGTATCTCACGCTTCGAGTACCGCAGTTCGAGCTGCAGTGCGCGCAGCATTTCGCGAAACTTGACGAGGTATCGACGCTCATCGGGTTCCAGCATGCGAGCCACCTGCATCGTGATTGTCGAAGCCCCGGAGATCCGTTTCCCGCTGGTCACATTGGTATAGAGTGCGCGCATGACGGCAAAGACATTCACACCGGGATGCAGGAAAAACCAGCGATCCTCCTTCGTCAGCACTGCCGTGTGCATTTCGCGAGGAAGATCCTCCAGGCGCGTGCGCAGCCGCCACTTGTCATCCGGTGTCAGAAAAGCGCCGAGCAGTTCGCCGTCGCGGTCACAGATCTGGTCGGAAAACGGCGGCGGATCAGGAGGCGGAAAGAGGCGGTCGAGCGTAAGCAGTATGAGAACACACGTCGCCATGCCGACGAGCACACGCCGCGGGACCATTTCAATGGCTGATAATCTCACGAGAACACCGCGATTCTGCTTTCAGGAACATCAGCGAATGCGCATCGGCCTAACATTCACAACACCTGCACCGTGATAGGAACGAAACGCCGGGTCGTACATCGCTTCGGCAGCAACCGGAGGCAGGATAAAGCGACCGGCGTTGACAACGCGAAGCAGATAGGCGAATTCACCTGTCTTCCCTCCGTCAAGCGATGTAAACAGAATCAGGCGATCGTCACGGACATCCGTATATTCGATCTTCATCGGATTCGAGAGGCTCCATCCGAGTGCCGTGGAGGGACGCAGCCGCGGGTTCTCGATTTCGAAGCCCGCGGGGACGACATCCGTGAGTGCGACATTGTCGATCGAGCGACCCTCGCCCGCAAGTGACAGCTTGCAGACGATGAGTTGCCCCTGTCGAAATTCATTTCCGCTCACTGGCTGTCCGCTGCGATAATCGTAGTATCGGCGTCGCACGCGCATATTCGCATCGATCTCCTCAACGTCGCCTCGAAGTTTGACACCCTCGGCATACCAGAAGTAATACGCCTCTCCGCCACCCGACGCCCTGAGTTTCACCGTCCCTGTCCCGATTTCCTTTTCCCCGAGTACGAGGCTTTTCCCGCTGAACGTGGCACGCTTCTTTCCGTCGACCAGGACGCTGACACTGATGTTCGCATCGGCGCTTCGGCGCGCCGCCTTCCCGAGTGCCAGCATGACAAACGCAGTTTCCTGGGTGGAGTACATGTTTTCCGCGCGTCCCGCGATCCAGCGCAGGATGTCGGGAATCTGCCTGTTCGACGGATCGACCTCCAGCAGGACATTGAGCATGACGGCATTGGCGCGCAGTTCGGAGTCAAAGGAACGGCCAGTCTCACGCTCGGGGAGCGCGGCCCGAAAGATTTCGGGGATCGTCTGATGATACGAACTCCACTTGCCTGCGAGTGCATAGGCGCCGGCAAGCAGGTACCGCGTGTCGCGTGTAAGCAAATGAGGGCGGCTCTTGTAATAATTCATCGTCGAAAGATCCTGCTTGCCCGCGAGCGCAAGTACATAAAGCGAATACAGGATTTCTTTCCGCGCCTTCAGTTCGATCGTGCGGCCCGTACCGCGGCGATGGACGTAGTCATACGTTTCACGTTTCTTTGCCTGCTTCCCGATATGGCGGAGCAGCCGCTGCAATACCTTCTCGTTGATACGGTACTGTGCCTTGCGCGCCTCGATGAGGAAATGCGCGGCGTACACACTGCCCCACCAGCTCGGTTCACTGCCGCCCGGCCAGTAGCTCATCGCTCCGTCATAGCGCTGCATGGACTCCACACGCCTGATGGCCTCGTTGACGTAATACACGGGGTTGTGCTGCCGGTAGTGCTCCGGTGCGGCAAATTTGAGCACCTCCTCGAGGTACAGCTGCGGAAAAGCCCGGGAGACCGTCTGCTCAATGCAACCGTGGGGATACCCGACAAGACGGCGCAGCTTGTCGGCAAAGCGGATGGCGGGAAATGGACTGACCGTCAGCCGCACATCCCGTGTGCCCCGAATATAGCCATCCGCACGCGGCAGGGTTACGGATTTTCTGTCACGCAGAACACCGGACCGGTGTTCCACCGAAAAAGGGACCCGGGGACGCACGGCCAGGTCGATGGTCTCTCGAACATCATCGATTCCGGAGGCAGTCAGGCGGATCGAAGCGGCGCCCGGCATCTCGCCGGCGCGGACACTGAACAGCGCCTGCACCGTGCCATTGGCCGGGACGGTGACAGATGCGCGCGCATCCGAACACAGCGTCAGAGGACCATCCGTTTCCAGCGAAACACGCACCTTCCCCCTGCGGTCCGTCGTGTTGATAACCGTCACCGGCATCAGTAGCGAATCCCCGGCTGTCAGCAGCCGCGGCACCTGCGGTTCGAGGATGATATCGTCGGCGACCTTCATGCTATGTTCTGCGGCGCCGAATCGATCACCCGTGTAGGCGACCGCCATCAGGCGTGCCTCGCCATTGAACTGCGGGAGATTGAGTGAGACACGCACCTTTCCGCTGGCATCGCTTTTGCGAATGCCGCTCCAGTAGGAAAAGAGTTTGAAGCGCCGGGTCGTGATGGGATTCGTGCGCTTGCGTGCCTGCTCGAGCATATCGCCGCCCCCCGTGGAGGAGGAGCCGCTCACGATTTCGGGCAGGAGGAATTTATAGATGTCATGTGCCGATACCTGCAGCGCGCGACGCGCGTACATCATATCGTAGGGATCAGGCGATTGATAATCAGTGATCTGGAGAATACCCTCATCGACCGCGGCGAGTGTCACATACACATCGCGCTGCGATGCGGTGTTGATCGTGATGGTCTGCCTCGTGCCGGGTTTGACGCGGCGCGGAGCACTGATCGAAAGCGGAAGACGGTTCTCCTTCCGCTCCACGGTCATGGACGCGAACCCGTGCCCGACGAGGAACGGTGTTTCCCGATCGCCGTTGTGCGGACGGAAAAGCGTAGCCGTCACATATGCGTTGGGCAGGTAGTCTGCCCTGACCGGCAGCGTGATCTCCACCGAACGTTGATCCACATCGACGTACTGATGATGATACACCCCGCTGCGCTCGACGGTAATAAGCAGACGGCCGCCGAAAGGACACATGAACAGTACTTTCGCATTCTCGCCCGGCCGATAGCTGTCCTTATCGAAGATGATGTCCACGCGTCCCTCACGGTCCACTTCAAATGACGACGCCGTTGCCGTCGCCCATCCGTAGGCATAAAAGGTCGTCTTCTGATAGGTATTTATGCCCGCCTTCGCAATGCGCAGCTCGTACTTTCCGGATCGGCGTACTGCAACGCTGTAGGGCGTCTCACCGTTGAGCGTGACACGTTTCTCCCATTCCAGAATTTCCTTTTCCTCCGACGCGTAGTAATAGCGTCCGGAGGGTTTCTTCTTCAACACGGTCTGCCATTCGAGGCGCACGAGACGGACGTCCGCTTTGAAGTTCCGCTGCGCCTGATCGTTTTGATCCACCGCGACGAAACGGAAATCAAGCTGCCGGTTGACGCCGAAATACCTTCCGGGTGATTTGATACCGATCATGGTGCTGTTGGGATACACGGTAAACGGCTGCACGCGATTGACCGTGCGGCCCGTGAGATCGAAGACGCTCACGTACATCGCTCCCTCGAGGATCCCGCCGGCGCGGATGTCCGCGGGGATGGTATACCGCAGTTCGGTTCGCCCTTCACTGTCGAGTGTTCCCTCGAGTGTCGTCCGTTCGATGCGGCTGTTTTTCACCGAATGCTCACTGAAATCATAGTCTGGAAAGGATTCGCTGCGGAACGGCCGGTGACGCAGCTGCACATCCGCTTCATAGCGAAGGTTCGCCGCGCGCGCGCCGAAGAGGTATTCCGCATCGACCGAGACGACGACTTCCTGGCCGGGACGATACTGCCGTTCCGGAGCGGAGAGCTGCACACGCACCTTGTCGGGAACGAATTCCTCCACGCTGAACGAGGAACTGCCGATCAGGCGGTCGCCTCCCGTGTAAAGCTCGACATTGTACACGCCAGTAAGCGCGTAGTCAGGGATGTCCACCGCCTGTTCGAAAGATCCCTCAGCGTTGAGAACCAGCTTGTACTCCCGGAATGTTCTTCCGCGCGGTGAGAGAATTTTCAGAATGACCGGCACATCAGCCACGGTGCGAATATCCTCGGTGCGCACGATCGCGGAAATGTTCAGTGTTTCCCCCGGGCGGTAAAGGTCACGCTCTCCATACAGGAAGGTTACGAATTCACGAGAAGGCTGTGTGAGTCCCCCGACATCGAATCGTGACGTTTCGACACGCGTATCGTCGAGATCCAGAAAGTTGAAATCATCGTGTGTTTCAGCGGTCACGAGCCGGGGTGTAAAGGCCTCGCTCCGAGCGCGCACATCATCGAATCGCACCATCCCCTGCGCGTCAGTCCTGCCCTCGAACAGCGTCTGGTTGTTCGAGGAGATGACGCTGATGTCAACGCCCTCGACCGGACGCGCATCGGCGATGCCGTTGACGAAGACGGTGATCTGATCATCCGCCACGCGGGCGATGAGGGCCAGATCGCTGATTGCGACGATCTTGGAATCCTGTATCCATCGATCCTCGCTCGAACTCACGCGGATTACGTAAATCCCCTTGTGCCTGGATTCCAGTACGCGATCCACACTGATGACATGACGTCCGAGCCAGTTGCGGCTGCTGCTCAGCGGAATGGTTTCCCGGAAGAGCTCCCGGCCGAAATCCCCGACATGGTAATTGGGATTGTAGCCATAATCATAGCTGTACCAGCGGTTCTGACTGAGAAAATGCAGGATGTTGTTGGCAAAAACCTCGTGCGCTTCGACTTCGAGTTCGTCGATATTGACGGCGTGCACTTCCAGGTTTTCCGCACCGCCGCGCAACAGATAGCGCCCGCGCCTGTCGGCAAAGTTCACTGCCGGCTGAATGTCAACAAAGGATACCTGCTGACGGTACTCCTGCTCGAGCACACCGCCGAAAAGCCCGGGCAGTCCCTTCTCAATGATCAGATCCACGGTCTGCTCGTTTTCGAAATCCCCCTCGATGCGGAAGATATTGTCGCTGACGAAAAACTGCAGCGGACGCTCCGGATCCACACGCACATACTGCGGCAGTGCTTCCTCGTCAACCATCTGTGTGGTGGCGACTTCGATCCATCCCGTATTGCCGTCATAACCGGAGGCGACGCCGGTGACCGCGAGCTGCGTGATCGGCGGAAGCGCCGTTCTGAACTCCCGCGTATCCTGCAGCGGTTTCTTTCCGACAACCGACATCAATCCCTCTTCGACGCGAATGGTAAACACCTGCTCGGCGTCTTTCTGTTTCATCTCGCCGAAGGCGACGGCGATCACCTCGGCAGGTTGATCGGAAACAATCTGGATATCACCGATCGGTTCATCGTCACACAGTACCGCAAGGTGCTCGCGCAGTTTCCCGGGCTGCACGGGATAATTGAAGTAAAGATTCGCCTGCACCGTGACCGTGTAATACTCATGCGGGACGTGCGTCCAGAACACCTCCGCTCTGACGGCGTCGAAGTCGGGCGTATGGAAACTGAAGGCATCGAAATCAGCACTGAGATCCGCACCAAACAGCACCGCATCGGTCACCTCGGCAGTGTATTCCTGAATCGCCTCGAGCGGTGTCTCCGGAGAGAAGATCATCCGCCTGCCGGAGGTCCACTTGAAGCGGCCGGGAATCGCGGGCTCGAATTCCAAATATGTCTCCGTGAGCCAGACGTTCTGTTTGTCCGACGGAGCGAGGTCGCGCGAAAATTCCACCTCGATCGTTGTGAGCAGCGGTGTTTCGCCCTGCGGGGAAAAAGACACCACCTCGACATCGCTGGAGGAACCGCAGCCGTGAAGCCAGGCGGTGGACAGGACGGCGATGAACAGAAATATGAAGCCGGAGAACCGGCTGCTGCGTTTGCGCATGCGGCCGTGCTGTTCGATACGGTGGAAAGACATCCGCACTCCTCTTCGATAATGATGGGCAGGATGGAAAAAGCTAGTGAAAAAGACGGAGATTTGGTAGGAAGGCAGCGAATGACGCAGCGGTACGGATCCCTTCTGTAGGGGACTCGGCATGGATGAGAGCATGAAATCTCAGTCGTGGAGACGCAGACTGCGCAGAATGTTCTGTAGGTCGTCCTGGTAAACGTCAAAGAGGTCGGCAGGCGCCGAGAAGCGCAGAAGGTATCCGCGCGTTTCGATGCTGAATATGCAGTCAGCCGTGCGAATCCGCTGAGAAAAGCCCTCGGCATTCACTCCATCGTAACTGTAGACGACATAAGGTGCACGGCGCTCGCCGAAATTCAGTTCGCCTTTCTCTTCCACCGCGAGTCCTTCGAGGACACCACGCAATGAACGCTCGCGGGTTTCGAAGAGTCTCTGCGTGTGCAGGCGGTATGGATTGTGAATCAGATGCAGCTCGAAACGCGCATTGGATCCAAGCTCCGGCACCGCAGTGACGACGATCTCCGTACCAAGCTCCCGTTCCTCAAGTATCCAGTCCTCCGGGGCATCGATGGAACAGCGAAATCTGCGATTCGTGTATGTTCCGTTCATGATTCCCGTCGACAGTTCACCCGTCAGCGAAGGATCGATCGGCTTGACATCCTGGAGTTCGATGCGCAGCACTGACTGCAGACGCCCGGCCTGCGCACCCAAGCCGGCAACATCTGCCGTGTGAAGCAGTTTGATGTGGAGCGCATCCTCGAGGATGTCACCACGCAGAGGATCGACCGGAATCCATGTACCGGACCATGCCTCCGCCCAGACGGTGCTGCGCCAGCGGCCGTCCCGCGGGACAACACCGAGTACGAACCGGGCAGGGACGCCAGCCTTGCGCGCGAGTGCGACAAAGAGCATCGCCGCGTGGAGCGCCGTGCCACGCGGTTCGCGCACGAGCCGGTGGACGGGAACAACAGGGATGAACGGGTCTTCGGTGAATTCCTCTCCACACCAGCGAACAATGGAACGCGCGACATTCGCCGCATTGCGGTCCCAGTCCCGCAGCGCCGCCGCCCGCTCGCGCAGGAGATCACTGTCCAAAGGCAGCAGTGAAGTGGGACGCAGATAGGGAAGCAGTTCGGCGTCCCGAAGCGGAAGGTTACTTTCCTCAAAACGCCCGCGTATACGCTCGATCGTGAGCGCGATCCCATTCTCCCCGGCAGCAGCCCCCGTCCGGACCTTCTGTCGCGGATCAAAAAGCTCAAGCCGTGCACCGACCTCCTCCGAGAGGCGAAGCACCACCTGCATTCGGTCAACGTTGCTCTCGCCTGTCGGCAGCAGTGCTTGCCCGAGATCCCAGAACACACCGCAGTCGAGATCGCAAGCGGATGATGCTCCGGACATCTGCGCAGCCGGGATCCATGCGAGCCCGTGGTCGCTGTGATTCCATTCCGAAAGGAATCCGTCCGCATCGACGTCGTAGGTGCTGACCCGGTCGAGGGTGATGCTGTATCCGCCGCCCTCACTCCGTGCGATCGAGATTGCCGCGTGACGATCTTCAAGATCCCGCGTGTCGAAAATCTTCTCCGGCAGTGAACTGAAGCCCCTGCGAATCAGTTCGGGCAGCATGATATCCGGCACGGCCGCGCAATCGCTTCGCCATCGCATCACCTGTCCGGATGCACTGTGCCGGGAAAGATGCAGGGTTCCTCGAACGCAGCTGCCGTCGATCTTCCATTCCCTGCTGCCTGAGTGTTCGATGCCGTCGAGGGAAACGATGCGCAGCGCCGTATCGGCGAGAATGGTCAGCGTGCGAAGACGCTGTTCGCGTTGGTCGGCAATTGTCGTGACATTGCGTTCCTCGCGAAACCGGTACTGCACATAGCCGTTCTGCAGACGTTCGACAGTGAGATCAACTGTTCCGCATGCACTCCCGTCGCGCAGCAGTGTGAAACTCCGTGTCTGCGCGTGCGCATTCACCGCTGCAAGCAGTGTAAACAGAGAGAGGAATATGTAATGGTGCGTTTTTATGCCGGACATTTGCGTTCAATCATTCCGCCGGGTAGCGAACAAACTCCCAAATGTACGCAAATACGTCATTTCGCGGTAGTCAACCTGTCGGTATCCCGCTGAAGGCGTTGCGCGAGGGATCCGTATCGTCGGGCATGGACTCATCAGACAGGGCTGCCTCCTGTTCCGCATGCAGTCGCGCTTCGCGGCGCAGCCGCATGCGATTGCGGAACCACGGAATGCCCCAGCTCAGCAACGCCAGAATCGCGAGTCCGGCAATCAGCGTCAGGAGAAACAGCTCGAAGTCATATCCTTCGCCAGTCCCTGCATGATATGTTGGCATCGGGACCTCCTGCAAATGTGGAATACACCAGCACATTACGGAGGATCCGAGACAGTGTCAAGACCATGGTACGAGACTGCCGCCACCCGGCAGTTTCCTGTGACTCTGTCGGACGACGGCAGTCGTAACTCGCGATTCAATGTGCAGCGTCACACGGCAGAGCGCACTCGGCTGCACTGTGTCTACTTCAGCTCAGGGATTCGTCCCGGTGTCCAGGGCGCACGAAGCTGCTCGAGTTCAATCTCCAGCGGACGCAGTTCCTCTTCACTGAGCTGACGCAGTTCTTCGAGCACGGGCATCAACTCCGTCACGGTCCGGTCCGCCTCGCGCAGATGCTGCATCGCGGGCGCCGAAGTAGATCGCCAGATGAAGTACATCAGGTACTGAATGCGGCCGACGATTGACGGCAGCTGGTTGCCATTATGCTTGCTGATGGTGTTATCACCATTCAGCCTGCGATTGATCGAAAGCATGCGGTCGCGCATCTGCAGCCAGCGCTTCCGAAGGTCCGGTTCGGCTTCCGGAGTAATCGCGATCGCCTTGTCGATCAGTTGCATGCGCTCCCAGATCTCATTGGCGAAACGCCGGGTACCGAGCACAGTGCGCTGAATCTCGGCGACACGTTTGTGGAACGCCACGAGTGCCTCCCGGTCGGGGGCGGGAAGCGTCGTATTCATCAGCACGCGGGCGGTAAACGGCACCGGATCCACGAGCGGAGTTTCGACACCGTCCACGACTTTCGACATTTCGACGGCATAGTTGCCCGGCATGGCCAGCAATGCATCCGCCTCGTTGACCTTCGTATTCTTGCCGACGGGTGTCCGGCTCGGAAAGCGCAGGTCCCATGTCAGGCGGTGCACACCCTTTTTCGCAGGAGCCTTCAGCTTGCGAACGATGAGCCCCTCCGCATCCCTGATCGTAAACTGGAGATACGGCTCGATCTCATCGTCCTCCGCACGCAGTGTTTCCCAGTCGGGATACGGCGGGGTCTTTCCCTCTTTACGCAGTTTTTTCTCCTCGGCTTTGCGCTGCTGCTTTTTCGTCTTGATGCTTTCGTTCAGGTAATACGTGAAGGTGGCGCCGACGGGAGGATTCGGAGCGGCATAAAACGTTTCGCCCTGTGACCCGATGCGACGATGCTGTGCCTCGATATACATCAGGGCGTCTTTCACCGGGAAGATGTGCGCATCCTGCGTGAGGAGGTCGCCGTCAATCGACCTCAGGGGCGAATAATCATCGAGGATGTAGAATCCGCGTCCGAATGTTCCGAGCACGAGGTCATTCTCCCGCTGCTGGATGGCGATGTCGCGCACCGCTATCGTCGGAACACCCGCCTTGAGCTGCACCCAGTGCGCCCCGCCATCCGTGCTGGTGAACACACCGTATTCCGTGCCCGCGAACAGAAGCTGCGAATCCTCATGATCCTCGGTGATATGGTACACCGGGAAATCATCGGGCAGGTCGCTGCTGATTGACGTCCAGCTGTTCCCGCGATCCGTACTTTTGAGAATGTACGGTTTGAAATCCCCCATTTTGTGATTGTCGAAAGATGCATACACGGTGTTCGCGTCATGTACGGAGGCATGGACGAAGCTGACGTACGTGCGTTCGGGAACGCCCGGGAAGGAAGTGATCCTGCGCCATTCCTCCCCGCCATTCTCCGTCACCTGGATGAGCCCGTCATCGGTGCCGACGTACAAGAGGCTTTCCTGCAGCGGGGATTCATCCAGGGAAACGATGTTTCCGTAGAGCGATGTCGATGCGTTTTTCGCAACCGCCTCGGGAGGCCAGATCTTTCCCATCACCGGGAGGCTGTTCCGATCGAGCTGGCGGGTGAGATCGGAACTGATCACCGTCCAGCTGTCGCCGCGGTCATCACTGCGGAACACGACGTTGGCGGCGAAGTAGAGACGTGTAGGGGAATGCGGACTGAGCAGCAGCGGGGAATCCCAGTTCCAGCGGTAGGGATCCTCGCTCGGAGCGGGCTGCGGTTGAATACCAAGTGATTCACCGCTGCGGCGGTCGAAGCGCACGAGCCCGCCGTACTGCGACTGCGCGTAAATGATGTTCGGATCGTTCGGATCGACCTGCGTCTCGTACCCGTCGCCGCCTTTTGTATAGAACCAGTCCTCACTGAAAATACCGTCGCTGTTTATGGTGCGTGACGGACCGCCGAGACTCTGGTTATCCTGCGTGCCACCGTACACATTGTAGAACGGCACGGCATTGTCGACGGAGACGCGGTAAAACTGCATCACGGGCAGGTTCGGCTTGAAGCGCCATGTCTTCCCTCCATCGTAGCTGTCATAGACACCGCCGTCACCGCCGATAAGCAGGTGCCGCGGATCGTCGGGATTGATCCACAGCGCGTGATCATCGACATGACGATGCCTGTTCCCGAGACGCCGGTTCGTTTTGAATCCGTCCTCACTTATGCGCGTGTAGGTATCGAGAGAGTACACCTTGTCCACATCGACAGGATCACAGACCAGCTCATTGTAGTACTGACCGCTGACGGTCTGATAACCGCTTCGCTTTTCCCAGCTTCCGCCGCGATTGGTCGTGCGATACACGCCGCCTTTCTCTCCTTCCGCTTCAATGATGGCATAGATGTAATCGGGATCTGCCGGTGAGATTGCGAGTCCGATTCGGCCGAGGTCTCCGGAAGGAAGCCCCGTCCGCAGCGTGTCCCAGCTGGCGCCCGCGTCGGTGCTTTTGAAGATGCGGCTTTCGGGACCGCCGTTGATCAGTGTCCACACATGCCGGCGGCGCTGATAGGAGGCCGCGTAGAGCACCTGCGAATCACGCGGATCCATTACCACGTCGGTCACACCGGTGTGTTCGCTGATGGTCAGCACGGGTGTCCATGTGGCACCGGCGTCCGTGGATTTGTACAGACCGCGGTCACCGCCCGCCGCCCAGAGAGGACCCTGCGCGGCGACATACATGATGCGGGAGTCATTTGGATCAATGAGAATCTTTGCGATGTGTTCGGATCGCTTCAGTCCCATGTTCTTCCATGACTTCCCTCCGTCGATGGAGCGGTAAATGCCGTCACCCCAGGAGACACTGCGCTGACTGTTGTTCTCACCGGTTCCGACCCACACTGTGTGCGGATTATTCGGATCCAGCGTCACGCAGCCGATGGAATACGACGCCTGCGAATCAAAAATCGGTTCGAAGGTAATGCCGTCATTGGTGGTTTTCCAGACGCCGCCCGATGCGACAGCGACGTAGTACTCCGCGTGATTCCGTGGATTGACCGCGAAATCGGTAATGCGTCCGGATGCCAGTGCCGGACCGATCGTGCGGAATTTCAGTCCTCCAAGGAGTGAGGATGTCAGCCCGGTCTCTTTTCCTTCGTTGTCGTCTTCATTATCCTGCGCGATCGCCGGAGCGGTCACGATCACGAACACAGTCAGGAGAGCGGCAAGTCGCAGCAATTCTCTCATAATGGGTATCCCGGGGATGGTGAACGAAACTCCCTGCTCTTTCGACAGGAGAGGCAGGTAAGGAAAGATACGACTTCCCGCCCGAATTCACGGAACTCGCAATCGCTTTCGCAATCGCATTCGATTAACGTATTTTGCGTCAATGGAACAGACCCCGCAGCAAATCATCGACTACTACGACACCTTCTATGCCGGAGAGGGCTTCACCTACTATCCCCCGGACTTCACCCGCCGCGTCCTCGCTTCCATCTGTGCAAGAGCCGGTGTGCGTCCCGGAGCGCGCGTGCTCGACGTGGGCTGCGCAACCGGCTATTACAGTGCGATATTCGCCTCGCTCGGTTATGACGTGGTGGGAATTGATATCAGCGAAACGGGGATACGCAAGGCTCGTGAGATGTATCCCGACATTCGTTTCGAGGTGCAGGACGCCACCGCTCTTCCCTACGGGGAGGGCATGTTCGATCTGGTGTTCGCACTCGGCGTCAGCGTGGCGAATACGCAGGATATGCAGAAACTGCATCACTGGCTACGCCATCTACTGCATGTTACTACGGCCGGAGGAAGCGTCGCCTTTCTCGGCGGCAGCGACCTGAGCGGCAGAGACTCCGCGACATCGACCTGGTACAATCACACCTGGGAGGAAATCCGGCACTTCGCGCCACCGGACAGCGGGGCGGACTTTCTCGGTCCGTGGCTGACACATTTTCGGCTTATGAAATCCCTCCCGGCCGTATTCGCAATGAATGGAGTCACGACATCCCTGCTCCGCATCCTCCCCGTTCATTTTCAGCGCCGCATCGTGCTCCTGCTGAAAAACCGCTGATCCCCGGATGAACTTCCGGCGGTGGTGCGGGCACTGAACAGCGCATGGCCTGACATCCCTCCTCCGCGGCGGTGGAACGCTGCGACTCGATACCACATTACTGCCAGTGTGTCACAACGGGCCAGATCAGCAGCAGCAGCGAAAGAATGAAAAAGAAAATCTGCATGGGGAAATTCCAGCGGAACCAGCGCTCATACGGAATCTTGGCCATGGTCAGCGTCCCTATGGTGACGCCGGAGGTGGGAATGATCATGTTGGTGAAGCCGTCCCCGAGCTGATAAGCCAGAACCGCCGTCTGACGTGTGAAACCCGAAAGATCCGCGAGCGGACCCATCAGGGGCATGGTGAGTGCTGCCTTGGTGCTGCCGGAGGGGATGAAGAAGTTGAGTCCGACCTGCATCACATACATCGCATCGGCGGAAAGGATGCGCGGCATGTTCGCTGTCAGCTGTGCCATACTATATAGTATGGTGTCCATGATATTCCCGTCTTCGAGAATCACGATGATTCCGCCAGCGAAGCCCACGATCATGGCGGCGGACGCCATGTCCTTTACGCCCAGGATGAAATTCTTTGCGAGCGTGTTCGGGCTCTGCCCGGAAACAATGCCTGCCGTGACACCCATGCCGAGGAACAGCGCTCCGAGTTCAGTGATATACCAGCCGAAGACGGTCACGCCGACGATCATGCCGATCACCCCGATGAGCAGCACGAGCAGTGCGAGTGCGTGACGGATGGAAAAATCTGCCTCGGCCGTCTGCTGACGCCTGATTTCCTCCCGCCGCTGCTGATCCAGGTCGTACATCGTGCTTCGATGCGGATCCTTCTTTATCCGTGCAGCATAGATCATCACCCATGCGATGGTCGAGGCGGTGACGATCACCCAGACGATGACGCGATATTCCCAGCCAGAAACCAGGGGAACGCCGGCGAGTCCCTGCGCGATCTGCAGTGTGAAGGGATTCAGAAATGCGCCGGCGAATCCAACCCCCGCCGCGAGAAAGGTCAGCGATACGCCGACGAAGGAATCATAGCCGAGCGACAGGGCGAGGGGCACGAAAATAAGGACAAAGGGCATGGCTTCCTCGCACATGCCGAAGACGGCACCAAACAGCGAGAAGAATGTCATGACGATCGGGATGACGAGGATTTCCCTGCCCTTGAGTTTTCGCACGAGCTGTCCCGTACCTGCCGCAATCGCGCCCGTCTCGTTCATGATAGAGAACGCTCCCCCGACGAGAAAGATGAAGCCGATGATTTCCGCGAGCCGCAGGAAACCGTCCATAGGCGCGGTAAAGATCTGCAGCACCTGGGGACGGGCATCCTCGAAGCTGAATGATCCGACGACAAGCACTTCGCGCAGCACGCCGCCGACTTCCTCCTCGACGCGTTCATAACTCCCGCCCGGCACGATCCACGTCGCGATCGCCGCGAGGATGATGAGACTGAAAACGATGACAAAAACGTTGGGGACTTTTCTGATCAGCGACATGCCCTGCTCTGCCTGCCCTGCATTATCCGTTCGGATCCTGCAGTTTGTATTCCTTGACCTTCGTCTGCATGGTCTTGTAATCGATCTGCAGCAGCCGGGCCGCCTTGGCCTTGTTCCAGCCGGTGCGTTTGAGGGTTTCGAGCAGAATCTGCCGTTCGATCTGGGCGGTATGCTTCCGCATGTGGTCTTTCAGTGCAATGCCCTGTTCGATGGTGCTTTCATCGATATCCGCAGCGGCCATGACGGCCCGAACGCGGCGTTCGGCGTCCATTTCGAGGTCCAGCTGTTCGGCACTGATGTACTCCTCCGCGAAAAGCACGGATCGGCGCACGACAGCTTTCAGCTGCGCGACGTTGCCCGGCCAGTTATAGGCGAGCATTTTTTCGAGCGCCTTCGGCGTGAACCCGCCGATGTTTTTATTGAGTTCCTTGTTGCTGAACTGGAGAAAGCGGCTGGCGAGGTATGGAATATCCGTCTTGCGCTCTCGCAGTGACGGTACATGCAGACTGTACTCGTTGAGACGGTAGAACAGATCCGGACGAAACCGTTTCTGTTCGATCTGTTCGTGGAGATCCTTGCTTGTGGACGCGATGATGCGGACATCCGCCGGGATCGGTGTTTCATTTCCGAGGCGAACGACCGACTTGGTCTGCAGGACATGCAGGAGGCGACTCTGCAGTGCAACCGGGAAGGCCGAGATTTCATCGAGAAACAGCGTCCCGCCGTGTGCAGATTCGAACTTGCCCGGTTTACTGCGTTCCGCGTCAGGGAACGCTCCGCGCTCATATCCGAACAGTTCCTGCTCGAGGACGTCCTCGGCAAGTGCATCACAGGCGATGGTCACGAACGGCTTTTTGTGCCGGTCGCTTTCGTCATGAAGATTCTGGGCCACCAGTGCCTTGCCGGTACCGGGTTCACCGATAAGCAGCACATCGAACGGTGCTTTCGCAATCTGCTTCAGGGAGTTCGTCAGTTCCACGATCACATCGCTGGCTCCCATCAGCTGCAGCAGTTCGTCCTTCTGTCCGACATGGTCTGCCTGAAAACTCTGAAATTTCCGGCGCATGAGACGCTCATCCAGGGCCCGGCCGAGAACCTCGAGAATTTCTCCGGTCTCGAACGGTTTCGCAACGTAATCAAACGCCCCGGCCTTCATGGCATCCACGGCACCCGGCACCCCCGCGAGCGCAGTCATGAATATCACGGGGATTTCCGGATTGATGCGCCGCATCCTGAGCATGACTTCCCGCCCGTCCATACCCGGCATGAGAATATCGAGTACGACGGCGTCCGGTTCCTCCTTGCGAAACTGGTCAAGCGCCGATTCGCCATCGAACGCCATCATGGCTGCAAGTCCCTGCCGTTCGAACAGCCGTTTGAGGAGCACGCACATGTCTTCCTCATCGTCCACGATCAGGATTTTCATGCCGCGATACTTGTCAAGGCCTTCCATGCCGTCATCTCCTTCTGTCACGGATGCAACAAAATACGGGATAAACGGACCGGATTCAATCATGGCAGGGAAAAAATTCCATAGATTTCACTCCACATATCGGAGCATCACATTTGCAGGGGGCATCACATTTGCAGGGAGAAGGTATGTCGTGCTGACTGCCCTGCCGACAATGGTGAATTCCGCCAC
This sequence comes from uncultured Ignavibacteria bacterium, assembly GCA_913061095.1. Lineage (GTDB taxonomy): Bacteria > Bacteroidota > Ignavibacteria > SZUA-365 > SZUA-365 > BM516. Next base: position 51,361 of record CAJXVM010000002.1, read on the forward strand.
AATGCACTGTTGGTTTTCTCTACAGCTGTTAAGAGTTTGAAATGAATGGTCTTACCGCGACATGTCTCGTGAAGATCAAAAAACACCGTAGATTTTTTCAACAATGGGAAAAATCCATCACGCAGGAGCAAGAGGAGGTCTGATACCGTAACGCACTGTCGGAATAGAAGTTACGGGAATTCAACGGCAGATCGAGAAATAGATCTCTTTTTGGTACGATTGTTGATGCATTTCTCAACAGTTGAATGTTGAAACTCGCAACACCCATCCCACTAAAGCACTGGAGTTCATCATGGTCGCATTATTTGTCATCCTCTTTGTCGCGCTCCTGCTCGGCATCGATCTGTTCATTCAGGCACGCAGCCGCAGATATCCCATCATGGCTGCCGCGCCGAGAACAGCAATTGCGCCACAGGCGCGAGAATCGGTTCGCATCCCGAAAAGTGTATTCTTCCATCCCGGTCATACCTGGGCACGCATGCAGGATGGTGAGCATCTGGAAATCGGCGTCGACGATTTCATCCAGAAAGCTCTCGGCGGAATTGACGGTATCGAGCTTCCCGCCGCCGGCGAGTTCGTGCGGCAGGGAGATCCTGTCATCACGCTCAATCATGAAGGACGGAAAGTCCGTCTCGTCGCACCGGTCAGCGGGTATGTTCGCTCGGTGAATGCCGACGCGGTGGAAAACCCCGGTCTGGTCTCAGAGAATCCCTATCGAGAAGGCTGGCTGATGATGATCGAGCCGGCGGAGCTGGCAGCGAATCTTTCAATTCTCCGCGTCGCCGAAAGCGCCGTTTCATGGGTCAAGGAAGAGATCAAGCGCTTCCGCGATTTCCTCGGCGCAAGCATGCCACAGCCCGCAGCCGTGGGCGAGGCGATGTTCGAGGGCGGCGCACCGGTCGCCGGAGCACTGGAACATCTCGATGAAACGCATCTGCAGGATTTCGAACAGCAGTTCCTGCGCTGAGTCCTGTTTCCATCGACTGACTGTTCCATTGCCATCAAAGGAGATTCACCATGTCACATGCCATTCTCGTCGATTTGACGGAATGCGTCGGCTGCGGCGCCTGCAGGGATGCCTGCCAGCAGATCCATCATTTCCCGCAGGTTGAAGCCACGAGCCTCGACGCACAGAATTTCACGACCCTCCGGCTGTATGAAAATCCCGAGAGCGGGACGGAAACATACATCCGCCAGATGTGCCAGCACTGCAAGGAACCGGCCTGCGCTTCCGCATGCCTTGTCGGCGCGCTGGAAAAGACCAAAGACGGCGCGGTCACCTGGGACGCCAACAAGTGCATCGGCTGCCGCTACTGCATGCTCGCCTGCCCGTTCGATATCCCGAAATACGAATGGGGCAGCAATAATCCGAAAGTGCGCAAGTGCACCATGTGCTACCAGGAACGGCATGTGCGCGAAGACTACGAGGTCGACGACGCCGGATATGTCATTGACCGCAAGGGCAAACGGGTCACGGTCGACGGCCGCGAAATTACCGCCGAGGAGCGCGATACCATCCTGGAAATGACCACAAATTACGAGGGCAATCGCGCCTCCGCCTGCAGCGTGGCCTGTCCGATGGAAGCCACGATCTTCGGCGAGCGCAGCGAATTGGTCGCCGAAGCGCAGCGACGCATCCGCGAAAACCCCGATAGCTATGTCCACAAGGTGTACGGCCTCAAGGAGGTCGGTGGCACTTCGGTGTTCTACCTCTCGAACGTCTCGTTCGAAAGTCTCGGCTTCCGCACGAAACTCGAGGAAACCCCGCTGCCGGAGAAGACCTGGCGCGTGCTCGAGAAGATCCCCGATATCGTCGTTACGGCCGGTGTCGCACTCGGCGCTGTCTACTGGATCACCAATCGCCGTGAAGAAGTCAGGCGCTTCGAAGACGAGAAAAAGAATCGCATCAAAACGAAATCCTGAGGAGAACACCATGAAAAACGCATTGCAGAACATCACATTCTGGAAAGTGGTTGCCGCGGTATTCCTCCTCGGAGGACTCACCGCCGCGATCGTGCGATTCGGCTGGGGCCTCGGCGCCGCCACGAATCTCTCTGATATCACACCCTGGGGACTCTGGATCGGATTCGACGTCGTTACGGGCGTCGGTCTCGCCGCGGGCGGATTCACCCTTGCGGGAATCGTCTACATATTCAACCTCAAACGTTTCAAACCCATTGTGCGGCCGGCGATTCTGACGGCCTTCATGGGCTACTGTCTCGTGATCGTCGGACTCCTGTTCGATCTCGGCCGCCCGTGGTCGATCTGGCATGCTCTCATCTATCAGAATCCGCATTCCGTCCTCTTCGAGGTCGCCATGTGCGTCATGCTGTATACGACCGTACTGGCACTGGAATTCTCCCCGGTCGTCCTGGAACGGTTCCGCATGAAGCGCGCGCTGAAAATCGTCAAGGCCATCACGATCCCGCTTATCGTGCTGGGCATCCTGCTGTCGATGCTGCATCAGTCTTCCCTTGGCTCGCTGTATCTCATCGTCCCGCAGAAAATGCATCCCTTCTGGTATTCTCCCATGCTTCCGGTGTTCTTCTTCGTGAGCGCCGTGGCGGTCGGACTTGGCATGACCATCCTCGAATCCTATCTCAGCGCCAGGGCCTTCCAGAAGACACTGGAAACACCGCTGCTGCGCGATCTCGCACGCATCATGATCGGCATCCTGCTGGTGTATTTCACTGCCCGTTTCATCGACCTGCTCCGCCGCGACGTCCTTCACCTCGTGTTCGAGAGCTCCTTCGAGACGGCCATGCTCTGGCTTGAAGTCGCCCTGATGCTGTTCATTCCCCTGCTGCTCTTCAACATCAAGAACTGGGGGCGCACACGCCAGGGTCTGTTTTTCACCGCGTTCTCCATGGTGCTCGGATTTATCACGAACCGGCTAAATGTCACCATGACATCCCTGGAACGCTACTACCAGCAGAATTTCGGCGTAACGTACTTCCCGTCCATCGGAGAGCTTGCCGTGACGATCGCCATCGTCACCGCGGGATTCGTGCTGTTTGCCCTGGCTGTCAAGTACCTGCCCATCTTCCCTCATCATGAGGAGGAGACCGTGCTGCGTTTCGATAACGCTGCGGAGCGATCACCGTCGCCGCAGATCTCCGGAAAGCCCGCGGCAGAACTTCAGCGGCACTGATCACGCACCAATTCACCTGAAAGGAAATGGTCAGCAGCATGAGCATCATCATTGAAAAACAGCAGAACGTATGCATCTGGACAGAAGCGGGTGTGCTGAACAACAAGCTCTGCGACCGGGACTTCCATTGTGAACAATGCCCGCTCGATGCCGCGCTGCGAGACCATTCAGATACATGCCGGGAGGAGGAACCCGATCTTGAATATGTCGACCTGCCACTGATCATGGACGAAGAGCTGCCGGAACACGTCAAACCGCTCCTGGCCCCCTTCCGCTCCCTGACGATCTGTACCGACCTGCGGTACTCGAGTCGACATGTCTGGATACGGCTCCTCCCGACCGGCATGGTCCGCTGCGGTCTGGATGCCTTCGCGGCAGCCCTGCTGCCCGACGACAGCCAGATCGTCGTACTTGCCAACAGATCCTTCGTGCGGGAAGGGGAAGAATTCGGATGGGTCTATGGTGGGAACAATGCCATTCCCCTTTCCGCACCCGTGTCCGGAACCGTCGTGTGCAGGAACATGGATCTCCTGTACGCGACGGATTCCGTGCGCACCAGGCCCTACGAAAAAGGCTGCATTGTCACCCTCGCCCCTGAAGTCGGCGCACTCGCCACCGCCCGGCTCTCTTCCCCACGGAATCACATCCGCCGAATCCGCCGGCGCGGTCGCGACCTCAACGACCGGCTCAGAAAGCTCATGACTTCCCCGGAACTCGGTCTCTGCCTCAACGACGGCGGTGAACCCGTCTCCTCGATCGAAGAACTGTTCGGCGAACAGCGCTACTGGGAGCTGCTCAGGAAATTCGTTGGCGGAGAATAAGGTCCGGAACCTTGATGGTTGATGCGGACTTTCCTAGTTTAGCAGACAGGCTCCCTGTACTGCCCGGTGGACATTCCCATGAGCTTCTTTCACTCACTCAGTTTCAAGATCATCGCGATCATCTTCATCGCGCTGCTGGCCATCATGATCGGCGTGAACTATCTGCACGTGGAGATGCAGAGCACCTTTTTCGAGCACACGATTTACAACTGTGCCGAACGGGCAAGCGCCTTCTCGAAACTGGCGCTCATGGACGGGATGCAGGAGAACGACCGGGAGCAGATCGCGAGTACCATCGAGGAGATGAGCAAAACGCCCTCCATCGACGTCATTCGCATTTACGACAAGAAGGGCATGATTCGTTACTCATCAGCCCGGGAAGAAACAGGAAAGATCGTCGACATGCGCGCGGATGCATGTACCATGTGCCACGGTGAATCGACGGAGTTCACCGAGACAAGCAGTGATCAATATGTGCGCATTTATGATTCCCCGCGCGGACACCGTACGCTGGGGCTGATCACCCCGATCAGCAACCGGCAAAGCTGCTACAACGCCGACTGCCATGCGCACAATGCCTCCCAGACTGTACTCGGCGTGCTCGACGTGCAGATGTCACTCGAGGAAATCGACAGCCAGGTCGAGAAGCTCCAGGGGATCGTGCTGATCACCTCCCTTCTCACGTTTCTGGTGCTTGCCGGTGCCTCAGGCGTTTTCATCTATTTTTACGTCCATCGACCGGTATCATCCCTGATCAGAGGCACGCGCGCCCTGGCGTCGGGCGACCTGTCGCATACCATCGAACTTGATCGGAAAGACGAGCTCGGCCAGCTCGTCAAGGCCTTCAATTCCATGTCGGATGAGCTGCGGGAGGCCAAGTCGGAGCTGGTCAAATGGTCGAACACGCTCGAAGACAAAGTAGCCGAGAAAACGCAGCAGCTCAACAAGGTCCAGGTGCAGATTCTGCACATGGAGAAGATGGCGTCACTCGGAAAGCTCAGTTCTGTCATCGCGCATGAGCTCAACAACCCGCTCGCCGGCATCCTGACCTACGCCCGCCTCATACAGAAGCGCCTTTCGAAGGGCGAGACCGATCCGGACCGCTGTGAGACAATGGTAAACGAAATCACGCTTATTGCTGACGAAGCACGGCGCTGCGGCGATATCGTGAAGAATCTTCTGTTTTTCGCACGCGGGCGGGAAGGCGAATACCGGCAGGCGGATCTCAACGATGTCATCGAGAAGTCCATCAAGCTGGTCCAGCACAAGATCGATCTCTACGAGATCAACCTCGAAGTGCAGCTCCCGCCGGATCCCACAGTTGCCACCTGCGACCAGAACCAGATGCAGCAGGCCGTGCTCGCCATGATCATCAACGCCATCGAGGCCATGCCGGATGGCGGGCGGCTCTCGATTTCACTCGCACGCGAGAATCAGACAGCATCGATCCACGTCAGTGACACCGGTGTCGGCATCTCACGGGAAGATCAGCAGAGAATCTTCGAGCCGTTTTTCACAACCAAGGAAGAAGGGCACGGAACGGGCCTCGGACTTTCGGTTGCATACGGCATCATTCAGAGTCATTCGGGAAAAATCACCGTCGACAGTGCGCTCGGCAAGGGAACGACATTCGTAATCACGATTCCGCTTCACGGTCCTGATCAACACGCGCAGGAGAAGGCATGACAGCATTCGATCCATCGGACATTACCATCATGATCGTCGACGATGAGCTGAGCGTCCGACAGTCGCTCGAGGCATGGTTCCAGGATGACGGCTATTCCATGCTGACCGCGGAGAACGCGGCGGAAGCACTCAAAAAACTGCAGGAGCATCAGATCGATATCATCCTGCTCGACATCAAAATGCCAGGCATGGATGGACTCGCCCTGCAGGATCGTATCCGGGAATTCAACAAGGATGTCATCATCATTATCATCACGGCGTTCGCCACGGTCGACACCGCGGTCCGCGCTCTGAAAGCCGGTGCGTTCGATTACACGACCAAACCGGTGGATCCCGACGAGCTCTCACATCTCGTCCGCAATGCCGTCGACCGCATCCGCCTCGAGCGCGAGAACACTGCCCTGCGCGAAAGCATTGACTCTCTGCAGTTCGTCGACAACATCATCGGTGATAGTCCGGAGATGCAGCGCGTCCTGGAGATGGTCAGGACCGTCGCTCCGACCGATTCGACCGTGCTCATCCTCGGAGAGAGCGGCACCGGGAAGGAGCTGATCGCGCGGGCGATTCACATGAACAGCCCCCGGAAATATTTCCCCATCATTCCCGTCAATTGCGGCGCCATTCCAGAGTCACTGATGGAAAGTGAACTTTTCGGTCATGAAAAGGGCGCGTTCACCGGCGCGCAGTATCGGCGCAAAGGGAAATTTGAAATGGCTCGCGGCGGATCGCTTTTCCTTGACGAAATCGGGACGCTGGGAATGAAATCCCAGGTCGATCTCCTGCGTGTGCTCGAGGATCGCGAATTCCACCGCGTCGGTGGTGAACGCTCGGTCAAGGCCGACTTCCGTCTGATCTGCGCGACCAACACTGATCTTGAAGAAGCGGTCAAGAAGGCAATGTTCCGTGAAGACCTGTACTACCGCATCAACGTCTTTACCATCCATCTCCCCCCGCTGCGCGATCGGCGGACCGACATCCCCCTGCTCGCGAGACATTTCCTGCAGGAACATGCCACCGCGATGAACCGTGACATCAACAGCATCTCCGATGAGGCCATGGACGTACTTCGTGCATATGAATGGCCCGGGAATGTACGCGAACTGGAGAACGCGATCGAGCGCGCGGTTGTCATCAACAAAAGCGGCACCATCACTCCCGATGATCTTCCCCTGCAGATGTCCGGCACACCCGCACCGCAGGATGCGGACGGCGACGGTTCACTCGCCGATGTCGAGCGCCGGCATATCAAGCGCATGCTCGACGAGAACAACTGGAATATTTCCCGTACGGCCGAGTTGCTGCACATCGACCGGGCCACCCTGTACAACAAGATTGAGAAATACGGGCTGAAGCGTCCGGAGTAACCGCTGCGGTATGACGGAGATCTGTTTCATACCGATGGGTGCGCATCCGCGGGATATCTCGCTCGACATGCTCTGCGAAGAAGTCGAGCGAATCTTGCCCGTGCGCACGCAGCTTCGCACGCGTCCCATGGACATCGACTTCGCCCTCGACCCCTCCCGCAAGCAGTACCATTCAACTGAACTCCTCGGCGCACTGCTGGAGCAGAACAGCACGACGGATTACAAACTGCTCGGTATCACGCCGTACGATCTTTTCGTCCCCGTCCTCACCTTCGTCTTCGGGCAGGCGCAGGTCAACAATCGCGCAGCGGTGTTCTCCACCTTCCGCCTGCATAACGAGTTCTACGGTCTGCCCCATGCACAGGACGTCCTGGCCAATCGCTGCCTGAAAGAAGCGCTGCACGAACTGGGACACACCTTCGGTCTCCGTCACTGTTCGATTCTGCCCTGTGTCATGAATTCCTCCACCTATGTCGAAGACATTGATCTCAAACCTGCGGATTTCTGTTTGCATTGCCGCGAACATCTGCAGTCCGTAAGTTGACGGCGGACCAGGGAGAGTCCGCTCGAACGATCTGTCAATACTCCAGGGAGAACTGTCATGACACGCATCCAATTGCCGTGCGCTCTCGGCATCACTTTATTCATCATTCCAGTCTTTCTTCACGCCCAGCCCTGGCACTGGGATTTCGGTACGGCGGTCGACAGCTGTACGCAGGGAATCAGTACTACCCTGCTGCCAGCGGCGCCGTCAGGAAGCGCGCGCGTCCGCATCGGCTCGCAGGGCGGCAGCGTTGCGCTGCGGAATCCCGGCCAGCCGCAGCTTGGAAGCGCCAGCGAAGTCTGTCTCCGCGCACCAACCGGGGGTTCACTGAACAAGCTCCAGCTCAATGGTTTTCTGCCCGGCACTGCCTTTACGTTCCGCTGCAGCATGCAGTTCGATGCCGGACCGGCCACGTATTATTTTTTCACCGGAAACGGCAGTTGCTTCAGTGATAACGGTGGATTCACAACTGCCGAGATTTTCACAGGAATCCGATGGGAGATTGACTCCACGGGAACTATTGTAACTTCGCTGCGGGATGCCTCGTCCTGGCATGCCCTTTCCGGACTGAGCCTGCAGACCGGAGTGACCTACGATCTCGAACTGTACTGCAACAACAGCGGGAATGCCCGCGGATACGCACACGATTCATCCTGTACGGTCACCAGCCGCCGTTTGGACCTGTGGATAAACGGCAGTCGAGTAGCCACGGGGATCTCCAAATCCGGGCTGCCGGATACGACTTCCATCAATGCATTCATGTTTTACGGTGCGGGCAGCCCTTCAAATGCCTCAACACTCTCGCTCGACGATGTCCATTACGAAAACGATATCGCCTCGCAGCCGCTCCCGGTGGAACTCCGGGGCTTTCGCGGTCGATATGACCGCGGAAGCGTCCATCTGCGCTGGATGACCGTGACTGAACTGAATAATCACGGATTCACGGTGGAGCGCCGCACCGAAGACTCGGGAACCTGGGAATCGCTGGGCTTCGTCGCAGGACAGGGCAGCAGTACCGTCCCGTCGACGTACCGTTTTCGAGACAGCAGCCTCTCTGCGCCGGGCAGGTACATCTACCGGCTGCGGCAGACAGACCGAGACGGAACGGTGACATTTTCTCCGGTCGTTCACGTGATGGTTCCGTCGCCGATGCAGGGATTTGATCTGCATCGCCCCTACCCGCTGCCCGCGCACGACCAGATTGTCCTGCCTCTGACGACAACGATTGCCGCCGATGTTGAAATCCGTGTGTACACGCTGTCAGGGGAGGCTGTTGCTGCACTGCCTCCGCGGCGCCTCCTCCCCGCTGCGGAGCATCTGCTCGCCCTCCCCTGCGCAGCGTGGCCGCGTGGACCACTGCTCTGTGACGTGCGCTGCGGAACGGAACGTCGTACGCAGCTCATCCTCCTTCACTGAACGGCAATACCTCAGCCTCCGGATGCACGGTATCGTGCAGCCGGCATCGGCGGAATGCACGACAGGTGCATTCCGCATTTTTTTCTTGACATCTGCCGCGAGATGTTGTATGTTTTGATCGTATAGTTTAACTATTTAGTTAAACCAATAAGTCAACAACATGCCAGACACCGCCGCATATTCTGAAACCGAAGAAAAAATTTTCCTTGCCGCCCTCGAGGAATTCAGTCGCAATGGCCGACAGGGCGCACGTCTGCAGGACATCGCCGACCGCGCGGGCATCAACAAGGCGCTCATTCACTATTACTTCCGCAGCAAGGACCGACTCTACAACGACGTCTTTACGTTCGTGATCAGGCGCTACTTTCTGCAGATGGGTGAGACCATTCGTCCCGGTGACAGCTTCGAGACGACACTGCGCGATTTTGTTGACCGGTATATCGATCTGCTGGACGAAAACCCCGCGCTTCCATTCTTCATCCTTCGCGATATCGCCGAAGGAGCGCCGATGATGTCGGAGAAAGTCGGTGAAGTGCTCCTCCCGCACGCGGGAAACATCCCACACCGCTTCACCGAGAGTTGCGAGCGTGCAGCTAGGGATGGGGAAATCCGTCCCATTGATTCCGTGCAGACGCTGATCACCGTGATGGGGGCGTGCATCTATTTTTTCGCTGGCTACCCCGTACTCTCCGCGGCCATTCCGCGGTTGAAGCGCCAGCGCCGCCGTTTCCTCAGGGAGCGCAAGCAGCACATCGTTGATATTGTCTATTACGGACTCAAACCCCGACCGGAGGAATCCGAATGAAACGCATGATCGTTCTCCTGCTCGTTCTCGCGACAGGAGCACACGCACAGAACGTATACACACTCGAAGAAGCCCGGCGCGATGCGCTTGAACGGTCCCGCGATGTACGCATCGCCTCCATCGATGTCGCCGGGGCCGAGGAAGGGATCACTGCTGCGCGCGCCCGACGGCTGCCCAGCGTGGACGTCAGCGCAGGATACACGCACGTCAGTGAAACAGGCGGTATCGATTTTCAACTGCCCGGCTTGCCGCCGCGCAGCATCCGCTTTGGCGACGGCAATATCTGGGAAACGGCCATCACTGCGCACGTGCCACTGTTTACCGGCTTCCGCCTCTCCGCGATGCAGGACCTATCGGAATTGAACAGGGAGGTCGCGGAAGAGTCGCTCGCAGGTACACGCACCGCAGTGCGGCATCGCGTCGCATTCATCTATCGCCGTGCCCAACTCGCCGAACGCAGCCGGCGCATATACGACGAACAGCTGTCCTGGCTACAGGTTCAGTTCGGCATGCTTCGTTCGATGCTCGCTGAAGGACAGGTGCTGCCCTACGACACCCTTCTGCTGTCTTCACGGATGAGTGCGCTGCGTGTCGAGCGGCGAAATGCCCGTACCGAATACGAGAACGCGATCGAGGATCTCCGTGAGATTACCAGGCAGGACCTCGTCGGTATTACACTCAGCGACGATATCGAAGTCGATCCGGGAATCCCCGCCCAGCGCGAAACCGCGTCTCTGCTCGAAACGGCGGAACAAAACCGCAGCGACCTGCAGATTCTGTCACATCAGCGCGAAATGGCACAGCTCCGCATCCGCTCCGAACAGGGATCGATGTACCCAACTGTCGCCGCCTTCGCCTCCTATCGCTACGGGAAACCGGGGGTTGACCAGGTCGCCAATGAATGGATGGATTATTACACCGCCGGCATATCACTCGAATGGAACCTCTGGTCCTGGGGAGGCGACGCCTCGAAGGTGCAGCAGCAGCGCTATGGATTGCAGAGGATTGAGGAAGAATACGCCCGGCGCAGGGACGCCGTGCGTGCATCCATCAACCGCATACGCAATGAAATGGACGTTCTCGACGACACCCGACGCATGCTGGACGATCAGATCCGGCAGGAACGCACCAAGCAGCGTCTGCTGCAGGCACGCTTTCGTGAAGGCGTCGCAACCGCGACCGAAGTCGTGGATGCCGAAACCGCCCTGACCACAGCCCGTCTGCGTCGAGAGCAGGCCGACATCCAGTACGCCATGAAAATCACCGAACTCGCGGCCGCCATCGGCTGGAATGAATAAAGGAGAACTTCGCATGACCGTGCGCAATCTCATCCTCATCCTGATCGTCCTCGCGGCAGCGCGCTGCGGAGACGGCAACAGCAACCACATGGAATTCACCGGCATCATCGATGCAAACACCGTGCGCATCAGTGCGGAGACACCGGGACGCATTCTTTCACTGCAAACCGACGAAGGCAGCGACGTCACGCGCGGCGACGTCCTTGCACGCCTGGAAACCGAGCGCATCGGGTACCAGCTCGAGCAGACAGACGCACAGAAAACCGAACTCGCGCATCAGATCGCATCCGCACGTTCGCGCATTGCAGCGGCGCGTGTGCAGCGCGACAATCTCGCCCGGCGCGTCGATCGCTTCCGCGCATTGCGTGAGCAGGAAGCCGTCACCCGGCAGGCACTCGATGACCTCGAGGCGCAGCTCAGCGCTGCCGAGGCCGACATTGACGCCGCCGAATCCTCCCTCGCCGCACTGCGAAGCAAGCAGAGCCAATTGAGTGCCGGTGAGAGCATCGTTCGCAAGCAGCTGCGCGACGCGGAGATCACCGCTCCTCTCGACGGCCGCGTGCTCGTCCGCTATGCCGACGAGGGCGAACTGCTCGGCACCGGATCACCCGTCTTCGAGATCGCCGACCTGACATCGCTCTGGACACGTATCTACGTCGCCGAGGAACAGCTGCCGCATATCCGCCTCGGACAGGAGGTGCGCGTTGCCGTTGACGGTGTCGAGCAGACGCTCACCGGCCGGATTTCATGGATCTCCGAAACGGCGGAATTCACTCCGAAGACCATCCTCACCGAGGAAACACGCACATCGCTGGTGTACCCGGTGAAAGTGCAGGTCGGCAACAAAGACGGTGTGCTGAAAATCGGCATGCCCGTCACCGTCATCGTGGAGAGAACCGCAGCATGAAACCACTCGTCTCGGTGGAGCATTTCTCGAAGTCCTACGGCGAGATCCGCGCGGTGCGGGACCTCAGCTTCAGCGTCCGGCGTGGCGAACTGTTCGGTCTGATCGGTCCTGACGGTGCCGGTAAAACCACGACGATGCGCACACTGGTCACTCTGCTGCGCCCGGATGAAGGCACGGTCACTGTCGACGGGATGGATGTTCGCAAACAGCTCAAGGCCATCCGCGCGATCACCGGATACATGCCGCAGCGATTTTCGCTCTACCCCGACCTCTCGGTGGAGCAGAACCTGCGATTTTTTGCGGAGCTCTTTTCCGTGCCGCGCAATGAGCTGACGGATCGCATGCAGCGTCTGTATCGATTCAGCCGTCTCGAAGAATTCTCCACGCGCCTCGCGGGACGACTGTCCGGAGGCATGAAGCAAAAGCTCGCACTCTCCTGCACGCTCATCCACGATCCAGTCCTGCTCGTGCTCGATGAGCCGACGACCGGTGTGGATCCCGTCTCTCGCAGCGAGTTCTGGGAGATCCTCCGTGAACTGCGCGAGCAGGGTGTCACCATTGTCGTCTCCACCCCGTACATGGACGAGGCGATGAAATGCGATCGCATCGTGATCATGCACAGTGGCGTAGCCCTCGCCCACGGCACACCCGGGGAGTTGATCAATTCGATGCGTCTCCCCATGTACGCGCTCGACGAGCGCGACCTCGTCATGAATTTCTCCCGCATCGAAGCCGCCAGCGGTGTCCGATCTGTACAATCTTTTGGCGACAGTCTGCATATCACCACCGACGAGGACATCGATGAGGACCGGCTGTCAGCTGCCCTCGAACAGACGCTCGATCGGCCGGTGCGGCTCCGGCGCATCGCCCCCTCACTCGAGGATGTCTTCATTGCCCTGATTGAGCAAGGAACAGAACATGCAGAATGACTTCGCACACGAAGTCGCGAATCAGCGACAGACCGATCCTGATCTGGCCGTCTCCGCACGGGAACTGACGAAGCGCTTCGGCAGATTCACGGCGGTGGACGGCATTTCATTCGATGTGCGTCGCGGAGAGATTTTCGGTTTTCTCGGCGCCAACGGCGCGGGAAAGACGACCGCCATCCGCATGTTCTGCGGCCTGCTCCCACCCACGGCGGGCGAGGCACAGGTGGCGGGATATGACGTCCGAACGCAGCCGCGGATGATCAAGCAGACGATCGGATACATGAGCCAGAAATTCTCGCTTTACGAGGATCTCACCGTTGCGCAGAACATCGAATTCTACGGCGGGATCTATGGACTGACGCGTCCACAGATCGAGCATAAAACCGGATTGCTGCTCGACGAACTCAACCTGCGCGACCGCCGCGATACTCTGACGCAGTCCCTGCCCCTGGGTTGGAAGCAGCGCCTCGCGCTCAGCGTATCCCTTCTTCACGATCCGTCCATCATCTTCCTCGACGAACCGACCGGCGGCGTCGATCCCATTTCCCGCCGCAATTTCTGGCGCATCATCTATGAAATCGCCGACAGCGGAAAGACCGTGTTTGTCACTACCCATTACATGGACGAGGCGGAATACTGCGGTCGGCTGTCCATCATGTACCAGGGGCGTATCATCGAGATCGGAACGCCAGGTGGTTTGAAAGAGAAATACGGGCTCGACACGATGCAGGATATTTTCGTGCATCTCGTCGGAGGTGATACACGAAAGGAGGCGAAACAATGAGACGGCGCCTGATGGCCATCATTCGCAAGGAATTCATTCACATTTTCAGGGACTGGCGCACCCTGCTGATCATCATCCTCATGCCCATCCTGATGATCGTGCTCTACGGCTACGCCATTACACTGGACATGCGGAATATCGTTTTCGGCGTGATCGACGATGCCCGCACGCCCGATAGCCGCGCACTGGTGGATGCATTCGCGGAAAACGGCTTCTTTCGAACCCTGCCGCGCGACGTGCGCAGAAATGAAATGGAGTCGCTGTTCATGCGGCGTGACGTTCACATGGTGCTCGTGATTCCCGAAGATTTTTCCGCGGATCTCACGCAGAACCGCAGCGCCGTCGTGCAGCTGATCATCGATGCCAGTGACAGCAACGTCGGCACCTTCGTGGGCAATTACGCTGAACAGGTCCTCGGTATCTACAATCAGCGAATGAACCATGCGGTTCCCGCCCTCTTCGAGATCGCACCGCGCATCTTTTACAATCCCGACATGAACAGCACGAACTTCTTTGTGCCCGGACTCGTGGCGCTCATTCTCATGCTGATATCCGCACTGCTGACATCCATCGCCATTACGCGCGAGAAGGAAACCGGCACGATGGAGCAGATACTCGTCTCCCCTGTCCATGCGCGGGAGATCGTTCTCGGCAAAGTGCTTCCCTACGTCCTTCTCGGTCTCGTAAACGCAGCGCTGATTCTGCTCAGTGCGTGGATCCTCTTTGATGTTCCGGTGCGCGGCAGTCTCGCACTGCTCGGACTGCTCTCGCTGGTGTATGTCTTCGTCGCGTTGAGTTTCGGACTGATGATTTCCACCGTCGCCCGCACCCAGCTTATCGCCATGTTCGGCACGCTGATGGCGACCATCCTTCCGACCATTATGCTGAGCGGCTTCATCTTCCCGATCGCGAGCATGCCCGAATTGCTGCGCTGGATCGCGAACGTTCTTCCGGCGACATATTTCCTGATCATCATCCGCGCCATCATGCTCAAGGGCGTCGGCAGCGCCGAGCTCTGGCCGCAGGCACTTATTCTCAGCGGTATCGGTACGCTGCTTCTCACCGCCGCCACGCGTCGGTTCCGCATGCGTCTCGAATAACTCCCGAATCCGTCACTGATACGCAGTACTGACATGCAGCGCATCCTCTATCTCGTTCAGAAGGAATTCCGGCAGATCTTCCGCGACCGCTCCATGATCGCGGCACTGTTCTTCGTGCCGTTCATTCAGCTGGTCATCCTTGGAAACGCGATCACCACGGATGTGACGAACCTCGATCTGATCGTTACCGATCTCGACCGCACTCCCATGAGCAGGACCTTCATCGAACGCTTCACGACGACGGAGTATTTCAATCTCGTCGAGGTGGAGGAGGATTACCAGGCACTGCGTGGCCATCTCGACAACGGACGCGCAAAACTCGCGATTGTCATCCCGAAGCATTTTCAGCGTGACATCGTCACCGGTCGGCATCCCGACGTGCAGGCACTCGTCGACGGTATTGACGGAAACAGTGCCGGCGTGGCACTGGGTTACATGGCACGCATCGCCGAACAGCATCAGGCGCAGATCATCCGCATGGATCCGATGCTCGGGCGTCCCCTGCGCGAAGCACGGATCGTCCACGCCGAACCGCGCTACTGGTTCAATCCCGAACTGGAGAGTGAAGTCTATATCATCCCCGGCATCGTGGCGCTGATTCTGCTGATCATCACCGTCTTTCTGACGAGCATGGGCATCGTACGTGAGAAGGAAATCGGCACGCTTGAACAGCTACTGGTCACCCCCATTCGCTCCATGCAGCTCATTCTCGGGAAAGTCATTCCCTTCAGTATTCTGGGCTTTGTTGAAATCGTCGTGGCGATGGGATTCATCTACGTCATCTTCGGCATCGGTGTGGAAGGCAGTCTCTGGCTGCTCTTCGGGGAATCAGCAATATTCATCCTCACGACACTGGGTGTCGGCATATTCATCTCGACCATCTCGGAGACCCAACAGCAGGCGCTGTTCGTCGGCTGGTTCTTTATGATCTTCGCCATTCTGCTGTCGGGCTTCTTCATCCCCATTGCCAACATGCCGGATGTCATCCAGTACCTCACCTACTTCAATCCCCTTCGCTATTTCATGGTCATCCTCCGGGAAATTTACCTCAAGGGCACACCGCTGCATTACCTGCTCCCGGAAACCCTCGCCATGGCGGGATTCGGTGTCGCCGTATTTTCCGCGGCAGTGATGCGGTACCGGAGAATAATCAAGTAATCAAGGGATAAAAAAAGTTCAGCCCTTTTCGGGGGTGGAAGGTACCTCAAAGGGCTGAAGGAGGATATTATGCACCTCTGTCTTACGCCGGGGATGCGGTGAGGTTGCACGCGAAACCCTGAAAATCAGGGTCACAAATTGAGTACCACGCCGGTGGAACCGTGTGACGCGCGGATATGAGCTTTTCAGCGCTGCAATTCCAGCAGCGCGGCGCAACCCGGCGCGAGCACGAACAGGCAGTCGCCTGTGGCGGCAGCGTAGCCAGCATCCATTCCCACCGGGAACAGCGCCCGCACATCCTTCCAGGGCTCTTTCATCCGCAGGTACACCGCCCGTGAGCCGTGCGGATCAACCCGGTCGTTGACGACAACGAGATACCGGCGACCGGGATGTGCCGGATCGCGGTATTCCCCGATCTCGAGAAACGTGCGTTTAACAGGATCGGTCTGCCCGACCGTGCCGGGTGGCCAGGTGAAGATTTTCTCAAGCGGACTACCTTCCACTGCCAGACGTGCCATACCGGCCCGTTTCCATCGCGGGCCCTTTCCTCCACCTGCTGCGGGAAAATGCCGGTGCGCATTATAGCCGTCCACCCAGCGCATCCCGTGCAGCAGCTCAGCCATCGGTTTCAGGTGATCGCGGATCAGCACGCGCGTGGAATCCCATTTATTTTCGCCATTCGTATCCTGGCGTCGCGGCTCATGCGTGTGCGGATCGAGGAATCCGATTCCGCCCATGTCGAAGTAATACGGGGATTGGTCATCGCGCACGACGGGCACGGGAGCGAGCGCGGGCCAGGAATTCATCATGTAATACGTCAATCCCTCCGCACCGTAGCAGAACACCTGGTTTGAGAGCATCCGCAGTTCCGCCGCGGTGGGCTCCGCAAGCCAGCCGGTATCGCCCATCGCCGAGGTCGGAGATCCGCTGCGCAGCAGCCAGCCATGATTCTGAACGGCCGCCAGCCATCCCGCCGCCGAGTCGCGCCGCGCCAGCGCGAACATGCGGTACCAGTCGGAATGATTGCGCGCGTTGATCCAGGTGTGCATCCCTCCTTTCTCCCATGGATGCGGGAAATACAGGCTGTCATAATAGGCGGGATCGCCGGGACGCACCTTGAAATTCGCCTCGATCGGATAGGAGTATACGCCGGACACCACGCCGCGCAGTTCGGCGCCATACCGATGGATCATTTCGTTGTATTCAGTCGACAGTGCAGCCCCGAAAATGAACGGGCGCACCGGAACACGCGCGCTGCCAGCGGCATCTTCGAGCATGCGTGCAATCAGCTGTCCGGCGGGATAGGTGCCCTGGCGGGGACTGGCCTCCCTGAGTTCGAGGTAACGCAGGACGGGATATTCCGCCAGTGAATCCGCGCCCAGCAGGTGGATACGGCGCCCGAGCTGCGAACGGATGTCTGCATGCGCCGGTGCGGCGTCGGGATGACCGGGATTGAAGAGTGCAAATCCGACCTCGTCACTCAGTATGACGGCATCGACAAGCAGGTTGACAGCACCGTGATACTGCATGCTCAGCTCCACAGGCGCGCCGCCGCGCGTATGAGCGTTCCATCCGCGTCCGGGAGCCACTTCGTCACGGCGATTTACGGCGGGGGCATTTTCCGCACCATCGGTGAGGAGCACACGTCCGAGCACGATTTCCCAGGGCGGAGCATGCGATTCCGCAGCCGCGCGCAGATCAGAGCGCAGAAGCGGAAAGGACAGTGTGTCGCCGTCGGCGGAGAGTGTCAGGGACAGCACCGTGTCTTCTCCCGGCGCGAGATCTTCAGCCTCGGCACTGCATCGCAGGGAAACGACATAGAAACCCGCCTTGGGATCCGCCCCATCGATTGCGCGAAATGGCTCCCGCCCGCGCCGAAATCCGCGCACGACCGCACCACGGTCCCTGCCGGGCATGAAAAACATGGCGTTGAGAGAGTCATGCGACTGCAGCGCGTCCATGTCGCGTCGGGTGCGTCCGTCGCGGAATACCGACGCCAGCACCGCTGTCCCGCCGCTGCGCTCTTCGAATTGCCAGGGGGATTCAGGCTGATACACGCGGCGCTCACTTCGCGAGAGATCGATCAGCCACGGATCGCCGAGACCGAGCGAAAGCCCCCGCATCGCCGCCGCGCGCTCCAGCCGCAATGCAACGTTCGTGGAATCATCCGTCACATTCTGCGGCATGACGGTGATCTGCACCATGGTCGCACCGAGCTCCAGCGCCTGCTGCCAGCGGTTCGATGGCATGACATCGTCGCGTTCGCTGCCTGCCGCGCCGGTATCGGCGATCCAGCTCGGCCAGCGGTCATTCGGCACCGGGAAATCATTGTCGCCGGTCACCGTGTACAGTCCGATTTCGAAACGATCAGGGGGAGGAAGGTGCTGCGCGGTCCCGCGCGCGGCAAGCAGAACAAAAAGCAGGAAGAGAAGGATTGTTTTCATCCGTGAATCCGTGGTGTTGAACGTCAGCACGGGAAAAATACCCGCGGACGACATGCGCGGCAAGACGCGGCGGCATGGACGGGAACGCGACCCACTCGCGGGATGTTCGTGAACTATACGCACTTTGCACGCAACTGGAATGGGACGCCAACACATTACACGCACCGTGGAACTGCTGCTTCTGTATGCACTCCTCCCCGTTCTGCTGACGCTCATTCGCGACACCGCAGGAGATCTGATCATTCCCATCCTCCTGCTCGTCGGAGCTGTCATGCTCATCATGCTGTTCCGTTCACCTGAATTCGACCGGGACCGGCTCTGGAAGCGCCGTCCGGACAGGCATGCGCTCGGACGTATTTTCCTTCGCTGGCTGGGAGGGGGTCTCGTCTTGACCCTGGCAGTTTTCGTGTTTACGCCGGAGAATCTCTTCCGCTTCCCGCGGGAACGGCTGGATATGTGGATTGTCGTCATGCTCGCGTATCCCCTCCTGTCAGTGTATCCCCAGGAGATCATCTTCCGCGCATACTTTTTCCACCGCTACCGCGGATTGTTTCCGACCAGGACGACGATGATTCTCGCCAGCGGGGCCGGCTTTGCTCTGGGGCATCTTCTCTTTCTCAACTGGATTGCCCTGCTCCTCTCGTTCGCCGGCGGGCTGCTCTTCGCCTATACGTACACCCGGACGGATTCGATCCCGGCGGTCGCACTTGAGCATGGACTGTGGGGAAACACCATCTTTACAATCGGACTCGGATTGTATTTCTACGGCGGAGCGATCAACTGAGCAGACAGTGTCCGCACCGGTGCAGTACCACCTCCGGCATCAATGCGCCTGCGGACGTCCGTGCCGGCCGTTGAAGCGCAGTTCGTAGAGGTCCAGGCGGCGGTCCTTGAGCGTTCGCACGCTCCCGAATTCATGCAGTTCCTTGAGCAGCTCCAGATCCACGTCGGCGATGATGGTCATCTCCGTGTTCGGTGTCGCCTCAGCCTTGATCGAATTGGTCGGAAAGGCGAAATCCGATGGTGTAAAGATGGCTGACTGGGCGTACTGCACGTCCATGTTGTTGACCTTGGGCAGGTTGCCGACACAGCCCGCGATGGCGACATAACATTCGTTCTCGATGGCGCGGGCCTGCGCACAGCGGCGCACGCGGTTGTAGCCATTCTGCGTGTCGGTGAGGAACGGGACGAAAAGAATCTGCATTCCCTGCTCGCCGTAGAATCGCGCCAGTTCGGGGAATTCGACGTCATAGCAGATGAGGATGCCGACCTTTCCCGCGTCCGTGTCGAACACCTGCACGCGATCGCCGCCGGTGATGCCCCAGGCATCGACCTCCGACGGCGTGGGATGGATTTTCCGGTACTCGTCCCATGTGCCATCCCGCCGGCAGAGATAGGATATGTTGTACAGCCTCCCTTCCTCGACGAGCGGCATGCTGCCGGCGACGATGTTGACGTTATATGACACCGCGAATTCGACGAATTTGTCGCGCAGCGGTTCCGTGTGCTCGGCAAGTCCACGAATCGCCTTCGCTTCGCCAAGATGATTGTAATCGGCCATCAGCGGCGCGTTGAAGAGTTCGGGGAAGAGAATGAAGTCCGACTGATAATCGCTGACGGCATCGATGAAATAGTCCATCTGGTCCACGAGCACGTCGAAACTTTCGAAATGCCGCATCTGCCACTGCACCACGCCGATGCGCACCACCGGTTTCGGGCCCTTGATGAGCTGCGGCTTCTCCTCGTAGTAGATGTTGTTCCAGGCCAGCAGCACCGCGTAGTCCATCGATTCGGGATCCCCCACGAGGTAGTCTTTCAGCACTTTCCGCACGTGGAAATCGTTGGACAGCTGGAAGGTCAGCGTGGGATCGTAGATTTCCTTGAGTTTCACCTTCTCGATGTACTGCCGCGGAGTCATCGAGCCAGCATGCTGCGCGTACTTCGGGATGCGTCCGCCGAGGACGATGGCGCGCAGATTGAGATTTTCGCACATCTCCTTCCGGGCATCGTACAGCCGGCGCGCAATGCGCAGACCGCGGAATTTCGGGTGCACGAACACCTCGATGCCGTAGAGCACATCGCCGTCCGGTGTATGCGTGTCAAAGCTGTAATTGCCTGTGATCTGGCGGTAGGTGTGGCTGTCGCCGAAGCGGCTGTAATCCACGATGATCGACAGCGCGCTCGCGACGACCTTTCCATCGATCAGAACGCAGAGCTGTCCCTCGGGAAATATCTCCAGCAGCCGACGGATGTCCTCATGCGTCCAGTGCAGTTCCTCGTTGCCGGCATAGACTTCGTCCATCGCCGCCTTGAGATCGAGATAGTCTTCGAGGTGCAGATTGCGCAGCTCGATACGTGGTTCGCTTGATGTTCGCGTGTCACCTGACATATGTTTCCCTCTATCTGTATCACTTCCTCATTCTTTTCAACGGCGATCAAAACGTTTTCGTGCCGCTCGTCCCTCTGCACCCCTCTCCCCTGAATGTCCGCACGCCTCGGTCGCCGCGTTCACATCGGTCACCATGTTCACATCGGTCACCATGTTCACATCAGCCACCAGATATTCAGAAGGCCGAGCAGCGGGGCGAGGATGATGATGACATAGGCGACAGTGCGCCGGAAACCCTCGACATGCCGAAGACCTGCAAGTGCCAGAACCAGTGCGGCAACCGACGTCATCACGGTGATCATTTGTCGCGCGCCGTATTCCCGGAGCCACTCCGGAAACATCAGGTCATATTGCTGCTTCGCCTCGGTAAGGGATGCCGTCGTCGAAGCGATGATGATCCATCCCAGTGTGGAATAGAGCACGAACAGTACCAGAAGTCCGGCCACCGTGACCATGCCGCCACGGAAAATATACGATGTCTGCTGCTGCGTCATCATACCTCCATCTGCTCAGGATGTTTCCGGACGCGGGAGTCCGGCGAAAAGGTCCTCCACAGGCGGATCGCAGTTCTCACGATAGAATTCAAACGGGATGGCGCGTCCGACCTTCTCAACCACACCTGACTCTTCGATCGTCTGCTGATAGGTTTCATAGCATCGCAGGCAGGATGTCATCATGGCGATATCCGCGTCATCGAGAGGGACCACGCAGTCGATTTCCTCGTCGGTGGAATGCTTCAGGCGGATGCCCTGCTCGAGAAACACCGGTTCGCCGCTGTCCTGCAGCGTGAGCATGGCAAAGCGCCGCAGCCAGGTGGCGCCCTCCTCCCGGAGTTCGAGAAACAGCCGCTTGACGACAGCATGGGCGACGAGATGATCGTGAAAGCCGCTGATGCCATGCACCGCATAGGTGACGATCACTTCGGGCTGAAGTTGAAGGATATGCGCCCCTGTGGCGCGCTCGAGTTCGCGCGGATCCATTTCCTTGAGTCCGCTGTCGGGATAGTCCCAGACCGTCATGGATGTCAGTCCGAGCGTCTTCTCCACCGCAAGCATTTCACGGTAACGGACCTCGCCCATCTCGTCGATGCTCAGTCCCAGCCGGTGCCGCTGTTTCGTCGCCCCGCCGCGCGTCCATGTCAGCAGGTGCACCTCGTGTCCCGCCCCGAGCTGCTGGTGCATCACCGCCGCGGGACCGAACGACTCATCATCCGGATGGGGAAAAATGTATAGTATTCGCATATGTGATCAGAGCTTATGAATGAAGATTGCATAGTACTGATTTCGAAAGACATAAGGCAATCCGTCCGGATGCCACACGGAAAAAATATATAAATATTTTCGGATTTTATTGACTTTAGACGGCGGTTTTCGTATGTTTTTCGCCCTCTCCACCAAAAATATCCACCACCCATGAGGAGGTCTCCTGTGATACGCCTAGTTTCACAGAAGGGACGGGTACTTTCCGTCCGCGGACAACCGTGGATCGTCACGTCTCTTCTTGTCCTGCTTCTGTTCGCTGCGGGCGAAGCACGGGCACAGCAATCCCCGCGCAGCATTGTCAATCCCGCCGGCGAGAGCCATACGTCGCATCGGTCGTCACTGTCATGGACACTCGGCGACATCGCCGCCGGATACTATCTCACCCCGGAGATACAATACCGTGAAGGCTTTCAGAGCACACCGCTTCGCGTAACGGGCGTCGATCCCCTTCCGCTCGCATGGGATGTCAATGTCTATCCGAATCCAACGGATGCAGTCCTGACCGTCGCTTTCGGCGAGGAGCATCCGGCCTGCGTCCTGCGACTGCACGACCTGACCGGCCGCGAACTGCAGCAGATCGACGCCGCCGCAAACGCTCAGCGGCTGGAACTGCGCCTGGATGACCTCCCGGCAGGATCATATCTGCTCCGGATTCAGGACATCCACGGGGAACGGAATGCCACCTATCAGATACGGAAGACGCGCTGAACCCATACGCAACAACCGACGATCCCAATATTCATAACTCAGAATTGGAAACAGTGAGAGAAGAGGAATGAAGCACATACTCACAACACTTGTCCTGTGTATCGGACTGAGCGCCCCCGCGATGGCGCAGGCGCCGTCCGCCATGAACTATCAGGGAGTCGCCCGCGACGCGAGCGGAGCGCTCCTGCAGAACACCGACCTGTCCCTGCGGCTCAGCATCCTGCGCGGGAGCGCTGATGGAGAGCGCGTGTATTCCGAGACACACCGGGTGCGCACCGACGCCGCGGGACAGTTCTCCCTCCGTCTCGGCGAAGGCGAAAATCCAACCGACGATTTTTCGATGATCGAATGGTACAACGAGTACTTCTGGCTGCGCGTGGAAATGGACGAGCGCGGCGGTTCCGATTACGCCCTGCTCGGCACCTCGCAGCTTCTGAGCGTTCCGTATGCGTTTTACGCCGTCCAGGCAGGCAGTCTCGCTCCGTCGAATCTCGATGCGGCGCCGATCGGCAAACCCTCGCAGGTCTGGCACCTGACGGGCAACCGCGGTACCGATCCTTCGCAGGACTTCATCGGCACCACCGACGATGTCGACCTCGTCATCCGCACCGACAACGTCGAACGCCTGCGCCTGACCTCCAGCGGCAGCATGGGACTCGGCACCTCCACTCCGCAAAGCGCTCTCGACGTCAATGACAACATCACCGTCGGCGGCACCTACGCCGGCACATATGCGGCTCCCGTCAACGGTGCGATTATCGAGGGACAGACTGGTATCGGCACATACAATCCGGCCGGGAAATTGACCGTCAAGGGACAGGGCAGCGACGGAACAATCCGGGTCTGGCCTGAAACCTCAAACCACGAGACCAGCATTGGACTTTACAGCGACCCCGCTGGCACGACCACTCCCTGGATCATGGGCCATGGAAGCTGGAACAATGCCGGTGATTTCATCATTGGTCACTCAACACCAAAAATCCTTGTCCAGCAAGACGGGAAGGTCGGAATCGGGAGAACGAATCCTGAGTACCTGCTTGATGTCAACGGCGATGTAAAGATTCGTGGCCACATCGATATCACAGGAAATACGAATATCGGAGGAACACTGGATGTGGGCGAGACCGTTACCGCTCACAGCGATCTCGATGTTGAAGGAATTCTCACCGTCAAAGATCAGACCAATTCAACCTCGAAAGACAACGGCAGCATGGTTCTCGAGGGAGGCGCAGGGATTGAGAAAAACCTCCATGTCGGTAAGGATCTTGAAGTCGGTGAAGATGCACACATTCTCGGAAATGCAATCATCGATGGGACACTTGACGTGAAAGGTAAAAGTACTTTCGGTCTTTTCGAAGTCTCCGCTCAGGGGAATCTGACATTCAACAGTCAGCTTGATGATGGAAAAAACCACGTTGCCTTATTCGGGAACAGCGCTGACGAAGATGATGCGGACGGAATCGCGATAAAAGTCGGGAAAACCGGGATAAACAATAGCAGCAACAACTATATCACATTCTATGATGGTGATAATGATATTGTTGGGCGTATTGAGGGATATAAGCATGAGGGTAACGTATATCTCTCTGAATTGCAGAGCATGTTCCTTGATGTCTCTGATTTCCTGAATTTATTCCAAATCGAGCTATTTACGTTTGACGAAAACTTCATTGATTGGGATGAAGGCTCTTTACCAGATGTCTGGCCACCAGGTCTTAGTGCTGGCTCCCTGCCGAGCTTGGATATTACTGGTTCACCAATCAGCTTGAACTGGCCTCCAAGTTTCTCACCGAATACAAATGCTATCAAAAACAAACTGCAACCCCTGATTTGCAATGCAATCCGAAATGACTGGGCATCCCTGATTCAGACCGATTGGGTGTCGCTCGCAACAGTCGCAGCTCGAATGGAAGCTGAGAGCGTGTGCAAAAATGGTGGTGTCACATACGGATCAAAGGGTGCCGACTATGCGGAATGGATGCCGAAAGTTGATCCACAACAAGATTTTCTTTTTGGTCAAATCATCGGCGTCAAGAATGGAAAGATCAGTCTGAACACGACCGGCGCCGACCAGGTGATGTCCGTCTCCATGGCGCCGGTAGTCATCGGCAACGTCCCGCCTGACGGAAAAGAGGATGAATATGAGAAAGTCGCGTTCATTGGTCAGGTCCCTGTGCTCGTACGCGGGGGTGTCGAGGCCGGCGACTATGTTGTTGCATCCGGGAAGAACGACGGTTTCGGGATCGGCGTGAAGGCTGAAGACTTGAGCATAGACCAACTGCCGCAGATCCTTGGCCGTGCACTGACATCAACGACTACAGACGGACTCGACGTCGTCAATGTGCTCATCGGCGTGAAAACGAACGAATGGGTGCAGATTTTCCGCAGCCAGGACGACCGCATTAAAAAACTCGAAGCGCGCATGGATGAGTACCGGCGCACCCTGGCTGAATCCAACGCCGCGCGCATGGAGTCGCTCGAAGCAGAAAACAGGATGCTGCGCGAAGAAATCCGCACCATCCGTACTGCGCTGGGACTCCCGGAGAACAGTGGAAACGCGCGCGAAGTGAAGCTCGTCAACAACGAATAAAACCGATCAACAACCGTGACATACGGGCGCCGGCAACGGCGCCCTTTTTGTATTACCCCTGAACACACAGCTTCGTTTTGCGTCGATCGGATTCCATGCATTGGAAAATATTGTGAACCATGTGCGCCAGTTCCACACGCACGTGTGGGTCTGATGCATACTGCAAAATTCGATGGTTGCTCCTGCCAGTCTCCCCACGCTCACGCGTGGGGCTAATGCTTCCTGCAAATTTCTTACATTTCAAGATGGATCACATCGATCCGTGACCGCCTGAATTTGAAAGGAGACATTATGGATTCCGCCATCAAGCATGATTTTATCGCCGGCATTGAGTTGTTCGAGGATCTGACGCCGGAACAGAAGGATATCGTCATCGAGCAGTTCGAGACACTCACGGTGAAGAAGGGCGAATTGCTGTTCAGTGAAAACACAGAGCGGCAGTATCTGTACATCATCTTCAGCGGGGAGATCGAGCTGTTCAAACGCACTCCGTTCGGTGAGGAAAAACGCATTTCGATTTTCTCGAAGCTGGATTTCCTCGGAGAGGGCGTGCTGATGGATGACTCCCCCCACGCCACGTCCGCCCGCGCCCTGCTCGATGCCACGGTGTTCGCACTGCGCAGGGACAGGATCGATGCCATCTTCGACAGGCACGGTTCGATCGGTGTGCGCGTGATCTCGCGCACGGCGCGCGTGATCTCGCGGCGCATGCGGCAAATCACAACGCATGTCGTGAACGTGGCGTCGCAGTACGAGAGCGGACGCACCCGTCGCGAACACGATCTGCTCGGAGACCGTGACGTGCCGCATGAGCGCTTCTACGGCATCCAGACACTCCGCGCGCTGGAGAATTTCAACATCAGCGGCGTGCCGATCAGCTTCTTCCCCTCCCTGATCGAGGGACTCGCCCTCGTCAAACTCGCCGCGGCGGAGGCGAACCGTGATCTCGGACTGCTCTCCGAGCCCGTGGCCGATGCCATCGTGCAGGCCTGCACCGACATCATCAACGGACGCCTGCACACGCACTTCGTGGTGGATATGATTCAGGGCGGCGCCGGCACGTCCACCAACATGAATGCCAACGAAGTCATCGCCAACCGCGCCCTCGAAATCCTCGGATACGAGAAAGGCAATTACAAAGTCGTACACCCCAACAATCATGTGAACCTGTCTCAGTCCACCAACGATGCTTATCCCACCGCGGTGAAAATCGCCCTGCTGCGCAGCAACGAGGTGTTCCTCGATGTCCTGCGTGAACTGATCACATCCTTCAGAAAAAAGGCGGAGCAGTTCAGCGGTGTGATCAAGATGGGACGCACTCAGCTGCAGGACGCCGTGCCGATGACCCTCGGACAGACTTTCGAGGCCTGGGCGGTCACGCTGGAGGAAGAAGTCGAACGGCTGGAAGAGAACGCCCGTCTCTTTCTGGAAATCAACATGGGTGCGACGGCCATCGGCACCGGACTCAATGCGCCGGAAGGATACGAGGAAAAAGTCGTCGTGCATCTCCGCGACACCAGCAAGCTTGACCTTCGGCTGGCGAAAAACCTCGTCGAGGCGACGCAGGACACCGGCGCCTTCATCATGTATTCATCCGCCATCAAGCGGCTGGCCGTCAAGCTCTCGAAAATCTGCAATGATTTGCGTCTGCTGTCGTCGGGTCCGCGTGCGGGACTCAACGAAATCAACCTCCCGCCGATGCAGCCGGGCTCATCGATCATGCCGGGTAAGGTCAATCCCGTCATTCCCGAGGTGGTCAATCAGATCGCGTTCAAGGTCATCGGCAACGATTTGACGGTCACGCTCGCCTGCGAGGGCGGTCAGCTGGAGCTCAATGTCTTCGAGCCGGTCATCGTACAGAGCATGTTCGAAAGCATGGAGATGCTCAAGAACGGCATGCACACCCTCGACTACCGCTGCATCCAGGGTATCACGGCAAACGAGGCACACTGCCGCACGACGGTGGAGAACAGCATCGGACTCGTCACCGCCCTCAATCCCGTCCTCGGCTACGAGACCTGCACCGCCCTCGCGAAGGAGGCCCTCGAGAGCGGCCGCGGCGTCTACGAGCTGGTGCTGGAGAAAAAGCTGCTTTCGCAGGAAGAGCTGGATCGGCTGCTGTCGCCGGAGAGTATGATTGGATAAACGGAACGGCCCAGCAAATGCTGAGCCGTTCCGCGTGGCAGAGGTAGGTTGGGTAGGTGGGTCGTTCTGCCGGCAGTTTTTATTTCAGAAGGTGCATGCTGCGCGAGAGCGTATGCCCGTCGGCTTCCAGACGGTAGATGTATACACCGCTTGGGAGATCTTCAGCATTGAAGCGGCACTCGTGCCGTCCCGCCGCGTAGACTCCATCGGCAAGCTCGGCGACTTCGTTGCCGAGAAGGTTATACACCGACATCCGCACCCGGGCACGATCATACACGGTGAAGGATATCGCTGTGGACGGGTTGAATGGATTGGGATGATTCTGATGAAGTACGGGACGACGGGCGAGCGGTGCCGTATCCTTACGCAGTTCGTCAGCGGCTGCATCGTCTATCCGCATATAGCGGTCGGCCACGGCGACACTCCAGTTTTCACCGGCGGCATGCACATCCGCCGTGAAATACATCGCCGTCCCTGCAAGCGCGGAGAGATCGATATCCTGCGTGGCGACCGCCGCCGCCGAAGCGAAGCCCTGCACGGGAAGGCTGACTGTCCGCAGCGCCTCGTGCGTCTCGGCGTCGTGCACACGCAGCAGCACTTCGGACTGCGTGGATGGTGCATCCTCACCGAACGTCTCCACATCCATGCGCAGATGCGCACCCGTTGATGGAGTGAAGACGGCAGTGCGCATTTTTTCAGGCAGCGTGCAATTGATACCGATGCGCAGGGAATCGTGCGCGGGGTCCCAGAGCAGAGACAACTCATCACCCATGTCTCCCGACAGTCGCGGGTCCGAGATCCCCAGCGCAGCACGTGATTCCCCGTCTGTCAGAAGGATCTGCCGCTGACGCAGCAGCCTTCCCTCCCCTTCCCTGGCAAGATGATTCGTCGATGCATGCAGATACCAGTCGTACGGTGCGGATGCATCCGCGGAATACAGATCCAGAAGGCCACCGTCCGTACCGGACCAGACCGTCATGCTCGGATCCTGACCGTCCTCGTGGGGACGGATATCCATGAATCCGTCGAGACGCGCGACATCCAGACGTCCCGGCCTGTCATTGTATGCGATCCGCAGCGATGTGCTCTTCACGCCTTTGATGCTGTTTGCGATCTTGGCACCGATCGTCGGAAGGCAGAGTCCAGTCCCTGTATTCTGCGTGCTGACGATTGTGGCCGTTGTCCTCCAGCTCGGGCCGAAGAGCGAGGGACGCGTGCGTTCGCGAAGCACGAAAGTACTGTTCGCTCCGGGCGCCACGCCGATATTCGGCCACGGCGACCAGGATGATACCACGTCGAAGGCGACATGCACCGTGCCGAGCTCGGATACTGCGATGCTGGGCGCGTGACGGGCGGGATACAGGGCGCCGACACTGCCGGTGCGCGCATGCACCTGTTCTTTCACCGCTGTCCCTCCCGGCATCCAGCCGGTGATCCTGAGCATGGATGAGCGGCGATCGACACCGAGCTGACAGTAGAAAATCGATCCGTTTTCAATCCACGCGACATGAAAGCCATGATCGAAAAACGTCACGGTGAACGGCATCGTGCTTGCGGCAATGCTCGGATAGCGGGGCTGATCGACCGACAGTGTATTGCGATGACCGCGAATGAGCACCTGATCATCCACCAGTACTCTTGTTTCGTTCAGTATCGTAAACTTGAGCACCTGGTCATCCTCCCAGACGACGCAGATCACATGTCCGCCTGCGGTACAGTTCTCGTAGTCATCAAGCACCGCAACGACGGGAGTCGCTTCCTGTGCCATACCGACAGGCGCCATGTAAATTGTCTGCCAGCCGCGGCCCGCCTTGATGCGAAGCACGATCATGCCGTCGGCGACGTAGGTCACCCATGCCGTCTGACCGCTGGCGGCAATACACGGACGCGCAGCCTCCAGCCCACTCGCACTTACCAGCTCCTCGCCAGACCATGTCGCTCCGTTGTCCGTGCTGCGGGTGTACCAGATGCGGCCGCTGCTCTCATACACTGCGTGATGCGTCGCAGCGTCATCGAGCGCGACTTTCCGCTGTGAATTGATGCGCGTGGGAGCCGCGGCAACCTGTGCCGCACTGCGATGCGCCTTGTAGTGCGCATTCACGATGGCATGCGGCGAAGCAAAATCTACGATGCGCGTGTCATACTCCTCCGGAAAGGGATAAGACGGATCCGGAGGATTCATGCCGTCACGTGGATCCTCATACAGTGCCGCATCGATCGTCTCCCAGTCGATGAACGCATAGTCCCCAACGCTCAGCGCATCTGCCTTGTGCGCCAGCGATCCACCTTCGAGCCGGTACGATGCGCGGATGGAGTAGTAGCCCTTGGCGGGAGACGTGGGATCGTAGCAGTCAAGAAACATGCCGCCGTTGGAGATCACCGAGGACTGCGGGATGTATTCCTCGAATACATCCGGCTGAGTCATTCCCCAATCGGTAACGGTATTTGCGTGGACCCGCCATGGATTCCGGAACGTGGGATACACCGTGTGCAGCACATTTCCCAGTTCATCGCGGTTTGCAAGCAGTGGTGATTGGTATGTGTGTGATGATCGATATTCAGCCAATACCTCATCAAGATCTTCAGCCACAAAATCATCGAATTGATGTTTTGTGGTAATTCCATGTTGATCGTCGGACCAGTACCTGAATTTTGCCTCGGTGACGGGATGTGGTTCAATATGGGATCGCAGTGAGAGGGGGTCACCTACGTTCTTCGTAAAGGGTGTTCCAGATAACGTGCCTGTACGCGGGAAAGGATCGGTGAAGCTATGGCGGACAAAGAAATCATCGTACCCCGCCGCACCGACATTACGCACTTCATAGGTCTCCTGCATCTGCAGCTGCGAAGCGAACCAGTGCAGCAGCGTCGCCGTGGCCCGGATGGCGTAGGGCAGCGTATTGTCGCGGATGTTGCACATCATACTCCGCTTGAGAATCGTCATCTGCTGATTCACCGGAAGGTTGTAGCGCTGCGGGATCTGCGACAGATAGCGCGGAGTACCGCGATCGTCTCCCGTACCGTCGAAATCGTCGGATGCATAGCTCGCCGCCAGATTACGCATCGTGATCATGAGATGATACAGCGGATCCTGCACATTTGTCAGGTCGACGAGTCCTGCCTGAATACGATCCGCCGTCCACCAGGCGTTGATCGGATTCCCGATCCAGGTTTCGTAGCTGTCGGCATCCTCGACGGTGATGGTCACACTGCCCACACTCACATCCCACTTTTCAACATCCTTTGTGATATTGAGATTGCCAATATGCATATCCTTGTGCGTATGCGCTGGCACGCTCATGTCTGCAAGCAGATGACACATGCGGCCGAGGATCTGCCAGACGTATCGATCTCGCTGTTTCTCTGTCAGCACGACGTTCCGCCAATGTGATTCACCCGGAAACATAACCGCACACATCCCGGTATTGTATAGTTCTGTGAGTGTATTGTACCGCCAGCGCACGAACTGCGTCGGAAGGACACGTATCGGAAGAACACAGACAAGATTGTTCTGTGCGTCGTACATCCTGTCCTGCTCCGTCCACCAGCGATCGATAATCGCTTCCCCCATGGGCCGATAGAGTTTCTGCACCTTGTCCCAGGCGTTGACGGGTGTCCTGATCATGATGCTCTGCCTGTTCGTGGTCAGACATTCCACGATGCCGGTGCCGACGACCTTCATCCCGTTTTTCTCGATGTAGTTGTCGGATGCGTTCGGATTCCAGAAATGCGTGATGGTCACCAGTCCATCTTTGACATCCTGTGAATTGATGATCTCCTCGCGAAAGTCATCGTAGACGACATCGAAGCAGGGACCGGGTCTGTTGATGACAATTGGCGGCTGCATGGACGCATCGGGTCCTCCATACCCGTAGATGATATCCTCACAGTCTTCACGCCAGGCACCGGCCATGATGGTCTGTACCTGCCAGGGCACGCTGCCCGGGTCTTCGGTTCCGAGATGCTCCCTGATGCGCATGTACATCCCCGGATCTTCGCGTTGCAGCAAATCTGCCGCCTCGCGAACAATGTATTGGTGCATGGTCCGGCTATGCTCGACCTGCGGCACGGATTGTGCGACAAGCAGTCCCCGAAGCAGAATCAGCCAGAAGAGTATGGCGAGCAGGCGCAGTGGTGTGTGTTTCATGACATCCTCCCAGATGATGAGTGTTTTTGGTTCTCCCTGAAGACGCAGCGCTGCTCCTTACAGGCGCGTCCCGTGTATGACAAGGCAGTATTGCTCGGGCGTATAGCCGACGATGTAGACGTGCCGCCCGGCGATATCAAGATCGGTAACCGTAACGACCTTTGGATAGGGATAGGAAATCTCCTTCCAGGTCGAGCCGTTGTAGTGCAGAAATGTATTGTACTGCGTCGTCGCGATGATGTTGTTCGGTGCATTCATTTCCACGTCGCATATCGTGCCCGACGCCCGCGTGACAGGCCAGAGCAGATTTGTTTCCTCTACCGCGAGCTGGTATATCATATCCTCGGAACTGAGAAAAAGGGTGTCCCGCAGAAACCATGTATTGTAGACCAGGTAATTCTCCAGCGTCAGCCATGTTTCAACAGTCCTGTCCGGATGGATACGATAAATGTGGCTGTCTCCCAGGTCCGGATTCCCGCCGGCGATGTATATCGTCCCGTCTTCTTTTCCATTCACGTCATAGAAATGCTCATCCCGCGGCATGTCAAACCATTCGAAGCTGTCGGATTCAGGCGCATACAGCACACAGGAGCGCCTGTATCCCACCGCGCAGGCATGCTTCTGATCCTTCGATGACCAGATATCAGTGATCCCACTTCCGAATACGAAGCCGTCATAATCGTATGCTTTCCATCGTGTTCCGTCCCATCGAAACGGCGAACCGCCGCAGATCCAGATGTTGTCGGGACCGAGTGCCTTTGCATCGTCAAGCGGATACCAGTGATCATCCCCCAGTACATTGAACCCGTGCATTGTCCACTCACGTCCGTTCCAGTGCGCCGCGTTTCCAACGACATCATGAGTGTCCCACTCCGGGTTATACCCATCAAACTGTCCCGAAACCCAGATGTCATCTTCCGCCACGGCGGCGACGCCGTGAATCATCGAATACTGCATGGCCACAGTATCGAACTCCCAGACGAACTCATGGCTGGTGGTGTCGAGCGGGACGACGGCGGGCGGATCGGGCTCAGCGGGCGCAGGCTCGTCCTTCCGGCAGGAGACGAAAACGAGCAGCGGGATCAGAAGAGCGAAAAGAAAAGATCGAAGATGCGTGTTCATGATGCTTGTCCCATATGGAGTATTTTAAGTCCGGCAGACGAGAGCGCCCCCGCGCTCTCAGCCTCCGGAGTGGATAACGCCCCACAGCACAGCCGGCAGTACCGAGGCGCTGCAGCCGCCTGCGAACGCGATGCCGCTCCCTGCGACGCACCCTCCCTCCGTGCGTCCGGCATTCCGCGCGGCGCTGCCGCAACCGTGGGGGCAGCCTGTTTGGCATCCGCCTGCCCCCGTGATCCGGTCGGAGCTTACACGTGCGATTCTCCCATCGCCGCCGGTGTTCCCCTCATCGGCGCAGCAACCGCGTGCCGCCGCCTCCCCGGCGCTCCCGCTTCCGAACCACGGGGACTCCCCGCATGCGGATGCATTCCATCGCGGCAGGACCTGCGCGACGCGGCATGCTTTCAGTAGTCCCCGTTCCCCGGCCGGACCGTCTCCCGAGTCCCCGTCTCCCCATCCGGCCCGCATCAACCGCGTCCCGTTCTCCATCATGCTGCGATAGAATGATTGTATTGTGTTCATTATCAGATTAGCAGATTCTGTTTTGCTTAACCATTCGGAAGCAAGAATACGTAATGACTTCCATACAGTCAAGAACTGTTTTCCCTAGTGCGGCGGAAAATACTACCTGAATATGGAACTGAATACACAGTCAAACAGCAAAATTCTGTTTTTTCATGATCTAACTAGGGAACACAATACACAATCGTTTCAAAAACGGACACTCTGTTTTCTGCATTTTTCCCATACGGGGATCCCGGAGGCCATTCCCCAACACAAAGCACACATTACCGTAACACATGAATAACCGCCGTTTCACATCTTTCACACCGATTTGAAGGAATGTTCATTTCGCTCCCACTATCCGGTGCTGCCCCATGATCGCCTTCCGCCAGATCGAAAACCGCTTCAGTCTTGAACTCAGCCACGAAAATCCTGTCATGAACGCGATGTTCCGCGCACTGCGGCCCGGCATCGAGCGCTCGCTCGCGCTGAATCGGCTCAGCGCCATCGCCGAAGCGTCTGAGCGCATCGACGCCGCCGTCAGCGCGGAAAACAGAATTCTGCAAACCCTCGGTGCATCCTGCACGGTGAATGAGGAGGCGCTCGACCGCATTCCCGTGGAAGGATCCCTGGTCGTCGTGTCCAATCATCCCTTCGGGGGCGTGGAGGGACTCCTCCTCGCGTCCATCCTCAAGCGCCGCAGGCCCGACGTTCGCATCATGGCGAATTTCATTCTCGGACAGATCCGCCAGCTGCGCGAGCTGTTCATCCTCGTTGATCCCTTCGGCAGCGAGCAGTCCGTCCGCGCCAACCTCGCTGCCATGAAGCAGACCCTTGAGTGGCTCGGCGACGGCGGTGTGCTGGGGGTCTTTCCGGCAGGAGAAGTGTCGCATCTCGATCTGCGCCGGGGACGCGTGAGTGATCCGCCATGGAGCAAGAGCATCGGACGCCTCGTGCAGCGCTCGGGCGCATCCGTGCTGCCGGTATACTTCGAGGGACACAACGGACCGCTGTTCCAGACGCTCGGACTCGTGCACCCCCTGCTGCGCACCGCCCGCCTCCCCTATGAATTCGTCAACAAACGCGGTTTCGAAACGCGGGCGCATATCGGTCCCGTCATCACCCCCGAGCGCCTCGCGCGCTTCAAAACCCCGGGTGACGTCACCGCCTACCTCCGCATCCGCACGGAAATGCAGCGTCCCGAAGCCGCGGCAGCCGGCGCCTCGATCCGCACGGCCGTTTGGCCTCCCGCATCTGACGATCCCGTTGCACTCCGTCCCGCACAGCAACCCGTCATCCCACAGCCAGACATGCCCACGGTACGCAGCGAAATCGCCGCCCTGCCGGCGGACGCCCTGCTCGTCACCCACGAACACTTCCGCGTATACGTCGCCCCGGCGGATGCCATTCCCGCGGGACTGCGCGAAATCGGGCGCCTGCGCGAAATCACCTTCCGCGCCAACAACGAAGGCACCGGCGCGGACATCGACCTCGACCGCTTCGACGCGCATTACCTGCACCTGTTCCTCTGGGATGACAACACGGGTGAAATCGCAGCGGCCTACCGGCTGGGACAGACTGACCGTATTCTCGCGAGCGAGGGCAAAAACGGAATCTACACGCGGACGCTGTTCAACATCCGCAAACGCCTGCTCAAGCAGATCTCACCCGCGCTGGAGATGGGACGCAGCTTCGTGCGCCAGGAGTACCAGCGCCAATTCCTCCCGCTCATGCTGCTCTGGCGCGGTATCGGCACATACGTCGTGCGGAACCCGAAGTACAGACACCTCTTCGGTCCGGTCAGCATCAACAGCGCCTACAGCAGCACCTCGCAGCAGCTGCTGGTGGAGTTCCTGCGGCGCAGTTCCATGGACGCGCGCGCGCACCTCGTGCGCCCGAAAACGCCACCCACCGCCGGGCGCATCAAGGATTTCGATCCCCAGACGATGTCCACCGTCATTCGTGACCTCGCCGACCTGTCGTCCCTGATCGCCGACATCGAGGAGGATCACACGGACATCCCCATCCTCCTCAAACAGTACCTCAAGCTGGGCGGAATGCTGCTCGGCTTCAACATCGACCCCGACTTTTCGAATGTGCTCGATGGACTCATCCTCGTCGACCTCACCCGCACCGAGCCCCGCATCCTCGAACGGTACATGGGGAAGGATGGCGTGCGGACGTTCCTGGAGTACCATGGATTGGAGACAGCAGACAGCAGATAGCAGATGGCAGTAGCTAGACGCGTAAGCGTGTGGTTGAGGGGCGAAGCCTCTCCCAACCGCCGTAGGGATTCAAAATCACCCGTTTTCGGCTGGATTTCAAGATTTTAGGGTGTGTTAAAATTGAATGAAGCAATTTTTAGGATAGGTTAAAACTGCCCTGGTAGAATTTTAGGGTGTGTTAAAACTCCGCAGTGGGGATTTTAGTTTATGTTAAATCTCCATGTGGTGACATGTCGGGGAACGCGTGCACATCCCCACGCTCACGCGTCGGGTGAACGCTATCTGCTGGGTGGGCAGAGCGTGCATGGCCCAGCCCCACGCTCACGCGTGGGGTTTCCCCCTTGCCCCGTGATGGCGGAATGTGCATAATGTGGCATTATCTGAAATTGTGACACACAGATACTACTCACATGCGTATTCTGATATCGATTGCAGTGCTGTTCGCGCTGGCCGGCACGGCCACGGCGCAGGACAGCGTGGACGTGACCTTCCGCTACTTCCCGACCGGCAGCCCGAGCATCGTGCATCTGCCGGGCGAATTCAACAACTGGGCGGATAATTCCAACGGGATCATCAATCCCGATTCGCGATGGACGATGGACAAGCAGTCCGACGGGAGCTGGACGAAAACCGTCCGCCTCGAGGTCGGTGGCGGGTCCGGTCCCGGCGGCTCCTACCAGTACAAGTTCAACGAGGGCGGTAACTCCGGCGGCTGGCTCTCCGATCCGCTGAATCCGCGCACCTACGACTCCTTCGAAAACAGCATCGTTCATGTGCGGCGGCCGACGGTATTCCACGTGCAGCCCCTGCCCGGCGCCATTGTGCGCACGGCAACCCCCGAACTCGTTGCCGAGGTCTTTCCCGCCGTCGGATCGAGCATTGACACTGGAGCGTCGCATATTCTCATCGACGGCGTGCGACTCTCTTCCTTCGGATCGGCCTATGATCCCGCGACGGGATACCTGCGCTTCACACTTCCACCGCTCCAGGACGGCGAACATTCGGTCGTCGTGGTCGGCGCGGAACCGGGAGACCACAGCAGCAGCGACTCCACCGTCTTCATCGTACAGGCGGCGCCGATGCAGTGGCTGACACGCAGCAATCCCCACGTGTACAGCGAACAGGTGCGGATTGACGGACGCCTCACCGATACCACGATCACCGACGTTATCGTCGTGCGCGACGGCAGCGACAGCACGGCCGCCGACCGCACGGGCGACCTGTTCAGCATCACCGCCACGCTGCTCGAGGATGACAATGTCTTCCGCGCATACGGGATGAAGGACGGTGAGAGCGTCTCCACACAGGATCTTATCCTGCATCGCATCGTCGATCACACGCCGCGTCCCATTATTCAGCTCGGCGTCTCAGGCGGTACGATCAATCTCAATGCCGCCGCGAGCACCGATCCCGACGGCGATCCCCTCGACTTCCGCTGGGTGTCAGAGGACGCTCTCAATCCCGAAGCACTGAATGTCGACCAGACCGGTCCGGTGATATCCATCCCCATCCCTTCCACGCCGGGTGAATACTTCATCCGCCTCGAGGCCACCGACGATGATCAGAATTCCGCCTACGCGCGCAATTACATCACCGTGCCGGAAGCGGACGGCACACCGACGCTTTCGCGCCTCAACGGCAATCCCTCCTGGGTGCGGGACGCCATCGTGTACGAGGTGTTCGTCCCGGCCTTTTCGAGCGACGGCGATCTGCAGGGCGTGATCGACGGCATTCCCCACATGAAACAGCTGGGCATCAACACGCTGTGGCTGATGCCGATCATGGATAATCCCGGCAGCATCAATTCCTTCAACGGCGGATACAACATCATCGATTTCTACGCCGTGGATGAATCCATCGGCACGCTCACGGACTTCGACCGTCTCGTGGATTCCTGTCACGCCAACGATATCCGCGTCATCCTCGACATCACACCGAATCACGTCGGCGGTTCGCACCCCTGGGTGAATGACATCCGCGACTGGGGCGATTATTCAATCTATCGTCCCTTCATCGAGAACCGCGTGATCGGCGGTGACCGCGGACTCGGGCAGTCGGTCGTGGAGGAAAACAGCTATCCCCTTTACGCGCGTTACTCCAACTGGACGCTGGCGAACCTGAACCTCGCCAACATCGAAACGCGCGAAGCCATGATGGATGTGTATCGCTACTGGCTGGTCGACCGGCGTGCAGACGGTTTCCGGCTCGATGTGTACTGGGGACCACAGAACCGATACGGTGAGCAGACCTGGTGGCGGCCGTTCCGCGAGGAAATCAAGCGCATCAAACCCGAGGCCTTCATCCTCGGGGAGACCGACGGCACCGGACCCGGCAGTGAAGTGAACTATGCCGACGGCGGCGGCGCGATGGATGCCGGGTATGACTGGAGCTGGTACGGGGAGATCAAGTCCACACTCAGCGGCGGCGGCATCGGGGCTCTCCATGACCGCACGTCGAACTACTCTCCCAACGAACGCTACAATCATTACTCCGGCGCGAATGCGCATTATTTCCGCTTCCTGGAGAATCACGACGAGGAGCGAATCGCACAGATCTTCAGCAGCAATGTCGATCGCACGAAGCCGGGCACCGTGGTGATGATGACCGCGCCCGGCATTCCGCTAATCTATGCGGGACAGGAGGTCGGCTGGCAGGGCCGCAGAGACCGCATCGACTTCACCTTTCCGCCGCGCGCAGATCTGCTTCCTTTCTATGCGCAGCTCGTGTCGCTGCGCAGTGAGTATCCGTCGCTGCGCTCCCCGTTGATCAACCGCGTGCAGAACGGCACTTCGGGCGTGTACAGTTTCCTGCGTCCCTTCACGGATCAGAATTTCATCACGGCCGCCAACTTCCGCGACGTGCCGGTGTCGGTGACGCTCAACATCGTGCAGAGCGACCTCGACGTCAGCAAGCCCCTGGAACCGGGGCGCACCTACTACCTGAACGATATGAGCGTAGATTCGACCTTCCTGGTCACCACAGAACAGCTCGCCTCGTTCAGCTTCGATCTCGAGGCGTTTCAGTCGCGGATTTTCCTGTTTTCCGACAGCGCGCATTTTCCCGTCGTGACGAGCGTGCATTCACTCGATGATGCCGCGGCCGGCGACTACGCGCTGGGACAGAACTACCCGAGTCCCGCACCCGCGGGCGGCGTGACGACGATCGATTACAGGCTTGGCGGTATTCCGGGCAACGGACACAACGTGCATTTCCTGATGTACGACCAGCTCGGACGCGAAGTGCTGCGCAGCGCCTCGCTGCAGCGCATGGCCGGTGCACACAGCCACCCGCTCGATCTCGGCACACTCCCTGCGGGACAGTACATGCTGCGCATGATCGCGCGTGAGCTGAGGACCGGCGAGGTTACGACGATGGTGAGGGGGATTGTGGTGCGGTAAGGAATTCACAGACCACTGTGCGGATCCAGCAAGAAGTACAAAGAGCAAAGTGCAAAGTCTTATCGGATCAGACTTTGCACTTTGTACTTTGCACTTTGCACTTTTCCATTCCGATCAGTCTCGCATGCCTTGCTCGATACCGCGGAATGGACAAACAACGTGTTTACAAAATCGAGTACCGCAGCCCGAGCGCCAGCGCCTGCTTGACCTGCGTGCGGCGGGTCTGGGCGATTTCGTGCACGAGCAGCACGTTGAGCGACACGTTGACGTAGTCGTTGACCTTGGCGGTCAGCGTATTGTCCCAGCGCACGTCCCACACGTCGAGCTGGTCAAAGGCGGAGAAGAGATTGAGCTGCGAAGTGTACATGATGTTCTCCATGACGGTGAACTTCACGCCTGTCGCAGACTCAATACCCGTCTGAAAACGAAAATCCTCCACTTCATTTTCCGTGTCGGGATCATCCGCGTATCCGTATTCCGCTGAAGAGAAGGTCTCCTTGAAGGCGATACCGGCCCGGGTGAAAAACGACTCACCAACCGAGTAGGTAAAACCGGCGGACTGTATCAGGTACAGGGGATCGAAGGTTCCTGACGACAGCGTGCGGATTTCTTCACCGGTGTCAGCGTCTTCCGTCACAGTGTAGCCGTCGTCGAACTGGGTGCGCAACTGGTTGGCAACGTAGGGATCGATTTTCCAGCCGATGTTGCGTGAGTAAAGACTCTCCCAGAACAGTTCGTCCTCCGACTTCTCAAAGTCCGAATCTCCGAGTTTTGTCTTGCCGTAGGTGATTTTCAGGGAGTTGTTCCATTTCCAGTTCGGCTGCTTGTACAGGAATTTCCCGTTCGTGAGAAATGTCCATGCCACGGTGTTCTCTCCGCCCTGTGTCCAGTTGTGCAGACTGACCTGCGTGAGATTCAGTCCGGCCACGAGCGAGTTGTGCCAGCCGTCTTCCAGTTCCTTTTTTTCCTCCTGCGCATGCAGGGAAATCGCGCCGGCAAGCATGAATGCAATAACGAACATCGCGAGTTGCTTCATGATGTGATCCTCTGTTTTATGATGGATGGCTCTGATCTCTTTAAAAACCTCGGCGATCGTGCAGGACGCGACGGGAAGCCTAACGGTGGCTGCCGGGATGTGCTTCTTTCCGCAAACATGCAGCGATGCGAGGGAATCAATCTGCTCGGCGGCTTATGCGGCCATCCGCCGTGCAGTGATGGATACTGACCCAGGAAAATAACACACCCGGAAGGGAAAAGATTCAATGACCGAACTGCAGGAGGCGGGTCTTGCGACGCACGCGCTCGGCGGCGACGCGTTCGAAAACAAGCGTCATTGCGGCGAGCGCGAGCAGGGTAATTCCCGTGGCGACCGCGGAAGGATAAATCAGATAGGCGAGGATATTGATGATCACGGTCATGACGATCGCGGCGATGATGATGCCGATGAAAATATGCGCCGTCCGTTCGCCCTTCCGCACGGGACGAGAGAACGGCAGGTGGGGATAGATCATCACCAGTGTCTGCAGAATCAGGTGCGAAAGCATGCTGAGGATGAAGACGTGCAGCACGACATGCTGCAGGGATTCAAAGTAAAACAGGAACAGCACGCCGAGCGCAAGAACATAAGGCAGGATGAAAAACACTACGAGCACGTCCTTGACGGCCAGCACGATGCGACCCTTGTCCGACGGCGTCGCATGAAAGATCCACGAGGCCTGCCACGAGTCGCTGCGACCGAGCGAGGCGAGCAGCAGCACCGGGAAGAAGGCCATGGCGAAGTACAGCAGGTTCGTTTGCTCCACGTGCAGGGCCGGATTGACAAAAGGATCCGCCATTCCGTCGCCACCGCTGAGTCCCGCAATGAGATACAGAATGGTCAGCGGCACGATGGCGAGAACAGACATGCGGAATTTCTGATCGTGCTTGAACTGATTGCGCACGAGCAGGGCCGCCGCTCGCGCTTCGTTGCGGGTGAACATCGGCAGGGACACCACGCGCGTCGGACGACCTGTCCCGCGCCTCTCCCCGCTCTCGCTGAGCCGTGCGATCATGCCCGCGTACTCCAGCGACATGGTTGCATACGCATATGCGAGCAGAATACCCGTGATTGCAAATCCCACAAGCACCGATGCAAAATCGAACCAGATGTGACCGCCCTCGAGGAGGCACATGAGGCTGGAAAACCAGGTCGGCGGCAGGGCCAGCATCCAGGTCTCATGCGTGAGCTGGACGTTCGACACGACTCCCGCATTGAACATCGAGGAAAACAGGATACCGCTGCCGTAGAGCATGAACGACAGCACCAGTTGCAGGTAGGAAAACGCACGGCGCAGCCGATGTGGATGTACCCAGCGGAGCATGTTGACGTAGAGGAAAACGATGCCCATCGCGGTGAAAACGGCGGAGACGGCAATGCCCGCAGTCGCCATGACAGCGAGGACGGGACGAAATCCGTCGACGAACATGAATACCGCAACCGGAACCGCACCGACGGCGGCGGCGATGACACCGACGTACACAAGCATGTTCGCAAGCCGCGAAGCGAAATACGTGCGTGATGAAACCGGTCGGTGGGCGAGCATGTGATAGTCTTCCGGCGCGATGACCACGGACTGGAATTCCACCAGAATGGACGAGGCAACAGCGATCATTACGACACTCATCACGACCGTGCCGGAAAAAAAGATGTTGCCCGCGGTGAGGATGATGAAACTCAGCATCAGTCCGAGGAAGCCGTAAAAAACAGCGATCTGCCAGAGCCCGGGGAATCGGCGCTTGTTGCTCTTCCGCCGTGTTGCGAACAGGCCCGTACGAAAATCGATACGGAGCGAGGTGCGCAGCAGAGCACGGAACTGCTCCGGCTCGATGTCAAGCCTGCGCAGGATGCGGTCTGTCATCAGACACGCTCCAGAGCGGCCAGAAAGTCGTCTGAGAGTTCACCCACGTCCCGGATCCCGGTGATGCGGCTGAAGGCATCCTCGAATGAAGCTGAGTCTGTCTCGCGCGTGATACTCTCCGATGTGCCGGAAATGATCTGCTGTCCCTTGTCGACGATGATGATGCGCGTGCAGATGCGTTCGACGACCTCGAGAATATGTGAACAGAAGAAGATGGTCTTTCCCTGCGCGGCGAGTTTTTTCAGGAGTTCCTTCACCACCATGGCCGCGTTCGCGTCGAGTCCGTTCAGCGGTTCATCGAGGAAGAGCACGTCGGGACTGTGCAGCAGCGCGGAGGCGATGAGCACTTTCTGTTTCATGCCCTTCGACAGTTCGGAGAGCCGCTGGTCGCGCGCATCGAGGATGCCGAAAATATCGAGAAGATCGTTGAATCGCGATCGGGCCATCTCGGGATTGAGATGATAGAGGCTTGCCACGAAATCGAGATACTCCGCGGGAGTGAGTGTCTCGTACATCGCCCCGCTCTCGGGGATGTATCCGATACGCCGCTTCACCTCAATCGGATCCCGCTGGATGTCGAAACCGGCGATCTCCGCCGTCCCCTGCGTGGGCTGCATCATGCAGGTAAGCATTTTGACGGTGGTGGACTTCCCCGCACCGTTCGGACCGAGAAAGCCCAGGATTTCCCCGGGCTCCACGGTGAGTGTTACATGGTCGACCGCCGTAAAATCGTCGAACCGTTTCGTGAGGTCGAGAACGCGGATCATGCGATGCGCATCACTCCCAGTCGCAGCGGACAATCGTTCCGTTGTGTCCGACGACCCACTGCAGTTTGCGCGTCATGGCCTTGACCGACATCAGTCCGACGTCGGCGACACGGTCCATCTTCGTCCACGTACGTCCGCCGTTGTTGCTTATCAGCACGGTACCTTCAGGACCAACGGCCATGCCGTTGAGTTCATCCGAGAAGTCGACGTCGGCGATCGGGAGGAAAAGCTTCGTGCGTCCTCTTCCCCAGGTGAGTCCGCCGTCATCGGTGAAGAGAATCGTTCCGCGCGTACCGCTGACCCATCCGGTATTCTTGCTGACGAACATTGGACTGAGCAGATCGATGTTACTGTCTTCGAGGAAGGTGAGATCGATCTTGTCCCAGTTCAGGCCATCGTCACAGGAACGATACATGGTGCGCTTGTCGCCCACGACCAGCCAGCATGCCTCACCGATATAGGTGACGCCCTGCATGCGCACCTGTTCGGGCAGCATGAATGACGTCCATGTCACGCCGGCATCGGTCGAGCGCCAGGCATGACCTTCATTCCCCACGG
Organism: uncultured Ignavibacteria bacterium; assembly: GCA_913061095.1. Lineage (GTDB taxonomy): Bacteria > Bacteroidota > Ignavibacteria > SZUA-365 > SZUA-365 > BM516. The sequence continues at coordinate 94,477 of CAJXVM010000002.1, forward strand.
CAATCGCCACGCCAGCATCGTTCGCGTCGACGCTGTTGATGTTGAAATTCTTTCCCTGCTGCACTGCAGTCCAGCTCAGGCCGCCATCGGCGGTGCGTGCGATATAGCCGCCGAAGCCGACCGCGAGTCCGGTCATCTCACTGAACATGGCGATGTCACTGAGTTCGATCGCATCGGAAACGGTTACTTCCGTCCATGTGTCGCCCACGTCAGAAGACCGCTGAATCGTTCCGTCACTGCCAGCCACCCAGCCGGTGCTGCCGTTGAATTCGATCTGGTAGTAGGAAGACCGCGGCCCTTTTGAAACGCTGGTCCAGGTATCACCCCAGTTTTCGGAGCGCAGAAGCGTGCCCTCGACACCGAGCGCGATGCCTGTACCGTAATCGCTGAAGGAAACATCCATCAGATCCCTGCTGGTACCGGACGCCACCTTGTTCCAGGTTTCTCCCGCATCCGTGGTCTTGATGATGACGCCGCCCTTCCCGATGGCCCAGCCGTCCTTGTCTCCGACGAAGTACATCGAAATCAGTGTCACACCGGTGCCGGTTTCGATCATATCCCACTCCTCGCCGCGGTTGGTGGTTTTCAGCATCAGGCCGTTCCCGCCGCAGATGAAGCGCACGCGATCATTGACGTAATAAATGTATTCGGGGTTGCCCGGCAGATCGAAATCCTTCTTGATCCAGGAGGTGCCGCCGTTGGTCGTTTCGAGGATGAGTCCGTTCCATCCCATCGCCCATCCGCGCTTGCTGTCGTCGAAATAGATCGAACGCAGGAAGAACGGTTCGCTGTATGATTTGTCTATCCAGGTCTCACCGCCGTCGGTGGTGTGAAGAATCAGGCCGCCGACACCGCAGGCCCAGCCGACCTCGCGGCTGAAAAAATTGATGGCATAAACGCGCTTGTTGGTGCCGGTGTTCTGGCGCTGCCAGGTTTTTCCGCCGTCGGTGGTGCGCGAAATGATGCCGTTTTCTCCGCAGGCCCAGCCGTACTCGTCGTCCCAGAAGCTCTGGTCATGGAAGGAAATCGTCGTGTTGCTTTCGGTCAGATCCCAGGTGATGCCGTCGTCGGTGGAGCGGATAATGCGCCCCTGGTCGCCAACGATGACGATGTGATCAGCCGCGGGCCGCTGAATGCTGTTGTTCGTGACACCGTGGGGAAGCGGATTCTTCCACGTCCACGTCTGCGCGGATAGCGACATGGCGCAGAGAAGAACGACGGCCAGTGTCATCATCATGCTGCGTGCGGGGGCTGAAGCAAAACGATCTCTCATGATCAAAGTCCTCATGTTGAATTAGGCGATAGCAACGGATCAATGAAAAATACGCCGAGCAATGCGAAAATGAAAACGCGGCGACCCGATTCACGGCATGTTCAGTAAGGAGCGCGGCTCCAGCATCCCGCAGCGGGCCCCGACGCCGAGGCTTTCGTTTCACAATCTGCGCGCTTCGGTGTATTTTGAATGATGCACATGCATGACATGCATCGATTCAACGACCAGGTCAGCCGTCCCATGCGCAGGGTGCTCGCATATCTCGGGTTTTTGTTTTCCATCCTCCTCCTCGTGGGCTGCGTTCCCGACACGGAGCAGAACAGGCCGACAGTGGTCACCAGCATTGCACCGCTCGGTGACTGGATCCGCCAGGTGGGCGGCGAGCATATCAACGTCGTGGTCATCGTACCTCCGGGTGCGAGTCCCCACACCTTTGAACTGCGTCCCCGGCAGCTCCGTGCGGCCAGCGACGCACGTCTGGTCGTGCTGATGGGAGCGGGGCTTGAGTACTGGGACGAGGAACTGCTCGCCAATCTCGGAGAGGATACACGGATTCTGCGTCTCAGCGAAGGGCATGAGCTGCTGCAATCCGGGAGGCAGGATGACGACGGCCCCACAGGGCTCGACCGTGACGGACACGATCACGACGGGCACAATCATGACGGAAACGAACACGACGGACACGACCACAGTGCGGGGAATCCCCATCTGTGGCTTGATCCCGTCTTTGCGCGACATGCCGTCGGTCGCATCGCCGCCTCCCTTTCCGCCGTGCTGCCCTCGCTCGACACTGCGTTCACGCGACGCGCCGATGCGTATGCCGCCGAACTGGCGCTGCTCGACCGCGAGATCTCCCGGCGCATGTCAACGCTGCGCAGGCGCAGCTTCATCGGGGATCATAGCTCGTGGGTATACTTCGCCAGACGGTACGGCCTCACACAGGAGGGAGTGATCGAGGCCACACCCGGACGCGAAATATCCGCACGTGCGATGAGCGATCTCATCGAGCTCATGAAGCGTCGGCAGGTCAGTGCCGTTTTCGCCGACATCCGCAAATCCAGCAGTGCCGCGGATGTCCTCGCCGAGGAGACCGGTGCGAAGGTGGCGCTGCTTGATCCCATTGGCGGCGAGCAGACCGCAGAAGAGTACGTGCCGCTCATGCGCTACAATCTTGACGAAATGATGCGGGTGCTGCAATGAACACAGACCTTTCAGCAAATACCGGCGGAACGGATCCGAAGAATGCCATCACGTTTTCGAACGTCACCGTGCACTACGACCAGTTGCCCGCCCTCGAAAACATCAGCTTCAGCATCCCCGAGGGCAGCTTCTGGGGCATCATCGGACCGAACGGATCCGGTAAGAGCACGCTGGTCAAGACCGCGCTCGGACTGCTGACGCCGTCCCGCGGAACCGTCCGCACGCTGGGCCGCGAGCCCGCGGCGCTCGGCTCCCTGCGCGCAAGCATTGGATACGTCCCGCAGTATGCCGACCTCGATTTTTCTTTTCCCCTGCAGGTCATCGACGTCGTCGCCATGGGATTGTACGGCGAAATCGGTCTGTTTCATCGCGTCACCCGAGCACATCGAAAACGTGCCGAGGAAGCACTCAGACGTGTAAATATGGAGGAGTTCGCTGACAGGCAGATCAGTGCCCTTTCCGGCGGACAACGGCAGCGCGTGCTCATCGCCCGCGCGCTGGTCATTGATCCGGTACTGCTCATTCTCGACGAACCCACCGCCGCACTTGATCCGGGTTCTGCTGAAGGACTGTACGGATGGATCAACGACCTGCACGACAGGAATGACATGACGCTGATACTCGTCACCCACGACGTCGGCGTTGTCAGCCAGTATGTCGACTCCATCGCCTGCCTCAATCGCACGCTCGTCGCACATGGCCGGCCGAAAGACGTGCTCAGCGGCGAATCGCTGGAACAGATGTATGGTTGTGGGGCCGTGCTCTTCGGTCACGGGGATGTGCCGCATATGGTGGTGAAGCACGGTGGAGACAGGTAGCTGATGGAACTTTTCGACCACGTTTTCATGCAACGCGCGCTCATCGAAGCCGTCCTCATCGGCGGGATCTGCGCGGTCATCGGCGTGTACGTGGTGCTCAACGGATTGTCATTCATCGGCGCGGGGATCTCGCACTCCACTTTTGCCGGCGTTGCGCTGGGGCTGATGGTGGGCATCGATCCGCTCTGGACGGCGCTGCTGTTCTCCACGCTGGTGGCGCTGAGCATCGGGGCGGTCAGCGAACGAACCAACCTCAAACATGACACGTCCGTGGGAATTTTCTTCGCAGCAACGATGGCGCTGGGGGTGATGCTGATAGGGCTTATGGACGACTACTACGTCGATGTGTTCAGTTACCTGTTCGGCAACATTCTCGCTCTGACGGCAACGGATATCTGGGTCAGCGCGATCATGGCCGCACTGGTACTCGGCATCGTAATCCTCCTCTTCAAGGAATTCCTCGCGCTGAGCTTCGATGCGGAAGTGGCGGCGGTGATGGGACTGCCGGTGCGAAAGCTGCATTACCTGCTCCTGGTGCTGATCGCCGTCACCGTTGTCCTGAGCGTCAAGTCGGTGGGTGTGGTCCTGGTATCGGCGCTGATCGTTACCCCGGCCGCGGCGGCCTTTCAGCTCACGGTCAACTTCCGGCGCATGATGCTGCTGTCGGTGCTGTTCGGTATCGGATCGGCGCTGTCGGGACTGCTCATCTCATATTATATCGACATCCCGTCCGGTGCCGGGATCGTGCTGATCGCGACCGTGCTGTTTTTCCTGGCATGGCTTCTCTCCCCGCGGCGAAAACGCCACGCTCAGCCGTAAATCAATGGCAGCAGAATGATCACCGCACCGATGGCTAGACGCTTGTAACCGGAATTCCGGTAATCCGCGTCGGTTTTGTTCTGCAGCGTCCGCACCATTCGGTCGCGGTAGAACGACATGAAATGAAACGGCAGGATGATCTCGAACAGAATCACCATCGCGTAGAGCACGATCTGTCCGAGACTGGCCGACTCGAGTACAAAATGGATGATGAGAAAGACCAGCGCCAGCGACGTGAGCCCGAAGCTCAGCATTTCGAAGACGCCGGGTCGACCGGTTTTGTAAAATGCGATTTCCGACTGACGATACTGCGCGGGAGCGATGATGGCACGCAGTGCGCTTCCGAGGTACATCGTCAGGAAGGCGATCAGGGTAAGGAGTTCGAAGGTCTGCATGAGTGTCCGATGGTTATTTCGCTTGTGAAATATACAAACGGCAGATGAATTCCGGATGTTTTTTTCATCCGGATTACGCAAGTTATGTGTTCGTGAAAATTATTCAATCGTAACCAGCGTCCCATGAAAAAGCACCTCCTCCTCGTCGCTCTCATCCTTCTCGCCTTCCTGCATGCACAGACCATCATGCATGCACAGACTACTGATTCCGAGACGCGCCTGTTGCGCTTCCCCGACATTCACGGGCAGCAAATCGCCTTTGTGTACGCCGGCGATATCTATTCCGTTTCATCCGAGGGTGGAATGGCTCGCCAGCTCACTTCGCATGAGGGACTCGAGCTGTTCCCGAAGTTCTCACCCGACGGCAGGTGGATCGCCTTCACGGCGGAATACAGCGGCTCCCGCCAGGTGTACGTCATGCCGAGCACGGGCGGCGAACCGCGGCAGCTGACATACTATAATGATGTCGGCGTCCTGCCCCCGCGCGGCGGATACGACCATCAGGTGCTGGGATGGACGCCCGACGGATCGCGCGTCCTGTTCCGTGCGAACCGCCTGCCCTGGGGCGAGCGCATGGGACGCTTCTACACGATCAGCGTTGACGGCGGGCTTGAATCCCCCCTGCCCATTCCTGAAGGCGGTACCGGTGACTATTCATCCGACGGGACGAAGATGGTATACACTCCGGTTTCCCGCGAGTGGCGCACCTGGAAGCGCACGCGCGGAGGACGCGCGCAGGATATCTGGATGTTCGATCTCGAGCGCATCACCGCGGAGCGGCTGACCGATCACATCATGACCGACAATCAGCCGATGTGGCTCGGGGATACGATCTATTTCACATCCGACCGGAACTTCACACTGAACCTGTTCGCGATGGACGTGGCGACGCGCACGGTGCGGCAGGTGACACAGCATACCGACTATGACGTGCTGTGGCCCAGTGCCGGTCCCGACCGCGTCGTCTACGAATGCGGCGGTGCGCTGTGGATATACGATCCCGCGGCTGGCGGGACGCGCCGTCTGTACATACGCGTGCGCACTGACGGACGCCAGAGCCTGCCGGTATTCAGGAAGGTCGCGAAGTACATTCAGTCCTCGGCGATCTCACCCACCGGCAAGCGCGCGCTCTTTGATGCGCGCGGAGACCTGTATACCGTTCCCGCGGAGCACGGGGAGATCCGTAACCTCACGGTCACACAGGGTGTTCGCGAGCATTCGCCCACCTGGTCGCCCGACGGCGCATGGGTGGCGTACCTGAGCGATGAGACCGGGGAATACGAGATCTGGGTTCGTCCCTCGGACGGCAGCGGCACTCCCAGGCAGCTGACCCGCGGCAGCAGCACATGGATGTTCCGCCCGCTATGGTCGCCCGACGGCAGGCGCATCGCGGTGGCGGACATCGAGACAGGCCTGCACTGGATTGATGTCGAAACGGGTGAAAAAACGCACATTGACAAGGGCCGCCGCGCCGCGATCACGCATTATCGCTGGTCGCCCGACAGTCGGTGGATCGTCTATACGAACGCCGCTCCGACGGACCTGAACGGCATCTGGGTGTATTCGCTCGACAGCGATGCATCCACCCTGCTGAGCTCCGGTTTCTCCAACGATTTCAATCCCGCCTTCACTGCCGACGGACGCTATATCGTCTTCTTCTCCAACCGCGATTTCAACCTGACCTTCAGCAGCTTCGAATTCCGCTATGTGTACGCGAACGCGACGCGCGTCTATGCCGGGGCGCTGACAGCGGACGCCCCGCCGTTCCAGCCCTACCGCAGCGACGAGGAAGACGCCGGCGGCACCGGCAATGCCGGGGAGAGCGGCACGGCTTCCGGCAGTATCGGTTCCGATGGAAAGAACATGCGCGTGCGCATCGACGCCGAAGGCTTCGCGGACAGGATCACTGCGCTGCCCGGGCCTGCGGCGAATTACAGCGGACTGGAGACCGCGGACGATGCGGTGTTTTATATCCGGCGGGAGAATGACAAACGCACGCTGTACCGCTATGATATCGGCGCGCAGAAGGAGGAGGAAGTACTCGCGGGGGTGACCGGCTTCGACCTCGCTCATGACGGTTCCACGCTGCTCTACCGGAGCGGGAAGGACTGGTTCATCGTCCCCGCCCGTGCGGGACAGAAATCCGGTACGGGAAAGCTGGACCTGTCGCACATGGAGATGAAGAACAATCGCAAGGCCGAGTGGCAGCAGATTTTCGCCGATGCCTGGCGTCTGATGCGCGACTGGTTTTACGATCCGAACATGCACGGGGTGGACTGGCCGGCGATGCGCGAAAAATACGCCGCACTTCTTCCCTTTGTGGAGCGGCGCAGCGACCTGGATTTCCTGCTCGGCGAAATGATCGGAGAGCTCAACGCCGGGCACACGTACGTGAATGCCGGCGATGAACCCCGTCCCAAACGGATCGAGGGCGGACTGCTCGGCTGCAGTTTCGAAGATGACGGGAGTGCATTCTACCGCATCGGAAAGATCTTCGAGGGTGAAAACTGGCATGACGCGTTCCGCTCACCGCTGGCCGAGCACGGCGTCGACGTCCGTCCCGGCGATTACCTGATCGCTGTTGACGGACGCGAAGTGCGCACGGACGAAAATCCCTACCGGCATCTGGAGAACACCTTCGGGAAGGCCGTCACGCTGCTTGTCAATGACACGCCAGAGCGCGAGGGGGCGCGTGAATTCACGGTGCGGCCGGTGAAGACCGAAGGTGCGCTTCGATTCCTCGACTGGGTGAAACGCAACCGCGAATTCGTCGACAGCGCCTCGGACGGCCGCATTGGGTATATCTGGATTCCAAATACAGCCGTGGAGGGCAACCGAGAGCTGTTCCGCTGGTTCTACCCGCAGGCCAACAGGGAAGCGCTCATTCTCGATGACCGGTACAACGGTGGCGGATTCATACCGTACAACATGATCGAATTGCTCGACCGCGAACCACTCAATTACTGGGCACGGCGTGGCATCGAACCCTTCAGCGCGCCCGATGTTTTCCATCAGGGACCCAAGGTGTGCCTGATCAACGGGTACTCTTCTTCCGGCGGAGATGCATTCCCCTATTATTTCCGGAAGCGCGGACTGGGAAGGCTGATCGGAACGCGTACCTGGGGCGGACTGATCGGTCTCTCGGGCCAGCCATCCTTTGTCGATGGCGGCTCGCTGAGCATCCCGACCTTCCGCTTTTATGACATCGAGGGACAGTGGGCCATCGAGAATGAAGGTGTCTCTCCCGACATCGAGGTCGTCGACCGTCCCGACGATGTCGCGAAGGGACATGATCCGTCACTCGAACGCGCCGTGGAGGAATTGCTCCGCGAACTGCGGGCAAATCCCCCGCGCCGTCCTGATGTTCCTGAGCCACCTGACGAGTCGCGCTGATCGAATTTTGACCGCGTGTAGAGACCTGCAACGGGTTTACTTGCAGACTTCTAACATATTGCAAGGGAACACGTTATCCGGATTCAGCTCAGGCCGGTCCCGTCACCTTGCTTTTGATGGACCACCTTTCTACTTTTCGGGAAGGATGAAACAGTGAGTGTGGCTATTTTTCCTCATCCTTCTACGTATTCACCTCTTTCACAACGACGTCTGTTGTCTTGAGAATCTTTACCATTCTCCTGCTGATCGCGGGGCATGTGGCTCTTGCACAGCATCAGGGTGCAGGTCCTTCCGCCATGCGAAAATCGACTGACGACGACGAAAGCAAGTTCACCGATGTGGGCAGCATTCGTCTGACTATTTCCAACTTCGGAACCATCGGACACGGTTTCAACAAATGGCCGTTTCAGCCGAACTGCGAATACCCAGCAGGATCGGGAATCGAGCACATTTTTGAAGGCGGGCTCTGGATTGGCGCATTCGCTGACGGCAACGGACCGTACGTTTCGACCGGCGCGGTGGATGTCAGTTCCGTGCGAGATGTCGCCGCGGGCTTTGAGTACACAAACGCCGAAGGCACGCGTACCGAGGAGCGTTCCACCCTGGCTGACTCGCGCTTTTTCAGTCCCGACGCCGTCAGTCATCAGGATTTCGTAGCGAATTACACCGACTCGAACCGTGTGATTCCGGGCACGAATACCACCATCCCCGAGCATGACTACCCGCTCAAGGTGGGCGTCCACATGGAAACTTACGCCTGGAATTTTTCCTTCGCCGAGAACTTCGTCATCTTCAATTACACCATCACGAATCACAGCGAAAATCGTCTTGACAGCGTGTACGTGGGACTCTGGGTCGACATGGTCGTCCGGAACACGAATCTGTCCCCTCCCCGCGGATCGGCATTCTATAACCGTGGAGGAAACGGCTACGACGATTCACTGCGGATGTGTTACGAGTTCGACGTTGACGGCGATCCAGGTTTCACCGACAGTTACATCGGACTGGCAGTGCTGGGAACTGATCCCATCCAGCGTTTCGGTGCAAAGCCCGATGGCACCGATTCGCTCGGAGCGAAAGTCGTTTTCAATTCATGGCAGTTCCGCAACACGACGGATCCGATTTACTTCAGCCCGGAAAACGACCGGCAGCGATACGAGAAAATGGCAAGCGGTCTCCCGCGGACGGAATACTCCAATCTCAGGGCTCCGTCGAACCGTTCCGTCCTGCTGAGCACCGGTCCGTTCCGCTTCCTCGACCCGGGCGAAAGCGCAAACGTCGTGTTCGCCATCATCACGGCAAAGAAATTCGGGAACGATCCGACAGCGGACGACACGCGGTTGTCACGGAACAATCTTTATCGCGGACATCAGTTCGCCCAGCAGGCCTACGACGGTGAAGACAAAAACCGCAACAACCAGCTGGATCCCGGTGAAGATCTCAACGGCGACGGGCTGCTGACGCGCTATGTGCTGCCGGCGCCTCCCACCGCGCCGCGCTTCAAAGCCGTCCCGGGGAATCAAACGGTCACGCTGTACTGGGATGATCGTGCCGAGGCATCCGTTGATCCGATTTCCGGACAGCAGGATTTCGAGGGCTACCGTGTTTATCGCACGAATGCCGGGAGCGACCTCGATCCCACGAACGTGCTCTCCAATTCATTTGTACTCGTCGGGGAATACGACACGCCGGGCAACGACCTGTTTTACAACACCGGCTTCGGTGCCGTGCGGCTGTCCTCCCCGCTGAAATTTGAAGGTGATCCGACCGAGTACCGGTACCGGATGGAAATCCCGAATCAGCTCAACGGCTGGCAGTACGTGTACACGGTGACGGCGTTCGACCAGGGGGATCCGGTCAACAACGTCCAGAGCCTGGAAAGCAGCCGCCTGCAGAACGCAACGCGCGTCATTCCGGGCACGACGCCCGACGATGCCGTTGAACTCGAGCCTTTCGTTTATCCGAACCCCTACTACGCCAATGCGATGTGGGACGGCAGTGGAGAGCGTGAGCGCAAGCTGTATTTTGCCAACCTGCCGCGGCGCGCGGAAATCCGCGTATACACGATGGCCGGCGATCTCGTGCGCACGATGAAGCACGAGGCGGGTGGGAACAGTGGCAGTGATATTGAATGGTTCAACCGTTACTCCGAGGGCACGCCGGAGTTTGCGGGGGGGGAACACGCCTGGGACCTGATCACCGACAATGACCAGGCAACGGCCACAGGGCTGTACCTGTTCACCGTCGAGGATCTTGACACAGGAGACATCAAACGCGGAAAATTCGTCATCATCAAGTAATCAGCACAGGAGCATACTGCATGAAACGTTTCCTACCGTACCTCAGTGTTCTCGCGCTGTTCTGCTTTGTCTTCGCGACGGCGGAAGCGCAGATCAATTCGGATACCCTGACCATCCAGCAGATCCAGGAAGTGGATCCCGACACTCTCGCGCTGGGCACAGACGAATCCACCTATTCCCCCCATCTCGGTGACACGATCACCGTCGAAGGTGTGGTCATTGCGGCCCCACGCGTGAGTCCCGGCGGTTCCTCGCTGTTCGCGCTCGGCAACGCATTCACCATGTACATCATGGATCCGAACGGCGGACCATGGAGCGGCCTGAACGTCCGCGCTACGGACTCTCTTGCTGCGGATGCCATTCTTATCACCGCCGTGGATACCGGTTTTGTCGTGCGCGTCACCGGTGTGGTCTCGCAATACTACTCTACGACACAGTTTGAAATCGGTGTCGGAAACGACTGGAACGCCGACGTGCAGGTCCAGGTGATCGACGACCTCGGCAGCCGTCCCGCACCGACCACCATCGATATCGAAGATCTGGTCAGCGGCGGACCGCAGGACAATATCCCGATGGCGGCCCAGTGGGAAGGCGCATACGTGCAGATCGATGGTGCAAAGGTCGGCTCCGTCACACAGAACAGTTCGACCGGCCGGTACACCTGGACGATTCAGGACGGCAACGGCAACAGCATCGGCGTGTACGATCAGAGCGTATATTTCCGCGCCGGCTCACAGGGTGTGGATCCCAACTGGGCACCTCCGGCACCCGGCACGACCATCAGCGCAATCCGCGGTGTGATTACCAGTACGGGACAGGGCATCGTGATCGCGCCCATCTACCCGGGTGACATCGTCCTCGGGTCCTTCCCGCCGATCGTCAGCGACCTTGCGCGTGATATCGCGCTGCCGACCTCCACCGACGACGTGACCATCACCTGCAACGTCGAGGACAGCAATCAGGACGGTTCCATCACCGACGTGACGCTTGTCTATGGCAAAAACGAAGGCGGCACCGACACGGAAATCGACCGCGTCACCATGGCCTACGATGAGACCACCATGGTCGCGACGGCAATGATTCCGGCCCAGGCCGACGGTTCGGTCATCTGGTATTACATCGAAGCAACCGACAACGACAACGAGACCGTGGTGTTCCCCGGCGACATCGTGCAGGGCAAGCCGTTCTTCATCGTGCGCGACGGCATGACCCGCATCCGTGACATCCAGTACACACCCTACGGCAACGGCATGTCCGGCGCCGTAAACGGCGAAGTTACCGTGCGCGGAATCGTGGTCGGCGGCGCGAACGATCTTGGAATGATTTACATCCAGGATGACACGACGCCGTGGAGCGCGATCGAAGTGCGCGGAGACGAAGGCGTCCGCAATCTGACGACCGGCACCGACGTCACGGTCACCGGCACCGTGGAAGAGCGCTACAACGTCACGACCATCGCGGATGCAACCATTGTCACCAATCACGGAACAGCCGAACTGCCTGCACCGCAAGTGCTCTCCACCGGGACTTTCGAGACAGAGTTCGTGACAGACGGAAATGCGGATGCCGAACAGTGGGAAGGCATGCTGGTCGTCTTCGAGAACCTCCAGGTCACCAGTGACAATGCCGATGCTCCTTCCGGCAACTACGGCGAGATCCTCGTCGACGATGGCAGCGGTGAAATGCGCATCGATGACGTCGGTACATGGAGCGACACGTACACGAACGACTCGACCGAGACCGGCAAGATCTATCTCGGTCCGGGCACGACCATTCAGTCCGCCACCGGCATCCTGTATTTCTCCTTCGACTACTACAAGCTGGAGCCGCGCGGTGAGGATGACATCCAGGGCGTCGGCACCGCCGAAAACCCGCCCGTGATCACCGATCTCGAGCGCGACATCGCCATCCCCTCATCCTCAGAGGATGTCACCGTGACCTGCATGGTCGAGGACAGCAATGACGGCGGCACGATCAGCAAGGTCGAAGCCGTGTACGGACAGGCTCTCGACGAGCTGGGCCGCGTGGAACTGACGTATGATGAATCGTCGATGACCGCCACGGGCGCCATTCCGGCACAGACCGATGGCGACGTGATCTGGTATTACATCGAAGCCACCGACAATGACAATGAGATGGCGACCTATCCCGAAGATCTCGCCGGCGCACTTCCTTTCTTCATCGTGCGCGACGGTGACACCCGCATCCGGGACATCAAGTTCACACCGTACGACGACGGTGTTCCTGGTTGCGACGGTTTCTCCGACATCACCACGCGCGGCGTACTGATCGCCGGTCCGAACCTGGGCATGTACTTCATCCAGGACGCGGAAGATGCCTGGAGCGGCATTCAAATCTATGCCGGTGACATCGACGAGCAGGGCCTGGAAGTCGGCGACGACATCACTGTGACAGGCAAGGTGGGCACGCGCTACGGCATCACCCAGATGAGCAACGTGACGGTTGATGAGAATCACGGCAAGGCCACGCTGCCCGAGCCGGTCGTGCTCGCCACCGGCACCTACGAATCCGGCGCCGTCTCCGATGGCGACGTCGACGCGGAGCCGTACGAAGGCATGCTGGTGAAATTCGAGAATCTCAGTGTCACCAGTGACAACGCTGACGGTCCCGATGACAATTTCGGCGAATTCCTCGTCGATGACGGTACCGGCGAGATGCGCGTGGACGATGCCGGCACATGGGATGACGTGTATACCACCGATTCCGCGGACACCGGCCTGATCTATCTCAAGCCCGGAACCGAAATCGAGGGACTGACCGGCGTGATGTACTTCAGCTTCAGCAACTGGAAGCTCGAGCCGCGCAGCGAAGACGATTTCGAGAATGTCGTGACCTCCGTCGAGCGCCTGCCGGGTCTGCCCGCAGGACTCACGCTGCATCAGAACTATCCGAATCCCTTCAATGCGGAAGCCGGGACGACCATCCGCTTCGATCTTCTGAAGAGCGCCCAGGTTTCACTTCGCATCTATGACATCGCCGGACGCCTCGTGGCAAACGTCCTTCAGGGCAGCTACGAATCCGGCAGGTACACCGTGCGCTTCCAGAAGCCCGATATGCCCGCAGGCCTGTATCTCTATCGCCTGTCGGTTGACGGCGTCAGCGAGACAGCGCGCATGATCATCACCCGATAACAGCATGGCGGAGGCTGTCCGGTCCACCCGGGCAGCCTCCGATCCTTATGATGAAAATCCCTATCCTTGCCGCCACTGTCGTGCTCACGGCAGCGGCGCTCTCGGGGTGCTGCTCCTGCAGGGAGAGCACCGGCGAACGCGTCTTCCCGCGAACCGAAATCACCTACTCATCCGGTGGCGGTGTCAGCGGCCTCTCGACCGGCTATACGATCACCGAAGATCGCCACGTCCTCAAATGGAGTGGCAACGCTGCCGAGGTCAAAAAGGTCGACACGGTAGGCCAGGTTCCCGAACCGAAATACCGAGACATGCTCGAAGACGTGTACAATCTCCATCCCGATACCATCCGCCAGATGGAGACCGGAAACATGACGGTCGCGCTGGTTATCACCGCCAATGACGTCACGTATCGATATCAATGGGCGGGACTCTATTACCGCGACGACGCTGTTCCGGAAAACGTTCGTCCCCTGCGCAACGTGGTCTGGGACGTCCTGAGACCATACTACGAAGAAGCTTCACGCCAGTAGGAAACAGGTTATGTCACTGTATGGAGAGCGGATCATGAGAATGACGCAGATCACTCGATGTCTTCTGCTCGCGGGAATGACGATCCTGCTGTTCGGCAGTGCCGCCCGGGCACAGACGGCGAAGCAGGCGGTCATCGATGCGCACCGCGACGGGACATCGGTTTCGGAGTCAACGGTTCTGCGTGTTGGCGAGCGATTCCGCGACTGGGTCGCATCCAACGCCGTATTGCGCAAACACGGGGAGCTGCAGGGCGTTCGCGGTCTTGACATCGACCAGATCCTCGCGTATGACCGTCTGGAACAATCGGTTCCCCTTCTGCGGATCTCTTGGGACACAGCGCTGCCCATCTTCATCGAAGGCGCCCCCCTGCAGCGTTCCCGGGCTCAGGTGACAGGTGATCCGACGGCGGTAACACCCGGTAACCATCTTCGCACCGCTCGGGCATTCTTCCGGAACTTCTCCTCCCTTCTCCGCATCGATCCCGAAGGCGTCTGCTTTGACCTCACGCGGCACATCACCGACGAGCGCGGCAGAACGCACCTCCGCTTCCGCCAGCTGCGCGACGGCCTCCCCGTGTGGGGAAAGGAAGTCGTGTGCGGGATCGCTGCCAACGGTGACCTCGAGCTTCTCGCCGGACGATACACTCCGGCAAACCGTCCGGTGCGGGGAACATTTGTCATCGATGCCGCACAGGCTGCCGCTGCTGCGGTTTCATATGTCGGTGGCAAGACGCAGTCTGCGACGATCCCGGATATGATGCGAACGCTGCTGCAGTATGACGCTCCAGCGACGGAGGCGTGCTATATCGACAAAAACAGCGTTCTGCTCCCCGCCTACGCCGTCGAACTCCGCCCGAACGCGCTCGAGCGCTGGCGCTGTTTCGTCCACGCGGAGAATGGAAAGATCATCCGCGCCTATCCTACACATCACGCGGATGGTCCCGAGACAGCTGCGGCCACCGACCTCTCCGGTCAGAGCAGGGATATCAATACCTATCTCCATCAGGGCAGCTACTACCTGATCGATGCCTCCCGGACGATGTTCGACGCGAGCGGTTCCGTATTCCCCAACCGCACTGCAGGAACGATCACGACGCTTTCCGCGAACAACAGTGACCTGACCAATGTGACGCATGCGACTTCATCCAACAACAGCTGGCCGGATGCATCCACCGTTTCGGCGCATTACAATCTCGGCATCGTGTACGAGTACTTCCGCACGACACATGGGCGCAACTCGCTCGACGGAGACGGCGGCACCATTTTCGCCATCTGCAATGTGACGCAGGGTGGTACATCCATGCCGAATGCCTTCTGGAACGGACAGTTCATCGCCTTCGGTAACGGCGGCGACGGATTCACCCCGTTCGCGGGCGCACTCGACATCACTGCGCACGAACTCGCACACGGGATCACCGAGCACAGCGCAGGACTCGAATACCGCAATCAGTCCGGCGCACTCAACGAGGCCTTCAGCGATGTGTTCGCGGTCATGGTTGATCGTGACGACTGGCTCATCGGTGAGGACATCACCCCCACCAATACGTCATTCCCGACGGGCGCGCTGCGTGACATGGAGGATCCCCACAATGGCGGCAGCCAGGGATCCCCTTCCTGGCAGCCGAAGCACATGAACGAGTATCAGGCCCTGCCGGAATCACAGGACAACGGCGGCGTGCACATCAACAGCGGCATCATCAATCACAGCGTCTTCCTTCTCAGCCAGCAGATCGGTCGCGACAAAGCGGAACGCATTCTGTACGACGCGCTGACGACGAAGCTGACACGGCAGTCGCAGTTCATTGATTTCCGCCTCGCTATCATCCGATCAGCCACGGAGCTCTACGGCGCTACGGAGGCAGCGGCATGCGCTGCCGCGTGCGACCAGGTCGGCATTGCAGACGGGGATCCGACCGGCGATCCGGAAGACTATCCCGAAGTGCAGGGACAGGACCGCATGCTTTTCGTCAACACCGATCCCTTCCTTCCCGCCCCGCTGTGGATCGTGGTACCGCCGGCCACCAGCAACGATGACTTTTCATCGGTCTCCTTTACCGATGTCTGGAGCCGACCGAGCGTCGATGACGAAGGACGTGTTGCCGTCTTCGTGGACGGTGAATTCAACATACGCTCCATCTCACTGGACGGTCCGGCCAACGAGCAGGTGATCGAAAATTCGGGCGTCTGGAATTCCATTGCGCTGAGCAGGGATCAGAATCGCCTCGCCATCACCACCATTCTCGAGAACCCCGAGATTTACGTTCTCGACATTTCCGGGCCCAGTCCGGTGACGAATTCCTTTGACGTGTATACTCCGAATTATACCGGCGAGACACTTCCGAATACCGCACAGTTCCCCGATGCGATGGAATTCAGTCATGACAACGAGTATCTGCTGTTCGACACGTACAATGAAGTGGAGATCGGCGGATTTGAATTTGGATTCTGGGATATCAATCTCATGCACATCTGGGACAATGCGCGGAACGACTTCGGCACCGGCGTGATCGAGCGCATTCTCCCGCAGGATCCTTCCGTCAGCCTCGGCAACCCGACGTTCGCGAAAAACAAGCCTACGGTCATCGCGTTCGACGTCGTGTATCCGGAGAGCAGTACGTCATATATCATGGCGATGGACATGCGGACGGTCGATCCGCAGGTCATCACGGAAACGACGTTCGGACAGGACGGGTACCCGAGCTACTACGGGGACGATCGAGCGCTCTCGTTCGTCGGCGTGCAGCAAGATCTCGAGGTCATCTACGGCATCCCCGTCGGCAGCGACGGCATCAGCGCAACGGGTCCTGCACAGGGCTTTGTCGCAGCGGGAACGATGCCCGTGTGGTTCCGCACGGGGACGCGCCCGGTGTCGGTCGGAGAGACGCCCGCGGCCGCCGCCATCCCGACACTCGCACAGAATTATCCGAATCCGTTCAACCCGGTGACCACGATCCGGTACACGCTGCCGGAACGGGCGGCTATCACGCTGACGGTGCACGACATGCTCGGCCGCCGCATCCGCGTGCTCGATGAGGGCATGCAGAATCCCGGTGGTCAGGTCACTGTATGGGACGGCAGAAATGACATGGGGCAGGCAGTGCCCTCGGGCACCTACATCGCCCGTCTCGTCGTCGGCACCCGTGTGCTGACCCGACAGATGCTTCTTCTCAAATAACGGTTTCACATGCGCATTCGTATTCTTCTTTTCGTATTGCTGATTGCTGCCGGATGTTCGGACACGCCGAACAATCCGGTGGAGAACAGGCCTCCCGAGACCTACCTGTCGCTGCATCCGGACGGAGAGCTGCGCACCACCACGAGCCGCCAGCACATCCACTGGTGGGGTGACGACCCCGACGGATTCGTGGCAGGGTACCTGATCAGTTTCGACAATGCCACCTGGTCATTCACCACAAGGAACGACAGTGTTTTTGCACTCTCGCTTTCTGGCAGTGACACCGTGTATGCCTTCTACGTGCGCGCCATCGACGATCAGGGCAACGGCGTGCGCGACGCGGACGGTCCGTACGGTCCCGAACCCTTCACCGATGAAAACGGCAACGGCGCCTATGATGCCGGTGAACCGTTCGTGGACCTCGGACTCGCGGATCCGACCCCGGCCGACCTGCGCTACCCCATCCAGAATTCCCCGCCCGTCGTGGAATTCCGACAGGGATCGGACGTCCCCGACACGACATTCACCGTGGCCACGTTCGCCTGGATCGGAAGCGATCTCGACGGTGACCAGACCATCCGCGAGTATCAGTACGCGCTCAACGACACGCTCGATCCCGCCTCATGGAAAACGCTGCCGCGCAGTACGGATTTCCTGACGCTGTTTGAGGAAGACGGTCTCCGGGAAGGAGAAAACGTCTTCTATCTCAAAGCGGTGGATATCGCCGGTGCGGAAAGCCGCATCATCCGCATGCCCGATACGTCTGGCACCTGGTATGTGAAAAAGCCGAAAACCGAACTGCTGATCGTCGACGATTACGGGCCGTCCGACGCCTCCGCGGCATTCTACCGCAGCGTGACCGATACGCTCTTCGGCGGACGCTTCCGCGGCGCGGACGTATTCGACATCCGCACCGGCGCATCGACGACGAGCCGCGGCATTTACCTGCCGCCGTACATCAATCCCACGTTCATCGAAACCCTGAAGCTCTTCCGCTACGTGATCTGGTACGCGGACAACAATCCGACGCTCGAGGTGGCGCAGCTCTCACTGCCCGACTATCAGGAACGCGGCGGCCATGTCTTCTACACGGCCTCCTTCCCCGAAAGCGCCATCGACCCGCGCGGGGGCATCACCGATTTCGCTCCCATCGACAGTCTCAGTCCCGACCCGATCCGCTTCGTCCCGATGGGCACACGCGCGGAGCCCGCTGCCGAGTCGCCGGGCTATCCGGTGCTCGTGCGTGACAACGAAGGTGTCCCGGTCGCTTTCATCCGCAACATGTTCCGCAAGATCAACGCGCGCAACCTGTACCGTTTCGAAGAAAGCACGCGCTGGGAAGGACAACCGGTCGTGGCCGTCCGCAGCGGTGACAGCCGCTTCATTCTCTTCGGCATCCCGCTTCATCGCTTCAACGGCGACGGCAACGCCGGGACGCTGATCTATCAGATATTCCGCAACGAATTCGGCGTGCAGTAAATGAGTATGAGAACGACAGCCGTTTTTCTTCTCCTTCTGTCACTTACCGCTGCCGCGAATGCGCAGAAGGCCACCATCACCGGTACCATTACCGACGCGCGCACGGACGAGACGCTGATCGGCGTGAACGTCCTTGTGAAGGGCACCTACTACGGCGCGGCCACTGACGTGAATGGGCGGTACACCATCAGGGACGTAAATCCCGGCGAGTATACGCTCGTTGTATCCCTGATCGGATACAGGAAAATTCAGCAGACCGGTGTGGACATCGAGCCCGGTGAAACGCTGACGCTGGATTTCGAAATGGAGGAGACAATCCTCACCATGGATGAAGCCGTCGTCATCATCGGCGAGAAACCGCTGATGGATATCGAGGAGACGGCCAGCAAACGCACGATGACGGCTGAGGATCTCGAGGTAGCCGTGATCGAAAACGTAACCGACGTCGTCTCGCAGCAGACCGGCGTCGTGTACTCGGATGAGGGAATCCATATCCGCGGTGGCCGCTCGTACGAGAACGCTTTTCTGCTCGATGGTATCTCCGTGCAGGATCCGCTCGCGGGCACCGGTTTCGGGCTGCAGCTCAGCGCCGCGTCCATTCAGGAATTGGAAGTCATCACGGGGGGATTCAACGCCGAGTACGGCCAGGCGACATCGGGCGTGGTGAATGTCACGACGAAAGAAGCCCAGGAACACTACACGTTTTACATGTCGCACAAGCGCGACAATCTCGGCTTCAACTCGGATTCACGCTCGAGCTGGAATACCGATATTTCCGAACTGTCGCTCGGCGGACCCGAACCCATCACAAGCTTCCTGCTTCCGGCGGTCGGTGTGGATGTTCCGGGCAACATCTCCTTCTTCGGCAACATGTACGCCGGCTTCTCCGACAATTTCACGCGTCTGACCCCGATCATCCGTGACGGACGTCCCACCGGGGATTTCCGTGAAATCACTGCCGACCAGCTGTACTCCAGTACATTCGGGGGCTCGCGTTTCGCGCCGCGGCAGGACAACAACTGGTTCTGGCTCGGCAAGGTCACATGGGCCTTTTCCCCTACCATGAAACTCCGCTACTCATATAACCAGTCCGTCAGCATCAACCAGAACTCGCAGTCGCTGCAGACGAATCTCGAATACGTGGAGCCAAGTCCGGGCTACCAGTACGAATTCCAGAACATCCTTGACGACGCCAACACGTACACGCACAACACGATTTTCCACACCCTCAGCTGGACGCACACGGTCAACAGCAAGTCGTTTTACGAGGTCAAGCTCAGCCGTTTCTACACAAACCTCCGTGCCGACGCGAACGGCAAGGACTGGCGCGCGTATGAAGAGCCACAGGACCTGATCACCTTCCCCGTGGAATATTACAACGAGGGAACACCGCGCGTCGGCGTCATTCCCGGCGACGGATTCTGGGATACGGGCAATGGCTTCACCTGGCACGACCATCACGTCGTCAACTATACGCTCAAGGGAGATTTCACGAGCAATCTCTCGGAGCGCAACAAATTCAAGGCTGGATTCGACGCGACCTGGGGCGAGATGCAGGTTGTCGACATCTACAAACCCTGGCTTGGAGAGCTCGGGCTGAACAATGACATCTACACGGTGCATCCCGCGCACGGTGCGATGTACGCGCAGGACAATGTGAATTTCAGCGGTATGATTCTGAACTTCGGTCTGCGCCTCGACTGGTGGATGCCGGGCAAATTCGTGGACGACGCCGTCAACAATCCCGAGGTGGTCACGATACCCGACGACGTGCGCCAGTCATACATGGACAATACGTTCGGACTGTTCGACCGGCGCTTCAAGGCACGCCTGAGCCCCCGCCTCGGCATCTCGCATCCGATCTCCGACAACCAGACACTGTTCTTCTCCTACGGGCATTTCACCAAGCGTCCTCGACCGCAGTTCGTGTACGCGAAGCTGAATCCCGTGAGTGCGAAATCGACCTTCCAGAAATTCGGCAATCCGGATCTCGACCCGGAAACCACCGTGGCTTACGAGCTGGGACTGCGCAATCAGTTCACCGAAGATGACGTGCTCACGCTCACCGCGTATTACAAAGACATCTTCGATTACGTCAGCACGAAATCTGCGACGATCCCGAGTTCACGCTTCTCGGGTGGTTCCTTCATAACCTACATCAACCAGGATTATGCGCGCACCCGCGGCGTGGAGGTCGAGTACAAAAAGCGCATCGGTCGCTGGTTCCGCGGCACGGCGAGTTTCGCCTACAGCATCGCCACGGGAAAGAGCTCTTCTCCGGACGAAGGCGCGCTCGTGCGGCGCGGCGATCTCGAAGAGTCGATCAGGGAAAATTACCTGATCTGGGACCGGCCCGTGCAGGCGGCCGTCAGCGCGAGTTTCTACGTGCCGAAGGGAAAAGATCCGCTGGGTATCGGACTGCTTGAAGATCTGAACCTGTATTTCCGGGCATTCTTCCAGTCCGGCAAACGCTACACCCCGCAGCTGCTGGTGGGATACGATCCCAACACCGGCCGACCCATTTACGACCGCGACCGTACCAATCTCTACGGCAGTGTCGGTGACGACTGGTTCTACATCGACATGAACATCGAAAAGCACATCATGTTCGCGGGACTCGATGTGGGCATCCTCATCGAGGTCACGAACCTGCTCGGCAACGAGAATTCAGCCATCATCAATCCGGTCACCGGCCGGGCATACGAATACGGTGATTCCACGCCCGGCGGATACAATGATCCGCTGTATCCCGACCTGCAGGCACCGCTGAATCCGTATCCCTACAATCCCGCACGCTATCTCGCGCCGCGCAATATCCGCGCCGGAATTTCGGTGAAAATATGAGAATCCTGAATACAACCATGATGCGACGCATACCCGTCCTTCTCGTTCTCGCCCTGTTCGCCGCCGCTCCCGCGGCACATGCGCAGCTTATTCCCCTGCTCGGCGGACAGCGTGCGGGCATCTCCTCACTGCAGTTTCTGAAAATCGGTACCGGTGCCCGCGCCGTCGGCATGGGGGAAGCCTTCATCGCAGTCGCGAACGACGCATCCTCCCTCCATTACAATCCCGCCGGGATGGTGCAGTGCGAAGGACACGAAGCCATGTTTTCGCACACGTCGTGGGTGGTGGATCTTCAGCATGAGTTCGTCGCTGGCATCTACCGCCTCTCCGCATCGGATGCCGTCGGCGTGTCATTCACATCCCTCCACACCGAAGACATGGAAGTCCGCACGGAGACTCAGCCGTTCGGCACGGGACGCTACTTCAGCTACGGTGACATCGCCGTCGGGGTGTCCTACGCGCGGCAGCTGACCGAGCAGTTTTCCTTCGGTGCGACGGTCCGCTATGTGGAAGAGACGATTGACGTTCTGAAAACACGCGCCGTCATGATCGACCTCGGCACCTATTACTGGACTGGACTCGGGAGCACGCGTTTCTCCGTGGCCGTATCGAATTTCGGCAATAACGTTTCACCCGAGGGTACGGTGGATCTGCCACGCGGCGAGGAAGTCTCCTCCTTTCAGGAGTATTCTCCGCCCACTCTGTTCCGCATCGGCTTCGCCTTCGAACCGATACAGGATGACGTCAACCGCCTCACCGCCTCGGCGCAGCTCAATCACCCGAACGACAACAGCGAGAATCTCGCACTCGGATTCGAGTACGCATGGAACGAGCTGTTCTTCATCCGCGGCGGGTACAAGCTCAATGTCGATGAGGAAGGCCTGACTGCCGGGGCGGGCATCAACGCCCCGATCGGCTTCGGCCGCGGCGGCGTGGATTATGCCTATGCAGATTTCGGCCGCCTCGGCGCAGTACACCGCATCACCGTTCGACTGGGACTCTGACGATGAAATCTCACGGATCACATATGCTTCGCATCATCCTTCCCCTCGCCCTTGCGGTATTGACCGCCGCCTGTGGCGACACCTTCGACACTGACGAACTCGGAGCCACGGCTCCGGCCGATACGTTCGGTGACACGAGTTACGTGCTGCAGCAGCCGATATGGACCGGCTTCAGCGCTCCCTCCGACGTCCATCTCGGCTTCGAGCCCTTCATCTACGTCGCCGAACGGAACGCCGATCAGATCACCATGATGGATCTCTCCGGCACCGTCATCGGCAGCTCCGCACCGATCGGTCAACCGGCGGCCATCACGCAGGATTATACGCTCGACCTGCTTGTCTGCGGGATTTTCGACACGACCATCGGAGGGACCGCCGCGACATTCGGCGCCATCTACCGCATTCACATGGTCGAGGCGGGACATGACATCGCGGACGCACGTGTGGAACGTGTGTACTTCGATCCACTGAATCCCGACCGGCGGTATACCGGCATTTCCATTCTTCCCGACAACACCTACTACGTCACACGCACCGGCCCGAACAACGCCAGCCTCGTCGATCCGGACGATGCGGTCATGCTGTTCGACACCGATGACACCCCGCGTCCCCGGGTCGAATGGCCGGGACTCAGCGTCGACGGTACCGGGCTTGCAACCATCACCAGGCCGACTGCCATCACGACGTTTTCGCGTCCGACGAATGATTTCGTCTTCACACAGGAGGGCGAGAAATCACTCTTCCGCACACAGTGGATCACGCAGCGCACAAGCGGAGACGTCACGCAGTGGGAATCCTTCTACACACCAGCACTCGACGGCGATCTCGACTTCCTCCGCGTCAGCCTCTTCGACCGTCCCGAAGATGTGACGGTGGACGAAGCCGGCAACATCTACGTCATCGACGCCGGGCTGGACAGTCTGTTCAAATTCAACAATTCCGGCTTCATCACGCAGGCGTTCGGCGGGCCGGAGGAATTCCTGCATCCCGAAGGTGTGGCCTTCTTCGACCGCACGCTGTACATCGCCGATACGGGCAATGACCGCATACTCCGCTACGTGCTCTCAACAGAGCTCGAATAGCGGCATCACCATGACGTGAAAAACTCGAGGGGGCAGGATGCCGAGAAGAGACCGGCACCCTGAGCCTGTTGTACGGCACCCTGAGCCTGTCGAAGGGGGACGGCAGTATATGCGGTCATGCTTCGAACTGCTCAGCATGACCGAAGGACCGGCGACCGTATGATGTGTATGACCGCTTATCTCAATTCAGGGGGATGAGATCGATGGGCTGTTCCGCGAAGAGCATGAACATGATCACATACAGCAGGATGGAAAACACGAAGCCGTACATGAATACGTTGTAGGACACACGCAGGTACTGGTATTTTTTCCCCAGGACCTGCCCGAGATAGTAGAAATCGCGGATCATGCTTCCGTAGAGGTAGTTTTTGTCTTTAAGCATTTCCCGCATCCCCCACTCGAAGTCATCCACCGGCACGTTGTAGAAATTTCCGAAGAACAGAAGGTTTGCCCGTTTCTGCATGATATCCTCACGAGTGAACACGCCCGTTGTTACTTTCGGACGGGACGCCAGCACCGCATACACGATGGTGATGAGGCAGACGGCGAGGAAAACGAACGTGGGGATGGCCATGTAGGGATTTGTGTCGAGCTTTCGGAAGAGCACGCTGATGATCACCGAAATGACCAGCGCATTGATACTGATCATGATGTTCGCCTTGGAATCGACCATCGCGCTGAAGTTCACATGATTGCGTGCCGTGATGCGGAACATGGTTTCGACACCGCGGTCTCCCCTGCCGATCAGGTCGTCCTTGTCCTTCTTGTTCTTCTTTTTCTTTTTTTTCTTCTTTTTTTCCTTTTGCTCCTTCCCCTGTGCCGTATCCACTGCGATGCCCTGTTCCGCCTCGGCCAGCAGTTCGCGCAGCCGCTCGAGGTTCTCATCCAGCACTTCCTGATGCCAGGAGTGTGCAATCTCCGTGTAGAACTGCCGAGACGCAACGAATTCGAGCTGATGGCGCAGCCAGGCCTCATCGCTGTAGGTCTCGCCGATCACGGCGGCCCACTCCTCCCGGAGCAATTCCGCCTTCGCCCAGAACTCCTTTTTACCGATATGCTCGAGGTCCGCGTCGCGGATGACCTTTTCCTGCAGCGTTGTCGGCTCCGCATTGATATCCGTAACGAGAATGCAACGGCGCACGGCATCGATCCCGTCCCTGTCGAAGCCGTGTTTTTTCAGGAATCGGGCGGCAAACTCGGCACTCTGTTCTTCATGGTGATGATACACTTCGGTGATCCCGGTATCATGAAACCACGCTGCAAGCACCACAATTTCGAGATCCCTGTCCTTCAGTCCGCTGGCTTCACCGATGCGCACCACGGCGTCAACGACTTCCGCCGTGTGCGTGAAGTTGTGGTAGTAATACGCGTCGGTAAGCTTTTTAGTGAAATGCCTGAACACCCAGGCGGAGGCCTTTTCCGTAATTGTCGTTTCCGATGCCATGCTGTGCACCCTTCAATGATCGTGTATCCGGAAGATAGGTGTTCACCTGTTCTGATTCAACGCGCTGCGTCCGGTCGCGCCGTCTCCGGCAGGCTGTCGAGATATTCCCAGGTTGCCTCCTGCGCACGGATGCGTTCGTCATCGTCCGCGCCGATATGAAGATTATCCTGACTCGCATTGATCGCGCGCGCCTTGACGGTGTCACGCAGCTGCAGGTCGAGAATCGCGCGGATCTGCCCCGCGAGCGCGGGATCACGCATCGGGAACGCCACCTCGATGCGACGGTTGAGATTGCGCCGCATCATGTCGGCCGATGCGAGCCACATCTCCTCAATACCGCCATTGGTGAATACCAGGATGCGCGCGTGCTCCAGGTAGCGATCAACGATGCTGCGCACGGTGATGTTTTCGCTGACACCCGCGATGCCCGGAACGAGGCAGCAGATCCCCCGCACGATCAGGGTGACCGGCACGCCCGCCTGCGATGCGCGGTACAGCCGTTTGATGATCTTCGGATCCTCGAGACTGTTGAGCTTCATCAGAATGCCGCTGGCGCGTCCCTCCTCCGCATTGTGGATCTCGCGATCGATCCGCGCATTGATTTCGCTGCGCATGTTGAACTGGGCAACGAGGAGCTGCTCGAACTCGTATCCGATACGCCGGCGGGAGAGAATATCGAAGACGGCGGCGACTTCCCTGACGATATCGCGTTCGGCAGTGAAATACCCGTGATCGCAATACAGCCCGGCGGTTTTCTCATTGAAATTCCCGGTTCCGAGGTAGGCATAGCCGCGCTCCTTCCCGTCCTCGCGACGAACAATGTGATACAGCTTCGCATGAACTTTCAGTCCAGGGATGCTGTACATGACATTCACGCCGGCATCCTTCATGCGCTCGGACCAGAGAATGTTCGCTTCCTCGTCGAAGCGGGCCTTGATCTCCATGAACACATCCACCTGCTTTCCCTGCAGGGCTGCGTCGATCAGCGCCTGCGCGATGGCGGAATGCGACGCCACGCGGTAAAGCGTAATCGCGATGCGCTCGACGGATTCATCCCGCGCCGCTTCCTCGAGAAACCGCACGACCGGCTCGAAACGCATGTACGGAAAATGGAGGATGTGACTGCGCTCACGGACGGCATCGAACATGGACGCGGTCTGATCGAACGGCAGGTAATGCAGCGCAGGCAGTGGTGTATCGCGCACATGCGCGCCCAGCGGATTCGGCAGGGAAAAGAGATCGTGGAAATTGTGATATCGGCCGCCCGGGAAAAGATCCTCCTTCTTCAGTCCGAGATGCCTGCGCACACGTTTAACCGCCGCATCCGGCATGTCCGGATCATACAGAAAGCGCGCAGGCACACCGGTCTCACGATTTTTCAGCCCCTGCCGGATTTTTTTCACCAGGTCGCCGGCGAACTCGTCCTCCACATGCAGATCCGCGTCGCGATTGAGCTTGACGGAAAAAGCGCCATCCACCTCGTGGTCCTCGAACACCGTCTGGAGATTCATCCTGATCACATCATCGAGGAACATGAATGCGTGCGTGCCGTCATCAGCGGGGAGCGGCACAAAGCGCGGGACGATATCCGATGGCACCGAAACACGCGCATACACGCCATCGCGTTTCTTCTTCCCGCTCCGCACGGGACGAAGAAGAGCGATCAGGTACAGAGCCCTGTTGCGCAGGAAGCCGTCGTCATCCTCGCCTCCAAGAAATACCGGATCGAGAAACGGACGCACATTCTCCCGGAAAAAGATGCGGACGATGTGCAGCTGCGTCTCTGAAAGGTCTTCCTCCTGCAGCAGGAACACTCCGTGCTCGCGCAGCTGTGCACGCAGTTCGGCAAACAGCGTGCCGAATTCGCGCTGCTGGGTGTCCACACGCGCGTAGATCTCGGCAAGCAGCGCCGCGGGATCGATAGCGAGTTTCTCACGCTTCTTCTTTTTCAGCGACATGAGACTGCGGATGCCGGCGACGCGCACACGAAAAAACTCGTCGAGATTGGAGGAATAAATGGCGAGGAATTTCAGCCTCTCGTAAAGCGGAACGCACGGATCGGCAGCCTCCTGAAGGACACGGCCGTTGAAGGATATCCAGCTCAGTTCGCGATCGTAAAAAGGATGACTGTCAGTCATGATGCACTGCTGCCCTTTCTTACTTGTGTTTTTTCGGATATTCGTAATAGCGGATCACCCCGGCTCCGGGAAGCGCATCACGCCATGACGTGACGTTGAAATCCACGCAGACCACTCCGCAGGTGGGGAGATTGTCTTCATCGAAGCCGGCCAGATCCTCCGCGAGCATCATCATCGCGGGATTGTGACCAACGACCATCGCCTCATCGACATCGTCGGGAAGCATCTGCACGATGGCCGCCAGCTCCCGCGATCCAGCGCCGTACATACGCTCATCGGTTTCGATATTCTCGGCCGGGTATCCCAGCTCTTCGGCGATCATGCGTGCCGTCGTCAATGCCCTGTTTGCAGGACTGCTGCGGATGATACGAATATCCGCGCCGCGCTCGCGGAGGATGCCGCCCATCATCGGTGCGTCGCTGTGACCGCGCTTGTTCAGCGGACGTTCGAAATCCGTCAGATGTCCATGCTTCCAACTCGATTTCGCATGGCGTGCAATATACAGGGTTTTCATGAGCTTGCTCCTTTCTAGAATCGCAGGGTAAACAGCATACCGCTGACGGTTGGTGTCAGTGTCCAGTTCGATCCGTCGCGGTCCCTCGAGTACCGCTCCGCCTCACGCGAGAGCACAAAGCGCCCGGTCGTGAATCCCAGCACCGCTCCAAGAAATACATCCGACGCCCAGTGCTGATCGATGTACATGCGTCCGAGTCCTGATGCGACGGCCGTTCCGAAGAGCAGGACAGTCACCGGCCAGGAATTGATCCTCTCCGCAAGGATGGTCGCAAGGGAAAATACGACAACAGAGTGACCCGATGGAAATGCATGATACGTGTTGTCCGGCGGCCAGGTGTCGAACGAAAACGCTCCCTCCTTCGCAGCGGGCCAGCGGCGGCCGGTAAGAAAACGCAGCACGAGCGCGACGGTGCCGGCATAGATGAGCGACTGCCCCATCATCCTTCCCGTCACGCGCAGGTCCTCGTTGCGGGAAAACAATCCCGAAAGATACACGAGGCCGGATGCAATATCCGCCGCGATCAGGTCACCGGTCCATGCCAGGTCAACCGATGCTGCGTACAGATCGGACTGCTGATTGCTGAGCATGACGTCGCGGGCGCGCTCGTCGAGAGCCATCAGTCCGGCAGTTCCGCCAACCACGCCGCCAAATTCGATCCATGCATTCGGGCTGAACCGAAGCGGCGCCGTATTGTACGCAAGCCAGTCGCGGCCGACGATGTTCAGGTCGTCGATGATGGTGTCCATGAAGGATTTCCGCGCGGCGCTGTCGGTATCGGATCGTGCGGTCTCCCCGCCGGGACGCGGGTTCTGCGCAAACGCCCCGGTTGGACATACCACCGGCACCCCCACGAGCAGCAGCACTAGCAGTCGGAGATGGGATTTCACCGGATGCACGAAAATCATGTCACGCAATGCGTTCTTCATGTTCCCGAAAATAGATGTTCCCGGGAATACGGGACAAGCGCAGGTCAGTCATATTGTATCCGGAACTCGCATTTTAATTTTTCCCCATTATATTTGAATGAGTCTACTCCCATCTCTCAACGACATGATGATCAGTGATGCAATCGAATTGCTTTTCGACCCGGAAACACCTGATATCGAGAATCGCACTGCCGTTCTGCTGCCTCCTGCTTCTCACAGGTGAGTGCATCGGACAGGCAGCACCGGACTCCGCAGCATCGGTCACGCGTGCCGCGGGTGAAGGATATGCCGCAGGCACGCTGCACCGCTGGCTGTTCGGCAGTCTCTGGCGGGATCTGTGGACCACACCGGTCAAGGTGCCGGTGCTCGACCTGGAATCCTTCGCAGGCGGACTGGCTCCCCTGCGCCGCGGCGGCGGGCAGCAGACCGCGTCATTGCGTCTGCGCGGTGCGGACGGCGTGGAGTACAAGTTCCGTTCCATCAACAAGGATCCCGTCGCCGTCCTTGACGAAAAACTGCGCGAAACCTTCGTGGCAGATGTGGTGCAGGATCTGATCAGCACCGCGAATCCATACGGCGCGATGGTGACCGTGCCGATCCTCAACAGCGTCGGCATCCTCAACGCGCAGCCCCTGCTGTTCGTCATGCCCGACTCCCCGAAGCTCGGGAAATTCCGCGAGGAGTTCGGCGGCATGATGGGCATGCTTGAAGTCCATCCCGACGAGGGTGAGGACGACGAGAACGGTTTCGGCGGATCGGATAAAATCGTCGGCACTTACTCCCTGTTCGAAAAGCTGAATCACGACACCGAGGACCGCGTGGACGCGGTTGCATTTCTCAAGGCGCGCATCCTCGACATTTTCATGGGCGACTGGGACAGGCATACCGACCAGTGGCGCTGGGCGCGTTTCGAAGAGGGCGACATCGACTGGTGGCAGCCGATCCCGCGCGACCGCGACCAGGCCTTCAGCCGATACAACGGACTGATCCCCTGGATCGCCACCATCATGATTCCGCAACTGGAAAGCTGCGATGCCGATTATCCCCGCCTGAAATACCTCACCTACAGCGGACGCTTTCTCGACCGGCGATTCCTTTCGGGGCTTTCCTGGCCGGTGTACGATTCGCTCGTGCAGGTCATCCAGCCGAAACTGACCGACTCCCTGCTGCTCGCAGCGGTGCACCGCATGCCCGACGAAGTGCGCGAGACAGAAGCACAGGCGCTGTTCGCGGTGCTGCAGTCACGCAGGCAGACGCTGCCGGAGGCCGTGCGGGATTATTACGAAGTCCTCGCAGCGGAAACGGACATGCACTGCAGTGATGAAGCCGAGATGGTCGAAGTGACCCGGCATCCCGGAGGTGATGTCAGCGTGTTCGCTCGTACACTCGGAAAAAGCGGGCGTCCCCCGATATTCCAGCGCACCTTCCATCCCGACGAGACGAAGGAGATCCGCATCTACATGAGGGATGGT
Organism: uncultured Ignavibacteria bacterium; assembly: GCA_913061095.1. Taxonomy (GTDB): domain Bacteria; phylum Bacteroidota; class Ignavibacteria; order SZUA-365; family SZUA-365; genus BM516. The sequence continues at coordinate 124,438 of CAJXVM010000002.1, forward strand.
GACGATATCGCCGTTGTCCGCGGCGTGCAGGACGGCAGCATTACCGTGCGTGTGATCGGCGACGGCGGCGAGGACCGCTACGTCGACAGCTCGCTCGTTCGCGGTCCTTTCCTCGGTCTGCTTCCGTTCATCAGAACCACCCGCACCGCAACCTATTTTTACGACCACGGCGATGAATCGATGTTCAGCATCAATACCTCGACCGCCATTGATCGCACGCGAATGCCGGAACCGCAGACCGATCTCGAGCGATACGAGCCGGAGCCGCCGGACTGGGGATGGGATGTCCTTCCCGCGCTCATCGGTGCGTATCACGCCGATCTCGGTGTGCTCATCGGCGGCGGTCCGATCTACACGCGCTACGGATTCCGGGACGATCCTTACGATCATAAACTGAGCCTCATGGCGGGCTTCGCACCGATGACCTTCCTCGGCAAGGCGGAATTCATCGGGGATTTCCGGTCGCTGCTTCCCGGAAGTACCGTGCTGATCACGGCGGGCGCATCGGGATTCGAGGTGCTGAATTTCTTCGGCTTCGGAAACGAGACGGCGAACCTCGACGACGCCGATTACACGTATGCGGTCAAGCAGACGCAGGTGTATTTCAATCCGCGCGTCATGATCCCGGTCAGCGATCCTCTGACGCTGGATCTGGGACTCGGCATCCGCCACGTGCGCAATGACCTCGACGACGAAAAGCTCTACCTGCAGGAGGCGGAGCCCTACGGCATCGACCCCACGAATCTCGCGCATGTGGAAGTCGGTCTCACCTACGATACGCGCGACGAACCGGCCTGGCCCTCTTCCGGACTCTATGCGCGTGTACTCGCAAAACACTTTCCCTCGCTGTTCGAATTGCTCTCACGTTTCGAGACGATCGAAGGCGAACTGCGAAGTTACCTTTCCGCTGACATTCTGACCGACATGACTCTGGCGCTGCGGGCAGGCGGACAGTACAATCACGGGAAGCATCCATTTTTCGAGGCCGCCTTTCTCGGCGGCAAGGGCAGCGCCCGCGGGTACGAGTTGAATCGCTTCGCCGGCGACGCCGCCGTATATGGCAGCGCGGAATGGCGCGCATACCTTTTCGACATGAGAATCATTTTTCCTTCGGAGTTCGGCGTGTTCGCCTTCGCCGAAACCGGACGCGTATTCCTGGAGGAGGAGGAATCCGATGTCTGGCATCCCTCATGGGGCGGCGGCATCTGGCTCGCCCCGGTGGAGCGCGCCTTCACCTTCAGTGCCTCGGCCGGCGTTTCGGATGAAGGTCTGCGCATCGATGTGGCGGCAGGGTTTGCGTTCTGACCCGCCGGTCAGATTTTTGAACCGTGCGTATAATTTTCCGACTCTGCTCGGAAGAACCGATCCCGCCCCGTTCGCGCGGTTCAGTACTGGAAGTACAGCTTGTAGGTAACGCGGAGATTGCGGCCCGCCTCGGGCAGCACGGACTTCACTCGCGAAAGATGATTGCGGTAGGGCTGATCGAGCATGTTTTCCGCAGTGACGGATACCGTGTGCACCTGCATCCCCGTTTCCCAGGAATACTGCGCGAAGGCGTTCAGTATCGCATAGCCGGCGGTCTCCTCCTCGTACGTGTCCACCCGCGACTGCCGCGCGGCGAACTCGGACTGCAATCCCCCCTGCCATCCATCTCCCTGCCACGCGATACCCGCGCGTCCTTTCAGCGGTGGGATCTGCGGAAGCGGATCGCCACTGTCACGGAAGGATCCATGCGTGTAGCTCATTGACGCGGTGAACGTCAATCCCCCGACCGCCCTCCACTCCATCTGCGCCTCCGCGCCCGTCAGCAGCGCCTCCACACCCTGTGTGACGTATACCGGCAGGAAAGTGGCATAATTGATCTCCCCGGAATTACGCGGGATGATGAATGACGAGAGCGTATTGCGGAAGAGGTTGATGTTGAAATACAGGTCGGGGAAGCGGTGATAGAGAAACAGCTCCATGCCGATGCCCCGCTCGTCCTCGAGATCGGGATTGCCCACTTCGTAGGAGTATGCCGCGAGATGCGGTCCCTCGGAGTACAGCTCCTCGATGGTGGGCACACGGCTCGAACGGCTGATGTTGAATCCGAGATGCACGATGTCGGTCAGCTCGTACAGCGCGGTCGCGGAGGCGGACCAGGTGTGGAACTCGCGCTCACGGATATGCCCGATACGCGCATCCGGCTTTTCGCGAAGCGGAGAAATGCGGTCATAGTTGTACCGCGCCGCGGCCTCGATAGCGAATGGACCCGCCTCCAGCCGTTCGAATACATGGGGAGCAACGTTCAGCGAAGTGCTGGGCATGGTGAATACGAATCCCCCGACGGTGAAGTCGCGGTACTCGAATCCCACACCGATGATTCCTTCCTGCACCGGACCCAATGCGTGATGCGTCAGCCACATGCGGCCCGGATAACTGACGATGCGGAACTCCGAACCGATGAGTCCGTTCTCCTCGAATTCACGGTGGCGGTAATACGCGCGGCTCAGCTGCATGGAAATGTCGTGCACGAACGCGTCGTCGAGCAGCATTGATGCGCGCGTACTGAGCTGACGGCGCTCGAGCTCGATATCCACTCCATTGGGATGCGCCCCCACGAACCCGCCCGGCACGCCGTAGGCAAGATCAAACGTGCGATACGAAATTCCGGCGAAATCATTGTCACGAATGTAGCTGCCGCCGATGGCGGCGTCCGTACTGCGGCTGTCTGAATTACCAAGCATGCCCTCGGGTGTAGACAGGTCACCGCTCTGCCTGCGGGTGAACTCACCGCGAAAGAGCAGCGGCTGCAGCGGCACCTCCGCCGTCGCGGATGCGAGATATCCGCTGTTTGCGGTCTCGCCGTACAGTCCCGCAGTGCCGAGGATATGGTCGTGCATGTCCTGCGGCACCTCGTGCCGCACCACGTTGACCACTCCGCCGATGGTGACGGGCGACTGCGTAAGCACTCTCGGACCGCGCAGCACCTCGATGCGCTCGACGCTGAACGGCTCGATGGTGACGGCGTGATCGGGCGACGAGGCGGAGAGATCCGTGGTCTTGCCGCCGTCCTCGCTGATGAGCACGCGGTCACCGCCAAGTCCGCGAATCACCGGACGCGCAGGTGCGGGACCCATGGCGCGCATGGCTACACCTGTTTCATTCTTCAGCGTGGCAGCGAGTGTGAGACCGAGTTCACGCTCCAGCTCGCGTCCCCTGAGCACGCTGCCGAGCTCGTCCACCTCCTCGAGATGCGAGTGCTGATGGCTGCCGGTCACGACGACGGTCTCGGTGCGATACGTCCGCGGCTGCAGGTAGAGGATGATGTCGCGTTCCTCCCCTTCGGGGATGTCCACGTCAAGCAGCTGCGCCCGGTATCCCGCGCGGTTCACCTGCAGCACATATTCTCCCGGTCGAAGTGCCTCGAAGAGGAATGCTCCGTCGCTGCCGGTACTGACATCCCGTCCCTGTCCGGCCGATCCCGAGGGACGCAGGAACACATACGCCTGCTCCACCGGCGTGCCGGATTCCGCATCGAGAACAACGCCACGAAGGCCGGACTGCTGAGCCCACGAGGACTGCTGCGTCCGAGACAACTGCGCATGCATCGGTGCGACGAATGTCATCTGCGCGGCAAGTACAATGAGCAGAATACCCGGCAGGAATGTATGACCGCCTGCCGGGGATTCCTCGATAGAACGCAGCCCACCCGGGGCAGAGCGCAGCGCAGCGGGGAGCCGGCGGCTCCCGACGCACTGTGTGAATACGTGCATGTCAGATGGGCTCACTGCAACTTACTGCACTACGACCGGGATTTTTCCGGAGCGGAAATCGGCATGTCCCGCATGCATGATAAACAGCTCGATCGTGGTTGTGCCGGGCTTGAGTCCTTTCAGGTGAAACTCGAATTCACCGTCATGCCCGTCATCCTGATGCACCTCTACGATGTCCGTATCGGCGATTTCCCATGAGAGGGTTTTTTCTCCGTCGTCAGGTGCGTCAACGACCTGTTCGTCCTCGTTGTAGAATTTCACCTCGAGATGATCTGATATTTCGTCCACCACAGCGTAGAGCGTGTCGCTGGTTTCGCCGCGCAGGATGGACACCATCTGGATGCCAGATGTCGTCAGAACGACGCCGATGGCTTCGAAATGCTCCTCCTGCGGAGTGACGGGATCGTCTTCACTGCAGGCGCCAAACAGCAGAATGACAAGGATTGCAGGGATCATAATCTTGATTGTATGCATGATGCTTCCATTTCCATTGGTGTTCATAAATCGGTCCGAACCGCATCAATATGCGGCAACCGGTCGTGCAAAACGCTGTGCAATGCCGGAACGGCAAAACACGGTGTCAATACATCTGGATCGGGGGGATCATGCAGACAAAGGGGGACCGCGAACGCTGAGCGCATGCGGGCTCGCATGGACTCCCGGCGACGGAGGAAGGACGATACCTTCTTCGCGAAAAACGATATCCAGGTTGAATCCGCCCGTCGAGGGTGCCGCCAGGAACGCCTGCTGCGCGTGATGGGTAATCGGGCAGTCGGGAGAGGAGTGGTGTCCCGTTTCAACGGGCCGCGGATTCGTGATACCGGATTGCGCTGCACGCGGATGATGATGATGCACCACCAGCATGATCACCAGGAAACTGTAGGAAGCCGCCAGCAGGATTGCCGGGATCCGGGATCGGCGCGATATGGAGGTGACAGTGATCATCATCACATAGGATGCACGAATGCTGCAAAAGGTACAACCTTTCCGGCCGTGGAGGAAGTTCCTCCGTGTTCGTGGATATTGAACGACTGAATAGGCCGGGTGAAATGTGATGCGGGAACTCCCCGCCGCAGGCCGTGGTTGTTTTATTGTTCGAATTCAAAACAATTCATCGAAATTCTTCCTTTACATAGAAATGGAACGCTTATGAAATCCAACGGCACGCTGAAGTCTCCTGCCATCGGGCATCATCACAACGGTAACGGCCACAACGGTAGCGGCCACAACGGTAGCGGCCACAACGGAAACGGGTACACGACAGAAGATTTCTCCGACCTTATCCTTCAGGGTGATCAACACATTCCCGGTTCGGTGGACACACCCCTGCGCGAGGATGCCTTTCTCCTCGAGGACGAAGAAAAAATGCGCATTATCGAGTCGCATTTTCAGGACATCATGCTGACGCTCGGTCTCGACCTGTCGGACGACAGTCTCCGCGGCACGCCGCATCGCGTCGCAAAGATGTTCGTCAGCGAGATCTTCGGCGGACTCAATCCTGAAAACAAGCCTGAAGCCCGTGTCTTCGAAAACAGCTATCAGTACGGCGAGATGCTCGTGGAGAAAAATATCTCCCTCCACACGACCTGCGAACACCACTTCCTTCCCATCGTTGGAAAGGCACATGTCGCCTATATCTCCACTGGCACGGTAATCGGTCTTTCGAAAATCAACCGCATCGTGGATTACTACGCACGTCGTCCGCAGGTGCAGGAACGCCTGACACGGCAGATCGCGGAGGAACTCAAGCGCGTGCTCAATACCGAAGATGTCGCCGTCGTCATCGATGCGAAGCACTTTTGCGTGGCTGCCCGCGGCATTCAGGATACCGACAGCAGTACGCTGACTTCAGAGTACAGCGGGCGCTTCCGCGAAGTCAGCATGCGGAAAGAATTTCTTCAGTATGTCACCATGAATGCCGGCGGCTGAAATCCGGGCCCAATGACCTCTGCCGGAACTGTTGCTGACGCGGCACCGGGAAAAACGGGCGGAAACGAGGATTACTGCTCGCGCAGTGTCCGCCACAGCTCGGCGATCTGCACGGCATTTGTCGCCGCCCCTTTGCGGAGGTTGTCTGCAACCACCCAGAAGACAAGTCCGTTTTCCACGGACGGGTCACGTCTGAATCTCCCTACATACACTTCATCACGCCCCGCTGCCATCGCGGCCAGCGGATACGATGTCGCATCCGGATCGTCAAGGAGGACAAGTCCCGAGGTATTGCGCAGTAGCTCACGGACGTCCTCGAGTTCATACTCCTCCCCCAGCTCCACATGCAGCGCCTCGCTGTGCGCATGAGCTATCGGCACACGCACGCAGGTCGGACTCACTCCCAGCTGTGCATCCCCCAGTATCTTCCGCGTTTCATTGATCATCTTGTGCTCTTCCGCTGTGAAGCCGTCGTCGTCGAACTGCGCGATCTGCGGAATGGCATTTCCGACGATGGCATGGGGGAAGGCGCGCTTGGTCGCCAGGGCGCCGCGCAGCTCCGCCTGGAGCTGGTCAACACCCTTCTGTCCGGCCCCGCTGACGGCCTGGTAGGTACACACCACCACACGGCGGAGTCCATACCGCTGCTGCAGCGGTTTGAGTGCGGCGACCATCTGAATGGTCGAGCAATTGGGATTCGCGATGATGCGGGGCGACGCATCCGTCAGCGCATGCGGATTGACCTCCGGCACAATCAGCGGCACGTCGTCGTGCATGCGGAATGCACTGCTGTTGTCGATGACCACCGCACCGCGCTCCACTGCGACGGGTGCCCATGTGCGCGACGCCGATCCCCCCGCGGAGAAAAGCGCAACATCAACGCCGTCGAATGCCTCCGCTGAGATCGGCTGCACTTCGATATCCTCTCCCCAGAACGATAGCTTCGTGCCCGCCGAGCGTTCGCTGGCGAGAAGGAGCAGGCGCGCGACGGGAAACGACCGCTCCTGCAGCACTTTGATCATCGTACGGCCCACCAGTCCGGTGGCACCGGCGACGGCAACAGTATAACTCATGATGCTCCTTCCAAAAAAAACGCCCTGTCAACATCGCAAACAGGGCGTTGAATGACAAACGGACAAGGCATCAGAAATCCGCACCGAGGGAAAAATAGTATCGCGGCTCGGAGAAGCCGGCGCCGTTGTAGGCCCAGCCCACATCGAATTTCAGCGGGAAACCGAGGAACCACATGCGGAGACCGAAGCCGGTACCGATCAGAAGATCCTGCGGCCGCAGGTCGCCGTCCTGGTTCCGCTCATAGGCCTTCATGGCTTCTATGTCATCGAACGCCGTGCCGACATCGAGGAACATGGCACCATTGACCGTCTGCAGGATGTACGGAAGCACGCCGCCAAGGAAGTACTTGACCACCGGGAAGCGCAGTTCCGCGTTGCCGAGCGCGTAGCGGGTGGCGATGCGGGCATTGTAATTGTAGCCGCGCAGGGGCAGACCCGGCGTCAGGAAGGCGAAATCCTCTACGTCTTCGATCGGGATGCGCCCGTTTTCGAATGTGCGGTTGATCCAGTTCTCCGTACCGCCGATAAAGAATCGCTGGGGATTGCGGCCGAAGCTGCCGCCACCCGATCCGCGCAGCGCGAAGGAGAAATCACCCCAGAAGCGCCAGTACGTGCGGTAGTCGAATGTCAGCGACATGAAGCTCAGCGGACGGCTGCCAATGCCCGGGCTGCCGAATGTCCGCAGCTCGTAGCGGGAGCCGCGCACCGGCGCCCACATCCCCCAGAGCGTATTGTCATGCACATAGCCGATGTTCGGTACGATCAGTGACGTCTCGCTGATAGGCACATCCGGGCGATCGAGGTTTTCCTGCGACAGCGCCATGTAGGTCAGCGATCCCTCGATGCGATTGAACTTGTTGAAGGGATATGACGCCGACATGCCGAATCCGTACTGGCGATACCGGATCAGATCGTCGTACAGGCTGCCCGAGTAGCTGAGCAGGAAGCGGGCGCTGTGAAATCCCTGAATGCCCCAGTCGATACGATCCGGCAGATAGGAGTATCCCAGCGCATAGTCGCTGTTTTTCAGGTCACCGATGAGATTCGTGATGAAGATGATCTGATGATCGCCGAGCATGTCGCTGAACGCCATCTGCGTGGAACCGAGGACGCCGTAAAACGTGCTGTAGCCCGCGTTGCCGTACACCAGGTCGGCTGAAAAGCTCAGCTTGTACTTGTTGACGACGAATTCGCCGTCCTCCGTCATGGTATTGCTCAGACTGAACTGCCGCTGTGCCGTGGTGTCGGGCCTGCCGCCGAGGTCACTGCCAAAGAGAATGCGCTTGCGGACCGGTGCGGGCTCCGGCTTGCTCATGGTCGTGTCGGCAGTCTTCGGCTCGACCTGGCCGATCTGCACCACAACGTCCTCACCATATTCCACGGATTCCGCGGCAGTCTCCGACGCATCGAGATCCATCGTGGAGGTGCTCGCAATGCCCTCCGCGGATCCGAGCGCCAACATGTCGTTCTCCCGCGCACGCCGCTGCACATACACGGTCGGCTCCAGATCCAGAATCGCTTCCTTCTCGAAGGGATTCTTCATGAGAAATATGTCGAATCCGGCTTCGTGCATCGATGAGAGCGCAAGCTTTTTGCCGTCAGATGTCAGTGAAATCTGATAGATACCCGAGAGGGAATTCGTGATCGGATATTCGCGACCAGAGCTGAATTCATGCACGTACAGGTTGTTGATGCCGTTGCGATCGGCGATGAATAGCAGGCGGTCGCCATCAGGCGAAGCTTGTGGGAAGGATTCGTCTGCTTCGGGTGTATCGGTCAGACGCGTGATTGCGCCGGTCTCGACCTCCACCCGGTAGAGATCCATCTGCGAATAATCGTGGTCGAACATGTCGAAATCCTCAGGGATCTCAACGCCCGTCACGAAATGCCTGCGATCGGAGGAAAAATATACCGATCGGCTGTCGGCGGACCAGGCCGGTTCCGCATCCGAGAACACATCGGCCGTCAGGTTCTTCGTCTCGTGTGTCTTGAGATCGTAGACCCATATGTCTGACTGATGGGTGGAATTCCCAACGTATGCGAGCTTGCTGCCGTCGGGAGACCACTGCACGGAATAGATGCCGTCTTTTGCGACATCCAGCTGCTCATACGCGCCGGTCTCAACGTCGATGATGCTGATTGCGTCGTTGGCACCGGCTTTCGATGAGAGCGCGATGAACTTGCCGTCAGGGGACCAGGAAAGTCCGGGCGTCAGCAGATGCAGTTCCTCGAAATCGTTGGTGTTGTTGCCCTCGACCAGTTTGCGTACATCGCTGCCGTCGATGGCCGACATGACAAAGACACCGAAGTAATCGTCGCGGTTGGAGATGAAGGCGATGCGATCACCGGAGGGCGATATTGCCGGACTCGTGTTGTAGAACGCGCTGATTTCATTGTGATCGGTCAGCCGCTTGGCGTAATCGGTCGGGGATTCGCGCTTGGCGACATCCGGATAGTATAGCTTCTTCTGTTCGTCCATCCAGCGCTCGGAAAGCTCCTTGAGCGTAAGTCCGATGGATTTCTTGAGTCCCTTGTCGATACTCCCCTCGCTGCGCAGACTCGCCAGAATGTCGCCGACTTTCTGACGGCCGTACTTCTCGGAAATGTACCACCAGACCGACTGTCCCCCACGGTAGGCGAAATACCCCCGGAGATACGGGATCGGCGGAAGGTAATTACTTGTTGCCGCATCGCGCAGGAACATATCTGAATCGGTATCCCACCCGCCGAGCGATTCATATTCCGCGAGTCCCTCGTTCATCCAGAGGGGCAGCACCAGCGAGATCCGGTTCGTGACAGCGGCCTGAAAGCTGCCGCCGTAAAACATCTCGTTGATGACGGCATGCACGAGCTCGTGATGAATCACGTGGCGAAACTGGCTGTAGGATCCTTCAAACGGAACGACCACGCGGTTCTTGAATAGCTCGGTCACGCCGCCGATGCCTTCCTCGAGATAAGCGCCGACAACGTTGGTCTGCTGGAAGTCATTGTGCGAGTTGTACACGACGAACGGGATGCGGTTGTTGATGCGATAGTTCATCGTGTTCTGTATGCTCATCAGCGCTTCCTCGGCCGCACGCGCTGCGAAGGCCGCAACTTCGTAGCCGTCGTTGGAAAAATAGACGTCGAAGTGCTCGGACTGTATGTAGAACCAGTCGAAATCCGTGTACTGTACCTTGTTTTTCCCGAAATACTGCGCATGCGCGGGTATGGCTGAACAGAGTGCCAGTACAGCGAACATGACAAGGGTCAGAATGGTGTTTCGATACATGGGTGCACCTGTCTTGAAACGAGAAGATTGCCGGATGGCGGGCATATCACCTGCTATAATAGCGCCGTGCCGGAGGTGAGTCAAGCCAATTCGGAGATCGAGGGTCTGCTTCACAGCTGTTTGACACATCTTTTGTATATTGGGTTACTCGAATACCGGGAAAAAATCCGAACTCATCATGAAAACGCATACTCTTGTTATACTCGCGGGAATGCTCATGACTGCGTGCTCCACTCCGCAGAACTGCGATCTGATCATCTTCAACGCCGCCGTGCAGACCATGGACGAGAGCTGTTCCGTGGTGGAAGCCTTCGCAGTGTGTGACGGACGCATTGTCGCCACCGGATCGTCGGAAGAGGTCAGGTCCTCCTGGAAAGCGGACCAATCCATAGATCTCGGGGGCGCCATCGTCTATCCCGGTTTCATTGATGCCCATGCGCATCTCTACGGCCTCGGCGAGGAGGCCATGACGCTTACGCTGCTCGGTACCCGCAGCGAGAAGGAGATTCTGCAGCTCGTGCGCACGCGTGCCGGAGAAATGCCCGACGGAGCATGGATCCGTGGCCGCGGCTGGGATCAGAACGACTGGCCCGTCCAGCAATTTCCCAACAAAGAATCCCTTGACAATGTTACCACGGCGCACCCGGTTTTTCTCAGCCGCATCGACGGACATGCGGCCTGGGTGAATTCACGCGCGCTCGAACTCTGCGGCATCACCGCCACCACCAAAGATCCGGCGGGCGGACGCATCCTGCGCGACGCCCAGGGGAATCCCACCGGACTGCTTCTCGACAATGCAATCGATTTGCTCCGTGCACACATCCCCCCTCCCTCGAAGGAAGAACTGCGGATTGGATACGAAAACGCCGTTGAGCGCTGCCTAGCGACGGGCATGACCGGCATGCATGACATGGGAATGGACGCAGAAGACATCCGCGCCGTGACCTCGCTGATTGAGGAGGATCGATTCCCGTTCCGCGTGGTCGGCTATGTCAACGGACGTGGAGATACATGGGAAGAGCACTTGAGCCGGGGACGCCAAGTCATTGGCCAGCAGCAACTTACAATCGCCGGCCTCAAGCTGTACGCCGATGGGGCACTGGGGTCGCGCGGGGCATGGCTGCTTGAGCCGTACGCCGACGATCCGGGAAATTCCGGTATCCCCATCATTGCGGGCGACACGATCGCGTACGAGGCACGCCGCGCGCTGGAGCGAGGGATGCAGGTCTGCGTGCACGCCATCGGTGACGCTGCCTCGCGTCTCGTGCTGGATGCGTACGAAAAGGCGCTCGCGCACACGGAGTCCGTCGTCTATCCCCTCCGCGTCGAGCATGCACAGGTGCTGCATCCCGATGATATCCCCCGCTTCGCGGCACTGGGAGTGATTCCGTCCATGCAGCCCACACATTGCACGAGCGACATGTACTGGGCCGAGGCGCGGCTCGGTGCGGATCGCGTGCGGCGCGGCTATGCATGGAAGGATCTGATCGACAGCGGTGCCCGGGTGGCAGGCGGCAGTGATTTCCCCGTGGAACGCCCCGATCCGCTTCCCGGGATATATGCCGCCGCTTTCCGCAAGGACGCTCAGGGACGTCCCTCATCCCAGGAAGATATCGCCGCGCACTTCGCCGTGGATCCTGCCGATCCCAGAGATGAGGATCGATGGCAAGATGGTTGGTATGGCTCCCAGTGCATGTCACGGGAGGAAGCCGTGCGTGCTTTTACCACCTGGGCGGCTGCTGCCGCGGGGATGGATAGCGACGTGGGCTCCCTGCAGCCGGGGAAATATGCCGATTTCGTGGTGCTCTCGGCCGATATTCTTCACGTGTCCCGTGAGCGTTTCCTGCAGACGCGCATCATCGAAACCTGGGTCGGCGGCAGTCGCGTTTATCAGTACGAACGCCCCTGAGACCGGGCCGCGGTCAATCCGTCAGCATCCTCTCCGTCCGCTCTTCCGACGGAAACATTTTACGAACGGCTGCCGTATACGGCACAGCAAGCGCCGTTTCTCCCGCCGCTACCGCATTTCCACGCTTTCATCCGTGAAATTCTTTTGTATCTTTCAAGATGAGTTTTTTCGAGGCACCGTACTTCACTTTTTCCATGAAGCTCATAGTTTTCATCACGATCGCGTTCAGCGTGTGCACCGTTCCAATGCTCGCGCAGGAATACCAGCTCCGTTATGACATGCCGGAGAACGACAGTTACCGCTTCAAACAGGTCGAGGAAACGACCGCGCTGGCGCAGAGCAATGACGGACGCACGGTTGAAATTGACCGCAAGACAACACGGTATTTGCACCTGACTGTCGAAGGGGTTTCCGATGGGGCAATCACATACACCGTGCTGCAGGACACGGCGATCGTGGAGGAAAACAATGAAGATCCCCGCGTTCAGCGGCAGAATCTGCTCTCACAGAACATCCTTACCGGGAAACGCATCCGTGTGCGGCAGTCGCGCACCGGTGATATCCTGGAGACACGTGCCCTCGATCCCCTCAATGCCCGGGAAGCGCTCGGACCGGCCGTAAATGACGCGATGTTCGTACAGCGCGCCGCAATCCTGCCCAAACTGCCCGAGCGCACCCTTCGGGTAAATATCCAGTGGACCGAACAGCGCGGCGATACACTCCAGCCCACGAAGACACTGCCGGGATATGGCACCGGGAACGGCGTTCGTTATATCGGCAGCAGCACGGAGTACACCGTGGACGGAACGGAGACGCTTCAGGACAGGGACTGCCTCGTGCTTACCTGGAAAAGCAACGGCAGCATGGAGGAGGCACTGATGTTCGAGACGCTCGAGGAGTTCAACGAAGAATTCACCAAGGGCAGCGGTACGATGAAAATCGCCCTCGAAAGCGGACTCCCCCTCTGGGTGGAAGTGTATTCCGATCAGGAAACGACGCGCGCGATATTCGGGAAACAGACCAGCATTATTCCCGCATCCATCAGTACACACACGACACTTGAATTTTTTTCTCAATAATGAATCCGGAGCACAGCATGCGCAACATGTTCACCGCACTGCTCGTCGTCATCGCGATGACCGCGACGATGAGCGCACAGAACGCCACCTATCGCTATGAAGAAGGAAAAGAGTACAAATACCTGATTGAAGAGACGGGTCTGACGATTCAGGAAGTCCCCGGCCAGACGGTCAATATCAACACCGAATCCACGATTACAACTGTGCTGTCGCTGCTCGAGAAGATGGACAACGGCCATCAGCGCGTACAGACGACAATCGAGAGCGCGCTGGTGATCTCCGAGAACCCCCGCGAAACCAACACCTTCGGAGGCGACGCGGCGGGAAAGAGCGTGACGTATGAGATTGACAACACCGGTGAACTCGTCGATGTGGATTCCACCATCCGTGATATGGATAATGAATTGCGTTCCATTCTGATGGGTGCCGCCAACGTGCTTCCCTCCTTCGACGCCAGCCGTATCGACGACGAGGAATGGACGGTTGAGGACGTCGACACCACCGGCGAAGGCGAAAGCCAGATCATTCGCGAGTCGGAGACGACTTACAAGGTCAAGGGCATGAAGGAAGTCAACGGCTACAACTGCCATGAGATCAGCATTGAAACCGAAACCGAAAGCGACGGCAAGCTGGTGCGCGGTGAGCAGGAAATGATGCTCAGCGGCACGCAGGAAGGCAAGGGCATGTTCTACTATTCCGCGGAAAAGGGTCTGCTCGTCAAAATGGAACTCGAGGTCAACGGCGATCAGACGATCATGTTCCCGGGCAACAACATGCGTATCCCGATCACTTCGAACCAGGTCGCGAAAGTCGAACTGCTGGGCGAATAATCGTCAGCTGCCGAATCGTGCGGGGCTGTCTGCAGTGACGAATGCGGACAGCCTCGCTCTCGTTTCCCGGCAGTTTTTCTCCCCTCCGGGTGAACCATTTGACGTTTTCAGCGTATAATGCCACAGTGCACTATCCATCAGCGCGAGTATCAGCAATGAACACACATCGATTGATCCGTTTTTCCCTGACACTCTTCATGCTGCTTTCGACGGCAGGACTTCATGCCGTCGCCCAGGTCGAGCAGTCCGCCGAGGACAGCCTTCGCGCAGTGGAACAGATCCGTCAGGAACAGACGCAGCTTACCGAGGAACTCGAGCAGCTTCGAACGGAGCTGCAGATGGTCAAATCCGATGCAGACGCCACCGATCGACAGCAGCGCATCGATGACATCGAAACGCGTATGGAGGATATCGAACTGCGGCTGCAGGCCCTGGAACGGAGCATCAAGGCCATCGCTTCTCCCGGCGGAGATGAGGGATGGGAAAGCGGGGACGATTCCTGGTCCGATGAGTGGGACGACGAATCCTGGGATGACGACGACGAATGGTCGTGGTGGAAACAGGACGATGGCGATGACGACCAGTTCGACATCGAGGACACGTTCTTCAAAAAGTACCCGGGGAATTTCCCGTGGATGTTTCCGATGACGACGCGCCTGCACGAGACCTTCTTCCGCTACAACCGTGTCGAAGGCGTCTATCTCGGGATCGCGCAGAGCAAACGTCTGTACTGGCACAGCAAGCCCTGGCTCGTCAGCACCGGATCGCTCGGATATGGCTTCGCCAACCACACGTGGCGCTACAACCTCGGACTGTACTTCCCCATCTACCTCGATAATCAGATTATCGAAATCGGCGGAGAAGGATACAGCTTCACCGATTCGAAAGATCAGTGGTCGTTCGATCGCGACGAGAACACACTGACCGCCATTGTCGCGCGCGAAGATTTCATGGATTATTTCGAGCGGCGGGGATTCAACGCGAACGCAGCCTGGTATTATCGGGGTGACGGCCCGCTGAATCTGCGCGCAAGCGTCGGCTATGTGCATGACACCTACGCGAACATGAATCGCGAAACCAACTGGTCCATCTTCGGCGGCGACAAGACGTTCCGTCCCAATCCGCGCATCAACGATGGCAATGTGAACAGCATGGTCGTCTCGCTCGGAGCCACGACGCTCGGCGATCTCGACCAGCGCACCGATGGATGGGATGCACAGCTGCAGTATGAATCCGCCGGCGGTTTCGCGGCGGGAGATTTCGAGTTTTCACAGATCATCGTCGATGTGCGGCGCTATCAGCCGCTCGGCGAGCATCTCAATCTGAACCTCCGCGGACGCGGCGGTGTCAGCGACGGACTGATTCCGCAGCAGCGCGCCTTCGAGCTCGGCGGTCCGGGCACGCTTCCCGGCTACCGATTCAAGGAGTTTCAGGGCAGCAGCGTCGCCCTTCTGAGTGCGGAATTCATCGTGCGCAGCAGCATCGTCGGCAACGCCCGCGGATGGGCAAAACGCCTGCTGCAGAGCACGAATCTGATTTTCTTTGCCAACACCGGCGCAACCGACGACGTCATGCCCATCGTAACGCGCGATGTCACGAACGGCGCCATTGAGACGGAATTCGCCGATGGATTCGACTTCGGCGACTGGAAATCCGACATCGGCGTGGCATTCGGCAGCGGGGACGGTGATTTCCGCATCGGCGCATCGTGGCGGCTTGACCGTTCGGAATCCCCGAACTTCGTGCTGCGCTTCTCGCGACCATTCTGATCTATCGCCTGTGATGCGGTGCCGGCGCCATTCCGGTACGGCACGCGATTTCAATGTCTCCGTCAGAACCGCAGGGGAACGGCTTCCCGGCGTTTCAATTCGCACAAGGAACAGCAATCACCCATCGGACGTTTTCATCACCATGGAAGCGTCCGATATTTTTTTACTCGTCCTGGCGGTGCCGGGGCTGCTGATCTCTCTGTGGTTCACGCTCGTCACGTACGGCATCCTGCCGGCGGATGCGCGGGCAGTGCCGCAGTTCTGCCGCATGGATGACCGCTCCTGTGCCTCCATCCTTCACACCCCGCAGGCGCGTGTGTTCCGCATCGCGCCGAACGCGGTATTCGGTACTGCATGGTATGGAATCGTGATTGCCGTATCGCTGGTCTCCCTCTCACCCCTCATGATGGATATCGCCGTCACGGCCTCATGGCTGACCGTTCTGCTGTCCGCCTGGCTGGCCTGGTCGCTGCGCTTCCGACTGCGTACACACTGTCCGCTCTGCTATACTTCCCATCTTCTCAATCTCGGGATCGCGCTCACCCTGTCCCTGCGCTGAGTTCCTCATTCTCTTCACCCGCCATGCCCGCCGAGCGCAGGGCATCGATCACAGCGTCCACGCTCTCGTCCAGCGGCGCATCGAGATCGATTTCCAGAATCATCGAATCGTTGCGCCGCGTCAGACACCAGGATGCGATGATGCGCATCTCGTCGATGTCTTCCCTCCTCCCCTGGAAGAGCTCCTCCTGCCGCGCGTAGAAGACCTCTTCGATGCGGTTGCGCAGCTGCTGCTGGGGAATGCTCTTCTGATCAACCATGAACTGCGCGGCAAGCATGCCGGATTTGATCAGGTGCACCTCCACACTGCTGCCGCGCGCGAGGGTAACGATGACGAGGTGCTGCTTGCGAACGGATTGCACCATGAGCCGCTGCTGCCGGATGATGGTATCCACGGCGGCGATGCGGTCGCGCAGCACTGCCGCGCCCTCGAAATCGAGATCTTCCGAACGCCGGTGCATGCGCGCGCGGAGACGATCCATCATCTCGTCGTGCTCCCCCTGCAGGAACAGCACGATGTCTTCGACTTCCCGCTGATACTCCTCCTCGCCCGTCAGTTTCGCGCAGGGGGCACCGCAGCGCTTGATGTCATGATACAGGCACGGGGACTTGTTCTCGTCAGGCTTCAGCGAACCTTCGCATTCACGGAGCATGAAGAGCTTGTTGATGCTGTCAAGGGCATCCTCCACGGCGAAGCGGGACCGGAAGGGACCGAAGTATTCCGCTCCGTCGTCTTCGATGTCATAGCACCATCCGATGGTCGGCCACGGATCGTTGCGGTCGATGCGGATGAAGGGATAGCGCCGGTAGCTTTTCAGCATCGTGTTGAAGGAGGGCTGATGCTGCTTGATCAGTCGCGACTCCGCCAGCAGCGCGGAAAGCTCCGTCTCCATGCTCTTCCACGTGATGCCGTGCACGCCGCGCACCAGGCGGCGTATTTTCTCCGTGTGTCCGATGTTGTGATAGAAGTAGGAGCTGACGCGCTCCTTCAGATCCCGCGCCTTCCCGATGTACAGCACGCCGCCGCGGCGGTCGTGGAAGAAATACACGCCGGGCGCATGCGGCAGCTCGGAGAGATTTTTCTGCAGACGGGAAAAATACTTCGGCGCACCGGTGATGCGGTAGATCTGTTTGTTCTGAAAGGTCAACAGCTCCGCGGTGCTGTGGAGATCGAACTCCTCCTCGAGCAGCGAAAAAAATGCGAGCAGCACACGCGCAGTCGCTTCGGCATCCCCCATCGCGCGATGCCGCTTTTTGATGCGGATACCGTAGTGACGCGCAATGGCACCCAGACTCTTGCCGCCTTTGGTGGGAATCAGCCTCCGAGCCAGCCGGGCCGTGCAGAGATTCGGCACCTGCAGCGCCTCCATGCCGGATCGCAGCAGCGCGGCATCGACGAACGAGCGGTCAAAACGCACGTTGTGTCCCACGAACACACCGTCGCCAATAAATTCGCGCGCGACGCGCATGACCTCTTCGGCCTCGGGCGCGGTGTACACCATTTCGTTCGTGATGCCAGTGAGACGCTGGACTTCCTGCGGAATGAACTGCCGGGGGTTGATCAGGGATTCATACCGGTCGATTACATGTCCTCCGCGGATGCGCAGCAGCGCGATCTCTGTCAGCCGTTTCCGCTGCGGATCGAGTCCGGTGGTCTCGACGTCGCACACCACGAAATCGGTGTCATGAATCTGCAGTTGATATGCCGGGTGATCGGTATTCAAAACGCTGAATCCGTGGACCGTTTCTGATGCGTTGCCTGCTCAGACCACATCGTAAAAACTGTGGTTCTGAATTTTAATAACGCGTCCAGGACGCTGTGCGAGAAGGCTGTAGTCATGCGTGGCCATGATGATGGCCGTGCCGCGACGATTGACACGATCGAAAATCGCGAGAATGTCGCGGGATGCGGTCGGATCGAGATTGCCGGTCGGTTCATCGGCGAGAAGGATGACGGGATCGTTTACCAGCGCGCGCGCAATGGCGACGCGTTGTTTTTCGCCACCGGAGAGGTCGTCGGGCATGGCGAATTCCTTCGAGGACAGGCCGACTTCGGACAGCAGCCGATGAACTTTGGATGCGATGACCTGCCGCCGCGCCCCGGTAACATGCAGCGCAAACGCGACGTTGTCGAAGACGTTGCGGTCTTCGAGCAGGCGGTAATCCTGAAACACGATGCCGATCGTGCGCCGCAGAAAGGGGATCTGGTGCCGCGTGATGGATGAAGAGTCGTACCCACCGATGCGGACGCGCCCGAAGGTGGGCAGCGTATCCATGTACAGCAGCCGGAGAAACGAGCTTTTCCCGATCCCCGTTTCCCCGATGACGTAAACGAACTCGCCTTCCGAGATCGCAAGGTTTGCGTGATCGAATATGTCCTGGTTTCCGAATGTCAGCCGGACATTGTGAAATTCGATCATGAAGCGCGCCTCCGATGCGTTGGAATTACTGCAATCTATTCATTGCGATGGTGCGGGCAAAATAGACGGCCTCTTTCATGCTCTCCGCGCTGGCGACGCCGTGCGAGGCGATGGAGTAGGCCGTGCCGTGATCAGGGGATGTGCGGACGATCGGGAGTCCGGCGGTCACGTTGACGCCGCGCCCCTTGGCCTGCAGCTTGAACGGCACCAGTCCCTGATCATGGTACATGGCGATTACCAGATCATACAGCTTGCGGTTGTGCGCGGAGAAAAATCCATCGGCGGGGAATGGTCCTTCCACCTGAATCTCCTCGCGCTGCATGTTCTTCACTGCCGGCAGAATGACGCTCTCCTCCTCCATCCCGAGAACGCCGCCGTCCCCGGCATGTGGATTCAGCGCAAGCACGGCGATGCGCGGATCTTCGACGCCAAAATCCTCGTCCATCGCCAGATGCCCGAGACGAATGGCGCGCTCGACGCCCTCCTGTGTGACATGGGATGCGACTTCGCGCAGCGGAACATGCACGGTCACGAGACCGACATTCAGGGTGTTGCTGCTGAGAATCATGAGCACATCGTCGCCGCATCCGCACATGGAGGCCAGCATGTCGGTGTGACCATGGAAGGTGCTGCCGGCCATCGCAATGGCTTCCTTGGAAATCGGCGCCGTGACGAGCGCCTGCGCATGGTCGTCGCGTACGGCGAAATACGCATTGCGAATGGCGTCGATGCTGACGCGTCCCGATTCCTCGGTAGGATTGCCGACGGCATCCGCATCGAAACTGCCCGGAACCGCGATGATGTTGAGGCGTCTTTCCTCAGCATCCGCGGGATTCGTGATTTCCTTTATGTCGAACTGAAGTCCGATCCTGTCGTGATAATGGTGCAGCACCTCCGGCGGAGCAAAAACTACCGGCGTGCAGAGGTCGAACAGGTCGGAGCGGTGGAAGGCTTTGAGAATGACCTCGGGTCCCACACCATTCATGTCTCCAATCGATATGGCTATGACAGGGAGCATATGTTCACTCCTCGTAAAGTTTGAAATTTCCGTTACCGGCACGGTCGATAAATTGAAACGTCTTGTTGAGTGACGGATAATACCAGGTTTCCCGGGTGGGCTCGTCCACATTGAGCGTGCGCTGTGTTTCCTCCGGTGGTCCGAAAAGAATGTACACTTTCCCCCTGTCCGTCAGTGCGCCCATGCGTTCATACAACGTTTGGAATTTCCTGTTGGCCTCATCGACGCGACGGAAATACTCGGTCATCATCTCGTTGTACTCTGTTTCCGGCGTCGCATCTTTCGCATCCCAGAACGCACGAAAACGCTCGCGCATTTCGCGTCGATCACCGCTCAGCATTTCCTCGAATTCCTCGCGCGTGAGAATGTAGCGCATGGCCCTGATGGCGAACTCGATGTTTCGCAGCGAGAGCGGCATGTCGCGCCAGTATATCCGGGTGCGGAAAGACACACTGTCGCTGCGTCCCGGCGCATGGATGCGCAGGTCGAGGATATACGGCCCGATCTCAAATCCCGCGAAGGGGAGTTCGAGAATGACCACGTCACCTGCCGCCGCATCCACGGTACTGAGAGCAAAATTTTCAACTTCTCCTCCAGCGGACGCAACAGGTCTGAGTCCGGAGAGGAGCGCTGCGGGCTGCACGGTGTCGTCAAAGACGGTTTCCTCTTCTTCATCGGGGAGCATACGCCGCAGTCTGACATGCCAGTCGGCATCGAGTCCTTCGGATACCGGAATACCCACAAGCGCAGGCTCCGCGAAGGGCAGCGCTCCCTGGAATCCCAGCACGGCGAAGCGATCACGCGCGTTCTGTGTGTCATGTGTCAGTGACACGGGCCTGCCGAGGCCCCACGACAGGGAATCCAGCGGAACGGCCTTGATGCGGAGCTGTTCACCGTGCCGGCGGGTGGACACCCTGTCGGATACCGTAGACAGAATTTCGTATGTGCCCGGTGAAACATGGAACACATGATGCACGAGCAGATACCGGTCGCGAAGACCGGTCGATTCGTAGTCATGCGTGAACGCTTCCGCCGATGAGTGTTCTGCGATGAGCGTCTGTTCTCCCTGGCGGATGTGGGTGCTCACCTCGATGCCGCCCGAAAAAACCGAATCGCGCTGCATTGTCTCTGATCGCTCAAAGACCATGAAATCATACGCCACGCGCGTGAAGACATCAATACGCGCTCGCCCGGTCGAATCAGAGGGGAACTGTGCGGCTTCGACAAAGACCTGATCCCGGCCCCCGGGCGCAGTGGAGCGTGCGCGCCGCTGCGCATCGGCAGGCCATGCCATAGCGAGCAGCAGCAGGAAAAGCGATATGATGGAAAGCGGATGTTTGATCGTGCACTCCGGTTGAGAATCAGACATCAAGGTTGCGGACATACTTGGCATTACGCTCAATGAACTGCCGACGCGGTTCGACATTGTCACCCATGAGAATCTGAAACAGGCGATCGGCCTCCGCGGCGTTTTCCATGGTCACCAGCAGCAGCGTGCGCGTCTCGGGATTCATGGTCGTCTCCCAGAGCTGCTCGGGATTCATCTCGCCGAGTCCCTTGAAACGCGAAAGCGTGATACCGCCCTTCTTCGCCAGCTGCTCCTCATCGATATCCTGGTCGTCGCTGTTTTCGAGTACTTTCGCACCGCCGAGCGCCTTGATGATCTCATCGCGCTCGTCGTCGTCGAATGCATACCGCTCGGTTTTGCCCTTTTTGATTTTGTACAGCGGCGGCTGGGCAATGTAAACACGGTTGTTCTCGACAAGCGACTTCATGTAGCGGAAGAAAAACGTGAGCAGCAGTGTGCGGATATGACTGCCATCAACGTCCGCATCCGTCATGATAATGATTTTCCCGTAGCGAAGGCTGGACAGATCCATGTCCTCATCACCGCCAATGCCGGCACCGAATGCCGAGACCATGGCGTTAATCTCATTGTTCTCGAGAATTTTATGCAGCCGCGCCTTCTCCACATTGAGGATCTTGCCCCGCAGCGGAAGAATGGCCTGGAAGCGCCGGTCGCGGCCCTGCTTGGCTGAACCGCCCGCGGAATCACCCTCGACGAGATAAATCTCGCAGTGCTCGGGATCGGTGATCGAGCAATCCGCCAGCTTCCCGGGAAGACTCAAAGACTCGAGCGCATTTTTGCGGCGCGTGAGATCCCGCGCGCGCCGCGCGGCTTCACGCGCTTCGGCGGCACGCAGCGCCTTCTCGATGACGCGTTTTGCGATGGAGGGATTCTCCTCGAGATACAGCGACAACTGCTCGCCGACGATGGTCTCGACAATGCTCTTGGTCTCGCTGTTTCCGAGCTTGGTTTTCGTCTGTCCCTCGAACTGCGGTTCCGGCACCTTTACGCTGAGCACGGCCGTCAGTCCCTCCCGGAAATCGTCACCCGACATGGTGACCTTCCCTTCTTTAGCGAGCCCGTTTTTGTAGGCATAGTTGTTCAGCGCACGCGTAAGCGCTGTCTTGAAACCGACCAGATGCGTTCCGCCCTCATGCGTGTTGATGTTGTTCACATACGTATAAATGTTTTCGGAGAACGAATCGTTGTACTGAAAGGCAAGCTCCACAGGCGTATTGTCACGCATGCCTTCGATGTAGATCGGTTTTTTGATCAGGGACTGCCGGTTCGCGTCGATGTAGTTCACAAAGTCCTTGAGTCCGCCCTTGAAATGAAATACTTCCTCCTCCCCGTCGCGCTCGTCGCGGAGCGTGATCTTGATGCTTTTGTTCAGATAGGCAAGCTCGCGCAGGCGTTCCTCGAGCACCTCGAAACGAAAATCCCTCACCTTGAAAATTTCACCGTCAGGCATGAAGCGTGTCTTCGTGCCCGTCTTTTTCGTCTTTCCTCCCTTCTTGATCTCGTGATCCGGTGCACCGCGCGAATAGCGCTGCGTGTAGATGTACCCGTCGCGATAGACCTCCACCTCGCACCATTCAGACAGCGCGTTGACTACGGAGACACCGACACCGTGGAGTCCGCCGGAGACCTGGTAAGTCTGCTTGTCGAATTTGCCGCCCGCGTGCAGCGTGCACATGACAACCTCAAGCGTACTGATTTTCTTGATGGGATGCGGACCCACCGGGATGCCTCGCCCGTTGTCAACGACGGTAACCGAGCCGTCTTTCTCGATGACGACGCTGATGGTGTCACAGAAGCCCGCGAGCGCCTCGTCGATGGAATTGTCGACAACTTCGCTGACGAGATGATGAAGTCCGCGTACTCCGACATCGCCGATGTACATCGCCGGACGTTTGCGCACTGCCTCGAGTCCCTCGAGCACCTTGATGCTGGTTTCGGAATAGAGACGCGCCTGATTTTCCTGTTCTTTGGTCATTGTGTTCTATGAAAGTGTGAATGATTCATTTTCCGATGCAGAAGCGGGCGAATATACTGTTGAGCACGTCCTCCGATGAAACCGCGCCGATGATTTCGCCGAGCGCGTCGATGGCTCGTCGCACCTCATATGCGAGGAATTCCTCGGTCATCCTGTCGCGGCGCGCGCGCTGCGCATCCCTGAGCGCGTCGATACCCCGTTGGAGACAGTCAGCGTGCCGGGCGTTGGTCACGAGCACACTGCCCTGTTCGCTTGTCTGCCGAGCTGCGCGCGCCAGTTCCGCGAGCCGCGCTGTCAGGCGGTCCATACCGTCACCGGTCCGTGCGGAAATCACCAGTCCATGCTCCGCAAGCTCCGTGGCAGTATCCGCGGCGACAAGATCCGCCTTGTTGAACAGCAGCTGCACGCGCGCATCCTCCTCTTCGAGCAGGGCCAGGTCGCGAACGGAGACTGCGGCGCGCGCGCCCTCACGCGCATCGGCGATGAGACAGACGATGTCCGCGTCACGCAGCATGTCACGGCTGATGGCTATGCCCTCGTTTTCGATTCGATCATCCGTACTGCGCATACCCGCGGTATCGATGAAGCGCATGTATTCGCCGTTGAGCAGCATCCCCTCCTCGATGTAATCACGCGTGGTGCCGGGCACCTCCGTCACGATGGCGCGTCGGGTTCCCAGCAGGGTGTTGAGCAGGCTTGATTTCCCGACGTTGGGAGGACCCGCGAGCGCCACCCGCATCCCGTCACGGATGATCCTGCCGCTGCCGAAGGAATCGAGCGCGGTCTGGATGCGGCGGATGCTTTCATCAAACAGTGTATTGAGCTGTCCATCATCGAGCAGTTCGACATCATCTTCGACGAAATCGAGACTCAGCTCGAGCATGCCCGCAGCGTGCAGCAATTCATCCCTGATCCCGCCCACAAAGCGGGAAAGCGCCCCCTCGAGCTGCCGCACCGATGCCTGATGCGCCTCTTCGGACTGCGCATGGATCAGGTCGGCAACTGCCTCGGCCTGCGCCAGATCCATTTTGCCGTTCAGGAATGCGCGGCGCGTGAATTCTCCCGGTTCCGCATGCCGGACACCGGTTTCGAGCAGACTCGACAGCACGCGGCGCGAGACTACCGCGCCCCCGTGACAGCTGATCTCGACACTGTTCTCACCCGTGTAAGAGCGAGGTTCGCGGAAAACGGAGACAAGCACCTCATCGAGAATTCGCCCCCGGGTATCGCAGATGCGGCCGTGATGCAGCGTATGTGTGGCCGCTTCGCGGATGTCAGCGCCGCGGAAGCGAGCAGCGACGCGGTCGATGGCGTCGTCACCGGAGACCCGAATGACGGCGATCCCCGATGTGCCGGGTGGTGTCGCGATGGCCGCGATCGTGTCCTGCCCCGCCGTTGCACGTGTCTGCTGCTGCGTCATCGGAAACGGATCTCCTCCACGACGGATGCGCCGAGTGCGTCGTTGATTTTTTCGATGAGTCCAGTCCGCATCATGGTCAGTTCCTGTCGCCAGGTGGCGTCGCGGACCTGGATCCACAACACCCCGTTTCGCAGGCGTGTGGGCTGCGTATGATTGGCAATCGCGGTGCCAACGAGCTCGTTCCAGCGCTGCAGAACTTCCTGTTCGCGAATGCGCCGCACGAGTCCCTGCCGCTCCAGACTTTCCTGAAGGGCGCGACCGAAGGTCATCGTTTTCCAGTGCGATTTCATGCAACTTCCGCAAGCGTCTTCACAATGCCGTTTTCTATTTTCAGTGTGCGATTGCCGTTATCCGCATGGGCAAAAAAATTGAGCGTCGCCGCGTTCGCGGATGTAATGAATGTCTGCCCGAGTCCCTGCGCCTGCTGCAGGACGCTGGCGAGGCGGTCGTCGTCGAGCTCGCTGAAGACGTCGTCGAGCAGGAGGATCGGCGTTTCGTCGAGATGGCTGTCGAGATAGCGATGCTCGGCGAGTTTCAGGGCGATGAGCACGGTCTTGTGCTGCCCCTGCGATGCCTGTGCGCGCACGTCGAGCGCATTGAGCAGGATATCCATGTCGTCCCGATGCGGCCCGACGGTCGTCGTGCCCCTGCGCAGGTCCAGATTGAAGCGCCGCTCCAGCAGCCGGTGATACTCCGCGGGTGCAGCATCGCCTTCGGGATCGATATCCGCGGTGCTGCGATACTGCAGAGCGACCTGCTCGCGCTCGCCGATCACGCCCTGCATCGCCGTCTGGAAATAGGGCGTGAACTCCTCGATGAAACGGTGCCGCCGTCGCAAGATGCGCACCGCCGTCTCCGCAAGGGAGGCATCCCACGCATCGAGTGTCGTACGAATCTCCTCGGGACGCCGGTCCATGTCCGACAGCAGGGCGTTTCGCTGACGTAGGGTGCGCCGGTACGCGATCAGATCCATCAAATAGGCGTGGTGCACCTGCGAAATGATGAAATCGATGAAGCTGCGACGCTCTCCGGGTCCCCCGGCGGTTATCGGCCGGTGCTGCGGCGACAGCGCGACCATGGGGAATTGTCCGATCAGGTCGGACGCCGACGGCAGCGACGCATGATCGAGGTCAATCTGCTTTCTTCCCTGCTCCGCGTGATATTCCATCACGACCTCATGCTGCGAACCGCCATCGGTTGTAAACACGCCCTCGACGCGAAAGGCGTCGGCATCTTTCTGGAGAAGTCCCCGGTCCTGATGCGTTACGAAACTGCGGGTCGAACAGAGAAGGGAAATCGACTCGAGCACCGTGGTCTTGCCTGCGCCATTTTCACCGAGAAGGAGAAGGGTGCCTTCGGGACAGTCTATTTCAGTATGCCCGTGATTGCGAACGTGAGAAATGCGCAGGCGATGAAGAATCATGATTACGCGTTCAGTCGAAGCGGCATGACCAGCATGAGTATTTCGAAATCTTCTTTCTGTTCATTGGGCTGAATCAGGCCGGCGCGCGTCGGTGCGCTGAAGAAAAAGTCGACATCGTCGGTACCGAGATGCTGCAACGCCTCGGTGATATAGCGGGCGTTGAATCCGATCTCGAGTTCCTCGTCCGTGGAAAACGACCCCGGAACGCTTTCGCGCGCTTCCCCACCGACATCCACGTCCTCGGCGGAAACACGCAGTTCCTCCTTGCTCACCGAGAAACGGATCTGGTTGGTAATGGCATTCGAGAAAATCGAGCAGCGCTGCACCGCCGCGATCAGGGCGTTGCGATTGACTGTGAGCTGCTTGTCGTTCTCGAGAGGAATCACACTTTCGTAATTCGGGTAGCGCTCATCGATGATGCGGCTGATCAGTGTCATCTCGCCGAACGTGAAACGCACGTTACTCCGGCCGAATACCACCGAGGCTTCGCCCTCTCCGAGCGAGCGCGAGACGATGTTCAGTGCTTTCGCGGGGATGATGACATCCCGGTTCCCTTCCGTGTTCGCTTCCGCGATCACGCCCGCATGCCGGATGCGCACCAGGCGATGCCCATCGGTCGCGACCGCGTAGAACTCCTCGCCCTTCCATTGAAACAGCACACCCATCATCGACGGACGCAGATCGTCGGTGCTGACGGCATAGACGGTACGTGCTATGATGTTCTTGAGCAGCTCCGTGTCGAGTTGAAGCGAGAACTCTTCCTGAATGCTTTCCGCCTCCGGAAAGTTGCTCGCTCCTTCGCCGGTCATCTTGTATTCCCCCTGATCGGTTTTCAGCGTGATCCGGTGAGAAGTCGCATCCGCAGTGAACACCATGTCCACGCTTCCGAGTGCACGCAGCGTCTCGTTGAGTTTTTTCGCAGGAACGGCAATCTTTCCGTCCTCTTCGCCACCGGTCTGCATCGCAACGGTCATCGAGATTTCGAGATCGCTCGCTGTCAGTCGCAACTCGTTGCCGGTGAGCTCGAACAGCACGTTTTCGAGAATGGGCAGGGTCGACTTTGTCGGAACGACGCTGATGATTTTCGAAAGCGCCTTGTGCAGATCACTGCTCACTGCGGAAAATTTCATGAAGTCCTCCGATGGAATGCTCGTGTGTGTTTGCGGGGATTGACTGCTGCCTGCGGCTGCGAAACAGCGTTCGCGCGTCGAGGAATGCGCGTGTGCACTGCCGTATGACGGAATGATGATGTCATCATTAAAATATACGAAAAAAACCGATGGAAATCCACCGGTTCCTCTCGTCGGAAAGTCTTTGTTTACAACAGGTTACGCCGCATCCCACAGGGCTGCTGCATCGGCACTGTCATGTGATGAATTCCTTGGTGATATCGCGGTTTTTCCGCCGGGAAATCACCTGGAATTCGTCAACGGGCAGTGTGTGTTCGGCGACCACCTTGATGCGGACGAAGTACTTGAGCATCATGCGCGCGACATGCGAAAGCCGGCCCTCGGTGAGAAAATCCGCCATGGTGGGATGCACCTTCAGTGTGATCCGCAGATCCTTGCTTTTCGCGCGGAAGCGCCGCATCCACCGCTCGATCTGTGTCAGCATCGATGTTTTCGACAGCACACGGCCCGTTCCCTGGCAGGTGGGACAGGTTTCACTCACCGACATCTGCACGCTTTCGCGCACGCGCTGGCGCGTGATCTGCATGAGCCCGAACTCCGTCAGCGGCAGAATGGTGTACTTGGCGCGATCGCGCCGCATTTCACGCCGCATTTCATCGAAGAGCTTACGCCTGTTTTCCTCATTGTCCATGTCAATGAAGTCGATGACGAGGATGCCGCCGAGGTCACGCAGCCGCACCTGCCGCGCGATTTCGCGTGCGGCTTCAAGGTTCGTGCGCAGGGAATTCAGCTCCTGCTCACGCTTGGCCGCATAGCGACCGCTGTTGACATCGATGACTTTCATCGCTTCGGTGTGCTCGATAATCAGGTACCCTCCGCTCTTCAGCCACACGCGCCGGGCCATTGACTGCTGAATCTGTTTTTCGATGTCAAGCTTGTCGAAAATCGGAATCTGGTCGCTGTGCAGCTGAAGCACATCCACCTTATGCGGCGCGACAAGGTTGAGGTACGCACGAATCTCACGGTACATTTTCCGGGAATCCACCGCAACACGCGTTACATCCTCGGAAAACAGATCGCGCATCGTGCTCGAGGAGGTGTTCATGTCCTTGTAGAGAAGCGCCGGTGGACGCGATTTACGCATCGTGCGCTCGATCTCACGCCAGCTGGCAATCAGTCCCTCAAGATCGGCGCGCAGGACGTCCTCCGATTTCCCTTCGGCCACAGTGCGGATGATCACCCCGAAGCCACTTGGCAGAATCGAACGGGTGAGACGGCGAAGGCGTCGCTTTTCCTTGAAATTCTGAATTTTGCGCGAGACGCCAATTTTATTGTCGAATGGCATCAGCACCAGGAATCGTCCCGGGAGCGCGACTTCCGTTGTCACGCGCACGCCCTTGCTTCCCACCGGTTCCTTGAAAATCTGAACGACGATTTCCTGGCCGCGGGTCAGCTGCACCTGCGACGGCGGACGCCGTCTGCGCGACCGCCTCCTGTCGCCGCCTTTCTTCCCTTTCGGCCGCCCCCCTGATCCGTCGTCGTCGTCGTCACTGTCGCTATCGTCGATCTCGTCATCGTCACCGGTGATGGCCGCGTATTCACGGAAGGCATCACCGACGTCGGAAAAATGAAGGAATGCATCCTGCTCCAGCCCAATATCGATGAAGGAGGCCTGAATACCCGGCATAACCTTGGCGATCGTGCCGAGGTAGATATCCCCCACCATGCGCTCCTTCTCCTCGCTTTCGATAAAAAGTTCGGCGAGTCGACCGTCCTCGACGATCGCAATGCGTTGCAGATCATCGGAGGCATTGATGATAATTTCTTTTTGCATATGTATCGCTCGTTAAAACCTGTATATGGGGCAGCGCCGAACGCCAGTGCATCCGGTCTGACCGTCACTATCATATCTCACGGCTGCTGCCGTGTCATCTCAAAGCTGGGAAAGCAGCGATACGCGAACACCGTCGAAGGGCAGGATTTCACGGCAGATCCCGCTCGTGCAGACAAGCCCTCCGCGCTCAGTGCCGTAACTGATGGTTGCGATATGCTGATTTCCGAGACGGTATGCGAATTCCAGCGTACGCCAGAAGTCCTTGCCCGTCTTGTCTTCTTCATCCGTCGTGTACTCCATGCGAAGTGTCACGGACCATTGCGCGGCACGCGCGAACGTCAGTGAAACGAATTCGTTGAAGTATTCCGGATTTTTCTGACTGAATGAATCATGGAAAAACTGCTGCTCGAACGTGGCACCGATACTGTACTCCTTGTTCAGCATGTACTCGATGCGCACTGGAAACGTCGTACTCGATTGCTCATGCGGCTGATTCGCCTCATACGGAGCGTCATAGCGCCTGTTCACGGCGGCGCGGAGGTACGACTGTCCGTCGAAATACCATTCCACTTCACCATACAGCTCCCAGAATGGAGAGAATTTTTCATCGAGCGTCGGCATGAACGATACGTCGCGATCATAGGTCACGAGGAATCCGTCGCGTGTGACGTAGCCATCGTGCCGGCTCGCCATCGCACCATTGAGGTTGATCGTAACGGTGGGTGAGACGGAATAGAACACATCGAGCTGCATGCCGACTTCGTCGTTGAAGTCCACGACATGCGGATTGCGCGAAAGCAGCGTGAAATAATGCTCCTTGTGCACGATCGGCGGATTCTGCATCGGCAACATGCGTGTCGGCCGGTTCGGATCGCGCTCCTCTTCCCCGACCACGTCATAGCGGTAGTCCTTGTATTCGAAGGTCACCCCGAGGCCGATATCGGAAGTATAGGAAATACTTCCATACCAGGCATCGCCGTCGCTCTCATAGGAGCGGAAACCCCCGCCAGGCTGCGGACTCATGATGCTCGAGCGCTTCCAGGCACGCTGCACGAACACATCGAAGCCGAGCCCGCGAAGCGTGACCATGAACTCCGGAATGTCGGCATGCACCTGATCCATGCCGAACGGCGTCGGCAGTTCGCCGTCCGCGCCGACGATACTTCCGCCGAGGCGGAGAAAACGGAACGGACGCACATCCACGTGCCCGCTGCGTACGGAGTACGTCTCGATGCGGTCGGAATTCAGCAGATCGTAGTAGCGCATCGTCCCGAGTGCGAATATGGCGTTCACATGGCGGTTGCGGTACGTGCCGCGCAGTCCGTCGAGACGCGTGTCATAATTGATACCGCGGTTCTCGAAGAGGTTCATTGCCAGGCCCTTGCCGTAAAGCGTGTAGAAATCACCGGCACGCAGTTCGAGACCCTTTTTGGAAAACTCGACGAAGCGCTTCCGGATACCCTGATAGCGGGGACCAAACTCGGGAGGATCGTCATACAGGTACTCGAAACCGACGGTGAAGTCGTCCCAGAAAAGCCGAACGTTCGTCTGGTTTTCAATGTACTCCTTGTCGCGGAGCTGTCCGCCGATTACCTGCTCGCCGTTCCCGTAACGCATGAAGTTGCCCACGGAATATTCCACCTGTGCGAACAGGGCAGCCGGACCGCACAGAACGAGTGCCGCCAGCAGCAAACCAAAACGTTTCATTCCTGCTCCAGGATTTTCTTGATGTCATCCTCGATTTCGTGTTCGTCACCGGCGATGTATCCCGTACGCTTCGCGACAAGTTCGCCATCCTGATTGATCAGGAGTGAGTAAGGCATGCTCTGACCGTTGAGCTTTTTGAACACCTCACTGTTGGGATCGAGCCAGAAATCGTAGGGCAGTTTCTGTGCCTTCACATACGCCTTGACCTTTGCCAGGCTGCGCGGGTTGTCGAGATTGATGGCGAGATAGTGGAAGTTCTGGTCCTTGTATTTTTCGTACACGGGTTTGAGCGCTTTCATTTCCTGCTTGCAGGGTTCGCACCACATGGCCCAGAAGCTGATGAACACGGCACCCCTGTCACTGCCGTCACGGATGTCGGCGAGGTAATCCTGGAAGGAATGCTCATCGCCGTCGATGTCCTGCAGATAAAGGTCAACGGAAGTCAGATCCTGTGCGGCGACCCGTCCGGCGACGCTCAGGAACACGGCAAGGAGAACAACAAACGTTTTCATACACACAATCCTGAAATGATTGAAACACTCATTATGATCACGTCCCGAGCGGGACGTTGTACATGTTCAAAATATCACGCACTCCCTGCACGGATACATACTGGTATGCATGCAATCCGAGAGCGGATGCGGCATCCACATACGCCGCGATATCGTCGAAATAGAGCGCCTGATCGGCGGGGACACCGGCTCGGCGCAGAGCCTCGTGAAAGATGCCGGGAGCCGGCTTCACGAAGCCGGTATCATACGAGAACACCTGCTCGTCGAACGGTGCGAACACCTCGGGGAATCGCTCGCGTGCATAGGCGATATGCATGGGATTGGTGTTCGACAGCATGACGAGACGGAGCGAGGATTTCACATCGCGCATGAGCGCGAGATACTCCTCGTTCAGCCAGAAAATGTCGCCCCAGAGCATACGGAAATGCTCTTCGTCGAGCTGGCCTGGCGCATCGAGCAGCATGCCGGCTTCGCGGAGAAACACGTCGGTCTCCGCCGCCCCGCGTTCGAATTCCTGTACCAGCGTCCAGAAGCGCTGTTCCTTTTCTTCGTTCCACGGTGTATGCGGGAAATGCTCCGACAGCCGCTGCGCGATGATGCGGTGGTCGAAATGCAGGAGGACGTTGCCCAGATCACTGATAAGCGCGCGGATCATGTATTCAGCTCCTGCAGGAGACGCTCCGGCTTGATATACCATGCAGGGAAGGTTTTGTACGCGAAGCGGATCATCCCCTCCGCGTCCAGGATGTATACCGCGCGCTGTGCCATGCCGAGAAGATTCAGTACGTCGTAGGACCGGCATACTTCCCTGTCGGCGTCCGCGAGCAGCGGAAAGGGGAAGGCGCAGCGCACCTGAAAACGGTCATGCGAGCGCACGTCATCGGTGCTGACAGCGAGGATCTTCGCGCCGGCACTCTCGAATTCCGCCACATGCGCCGCATAATCGTTCAGCTGCTTCGTGCACACGGCGGAATGATCTTTGGGATAGAAGACCAGTACGACTGGACTGCCAAGAAAATCACTGAGGGAAACGGGGGAACCGTTCGAATCAGGGAGGGTGAATTCCGGGGCGCGTGTGTTGGGAGGAAGCATCAATCAGGTGTTGCCGAACAACGAAACAAAGCAAGATAGCGAAAGGGTGAAGCGGAATCAACTTCTTTGTTTTCAAGGGATAATGCGCCGCGCGCATATATCGTTTACCCCTTGCTCCGCCTCCGGGTTCCCGCTCCGCCTCCGGGTTCCCGCTCCGCCTCCGGGTTCCCGCTCCGCCTCCGGGTTCCCGCTCCGCAGCCATCCCCCGCGCATCAACGCCACGCCGTGAAACGCTGCGATGACGTCCCGTGTTAGGGAGTCATGAGAAATACTGACGCTGCACAAAATGTCTGGAGAAACTGATATGGCGACAACACGATACTGGTTGCTCAAATCCGAACCTGGTGCGTACAGCATCGAGGATCTGAAAAAGGACAAAACAACGTTCTGGGACGGCGTACGTAACTACCAGGCACGGAATATGCTCCGTGATGACATCAAGAAGGGCGACCGCGTGTTCTTCTATCACAGCAACGCCAAACCACCCGCCATCGTCGGAGTGGCGCGCGTTGTCCGCGACGGATATCCCGACCACACACAGTTCGAGCAGGGACATCCGAAATTCGATCCCAAAACCTCACCCGACAATCCGCGCTGGTACATGGTGGACATCGCGTTCGAAAAGGAGTTCGCTGAACCTCTCCCTATCGATCAGCTGCGCGACATCCCGGAACTTGAGGGAATGGAACTCCTGCGTAAAGGCAGTCGGCTTTCGGTGCAGCCCGTGACGAAGAAGGAATGGGACACCATCATGAAGCACGCACGCTGAAACGCCTCCCATACGTCCACCCGCGATAGGCTGAGCACAAACGCTGATTTTGTGCGTTACGCTGTTTTCATGCGATACACGTTCCTCCCTCGTTAGGCTGACGTGTCGGAAGGCCCGACGGGGAAACGGAAGGGGTACGGCGCTATTTCAGCAGCCGCATCGGCCGCATGCGCACCTGCGTGGGAGTCTTCAATACGCTGATGTAAATACCGGAGGTCAGATCTCCAGCCTCGAACGCAACCTGATATCGCCCGGGTTCAATTGAGGACTGCAGCAGCGTGGCGACACGGCGGCCCAGAACATCCATCACGAACAGTTCCGTGTGACCTCTCTCGATTACTTCGAACGTGATGACGGTCATCGCATTGAAGGGATTCGGGTGGTTCGGTTCGAGAGCCAACTCACCTGTCGCGTCAAACAGGCGCTCGCCGCCCTCCCGGCAGATGCCGAGACGGAACTCCCCGTCGATGCGTGTCAGTGCGACGTCCGGCAGATCCCAGGAGAAGGATTCGATCACCAGCGGCGTGGAAGATGCGTTCCCGAGTGCGGCAACGAACTCGAGGCGGTGCAGCAGCTCGCTCGTTGAATCGAACGGGCCCGAGAGATCGATGATCCTCTGTCCGCCGACAAGACGCCCTTCCGGCGTTCCCCCGACCGGCACGAGCAGACTGCCGTTGAAACGAATCCGCGCATCATACGTCTGCACTCCCGCCGCGACCAGATCATGCCGATCCGTCATGCGGAAGTCAATCGTCACGTGTTCGCCGGGATTCGCCTCAACCACAGGGAGCGCTACCGTGGATGCCGGTTCCAGCGGATCGACATGACGCTGCCAGGAATACGGCAGCGAAATCGTGTCACAGCCGAAATCACTCCAGATCCGCACCCAGTACAGAGTATCGGGATTCGAGCGCATGATGCGATCCGTTGCGCCCGGGATTGCCACGCGCCGGCCGTCGATCTCCCAGTACCACTGATAACGCGGTGCTGGAGTCGAGATCAGCGAATCACCGGTGCGGCTGATCTGTGGCGGTTCCGGGATAGGGTGCACCGTTACCGTCAGCGGGAGCGCATCACCCCGACACCCATCCTGTGTCCATACCGACAGGTCGTACCTGCCGCTGCTGCGCACGGTGATGGTGCGTGTCGTATCTCCGGTGGACCAAGCATATCGCGCGTATGGTTGTTCACTGCGCAGACGCACGCTGTCTCCCTCGCAGAATTCCAGCGGCCCTTCCGCGATGATCTGCGGGAACGGCAGGGGATTGAACCGCAGTTCGTACGGAACAGCGGCGCCGCTGCATCCGTCGGCAGTCGTGACAGTCACGCCGTATGAGCCGGCGCTGCGTACCGTCAGCGTCGGCGCAGTCGAACCATCGGACCACCGGTATCCGGCGTATGGTTTCCTCAGTCCGAGTACGACGCTGTCTCCCTCGCACACCGGCTCCGCGGTCAGTGCAATGATTTCCGGCGCGGGAAGCGGATGGACCACAACGCTGACGGAGGGCGATATTCCAACACATCCCGCGGTGGAAACCACGGTGACAGAGTAGCTGCCGGCACGGTCAACCGTAATCTCCCGAGTGCTGTCCCCCGTCGACCACTCGTATCGCGCGAACCCAGAGGGCGCAGACAGTGTGACGTTTTCACCTTCGCAGAATGCCAGCGGTCCGCCAGCCCCGATCACCGGCTCGGGGATGGGGTGTACGATAACCGTAATCGTCGTGTCTCCGCGGCAGGATGCACGGCCGAACACCTGGTCGATGCGCACGGAGTAACTTCCCGGCGCGGGCCAGGACACCGTGATACCCGATGTTCCCTGCCCCGACAGCAGCACACCGCCGCTCACGCTCCAGTCATAGGTCGCTCCCGGCATGTCCGGCACCGCGAACGACGCCGTATCACCCGCGCAGAGCTCTTTCGGACCGCTGATGCGCGGCGCCGGTTTCTCACTGACGATGACGTCAACAGTATCCGAAATGCCCGGACAACCCTCGACGGATGTCACTTCCACCCAGTATGATCCGGCGGTCCCCGTGGTGATGCTGCGGGTCTGCGCGCCGTTGGACCACCGGTAGGATGCGAATCCCGCCCCTGCGTCGAGGCGCACACTGTCACCGACACAGAACACCGGAGACCCAAGGATGTCGATACGCGGCTGCGGCTCCGGCCACACGGTCACCAGCACCGAATCACTGCGCACACAGCCGGCAGCGTCCACCACGGTCACTATGTACCACATGCTGACCGGCGGAGAAGCACTCGGTGCGGCAATATCCGCGGCGCTCAGTCCTGTCGAAGGTGCCCAGCGGTAGATGTACGGCGCCCTTCCGCGGTCGATCCGTACACGCAGCTGCGCGCTGTCTCCCGGACAGATTGCCCGGGATGGACCTGCGTTGATAGCGAGGTGGTTTACCACCACGCGAACAGTGTCACGCGCCACGCAGCCGCTCGCACTTGTCGCAGTGACAATGTACGTCGTGGTCTGTGCTGGGGATGCGGTGGGATTGGCGATGAACGGATAGTCGAGACCTTCCCGCGGCTCCCATTCGTATGTCACGGGAGGATCGTTCGTCGAGGCCGTGTCGCCAATCATCCGCGCCTGTCCCTCGCAGATCGCGACATCTGGCCCAGCATTGGCATCAACATGCAGCACGGTGACCGTGACACTGTCAGTCACCGTGCAGCCGTTGCTGCTGTGTACGGTCAGATAATACGTCGTGGTGGAATCAGGCGTCACGGTATTCTGCGGCGCACCGGGATTCGGCACGGCGGATGCCGGCGACCACCGATACGTATACGGCGGTACACCGCCCGCCGCTTCTCCGCCGATGGTCACACTGCCGCCCGCGCAGAGCACCGTGTCGGGACCGGCATCGACCACGACCTGGGATACGAACACGGTCACCGTATCCTCCGAGACGCAGCCGTTCAGGCTGGTCACCGTCATGGTATACGTCGTTGTCTGTGCAGGTGAAGCCTGCGGACTGACCGCGGCCGAATTGCTGAGACCGTTCAAGGGTGACCAGACCACCTGGTACGGAGGATGCAATCCGTTCATCGTCGCTTCCAGCTGCGTGATGCCGCCGGGACAGATGACCTTGTCAGGACCGGCATCCACCACCGGAGGTTCCTCGAGAACAACGGTAACGGTATCACGCTGCTCACAGCCCGTCACCGAATCACGCACGGTAAAGACATATTCACCGGCGATGGCGGGACTCAGCTGAAGGATACGCGTTCGGTTGCCTCCCGTCCAGTTCATCTGAAAGACACCGGACCCGCCGTTGATCACCGCTTCCATGTACAGGTTATCACCCTGGCAGAGCACGGTATCAGCGAGTCCCTCGACCTCAAACGGCGGCACCTCGCGAATGCGCACGGAATCGCGAACGAGTCCCGTATTGCAGATATCTTCGATATAAATGGTCACGAACTCTCCGCCGTCGGCGATGGAATCCGGGAAGGCATCAATGGGGATGCGCACACTGCCCTGTCCGCTGAAAAATGTGACCTTGTTCGGGATGGCGTCGTAGTCCGTTCCGTTGACCGCGTCACCGAGAACGTGAAAGAAGACCGTGACCGAATCGCTGAGATTACCAAGACGCTGAATTTCGATGATACCCGGTTCGCAACCGCTTTCCACCGCGTCACGCACGCCGACCACGCTGTACTGATTTCCCGCGTCGAAGCTGCCAGACTTCAGGAACACGCCGGAGTCGAGCAGATTGTCGGATACATCGGCAATCGCGAGTTTCAGATGATAGCGCTCACAGGGGATGACCGCGGCGGACGCCTCCAGAACCGTCGTGAAACCGTCGTACTGTACGGTCTGTCCCCCATAGTTGTTGATGTAGTACTGCGTGAAGTCGAGATGGTTGACATTATTGATGGCCACCGGAATCGTTGTGCCGGGAATAAGCGCAATGTTCTTTTTTCCGGTAATGCCGGGACCGCTGATGAAAAACGCGAATACATCATTGTACACGGATGTGACGTACTCGGTGTACTCCTCCGAGGCGAAGACATATTCGAAACGCACGGTGTCCTGGAAAGGGATGAAATCGAACTCCAGCACGGCCGCGTCCATGGTGAAATAATTCACCAGCGCACTCAGATCCGAATCGCCCCCGGCCAGCGCGGGATATGTCATGTCATCGGAATTGTTCGGCCCGATGGCCAACCGTACCCAGCCGGATGTCAGCAACACCCCCTCATCGATACCGATGTTGGACCGCGTGCCGTTGAAATACCCGATGGCGCGGGGAAATCCCTTGTAGACGATGTTCTCGACCTGCGCACCGCCCCCGATGAAATAGGTCCGCACGAGCGAATCGATCGGGATGCCCTCCTGCACGATGAGCTGGGCTCGAAGCGGCATCGCGGCAAGCGCAAATGCGGCCGCTGCTATGAGCGATGGAATAATACGCCTGTTTCGAGGATATCGCATGGGGTGCGTCTGACTGCGTGTTCGGCCACGGGCGCTCAGGACGACTGACGCCGCCGGACACCGGATGAAGATGCCGTCTCGGTAATGGAGACAGTTGGATACATTGAAAGTTACGCTTTCTGCGGGAGGACTTCCAGTCAATCATTCAGGGGAAAGAACATGGACCGCCTCACCGCGTATGGGCCATTGTAAAAAGTTTCATTTTCAGGCGAAAAAAAAGAGGTCAAAAAAAAATCCCTGAAATATTTTTTTCAATTCGTGCAACCTGACCCGGGGCTGACCGTACACGACAGTGTTGATAATCGCAAACACTCATATAGATCCCTGGAGGATATCATGAAAAAGTCCCTGATTGCACTGCTGGTTATGATGGTCGTCGCATCGGCCTCCGTTTTCGCCCAGGTCAACAATCCCCCGCTCTCCGCCGAGCGGCAGAACGATATCAAGACAAACCTGCTCGCCGGTCTGCAGCATTCCTCGATGGAAGTCCAGGCAGACTACGTTCAGCTGGCGATCGATCTCAAGCGCGCCTATCCCGAGTATGACTTCAATTATGCGATCATCCCTCTGATGGACAAGCTGAAGAACGAGTCGGATCCCGGTATCCGCATCCTCGCCGCACTTGCACTCTATGAATTCAAGGATTCCCGCATGAGCAAGTTCGCAATCGAGCAGACGGCGATTCACGACGGCTCCAAGCGCGTCGCCCGCCACTGCCAGACGCTGATCCGCAAGTGGGACAACCGCACCGAGCATCCCATCTATACCGCGCAGGTCGTCTATCCTTTCTGAAACTTCTCGCTGATACGGTACGCATAGACTGATGACAGAAGAACCCCCGCTGCACGCGGGGGTTTTTCTTTACGCCTGCAGCTGCAGTTCGTCTGTGTCGCCCGGCAGCATGCCGAGAAAGCGGAGAAAGTTGCGAATGATCAGCGCCGTCGCCCCCCAGATCGTCTCATTGTCATAGTAATAGAAGTACACGTTGCGCTCGACACCGTCGTGCTCGAATATCTGCGGCTCCGCGTTCCGATCATCCGCAAAGTAGGCAAGCGGGACGGAGAAGATGCGGGACACTTCGACGGGATTCGGCACAAGATCCGACAGAGAGCGAATCACGCCGACGACGGGTGAAATCACGAATCCCGTCGGTGTCCAGATATCGTCATGACAGCCGAGCACATCAACATCCGACGGATGAAGTGCGACTTCCTCTTCCGCCTCACGCAGTGCCGTGGCGACGCAATCCTCTCCGGCATCCACGCTCCCGCCCGGGAAGGCAATCTGTCCGCGATGATGCGGCAGATCCGACGTGCGGCGCGTCAGAAGCAGCTGCCAAGCTCCGTCTTTCGCGAACAGACCGATCAGCACTGCTGCGTGACGATACCCGCTGCGCTCCTGCACCTGCCGCTCGTGTGCATGGAGGCGGTCACGGATTGCCTCGCGGGACGGACAGGGATCATGCATATCCGCGGGCCTCAATCCTCATCTGCATGTATATTGAAGGATATATCCAGGGCACGGACGGAATGAGTCAGTCCACCCACGGAAATCATATCAACGCCCGTCTCCGCGATGCCGCGCACGGTTTGTTCGCTGACATTGCCGGACGCTTCGATGCGCACATCCTCGCGCCTGCCGCGGATCAGTTTGACGGCAGTTGCCATTTCATCGAGCGAGTAGTTATCGAGCATGATGATATCGACCGCTTCGCAGGACAGCGCCTCAATAACCTGATTGAGATCCGCCGTCTCCACCTCGATCTGGATTCCACGGTCCTTCGGGACGCGCGCGGCGACCAGATCGACTGCTGCTTTGAGCCCCCCGGCAGCGGCAATGTGGTTGTCCTTGATGAGCACCATGTCATCGAGTCCGAAACGGTGGTTGCTTCCCCGTCCGTGCTTGACGGCAAGTTTGTCGAACGTGCGCAGACCGGGTACGGTTTTCCGTGTATCGAGGATCCGGGCTTCCGTCCCCTCGATCAGCTTCATCAGTGATGCAGTAGCGGTGGCGATACCCGACATGCGCTGGAGGAAATTGAGCGCGGTGCGCTCGGCGGTCAGCATCGAGGCGATGCGGCCGCGTGCCACAGCAATGTTTGCACCGCGCAGCACGGGCATGCCATCGGTTACCGTGGCGTCGACAATCAGTTCGCGATCCACCAGCTGCATGACCGTGGCGGCGACTTCCATTCCGCTGAGCACGCCGTTGGCCTTGGCCACAAACACTCCCTCACCTTCGAGATCCGGGGGAACGGTGCATTCAGTCGTAATATCGCCGGTACCGATATCCTCGCGCAGCGCGGTCTCGATGCGCTGCAGCATGGTGCTGTCGTGAAGAAGACTCAGTCTCATATGCGCCCCGATTTCCTGTATTCAAGATAGGAGTGGAAATCCAGTCCCCGCTCGAGCCCCTTGTTTTTCCGATATGATTCGACGTAGCGCAGGTACTGTCGGGCAGACTCCCGGACATGCTCACGCTCTTCATCGCTGAGCTCACGGACGATGCGCGCGGGTACTCCGGCCACGAGTGTCCCGGGCGGCACCTCGAAGCCTTCGCGCACGACGGCGCCAGCGGCGACCAGCGATTCACTGTGTACGACCGCGTTGTCGAGCACGGTCGCACCCATGCCGATAAGACAGGCATCGTGCAGGGTGCAGGCGTGCAGCACTGCGGCATGACCGACCGTGACATCCTCTCCGATGATCAGGGGATATTTCTGATAGGTCTCGTGCAGGGTGCAGTTGTCCTGGATATTCGTCCGCGCCCCGATGCGCACCTGGTTGACATCCCCGCGGATCACGGTGCCGAACCACAGGTTGACATCCTCCGCGATATGCACGTCGCCGACGATAATCACATCCTCCGACATGAACACGCTCGGATGAATAACGGGATACTTCCCCTCGTATGGATAAATCATGATGCGTTTCCTTCTTCAATCCTTCACAATGGGCGGCGACCAGCCCGGCCGCTTCCACTTCACGAGTTCGATCCGCACACTGCCGATGAGCACGTGCATTTTCGCTGCGATCGGTACCGCGGCGCGGTCGTCGCTGAACCAGCCCTCGAAGCCGCCGGTCAGTCCGAATATACCGGTAAATCCGGTTTCTCCATCGAGTTTGACCGTGCGGACGTCATCGTCAATGGCGTCGATATCCTGCTCCTCGCGCTCGATCCCGAAATTGATGGTCGTCACTGCCTTGCTCCGGTACATGAGAACGGGAACTTCCTTTCGGCAGTGCGCATGTACATAGGCGCGCGCGTAGAAAAGAAGTGACAGACCGTCCTGCCAGTGCTTCCCTTCGAGGTCCAGCGTGTCGACGCGCGACCAGCCCGGTTTGTCCGTCACCGTCTCACCGATGACAACCGCGTCGCTTCCGTCTGGATAGAAATACGTGATGTGCTTGTACACGGTGTCGTCGCG
The DNA here is from genome assembly GCA_913061095.1 of uncultured Ignavibacteria bacterium. Taxonomy (GTDB): domain Bacteria; phylum Bacteroidota; class Ignavibacteria; order SZUA-365; family SZUA-365; genus BM516. The sequence continues at coordinate 165,157 of CAJXVM010000002.1, forward strand.
CAGATACTCCGTGTTGCGAAAGGCCGTCGACTGCAGGGCAGGGCCGATCCGGCTTTTGAAGTGGGTGTTCAGCGTGACGAAGGGCACTCCCTTGAACGTCCGAATATGTGCTTCAGTGCGAACAGCCAGGCCGCGCGCGGTGCTGTCCACCGAAACGATTCTGCTGCTGATCGTCCCCAGACCGATGCCGAGATAGCTCACCTCGAAGAGCAGGCGCTCACCTTCGACGAACACGCCGTAATTCGGCCTGCAATCCGTCCGCTTTCCGCTGTGTGACTGCCCTGACAGCGGTTCCGGAGCGATGATCGCCGCGATAACGACCACAGCAAGACTCACTGCGGTGAAAAGAGAAACGTGGTTTCGCGGGAAACCACGTTTCGTATGCTTTCGGGATGTTTTCACGGCGTACCTGCCTTATCGGAGACCGGCGATCTTCCTGGCCTCGGGGAACAGCGACACGGCCTTCTCGTATTGCGGATCAACTTCGAGCATGGTGCGGAACTGTCCTTCATTGCCATACAGAGTGCGGGCGATCTGCGCCTTCACCGCGGCCATCAGCCAGTCCTTGTCCTTTTCGTATCCTTCCTCATCAAATTCGACGCCCTTGGATTTCCCGAAATCGATGAGTTCCTTCATCATTGCATCAGTCACGGAGAAGGCTTCGACGAACTGCCTGGCGTCGGCATCCGCGTATCGCTCACGCAGGTCGTTGCCCTTCTTATCGATGAACGCAGTGGTGTATTCGAAGATGTGGATACGCATCCTCCCGACGTATGTGCTCAGATTTTCGTAGCGCACGATGTAATCCGGGGTGATGCCGCCGCCGCCGTACACGGTGCGGCCCGCATCGGTCTTGTATTTCGGACGCGTGGTATCGGCCTCATGCTCGTGCATGATGTTGTCGCCGTCCTCTTCGTCACGGTCATACGCGCCGCGGTAGTAATCCTCGTCGCTGCCGTCGTAGGGACGCTGAATCATGCGTCCGCTGGGGGTGTAATACCGCGCTGTTGTCAGGCGGAAGGCGGAACCGTCGGGCAGCTCGAACTGCCGCTGCACCAGACCTTTGCCAAACGAAGTCTCGCCGACGATGAGACCGCGGTCGTGATCCTGCACCGCACCCGCGACAATCTCGCTGGCGGATGCACTCCCGTTGCTCAGGAGAATGATCAGCGGCAGATCCTGCATTTCTCCGCTGCCGGTTGCGACGAAGTTCTCATCGAAATCCGACCGGCGTCCCTTCGTGTAGACGATCTTCTCACCACGCTCGAGAAATTCATTGGCCATGCGGAAGGACTGCTCGAGATAGCCGCCCGGATTGCTGCGCAGATCGAGCACGAGTTTTTTCATCCCCTCGGTCTTGAGATTGCGCAGACCGGTGAGAAATTCATCGTACGTCGTCGAGGAAAATCGGTTGATCGACATGTAGCCGATGCCGTCATCCATCATGAAACTCGCGGTTACACTGTACAGCGGGATCTTGTCACGAATGATGGTGATGTCGATGGGATCTTCCAGACCGGAACGGACGATGCCGACAGTGACCTTGGTTCCCTTTTCACCGCGCAGCCGTTTCTGCACGTCGTCATTCGTGAATTCAACGGAGCTCTCTCCGTCGATTTCCACGATTTTGTCACCTGCGAGCAGACCGACCTTCTCACTGGGGCCGCCGTAAATCACGTTTGCGACGGTAATCGTGTCATTGACGATGCGAAACTCGATGCCGATGCCCTCGAAGCTTCCCTTGAAGTCCTCCTGAACCTTTTCCAGCTGCTTGGGACTGATGTACACCGAATGCGGATCGAGCGATTTCAGCATGCCCTCGATCGCGGAAGCGACCAGGTCCGAAATCTTCACTTCGTCCACATAATACTTCTGCGTGTAGTTCAGGACATCCTTGAATTTGTTGAACTGCTGGTAAATGTTGTCTTCGGAAATCGCACGGACTTGAGTGCCCATGAAAATCCCGAACACGAGCAGAACAAAAACGCTGGCCAGGGAAATCTTCTTCTTGAACATGAGTCGGTCTCTATCTGAAAGTGATTGATATCATCGGCGTAAGCGCATCCTTATTGTAGTAAATGTCGCTCTGGAAATCAATGCGCTTAAATGTGCCTATCGAAAAGGGATACGCACATTCTTTCAACTCATCGGCGAAACGGAAAGGTTCCGGAGAGCTGAATGATTGCCCTTTCCCGGACAGAAGCGACCTACTCTGCCCTGCGTACCACGCGGAAACCGATGTCGATGCCGCTGAGATCCGGCTCCAGCATCGATCGGAACGACGCCCGGCAGCCATACTCATAGACGAACCACGATCCTCCGCGGCAGACTTTCTCCTCACCGCCTTCCGGACCGCGGGGATTGGCGTTCTCCGCCTGCCCGTAGTAATTCGCACCATACCAGTCCCAACACCATTCGAACACGTTGCCATGCATGTCCTGCAGTCCGAATGTGTTGGCCTCGAGCTGACCGGCATTCCGCGGATGGCCGTCCGCGTTGCCGGAGAACCAGGCGCAGCGGCCGAGATCTCCGACCGATTCACCGGTGTAATACCTGGTGGTCGTCCCTGCCCTGCATGCGTATTCCCACTCCACTTCCGTGGGAAGACGGTATCCGTTCGCGGAAAAATCGGCGGAGAGATTCCCGTCGATGTCCGCATACACCGGCTCCAGTCCCTCGCTCTCCGAAAGCGCGTTGCAGAACCGCAGCGCATCATACCATGTCACCTTTTCCACCGGCTGCGCTGACGCCAAGCTGGAACTGGGATTGGCGCCAATTATATCCTGATACTGCGCCTGCGTAATCTCGGTTTTACTCATATAAAAGGCATCGAGCGACACCGTTCGTGACGGACGCTCGTTCGCTTCGAAAATGCCGCGTTCATCCCCCATGGTAAATGATCCGGCCGGAATGAGCAGCATCTCGGGTCTGGCCGGTCCTTCATCATCATCGTCACTGCAGGAAGCCGTGAGCAGGGAAAGGACAATCAGGGGCAGCAGCAGGAATGTTCGGGATAAAAACAATACGGACATACACCAACCATCACTGATCATGAAACATGTGATGAAAATATACGCACTGCATTCCGGATAACCAGCGCTCAGCGCACTGCTTCCCACTCCTCGCTCGAGGAGGAATTGCGGAAGATCACCGCGAGAGCGTTCCGCGTCCAACCCCACAGAATGTGCAGGTATCCGTAGCGGCGGAAGCGTCGGGGGGACTCGAATATCGTGATATCCTTCAGCATGACAATTTTTCCCCGCTTCCGGACGCGCCGGAAAAGATCGTAATCCTCCCCCGCCACCATGGATGGATTGTACCCGCCGACGGTGCGAAACATCCCGGCCGTAAGCACCTGGCACTCGCCGCGCCCCATCCCCTCACCGATGAGATTCAGGAAGCGCACATAGGTATTGTGCCAGATATGGAAGATGCGATCGGCAGTGATTTCCTCCTCGGGAAAAACATGCACCCGCGCCGTGATGCCCGCCACTCCGCTGCGGGAGAGGACCACGGGAATAAGAGTCAGGAATGCACGAACGTCACTGATGCGGATATCGGCGTTGATGAACACCAGAATATCACCGCGCGCTTCGGCGGCTCCTCGGTTGCGTCCTTCGGCGATGGTCTGGCGCCGGGACTCGTCATGACGCACAACACGGGCACCGTGCCGCTCCGCGATCGTGAGCGTCTCGTCGGTGCTTCCGCCGTCACTGACGATGAGCTCGAGGTCGAACGCGTCGCGCAGATCCGCGGGAAACTGATCGAGTATCTGGGGCAGCAGCCGGCCTTCCTGGAGCGTGGGTATGATGATGCTGATCAAACGGCGCCGCCTCTCAAAAATACAGTCCGTAGGCAACGTAATTCGGGGAGATCCGAATGGCCGGTGCCGGAAAATGGATGAAGTTCAGTCCCTCTTTCAGGGCGCGCATCAGCCAGCTGTCTCCGGGGAGGATTTTCGTCATGTCGTAGTCGAGCGCGAGGATGAGGTTGCGCTCCATCGGGGGATTGTCGCCCGTGCTCCAGTGCGGCATGTTGCGCACCGACACACCGACGGCCAGTCCGAGCCACTCGGGCCAGTACGACTGCCAGCTCCGCGGCAGCAGTCCGTGCACATGCACGCCCATCCAGTACGTCTGTCCCTCATAATCGTCGATGGCGTTGCCCTTGTGTGTGCCATCACGAAAGGCCTGCGACGGGAAATACGAATATTTCGGCTGGAAATGCTCCGCATAGGGAACGTAATACTGCACGACGGGCCATGCCGCACCAATCACATCGGCGATGGCGTCGCCCGGACTGAATCCCCAGTCCTGCGCGAAGCCGTCCTCGAATTCGACGTACAGTTCAAACAGCGCGCCCATCGCGAAGCCGCCCCACACGGCGGTGCTGCGGCTCGCGCCCGACCATTCGAGCGACTTCTGACCGATGAACGAACCCAGCGCACCACCGTAGACGTGTCCCGCCTTGTCGACGTTTAGCGCATAATCGGGATCATTCTGAAAATGAAAGCTCGTGCGCCGGTCCTGCCACCAGGCATTCTGCTGATAGAGATGGATGGCCGTTACCGTCGCACCGAGCACGCCCCCGACGATGGCGACACGCGGCCATTGCCACTGCGAGCGTGCGGGATCGTATCCCTCGAAGGGCAGAGCGCGAAGGGAGTCGATCGTCCGTCCCTCATGCAGCGAGAATGGCGTTCGCTGCGGTGCGGCCGCGGACGAAGCGGCATGGGCATGCAGGGAATCGCTGCTGTCTGCGCCGTCCTGGGCCCGGAGAAAAACGGGATTCAGGATCAGAAGTGTGAGGAATATGATGCTGCGGGAGGACGACACGAACAACGGGTCCGATATCTGAAAATTATCAATCAATAAAAATAGCCCCTCCATTTTCACTGAACAAGTCGATCACGCGTCCCGCGGGAATCCCCGCCGAAATTTCTATGTTGGGATACACGGCGGCCGCGGGCCCCATCACCGTTGCACGACACGAAGTCATGAAACCCAACCTCTTTGGAAAAACCCTGCCGGAACTCGAGGCGGAGTGCATCTCGGCCGGCCTTCCCCGTTTTCGCGGTGAGCAACTGTTTTACTGGCTGTACAATCGCGATGTGACGGACTTCGACGCCTGTGACAATCTTCCGAAAAGCCTGCGCGCGGATCTTGCCGGCACCTATACGATCACGCATCCCGAATGCGCCGACGAACAGCTGAGCGCGGACGGCACACGCAAATTCCTCTTCCGGCTCGCGGACGGCCGACAGGTCGAGACCGTCCTCATTCCGTCCGAATCGGAGGAGGCGGGCGAACCGAAGCGGTTGACCATCTGCGTGTCCACGCAGGTCGGCTGCCCGCTCGACTGCAGGTTCTGCGCCACCGCGTCGATGAAACTCAAACGCAATCTCACCGCCGGAGAGATCGTCGGACAGTACCTCGGGGTGCAATCCGTCTCCGACCGCCGCATCACCAACCTCGTTTTCATGGGCATGGGCGAACCTATGCTCAACTACGACGAAGTGATGAAATCCGTCGACATCATGACGCATGAAAAAACCGGCGGCCTCGCGCACAGTCACATCACCCTGTCGACCGCGGGACTGGTCGACGGTATCCGGCGCATGGCCGACGAGGGGCGCAGAATCAAGCTGGCAATTTCCCTGCACGCGACCACCGACGAGCTGCGGCGCCGGCTGATGCCCATCAATAAAAAGTGGCCGCTGCGTGACATCCTCGACGCGGCAGAATATTACTACCGAAGCACGAAGCGCCGCATCACCTACGAGTACATTCTCTTCGACGGACTCAACGACGGAGAGGATGACATCCGTCGCCTGGTGAAACTCACGCGCCGCGTGCCAAGCAAGGTCAACATCATTCCCTTCCACCCCGTTGACAGCGCCTGGCCAGGGGGTCCGCCCATGCAGCTTGCGGCCACCTCACGCGAGAGGATCGAAGAATTCGCACAGCGCCTGCGCGCGCAGAACGTGACAGTGATGCTGCGTTCCAGTTCCGGGCGGGACATTGATGCGGCGTGCGGCCAGCTGGCCGTGCGGCATGATCAAACAGGACCATGATTGTCTGAGATTTGTTCAGGAGATGAAATTCCGTACTTTCAGTTTTACACGCTCGATGCACCGTCAATCTTGTCCATCTGATAGATATTCGAGGTCCACATGCGGCTTCTGATATTCGGTCCTCCGGGGGCCGGCAAAGGAACCCAAGCACAGTTCATTTCCAGGCGCTACTCCATCCCGCACATTTCCACCGGGGATATTTTCCGTGAGAACATCCGAAACGACACCCCGCTCGGTCAGGAAGCGAAACGGTACTCCGAGGCGGGTGAGCTCGTGCCCGATGCGGTGACCAACGCCATGGTGAAAGAGCGGCTCTCGCAGCCCGACACCGAAAACGGATTCCTTCTCGACGGGTATCCGCGCACACAGGACCAGGCACGAGCACTCGAGCGCGTGCTGCCCGATGGCACCTCACTCGACGCCGTGCTCAACATGATCGTGCCGGAGCATGAGATTCTCGAACGTCTGAGCAAGCGCGGCCGCAGTGACGACGCCGACGACACCATTCTCAAGCGCCTGCGCATCTATCACGAGACCACCGAACCGATCGCGGAGTACTACCGCGACAGGGGGATCCTCCATGACATCAAGGGCGTGGGCTCGATCGAGGACATCACTCAGCGCATCATTCGCGCGATAGAACAAACCGCCTGAGGTACAATGCAATCGATCTTCCGAATCCTTCTCCGCATGAGCATGACCGGAGCAGCGCTCCTGTTGCTTGCCGCGACACCCGTCCGGGCACAGTCACTTGGTGACCTGGTCGAGCAGCTCGGCATTCAGCAGCTGGCGCGCGACTACCTGCGTCCGGGAGTGGACGCAGTCGGATATACGCTCAACAGCGGCTATGCGCACACCGCGCGGGTGGATACGGGATTCAGTGTCTGGGCAGGCGCGAAAGTCGTCACCACCTTCATTCCCGATGCCGACCGCACCTTCGTCGCCATGCTGCCGCCGGATCTGACCGGGCTCGGATATCCGTCCCGCATGGTCACGGCAACCGTCGTCGGTGACGAGGGCGCCGTGCTTCGATCCAGCGATCCCTCGCAGCCCGAGATCCAGCTCCCCGGCGGCACGGGGCTGCAGCAGGCCCTGCTCGTCATGCCGCAACTGTCGATCGGCTCGGTGCTTGGCACCGAGGTCATCCTCCGCGGCATCCCGCCGGTGACCTACGATCCCGAAGTCGGCAAGGTCAGCTTCTACGGGGCCGGACTCAAACATGAACTGACACATTATTTCGATACGCCGTTTGCGCTCGCGGTTGTCGCGGGCATGCAACAGTTCGAAATCACCGACGTCATCGACGGACAGGGATACGCGGGGATGTTGCTCGCCAGTGTCGACGCGCGGATGCTCACCCTGTTCGGCGGCGTGGGATACGAGGCCTATCGCATCGATGTGTCTTACGATCCAGTGCCCCAGGCGGGCGTTGATCCCGGTCCCGTCACGCTCGAGTTTCAGCGCCGGAACCTCCGCTTCAGCTTCGGCGGCGCGCTCACGCTGCTCTCCCTCATCGATCTCACCGCCGAATACAGCTTCGGCGTTCAGGACAATCTCACCGTCGGCATCGGACTCACCCTCTGAAAGGAATCCCAATGCGCATCTTCTGTTTCATTCTGCTGCTGGTCACACTCGCATGGACAAACGGGTACGCACAGGTCCCGCGTGAGATCACACGCGGACTGCTCGAAGACTACTCACGGGAAATCTTCGACCAGAATGCCGAGGGATTCATGAGTCCGCTGGTCATCGTTGCGAACGTGGGCGCAAACGACGCGTTTTACAACAGCGCCTACGTGCCCCGGGAGAACGCACTGTACTTCGATGTCTCCGTCCGCAGCATGACGGCTTTCGTGCTCGAGGAAGAGCGCACGTTCACCGCCATCCTTCCGCTGGAACAGAAGAATTACAAGGATGCAACGCCCGAGGAGCAGCTGCGCGGGTTCTATCTCAACACCTTCAAGTCGCTGCTGCAGGATGCGGCGGAGGAGGGTGAGCTGGAGACGGAAGTCGTCACCGCCACCGTCTTCGGCGGCGAAGGAAAGGGCTTTGTCATCCCCAAGGAATATCTGCAGGAGAACGCATCGGCGATCATCGACAGCGCCGTGCTGGCCGGGCTCCCCTCGCAGCTCGCGCTGACGCCCGGGACGAATCAGGACATGGTCATTGCCGCCGTGCCGCAGATCACCGTGGGATCGTATTACAGCTCGGAATTGCTCGTGCGGTACATCCCCCCCGTCGTCTTCGATGAGAACATCGGGAAATTCTCCTTCTTCGGCATTGCCGTCAAGCACGGGTTCACGAACTGGCTGGACGATCCCCCGTTCGATGCCGCGGTGCAGGTGGGATTCCAGCACAGCAGCATCACCAACGAGGTCGGTGTCACACGGGCGAAACTGGAAGCGGACACCGACCTGTTTGCCGTGAATCTGCACGCCAGCCGGCGCTTCGGATGGATCGAACCCTACGCGGGATTCTCCTTCGAAACGCTGAACTCGGAAGGCAGCTATACATTCACGCTGCCGCAGAACATCAAGGATGAGATCGGATACGACATCAATCCCCAGACCGTGCCCGTGACGCTGAGCGACAATGCCGTGAAGGGGACGCTGGGCGTGACCGCGTATCTCGGTCCGATGCAGGTCTTCGCCAGCGCCGGCATCGCCAAGCACATGATTTTCAGCGGCGGACTCGGCTACCGTTTCTCCCCGTAATCATCACTCCCTCGCCTGCGCAGCTCCTTGAGCATCCGCGCGCGGACGCGAAGGTCCACGTCGCGGTCGTGCTCATCGACGATTTCCCCCACCAGCTGCTCGAGGATATCCTCGAGCGTGATCACGCCCGCCATCCCTCCGTGTTCATCGACCACAACGGAGAGATGCTCGCGGTTTTTCTGGAAGTTGCCCAGCAGCACGTTCACGCGCACGGTATCGGGCACGAAGCTCACCTCGTCAGCGAAATCCCGAAGCGCCTTCTCCTGCTTGCCGCGCGCAAGCGCGGCCAGCAGGTCGCGGATATGCGCGATACCGATGATGTTGTCGAGATCCTCCTCGAAAATAGGGATACGGCTTACCGAGGCGCGGTATAGATCATCCGCGATATCGCCGAGCGTATCCGACGCCCTGAGGGCGAACACCACCGTACGCGGCGTCATGATGTCGCGCGCCATGATATCATCGAGCTGCAGCACCCGGCGAATCAACGTGTTCTCGAGATCAAGGATGTTGCCGTGCCGGTGGCTCATGCGCGCGAGGATTTTGATTTCGTCCTCCGAGAGCCGGTGACGCACAGCGGCACTGCCACCGAACGGGCGGGCAAGCAGGTTGATGAGCAGGATCAGCGGCATGAACACGATACGCAGCAGAAACACCAGACGAGCAGTGCCGCGCGCGTATCCGGCGGCGTAGCGTTCACCGATGGTCTTCGGCACGACTTCGCCGAGCAGGATGATGACAAAGGTGAGCACGGCGGAAAACACACCGACCCAGAGTTCCCCGAACACCTCGACCGCAAGCGCGCCCACGAGAATGGAGCCGGCGATGTTCGACAGGTTGTTCAGGATGACAATCGCGATGATGGATTCCTGGATATCCTCCTTGTTCGAGCGCAGCCGGACCGCACCCGGACGGTTTTCCTCGACCATCTGTTCGATCTGTATGGGCGTGACGGAAAACAGCGCGGCTTCCATGCTCGAGGCCAGGAAAGACAACAGGAGGATCAGTACGCACAGAATGATGAGCACAACCATGCCCGAATCTATCGGAATACGCACTGAAAGGCAACAGCGCACCTGCCGCCGGGGCCTCATCTTGCGTGCCCACGCGATCTTTCGTAGTTTATTTGTTTGATTTTCCACGCTTGCATCACGACTGAGAGGTAGCCGGATGGCGCCGGACGACAAAGGACATATTCTCTGGGTGGATGACGAAGTCGAGCTGCTTCGTCCGCATATCCTCCATCTCGAACAGCGGGGCTACACCGTCAGCACGGCCACCAACGGCGAAGATGCGCTGGACGTGGTGCGCGATCAGGACATCGACCTGATCCTGCTCGACGAATCCATGCCCGGCATGGGGGGACTCGAGACGCTGTCGGAAATCAAGGAAGTGCGTCCGAACATTCCCGTCGTCATGGTGACGAAGAACGAGGAAGAGGCCCTCATGGAGGAGGCCATCGGCGAGAAAATCAGCGATTATCTCACCAAACCGGTCAATCCGAGCCAGATCCTCCTCGTCGCGAAAAAGGTGCTGCAGGGCAAGCGCATCGTGGGCGACCGCACCGCGCAGGACTACATACGGGAATTCCAGAATGTCATGATGAAGCTCCAGGGTCCGATGGATCTCGAGGAGTGGATGGATATCTACAAAAAGCTTGTCGAATGGGAAATCGAGCTCGATCAGCACCCGCAGCTGGGACTGCAGCAGACCATGGCCGACCAGCGCAAGGAGTGCAACCAGGAATTCTGCAAGTTCGTCGAACGCAACTATCGCGACTGGCTCGATGACGACGACGTAACACTCTCACCGAAGGTCGTCGACCGTTTCCTCCTTCCGCACCTGGATTCGAAGGGACCGGTTTTCTTTTTTGTCATCGACTGCATGCGCTACGACCAGTGGCTGGTCATGGAGCAGCATCTGCGCAGTCTCTACACGATCCGGAAGGATTTCTATCTCGGCATCCTCCCCACTGCCACTCCCTATGCACGGAACGCGATTTTCAGCGGCTACTATCCCAGCGAAATCGAAAAGGTGTTTCCCGATCTCTGGGCCAGCAAGGACGATGACGATTACTCGATGAACAAGTACGAGAAGGAGTTCCTCGAGAAACTGCTCGAACGGCGGCGCGTCAAGCTGCGCAACGAACTGAAGTACATCAAGATCATCGATCCGGAATTCGGCAAGCAGATGGTCGGCAACATTTCGTCGTTCATCAAGAATCACCTGACGGCCATCGTGGTGAATTTCGTGGACATGCTGGCGCACAGCCGTTCCGACTATCCGATCCTCAAGGAGATCGCGCCCGACGAATCCGCATACCGCTCGCTGACCAACACCTGGTTCACGCATTCGTCGCTGTACAGCATGTTCCAGAACATTGCGCGCACGCCGAATGCAACGGTGGTCGTCACAACCGATCACGGCAGTGTGCGCTGCATGCGCGGCACCAAGGTGCTCGGCGACCGGGAAACTTCGACGAACCTGCGCTACAAGTATGGCCGCAACGTCAAAGCCGACAGCAAGCACGCGATGCACATCAAGGATCCCGGCGAGTACCGCCTGCCGAAGCGCGGCGTCACCGTGAACTACATTATCGCGAAGGAGGATCATTATTTCGTGTATCCCACGGAGTACAACAAGTATCTCTCCTACTACCGCGACAGTTTCCAGCACGGCGGCATGTCGCTGGAGGAGCTCATCCTGCCGGTCATCACCATGAAACCGAAGGGCTGAGCCGCAGCGGTGATGCGAAAAGAACTGACGACATACGGCGAGGAGGAAACGCGCCGTGAGGGACGCATGCTGGCCGAGGAGCTGCCCGGCGATGCGCTCGTCGCGTTCAGCGGCGACCTCGGAACCGGCAAGACGGCGTTCATCCGCGGCATGTGCGATGCGTTCGGCTGCGCGGCACAGGTTTCGAGTCCGTCGTTCACGATCATCAACGAGTACCGCGGCACGCGCGAAGTTGCCCACTGCGATCTCTACCGCCTCGAGACCGTCAACGAAATGCTTGCGATCGGGCTGGACGATCTGTTCGCATCAGCGCGGACGGTGTTGGTGGAGTGGGCCGAGCGCGCCCTCCCGCTGCTCCCGCTGCCGCGATATGAAATCGCCGCCCGTCACGGCGCCGAGCATGACCAGCGGCACATCGTGATACAGCGGATCGAGCGGCCGGACGAATCCTCCATCCTCTTCGCTCCCGCGGAACTTACATTTCGGAGGACGCCGTGATACTGGGCATCGAAACCACGACGCAGCTGCTCAGTGTCGCCCTGCTCGAGGGCGACCGTCTGCGCGGTGCCGTCACTATCGACCGTCCGAACGCACACGACGAACTGCTTGCGCCGCTCTGCCGCGACCTGCTGCGGCACTGCGGCGCCGTGCCGGAGGACCTGCGCGCCGTCGCCGTTTCTGCGGGACCCGGTTCATTCACCGGACTGCGCATCGGCATGGCAGTGGCAAAAGGCATGGCCCTGTCGCTGCATATCCCCCTTGCCGCGGTCCCGACACCCGATGCCGTCGCCGCCGGCATGGTGCGGCTGCTGGCACCAGCGCAGGATACCGCCGCGGCGGTGTTTCTGCCCGCGCGGCGTGGTGAAGTATACGCGGCGTGCTACACACTGCGTCCGCACTGCGCCGAACGAAACGGAGATATCGCCGTTCTCTCCGAAACGGAGGCGGCGGAAAAGATCGTGAACGGACTGCTCATCGCGGGCGATGCGGCGGAGCATCTGCTTTCGCTTCCCGCTACCGGAGCGGGCCTCCTGCTGCGGCAGGTTCAGGCAGACGCGCGAGATGTCGCCGCGCTCGGCGCCGACATGATCGCGGACGGCAACGCGGCGGATCCCGCATCCTGCGAGCCGATTTACATTCAGGAATTCGAGGTGCGTCAGGGGAAAAATCCCCTCACGCGCCCATGACACAGACGGAGATACAGCAATGGCATGGTTCAAACGAGACAGAAACAACATAGAGACTGCCGGCAAAAAGCGCGAAATGCCCGACGGCTCCTGGGTAAAATGCCAGCACTGCAGCGAAATGATGCATCAGAAGCAGCTCGAAAGCGCGCTCTACACCTGCATACACTGCGGCGCTTCCTTTCGCGTAAACAGTGAGCAGTATCTTTCCATCCTGCTTGACGAGGGCAGCTTCCGGGAGCATGACCGGAAAATGCACGCGACCGATCCCCTTGAATTCTCCGACAGCAAACCCTACCGCGAGCGCATCGATGCGACGATCAGGAAATCGGGGCTTCAGGATGCCATGCGCAGCGGCATGGGAAAGATTCACGGCATCCCGGTTTCCATCGCGATGATGGATTTCGGCTTCATCGGAGGAAGCATGGGATCGGTGGTCGGCGAAAAAATCGCCCGCAGCATCGACCGGGCGCTGAAAAACAAATGCGGACTGATCATCGTCTCCGCCAGCGGTGGCGCACGCATGATGGAAGGCGCCTTTTCCCTGATGCAGATGGCAAAGACCAGCGCCCGCCTGACGCTGCTGCACGACGCCGGACTCCCCTTCATTTCCATCATGCTCGATCCGACGACGGGTGGAGTGACCGCGAGTTTCGCCATGCTCGGGGATGTGAATCTCGCCGAACCCCGTGCGCTGATCGGCTTTGCCGGTCCCCGCGTGATCAAACAGACCATCGGCCGCGATCTGCCCGAGGGCTTCCAGCGCGCCGAATTTCTGCTCGAGAAGGGATTCCTGGACATGGTCGTGCCGCGCAAGGATATGCGTGACACGGTCGCTCTCCTGCTGCGTCACATGGGTGGAGACCACTGATCGCATGCATATCATTCGCAGCATCGAGGAGATGCAGCGCGAGGCAAACAGCCACCGCGCCGCGGGTGCAGTCATCGGCTTCGTGCCGACAATGGGGTTCCTGCACGAGGGACACCTCGACCTCCTGCGTCTTGCCCGCCGGCGCAGCGATGTTACTGTCTGCTCAATTTTCGTCAACCCCACACAGTTCGGTGAAGGCGAGGATCTCGCGCGCTATCCCCGCGACTTCGACCGCGACTGCCGCCTGCTCGAAGCAGTGGGCTGCGACATCGTTTTCGCCCCTGGCGTGGAAGAGATGTACCCCGAAGGCGATACGACATGGGTGCAGGTGGAAGGACTCACAAACGTGCTCGAGGGCGCGTTTCGACCGACGCATTTCCGTGGTGTGACCACCGTCGTCGCCAAGCTGTTCCATGCCGTGCGCCCGCATCTTGCCGCGTTCGGGCAGAAAGATGCCCAGCAGGTGGCCGTCATTCGCCGCATGACCCGCGACCTGCGTTTCGGTGTGGAAATCGCCGTCGCACCGATTCGGAGGGAAAAAGATGGACTGGCAATGAGTTCCAGAAACACGTATCTTGACAAGGATGAGCGCAAGGAAGCGCTTGCGCTGTACCGTTCCCTGCAGACCGCGCAGCGGCTTTTCAGCGGCGGCGAGCGGCGTCCGGAATTCATCCAGCGCGTCGTGGAGGAAGAAATTCTCCGCAGCGGCGCAATGAAACTCGATTATACCGCTGTCGTACATCCCGACAGCATGCAGCCGTATGAGGGCGCGATCGATGGTCCCGCACTGGTCGCCGTCGCCGCGCGCATCGGCTCGACCCGATTGATTGACAACACCGTGCTCGGAGAGGAATAGAATCCGTCATGAAACGCATCATGTTCAAGTCCAAGATACACCGCGCCCGCGTCACGCAGGCCGAGTTGTATTACGAGGGCAGCATCACGATCGACAGCGATCTTATGGCGAAGGCGGACATGCTCGAATACGAAAAGGTGCAGGTGGTGAACGTCAACAACGGCCACCGTTTCGAGACCTACGCACTCAAGGGAGAAGCGGGAAGCGGTACGGTCTGTCTGAACGGCGCCGCGGCGCGCCTGGGACATGTCGGGGATGAAGTGATCATCATCACCTACGCGGAATACGCGGACGACGAACTGCAGGATCACAAACCTTCCATCATCCTCGTCGACGAACACAACAACGTCAAAAGCATCCTGTGAATCCTCCAGCTCCCCTCGCAGCAGTCATCATGGCAGCCGGTCAGGGCAAGAGGATGAAAAATCCTGACAGGGCGAAAGTCATGCACGAACTCGGCGGTATCCCGCTCGTCCAACATGTCGTGCGCCTCGCCCGCAGCGTCGGCGCCGACCGCATCATCGTTGTCGTCGGGCATCAGCGCCAGAGCGTCATCGATTATCTGTCTGGCATTGATGCGTCCATTGAATTCGCCGTACAGGCCGAGCAGCTCGGCACCGGTCACGCGGTGCAGATGACCGAAGAACAGCTGCGTGACTTCGACGGTGACGTGCTCATCCTTTCGGGTGACGCTCCCATGACACGGCCCGAAACCCTGCGCGACGCGCTGGAAAAACATCGCGTCGCAGATGCCGCCGTCACCGTCCTCACCGCTCTCCTGCCCGATCCGACCGGATACGGTCGCGTCATCCGCGACGGGGATGGCAGGGTGCTGCGCATCGTCGAGCACAAGGATGCCACGGAAGAGGAACGCGCCGTGCGCGAAATCAACAGCGGTATCTACGTCTTCCGTCGTGACGCCCTGTTTTCCGCGCTCGCGCGCATCGACAACGACAACGCTCAGGGCGAATACTACCTCCCCGACGTCTTCGCGATCTTCCAGAAGGAACACCGCACGATGATTCCGCATGTCGTTGAAGATTTCGATGAGCTGCGCGGCGTCAATACCGTGGAACAGCTCGCGGAGCTGGAGGGACTCTACGCCACGAGACGACACCAGTAACGCAAGACACTGAAGAGACGATGGCAACCCGTTACAGAATCCACCCCGACAACCCGCAGATGCGGCTGGTCGACGAAGTCGTCGAGCAGCTCCAGCGTGGCGCGGTGATGCTCTATCCCACCGATACCGTCTATGCGATCGGCTGCGACATTCAGAGTAAATCCGCCCAGCAGCAGATCCGCCGTATTCGCAATCTTCCCGATGACAAACCGCTGACCTTCGTAGCGGCGAACATCTCACAGATTTCTGATTACGCGAAAATATCCGATAGCGCGTATCAGGTGATCCGACAGCTCGTTCCCGGTCCATACACCTTTCTCCTCCCGGCGACCAAGGCGGTGCCGAACCTGGTGCTCAATCCCCGCCGGAAAACCACCGGCATCCGCGTGCCCGACCACTTCCTCTGCCAGACACTGATCGCGGAACTCGGCAATCCCGTCATTTCGATGTCCGCCAAGCTCCCCGACTGGGAGGAACCGGATACGAATGAAGGACTCTTTGACGTGTTCGATTCGCTGGTGGATATCATCATCGAAGTGGACGCCGAATACCGGTCCCCCTTCAACGATCATCTCTCCACGATGATCGACTTTACCGACGACGTGCCGCAGATCGCGCGGGAGGGACTCGGCATCGAGCTCGCATCGCAGCTGATCTGACAACCGCCGCAACACACCGCTGCCGGCATTCACCGACCTTTTCCACCACGCACGCAGATCAACCGCCGCATTATGCGCCGGCGGGCTGTTTCTGCCGCTGTTTGATGAAGTACGTTCCGTAGAGAATCGCCTCGAAAAGCGTGACGAGCACCAGGGAGATGCTGTCATTGTCGAGCCACTCCCACAGCCCCTCCTCCGGGAAGAGAAAGCGCACGATGAAGCCGGCGAGCGTCCATCCCACCGAAAAAATGATGGCGACGAACGCCAGCGACATGAACGCATCGACGAGCTTGTGCTCGACGTATCCCTTGCTGAAGGCATAGACGGCGCCGACGATGTGCAGGTAGAAGACGAGGATGGCAATCATATCAGTAGGCGTCTTTTCCGAAAAGAATCGTGTATATGGTCTTGAAGATGATGCGCAGGTCGAGCTTCATCGACCAGTTCTCGATGTAGTACAGATCGTACTTCGTGCGCTCGGCGATGGGCACCTCGCCACGCAGTCCGTTGACCTGCGCCCAGCCGGTGAGTCCGGTCTTGAGCCGGTGCCGTTCGAGATACTTCGGCACGTACTGCTGGAACTGCTGCACGAACTCGGGCCGTTCGGGACGGGGACCGACAACACTCATCTCCCCTTTCAGCACGTTGATGAACTGCGGGATCTCATCGAGACTGAGTCGCCGCAGCAGACGTCCGATGCGCGTAACGCGGGGGTCGCCGCGCTTGGTCCATGTCGGACCGGTCTCTGACTCGGCATCGGCGCGCATGGTGCGGAACTTGTACAGCTCGAACTCCTCCCCCTCGAGTCCGATGCGCACCTGGCGGTAAAAAATCGGCCGTCCCGATTCCGCCCAGATCACCAGTGCGATCACGAGAGCGAACGGCGCGAAGAGAATCAGCACGGCGAGGCTGAAGAGAATATCGAACGAGCGCTTGGCGATGCGCGCCCAGGTGGTCATCGGCAGATCCTTCACGCCGAGGAAGGGCGTGCCGAACATCTCGCCGATGCGCAGGCGCAGCGGCGTAATACCCATGACGTCGGGTTGGATGAGGATCTGCACCGTACGTCCCTCCAGGCGGGATATCAGGCGCGCCAGTTCGTCGTTTTCGCCCGGCGGCAGGCAGACGATGATGGATTCAATGCGATGCTCCGGCACGAGTTCGGCGATGTCGTCGAGCTCCCCGAGCCGGGGAATCGACACGCTTTCGATGCGTTCATCCTGCGGTGCCACGAATCCCAGCAAACGGTAGCCCAGCGTCGGAGTCTGCGTAATGCGAAGCGCGATATCCTGCGCCAGCGTGTTCGTCCCGACGATCAGGACGTTGCGCAGTTCGCGTCCCTTTCGGTACAGGAATTTCTCGTATGCCAGCACCAGCGCGCGTCCGGCGAAAATGAGCGCGACCGCCAGCACCCAGACGAACAGAAAGACAAGACGCGAATACGAAAACGCGCGATAGAAGAAGGCGAGGCTGAGCACGACCAGCATCCCGAAGCTCACCTGTCGCACGACGCGGAAAAACTCGAGACTCAGATCCACATCGCGGCGTGCGCGGTAGATGCTGGATCGCTGAAACAGGATGATCCAGACCGGCGCGATGACGGCGGCGCCGTAAAGGTAGGCCTCCAGCGGCGGATATCCCTTCGTGACCGGGAAAAAGCCGACGAGGAAACTCTCGAAGCGCAGTTCGTAGGAGAAGTAAAAGGACAGAACGATCGCCGCAGCATCCGCGAGGACCGCGAGGAGTGGAATGAGCAGATCGTTTCGACGGGGTCTCGCCATGGGGCGTTCCCGCTAGAATTCGACGCGGAGATTGACGGTCGGAAGGATCGGGAGCATGTCGATGCGCTCGCCGGTCGTCCGGTCGTAATAGAACATGTTGTTGCGGTCGTACAGGTTCAGCACGCTCGCTTCGAGCACCATGGTGAGGTAGTCGAGCTCGAACGCCCGCGACACACTGACATCCAGGCGGTGGTACGAGGGCAGGCGGCCGCTGTTCTTGGGTCCGAGCATCGTGTACGGCTCCCCGCTCTCGTCGATGTAGCCATCGCCGTCGAAAAGCCCCGAAAAGCGCAGGCGATCGTAGAAGCCGATGATCTGCGAGAACGGCAGACCGGAACCGTATTCCCAGCGCACGTTGACATCCCAGCCGGACGCGGGCTTCCAGCCGGCGATGATGTTCAGACTGTGGCGGCGGTCGTAGCGGGGATTGTAGATGAAATTCTGCAGCTCGCGCTCGGTGTAGCTGAGCGCGTAGGAAACCAGTCCGTAATAGCGCGGATGCTTTTCCTCAAGGAAAAACTCGAATCCGTACGAACGGCCCGAGGCACGCGCGAAATCGGGATCCGACGAATCGACCTTGTCGCGGTTGTAATCGACCAGGTTGCGCAGATCCTTGTAGTAGCCCTGGATGTTGAAATTCAGTCCGGGCACGTACGTGATGTCACCGTCGAAACCGACGATGTAATGGTCGGCGAGCTGCGAGGGCTCGTCCTCGGGCACCGGAATCCACGTCTCAAACAGCGAGACCACGTCGTCTTCGTTCGTGATGGTGATCACGCGCTGATGCACCCGGGCGTAGGAGGCCTTGAAAGCCAGGTTGGGATTGATGTCCCACGCGAAGCCGGCACGCGGTTCGAAGGCGTCGGAGCTGTTCGGCGACAGCACGGAAAAGATGTCCGAGCGGATGCCGAGTTCGAGCGAGAAGGGACGAAACTGCTTGATCTTGTACTTGAACCAGATGCCTGTTTCGCTGTTTTTCTTCACCTCGTCCCGCTCGAAGTTGGCGGCGTTGACGAAGCGGTAATGATACTCGGGCAGACGGAACATGAAGCCTGCGCCGTACTGGTCGCCGTTGTCGCGGAAATACGTCACCGCCCCGTTGAAATACACGTCGTTGACCTCCGAGAGGCGCGGCGTGATCTGCGCGTTTTCGCGCGGCTTCAGCTCGCCGAGGAAATTCGAGAAGCTGAACGTGGTCTCGATCAGGTACTTGTTTTCGAGCACTTGGAACCAGCTCATGCCGTACGCGGCATTGCTCCACGCGTACTCCGGATCGAACTCCGAGCCCGGACGGATATTGTCGCCGCTGAACAGCGTGTGCACCGACAGGCGGCCCGCCTCGCCGGTAGCCACGTTCATGCGTCCGATGACGTCATAGAAATCGAACGGCGTCTCCTGCCGCACGAAACTCTGCAGCACTTCGTCGAAAAAACTCTTGCGAACAGACACCATCCACGATCCCTCCCAGGGCGTGGGTCCCTCGAGCAGCGCCTTGCCGCTGACCTGGCTGACGTTGAGCTTGCCCGAGAAGCGGTTCTTGTTTCCCTCCCGCGTGCGGATGTTGATGACCGATGAAAGGCGGTTGCCCCACTGCGCCGGGAAGCCGCCCTTGATGATCTCGGCCTCCTTGATGGCATCGGCGTCGAAAATCGAAAAGATGCCGAGCGCGTGAAAGGGATTGTAAATCGTCATGCCGTCGAGGATGATCAGGTTCTGATCTCCCCCGCCGCCGCGCACGTAAAACTGACTGCTCACGTCGCTGGTGGATACCACCCCGGGGAGGACGGCGATTGTGCGAAACAGGTCTGCCTCCACCGCCTTCGGCACGACGGAAATCTCCGCGGCGGAGATGGGCTGCGTACTGATCTGCGTGTCGTAGCGGATGCGCCGCTCGGCAACCGTTTCCACCATCTCCATCTCCACGACGGAGGGCGAAAGCTCGAAATTCATCGTCACGATCTTTCCGGCGATAATTTCAATTTCGCGGATGATCGTCCCGTACCCGATCAGCGTCGCGCGGATCGTGTGCGTGCCGGAGGAGATATTCCCGATGAAATAAAACCCGTTGGCATCCGTGGCGGCGCCGACCCCCTCCTCCGGGAGATAGACGTTCACCAGCGAAAGGCGTTCACCGGTCAGCGAATCGGAGGCAATGCCTTTGACGCCCCCCGTGGTACTCTGCGCCAGGGTGGTATGCGGTATGAACAAGATTGAGAGAAACAGACAGGCGACGGTCGCAATGCGCTTCATAGTCGTGCAGCTCGTGGGATGGAGATCATGTGCGGAACGGGAAAGAGAGCGAAAATCGGTATGTTCAGGAAAAAGGAAGACACTGTCACGGGCGCGATCATGAGCTTCACCTTCTCGACGGAACAGGCAGCGTTTCTCTCCTCGGACCGTGCCGCCGACGTCCGCGCGGGACACCGGAGGCAGGTCAAAAAATACGCCGATTCGCTCAGGATTCAAACCGCGCTGAGGGGACAATTTCCTGACCTCCCGCCGACACTGATCGCCGCCTGCATGGAGCAGTTCCGCCTCGGGGAGCGCGGCACCGGGAAATGCGTCCTCCCGGAAGGATGCCTGTACACGGCCGACGCCCTCGAGATGGCCTCATCCGCTGCCGCCGCACAGCTGCATGCATCCCTCCTTCCCGCAGGAGGCATCATCCTCGACATCGCCGCGGGCATCGGGTCGGATGCGGTACGGCTGGCCGAAAAAGCCGAAGGAGTCATCTGTGTGGAGTCCGATCCCGTGCACGCGCATTTTCTCAGGCACAACCTCGACACCGCGCGGCGGCGCAATGCGCTCGTGTTGCGGGGACGCGCCGAGCAATGGCTGCCGGCACTGCGTCTTGACCGCATCGCCGGCGTCTTCGCCGATCCCGCGCGCCGTGATGAACGCGGACGCCACAGTGCGCTCGAGAACATGCATCCCCCGCTCGCGCTGTTCGACCGCCTGCCCGAGGGCATGCCCGTGCTCGTGAAAATCGCGCCGGGCGTGGATCCTCCATCCGACTGGAGCGTCGCCACCGTGGCCGTCGGACGCGAATGCAGCGAGCAGCTGCTGCACCGCGGTCTCGACCTGCCGCCGGTCTGCGCCCTGCATGCCGATGAGGGGCTCCGCTGGGAGCCGTCGAACGCAAAGGCTGACGTGCTGCCGGATCTTCCGTCGCTGCTGCGCAGTGGTCCGCGCTGCCTGGTCGAGCCACACGCCGCCATCATTCGCACGGGCGCCGTGGCGCAGTACTTCGGGGAACTGGGAGCGGTCATGCACGATGCGCACATCGCGTACGGATGGACAGACACGCAGCCGCCCGCCTCGCCGTGGCATCAGGTCTTCCGCATCCTGCGCGTGGAAAAATTTCATCGGAAGGAGCTTCGCCGCATTGCGGCCGAACTGGATTTTGGTCCGTCAACGGAACTGAAAAAACGCGGCTTCCCCGACGCGCCGGAGGATCTGCGCCGTCAGCTCCGCCTGCGCGGTTCCCGGCGGGGAGTGATTCTCCTCACGCGCCAGGGCGACGGACACCTCATGGTATTTGCGGAACGGTTGTGACGAAGCGATACCGACAGCAGAGAGGGCACCACAAAAAGGGCGATCCGATGGATCGCCCTTGTCATACAGGATGGCCGGAACGGCTGTCAGCCCGCAGATTTCATTTTGGCGTACTCCTCAAGGAAGTGCACGGTCGTCTGCATTCCGTTGCGGAACTGCGAGATGTCCATTTTCTCATTCGGGGCGTGGAGGTTGTCGTCGGGCAGTCCGAAGCCGAGCAGGATTGCGTCGACGCCGAGCAGATGCTGGAAATCGGCCACGACGGGAATCGAGCCGCCTTCGCGCGTGAAGAACGGATCCTTCTTGAAAACCTTTTTGATCGCCGTGGATGCGGCCTTCATGCCGTCCGCCGTGAGCGGTGTCAGGGCGGCGTAGCCGTTATTGTCGTACAGCTTGACATCCACCTTCACGGTGTCCGGTGTGATATCCTTGATATAATCCTTGAACGCCTTGGCGATCTTGTCGGGATCCTGGTTGGCGACGAGGCGCATGGACACCTTGGCGTGCGCCTCGGCGGGAAGCACCGTCTTCACGCCCGCGCCCGTGTGTCCGCCCCAGATGCCGTTGATCTCGAAGGTCGGACGCGCGCCGGTACGCTCG
This sequence comes from uncultured Ignavibacteria bacterium, assembly GCA_913061095.1. Lineage (GTDB taxonomy): Bacteria > Bacteroidota > Ignavibacteria > SZUA-365 > SZUA-365 > BM516. The sequence continues at coordinate 187,309 of CAJXVM010000002.1, forward strand.
ATCGTGGAATATCCCTTTTCACCGAAGGTGCTCACCGCGCCGAGGTTCTTCGCGTACATCGCGTCGTCGTGCGGAATTTTCGCCAGCTCGTTGCGTTCCTTGCGCGAGAGCGGCACCACATCGCTGTAGAAACCGGGGATTTTCACCTTGCTGGTTTTCGGATCCTTGCACTTGACCAGCAGCTCCGACAGCACCTGAATGGGATTGGCCACGCCGCCGCCGAAGGTGCCGCTGTGCTGATCTCCGCTCAGCGACTTGACCGAGACCTCGAGGTATGTCAGTCCGCGCAGACCGTAGGTAATGCTCGGCTTGGTTTTGCCGATCATGTTCGTATCGGAGATCAGGATGGTGTCGGACTTCAGCAGCGCGCGATGCTTCTTGATGAAATCCACCAGGTTCGTGCTGCCGACCTCTTCCTCACCCTCCACGATGACTTTAATGTTCACCGGTAACTTCTTGACAGTCTTGAGGTAGGCCTCGATCACCTTGAAGTGAATGAACACCTGTCCCTTGTCATCCGACGTTCCGCGGCCGAACATCTTGCCGCCCTTGATGGTCATTTCGAAGGGATCGGTTTTCCACTTCTCCAGCGGCTCGACCGGCTGCACGTCATAATGACCGTAGACCAGAATCGTCGGAGCGCCCTTTGCGCCCATCCACTCGCCATAGACGACAGGATTGCCCTTCGTCGGATACTGTTTGACGTTCTTCAGTCCGGCAGCCTTCAGCTGTTTTTCAGTGAATTTCGCGGCTTTCGAGATGTCCTTCCGGCGGTCCGCATGAGCGCTGATGCTCGGAATTTTGATGAATTCGGCCAGTTCTTCCAGAAAACGGTCCTGATTGGCCTTCAAATAATCCACAACCTCTTTCATCACTGTATCTCCGAATTGTGCGGGGAAATTGGCGTAATACGCTCGAATTGCGGAATATACGAAAAAATCCGCAGAAGACATGATAAAAAGATGGTAACCCCACGCGTGAGCGTGGGAACTGCGTGACCGCCACCGCCAAAATCGCATCGATTGCGCTAACCCCACGCGTAAGCGTGTGGTCACGCGGAGCGGCTCTCTCCACCCCGGAGAATACTCAAACGGCCATTTCCCCCGTTTTAGGCATGCCTAAAATTTATTTTAATGCACCCTAAAATTCTTCGCAATCATATCAGTGACAGGGACTTACAGTAATCGAGCCCTTCCGGACCGCATTGGGGATGATCAGAACGGCTTGAATTGCAGATTCACCGCGACCGGCAGTTCGAGATCGATGTGATCAAGAGCGTAGTGGTCCATCCTGTAGAACGGATGCTTCGAGCGCGTTTCCCAGATCAGGTTCAGTCTGTACTCCACGCCGATGCGCAGGTTCTCATGGACATACCAGCCGAGTCCGAGGATTCCGCTCAGCGCGTATGTGGCATTTTTCAGGAGCGGATCATGGAAGGGATTGTAGGTCCAGGTGGAGTAGAACACTGCCGTGCCCTGCATTCCCGCGATGACGGCGAGCCGTGACGTGTTTCGGAAAACGCGCACCGCACCCGCGGAGAGCAGCAGTGTCGTTCCCGGATTGACGTCAACCTGACTGTCCCTCGAAAAACTCCTGAATGCCATCAGTTGAATGTCTTTACCGCTTCTACTCAAAAAACTGCGTTCTTCTGTCGTCGCGTATCCACCGGACAACCGCAGTTCAACCACGTCCGAGACCGGAACAACCAGGTACAAGTTCGGGATCTGCCAGTCCAGCGTCGGAAGAAAATATCCCTCCGCCATGACAGCGACCGATCTGTTGGACTGGAAGACAGCAAACGCATCCAATTGCTGCGCGGCGACGGGCATCCGGACAACGAGCATCGCCACGATTATAATGAGCAGAGCTCCGGGCTTCACAGCCGCACCCCGAGGCTGAAACTGACGTGATGATTGAGACTCCAGGTTTCCTGTTCCGATTCATTGGACAGGTATTCACTCGATGAAATCCAGTAATTCCCCTTCAGACGGTATTCGGCGTGGATGAAAAGCGATGAAGCGGCGACCAGGCCAACCCCGAAGCGGCAGCCGAGGCTCACTGCATGAGACCAGGCTTTGCTGTCGGTGTCCATCAGGATCATCTGGTGCACGACATCTTTTCGTCGTGTTTTTTGGTATTGCACTGCGTAACGAACCTCAGGACCGAGCGTCAGGACCAGCCGTTCTTTGTTCCCGATGAGCCATATCGGTGCGACATTGACGGCTACGGACTGCGCGGACTCATCTGCGAAACTCGAGGTGGAGTCGTCATCGTCGCTGCTTTCCCCTGATTGAAGCGCAAGGGATGGATTCAGGCCGAATCGCCATTGAAAACGTTCATTCCCCGGAATCATGATACCGATGCCGGCCTCCCAGGACCGCAGTGTCAGTCCGTCAATCGAGAACAGCAGCGCCGGACTCGAATCGCTGAAGAAATCCCGGACGTCTTCGTGCGTCTCCTCGCGGTCCTGCGCGATGCCGTTGTGGGCGAGCAGCATAAGCAATGCGACTGCGGTTGCGGTAATGCGTCTCATTGATCCTCCTGAGATGATGAATCCCCTGTCTATGTCGGGATGGATGTTGCTAGCGCAGCTGCGCGGCCATGCGTTCGAGACGCAGGATGGCGGCGGCGATGCGGGCGTGCCGCTTCTTGGTCAGATTGTTGAGTTCCGCGGCATCCGGCATGTCGCCGAGTCCCACACGCTCGAGCAGCGAACCATCATGCTTGCGAAGAAACGCGCGCGCGTGTTCCGCTCCCTCTTCTGCGGCGGCGGCGCGTCGTTCGGGAGACCAGGCATCCTCGATGCCGAGATACTGCAGCGCCCGTTCGAGCAGATCCGCGTCGGGATGCCGCGAGTCGAGCATCATCTGCGTGTAGCGTGCGACCTCCCGCTGCCGCGCCGCGGTGACTGTGTCGGAGAGCAGGTAGTGCCAGAGCATCGTCGAGGCGGCTTCCTGCCGGAGCGTGTTGAGATACGGATTCGCCGCGAAGCGCTGCAGCAGGTAGCTCACCCGCGCCTCCGCCTCGACCCAGCTCCGCTTCTCCTGTTTCAGGCGCATCATCTCCCGTGACATCGCACTGACGAGCTCGACGTAGGCGGGATCACCCTCCCCCAGCCGCGTCATCGCCGCACTGTCGAGCGACGCCGGTCCCATCGGCGAATAACTCAGATCTACCTCGTCCGGCGGCACTGCGAAACGATACTCCCCCGGCTCCGCGATAAAAATCTGCGCATCCGCAATATTCGTCGTTATCAATATTGCGATCAGCGTACCGAAAAGCTGCCGTATATGAATCGGATTCAAGTGCAAAGTGCAAAGCGCAAAGTGCAAAGGGTGCCTGCCGCTGAATTTCCGGATCAACATTCGCCCCTCCGTGGGGACCATACGAAACGGTGTCATTATACACAGCACCCCGCCGATAATCAACAATTATCGACACTGATATACGAAATCCCGAAGCAGAGAATCCAGCGACTTCCTCCCTTTGCACTTTGCACTTTGCACTTCTATCTGGCCGGCCAATGACAGATTGAAATCCCGGTTTCGATTTTTCCATCAGCATTCCCTGAATTCCAACAGGACCAATTCAGTTCCATATATGCCGGATGGATTTCAATCTGTCCTACATGTCACATTTTGTCATCTTTCCCATTAGATTGCATGCATGGTAATTTTCTCCACCACCGCCCTGAGCAAAACCTTCCACGACCAGCCGCTGTTTGCCGACGTCTCCTTCGGGATGGTGGAAGGCGAGCGCGTGGGCATCATCGGACGCAACGGCGTGGGCAAGACAACGCTGATGCGCATCATCGCGGGAGCGGAGCCGCCGGACGAAGGAAAGGTGACGTTCAACAGCCAGGCGAGTTTCGAGTACCTCGAGCAGATGCCGGTGTTCAGCCGCAAGCAGACGGTGCTTGACGCGGTGATGGAGGGGCGGAAGGATATCCAGTCCATGCTCGACCGGCACGCCGAGCTGTGCGGGCTCGTGGCGCGATCGCAGGACGCGAACCTGCAGCGGGAGCTCGACGAGGTGACCGAGCGCATCGAGAGCGCACACGGCTGGACCCTCGAAACCGACGCACGCATCATGCTGCAGAAACTCGGCGTCTCGCAGTTCGACGCCGACGTACGGCGGCTCTCGGGCGGACAGCGCAAGCGCGTCGCACTCGCGCGCGCCCTGCTGCGCGATCCCGACCTGCTCATCCTCGACGAGCCAACGAATCACCTCGACGCGGATTCGGTGCAGTGGCTGCAGGACCGCCTGCAGAATTCCCCGCGCGCCCTTCTGCTGATCACGCATGACCGCTACTTCCTCGACGCCGTGGTGAACCGCATCGTGGAAATGGATCAGCAGCAGCTCGTCAGCTTCCCGGGCAATTACGAAGAATATCTCGAACGCCGCGAGGCCATGATCAGCGCGCAGGAGGCCGAGGCCGATCGCACGCGCTCGAAGCTGCGGCAGGAGCTGGCGTGGCTGCAGCGCGGCGCGCCCGCGCGGCGCACGAAACAGAAAAGCCGCATCGACTGGATCGAGCGCATGGAGGCCGCGCCCAAGCCCGTCGAGGAGAAGCGCATCAAGATCGAAGTCGGCGACAGCTTCCTCGGCAGCAAGATCATCGACGCGGTGAACATCTCGAAGAGCATCGGCGGGAAGCTTCTGTTCGAGCACTTCACCTACCAGGCCACCGCTGGCGACCGCATCGGCATCATCGGACCAAACGGCTGCGGCAAATCCACCCTGCTCAACGTGATGGCCGGTGAGATCGAACCCGACACCGGCTCGGTGAAAATCGGCAGCTCGGTGCGCATCGGTTACTTCCGGCAGGAGAACCTCGACTTCGATCCCACCAAAAGCGTCATCGGCACGCTGCGCTCGGTGGCGGAGTACATCGACACCGGCGTGGGACGCGAGCGCTACCTCTCGGCATCCGACATGCTGCGTAAGTTCCACTTTCCGAACAGACAGCAGTCCGCCCTTGTCGGCACGCTCTCCGGCGGCGAGCGTCGGCGCCTCTCCCTGCTCATGGTGCTGATGAATGATCCGAACGTGCTCTTCCTCGACGAGCCCACCAACGACTTCGACCTGCAGACCATGAACGCCCTGGAGGAATACCTGCAGCATTTCCAGGGCTTCCTCGTCATCGTCTCCCACGACCGCATGTTCCTCGACCGCACGGTGGAGTACATTTATTCGTTCGATGGCGAGGGGCACATCAAGCAGTATCCCGGCAACTACACGGCCTACCTCGAGCGGAAGGAAAAAGAAGAGGCCGCGCGCGCGGAGGAGCTGGCGGAGCAGCGCAGGAAAAGGGAGCGCGAGGGAAAGAAGGATGCAAAGGGAAACGGCAAACCGAAGAATCCGAAGAAGCTGACGTGGAAGGAAGAGCGGGAGTACGAACGCCTCGAGCAGGAGATCGCCGCGCTGGAGGAGGAAAAGGCGGCGCTCACCGCCGAGATGCACGCGGGAGATCAGTCCGACTACACCGCCCTGGCCGACATGGGACAGCGCATCCAGGACATCGACGACCGCATCGCCGTCCTCTCCGACCGCTGGCTCGAACTCGCCGCCAGGCTGGAGGGATGATGTTGTTCTTGGGGGCACAAGGACACGAAGACACCAGGACACTAAGGGATATGAAAACGGCGGCCCGATCGGGCCGCCGCTATTTCATTCTTTTGTGTCTTCGTGACTTCGCGCCTTCGTGATCCCAGGATATGAGTGATTTATTGCGGGGGTTGGGATTCACGGGCCATGCGCTCGATGTCGGCGAAGACCTCCTTGCAAGCGGGATCGTCACGGAAACGCTGGATCAGTCCCATATACGCGCCCATGATTTTTTCGGTGCTCGCGAGCAGTTCGGGATCGTTCATGTACTCGTCGAGCACGCGCGAGAATTCCTCCGAGCCGGTGTAATTCGGTTCGAGCCGGCCGGTAAACTGCATGTCGAGCTTCTGCATCTGGCGGGCGAAACTCTCCTGCAGCGCGATGTAGCGGCGCAGCGATGCCGCGGCTTCCTTCCCCTCGGTCACCTGCTCGGCTTCATCCGCCCACTGCGCAAGCGCCTCGTAATACGGGATCTGTATCTGCACCGTCTTGACGAACAGCTCGCGCTCGACGCCTTCGAGTCCGGAAAGATCCGGGAGTTTCTCCTCGGGGATGTCACCGGTCGGTGCCAGCTCTCCATCCGTGCCACCCGGCGACATGCCGGCATTCGGGTCGCCCTGATCCTCCGCAAGCGGAATGTTGACGCGCGGGGGGGTGTTCTGCTGTGCCTGCTGCTGCTCTGTGTCATCCCCGCCGCAGGCGGTCAGGATCATGGCGGCCGTAAAAAGGACAAGTATCTGCTTCACGATGTTCCTCGTGTGAAATGGCGGTACATCTTTCAAGGTACGGACACGAACCGGAACGAACAATGACACAAAACGGAACCGCCCGGAGTTGATGCTCCGAGCGGTTGCGGTTCTTTTATATGTGAGCAGGTCTGCGGAATGGCCACACAAACGCCAGCTGATCACACCAGCGGCAGTTCGTGGACCTTGCCGCGCACGGTTTTGTAGATGAACTTCGAGGTCATCAGCCGCGCGACGCCCATGTAGCTGGGTTTGAAGCGGACGGTATCACCCACGTGATAGCGGGGCTTCCCTTTTTCATCCTTGTTGTCGCCGAGTTCGAACACCGTGAGGTCGGAGGTTGTGCCGGCAAAGCGCACGTTTTTATCCTTCGGAGACACGTCATCGACGTCAACATCGAGCAGTCCGAAATCCATCAGCGCCCGGCAGTGGGTATCGTCACTGCGTGGCTGCGTTTCGGCCTCGGCCACGTGTCCGACTGCCGCCTCGCTGATGATGCCGTCGGGGGTAGTCTGCTTCTCCTCGAGTTCGAGGATGTTCGCCTGATACTCGAACACCTCTGTGGAAAGATTGCGGAATCGCTTGTTGTCCAGCGGGGAGGTGCCGAGGAACACGGCTTCGCCGATCCGGTAGTGGTTCATCGTCGGAGGGAGCCGCTTGCTTCCGATCAGCGGAAGCGTGATCGAACTGCCGCCGGAGATGATGGGGATTTTCCGGTCGAACATCTGTTCGAGGATCTGGCGGTACAGCGAGAGCTGTATCATCTTGTCGTAGGTCGGCTCGATGCCGTACATGCAGCCCAGGTTCGAACCGAGTCCGATCACATCGATATTCTCCATCGCGAAGGCGCGGCTGTAGAAATCAACGATGTTTTCGCGTACGATACCCTCGCGCAGTTCGCCGAGCTCGATCATGACGATGACGCGGTGCACCACCCCACTGCGCGCGGCGGCGTCGTTCATGAGCTCGAGTGTGCGCATGGAGCTGATCAGCGATATGTCGGCCAGCTGCACGATGGAGGGCACGAGGTTCTGCGGCACCGGTTTGATATACATCGTGACGATGTCGGGCCGCAGGCTTTTAATCACCTCGAGACTCGAGAGACGTGAATCGCCGACGCTGTGCACCTCCTTGATGGATGGATGCGCGAGGATGTTGCGCAGCGATTCCTTGTGTCCGCTGAGCACTTTCGAGATCAGCGTCCACTCGGAATTGTGCTTCTTCATCAGCGCATTGATTTTCTCGATGTTGCCGATGACGCGGTCAGTATGGATGAGCAGTTCAGCCATGGGACGCCCTTACTTTTTGTAGCGCATTTCCGCGTACTTGTTCGTGAAGCCGATGCGCTCGTAGAGGCGCTTGGCGGGATTGTCGTACTCGACGTGCAGCTTGACGTCGCCGTCGGCTTCCTCGATGCCGCGCTCGCAGACCTGGCGTCCGATGCCCTTGCCGCGCTTGCTGGCATCCACGGCCACGTACACGAGAATATTCTCGGGAATATATCCCTTCATGCCGGTCTTGTTCATGACCAGGGCACCGACGAGTTCGCCCTCGTCCTCCGCCGCCAGGGCGAAGCCGCCGAGTCCGCCGTTGAGTCCGAACGAAAAATCGATGCAGTTGCGAATGGCGTCCTTCGGATCGCCGAACTGGTCGAGATGGGTAAAGAGAAAGTCGACGAAGCGGTCGGTACCGATCTGCTTGTCGAGTTCGTCGTAGCTGTCGAAACGTGTAATCTTCATGGTCGTTGGTTATTGGTTATTGGTTATTTGTTTTTTGCAGGACGGATTGCGTGCCGTTCCGCCAAATGTCATACGCGGAGGATGCGTTCCCGATATGCGACATCTTCGGGACGTCATCGAAGCAGGCAGGCAATCCGTCATTCGCTTCGCGGTCCATAACGAACCCGGCAGACAATCCGTCATTCGCTTCGCGGACCGCTGCAATCCCGGCAGGGTATACGTCATACAGGATATCCCCTGAACCGGGGTATGCGGTTTGTATCTGAAAATTGCGTGGACTTGTCAGGCGGGTATAAAAGATACAGATGTCAGATTGTTTGACTGTCCATCTAATAATAACGGCATTTTTTGGTATACGGTTCCAGTGGGGAAGCAATGGAATCAGTCGCGCCCTTTCAGGGCGAATATATTGAACGTCATATGCGCGCAACCCCACGCTTACGCGTGGGGTTAGCGTATCCGGATCCAGAGGGGCGAGATAAATCTCGCCCCTACATCGCTTTCCATGCGGGCGAGATGAATCTCGCCCCTACGGTTATTCCGTCTTGTCGGCGAGTTTCTGCGTGGCGTCCTGGAGCTCCTCCTTTTTGAAATTGCTGAGGATGTTGACACCGGTGGCGTTTTCGATGATTTCGTTCAGGGAGATCACCGCGGAGGGCAGCTGGCCCATGAGTCCGGCGACGGACTTCCCGCTGCCGGAATCCACCACGGAAATCTTGTCGATGTTCAGCTTGCCCACGGTGCTGACCAGTTCCTCGATGATGTCGGGCAGCATGTTGAGCACGAACACCTTCTCGCCCTCGCCGTCGGCGCGTTTGTAGGTGTCGATCATCTGGTTGAGGATGTTGACGTTGGCCAGTCCATTCTCGATGATCTTCGCCGCGTCGCCCTTGGCCTCCAGCTCGGCCGCCTCCTTCTTCGCGCGGGCGGGCTCGATGACGTCGGCCATCAGGCTCTTCTTCTTCAACTCGATGCGCTCCTTTTCCACCTCCTGCTCGTAGACCACGCGCGCCTTTTCCCCTGCGACCTCGGCCTCCTTCTCCTTGATGATGGCCTCGCGCTCCAGCTCCGCCATCTTGATGCGCAGCGCGTTGTTCTCGATCTCCACATCCTGCTGCGCGCGCGCCTTGTTGACCTGCACGGTGCGGTCGGTATCGATGCGTGCCGATTCGATGTCTCTCTGCGAATTCGCCTTCGCAATTTCGGCGAGCCGCTGGGCGTCTGCTTCCGCCTGCTCCGCTTCGGACTTCCGCTCCGCCTCGGCCTTGCGCGCCTGCGAAAGCACCTCGGCAGTCTTGCGGCGTCCGATGCTGTCGAGATAACCGGCGTCATCGGACACGTTCTGAATTTTCAGCGTGTCGAGCTGCAGTCCGAGAGCCTTGAGATCCGTGTCGGCCTCCTCGATGAGGCTGCTGGCGAACTTCAGGCGATCATCGTTGACCTCCTCGGGCGTCAGCGTCGCCAGCACGCCGCGCAGGTTTCCTTCCAGTGTGTCCTTGGCGATTTCATGCACCTCGGCGCGTGATTTCCCCAGGAAGCGCTCCACCGCGTTCCCGAAGGTGGGCTCGCTGCTGTCGACCTTGATGTTGGCGATGGCCTCCACTTTCAGCGGAATCCCGCCCATCGAATAGGCGTTCATCACGCTCAGATCCAGCGGAATCGTCTCCAGCGACATGCGCGCGGCCTTTTCGATCAGCGGAATGCGCAGGGCGCGACCGCCGCGGATGAGGCGGTATCCGACGGAGCCGCCGTCGGGCAGGCGGCGCTTGCGGCCGGAGAGTACGATGACTTCGTTGGGATGACAGATGAGCAGCAGACGGCTGATGGCCACCATGATGATGATGACCGCGAAGAGTGCGATGCCGAAAATCGCGACAATGAATTCTTCCATGACAGGTTCCGGTAGCTGTATCAGAAATGGGTTGATTGTCTGTTCGGGACGGGCGCAGCCGCGCGCGATGCGATCGGATCAGAAATCCGCGCGATCCACATACGCCGTATCCTTCTCGAGGGAGAGGATGAAGATCGGTTCACCGTACGGGATCTCATCCTCGGTCGCGTCTTCGTGGACGAGCGCAATCAGCTCGATCACGTTTCCGGCCGCGACGATGCGGACCTTGCCCTTGCGTGTTTTCGACGGCGGCAGGGAGACGGTGCCCTTGTGCCCGATGAGCTGATGCACGTGCACGGTCTGACCGGATTCCGAGCCACGCAGGTAGCGCATGAAGCGGTGTCCGACCACCCCCGCGAACAGTCCCATCCCGATCGCGGATCCGAGCGTGACGCCGAAGGGCATCACGAGCCAGGTGAGGACGCTGCCGGTCATTCCGAAAAACGTGGTCATGTACACGAGGTTGCGGAAACTGAAGAATTCGAATGCGGATGCAAGGGGGGATGCATGCGCGGCGCCTGCCGCATCCTCCACCGACGCGACGGCGGGATGATCGGCATCCACGGTCGTCCCGGCGGGGATATCCGATCCGCCGACCTCTCCTGTCGTATCGATATCCGTCCCGCCGATGTCGGCATCGCCACCAAAGTCGGCATCTCCACCGATATCGGCATGGACGTCACCCACATCCGCGGATACGTCACCGACGTCGGCATGAATATCGAGCGAGTGATCGATATCGGCGTGGACATCGAGGGAATGATCCACATCCATGTCGCCGTGCACATCGAGGGAGTGATCCGCATCGATATCCGAATCCGCGTCACCGCCGGCGAACAGCGAAATCGTCAGCAGCACGCCGCCGAACACGAGACAGGCCAGGTACAACGTCAGCATCGCAGCTCCCGCGCTGATTCAACTGGTATATATCGTCAGGGACACTGGGTCCGGTGATTGCAGAGAGTGATTGAATGTACGGATATTTTCGTTGAGATGTTGGTGGTTTTTGGTTACTGGTTGTTGGTTGTTGGGGAGCGCTCCCGCAACCCCACGCTTACGCGTGAGGTTAGCGCGTCCTGCTCCTGCTCATACAACCCCACGCTCACGCGTGGGGTTAGCGCTCCTCCCCCGCCTAAAAAAAATTTGACAAAAACTTGATTTTTACTGCATTTTTCTAAGAAAGTACTTAAGTTAATGACAAGTAGTCTCTTTAATTGCAACAGGTTAAGAGGTTGATTATGCCATCATCCGTTACTTCGAGACCTACTGCCCTGTTTGCGATGCCGGCGGTCGTGCTGCTGCTGCTCTTCGGAGCGCGGCAGGTGACGGCGCAGAACATCACCACGGTTCTGACGGTATTCGACAACGTGGGCAATAGTACCGATCTGCGCATCGGCATCAATGCGAACGCATCCGACGGCATTGATCCTGCGCTCGGTGAAGTAGAACTGACACCCATCGTCCCCGGGACGTTCGACGCACGCCTGATCGACAATGACTTCCGGTCGCCGTCGATCCTGGGGAACGGTGTGCTCAAGGATCTGCGCGGCATCTTTATCCCCCCGCCGATTTCGCAGACCTTCGAAGTACTCGCGCGCCGCGATCCCACCGCGGCAACGACGTGGATGAAATGGAGCACCCCGCTGGCGACGGGCATCTCGAGCATGCGCCTGGTCTCCTATCCCGATCCGACGATCGTGGATGAGGACATGAGCACGCTCTCGCAGATCGAGCTCCCGCCCGGAACGAACCGCTACTTCATCGAAGTGGTCTATGGCGATCCGCCCCCCACGCGCTACACGCTGAACGTGGAAATCGATCCCCCCGCGAAGGGGACGGTCGTGCGCATCCCCTTCCAGCCGGATTACGCTCCCGGACAGGGCGTGACGCTCGTGGCATTCAACCTCCCCGCCCCGGATACCTGCTATCGCTTCTCGCACTGGGAGGGCGATGCCTCCGGAACGAACAATATCCTGAACATCACGATGAATAATAATAAGACCGTCATCGCGAAGTACGAACCGCGTACGTATCCGATCACGGTCTCCGAGCTCGATACGTTTGTCGTGACCCAGAATCCGCCGGATCCGCAGAAACTGTTCGTCTCGATGACGAATACGAACTGCAACGCGTGGAACGCGGCGGCGACGGTGCCCTGGCTGCGCCTGTCAAAGACGTCGGGCAACGGTATCGACTCAATGGAGGTGGAAGTCGTGACCTCGGCTATCCCGTGTCCGGGAACGCACGCGGGCACGATCGAAATCACCTCCGACTTCACCGATCCGGAAGTGACCGTGGTGCCGGTTATCCTGCGCATCGGACGCACGGACCTGCGGGCCACGGTGGACGGCAGTCCCACGATCCTCAGCTGCGAGGACAAGGCCACCGACCTGATCACGGTGACGCTGTTCAATGACGGACTCAACGCCGTCTCGTTCACCGACGCCCCCGACCTGGGCGACGGCTTCGTGCTGAAGAACCCGGGTATTTTCCCACTCAGCCTGCCGTCGCGCGACAGCGTGAAAATGTACGTGGAATTCGCGCCGCTGCCGACGCAGCGCGGCACGGTGATCGAGAATGTAATTCTCTCGGCGGATGCCTGCGGCCTCGAGGTGCTGTTCAAGCTCGAAGCCGCCCGCATCGCTCCCACGGTGACGGCCGACGTGTTCGAGCTGGATTTCGGCGTAATCAACTCATGCGCCACCGATCCGCTGCCCCAGCGCGACATCACGCTCGAGAACGCGCACAGCCAGCTGGCGGTGCTGCGCTACAGCATTCCTTCGGGATTCACGCTCATCAACGCGCCGGATTCCCTTCCGGGTGGCAGCAGCGTGACGGTGACGATCGAGCCGTCACGGACCGGTCCCGACATGATCGACGCGCAGATGAGCATCGAAGCGGATTTCGGGATCTGCGCCGAGAATTTCAGCATCGATCTGATGGGCACGCGGCAGGATCCGAGCTTCTTCGCCGAAGCGGTGGCCACACCGGGACTGCTTCCCCCGCAGATCTATGACACGACCTGCGTGGGCGCTTACTCCGAAGCCAAGAACATCCGCATCATCAACGACGGCGACGCCGAGCTGCTGATTACCGTCGACGTAGCGCCCCCGTTCGAGATCGACGCCTTCAGCAATACGTTCCAGCTGGAACCGGGCATGGATCGCGTGGTGCCGGTGCGCTTCCATCCCACCGACACCGGCACGGTGGAGCAGACGCTGACCATCAGTGCGAATCTCTGTGACCTCGAGGCGAGCGTGGACCTGCGCGGCTCGACATTCAGCCAGCAGATTCTCAGCTCCTCGGTAACGCCGAACAACCTCGTGCTCGCCAACTGCGAGCCCAGCGCCAAAATGCTGCTGCAGGTGACCAACGACGGCACCGAGCCGGTGACCTTCACCGACCTCCCCGCCCTGCCCTTCGGCTTCGAGTGGGATGCCTCGACGACGCCTCCAATCGTGATTCCTCCTGATCCGACGAATCCCTTCGAGGCATTCATCGTCTTCGCGCCGCCGCTGGGCGATGGCGGCACCTTCGGCGGAAGCGTGCAGTGGTTCGGCGAACCCTGCGGATCCACCGTGTACTTCACGCTCTCCGGCGAGCGCATCCTCCCGCAGGTGTCCATCACCCCGCAGGTGCTGGATTTCGGCGAGATCATTTCCTGCACGAGCAATCAGACCGGTCCCGGACGCGTGATCACCGTCGAGAATAACAGTCCGCTGCCGATCACGCTCAACGCCGTTGTATCGACCGCGCTGTATGAGCTGCGGCTCGGTCCGGGCGCCTTCCCGTCCCAGGGCGTGGAGATTCCGGCGAACGATTCGCGCGAGGTGGATGTGATCGCGAAGCCCGGTTCGGGCGGCGCGTTCAACGACACGCTCATGCTCGAGATCATCGCCGGCAGCGGCGGCTTCTGCCGCGAGACCATCCCGATCGAACTGCGCGGCGAGCGCTACGCTCCGCGCTTCATCGTGCGCGAGAACGGCTACAGCACGAATTACGGCGATGTGTGCGTGGGCAGCAGTTCCGTGCGCGGTTTCATCGTCGAGAACACCGGCGACAAGACGCTGACCGTCACATCAGGCGGCTTCCCCGCGCTCGCGCCCTTCCAGCTTCTTTCGAAGCCCTTCAAGGTGACGCTGGACCCGGGCACGTTCCGGGAATTCCCCGTGCGGTACAGTCCGCTGCAGGTCGGCATCGATGCCGCGACGACGTTTTTCACATCGGACTTCTGCGCCGATTCGGTGGACTTCACACTGCGGGGACGCGGCGTGCAGCCCTCCTTCTCGATCACCGCGGTGCAGCCGCAGGGTGAAATCGAAATCCTGAGCTGCGAGACCGGACCGAGCCGGCAGATCCGCGCGACCGTCGAGAACACCGGCGGCACGCCCGTGACGGTGGCCGACGGCAGCCTGCTGCCCGAGGGATTCGCGTACGATCCCCCGCAGCAGTTCCCCTTCACGCTGCAGCCCGGCCAGACGCGCGACGTGCTCGTGCGCTTTACCGCCGAGACGGCCGGCCGCTACAGCGGACAGGTGACGCTCTTCGGTGATCCCTGCGACATCGAGGCCGCCTTCCCCGTGCAGGCGCGCATCCTCAGCAGCACGTTCACCGTCGAGCCCGAAGCAATCGACTTCGGCGCGATCACCATCTGTCCCGACGGCTTCGTGCGTCCCTCCGACGCCGAGAAACTCCGCCGGGTGCTGACCTTCACGAACACCGGCGAAATCCCGGTGCAGCTCGAGGCCGAGGTGCAGCCCGCATCCTCCCCGCTGCGCATCGTCTCGCCGGTGAGCTGGCCGCTGACCATCGCGCGCGGACAGCAGCAGCAGATCACCGTGGCGCTCGAGCCGCCCTTCGACGAGGTAGCGCGTGAATTCGACGGCGCCATCGAACTGACCGTCGTGCGCGATCAGCGCTGCGCACCCGAGACCCGCGTGATTCCCTTCGGCGGATTCCTCAACCGCGTGGCCTACGCGTTTACGCGCGACACGATACGCGGCACGGCCACCTGCGCCACCGAACCGGTGGAACTGCAGGCGGAACTGATGAACATGGGTGACACCCCTGTCGACCTGGTGCTCGCCCTGACGGGATCCGAGGCCTTCTCGCTTGCCGACGAGGAGCCCGTGCTCCGCATCCCGCCGCGCGAGCGGCGCACGGTGCGCGTGCTCTACGAGCCGGCCGAGGGTGAAGGATTCGAGGCCATGCTCACCGCGGCCGAAGAGCTGTGCCGCAGCGAAGTCTCGGTGGTGCTGGCGGTCGATTACGAGCGTCCGTCCACCGCGCTGAGCTGCGCCGGCAGCAACGGCAACGCGCTGCAGATGAGCGCGCGTCCGGGCGACATGATTGAAATCCCGGTCGCCCTCACCGAGGAAGTCGCCTGTGAAATCACCGAGGGCACGCTTTCCTTCGACGTCACCTTCGACGGACGTTCGCTGACGCCTGACCGTCTCATCACGGGACAGGGCGCGGCGGAATTCACGCGTACGGATGCAGGCCGCATCCGCGTGACCGTCAGCGCTTCGTCGTTCCGCGCCGGTGAGCTTGTCCGCGTTGTCATGGAAGTGCTGGTCGGACGCACGGAGAGCACGGAATGGACGGTGACCGAGGCGATGTTCGAACCCGACGTGGCCGATGTCACGACGGACGAGAACTGCGCCGGTGTCGTCACCATTCGTCCGCGCAACGGCGTGTCCACGCTCGAGGATCTCGGCATCACGTCGATGAGTCCCCCGCGTCCCAACGTGCTTGACGGCGCGGCCGGACGCCGGACCGAGCTGAACTTCACGCTCGAATCCGACGCGCATGTCGAGCTGGCGGTGTACGACCTGCTCGGCAACCGCGTGGCGCAGGTCCACAGCGGCATGCTCCGGCGCGGCGCGCACGCGATGCGCTTCTCCGCCGAGCGGCTGCGCGCGGGCATTTACTTCGTGACCATGACGACCGGAACCTTCCGCAGCACGCAGAAACTGATCGTAGCCAACTAAGGAGCGCATCCATGAAACGCATCAGCATCACTCTCCTCTTTGCACTGACGCTCGTCGGCATGCACTCTGCGCATGCGCAGGGTCTCCGTGTTGGCGACAGGGCCTGGTACACCGTGCGCGGCGGACTGTTCGCGGGCGTGAACCAGAGCTTCCATTCCGGCGACGTGCCCCTGTGGCCGTCGCCCGACAACGCATTCTACTCCGACGCCACGAGCACCAATTTCATTTTCGGCGTACACGGTGAAAAAGCCGTGACGCGCTACCTGGTGCTCGGACTGCGCCTGACCTTCGACCAGATGTCGGGCGCGGTTGACGGCCGCTTCACCGATCCCTTCCGCGTCGCCGATCCGAACGACCCGCGCATCGTCAACGATCTCGTGCGCGATCAGAGCGTGGACTACACGCTGCAGTACCTGTCCGTCGGCGGATACGGCAAGCTGTATCCCATGCGCGGACCGGGCTTCTTCGTCAGCGGCGGCATCCATGTCGGCACACTGATCAAGGACGATTTCAATCATACCGCGACGGTGGTGGAGCCGGAGTGGGCGAAAGGCAGCGAATCTCCGTCGCAGAGCGGCGAGATCGAGGACGTCAACGGCATGCGCTACGCGGCCAGCGCCGGACTCGGCTGGGATTTCTACTTCCGCTACGGCTTCCTCTCCCCGCAGGTCATGTACGAATTCGGCCTGACCAACGTCATCGACGCCCCCTACGCGGATTCGTGGAAAATCGACAACGTCCGCCTCGTCGTCGACCTGACTTTTCCCATTCCATGATCTTGGGGGGCACAAAGGACACCAAGACTCGAAGACACGAAGGAATTGTTCAACGGAAACACCCAGCAAACTTGCTGGGTGTTTCTGTTATAACAGTCTCTTCGTGTCTTTGGGTCTTCGTGCCCTTCGTGCTCCCAAGATCAATGAGAAAACTTCTTGTCGGTGAAGAGATAGTCTTTGAGTTCTTCTTCGAATTTGGCGTCGTTGCGGCGGAGCCATTCGATGAGCATGGCCGCGTGCTCTTTTTCCTCGTCGCGGTTGTGGATGAGGATGGCCTTCAGATCGTCATCCTCGCAGATGTCGATGCGCTGATGATACCAGTCCACTGCCTCCAGCTCCTCGACGAGGGAAACGATCGCGCGGTGCATGTCTTTTGTCTTTTCGGACAGTTTTGATTCAAGCTCGTGATAGCCTTCGCTTGCCATGATGTGATCCTCCGGAATGATGACTGGGTCTGAACGGGAACACGTCAGGCAGCACGGTCACATATTCTTTTTCATGACACTCGTGTTGCCGAGGCGGTCCCTGGCATGTATGGTAAGCAATCCCCGGCCCAATTCCTTGTACACGTCGTACGGCACGAAGAGAATATCGCGTCGCTCATCATATTCCACGGGGACGAGGGCTTTGTCAATATGTACCGCCACCGCATCCCAGTCGACGCCCGCTCCCTTATCGGTGATGGAAATGCGCACCGGCTCGCGGCTGCGGCGAACAACGGCCGCGGAGATGTCTGGTCCCTCATCGTCGTATGTCAGACGGTACGTCCCCAGCCAGCGCCCGAAACGCGCGGCGACAGCGGGCGAATGTGGGATGTCGACGCTGCCGTAATGCCTGACGGGATAATCGGCGTCGACCATCAGCTTTGAAGAAGGACGCGCGGGAAGGATGCTCGCGAGGGGACGTCCGGCGAGGGGCATGTCGGCGGGACCGACGGTCCATGCATCCAGCGTATCGGAGACGCGCTCGATGCTGCAGAGCAGCGACCGGTAGACATCCCCCCGATCAAAGGTCAGGATGAATCGGCCGTCGTCGGAGCGCACCTGTCCGCCGATATCCGCGCTGATGTGGAAGCCGCTGAGCGCGTCGGTCCACCGCAGCTGCTTGTTCCCCACGCGGTACGCGACGGTCACTTCCGCCTCGCCTGCGAAGCCCGGCCAGGTCGGCAGCACCGCGCGGTACGTGTCCTCCGCGACCGGGAACACGCGTCCGATCTCCCGGCGCGTGCCCTGCGTGATGCTCACGATGGGCGGCGCGGCGAAGGGCACGGCGGTTTTAAGCTCGTAGACTATTTCATCGTAGAGGATTTCGCGGTGGGGATACAGGCGTCCGGCGGGGCGCTTCAGTCCGCCCGGCGCCCAGGTACCCTGCACGATGCGGTTCCCGAAGGCATCGACGGTCACCGCGCGGATGCGGCTGCTGCGGTACGGACCGAGATCGAGCGTCACCCCGGCGCCGGCAGCGCTGCTGTCTAACTGCCGCACGGCATCCCAGCCGCGCGGACCGTCCTCTTCGATCAGCAGGGACGCGGGTGCGCCGTCCGTGCGCAGCGTCAGGGCGCGTCCGTCGATCGCATGGGTGAGACGGATATCCGCGGCGATCATGACCGTCATGCTGAGCATGGAGCGGTTGCCGGCGAGATCCTCGGCGACGATCATGATGCGTTTCGGTCCCGCGCCCAGCGCGGCCGCCGACAGCTCGCCCGCCTGCCGGTCGCGCGGCCAGTAGGTTTCGAGTGCATTCCCCTCCTCGCGGAAGAGCTTGCGGAACTCGCCCTTGCGCGCGCGCATCAGCCAGTTGTCGCGGTCGATGCGAATGTGAAATCCCAGCGAATCCGCGAAGCGGTTGCTCACCGCCGCAAACACCTCGCGTCCGTCGACGTACATCGTCAGCTTGTACGGCGTGGGAAAATCCGTGGCGCCCTCCGCGCGGTCATGCGCCCGCAGCATGAGTCCCGCCCGTCCCCGGATCACCGGCACGGTGCGGAGGCGATACGAGGAGCCGCCGCCCGCGAGGTTGTACATCTGCTGCGTCCATTCATCGTCGATGGCGGAGGCGGCGTCGAGCGGCACGATGCAGAGCTGCCGCAGTTCGGGGGGAATGGAATCGGCCGGACGCAGATGCGGCGAGAGGCCGGGGTTGACGGGATTGAAATCCGGGTCGCGCACTTCGAAGTGCAGATGGGCGGGACCCGCTCCCGTGGCGCCGGTAAACGCGATCACCTCTCCCTTCTTCACGCGCACGGTGTCACGGGTCCACCGCACCGTGCCGTACGACCGGTCCTCCCGCGCGAGCTGCGCGCGGAAGGCGTCTCGGATGCGGTCGGGAAATCCCTTCAGATGCGCATAGCAGGTATAGTAGCCGTCCGCGTGCCGCAGCGTGAGAAACCAGCCGTAGCCGCCCGGTTCGAAATACATGGAGTGCAGGATGCCATCGCGCGCGGCGTAGACATCGTAGCCCGTGCGTCCGTTGGTGCTGACGTCGATGCCCGCGTGGAAATGCGTGGAGCGGAATTCCGCGAAATCCGACGTGCGCACCGTGCCCGCGTTCGTGGGCCAGAGATAGTCATTCCAGTCCGTCTCCGTCGTATCGTAGCGCGGGGGCGGCGGCGGATCCGCGGGCGGTGCCGGCGACGTGCCGCGCAGCAGCATGTAGCCGGACGTGCCGATGGCGGCGACGAGGATGATGATCGACAGGATGCGCGAGCGGTGCTTCACGATGGGCTTACGATCCCGCCACGGTGAAACCTGCGCGGAGGATGTCTTCGAGCGAGAGGTCGAGCTGGTCGCCCGGCGCGATGCGCGCGACGCCGTGCGGCGTGCCGGTGAAGATCAGGTCTCCCGGCTGCAGCGTGATGATGCTGCTGATATGCGCGATGATCGCGGGGACGGGAAAGATCATCAGCGAGGAGTCGCCCTCCTGCCGCAGTTCGCCGTTGACGCGCAGGCGGAAATGCAGTTTGCCCAGGTCGCGGAAACGCTGGATGGGCAGGAAATCCGACACGCAGGCCGCGGTTTCGAATCCCTTCGACGTCGTCCACGGCAGTCCTTTGTCGCGAAGGGCGGACTGCGTATCGCGCGCGGTGAGA
Organism: uncultured Ignavibacteria bacterium; assembly: GCA_913061095.1. Lineage (GTDB taxonomy): Bacteria > Bacteroidota > Ignavibacteria > SZUA-365 > SZUA-365 > BM516. The sequence goes on from CAJXVM010000002.1 coordinate 207,146, forward strand.
TCGAGTCCGACTGCGACACCCGTGACATGATGCAGCGCGTCGTCCTTTGTGATGTTGCGTCCCTCGCGTCCCACCAGCAGCACCACTTCCACCTCGTGATGGATATCCGTGCTGAAGGCGGGCAGCTCGATCTGGCGTGTCTGCGTGATCAGGGATGCTGCGGGTTTGAGAAACAGCACCGGTTCGTCGGGCATTTCATTATTCAGTTCCTCGACGTGCCTGACGTAATTGCGGCCGATACCGTAAATCGTACCGACATCGACGCGCGTATTGTCCGGAAGAAGATTGATCGATGGCATGGCGTTCGGCAGCTCGCTTCGTGAATAATGATGGAAATATACGGAGGAGCGGGGAGGATCGGAAGGAGCGCGAGGAGCGCGAGGAGCGCGAGGAGCGCGAGGATCGCGAGGAGCGCGAGGATCGCGAGGAGCGCGAGGAGCGCGAGGATCGCGAGGAGCGCGAGGAGCGCGAGGATCGCGAGGAGCGCGAGGATCGCGAGGATCGAATCAAACGTCAGCCCGAGTAGCGAGCGCCGTCCGATTCCCGGGGATGACCGACGCTCGTACCGCGCGAGCGTATCGAGGGCCCGTCAATACACCACCACCCGGGCGGAGTGGTACGATCCCGCAGATTCGGCGGTGAGGAAATACACGCCCGGGGTGAGGGCGGCGGTCGGCAGCATGGCCTCGCGGCTGATGTGCCAGGTAAGGACCCGCCGGCCGAGGGCGTCGAAGAGCTGGAGGTGGCCGGACGCTTCGCCGGGCAGGGTGATGCGGACTGTGCCGCCGGCGGGAACGGGATTGGGATACACGGTCATGTCGACGACGGTCGGCGGCCGCAGGGCTTCGATACCCACCGAGATCTCATCTGTTCCGGATACAATATGGAACAGCCCTCTTTGGACCGGTTGCTCTTGGAAATTGATATCGTATGCACTGGATGCAATATAATCTCGCAATCCATCTCCATTATAATCGCCCGAGACGACGCTCTTGCAGTATTCATATCTGTGGCTCATCATTGTGTATGCCATCGCCGTGTCACGGATTCCCTGTGGCCCCCCTGCGTAAATTACGACAAAAGTCAACAGCCACCGGTTAAATCTGACGACATAATCATCATATCCATCTGCGTTCCAGTCTCCGATGTTGTGAAAATAGCCACCGAATGCTCCAAATTTATCGGGATCCGGATTGTGGAGAATTGTTCGCTCATCTGTTATGAATCCACTATCGCTTCCGTGGAATACTGCAATATCCCCGTCTTCGGGGAAAATAAGATCCGCATGGGAGTCTTTGTTGATATCCAGTATGGGATATGGCGGGATAAATCCTCGGGTAATAGCTGTAAGCGTCAATCCATCAATTAACTGCACTGGACGGATATCATTCTCTTTGATTCCGTAATGACCGAGGAAAAGCTCTTTGGAGGGACGTTCTGAACCCGGAGTCATATCCTTGCGCTTACTCACTCCGGCAACAATATCATCGATCCCATCCCCATTTACATCCGCTAGACTCACGATGTATCCGAAAGAACGATCACATCCATCGGTCGGATAAATTTCGTATCGTTCGCTTAAAGGTTTCTCCTGTGCGCCAAGATAGACCAGCACAATCCCTCCCTTGCACGTTGCGCTGTCTGGGTCATAATAATAGGGCGCACTCGTGACAAGATCCGTGTAGCCATCGCCGTTGAAATCTCCGGTCTCCATGTAGCGACCAAAATCTTCTGCCGTTGACCAATCTTCATGTATCCCAAGTCTCATATCGGGTGAATCCTCGTAAATACACCCGTCAACGTCCTTGGCAAAGTAGATGTATACGCTGTCGGCAATCGTTGAATGTAATCCCTCACCGGTCAAACTGTCTATTCTTCTTCCAAGTCGCTGGACAGCGATATCCATGAGTCCATCCCCGTTGAAATCCCCTCCTGCGAGCGTGCCACTCCCGGTCAGCATGGCGTCTTCTTTGTCATCAAGAATTCCGGGACCACCGTAGTAGATCAGCACTTTCTGTCTGCCAAAGGCAGAAACCGCAAAATCCGTGTATCCATCACGATTGGCGTCCGGCAGGGTCAGGAGTCCCCACCCGAGATAATCCGCTCGGTCCTCTCTACCCTGAACAGTCATGATGATATCGTCGTAGGCTTCCTGGGCCTTGAGGGGTGTGCCGGAGAATGCAATCAGGCCGCCGAGGCAAACGATCAGAAATGCGTTTCCCGTGACGGCGTCCCAGACTGAGATGTGTCGTCCTTTCAGGACGAAGAGCAACTGCAACTTTACCCTCCTTTTTCTTGAACCTAACGAATCCGCGGCGGGGATTCAACCCGGGGGTATGACACGCGAGGAGGAGCATCATTCCCGGAATGAATCAATGTCTTTTGTATCGGCGATCATCCGCTATACGATTCCATTGTATATTTTGCGCACAGAATATACGATTCAATCGTATGGGTCATGATCCCGATATCCCCAGGCGTGAACGCAGCCTTCGGTGGCTATTTTACCCGGGTAAAATGTGAATATTACCCGGGTATAAATACCGATTTCCGGGTTTTACCCGGGTAATATTGCATATCCACCTTGAATATTCTGCATCCCCCTTCGAAAATTCAGGAGCGGTCCGCCATCGACGAACCGCTCCTCTGTGTTTTCATCCTGTCATGTTCCGTCCCATCATCCTGACATCCATCCCCCATCATTCCATCCTGCCATCATTTCATCGTGTCATTTAGTCATCTTTCCATCTTGCCATCTTTCCATCTTTCCATCAATCCCGCAGATGGCAGCACATGTTCAGGATCCGGGGACAAAACGGACTGACACGCGATCCTTACGTTCCCGCGCTGTAGTCGTCCATGTATTCCTTCTGCTCCTTGGTGAGCTTGTCGATCTTGTAGCGCATGGTGCGGAGCTTGAGGGCGGCGATGTCCTGGTCCTGCTTGACGGGAATGTCGTGCACGCCTGTGTCGAGACGCTTGCCCTTTTTCGCGAGCTCGGCGAGGCGCAGCTGCGAGAGGAACTGGTTGGCGAAGGACATGTCCATCACCTCGGAGGGATGTCCCTCGGCGGCGGCAAGATTCACGAGACGGCCCTGCGCCAGCAGGTAGATGCGGCGGCCGTTTTTCTTGATGATGTACTCTTCGTTGTTCGCGCGGATGGTGCGCTTGCTCTTCTTGATCTTCTCCAGCTCAGGGATGTTGATCTCGCAGTCGTAATGACCGGTGTTGCAGACCACGGCGCCGTCTTTCATCATTCTGAAATGCTTGTCGCGGATGACATCCTTCACGCCGGTGGCGGTAATGAACACGTCGCCCACCTTCGCGGCCTGATCCATGGTCATGACCTCGTGTCCTTCGAGCGTCGCCTTGAGCGCGGCCGTCGGCTTGACCTCGGTGACGATGGTGTTGGCGCCGAGTCCCTTCGCCCGGTCGGCCACACCCTTTCCGCAGTGGCCGTAGCCGGCGACGACGACGTTCTTGCCCGCGAACAGAATGCTGGTCGCGCGCATGATGCCGTCGAGGGTGGACTGTCCGGTACCGTACACGTTGTCGAAATCCCATTTCGTCTCGGCGTCGTTGACGGCGATGATGGGGTACTTGAGCTCGCCCGCGTCGGCCATGGAGCGCAGACGGTGCACGCCGGTGGTGGTCTCCTCGGTGCCGCCGAGGATTTCCGGGATGAGCTTGCGGTGCTTGTTGTGAATGGTGAAGATGAGATCCGCGCCGTCATCGAGCGTGAGGTTGGGTTTGAAGTCGAGCGTGCGCTCGATGGCCCAGTAGAATTCCTTCACGTTCATGCCGTGCCAGGCGTAGATCGACGTGCCCTTCGCGGCAAGCGCGGCGGCGACTTCGTCGTTGGTGGAAAGCGGATTGCAGCCGCTCCAGCTCACGTCGGCGCCGGCGGCGGCGAGCGTTTCGACGAGCACTGCGGTCTCCTTGGTCACGTGCAGGCAGCCCGCGATGCGGAATCCCTTCAGCGGCTTCGTCTTTTTGTACTTCTCGCGCAGCGCCATCATCACCGGCATGCGGCTCTCGGCCCATTCGATTTTCCTGCGGCCTTCGGCGGCGAGACGGATGTCCTTGACCTTGTAGTTGTTCTTGGCTTTTGCCATCAGAGTTTGACTCCTGTATTGATAGTTACGGTTATGCCAGTTCTTTTTTGATCTGCTTGACCAGGTCGAGCTTCTCCCAGGTGAACTTCTTGTCGTCACGGCCGAAGTGTCCGTAGGCGGCGGTGTCACGATACACGGGACGGCGCAGCTTCAGGCGTTCGATGATGCCGTTGGGGGTGAGATCGACGTTCTTTTTCACCCAGCGCTCGATGTCGGTGTCGCTCACGCCGTTGTTCGCTGTGCCGTGCGTCTCGATGTGCACGGAGACGGGATTGACCACGCCGATCGCGTATCCGATCTGAATGGTGACTTCGTCTGCGACGCCCGCGGCCACGAGATTCTTCGCGAGATGGCGCGTGGCGTAGGCGGCGCTGCGGTCGACTTTCGAGGGATCCTTGCCGCTGAACGCGCCGCCGCCGTGCGGAGCCCATCCGCCGTAGGTGTCGACGATGATCTTGCGTCCGGTAAGCCCCGAGTCGCCGTGGGGTCCCCCGATCTCGAATCGTCCGGTGGGATTGACGTGCAGCTTGAACTTGCCCTCGAGCAGTTCATCCGGAAAGACCTTCGGCAGGACGTGCTCGATGACGTCTTCGCGGATTTTTTTCTGCGAGACGCCGGGATCGTGCTGCGTGGAGATCACGATGGTGCGCACGCGCTTCGCCGAGCGTCCCTCGTACTCGAAGGTCACCTGTGACTTCGAATCGGGACGCAGATACGGCATGACCGTGGGATAATGTTTCCGGAGGTCCGCCAGGCGCTTGACCAGCTTGTGGGAGTACAGGATGGGCTGGGGCATGTACTCGGGCGTGGCGTTGGTGGCGTAGCCGAACATGATGCCCTGGTCGCCGGCGCCGCCGGATTTCACGCCGCGGAAAATGTCGGGCGACTGCTGGTGGATGTGGGATGCGACGCCGCAGCTGTCCGCGTCGAAGCGGTACTTCGGATCGGTGTAGCCGATCTCGCGGACGGTCTCGCGCACGACCTCCTGCACGTCGACGTAGGCGTCGGTGGTGATTTCACCGCCAACGAGCACGAAGCCCGTTGTGGTGAAGCACTCGCAGGCCACGCGGGCGTTCGGATCGTCTTTGAGAATGGAGTCGAGCACCGCGTCGGAGATCTGGTCGCAGATCTTGTCGGGGTGTCCCTCGGAGACGGATTCGGAAGTGAAGAGATATGCCATGATCTGTAATTCCGTTCTATTGAAATTGGTCCTTGTCGTCGATGCCGTAGTCATTCCTCCGGTGATCCTGCAGCTTACAGGCTCAGTACCGGTCGTCATTCCTGTCAATCTGATCCGACGGGGCGCCGGACAGATGCGGGAGGTGCTGATTGTGAAACCGCACGTGTTCCCGGCAGAATGCGGTATTATCTCAATTTACGGGAAATTTTTTTTATGTGAAACCGATTGCGATTGCGATTGCGATTGCGATTGCGAGTGCGAGTGCGATATCGATTGCGGTATCCCCACGCGTGAGCGTGGGGTTGGGCGCGTGCCTCCCTCACCCCACCCTCACGGGTGGGGTTACCCCGTACCGCTGGATCCTGCGCTTTCATCCCCCACCCTCACGGGTGGGGCTACCCGTGCCGCTGCGGACGGTGCATGATCGATATCGAACTCGCCATCGCCGTCGCCATCGATCACGCTCTCGCTCTCGATATCGATATCGCAATCGATCTCGCTCTCGATATCGATATCGATATCGCAATCGACCTCGTATTCCCGACTTGCGTGAAAGTCCGGACGTTATTACATTTGAAATCTCTGCCATCCTAGCTCAGTTGGTAGAGCAGCTCACTCGTAATGAGCAGGTCGTCGGTTCGAGTCCGATGGATGGCTCCAGAGAAGGAAGACCCCGCCGCTTTTCGGCGGGGTTTTCCTATTTTAGCGGTCATGCACCTGCTGCTGATCGATAACTTCGACTCCTTTACCTGGAATCTCGCGCAACTGTTCATGACGCTGGACTGCAGGGTCTCGGTGCGGCGCAATACGACGCCGCTCGCCGAACTCATTGCGCTTGCGCCGGATGCGCTGCTGATTTCTCCGGGACCCGGCACGCCGCACGAGAGCGGTGTGAGCATGGAAGCGCTGCGGCACTGGATGCATCGCATCCCGGTGCTGGGCGTGTGTCTCGGCATGCAGGTGATCAACGAGTGCTTCGACGGACGCACGGTGCATGCCGCGGAGCCGGTGCACGGCAAGACGCAGCCGCTGCGCCACGATGGCTCGGGCGTGTTCGCCGCGCTCCCCTCCCCCTTCCGCGCCGCGCGCTACCATTCCCTCGCTGTCGAACGACACTCCGATGAACTCATCGAACAGGCATGGACGCAGGACGGCACGGTCATGGCGCTGCGGCACGCCTCGCTGCCTCTGCACGGCGTTCAGTTCCATCCGGAATCGTTTCTGACCGAGCACGGTGAGAGCATGGCGCGGAACTTTCTGGCTCTCGTGGGTGATGCAGGGGGACCGGAGACAGGCCGAGCCGTTGGCTCGGCCCTACAAGATCAGGACCTACAAGGATTGGTCCGGCAAAAACCGCCACCGCGGGTACCGGATGAAATCGGTATCGGCAGCGTGATCGCGTCGTGGCGATGGTCGGCCGCGGCGGAGGATCTGCCGGCGATGTCCGCCGCAGCATTCGCGGAGAAGGCGCATCGCCGCGCGGACGGCACGCCGCATCTGATTCTGCTCAGCGGCGGTGAGCATGACTGCAGCCGGCGCTCCATTGCCTTCCTGCGTCCCGCCGCCATCCTGCGCGCGAAAAACGGACGCTCCACGCTTACCACCGCGGATTCCATCCTCCACGACGACAGCGATCCCTTTGCCCTCCTGCGGATGGCGCATGACGGACTGATGCGCTCCCGCGAGGATGCTTCATCGCACACGCATGCGCATGCTCCGGCACGCGAAGCGAACGCACCGCCCTTTCCATCCCCCATGATCAGCGGCTATGTCGCCTACGAAGCGGCGCGCGAGATCGAAACGCTCCCCGCCGCCGCGCACGATGAACTCGCGCTCCCCGACATGTTCTTTCTCTGGCCGACTGAGATGCTGATCCGTTCACATGACGACGGCGCGGTCACCCGCCTCAGCCTCACCTGGAGGCATGACGGCGCGCTACTCAGCGAGATCACGGCTGCCGTGGCTTCCTCCGCACCGGAGCAGTCCTCCGCGTCGGAGCAATCCCCCGAGCCACGACTTGATAAATCGGGAGGATTTCTGCGCCGATCCTTTTCCCGCAGGGATTACGAGGACGCGGTGCGGCGCGTGCGCCGGCACATCCGCGACGGGGATGTGTACCAGGTCAATCTCTCGCAGCGTTTCGTGTTTCCGCTGCGGGAGCATCCCTTCCGCCTGTGGCTGCGGCTGTTCGCGGCCAATCCCGCTCCGTTCTACGCGTATGTCGACGCCGGCGACCACCGGGTGCTGAGCACGTCGATGGAACGGCTGTTCCGGATCGCAAGAAGTGACCTCGCGCAGCAGGAGCTGCAATCGCGGGAGCCGGAACAGGGGGCGTCCGTTCCCGACGAAGCCGTGGAATCCGCGCAGGGACAGATGGTCATTGAAACGCGTCCGATCAAGGGCACGCGTCCCCGGGGTGCGACGGCCGCGGAAGACGCGCGGCTGGAGCGCGAACTTGCATCGAGCGCGAAAGACGATGCGGAACTGTCGATGATCGTGGATCTCGCGCGCAACGATATCGGACACGTCTGCCGCGCGGGCAGCGTGCGCGTGGCGGAGCACAAGCGCATCGAGCGCTACGCGAATGTCATGCATCTCGTGTCGGTGGTGCGCGGCACACTGCGCGCGGATGCGGACATCGCCGCGGTGTTCCGCGCGCTCCTCCCCGGAGGATCGATTACCGGCTGTCCGAAAATCCGCGCCATGGAAATCATCGACGCGCTCGAACCGGTGACGCGACATGTGTACACCGGGAGTATCGGGATGCTGGCGGCCGACGGCACGGCGGATTTCAGCATCGCCATCCGCACGGCCGTCGCGAAAGACAACGAGTGTCACCTTTCCGTCGGCGGCGGCATCGTGTACGATTCAGATCCCGCCGCGGAATACGCGGAGACGCTCGACAAGGGCGCGACGTTTTTCCGCCTCGCCGGCGTCACGCCGCATTTTACGGATGCGGGGGATGCCGGTGCGGGGGATGCCGGTGCGGGGGATGCCGGTGCGGGGGATGCGAATGCGCGGGATGGTGATCAAAGCAACACGGATATTCGGAACATGGAGGATTAAAAGGATGCAGCAGCTTGCGTATGTGAACGGGGAATTTCATCCGGCGCGGGAGGCGCGGGTGCCGGCGCTGGATGCGGGGATGCAGTTCGGGGCGGGACTGTTCGAGACGCTGCTCGCCGCGTGGGGACGCCCGCATCTGCTCGGGCGCCATCTCGGGCGGCTGCGCGCCTCGTGCACCGCGCTGGGACTGCCGTGTCCGCTCGACGACGAACGCGCCGCCCGTGTCATCGCGGAGCTGCTCGAGCGTGGCGGACTCACCGAGATGGAGGCGCGCGTGAAAATCATCGTCACACCCGGGGATCTCGCGCAGCATTACACGCATCGCGATCCGACCGTCGTCGTCACCGCAGAGCCGTACGTGCGTCCCCCGCAGCACATCCCCTGGTCGCTCATGGCGCCGCGCGAAACGCTGGCATCCCCCATTGCGGGGCACAAGAGCACGAGCTACTTCGCGTACCGGCTGCTGCTGCATCGCGCGCGGGCTGAGGGATTCGACGACGCGGTTCTGCTCGACCGCGACGGCCATGTGTCCGAGACCACCATCGCATCGCTGCTGCTCTTCGAGGATGGGAGAATGATACGTCCCGCCTCGCCCGATGTGCTTCGCGGCATCACGGCCGAGGTGATTGAAGAGTCCGCGCGGGGACTCGGCATGGAGGTTGTGCATCGCGCGGTCGCGGCAGATGAACTTACCGCGGGCGCGGCGGTGTGCGTGTGCAACAGCCTGCTCGGAATCGCCGCCGTGCAGCGGATCGGCGCGCAGCGGATCGCGCCGCTCGCCGACGCGGCCCTCGCGGAGCTGCGCGCGGCCTGGCGGGCGCTTCCGTGAATCGCGGGATGCGCAAATCCAGCATCCTTCGGGGTTTGTATCCAAGGGCCATCAATCCTATATTCGTATGATTACGAGCTGCGTTCAACTCTTCCCGGAGAAAATGTGTCTTCCGAATTGATCGTCTTCCTCATCCTGGCTGCCGTCGGCGTACTCTCAGGGATACTGATGATCACGCGCCCGAATCCCGTCAACAGCGCTCTGTTTCTCATCCTCAATTTCATGGCCCTCGCGGGCCTGTACATCACGCTGCACGCACAGTTCGTGGCCATCATCCAGATCCTGGTCTATGCCGGAGCGATCATGGTGCTCGTGCTGTTCGTGATCATGCTGCTGAATCTAGAGGATGAGGAGCCGCTGCGGGAGCAGATGTCCAAGCGGCATTACGGCTCTCTGCTCGTCGCCCTGCTGGCGCTGGTGCTGATCGTGCAGGTCATCGGCTGGAACAGCGGCGGCACGCTCGAGACGATGCGCGAGCAGTCCCCGCACGCCCTGCGCATCGGCACGGTGGAGCACATCGGCAGTGTGCTGTTCACCGAGCACGTCTATCCCTTCGAACTGACATCCATTCTGCTGCTGGCGGCCATCGTCGGCGCGATCGTCATGGCCAAGAAGCGATTTCCCTGATCGAAGCACACAACGGAACACGGATTCATGGTACCGATACACTACTACCTCATTCTCAGCGCAGTCATGTTCATCACCGGCGTCGTGGGGGTTCTTACCCGGCGCAACGCCATCATCATCTTCATGTGCATCGAGCTCATGCTGAATTCGGTGAACCTTACCTTCGTGGCCTTCTCCGCCTATCTCGGCAATGAGACGGGCCAGATGTTCGTCTTTTTCATCATGGCGGTCGCCGCGGCCGAGGCGGCGGTGGGTCTCGCCATCGTCATCGCCCTGTTCCGCAACCGTCAGACGGTGAACATCAACGATGTGAACATCCTCCGCTGGTAGCACGCGGGCGCCGCGTGCGGGTTCCGCATGCGGGTGCCGCACGCAGGTGCAGAACAGCGCACTGAGTCATCCATCAGCAATTGTCTAACGTCCTTTTCTATCCATGCATCAATACGTCGGGCTTATCGTACTGTTTCCGCTCATCGGCCTGCTGATCAACGGGCTGCTCGGGTGGAAAATCAAGAATGAAAAAGTCATCGGCAGCATCGGCAGCGGTGCTGTGGGACTTTCATTCGCCCTTGCCGTGGCGATTTTCATCGACATGCTGGGCGCCGCTCCCGAGCAGCGCAGTCATGTCGTGGAGCTGTTCACCTGGATTGCCGCCGGCAGTTTCAAGGTGTCGGCCGCTTACCAGGTCGATCAGCTGTCGGTGCTGATGACGCTGGTCGTCACCGGCGTCGGCTTCCTCATCCACGTGTATTCGATCGGCTACATGCACGGCGACCGGAGCTTCGCGCGGTTCTTCACCTACCTGAACCTGTTCATTTTCGCCATGCTCAACCTGGTGCTCGCCGACAACTACGTGCTGATGTTCCTCGGCTGGGAGGGCGTCGGACTCTGCTCGTACCTGCTGATCGGGTTCTGGTATCAGAAAAAGTTCGAGGGCGTGACGATCACGTGGACCGGCGACGCGGGCAACAAGGCTTTCTGGGTCAACCGCATCGGCGACTTCGCGTTCATGCTCGGCATGTTCCTGATCTTCAAGGAGTTCGGTACGCTGACCTTCAATGAGGTCATGGGACAGGCCGACACGATGGCCGTGGGCAACAGCACGGTGTTCTGGATCACGCTGCTGCTGTTCATCGGCGCGACAGGCAAGTCGGCGCAGATTCCACTGTTCATCTGGCTGCCCGACGCCATGGCGGGTCCGACTCCGGTCAGCGCGCTCATCCATGCCGCGACCATGGTCACCGCCGGCGTATACATGGTGGCGCGCAATTCGGCGCTGTATGCGCTGGCACCCGACACGATGATGGTGGTCGCCATCGTCGGCGCCGTGACCGCGATCATGGCCGCGTCGATCGGCATCGCGCAGAATGATATCAAGAAAGTGCTGGCCTACTCGACGGTCAGTCAGCTGGGATACATGTTCCTCGCCCTGGGCGTCGGCGCCTTCACGGCGGGGATTTTCCACGTCATGACGCATGCCTTCTTCAAGGCCTGCCTCTTCCTGGGCTCGGGCTCGGTGATTCACGCCATGCATGAGGAGCAGGACATCCGCCACATGGGCGGACTCAAGAAAGTCATGCCGTACACGTACTGGACCTTCCTGATTTCGAGTTTCGCGATCGCGGGCTTCCCGCCGCTGTCGGGTTTCTTCTCGAAGGATGAAATTCTCTGGAAGTCCTTCGCCGACGGGTCGCCGATTCTCTGGTTCATCGGTGCCGCCGCGGCGTTGATGACGGCGTTTTACATGTTCCGCATGGTGACGCTTACATTTGAAGGGAAGCCGCGCTGGGCCGACGACAAGCACCCGCATGAATCCCCGCCGTCGATGACCATTCCGCTCATCGCGCTTGCCGCGCTGGCGGTCGTTGGCGGTTTCGTGGGCGTGCCCGCGGTACTGGGCGGCGGCAACGCCATTCACCAGTGGCTGCATCCCGTCTTCGCGCAGGCGGAGAAAACCATGGCGCTTCCCGAGCATCACGCACACACCACCGAGTACATTCTCATGGCCATCAGTGTCGCCATCGGTGTGACGGGATGGTGGGTCGGCCGCAGGATGTTTCTCAAGGACCCGAACGCCGACGAGCGCATCGCCGCGAAAACCGGCTTCCTCTATCGGCTGCTGGCGCGCAAATATTTCGTCGACGAGGCCTATGACGCCGCCGTCGTACGTCCCGTCGTGAAGACCTCGGATTCATTCCTCTTCCGCTTTTTCGACGTCCGCATCATTGACGGCATCGTCAACGGAGCCGGCGCGCTCGCGGGCTGGACCAGCCGCACGCTGCGCGTCATCCAGACCGGCGTGGTGCAGAATTACGCTGCACTGATCGTCGTCGGACTCGTCATCGTTCTCGGATTGATCATATTGTGAGCTGATAAAACGCGATGATTCCACACGTACTGAATGTCGTTCTCTTCCTTCCCCTCATCGGTGCCGCCGCGGTCATGCTCGCACGGCGCAGTGACAGCGCAGCGCGCTGGACGGGGGTCGTATTCTCCCTGCTGACCTTTGTGCTTTCGCTCGAGCTGTTTTTCGGCTACGACGCGAACAATCCCGCAATGCAGTTCGTGGAAAAGGTCAGCTGGATTCCGGCGCTCAACGTCAGCTATCACGTCGGACTGGACGGCATTTCCATGCTGCTGGTGGTGCTGACCACCTTCATCACGCCCATCGTGCTGATCTCCTCGTGGAGTTCGATCACGAAGAACGTCCCGCTCTACATCGCAATGATGCTGATTCTCGAGACGGCGATGATCGGCGTTTTTTCCTCCCTTGACATCTTCCTCTTTTACGTGTTCTGGGAGATGATTTTGATTCCGATGTATTTCATCATCGGCATCTGGGGCGGAAAGAACCGCATTTACGCCACCGTGAAGTTCTTCATCTACACGATGGTCGGGTCGCTGCTGATGCTCATCGCCATCATCTGGCTGGGTTATTATGCGTCGACCATGCCGGGCGGGGAATTCACCACCGACATCACGATGCTCTTCGACATTGCGCCGACGATTCCCCTCGGCATTCAGGGATGGATGTTCGCCGCGTTCGCGCTGAGCTTTCTGATCAAGGTGCCGGCCTTTCCGCTGCACACCTGGCTTCCCGACGCGCATGTGGAAGCGCCCACCGGCGGCTCGGTGATTCTGGCGGGCGTGCTGCTCAAGATGGGTACGTACGGACTGATTCGCTTCAATCTTCAGCTCTTTCCCCAGGCTTCCCTTGAATTCGCCTCCTTCCTTTCGGTGCTCGGCGTTGTGGGCATCATTTACGGGGCGCTCGTCTCCATGGTCCAGAAGGATGTCAAAAAGCTCGTGGCCTACTCCTCGGTGAGTCACATGGGCTTCATCCTGCTGGGATTGTTCGGCGTGACGGTGACCGGTCTGCAGGGCGGACTGATTCAGATGGTCAACCACGGGCTTTCCACCGGCGCGCTCTTCCTCATTGTCGGAATGATTTACGATCGCCGCCACACGCGGATGATCGAAGAGTTCGGCGGACTCGCGCGGCAGATCCCGATTTTCGCGACGTTCTTCATGATCGTCACGCTGTCGTCGATCGGCCTGCCCGGGCTCAACGGCTTTGTCGGGGAGTTTCTGATTCTCCTCGGGTCATTCCAGTCTGACGTACTCGGTTCGCCGTGGTACGTCGTCTTTGCCGCCAGCGGTGTGGTGTTCGCCGCCGTATACATGCTCTGGATGTACCAGCGCGTCGTATTCGGCGTGTCGCGGAACCCGGAAAACGAAAAGCTGTCGGACCTTTCCATCCGCGAGATCGGGCTGCTTCTGCCTGTTGTCCTCTTCATCGTCTGGATCGGCGTCTATCCGTCCACCTTCCTGGACAAGACGGAGTCGTCGGTGCAGCGCGTCGTCGAAAAACTCGAAAAGGTGCAGCGGGGTGAATATCTGACCACCTCCGTTTCAGAACAGTAATGATCAGGAGCACCTTGTTGAAACCGTTTTCACGACTTCTCACAGCGTGCCTCGGCGCGCTTGCGGTTCTCGTGCTTTTCGCGCAGCCGGCCCTTGCGTCGGAGGGCGGCGAAATGCATATCGTTGAACCCGAACCCCTGATGGTCATTCCCTTCGTCCTTCTGCTGCTCGCCATCGCCCTGATGCCCTTCATCAACGGCAAGTGGTGGCATCACTATTTTCCGCATGTATCGATCGGACTGGGAACGATCACCGTCATCTACTACGTCTTTTTCCTCGAGAATCCGGTGCGCATGCTGCATTCGGGCATCGAGTATTTCAGCTTCATCTGTCTCGTCGGTTCGCTGTTCGTCGTGGCCGGCGGGATGCACATCGCACTGAAGGGCTACGCGACACCGATAAAGAACGTCATCATCCTTGCGGTCGGAGCCGTGCTCGCCAACATCGTGGGCACCACCGGCGCGTCGATGATTCTGATTCGTCCCTTCATGCGCAACAACAAGACGCGCCTCCACGCGTATCACATCGTCTTTTTCATCTTCATCGTCAGCAATATCGGCGGCGGACTTACGCCCATCGGCGATCCCCCGCTCTTTCTCGGGTACCTGCGCGGCATTCCGTTCTTCTGGGTGCTTGAGAACGTCTGGCACATCTGGCTGCTGACGATTGTCATCGTCCTTGCCGTGTTCGTGGCCATCGACTGGTATTTTTACATGAAGATGCCGGCGGATGTGCGCGCGAAGCAAGACGAGGCCGGTGATACGACCAAGGTGCAGGGCATGCACAATGTCGGCTTCCTGCTGATGATTCTCGTGGCCGTGTTCATCCAGGATCCGCCGTTCGTGCGCGAGCTGATCATGATCGTCGCCGCCGTCGGATCGTATTACACGACAAAGGAACCGGTACACCGCGCGAACGATTTCAACTTTTTCCCGATCAAGGAGGTGGGATTCCTCTTCCTCGGGCTCTTCGCGACGATGGTGCCGGCGCTCGACTGGCTCGAGCTCAACGCCGCCACGCTGGGCATCACGCATCCCGGACAGTTTTACTGGGGCACGGGCGTGCTGTCGTCCTTCCTCGACAATGCGCCGACGTATCTGAACTTCCTCAGCGCCGAGATCGGTCTGCTGGTGAAGCCGGAACTCGTCGACCAGGTGAAGGAGGTCATCGCCAACGGCGCGCTGCAGGCGCCGAACTTCAGCCAGTACTCCTCCGAAGTACAGGAGACCGTGCGCACGCTCGTCGAGTATCATCCTGCGATGGTCGCCGCGAACGAAGTGCCGCTGAGCGACATCCAGGTATCCGAGTTGATCAGCTGGAACCCGGTATACGTCGCCGCGATCAGCGTTTCAGCGGTGTTTTTCGGCGCGATGACATATATCGGCAATGCCCCGAATTTCATGGTCAAGTCGATCGCCGAACAGATGGGCGCGCGCATGCCGTCTTTCTTCGGCTACATGATCAAGTTTTCAATTCCCATTCTGCTGCCGATCTTCGCACTGATCTGGTGGCTGTATTTTCTCTGAGAAGGAATTTTTCCTCCACTGCGATTTCAGGCTTTCATGATGGAACAACTGCTCACTGACTCCCTCAATACGGCGCCGATCACCGGCATGGTCATCCTCTCGCTGATCGTGGTGATGATCAACGCGCTGAAAAAGGAACCACTCGCGACCGAGTACTGGGTGTCGCTCGTCGGTATCGTGATCAATATCGGACTGGCGGTGTGGGTCTTCCCGGAACGCGGAACGGCCTTCAGCGGCTCGGTGATGACCGGCGGCTACGCCAGTGTCACGGCCATCATCTTCCTGACCGCCGCGGCGCTGACCATCATGCTGGCACGCGTGTACATCGACAAGATCGGTGCAAATTTCGGCGAGTTCTTCCATCTCATCCTGTTCGTCACGACAGGCATGATGAGTTTTGCGGCCGGCCTGGACCTGCTCGTGACCTTTGTCGGACTCGAGCTGATGTCGATTCCGCTGTACGTGCTCGCCGGCATCACCCGGCGCAACCTGAAAGCCACTGAAGCAGCACTGAAGTATTTCCTTCTTGGCGCCTTCTCAACGGGCTTCTTCGTATACGGGATCGGCCTGATCTACGGCATGACCGGCACGACGAAAATCCTCGACATCGCACAGAACATCAACGCGTATTCATCCGAGCCCCTGTTCATGGTCGGTGCCGGACTGATGCTCGTCGGCTTCGCCTTCAAGGTCGGCGCGGTGCCCTTCCACATGTGGGTACCCGACGTATACGAGGGCTCGCCGACCATGGTCTCCGCGTTCATGTCCACCGGCGTCAAGGCGGCGGCATTCTCCGCTCTGCTGCTGGTGTTCACCGCGACTTTCGACTTCATGCACAGCAGCATCAATACCGTCGTCGCGGTGCTGTCTGTCGCCTCGATGGTGATCGGCAACATCGTGGCCCTGTCGCAGAAGAACTTCAAGCGCATGCTCGCCTATTCCAGCATCGCCCATGCCGGCTACATGCTCATCGGCATCACGGCCGGCGGCGGCGTCAGCATCGCGGGCGTGCTGTTCTACCTCGTCGCCTACATGCTCACGAATCTCGGCGCCTTCGGCATCGCATCGTTCATAGAGAACAGCGACCAGACCGGCACCGACATCGACGATTTCCGCGGCCTCTACCAGCGGCATCCCGCGCTGGCCGTGATACTGGGTGTGTTCATGTTCTCGCTGATTGGACTGCCGCCGTTCGCCGGATTTTTCGGCAAATACTACATCTTCGTTGCGGCCATCGAGAACGGCTACACCTGGCTGACCATCGTCGGTGTCATCACGAGCATGATATCGGTGTATTACTATCTGCGTGTGGTCGTGGTGATGTTCTTCCAGCCGGAAGGCGAGCAGGTGCAGACGGCGCGCTTCGGTCGTGAAGGTGCATTCGCGCTCGCCGTCGCGGCGGCCGGCGTGCTACTGATCGGCGTGTTTCCGTCTGTGGTACTCGACTGGGTAAGCGCCCTGTTCTGATTCGTTTATGCTTCCTGTCTATACATCCGATGAGATGCGCGGCTGCGATGCGGCCGCCATCGAACAGTACGGCATCCCCGGCATCGTCCTGATGGAAAATGCCTCGCGCGGCGCCGTGGACGAAGCGGAGACAATCCTTGGTCCCCTGCGCGACACGTGGATCATCATCATCAGCGGAAAGGGCAACAACGGCGGGGACGGCTTCTGCATGGCGCGGCATTTCGTCAATCGCGGCGCGCTGGTGGAAGTGTTCACGCTCGGTCCCGACGACGCATCGAAGGGAGACGCGAAGACCAATCTCGACATCCTCCGTCAGATGGAGAAGGATACGGGACGGTTGCACGTGCATCTGCTCAGCAGCACCGCTTCGCTCGAGGAGCTGCTGCTCAAGGGTCCGGCATTCGTGGTGGATGCGATGCTGGGCACGGGTCTCTCGTCGCCCGTGAAGGGGGAAATCGCTGAAATCATCGAAGTGCTCAATCGCAGTGATGTGCCGGTGCTTGCAGTGGACATGCCGACGGGCATCAACGCTGATACGGGGGATGTGCTCGGCGTCGCCGTCGAGGCGGATCTGACCTGCACGATGGGTGGACTCAAGCGCGGTCTGCTGCTGCGCGACGGTCGCCGATACGCCGGTGTGGTGCGAAGCATCGATATCGGCATGCCTCGGGAGGGGTACGCGCAGGATGCGACCTCCACCTTCCAGCTCGAACAGACGGATATCACCGACTGGCTGCCGCGGCGCTCCTTCGACGTCCACAAATACCAGATGGGCAGCATTTTCGTCATCGCCGGCTCCGTCGGGCTCACCGGCGCGGCGGCGATGGCATCCGAGGCCGCGCTTCGCAGCGGTGCCGGCATCGTGAAACTGGGCATCCCCGAACGCCTAAACGCCGTGATGGAGACCAAACTCACGGAAGTGATGACCGTGCCGTTCACGGAAACCGGTGAGGGCACGCTGGCACTCGCCGATTACGACGCGATGCTCGAGTACATAAATTCATCGACCGTCGGCATCGTGGGTCCGGGACTGTCGCGTCAATACGAAACGCAGAATCTCGCACGAAAGCTCATCGAGCATGCGCAGGTGCCGCTGCTGCTTGACGCCGACGCCCTGTTCGCGCTCAGCGGACATCTCGACGTCCTGCACCAGACCGAGGCGGATGTCATCCTGACGCCGCATGTCGGAGAGTTCGCGCGTCTCGTCTCGCAGTCGCGTGAGGAGATCGAGACCAAGCGCATCGATATCGCCCGAACCTTCGCGACGGAGTTCGGCGCGACGCTTGTTCTGAAGGGCGCGCCCACGGTGATCGCCGCGAAAGACGGACGCGTGTTTGTGAACTCAACGGGCAATGCCGGGATGGCGACGGCCGGCGCGGGCGATGTCCTCTCCGGAATCATAGCCGGACTTGCTGCACAGGGCTGCGCTGCGATCGAAGCCGCCTGCGCCGGTGTATACCTGCACGGGCTCGCCGGCGACCACGCCCGTGATGAGATGGGTGAATACGGCCTGATCGCCACCGATCTTATCAGCTCATTCGCGGAGATACTCAGGGAAGCAGCTCTTCGTCCCTTCTCCGGCACATCGTGAGCGCCCGAATCAACTCCCGCCGCACTCTCCTTCCCGCGGCCGGCTGGTTTCTTCTCATCATGGTTCTTCTCTCCCTTCCCGGTGAGTCGTTCAGAAACGTACAGATCGGCATTTCCGACAAGCTGGTTCACGTCCTGCTCTTCGGCGCGCAGCTCCTGCTTTTCTGGATCGCGCTGGAGCTGCCTCGCGCGCGATTCCGTACGCAGCGCCAGTCCCTCGCCGTGGCGGCGTCGATCACGTTCGTGTTCGGGATGCTGAGCGAACCCTATCAGGCAGCGTTCACCTCGAGGATGGCCGACCCGTACGACGCTATCGCAAACGGCATCGGCGTCCTCGCCGCGGGATTGCTCATCCGCTTTTTCCCGCGGGAGTTCCTGCGCTTCGCGCGGAAAGCGTACCGGCTCGGCATCCCCGAAAAAAAATGAATTTTATTTAGACCAGGTATTGATTATCACGAATCCGGGATGTATATTCGTGATGTACCTTTCTAGTTGATAATGGTCCGATTGTGATAAAAGCCGCCCCGCACAGGCGGCTTTTATTTTATTGAATCTGAACAACGAAGGACGCGAAGGAAGCGAAGGTATTTTAACCTTCGCTCTCTTCGCAGCTTCGTTGTTCAGACGTTGTTCAGAATTCTGTTCGTGGCCTCGTGGCCTGGTGTCTTCGTGTTCCCAAAAGTGATATTGTTACCCGTGACGGATGGTGAGCATATCGCCGTCCTGGACGACGTATTCCTTTCCCTCGAGGCGCCAGTGCCCTGATTCCTTGCAGGCCGAAATGGATCCGTATTCTACGAAATCCTCAAAATGCACGACCTCGGCGCGGATGAAGCGGTCCTGCAGGTCGGAGTGGATCACGCCGGCGGCTTCGGGCGCCGTGCTTCCCTCGCGCAGCGGCCAGGACCGGCATTCATCGTCTCCGAAGGTCAGGAAGGAAATCAGTCCGAGCATCTGGTATGCCGCGCGGATGATACGCGTGAGCGCCGATTCCTCGATGCCGTAATCCTTCATGAACTCCTCGGCTTCGTCCTCCTCCATCTGGGCCAGCTCCATCTCGATCTTGCCGAAAAACGCATCAACGCTGATCCCCCTGTCCGCGAATGTTTCGCGGATCTCCGACACCACCGCGTCGGAATCCCCGACCCTGTCCTCCTCCAGGTTGAGCACGACGAGCATGGGTTTCTGCGTGAGGAACTGGAATCCCTTCACGAGCTGGGCATCCTGCCGGTCGATTTCCAGCGTCCGCAGCGGCTGCTCGTTCTCCAGGGCCTCGTGAAAGCGCTCGAGGATGACCAGCTCATGCTTGAGTTTGTCATCCTGCACTTTCTGCACCTGCTTGCGGAGTTTGTCGATGCGGTTTTCCACCATGGCGAGATCACTGAGCAGGAATTCCGTCTCGAGAATCTCGATGTCGCGCGCCGGGTCGATGCTTCCCTCGGGATGCGGATACATCGGATCGTCGAACATGCGCACGACATGCATCAGCGCGTCGTTTGTTTTCACCGAACCGAGAAAAGCGCTGGTGAACTGCGTGGAATCCCGATCGCCTTTTTTAAGTCCAATCACGTCGACGAATTCGACCGACGAGTACACTTTCTTTTTGGGATTGAAATGCTCCGCGAGCGTATCCACGCGGCTGTCGGGCACTTTCACCATGGAGGCGTTGGACTGCTGCTTCATCAGCGTCGCCTCGTCGAGATGCGTCCGCGTCATGGTCTGAAACAGTGTGGATTTTCCGCTGAACGGGAGGCCGACGATTCCGATTTGCATGATTCACTCTATCCGTGTTCTACAGGATGTCTAAGATACGGCAATTTTGTGTGTATTGACAGAATCGGGTGCAAAGTGCACAGTGCACTTTTTCCTTTGCACTTAAATAAAACACCCCCTCGATCTTTCGACCAAGGGGGCGTTTGAAAAGTCGCGGTTCACACGGTGGAATTACTCCTTCACCTGCTCCTTGACCCATGTGGTGGGGACGGACTTCGGACGGGTAATGGGGAGTCCGTAGGCGCGGGCGACGACGGCCTGGGAAGCGATTCCCAGTGCGCGGCTGACGCTGAAGAGCACCGTGTAGTACGAGAACTCCTTGAGTCCGTAGTGATAGAGCATCGCGCCGGAGCCGGCGTCGACGTTCGGCCAGGGATCGGCGATTTTCTTGATCTGGCGCAGCACGCCCGGCACCACGTCAAAGACGTTGGAGACGGTCTGGAACACGGGATCGTCCATGCAGTATTGCTTGCCGAATGCAAGGAACGCGTCGAAGCGCGGGTCGGTGATGCGCAGCACGGCGTGTCCGTAGCCCGGAATCACCTTGCCGGAGTCCAGCGTCTCCCATGCGAACTTCTCGAGCTGCTCCTTATTCGGAGCGCCGCCGAATTTCTCGTTGACGTCGAGAATCCACTTGAGGCATTCCTGGTTTGCGAGTCCGTGCAGCGGACCCGCGAGCCCGTTGAGTCCGGCCGAGATCGCGTAATACAGATCCGACAGGGCACTGTTGACCGTGGCAGCGGAGAAGGCACTGACGTTGCCGCCCTCATGGTCGCTGTGCAGCACCAGGTACAGGCGCATGAACTTGGTAAATTCGCCGTTGGGATCGCCGAGGCCGAGCATGTGCACGTAGTTGGCGCCCCAGTCGAGATTCGGATCGGGGCTGATCGGATCGCCCTTGCCGAAACGCTTGCGGTAAATCCATGCCGCGATGTTCGGAAGCTTCGCGATGATGGAGATCGCGTCCGCGAGCGTTGCTTCCCAGTATTGATCCTTTGTCATGCCCTCGTCGTAGCGCTTGCGGAATATGGATTCCTTCTCCATGACGAGAATGGCCGTATTGAACATCGCCATCGGATGGGAGTCGTCGGGCATTGCGCTGAGCACGTCCCAGACGTACTTCGGCACTTCCTGCTCGGCCTGCAGCTGATCCTGCAGATCCTTCAGTTCTTCCTCATTGGGGAGTGAACCGCTGAGAAGCAGGTAGAAAATTTCCTCGGGCAGCTTGTCGGTGAGTTCTTTCAGCTCGATGCCGCGGATGATCAGTCCCTTGTCAGGCGGTACGACGGAGGTGTCGCACACGAGGCCCTTCACGCCGCGCATGCCGCCGTAGACCTGTTTGACGGTCACCTGTGAAACAACCTTGTCTCCGTGCTCCTTGACCAGCTGCTTGATTTCATCGCGCTGGGGAGCATAGACTTCTGCCAGTTTTTCCTGGAGTTTCGGCATAGGTCCTTCCTCTTGTTTAGGGTGTAGGTACGTGGATTAAGGGTATCAGGATCAACATAGAGATTTCAGGGTAAAAAAGAAAGATCCGGGAAAGGAAATCCTCCGTTTCTTTGCCCGGAATTGAGGGATTGAAGAGCAGGAGGACGTGTAACGGATTTGAACTCTGCAAACTTTTTGTATATTGGAGGCAAAACCACCATCGCTCAAGGGAACGGATGGTGTCGGATTCGCAGGACACCGGTTCAGGAATTGTACGACAGCCATACAGGTGCAGATATGTTTGACGAAAAAGAAGAAATGGTACGTGTAGCCGCCGCGATCATCCGCAGGGATGACAACGTGCTCATCTGCCAGCGCGGCATCAACCACCGGTATGGACTGAAATGGGAATTCCCGGGCGGCAAGCTGATTCCCGGAGAAACCCTGCGCGAATGCCTGGAACGGGAGCTCTTCGAGGAACTGAACATCGAACCCGTCAAGGCGCGGGAACTGAAAACCATCCAGGCGACATACAGCGACGGCGGGAACTTCCTCATTACGTTTTTCATCGTTGATGAATACAGCGGTGAACTCAAGAACAACGTCTTCGAGGAGATCAAGTGGGTGACTTCGGAAGAAATCACACAATATGAGATGCTCGAGGGTTCCATTCCGATTCTTCCTCTCCTGAAATAAATAGTGCGTGTGCCTGGCAACACAGCAGTTCACGACGACAGGCGCCGCACGCTCAACCGTATCCTCCTGCGCTGGTACGCCCGGCACGGGCGCAGCCTGCCGTGGCGCGATGTGGACAATCCCTATTACGTTCTCATCAGTGAATTCATGCTGCAGCAGACGCAGGTCGCGCGGGTGATGGAGCATTTTCCGCGATGGATCGCGCGTTTCCCGACTGTCGCGAAGCTCGCGAATGCCCGCAGACGCGAGGTGCTGCTGGCATGGTCGGGACTCGGGTATAACCGGCGGGCGATGTACCTGCATGCTGCGGCGCAGGAAATCATGCGGCGGCACGGGGGACGCATTCCCGACGACGTCGAGGCGCTTCACGCCCTGCCCGGATTCGGACGTTATACGGCACACGCCGTCGCGTGCTTCGGGTACTACCGCCGCCTGCCCGTCGTGGATGTCAACGTTCGGCGCGTGCTTTCGCGTCTCGCGCGCAACATGAAAACGGACACCAACATGCTGGCGGAACCCGACGTCTGGGATATCGCCTCCGCGCTTCTGCCGCCGCTCGCCCACTACAACTGGAACCAGGCGCTGATGGATCTCGGCGCCACGGTATGCACGGCGCGCCGACCCTCCTGCGACATGTGTCCCTTGCGCGGACGATGTCCCTCGGCGGGAAGACTCGCTCCCGGCACACCCTTCGGCCGCCATGCTGCGTCTCACGGGACGGCGGCGCCGGATCCCGGCACGGTTTCATCCGGCACGACGGCATCCATGCGGGGGACAGACAATGCGTCCACCCCGGCTGCGGTGCGCGAAACACCGCGGCGCATTCACAGGGGACGCCTGATAGAACATCTGCGCCGCTGCTCACGGCACTGCGACAACGGGGGGCGGCTCTGCAGCATGCTTTTCGATCGCTGCGGGGAGGATGAACGCGCGCGGCTGCTCGATATTCTCGCGTCCCTGCAGCGGGACGGCATGATACGCGCGCGGGCACACCAGCGTGTCGTGCAGGACATCCGCGCCTTCGCCGAACCACTTGACATCCTGCGCATCTGTCTGACTGATTGAATCCCTAACTGCACTGACCATGGATCCTGCCGCGAAAAACGAACTTCTTGAGGACTACGCATCACACCGCGATGCCATCCGTGCGCGGCTGGATGAATTCCGCGCGGTTCCGCCCGATCGCTGGTTTTACGAACTCGCCTACTGCCTTCTCACCCCGCAGTCCAGCGCCCGCCAGTGCTACCTCGTCGCGCAGGAGCTCGAGCGCCGCGATTTCTTCGGCGCGGCCTTCGACCCGACTCCCCTCCTCCGCTCGCATGAAGGCGGATACGTGCGCTTCCACAACACCAAGGCCGAGCGTCTGCTCGAGGCGCGCGAGGCCTGGCCGCGCATCGCGCAGCGTCTGCACGATCACGATGACGACAAGGCGCTGCGCAACCGTCTTGCCGAGACGGTGAAGGGACTCGGATTCAAGGAAGCCAGCCACTTCCTGCGCAACATCGGACGCACGGAGCTTACGATCGTCGACCGGCATATTCTGCGCAACCTCGTCCGGCTCGGTGTGCTTCCCGAATGGCCGCCGTCGATTTCCCGCCGTCGCTATCTGGAAATTGAAGCGCTTTTTGAGGATCTTGCATACACACTCGGCATCCCGGGCGACGAACTCGACCTCCTGCTCTGGCGCCGCGAAACCGGATTCGTGCTGAAATAATCATGACTTCCCATCCTGACAATCCATCCGCACCCGCGCTGCGCCTTGAAGACGTATCCTTCGCGTATGATTCGGAGGAGGTGCTGCGCGGTATCTCCTGCGATATCGCACCTGGCGAGTTTGTCGGCATTGTCGGACCGAACGGCGCGGGCAAGACAACGCTCATCCGCATGATCTCGGGTATGCTGACTCCCGACAGCGGCCATGCGCGTGTGGACGGCCACGACATCGCACACATGCATCCGCGTGAGCGCGCGCTCCGCATTGCTCTCGTGCCGCAGGATGAACGTGTCGTTTTTCCGTGGTCCGTCACATCCATGGTGCTTCTCGGGCGCCACCCGCATCGCGGTGGACTGGGTTTCGAAAAAGCGGAAGACTTCGAAGCGGCGGAGGATGCGATGACGCTCATGCGGATATCCCATCTCGCCTCACGCAGCGTTCTCGATCTGTCCGGCGGCGAACTGCATCGCGTGCTCATCGCGCGGGCGCTGGCGCAGCAGACGCCCGTGCTGCTGCTCGACGAACCCAACGCGCATCTCGACATCCGGCATCAGGTGGAGCTGTTCGATCTGCTCGCCCGTCTGCATGGCGAGGAGGGACGCACAGTGGTCATCATCACGCATGATCTCAACCTCGCCGCCACGCACTGCGACCGCATCCTCCTGATCGATGAGGGGCGGCTCGCCGCATCCGGATCCCCTGGCGACGTGCTTCGTGAGGAGCTGATATCGCGGCATTTCGGCGTGGGCGTCGAGGTGCGCACGGATCAGGAGTCCGGTCGTCCCGTGCTTCGCGTGCTGCGGAAAAACCGCGTTCCCGTCTCATCCTAGTCCCGGCGCATGCACCGGAAAACACGCGAATGCGTTTTTCCTTAGTGCGCCCGTGCCTATCTTAGAAGCATCGTATTCCATCGACCCAAGGAGCCATGGCAAAGTCCCGACATGAAGTACGCGAAAAAGCGATGCAGGTGCTCTACGCTTACGAGATTTCCCGCGAGCCGATCGAGATGCTTCTCGAATCCATCGCCGGCGAGGAACTCAATGAAGACGAGGAGCTGTACCGCTTCGCGCAGGCGCTGGTGTATTCCGTTCTCAATCACCGCAGCGAGGCCGACGAACTGATCAGGGAAAAAGCCCGGCACTGGGATTTCGATCGCATCGCCACGCTCGACCGCATCGTGCTTCGCCTTGGTATCGTGGAATTCCTGCATTTCCCGGAAATCCCCATCAAGGTGACCATCAACGAATGCGTCGAAATCGCCAAGCGTTTCAGCACCGACCAGAGCGGACGCTTCGTCAACGGCATGCTCGACAGCATTCTCACCTCGCTGAAGGAACAGGACCGCATCCGCAAGGAAGGGCGGGGTCTGATCGACAGCTGACCGCCATACGGCAGCCCGCCGTCACTGGACAACTGATCGACACGCAACCGCAGAAAGGACGCGCATGAACATCACTGCGACTGCAGCGTTGCGGCGCACCGCGCATGACCGCGTGCTGCACGGATGGTATATGTACGACTGGGCGAACTCCGCCTTCGCGGTCACCATTCTCGCGGCATTGTTCGGTCCCTACCTCGATAAGGTCGTCGTGCCCGAGGGCGGCATCGACATCGCCCTGCTCGGTGTGTCTGGCCTCACGGCGACGTCGCTCTACGGCTACGCCCTCGGGTTCTCCGCCCTGTTCGTTCTCCTCTCCTCCCCCATTCTCGGCGCCATCGCCGATTCCACTGCCACGAAAAAGCGCTTCCTGATGTTTTTCTGCTATCTCGGCAGCCTCAGCTCCCTGCTGCTGTTTTTCGTGGATGCAGGGGACGTGCTTCCGGCCCTGCTGCTGTTCATGGTCGCGAACTTCAGCTTCGTGTCCGCCAACGTGTTCTACGACTCCTTCCTCCCACACATCGCCGCGCCGAACATGCAGGACGTCGTCTCGGGCAAGGGCTATGCTTACGGGTACGCGGGAGGCGGCATTCTTTTTCTCCTGCAGCTTCTGCTGGTGCAGTTTCACGGAGTGATCGGCATCAGCGAAGTGATGGCCGTGCGCGTGGCGCTCGGGAGCGTCGGACTCTGGTGGGGTGGCTTCGCGCTGATCACCTTCTCGCGTCTCGAGGAGCCGCCGCTGCACGGTTCGCGTCCCGCAACGACCCGTCTCGTCGCCGACGGCTTCCGCCGCATTGTGCTGACGATGAAGAAAATCCGTTCGCTGCGGCAGATGGGCATTTTTCTCCTGGCTTTCATGATATACAACGACGGCATCCAGACCGTGATCGCCATGGCGACGGTGTACGGCAGCGAGGAACTCGACTTCGACACACTCACGCTGATGGGTGCGCTGCTGATGATACAGTTCGTCGGCGTGCTCGGGGCCCAGCTCTTCGGCATGCTGGCGAAGCGCTACGGCAGCAAGAACATGGTCATCGCATCGCTCGCGATCTGGACGGGGGTGGTCGTGTACGCGTTCTTCATGACGGAGCCCATGGAGTTCTGGATACTCGGTGCCGTGGTCGGACTCGTGCTCGGCGGCAGCCAGGCCCTCTCACGCTCCCTATACAGCCGCATCATCCCGCCCGCCGCCTCGGCCGAATTCTTCGGCTTCTTTTCCGTCTTCGAAAAATTCTCCGCCATCTGGGGTCCCATCGCCTTCGCCCTCATCCGTCAGCTCACCGGCAGTGCCCGCTTGAGCATCCTCTCCCTCGTCGGTTTCTTCGTCGTCGGCATGATCATACTCACGTTCGTGAGGATGAATGCCGCCATACGGGAAAAAGACCGCCTGGATGAAATGCTCAAACACCAATAACCAACAACCATAAACCAACAACGATTCGACTACAGGGATTCCGGATCGCGACACTGCCGCGAAATGGATTCGCATGCGCGAATCGGCTTCGGAATTTGACATTGGGGACAAAAAGCCGTAGGTAATATATATACCCCGACGCCGCTGCGCCGGCTGTCGGGAGAGTGGGAGTCGACCAGAACATCGCTTCTTTCATTCTGTCGCGTCGAATGCGGAGCATTCGGCGGTTCGGTGCAGACGGCCACAGGGACATGTGACATCATGACCAGGAGAAGAACATATGGCCAGGCAGATGAAGACATTTGTCATGAAGAACATTGGAGAAACAGGCGTCATGGAGAAGCCCGTACCCGAGGATCCCGGTCCGACCGGCGCCATCGTGAGAACGACCGCTGCGCTGGTGTGCACATCCGATACGCATACCGTCAAGGGCGCGATCGGTGAGCGGGAGAATATCACGCTCGGACACGAGGCCGTCGGCGTCGTTGAAAGCGTCGGCAGCGAGGTATCTGTCGCGCAACCGGGCGACCGCGTCGCCGTGAACGCCATCACGCCCTGCTACACCTGCGAAAACTGTCTCCGCGGTTACACCTCGCAGTGCCAGCAGATGCTTGGCGGCTGGAAGTTCGCGAACATCAAGGACGGCGTGTTCGCCGAATATTTCCACGTCAACAATGCGGAGGCCAATCTCGCACCGATACCCGACAGTGTCCCTGACGAATCCGCCGTGTACACCACCGACATGATGAGCACCGGATTCATGGGCGCGGAACATGCCAATATCCCCATCGGCGGCTCAGCGGCCGTGTTCGCGCAGGGTCCGGTCGGACTGATGGCCACCGTGGGCGCGAAGCTGCGCGGGGCGGGACTGATCATCGCCGTCGAGAGCGTTCCGAAGCGCCAGGAACTGGCAAGGCATTTCGGCGCGGATGAAGTCGTGGACTTCACAAAGGAGGATCCTGTCGAGCGCATCCGCGATCTGACAGGCGGTGACGGCGTGGATTCCGCGATCGAGGCGCTCGGTGCGCAGGTCACGTTCGAAGCGGCGATTCGCGCCGTGCGTCCCGGAGGCACGGTGTCTGTCGCAGGGTATTTCGGTGAAGGCGAGTACGTGAAGATTCCGCGTGAGGACTGGGGTGTCGGCATGAGCGACAAGGTCATCCGCACCGGGTTGTGTCCCGGCGGACGCGAGCGCATGGGACGTCTGCTGCGCCTGATCGAAAACGGGCGCGTTGATCCCACCCCCATGACGACGCATACATTCGGCTTCGATGACATCGAAAAGGCTTTCGAACTGATGGACAGCAAGGAAGACGGTGTGATCAAGCCGCTGGTCACCTTCTGATTCCTGCAGTCACTGCATGACATGAGAGGGCGAATCGCACCGGCGGTTCGCCCTTTGTCGTATCTGCGTGACTTTTTTCCTTCCGAAGTGTCTCAGGGATGTCCGCACATTCCGGAGCACGTATCATGGACCGCAGATCATACCGACCGCACCGATTCTCCGCACGGGCACTGCTGCATGCCACACTGCCGACTGCGATGCTGCTGTGCACGGCATTCCTCCTGTCCGGCTGCCTTGAGATGTTCACCGAGGAGCTCCCTCCGGAGCCGCAGCCGATCGAGAATGACGAGGGAACGTTCACCCTGCATACGTCCTACCGTGCGATCCGCTCCTGTGCCGGCGGTGGCGGCGTGTTCATCGTATCCATGCGTCCCGGTCCGGGCTTCGCGGGTATCGTGCGTCTAACGCTCGAGTCCGACAGCGGGCTGCACGCGCAGCTCGACCGCTACCTGCTCGACGAGGATGACAGCGTGGCTGAGATCCGCATCGCACCGATGTCCCTCGGCAGCGGCGACAGTTTGCGGATACTCCTCACGGCGCGTCACAACGGTTCCTTGCAGCGGCTACCGCTTGCCGTCAATATGATCGAGTGGGAACATCCGTCTCCCGGTGCGGAGATCAGGCACCGTCAGCATTTCATCGACTGGCTGGCTGAAGCGCATCCCGAACTGGACATCAACGGGAATGATTTCTTCGGCCGCTGGATGACCTATCCCCAGCATCTGATCGTGGAACACTGGACCTTTCTCAGCCGCGAGTGGGAAATGCGCATCTGCTTTCACGTCATGATCCCCCCCGACGACTGGTCGAAGATGCTCCTGCGCCGCCGCGGGTGCCCCGAAGCGCTGTTTGCCGTCCATCGCGACACATACGGCAATGTCACGGAAATCCCCGTCGACGAGTACCCGAGATTCTACGGATACTGATCAGCCGGCACTCCCCCTTGAAACTGGCTGAATCTATCCAGTACATACGGGTATTCTGTACGGACTGTTCGGTGCCCTTCGTCTGGGTGTGCTGATCGATCTCGTCCTTCTCGCCGCGGCGCTGCTGCTGATTCTCGCCTCAACCCGCATGGCGGGACCGGCGAGTCTGCATCCGGGGCGGGCCGAGCCGAAGCACGCGTAACCGGGGTGGATCAAGCCGAAGCTCGCGCATCCGGAGCGGGAGCAACGCCATCTGTGACGGGGATTGATAAAACACGCGCGGGAAGTGAAAGAACGCACGCATTCCATACACTATCTTGTGTTCCGCACGATCCGAGTGCGACATCTGTCCGCACGCACGGACGTTTGACAGGTCAACACAGGACGAGCGACACATGCGAGATCTTCGAACATCCCACACCGTTCTTCGATGCATCGTCCTCACAGCGCTGCTGTTTCTCGCGGCGCCGTCGGGCTGGGCACAGCTCGAGCGCATCGTCGAGAGCACGCATACGTACACAGACATCTGCATGCGAAATGACACACTCTTCGCGGTCGGAAGCGGGATATATGCATCGACGGATATGGGTGAAAACTGGTCCACGCTCGAAACCACGGGAATTCCGACCGGAACATTGTGTATTGCCGCCACGGCGGCGGATGATGCGCTGTACATCATGGGCAGCGACTCGATTCTGTATCGCCGGGATTCAGGAAGCGAAGTGTTCGTGTCGCTGGCGCATGTCTACGGTACAAAACTCCTCGCCGACGGAGATCATGTCTACGTCACGAATCCGTTTTCCGTGACCGGAAGCAGCTGGCATTCGGGAGATCGCGGAGCGACGATTGAGGAAATCACCGCACCACAGACCGCCAATGTGTGGATCACGCATTGTGAGGGACCGCGCATCTGGGCGCTGATCTGGCAGGGGACCGGCTATTCATCGGACGGCGGCAGAACATGGACTCCTGTCAGCGACAACAGCTTTGATTGCATGGCAGCATTCGGCGGTCGCTACTATGCATCGGAAAGGAGCACGCCATACACCGTGCGCAAATCCGACGATGGCATTACATGGACGGCAACCGGGAGCATCCCGCAGCTGAAACATGTCACGCAGATGTATGCCGGCAGAAATCATCTCTGGGCCGTGTCGGAAGGCACGCTGTACCGCAGCACGAATCCTGACGCGCTCTGGGAGGAAATGGCGCTCCTTCCGGGTTTCCGAAATGCCAGGCTGATCGCTGACGGCCGCAGTTGTCTGGTGCATACGCAGTTTGTCTCCCCGATCGTGAACGACGGGCAGCTCTACAGACATCGACTCGATACCGAATACTGGGAAATGACGGGTCCGGGCATCAGTATTGCAGTCGAGGGAGTATATGCGACGGAATCGGCACTGATCCTGGACGGAGGCGGCAGCGGTCGTCTCGGGAGCAGTGACGGCGGGACAACATGGTGCACATCGTCATTCGGCGGGTTCCGTCAGCTGTCACTGACTGAATTCGGGGACACCCTCTATGCGTTCCATCAGATGAACCACGGAAAGACCGCCCTGTTCTCGACCGATTGGGGCGTGACCTGGAAGCAGCGCCCGGACAGTGAGATCGGCCAACTCTCCGCCATCGCGCAGCACGGCGACCGCATGTACACGCTCGCCTACCTTGATCTGGAGACCTGGCCCTATGAGGTTACCGTTCTTAGTTCCGGAGACCGCGGTCTGCACTGGAAAACGGAGGGGATCCTTTCCAGCAAATACATCGTGCCCGGGAATTCGATACGAGTCAACGGGGATACGCTGCTCGCGATGACGCTCCACACGAGGGACTGCAACCGCGCGGCATATCACTGGTGGTATTCATCGGACGCAGGCGGCAGCTGGACCGACACGTACTGGAGAAACGAAATTTCATTCAATGAGATGGCTTTTTGTGCATCGCGCATCTATGCTGCGAGCGACGAGGCTCTCATGATGTCGGAAGACGGCTGCCGCACGTGGGAGCCGGTCCGCGAGATGCGTGCGAAGGATCGTCTGCTCGGTGCGGTGCAGGGACAGCTGCTCGTCCTGGCGGGAGACAGTCTCTGTCTCATCGACGGCAGGGATCATACCGTCAGGATCATTTCCCTCGCTCCTGTCTTCAGTGAAGGAGAGAAAGCATACTTCGCACTCAACTCGCACACGCTGTACTGTGCCGCATTGAGGCGAGGAGATGTCTGGCGCGTGGATATCGCGGCTGCCGTCCTTGATGCGCAGCGCCTTCCGCCTCCCACCCCGTCCGATCTCGAGATTACCGCCATATGGCCGCAGCCGCTCGTCACGGATGGCACGGTCACCATCACTGTCCGCGGCGAGCACCATATGCGATGCACACTCCACGACCTGCTGGGAAGAACAGTGCGCACTCTCCATGACGGCTGGATGCGAAGAGGCGTCATCAGCATCCCATTCACGGTGCCGGGATTGCCCGCCGGCGTCTACATCCTGCGAGCGCGCCTCCCTTCCGAGTCCGTCTCACACGCCGTTGTCATCAGGTGACGCTCCCCTGCTCGCCACCGCGCCGCTTCTGCCTTCCGGCATCGAAAAGGACGACAGTCAAGCCCCCGCATCTTGCTCCTGCGCGCATTTCCGTCTATATTGCGATACATCGGGGTGTAGCGTAGCCCGGTATCGCGCCTGCTTTGGGAGCAGGAGGTCGTCGGTTCAAATCCGGCCACCCCGACAGTTCAGAGACGAGCATGGCCCTGAGAAATCAGGGCCTTCGTCGTTACTGCTCTGCTACTCCCTGTGCTCCAGATCCCATTCTCGGACGCCTCCCGGAGAACAGCTCACCAGTTCACAGACTTCCCGCCGCACATCAGGGATACTTCCGCACAACGCGGAATCCCAGAATCCAGACCGCCCTGACCTCATCGAAGGGAACGCCGACCCGGTAGGCCGAGCGACATTCCGATGCCAGGCAGAAGAAACAGCCGCCGCGACAGACGCGGCCGTCGCTGGGTGCGGGACCGCGTGGATCAACCTGTGCCGTACTATCGTACGCGTTCCAGCTCCACCAGTCCCAGCACCACTCCCACACGTTCCCGTGCAAGTCATACAGTCCGAAATCATTCGGCCACTTGCCGGCGACGGGATGCGACTCTCCGCCCGAATTCCCGCCATACCAGCCCGCCGCATTCAGCGCGTAGTCAAGCGGCGTATTGCTTTCATGCGTCATCTCACCCGTAAAGTAGTCCGTTGTCGTGCCTGCACGACAGGCATACTCCCATTCCGCTTCGGTCGGAAGCCGGTAGCCATTCGCCGTCCAGTCGCAGACCGTATTCATCCCGGTGTCACTGTAGCAGGGAGTCAGTCCTTCCAGCTCCGAAAGGGCATTGCAGTACGCGACCGCCTCATCCCAGCTGACCTGTTCCACGGGCAGATCCTCTCCGTCGAAGTGGCTCGGATTGTATCCCATCACGGCGGTGAATTGCGCCTGCGTCACTTCCGTGCGGCTCATCAGAAATGACGATGCCAGGGCCACCTGATGAACCGGCTGCTCGAACCACTCCGCATGGCCGGTAGAATCTCCCATCAGGAAGCTTCCGGCCGGAATGAATGCATATCGGGTGCTGTCATAGGCCTGGCTGCCGGGTGACACGGCGTCATCCCCGTTGCTCCCGCATCCGGATCCGATCAGACAGACGGCAAGCGCGACAGCCAAGGTAAAGCAGGCATGAAGGGTGTTCTCTGTGATGGCCATTTGCACGGTACCCCCATGGACCGGTTTCAGATATACTGCATTTATTCTGATAATATCATACTATGTTGTCCGGGTAAATGCAACTTCCCTCCCACGGTCGAGATGCATATATAAAAACAGCGGCTCCCCGAAGGGAGCCGCTGCCGTGGATGATGATGGCGTTCACCTATTTAGCGCGCGATCACCAGCATCTTCGAGGAAATTTGCTGACCGGACTGCAGACGGTAGATGTACATGCCTGCGGGCAGTGCGCCGCCGACATCGCTGAGTCCGTTCCACGTCGCCGTGTGCACACCGGCGGAGCGCATACCGCGAACCACGGTGGCGACCCGCTGGCCGAGGCTGTTGAAGACCTCGAGCGTCACGTTGCCGGCCTCAGGCAGCGCATAGCGGAAGCTGGTGCCGGAAACGACGGGGTTCGGTGAGTTCTGCTCGAGGGCGAAGCTGAGCTCACCGCCTTCGGCGATGGACTTGCGCGGACCCTTGCCGCCCGGCTTGATGATGCGAAGGATGTCGCTTCCGACAAACGCGCGTCCGTCGTTGAGCTGGCCGGTCACGGTCACGGACACACAGTCGTTGTTCATGACGGAACCGAGCGTGGCTGTGACGGCCGGACGCTTGAATTTGAAGGTCCAGTCGTTATACATGTCCGTACCGCCATTGCTGCAATCCCAGCAGTTCGAGGGCACGCCCATGAACGGCGAGGCGACGTCGCCCGCACCGGGCTTGCCGGTCGGCATCACACCGTTGAGACGCACGGTCGAAGCATCGATATTCGTCACGTCGAACCAGTTCGTTCCGAGAACGGAAACGGGGAGCTTACCCTTGGCGCGGACGTTGAAGGGATTCGGGCAACCGCCGGCCATCACATCGACATAGACGCTGAGCGGAAGCGCAACCACGGTACCGTTCGGCAGCGCTGCGAAGAGTCCGAACGGCGCACCGTTCTGATTGCTGGCCGGAGCGAGGAAGCCGGATGCGAACACAACCGCGGCGCCGCCGCCAAGACCGGAGAGGTCAGCAAGGTACGAGGCCACCACGACGTTGTTATTGCCGCCCGGTGTGATGTCGAGGATGTAGCTGCCTGCGGGAACGGTGAAGTAGCCGGTGAAGTCGCCGTAAGCAGCATCATCGACGATAGTGCCCACGCCGCGGGCGATCACGTCAACTGCCGGAGCATCGGTGGCGCCATGCAGCACGTTCAAATCGACACCCGTCGCAGTCGTTCCTACTTCACGTCCGCCATCGGTGCTGAAGAGCGTGAATGCGATGCTGCGGGAATCGGGATTGGCGGCAAAGTTGGCCGGATTCAGCACTCCGTTGGCAACAACCACGTAGGTCTTGGTGTCGCTGAGAGTCACGGGGAAGGTGGCGATGATGTCGCCGGGACCGGTGCTGTTTCCGGGCGCGACGCCGATGGTCAGCAGCACTTCGGCCGGGACGGTCTCGTACTGCGTGGCAGCGCGAAAGGCAAAGTCATCCTGGAACAGGGTTCCGTTCACATAGATGTCTACAACCGCAGCTGCGGGATCCGCGGCGTTGTGGATCACCTGCAGGCGGGCCGTGGGAGGCGGAATGCTCGGAAGCGCAACCACGGTGCCGTTCGGCAATGCCGCGTAAAGTCCGAATGCAGGACCACTCTGGTTGTTCGCCGGAGCGAGGAAACCGGAAGCGAACACGACAGCGGCGCCGCCACCGAGACCGGAGAGGTCGGCCAGATAGGAAGCCACGATGGTATTATTGTCGTTGCCCGGGGTGATATCGAGTTTGTAGCTGGCGGCAGGAACAGTGACGTAACCAGTCATGTCGCCGTAGGCCGCGTCGTTGACGAGAATGCCGGAGCCGCGGTTGATGACGTCGACGGTCGGCGCATCAGTTGCGCCATGCAGCACGTTGATGTCAACGCCAGTGGCGCTGCTGCCCGTCTCGCGTCCCATATCGGTGCTGAAAAGCGTGAATGCGGTGCTGCGGGAATCGGGATTCGCGGCGAAGTTGGCAGGCGTCAGCACGCCGTTGGCAACCGCGATGTAGGTCTTGTTCGCATCGAAAGTCACATTGAAAGTGGTGATGATGTCACCAGAACCAGTGCTGTTCCCGGGGGCAACTCCAATCGCAAGCGAAACGCCGGCAGGAACGTTAACAAACGGCGTTGCTGTGCGAAAATCAAAATCATCCTGAAAGATGGAATTGTTGACGTACAGATCGACGGTTGCTGCTGCCGGATCGGCGGCGTTGTGGATGACCTGCAGGCGAGCCTGCTGGGCTGTCATAGTTGATGCTGCAAGCATGAAAGCTGCGATGAACAGGGAGACTGTGTATTTCATGGAAACCTCTCTCTATGTAATGGAAGATTGTTCAGTGAAAAGCTTAACTGTTTTATTTTTGCTGACTTCTTTGATGGATTATCTTAGACAGATACTAGAACAGCCTTTAGCTTCGCAGTAGTTCCCCAGACCGGAAAAAAAAATCCCGGACCGATATCGATCCGGGAGTTTCGCAAGCATCTTGATACACCGGTCATTTTTCTGACCGGGCAGTCATTTTTCTGACTCATAAGTCAGAACGTTTAATACAACGATACAGTGCTCATTCCTTAGTGGTATTCCCTCCCCCGCCCGTTACTTCCGTGTGCCGGCGTCCCGTCCCTCGGAGCCGTAGCCTTCACTTACGAGCTGACGGCGCACGATGGCGGTCCATTCCTCCTGAAGCTCCCTGTTGAGTGTTGACAGGCGTCCGTACATCATCATATCATTTGTGGTATGCAGGATTTCCTCGAGTTCCAGTCGCGCGTAGGATTCGAGTTCGCGCAGCTTCATCGCGGTCATGAGCGCGAAGCCGTACTTCTCTCCCCATTTGAACAGTCCGCGCAGCGTCGCCACGGCAGCGGCCACGCCGACGAGAAGAATCGTCTTGAGCGTGAGCGAAGGATCCGGATTCGGCAGTTGCGTCAGGTAGGTCACTACGGCGGGTGTCGCAACACCGAGCAGGACGACCAGCACATTGAAAAAGCTGTTGAGGCGCTTGAGCCACTGGGCGTGCCGGGTATAATCCAGACGCTCCATGCCGATCTCCTCGATCGACTCCAGCAGCGCCTCTTTTGCTCCCTCGACAAGATGTCCGGAATGTTCGCTGCTTTCGCTTGCTTCACTCATATCAGCCTCGGCCAGAAAATGTCGCGATGGATAGTGGAGGGAAATCCTGTGGCACTATTGTAGTGATTTCGCGCGGGAATGACAACTGTCCGGCGCAACGGACCTGCGGCCCCGGTCATTTCCCCGTATCGGGGGGCATCGGCGGAGGAAGGCGCTGGTAAAGCTGCGTCAGTTCGCGGTTGAGATCGTCATCGCCGACAAAGCCGCCATCCGCGCTGCGCCGAAAATTCAACGCGACGTACTTGTCGTTTTCGCTGAGCAGGATGAATGAAACGATAGTCGGCGCACCGTTTTCCTGGCCCGGCTGGTAGTCGCCGGCAAATGCGGCGTACGGGATCGCGGTGCCCTGCTGTGCTTCCAGAATCAATTCGTCGGGGAAGTGAGACCAGCGCTTCTCGCTCCCCTCCCACATGACGGTAACGTTGACGAGCAGATAGGGAGCATTGGCCGTATTCACGATCTCGAGTCCCCTGTCGTCTGTCCGCAGCTCCATTTCGGGGATTGGGACCTGCGCGCGCGCCGCGCCGAACAGGGCCATCATGCACATAATTAGAATCGCGGTCTGTCTGATGCGTCTCATATGCTCTCTCTTGACGTGATACTCTGTCGGATGCCTCACCTCCTGCTGATCAACATCGCAGCGTTTAATGGGATTCCCCGCTCACGCGGCATCCCGCCAGCGCGCGGCATTCACCAGCGCACGGCATTCACCAGCGCGTGACATTCACCAGCGCGCGGCATCCCGCCAGGCCCCAGGCAGGCAGATTCTCCTTTCCGGACTCTCTGAAACCGTGAAAGAAATGTAGATCAGCAGAAAGTGAATTCCAAGGTACGGTATGCGCGATGGAAGCCTGGCGTCGCCGGAACACGCCGATAATGAAAGCATTCGCGCGCGGATTGGAAGAACCACTCCGCTCATCGATGTAGATTGACTGCAGACCGCGAAATAAAGCGCGGAACGGCGATGAGGAATCGCCGCAATTCAGTCAGCAACAGAACCGAGGAGGGTCCCATGCGTCCGCTGCTTATCACCCTGCTGCTCCTGGCCACGGGAGCAACGCTTTCCGCCCAGTCCACCATCGTCCTGCAGCCCGGGCCCGAAGACGGCAAGGATGCCATGGTCTGGGACGATCCGCTCTACAACAAGGCCGCGCGAAATTACGCCGAGCACACCGAGATGCTGGTTCATGCCTGGACCGACCAGGGCGTGCCGGTGTACGCGCGGAGTTACATCGCCTTCGACCTTTCCGACATTCGCCGCAGAGACCTGCTTTCAGCCGAGTTGATTCTCGCGAACAATCCCGAGGGAACATTCGACGGCGAGCATCAGCCGTGGAGCGGTCCGAACCGTGCATTCATCCGACGCGTCATTACTCCGTGGACCGAACAGGAGATTTCCTGGGACAACCAGCCGTCCTACACCGACTACCATCAGGTGCTCATGCCGGCGTCGGTCAATGGACATCAGACCTATCATGTGGATGTGACGGAACTGCTGCGCGACATGCTCTACCGTTTCCCCGACCGGAGCCACGGATTTGTCATCCTCCTCGAAGAGGAGTCGCATTACCGCGCGCTGGTGTTCGCCACCAGCGACTATCCGGTGGAGGAAAAGCGCCCGAAGCTTATCCTGAGGTTTGCCGGTGCAACCCCGGTGAAGCGGGTCCGTGCAACCGCACCCATGGATCTCACGGTCTATCCGAATCCTGCATCCGAGCAGATCGATGTCCATGCG
The DNA here is from genome assembly GCA_913061095.1 of uncultured Ignavibacteria bacterium. Taxonomy (GTDB): domain Bacteria; phylum Bacteroidota; class Ignavibacteria; order SZUA-365; family SZUA-365; genus BM516. Next base: position 244,775 of record CAJXVM010000002.1, read on the forward strand.
GTGCTGCCCGCGGGTAGTCAGGGACATGTGGAACTGCTTGACGCCGTTGGACAGGTGCTGCGCTCCTGGCAGGTACATAAGAGCACTGTGCTGCATGTCCCGCTTGGCGGACTGCCACCGGGACAGTACTGGGTGCGCCTCGGCAACAATGCATCCGTGACGGTAAAAGCCGTGGCGTTACACTGAACCACGGGAAACCGCTGCAATGGGGTGCGTTCGGAGATACCATGATACATGGACCGATGGCAAACGGCGTCATCGGTCCATTGCATTACTGATTCAGCAAACTGTAATGCTGCTTTCAGGCTGCTGAAAGATTGCGCTGTTACCTTTGTTCACACCAGCCTGCCTCCGCCCCTGTCCGACAGGTGCGACCGCGGTATCGTCCGGGATACGGAACGCGTACACCGCGAACGCGTACACCGTGGAACTGACACGAGTATTCTCATATCATTCATACAGCGGAGGAATTATGGACAAGTTGATGACGTATATACTGCTCGGCCTCGTGGTCACGACAGTATATACGGCCGTACAGAGCGTTGGCTCTCCCGCGGAAAAGGCGGGGGACGATGAGGTCCGCAGCAGTGCAATCCAGGCACGTGAACTCGCCGTGTCCGGCGTCGAATACGCCGTTCGCAGAATTACGGATGAACCCGACTGGGCGCGCGAAGAGCTGCCCGAGGAGATCACCTTGCCGGGTGTGCTGATCGAAGCGACGCCGACGGACTGGCACGATTTCGTGAACGCCGACGCGAACGGGGATAACGCCTGCTTCGTCGTTGCGCGCAGCAGTGTGGAGGACGCGTCCGCCCGTGCGGAGGCCATCATCGAGCGGCCGGGCGTGTGGGATACACCGAACGCTCTGCGATACGCCCTGTTCGCGGGGGAGAACCTGCATCTGGACGGGGACATCGTCGTGCGCGATCTCGCCCGCCGGCGCTGGAACGCCAATGTGCACACCAACGGGAATCTCATTATCAGCGACGCGACGCTCGTGCAGGGCTTCGGGACATACAGCAGCACGTTGAATGACGCGCACGTACCCGCGGAGAGCGTCTTCCTGCCGAATGTCAATCGTGGCGGTGTCGGTGTATACAGACATCCACAGATCGATCTGCCCGCGATCAATCTCGTGCGATGGGAGCAGCTCGCCACACGCACCTATGCCTCGAGCACGACGCTGGCCGGTGAGCTTCATATCGGCGAAGCCTCGGATCCCGGATTCTGGCTGATCAAGGGACACTGCAATCTGAAAGCAAATATCCGAGGAACCGGCGTAATCTTCGTTGAAGGGGATCTCCGGCTCTACGGATCGGATGCACGCTCGGTCGCTCGCGAGGCGGATGAGCATCTCTGCATCGTTGTCATGGGGAATGTGTTCGCGGAAGACGCAAAGCATACGGCAAATATTGTGTGCGACGGATCCTTCTACGGGAGAGGAGAGGTGTTCCTGTACGGCTCTATCGCAACGCGGGGAAAAATCAGCAACAACGGGACGCTGGATATCTTCTATCGTCCCCTGCCCCCGGAACTTGCAGCCTCCGTCTGGGGACGAGAACCGCAGCCCCCTCGTATCGCGATGTACTTCGAATAACGACATGGATGCACCCCTAATAGAGTGCAGGCATGAAATCGATACAGAGAATCGTCACCCTTCGACAGCGTTCAGGGTGACGATTCTGTTTATCATGCGCGACGGACCGTCATAGCCAGTCCGTTGAAAAATGCTTCCCCCGGAGGGAAGGAATTGCATCGCCCCCGTCATGCCCGCACTGACGGAAACGGCGGTTTCGCTACTCCGTAGGCGGTGGCTCCGGTACCTGGTCCGCCGTATCACCCAGCTTGCGTCGTCGCGGCCGTCCTCCGGGAGCAACGGCGACAACGATGCTTCCGGGATTCGCCAGATCCTGGTCCCCACCCTGCGGTACGAAAGTCTGCTCATAGCTTCCGTCGGTCGTCAGAATCTCCGTTCCGCATTCCTCCAGGGCAAGCGTGGCCGTGCGATGGGGAAAGAGGTCGCGCGTGACATCCCCATGGCGCAGCGTGCGCGTGCTCTGCTCCTGCTTCGTCGAAATGATCGCAAGCTCCGGATGCATTTTTTCATAGAGGTCGAGCGGCGCGCTGTGCATGCTGCCGTGATGCGCAACCTTGATGACGGCGGCAGAGAGATAGCTCACGACTTTTTTCACGAGCGGATCGTGCTCACTGCTGCGTTCCAGCTGCGGATACTCCTGTGTTACATACGACCAGCTGTCGTACTCGGCGTCGCCCGCGAGAATGACGACAGACCTGCCCGCATCGCGCACTGCCTCGGCGCTCTGCGTTCCGCGGTATTCCCGGGAACGCATGAGGATCGCGTCGTCGCTGGTATGCTCGAAACGAAGCACGATCGATGCGTTGTTCATGTCCACCCCGTATGTGGCGTAGCGATTGCGCAGGGAAACCGAGGGCGCGAGTGCCGTGATGCGGACGCGCCCGAAATACCCCTCCATCCCGGAGGTCACCCGGCGCATGTTCACGCCCTGTGCAAGGACATTCTCGAGAATGCCCGCATATGTTGCGGACTTGTGACGGAAACCGCTGTCCCAGAATTCCATCGGACAGTACGCGGAGCGCAGCAGCGACGATATGCCAGCGATGTGATCGTAATGCGGATGCGTTGCGCAGACGAAGGCCAGCCGCTTCTCCTGCGTAAGTCCATCACGCTGCTGGAGCTTCGCGAGATAGGCCAGCGTCTTGTTTGCCTTGTAACAGTCGATGACGCCGTACTCCCGCTCACCGTTTGCATCCTCGGGAAACTGAACGATACAGGTGTCCCCGAATCCCACATTCAGAAAATGGAATACAAGGTCTTCCCTTTTCAGCTTATCAGGCATCATGTCCCTCCTTCCGCAGCGCCTTATGGTAGCGGATCTTCACGCGCTCCTTGACAAACTGATCGACGCGCAGCAGCTGCGTTGTGCCGCGTGTCACCGCGATACGCGGGACGGCAGCAGCGGGCTCCGCGGTGCGAACGGCGCCGGCCAGGTAGACCTGTCCCTCCTCGAGCGACTGCCATTCCGGCACCGAGGCATGATCCTCCGTGATGTGCATTGCAGCCGCAAGTTCATCCGGTCCGATGACAATTTCTTCTTCCGCCTCCCAGCAATCGAGCTCGTCGACGACAAGCTCGGCTCCAGGTTTCAGACGTGCCACGAGGATACGAAACAGCCGATCTCCCAGCTTTTCGTCCACCGTGATACGCCAGACACTATCAGTCTGCGCCTCCATGACAGTCCTCCGTTCAAATGACAGAAGCGCCGTCCGCTCAGATCGTGGATCGAGCGGCCCGGCATGTAGATGTACGATAAAGACGTGGGAAATATAGGATTTTTGGAGGGAAATTTCACGTCGTCGCCGGCATCAGACGGTCGCAGACCAGGGCGGACCGTCCTGTCGGACCATTTCCTCGAGCACCTGCCGCGGATGCACGAATTCCTCGATGAACTTCACAAGGGATGCGGCCGCTCCGCGCAGCGCTTTCTCGGCATTGGCGTCGACAATCGCGCCGGACTCATCGAACACCTTCCGGATACCCGCGATGGAGACCGCGCCCGGCATGACGATCGCTCCAGCATGGGAACAGACACTGCGCAGCTGTTCAAGGGTTTTGATCGCACCGATGCGTCCCGATGCCACGCCGAGCAGCGCGACCGGCTTCTGTTCAAGTGACGAAGGAAAACCGAGATTTTCGATGATCAGTTTCGTCATGGCGCTGAAGCTGCCATGGTATTCCGGTGAGGCGATTACCACTCCTGCCGCTTCGCGGACAGCGGCACGCAGCCGGCCGGCATCTTCCGTTTCCGGACTGCCCGGGAAGGAAAGCGTCATCTCACATGCATCGAGAATAACGGGATTCATCGCTCTGCGCTGAAGTTCATCAGCGACAATGCGCAGAGCGCGAAGCGTGTAATTGCCGGGACGGTTCGTCCCGGATATACAGATAATCTTTTCCATCACACCGTCCAGTTGATTGCAGAGTATCTGAACAACACGCTGAAGGGATTTCGGGTTTCAGATGCGAGGAACCGGACTGCGTGATCGAAGAAAGAGGTACAGAAAGACTGCCGCAAACAATCCATCGGTCAATGCTGAAGCAAGCACCATCCAGATGGGTTCAACGGCAGTGTAGTAGAGGAGGAGAAAGACCGCCGCGACCGTTTTCACGAGGATGATAAACGGCATCAGCATTCCTCGCACCGATGCGGAACGGTAGGCGAGCATATAGAGCAACGCCATCAGGATATGGAACACTCCGCCCTGCGCCGGAAAGAAATGCTGCTCAATCGTACCCCATCCCGCCCATTCAAGGATGGGAACGGGCTGCACGATCAGGCCAACGCCGGTCGCGAATGAATGGATGGCGGCGAGGAGAAGGATGGTCCTCAGAATTGGGGCCACACGTATCGTGGGGGCGTCGGTCGGTTCCATGGCGGTCCCTGTCAGCTGTAGGAGGAAATGAAGCACCGCGGCGCTCGGCGTGATGAACACCGCGGTGTGTTTTGTCTGCCAGGAACAAGATACAGAAACACGATATGTTTATCCAGAACTACCGGATATATGCGGCCGTTCAGGCGGCGCTGCGCGCGGCGTGGCGCTCGTAGTGCACGTCCGTCAGCTCGGTGGAGCGTTCCCAGAGACGCCGCGCAACCTCCTCATCCTGCGCGCGCTGAATCGGCTGCACGCGAACGGGAGACCCGCTCATCTCGAGAAAACCATCCGGACCGAAGTACTCTCCTCCGCGCACGGAGGATTCCGTGGCCGCGCGGAGCGTTGGCAGCGCTGCCTGCTCGACGTCGTGAGCGATCAGGCGACTCGACCATTCCAGAAACGAGGAGTGCCGCTGCAGTTCGGTCATCGCGACACCGGGATGTGCGGCAACGGCAATCGTCGGGGCGCCTTCCTCTGCAAGACGGCGCTGCAGTTCAAACGTAAAGTGCAGGTTCGCGATCTTGCTATCTCCATATGCCTGCCATTTGCGGTAACTGCGCCGTTCCCAGTGAAGATCTTCCAGGTCAGGGCGTCCCATCTTGTGCGCGCCACTGCTCACGGTGACCACACGCGATTCCGCGGTGCTTCGAAGCAGATCGAGCAGATGTCCCGTGAGCGCAAAATGACCAAGATGATTGACACCCATCTGCAGTTCGAATCCGTCCGCGGTTCTGGTGTACGGCGGAACCATCACTCCGGCATTGTTGATCAGGAGATCGAGCCGCTCGTGTGTGCCGCGGAATTCCGAAGCGAACCGCTCGATGGATGCAAGATCAGCGAGATCAAGTTCCCGCATTTCAAGTCGCGCATCGGGATATTCTCCCCGAATACGCTGCATCGCGTTTTCTCCTTTTTCTGTATTGCGCACCGCCAGTACGACATGCGCCCCCTTTCCTGCCAGTTCGCGTGCCGCAACGAATCCGATGCCCGAGCTTGCCCCGGTTACAATGACTGTTCTTCCTGCCTGCGAAGGCATATCCTGCGTCGTCCATTTTCCTGTCTGTTTCATTTTTATCGTCCGTCTGTTGATATGTGATATAATAATATGCTCGTCTAAATTATGCAGAATATTTTTGCTCCTTTTATTCTACACATAAACGTAACAGACAGAAACGGTGCTGGAGTTCCATGTAAAACACCCTGCACGCGCAGGCGTACAGGGTGTTTCATGGTTGGAACGATACGTCGGACTGGAATCACATGCCCCAGAGATCTCCCGTATTCACCGGTTGGCCCTGCAGTTTCAGGTAGTAGAAGAGCTGCCCCTTGTGCTGCTTGAGATGGTCGACCATTTGAAGCATGCGAACGCCGAGCGGCATCTCCATCGGATCCCACGGCGCCTGCGCGATTGTGCCGGTGAGCTGCTCCTCACTGACGGAATTCAGCATCTCATGCGAAAGCTGTCTGTCTTCCTCCAGAAGTGTTTTTGCCTCTTCAACGCTCTGCACTGCCGGCAGTTTTTCAGCCGGCGGGAGCATGTCTTCCGGACTCAGGTCGCTGAGCTCCATTCCTTCGGGCATGCCCCAGTCTCCCGTGACAAAGCCTTTGATCGAGGTACCGCAGGCGTTGCTGATGTGATGCAGGAGCTGTCCCGTCGTCATCCAGTTCGAGCCGGTTGCGGGCTTCCAGTCGAGCGTGTCGTCGCCGACACGGTCGATGAGTTTCCGCGTAACGCCGTAATTGTACTCGATGGCGGCAGCGATGGTGTCTTTCCAGTTCATGTTCTGCTGTCTGATGCTGTTGTACATGTACGTTCATTGACAAGAGACTGCGCGTTCGCAAATGCTATTCGACGGTGTGCGTCACCTGATACTGCTGGGTCACGCCATTGTCCCATTCGTAGTCGAAGATAATATCATAATTGATCTTCTGGATATGGCCTTCATTGAATTCACGTGTTGCGCCCTGGTCGTCGACAACCGTGATACTCATGTAGGTGACATTCTCCGCCGTCAGCTGGATGGGATCCTCGCCTGCCTCGTCCGGCGGCGGCATGGGAAGGTCGATGCTGATGATCCCGTTGCTTCCCTCACCGCGACCGACGATGACGCCTCCGCCTGGAATATCCTCATCCGGCTGCCATTCGGCATTGAACAGGATGGTGACATTCTTGCTGTCGGCCAGCGCCCAGAGCGTGCCTGCCGCGAGCAGGACGAGCAGCAGAACTCCGAGAGTGCGTTTGAGTGTGTGCATATGAAGACTCCTTGCAAAATGAGTGGATAATCGTGGCTCGGGGATTCCAGCCGTATTCAATTTTTGAATTCCAGGGTGATGCCGAAACTTGCGGACTGATCAAGCTGCCGCCTCTTCGAATAGTTGGGATCATAGATGGTGCGGAGGCTGTACTGAAATGCAAAATACTTGTACCGAAGCGCTGTCTCCAGTTCACCGACAAGGTGGGACTCTCGAATGATCCTGCCACTATGTCGTTTGGAGAGCGCGATGCCGAAAGCCTGGAGAGAGAATGAGAGATCGTCGGTAATATCGTTCAGGTATTCGATACTCAGCAGACCACTGTACCCGGATTCGAGTTTGACGCTGCGCGCCTTTCGGATGGCGGAAAGCGGGTTCTCCGGATCGAGACTGAGACGGCGCTCCTCCGCAAGGAGGAAATTACTCGTCAGCGTCTGCTGAAACGCGTACCCGATGCCGTATCGAAGACTCAGGCGCTGATCCCTGTTCTCCGATTTCCAGTCGAACCACTGTCCGACATAAAGTGTCTCGTAAAAAAACGCCGGGTCCATGAAGGAGGTCCGCACACCATCACGTTCGCCGTTCGCCATGTCCGTTTCCATGGTGACCTCCAGGAACAGGCTCACGTCATACTTTTCCGAGAGGTGCACGGACGGAATCATGGAAACGATGAGATCATCCTGCAGGTTGCGCGGCTCGGCGTCAGAGTACGCCTGCCGCTTGAAGTTGGCCTTGAGATAGGACTTGAAATGGACGGAAGAGACATCAAATGAGACGTTCGACCGCAGCTGTCCGTACAGCGTCAGTACCAGCGCCTCGTTTGTCTTCCTCTGATCGGTTGCCATCAGAAAGGTGAACGACGGGCGGACAAGGTAGCTGAACTCGCCGCTGCCATTCGTGGGGCGGCGCTGAGCATGCACACTCGATGCGAGCACACATGCAAACAGGGCGATGCAGAAACCGGTACGCATGCAGGACACTTCGCTGACTGCACGGAAATGTGAACAAGTGAACAATGAAATCGCGATGGAATCGTGACTGCTCCTCAAAATAGGACATTCTTTATGTCATATGCAATTATTATTTAATTTCATTCTTCAGAGATGTGTCCGTTTTTACTATATTGATGCGACACGACTCATTCACCACCGGCTGCGCATGTCATTGAAGCCTTCAAGAGCAAGGGCGTCGCTTCCCGTCCTCTGGACGGGCCTCTGGCTGACGCTCATCGCGATTCTCCTCCCGCTTCCGGTCAGGGCACAACCTGCGCTGCCAGACAGTCTGCGGCAGCGCCTCAATTCGTGGGAATCGGTCGAGAAACGGGTGGATGCTCTGAACGATGTTTCATGGTACCTGCGACACAATGATCCCTCCGCCGCGCTGGCCTACGCCCGGCGCGCGCAGACCGTCGCTGATTCCGTATCCTATGCGCGCGGTCTCGGCTGGGGCTTCCGCAACGAGGCGGTTGCCGAGTACATTCTGGGCAACTATTCGGATGCCCTGACAGCGAATCTCGAAGCACTGCGGGTGTTTGAGCGTATCGGCGCGCCGGACGGGATCGCCTCGGCACATATCAATATCGGACTCGTGCACTGGCAGATCGGGAATTTCGCTGAGGCGCTGGCATACTTCCGGAAAGCACTCGCGCAGAATCCGCCTCCGGCACAGCGCGCGACCACGCATGGCAACATCGGCCTCATCTACGCGGAGCGCGCCGAATATGACAGTGCGCTCGTCCACACGCGGAAAGCGCTTGACCTGTACCGCAGTATCGGTGAACGGCTGGGAGAATCGACGATGCTCAACAATACCGGCTGGATCCATGAACTTCGGCAGGATTACACGTCGGCGCTGGAACGCTATCAGCAGAGTCTCGCCATCAGGCGGGAACTCGGAGACCGGCGGCGCATCGCCAGCGTTTCAATCAGCATCGGCTCTGCGCTGCATCAGCTCGATCGGTACAGCGAATCCCTCGCCTATCTTTCCCAGGCACTGCGACTTTCGCGAGAGATCGGTGATAAAAAACAGGTCGAAGCGGCATACAAGGAAATGTCCGATGTCTATGCCGACATGGGAAACTTCGAGGAGGCCTACCGCCAGTTTGTCCGTTATGCCGCTGTGCGTGACAGCATTTTCGATGAGCGCAAGGCGCTCGACATCGCACGGCTGGAAGCGAATTTCAGAGTCGAACAGGCGCAGCGGGAGGTGGAACTGCTCACGCGTGCGAATGAACTGCAGGAAACCGTTGTGTATATCACCAGCGCAGGACTCGTGCTCGTGCTTGCGTTTTTCGTGATCAGCTTCATCGGCTACCGCAGCAAGTCGCGCATCAACCGTCAGCTCGAGGCGACGCAGAAGAAACTTATCGTGCAGGAGAAACTCGCCTCTCTCGGACAGCTCACCGCAGGGATCGCGCATGAAATACAGAATCCGTTGAATTTCATCAAGAATTTCTCTGAAGTCTCACGGGAATTGATCGATGAACTTGAATCCGTCTCGGACGATCCGAAGGAGGTCGATGTCATTCGCTCTGATCTCCGCCAGAGCATTGACAAGATCCACGAACACGGTCTGCGTGCGGAAAATATCGTTCGCAGCATGATGCTGCATGCCCGCAGCTCGAATGAGGAACGCAGCCTCACCGACTTCAATTCCCTGCTCAGCTATGTCATTGAGCTTGCCATGCACGGTACAGCGGCGAAGAACATGTCTCGCCCGCCCGTCTTTGACGCGCGTCTCGAACCGATGCTGCCCGTCCTCAATGTCGTCCCGCAGGATTTCAGCCAAGTGTTTCTCAACATTATCAACAATGCTGTCGACGCTCTCGATGAAAAAGCGCGGGAGAGCCGCGACCCTGATTTCGAACCGCGTATCACGATTGAATCTTCAGTTCAGGGACGGTTTGTCCAGGTGCGCATTCGTGACAATGGACCGGGCATCCCGGCACATATCCGCAATCGTATTTTCGAACCGTTTTACACGACGAAGGCAACTGGGAAGGGCACGGGGCTGGGACTGTCGATCAGCTACGATCTCATCGTGCAGAAGTACGGCGGTGCCCTGGATGTCACATCCTCCGACGGCGAACACACTGAATTCACGATCTCCGTCCCGCTGGATCAGGACACAAAGTCCTGACCGAAACCATCCCCGACGTCATCCAGCCAGTCATACTGCTCAGCGCAGCGGCACACTGACGATGCGGCTGCGACCGCTCTCCACTCCACCCTTCCCGACAGTTGTGATGTAGTACGACACCAGCTTCCCGCGGCCCGGGCGCCTGTCGACATATTCCCGGGCATCCGCCTCAAGCGTCACGACCAGACGGGGATCCTTTCCGCGTTCATATCGGTAGAGCCGAAGTCCGTCGGCATCCCGCTGGAGGATCTCATCCCAGGTCAGATATACCCGGCGTTCCTCCATCCGGGCACGGAGATTCCCCGGCGGATAGTATGCCGGTTTCGGGATCGACGCCGTCGCAGTTGCGCTGTACGCACTGGTATCTCCGGTGATACTCACGGCACGCACGGCATACGCAAACGTCCCTCCCGGTGCGGCCTCCGCTTCCGTGTAGTAATTCTGCCATGATTCCTGCAGTGTATCCGCGATCGGCATAAGCGCATCACTCCCCTGCTTCCGATAGACCCGGTAGCCCAGCAGAGAGGGATCGCGCGGCAGCGCGGTGTTCCATGACACGTGAATGCGGTTTCCGTCCACAGCAGCTTCGATGCCCGCGGGTACCGGTACATCCTCGGGCATGTTCGGGATGGCACTGATGGTATCGGAGAATGCGCTGGTGACGTGACTTGTGCTTTCCGATTGCACGGCGTACATGTAGGCGCGGGCGGGTTTCAGAGAGGATGATGTATCAACGAATACACCCTGATCCGGTGGGAGCAGTGATGAGAGCTGCTTGAGGGGCATGAGCAGACCATCGCCGCGGAACACGTAGTATCCCTTGAGGTGACCGTTCGTGTCCGGGAACCAGGTGACGCGTACGCCGTTCTCGATGGGCTCGACCTGCAGACCATTGGGTGGAGTCGGGATTTCACTGCTCCGGTGAATGCCGATCACGACCGCACTTGGAACGGAGCGGAGTCCGCCCGGACCGATCAGGCGCAGACGATAGTAATAGCGCTCCATCGGGACGACCGAGAGATCGAGGAAGGATGTATCAGATGCTCCGGCAGTGAACAGCTCGACGAAACCGCTGTCAATCGCCGGACCGCGCTCGATCACGATCCCGTGGACGGCCGAAGGTTCACGAAGCTTCCAGCGGATCTCGATTCCCGCCGTATCCACGGACAGCGCCTTCATGTGTTCGGGCAGCGGCACCTGGCGCATCTGGAAGGTGGTCACGCTGACGGTGTCACTCGGCCTGCCCTCGTTGCGGAAATAATCGAGTGGAACCGCATAGTACTGATACACCAATCCCGGCTGCACTGTCTTGTCATAGAGGGAACAGAAAATCGTATCGTCGCGCGCAATCAATCCCATAGCCACAGTACAGCAGCTGTCGCCGCTGTTGGGGATGAGTTCGCTGAAGGATCCCGTGATACCCTCTCGACGGAATACGCGGAACGTGGACGGCGGGACGCCTTCACGCGCCCTCCACAATACCCTGGCGGACACGGTTTCACCGTGTGACTCCGCGGATCGCAATGTCGCCATATCCACGTATTCGGGATACACGATTGTCGGTGTTGTGAATGATTCCGGCAGACTGCCGTCCTCTCCCACACGACTGATGCGATATTCATAGGGCGTCGCCTTCAGTGCGGTAGTGTCGAGCCAGCGCACACCGAGCGCCAGTTGCACGGGCAGCAGCCGGGTAATATTGCCCAGATCGCGAAGCGTCCGTCCGCCCTGCAATCGTTCCCAGAATGCCGGGATATTGATGGTGATATCACGCAATTCGGGAAAACGGACGACCTGACCGCGCAGGCGCTCTTCCAGCTCCAGCTGCGTCGCCGGGCCGGCAGGACGCGCGACCTCCGACCATTCCGTCGTGCCTTTCTCCCGCCGCTCGATGCGGTACGAGGTGTACGATGTCCCCTCCATCATGGCGGGTAACACACTGTTGCCAAGTGCGACATAGATGCCGTCCGGACTTGAGTGCACGAGACCGGGCTGCGCATGCAGCGGCACGACAAGCAGCAGCGGCAAGAGAGTCATCAGTACCTTGAAATCAACGAAGGTGAGGTATGCATGTCTCCTGCGCAGATCGTGCGTATTCATGACTGCCTCCTCACTTGAAATAGAACTTGAAGTACTTGTCATCGGAGCCGACATATCCCAGAATACCGAGCGTGATGCTGGCACTGAGGGATTCCTTGTCACAGAGGCTCCCTTCACAATCGCTGTCGCAAATGCCCCACCCGGCATAGGTTTCTCCGTAGAGTGTGATCGGGAAATCACCCTGCACATACCAGGTTCCGTTGGACTGATACATGCCTTCGAATCCCGGTTCGATGAGAAGCCCTGCCTTCAGTCCCGCACAGGCAATCACAACGGAAGCTCCGACCTTTGCCTCGAGGTGACCGATCGCCCGCATCGCGACGAAATAGGTGTTCACCGGTCCGAAATTCATGCCGAAGCGCGCGTTCGCTCCGACCTGGCAGGTCAGACTTGCGGATACGAGGCCGAAGTCGAAATCGAAATTGGGACAGAATACCGGCGGCGGGAATTTGACCGTGCCCTCGAAGAAGAACCCGTTGAAATTGTGGAACTGCGGGGGAAGCCCGACGTTGTTATAGGAGTACGACGCGAACTCGTCCAGCTGCTTCTGCGTCAGCTGGAAGTTGCCGACCGCGAATGCGGCAGTGCCGTCGATCTTCGGCTGCGGCAGTTGGAATGACGCACCGCAGAAGAAATACCAGCCCTTGCCCGCACCGCTGATCAGCAGCGTCGCATCACCGACGAGGTAGGTTCCGCTGAAATCCTGCTCGATATGCAGCGTGCCCTCGAGCTGCTGCTCCTGGAAATTGTAAATCAGCGCGATATCTCCGAAGGGGGTCTCGATCTGATCGACACCGATCTCCTGATCGTTCGCGACGATGTCACCCTGCACCTCGAAGCGCAGACGGCCTCCCTGGTTGTTGTTGATCAGGTCACCCTCGAACCAGAACAGCGTCCAGTCATTCTCTTCGACATGCATCTCCCCTTCGACATCCGCCATTTTGACGGTTCCGACGGGGACTTCCTCACCTTCGTTGACAATGAGTTCTGTCTTTGCCGGGGTGTGGTGCACCATGGAGGCGAGCCTGAAGGCGCCATCCTCGAAGACATCGACATTCGCATGCCAGCCTTCTTCGTCGAACCACTGCGGTGGATCGCCGCCGCTGGACTTGAACTTGATCTGCACGCCGTTGACGGCAATTGTTTCCAGAATCGGGTCGGCTCGGAAGACGATCTCCTGGCCTTCCCGCGCGTAGGTGGAGATAACACTGATCATCCCGAGCTTCGGAATACCAAAGTCCATGCTGCCCGCGACTTCGATATAGCCGGTCCTCGGATAGAGCTGATCAATGGCGTAGCTCGCCACCTTGTAGAGCGTAACGGCATTGCCGTAATAAGGCTGAAAATGTTTCGATCCGCTGGATCGAACGTAGAATGATTCGATGAGGATTTTATCGGTCGGATCCATGCCCGGGAGCGCATCGATGGAACCGCACGATGTTTCGCCCGGGTCCGGGGAAGCGCCGATTTTCCAGTCCTTCGTCCCTTCATCGAAAACGAAATATGGATCTGCGGTGAAGTTAATTACCACCGTGTTCGAGAGACTGATCCTGTCGAGATTGTAGGAACCGTATTCGATCTGATCCGGAAGGATCTGCAATCCCGTAAACGGAACCTGCACGAGTTCAGCATCGACGTAGCCACTGTCGAGCCGCAGTCCGTTCTGGTCAATTGACCAAGACTTTCCGAGCATGCTCCACTCCCCGGCGAGGGGGATGAGAATGTCATCGGTGCTTACGATGTCTTCGACGTTGTCATGATGCGCGCGGATGGATCCGATGTCGATTTCAAGATCGGCGACCTCCACGTCCTGGATATTCGTATGGAGGATGGTCGGCAAAATCAGCGTGTCGCCGTTGAAGAAGCACGCGGCTGAATCCACTTCACAGTCAAATTCATAGAAGGTGTACTGAAGGGCGGAACCGTCCTCCATGCAGGCGTAAAATCCTGAGGGATCATCCCGCGCCTTGCTTCCATCCGATGTAATACTGGGCACGATCAGGCGATCGGTAGCGACGAGGTCGTTCGCGAGCGCGATCTGTGTCATGCCGAAATCCAGCGATCCGCTGGCGAACTGGAATCCGGAGGGATTGACGGATACCGCGCCGCGGACTTCCCCGCGGGTCTCCGGCTGCACGATGTGGATGCCGTTGACGATGTCGTGCTGTCGGGCGGGAAAATGCTCGAACACCACGATTTCAATTTCATCTGCGAGTGTGACAAGAGGCAGCGTTTCCGGCTGCGCATACGGGAGTCCCTCACTGTTGGTCTCGCCTGACGGCACGATCACGACATTGCTGAACGCGAGTGTCGCGGATGTATCTTTGAGCACAAACTGATCGTTGCCGGGCATTTCCACGAAGTTGCCCGAGAGCATGACCTTGCCCGCGCTGGAATCCACCGCGGTCACTTCGATCGGGAAGCCGAGCAGCGAGGTGATATCCATATCATTGTAGGCCTTCAGCTCGAAATCCCGCGTCGCTGTCATGCCGCGGTTGATGGGCACAATCGCGGTGTCACCGATGTAAGGACTCTTCGATTTGGCCGCAAGGAAGGTGTGCTTGCCCCGGGGCAGCGCGTGCAGTTCGTAGCGGCCCATGTTGTCGGTGTACGCGACCAGAGGATCGGTCTCGGCGGGATTGTCATAGAGCAATACGCGTGCATTCGGAATCGGCACTGTGCCGACCCGCACGGTGCCCTTCAGCGCGCCACCCAGCTCCAGTACCACATCGAGTTCCTGCCAGACGGGTTCGTCATCCGGTACACCCTGCGTGAATTCCTTGGCGATGTAGTCGCTCCCCAGCGGTCCCTCCACTTCTATCGTGGCCAGATCTCCGGATGAGAACCAGACAAAGTACGAGACACCATTCGCATCGACGGAATCCGGCTCCATGCCGTTGACACGGACGCGCGCGCCGATGACGGGTTCATAGGTCGGCGGTTTCATCGAAAACTGCTGCTGGTTCATCGACGAACTGTATGCCTGCTGCCCTTTCGGATTGCTGCCCCCGCCGCTCGACAGCTTCTCGGTCACGGCACGGACCGCGAGCCGGTGCGCCTTACGGAAGACGGTGAACTCGCCGATGTCTTCGGCTCCCATCGGGAGAAGAATCCAGAGTTCGTCGCTGTGATAGGACTCCAGGTTATCCGGCGTGATGTACATGCGCCGGAGTCCGGGAACTGCCGGTGTCGTGAATTCCTCCTTGTAGGTGACCTGCCGAACAGAAGGCTTCGACTTGCGGACAAATCGGTTTGGCCGTGTGTTCTGTCGCACGAGTGACTGCTGCACGATGGTATTCTGCGGCGGACTGCCGCTCAGCTGCAGCTGTCTGGGAATCGCAAGCACATGCTTCACGGTATGAACCTGCGCGCCGTTTCCGATACGGACTTTTCCGGCAACCGGTCGCCCGAATTCATCAACCAATCGTCCCTTTACCGTCAGCGCCGGTTCCAACTTCAGCGAAAAATGTTTCTTCTGCCCCTTCTCAACGACGATACCATTCTCCGTTGACGGATAGCGCAGGTACTTGTACCCCGCCTTGTTGATGACGATGAAATACTGCGAGGCACCGGAAGTCGGCTGCAGATTATCGAAGACGAATCCACCCTTGCTGTCGGTTTTACACGTACGCATCAGGACGGGGATGCCCATTCGCTTGTAGAGAAATACCGGTGTGTTGACAATCGGCACACCTTCGTTGTCGGATCGGTAAACCTCACCACTGATGCGCGGATTCTTCGCGATGGCTTTGACATACACCATGGCGTGCATTTCGGCGGGCTCGTAATCTTCGTTGAACGTCACATAGTCGAACTTCAGACTGTTGCCCTTGTCGTCTTTCTCATCCATGAGAAAGCCGAAGTGGAAATTTTTCATGGCTGGATGATAGTACCGCACACCCTCTTCGGGACTCGTGACGATGACCTGGTAGAAGTCGCTCGGTCCGACACTCTTCGCGAGAAAGTGCATTGTGAAGAAACCCTCTGCGTCGGTCTCCCCCTTCCCGATGATCATAGATGAACCGAAGCCCAGCTTCGTAAATCCTGTCGGCTCCGGTGGATCGAGTATCCCTTCGTTTTCCGGGATATCGAACGGCCGTGATCCCCGAATGACGGTGACATTCATACCAGAGAGATCGATCTTGTCCTCGTCAATGATGCCGTCGACTTCGATCGTAGCCCGGTACGAACGGACGAGCGAGAACAGGTCGCCCGCATCGAAGGATCCCCCCGGCTGAATCTTGAATTCATCCGACGGACTGCAGAGATGCGGATCGGCGACTTCGATCTGGTAGTAGCGGTACAGATCGCCGGTCACCTGCCCGACGAGGTCACCGCTGATGCAGTCGATCTGCGCATTCTCGAGAATACGTCCCGTTGAATCGTCACCAAAAAACTTGAATTCGAACGTGCCATCCGGATTCGTGGTGGTGGTGGCCACCAGCTTTTCGGCGTCGTACATTTTGCCGTCATGGTAGAATGGATAGAATGCGCACATCGGCTCCGTCCTCGTGCGCCGGTACAGCTTGAGATGGATGCCTCCCATAGGCATGTCTTCCTTCATGGAAAACATCCCGATATTCGCCTGGTATAACTGCTGCTGTCCCTGCGAGGGCGGCGTCTGCACTCCCTGCTGCTGCGTCGGCGGCGGCGTATTCTGCGAGGAGCCGGGAGTGACCTGCTTCCCCTTTCCCGACTTCGGGATCGTAACACTGCGCGGCTTAGGAATACGCGACTTGTACCATGTGGCATTCAATCTCCCACTTAGACGGGTCAGTTGTCCGAAGACATAATTCGGATTGATATTGACGTTCTGCGCGATGGTTGACTTCCCTTCATCCTCCGAAACGACCTGCCGGAATCCGGGTGGCACCGGCGGGTCGTAGGTAAATGCCCATATCTCACTCTGTCCGTCATCCTTGAAGGAATACCTGTCCATTTCGTCATATGCGAGGACCTGCCATGCATACCGATGTCCCTTCTCAAGTTTCGGATCCGAGGGCCGGTACTGGTAGACCGGCAGATTCGATTCACGCTCGATCAGCGGCAGATTGGTTTTCATGGCATTCGAAACGTTGGTCTGTCCGGGATCGAGTTCGATCAGTGTCAGCCGGTACTTTGCAAAGCGCGCTCTGCCCATGGGCACCGCCGTCCACTGGAAGGCAGGGCTCGCCGTGACATCACTGTTGTTGCGCGGGGTGATAAGGTGAGGTGCTTCGAGAAGACGGATACTGAAACGCGTACAGATTTCCGGGGTGAAGGGATCGTACGGCGCCTCGTACCTGACAAGACGGACGCAGAGGCGGAAATCGTCTTCGGGCAATCGCCCGCTGCGCCGCGTTTCCGCCCGCGTGCTCCCGACGTATGTGACCACGCCCTCTTCGATGATATAGGCATCGACCGCGTTGAGCGTGATGGTGCCGGGTGGAATCATGACGGGAGGAATCGCGGCATCGAGATTCGTCTGTGCCACGCGTCCTCGGGCATCTCCCTCGATATATCCATCGAAGCGTACGGGGATTTCCACACGCGAGGAGTTTGTGACGATGAAGCGGATCGTATTGGGATTGGATCGCCAGTCTGATACGTATGGTGATGGATTGGGATCCATCTGTATCGCCAGGGAGAGTTGCGCCTGCGCCGGTGCCGCACACATCAGCAGCAGAATGCAGATATACAGTCGTGAGGCTTTCATGATCAACTCCTGACTACTTCTATTCATTTCGTTCCTGTTTCATCCTGCACGCGCTGCAAGGCGTGTATCGTCCGCAGCCGGTTAACATGTGGAGGCGGTTATCTGCCGAAGCCGAACGTGCGCGAGTACTGCAGGCGCGTCATCGTGCCGGAATACGAACGGCGTGACGGATCAACGGCGTCGTAACTGTTGTACTGGAAGCGCAGTTCGAGTGCATCCGTGCGCGAGATACGGTAGCGGCCGGAAAGTGCTATCACATCCTGCGTGTCGGTCTCGCTGACGGTGCTCGCCTTGGTGTAATTCCGTGTATATGAAAGATCCGTGTTCAGCGTGTTTTCAAAGAACGCATACTGCACACCAACAGTCACACCGCGGATGATATCCGTCTGAAACGCGGTATTGATTTCCGTGAACTGCAGAGCAGAGGAAAATCCGAGTCCGGACTGCAGCGTGTTGATGTAACTGAGGACAGCGGTGAACACATCGTTGTCCGACGCCGCTCCGGTGAGGATATTCTCGTCAGAGTAACTCTGCTGCGTCATGAACAGCATGAAAAAATGCTGCATCGACTGTGTCGCGATGGTATACCGTGGTGTCAGTGACCACGATTCCGACACGTTCTCGATACGTGTGCTGTCGTTGACAGGGAGACTGCCCGCACTGCTCGACATCGAGTAGTTCGAATACTGACCGTCAAGTCCGAACGAGGGATGTGGCATCCAACTGACATTCGCGGATCCGATGACGCGCTCGGTTGTGGCGATCCGGTCATCAAAGAGATTGTCATGACGGAAGCCGAGCGACCCGCCGGCCCGCAGAGTGCCGTCCGCGAGGCGAAACGTGGGTTCGATGGTGATGTCCTCGATATCGCTCTGCGTGTACAGCGCTCCCATCGTCTCATACTCGGGTTCCACACGCGCATACTGGAGCTTGAGCGACCACAGTTCGGCGAAATACGTTCCGGCCAGACGAAAAGCGAAATTGAGCCGTGTGGACAGATGCGTATCGTAGAGTCCAGCACTGGCCGTCACGACGTCCTCATC
The DNA here is from genome assembly GCA_913061095.1 of uncultured Ignavibacteria bacterium. Classification (GTDB taxonomy): domain Bacteria; phylum Bacteroidota; class Ignavibacteria; order SZUA-365; family SZUA-365; genus BM516. Next base: position 263,477 of record CAJXVM010000002.1, read on the forward strand.
CTCGACGAGCGGCAGCTCGCTGTCCCGCGTGTAAAAACTTCCCGCTGCTTCCGCATCCAGAATGATCTTCCCATCCGCAAAACCAAGTTTCCCGTTCATCCCGAGCACCAGATTGTCCTCCGGATGGACATTCCCGAAGGTGGGCATGCCCGTGAGCGATGTGGAATCATCCCATGCATGGAGCACATTGATATCCAGCTTGGTATTTTCCTTTCCGATACCTCCGCCCACAACCCAGCCCATACGCTGATAAACGGCACGGATCCCCAGCGCCGTATCCTCGGGCACGCTGCGGCGAAACCGTCCGTACATGCTGCGTATGCGGAACCAGTCACCGTCCACTTCCGCCCCACCCCCGAGAATCACTGCGTCATTGAGCGTATAGTCTGAGAAATGCAGCGAGCGGTATCCCCCGTGCAGAGTCAGCCACTTGTAGCGGGGGCTGACACCGAACTGATTGAAGGGCTGATTGAAGGAACGTTCCGTTGTCGAGAGCACGAAGCTGAACGGAAGCTGCAGACCGTAAATCGAGATGGTAGGATTGAAGTACAGCCGCGCGGAATTGACAGGTCGACGCGTATCCAGACCGGGGATGGAGTAGTTCTCGGCCGCCGTGACGAGATTACCCGTCAGCGTGACGGCATCACCGGATCCGGATAGGTCCTGTGCCGCAGCGGAAACGGTGAGAAGAATTCCCGCGATGAGGAATACTGGACTTCTCTCCCGAAACACACAGGCGCGCATCGTGCGCCATAGGGCGACACACATGTCGACTGCTCCTCCGCCGAAGCGGTGTCGTAATTATTGACAGGTTTCAGGGAAAGATATAAGAGTGTGGGCAGAAAGTCCAATATCTGATCAATTAATCTTTCGCCCTGAGGATTTCGCGAACGACGTACTCCGCGGCTTCGGTATTCAGTCCGGATCTCCAACCCAGCGCCCTGACATCGTTGAACGTGATCGGGGTTTCCACGAGACGCGTTCTTCCCAGTTCGTCATCGAGCACATATTGTTTTCGCACGAGTTCCTGCGGCACCCCCCTGCGAATCGTGAAGTACCAGAAACCGGGTTCCAGCACGATCTCCCTCCCGCTCCGGTAGACGACGCGAAGATACATGTCCATCCAGAGCGACTCGGCCTCCATCATCGGCAGTTCGACTTCCTTTTCCTCCTGCGATCCCTCAAGTTTTGCCGTCCCCGTCACGAAACACTCGATGCCGCGATAGTGAAGCCCAGCCTTCGAGGTAAACGCCCACTGCCCTTCCTGCATCCTGATCCGAAGGGGATAATGCGTATACAGCGAATGCTCCATGGCCCAGAAATCCTGCAGCTCACCGTTTTCCATGAGTTCATAGGTCGGTGCGCACCCCTGAAGATGCAGGAGAAGCATCAGAGGCAGCAGGGGAAGCAGCGGTCGTTTCATGACTCTCCATTCCATGTGATACGTGGAAATGCGGCCTCCGCAAGATACACACAGGACTCCCCTGTCGAATCCATCCGGTTACTCTGCGGAGAACTGGAACATGATGATGAGGATGCCGATGCGTTGATTCAGTCCCGTCAACGGGACGATCGCGCGGTAGCTGTTCTCCCCGGCACGCTCGAACAGCGGTGCATCCAGCGATTGCACGAGTGTCCGGAATGTCGCATCGACCATGCTTCCTTCAAGGTTCCTGTCCGAAGATGCGACAACCATGCCGTCTTCCGCGGTGACAATAACAGTCGCCGCAGACGTCTTCCGAACCAGTTCATCCGCGTAGCTGCGGAGACGGGTGATGTCGTCCTCCATCAGCGCCTGGCGGACCGCGAAGCCGGCGGCTGTTCCCGTCGCCCGCACCAGATCGAGCGTCCGGGTTTCCAACTGCTGCGCTGTCGTTTCCCGGAGGTCCTCCACCGCCGAATCATGCTCATGCCGCATACTGCTCTCCGAAAAGATTTTCCAGACGAGCAGCACGAGAGCGACGGTGATGAGAAGGTAAATCGTGAGACGGTAGAGGCGACCACGGATAACAGACGGGTCACGCTTCGCGACAGTGTTTTCTGCGGATGCTTCACTCATGATGATCTCCTCAATCTTTTTCTTTTAAAAGTAGGAATCTGTTTTCGAGATGCAAATTCCCCGCATCATTCTTCCCTGCCACAATGTGCGCTGGAACAGATTCCCGCGTTAATGCGTTATTCGGGATGAACATTATCATGATTTTCTGACTGTCTATGCGAACTGCTGTCTGGCTTACAATGCTTTTTCTTGCTGGTTCGATCGTCCGGGCCCAGGCGCTGCCTGAGCCGACACGGGTCATCAGCAGTAACACGCATGTCGTGCCGGTGTACCGCGGTTTCGAGGCGATGGCGCCGCTCGTGGAGCGTCGTCCCGACACGTTACACATCATTAATTTCTGGGCGACCTGGTGCGCTCCCTGCGTCAAGGAACTGCCGTATTTCGAGGAACTGACACGCGAACGGGGTGACCGGCCACTGAAGGTGGTACTGGTAAGTCTGGACTTTCGTCAGCAGCTGGAGACACGCTTGCTGCCGTTTCTGAAGGATCGGGATATTACATCCAGTGTCGTTGTGCTGGACGACCCGGACGCCAACAGCTGGATCGACCGTGTCGATCCTTCATGGAGCGGTGCCATACCGGGAACGCTGTTCCTCGGGAAGGGGACACGCCTGTTTCGCGAACAGACATTCACCCGCAACGAACTTCATTCACTTGTCGATTCATTACTGGAACGCACACCATGAAAACATACACGCTTCCTCTTTTTGCACTCCTGTTCACGCTGGGCTCACTTACTGCGATCGCCGACGGATATGAAGTCGGGGACAGGGCAACCGATTTCCGTCTGAAGAATGTGGACGGAGCGATGGTTTCCCTCTCGGATTATTCCGATGCGAAAGGGTTCATCGTCATTTTCACCTGCAACCATTGCCCGTATTCCGTTGCCTATGAGGATAGGATCATCGCACTTGACAGGAAGTACAGGGACAAAGGATTCCCCGTGATTGCGATCAATCCGAATGATCCGGCCGTTCAGCCGGAAGACAGCTTCGAAAAGATGCAGGAGCGTGCCGAGGAGAAGGCATTCCCCTTCCCATACCTGTTCGATGAAGGCCAGAAGATCTATCCCCAGTACGGAGCGACACGCACTCCGCATGTATATCTTCTTGAGAAAAGCGACGGTGACCACATCGTCCGCTATATCGGAGCCATCGACAACAATCACAGTGATCCGGAAAATGCCGACCAGCATTACGTGGCCGATGCCGTCGACGCTCTGCTCGCCGGGGACAATCCGGATCCGGACATGACCAAGGCCATCGGCTGTACGATCAAAACGAAAAAATAGCAGACAAGAAGAACGTCAGCATACTGCTCGCCTTCCCGCGCGAGCGCACGAGTCAAACCGTCACCCTGAATCTGTCGAGGGGTGACGGTTCTTTTATAAGCGGCACGGAATAACGACCTGCGGCAGGCTCCAGCTTGCAGAATATCCGCGCCGTTACTACCTTGTTGTTCAATCTGCGACCGTCAGTTCTGAGTACCCGGATATACTCGATACAGTCACCATCGTGGAGGATGTATGCGAATTCTCGCCTCCTTCCTGCTCCTGTTTTGCTTCCTGACTACGACCGCATCCGCTCAGGGGATGATGCGCTTTTACCGCGCGGCGTACGGCGTGAGTGCCTGGTATTCCAACGGCGGTGCCGACCTTGATATAAGTCAGTCCGGTGTCTCCGCCCCATTGACCGATATTGAAAGGGAATCCGTGCACATTGCAACCAGGAACGGGTACTTTGTCACGCGCAACCTTTTACTGGGTATTGAATTCAGCTGGATGCAGTCGAGCAGCACCGGTCGCCCGGATCCGAACCCGACAGGTTTCCGATCCGAATTGTTTGAGCGGCGGTTGTTCATCGGTCCCCTGCTGCGATGGTATCAGCCGATGAACGTCCGCCTGTTCGTGTACCCCGAGCTTTCCGTCGGGTATTCGCATTACCTCCATGAAAAGGAGGAAACGGACATCGTCAACATTACCCTGCCCGCCAGCATTTCCGCCCGCGGTGTCGCCGTTCATGCAGGGGCGGGAATGGGATATTTCCTCACGCGGCATGTGATATTCGATGCGACACTCCGATACATGCACGCGTGGAGGGACGGCGACTATGAAGTGCCCGGATTGCAGGACCGCGATGTGGATATGACGGAATATGATATTCAGCTGCTTCTCGGATTTCAGCTGCTCCTCTGACCGGTTCTTCAGCAAATTCTTTTTTTTCAGGTCACGCCCGAGGGCGTGATTTTATTTACCTCGGACTGTCTTAACAGAAGTAATGCAAAGGCCTTTGCTGAAACGATGTTTATTCGAACGAGGTGATGTCATGATCGCACGAACTTCCAGAATCTTCCTTGTCCTGATGCTCTGCGGCATTCTGCAGAGCCATGCCCAGGGCACAAATCCCTACCATTACATATTGCCGGTAATGAAAAACGTGGAGACGGATGCCGGCATGCCGATGCAGCTCCCGATTTTCGTTGAAAATTCCGGCAGCAGCTCCGTGACGTTGAGTGTGTCGGTGAACGGCGACCCCGAATTTTCAGTGGATTCGCTCAGTCAGTCCATGCAGCTCAATCCGGGGAAGCTCGATGTCGCCCTGGTGCACTTCATGAGCACCACTCCCGGCAGTTACAGCACACTTCTGACGGTGTCTGACGGAACGCTGTCGGATACCATTACACTGACTGCAACCGTCAATCCCCCTCCCGGTCCCTTCGTGCTTCTGCCTCCATTCCACGATATCATGACGGATGTCGGCAATTCGACGCAGATTCCCGTGACGATTCAGAATATCACCGCTGCCGCCTATTCGGTGACGGTGTCGCTGACAGGCGATGCGGCGTTTTCCTATCTGGGAAATCAGACCGTCAACCTGGCGGCCAACGGATCAGAAACCGTATACGTGGATTTCCTGAGCAATACCGAGGGACAGTTCTCCGCCGCGCTGGAAGTCACTGACGGGAACTACACGACGTCGACGCCGATCAGTGTCATCGCCATGAACCGTCCGTATAAATGGATTGTGCCATTCCAGGATGAATTCACCGCGATGGCGGGAATGCAGATGCCGATCCCGGTCTTTGTACAGAACACCGCCTCGAATCCCGTCACACTCAATGTGGCTCTGAATGGCGATCCCGAATTCAGTCTGGATCCGTCCAGTCAGCAGGTAACCGTCACGCATGGCGAAGACCTGCAGATCAGTTTCCTGTCGAACACCGCAGGAACGTACACGACGCTTCTGACCGTCACGGATGGCACGGATACGGATTCCCTCACTCTCAAAGTACATGTGCAGAGCGGAACCGGCGGCTCGCTGTTTACGACGCAGTTCGACGGCATGGACGTGTTCTTCCCGTTCGAGGCGGCCCCGGGCGCAAGTGTCACCAAGGATCTGACGATCACGAACATCAGCAGCAGCCAGATCTCGCTGCAGCTCGACCTCTTCAGCGACAGCAGTTTTTCCATCAGCACGAACAGCGTCACGATTGACACCGGTTCCTCGAAGGTTGTACAGGTGACGTTTGACAACAAATACGGCGGATTCGGTGACGGCATGCTCGTTATCGACGGCGGCAGCCAGGTCGAACATATTTTCCTGGCGGGATTCACGCGTCCGTGGACGGATTATGACGGCCTGCTGGTGATGAACAATCTGGACTTCGGCATGGTGGACACATCCATGCAGGTCTGCATGGATGTCATGCTCGAAAACACGACGCAGTCTTCGATTGCGATATCCAACATTCAGCTGAGCGGTTTTTCAGGCGACTTCTCCCTGCCGAACAACAGCGGGTTTACTATCGCCGCCGGTGATACCGCGTCAATTCCCGTCTGCTTCAAGCCGTCGGTTGTGAACCAGGTACTGAACGAGGTGCTCACCTTCACGTTTGACAATCCCGCCTCGTCACCCAATGTACAGACGGCAAGTGTCAATCTTACCGGCCGCGCATCCACGGGCATCCTGCCGCCGTGGATTGACTCCTGCAGCATCATCGGTGTCTATGTCAATACGATTTCCGCTCCGATCGACGGCAGTTCCGATGTGGATATCGAACTGTTCAATGTCAGCAGTCAGCCCATCACCATTGACAAGGCGGTGTGGGAAGACGGCAACAATGCCGGGATATACACCCTGCTGACGCAGCTTCCGCTGACGATTCAACCGCACAATCCCTCCGTGCCCAGCAGCGGAAAGACCACCATCACGGTGCGATACGCACCCACATCGCAGAGCAGTACCGTCGGTGTGGAGGATATCGCGACGCTGCGCTTTGAATCGAGCAGTTCGTCGGTTCCCGCCACATATTTTCTGACACTGATCGGAACGCCGATTTCTCCTGCACCTTCGTCCTCGACGATCGTCATGTTCCCGAAGGACGGGCGCATCCCACAAATCGAGCTTGTCAAGGCCGATGTGAACTCGACGCAGGCACTGAGTTTCAAAAACAACCTCGAGGTTCCCGTTACCGTTTCGAGCCTGGAGCTGGCCTCGGATGAGCGCTACGAGATCGCCGAAACGGCATCGCTGCCGCGCACGGTCGCACCCGGTGAAACCATTGCCGTTACGCTCCGTACCAGAAGTACGGCACATACTCGCGCAACCGACGATCTTATCATGCATGGCTCCCACGAACATCTGAATTCCCGTTACCAGATCCTGAGCGGATCGAGCGTGACGGGTGTCGACGACGTTCCCCGGACACCGGAGGCCTTCAGTCTCGCTGTCGCGCCCAATCCCGCAGCGGGTCCTGTCAGCATCACGCTCAGTTCTCCACTGCGCCAGGGTCGCGTGCAGGTGATGGACATGCTCGGACGCGTGGTTGCGGAATTCAATCCGGAAACACGAACCCTGCAGTGGGACGGTACGATAGCGTCAGGCCGCCGCGCCGAACCCGGTACGTATTACATCCGTGCCGCCGGTACCGATGCAAACGGTCAGCGTATCGCCGCCACCAGCAAATTGGTTCTTCTTCCATAGATCAATACACTGGAGGACGGGCAGTACGCCCGTCCTCCACATTCTTTCTACCGCGAAACACGAACGAAGCCTATTGAGACAAGCGATACTGCCTGTGGATGCTGTCCCGATGAGCAGAGAGGCGGAGGGAACACGCCGGGAAGCGAAACGCACAGCGCAACATACGATGGACCTGTCATCCCAGTCTGACGGTGAACTGCTCGCGTCTTTTCTCTCCGGAAGCGAACGCGCATTCGCCGAACTGTACAAGCGCAGACATCTCGAAATCTATCGATTCATTCTCAACTTTGTTCACGGCGATGAAGACCTCGCATCAGACATGTTCCAGGAAACGTTCATAAAAGTCCACGACCACGCGCATACACTGCGTGATGGAGGCAACGTCCGCTCCTGGATGTATACCATTGCCCGCAACAACTGCATCAACTGTCTGAAGCGGCGCAAACGCCAGGTGCCGCTTGATGAAAAACATGAGAACAGGCAGGACGAAGACCAGCTGGCGCCGGACGAAGTACTGGAGCGAAACTCCATGCACAGGGCGCTTGACGCCGCGATAGAACAGCTCCCCGAGAATCAGCGCGAAGCCGTCATCCTTCGCGAATTCGAGGGACTTTCATACGCGGAAATCGCGAAAGCGACACATACGAATATCGGCATCATCCGTCAGCGTCTCTGGCGGGCCAAACAGACTTTGCGTACCATGCTCGCTGACCGGTTTGAAAACCGACCGGCAGGAGAATCAGAATGAAAACATCATTTGAACACACCGTGCTTGCCTACCTCGATGGGCTGCTTGACCGGCGCGCGGAACGGGAGTTTCTCAGGGAAGTCAGCCGCGATCCGGAGAAACAGGCTGTCCTCGAACAGTATCGCAGGCTGAACAGCTCGCTGCAGAACCGATCGGAACCGGTCGCCGTACCGTTGAAAACACAGCAGGCACTCGCCGAACGCATTCCGGCACTTCAGGAGGTCATTCCGAGAGTAGCCCCGACTGCAGCAGTCGGAGGCGGAAGCGGCGCGGCGGCACTGTTTTCACGAAAAATCGTCACACTGCTCGTTGGCGGGGGTATCGCGATCGGTACCCTTACAACCGTGCTTCTGGTGGATCCCTTCTCCGCGGGAAGTGACGCATCCGACATCCCGGAGCGTCATAGCGCCATCCAAACAGAAGCGGCACCGCTCGCAGATGCCGGCAGCGACCTTCGTCGCGGGACTTCCGACAATACAGCCACGCGGGATGTCATGGAATCCTCGCCATCTTCCTCGACGGAAGCGGGGGCATCACAATCCAATGCTGCGCGTTCAGCGGTTGCAGACAATTCCGCTGCACCGTCGATGCAGAATAAGGTTGACATTTCCCGAGGCGGGACATCCCGTGAAGCACTATTGCATCAGGAAGCTGTCACGCCCTCTTCCTCCGTATCCGCTGCTGGGCAGGACCATGCCTTTTCCACCGATGCCACTCCGGAACCGAGAGGAAATGCATCATCATCGGTGTATAAATCCGAATGGGCTCTCCCGCTGCGCGGTATCGATGTCACCAGCTCCGAGATGCCCGGGGAGCGACCGCTTCCCGACCGGCATCCGGTACCTGCGCTCCGCAGTATCCTTGACGGACGCCTGTACGCATATATCGAATCTGGTGCAGCACAGCAGCAGATGCGCGGAAGCAGCAGTCTTTCGAAAGATGTCTTTCGCGGCGTGTACCTGGCGGGACTCCGGTACGATTTCTCTTCGCGCTTTGCCGGTGGAATCGAAGTTGGACAGTCGACGTTCGCACGTGAAGGACTTGTCACGACACGCGAGACACTGTCACAGGCCAACGGCTCGGAAATTATCATCATCGACCGCAGCCTGCAGGACGATCTTCAGCCATGGCTGCGACTGCACGGGCTCTATACATTCAATCCCGGCGACAGACTGCGCTTCCAGGCGGATGCGGGCAGCGGTCTTCTGCTTGGCAGCAACCGCGCCCTCATATACTCCCTCGGGCTTTCTACCGTTTATCCCCTCACATACGGATTGCACGCCCGAGCCGGTATCCATTACAGCGGAACCTGGCTGAGCGGATCCGATGCGCAGCCGGATATCACGCCATCGACGAATGGTGTAATCGGCATCATTCGCCGTGCGAACAACACTGGCACAGTCTATGCCTCTTCCTTCGAACTGCGCATCGGTTTCGGGATACTCCTATGGTGAACCTCATAAACATATCGCTCTCGCACACAGACTTCATCGACCGGCTGCCGGCACTTCTTCTTCTCCTTCTCCTGGGCGTTTCTCTTGCAGCATGCAGCGACAGCGTCGGTCCGGCCCCGGTCGATAATTTTACGTCGTCGGATTATTCCTGGCCTGCCAGCGGTTTATCGCTTGAATACCTGCGTGATGATCAGGGATCGGAACAGCGCCATATCCTGAACTTCAGCCCCGGCACAATCACCGATCAGCTTCTGGACGCTAATGGCACGTTGATTGAGGAAACTCAACTCGCGTTCAACACTGCGGAGGGCACCGTTTTGCTGACTGGCTGCGGTCCTGAAAGCATGTTCAATGTTCCGTCGAACATGCGCTTCGAGGATCGTGTCACGACGGTCCCCGGACCCGAAGTGCAGGCCGAATGCTGGCTGACGCATGACTCGAAAACACTGCTCGCGGGGAGTGCAAACGGCGGATTATTCCGCTACCGCATTCAGTCCAATGAATGGACGGAACAGAGCGTCCCCTGGACCAGCCACATCACGGCCATGGATCTCGACAGCAGCACGGATCCGGAAAAGCTCTACGTCGCCACCGCCGGTGACGGAGTGTTCATGAAGACTGGAGATGACAGCACGTGGATCTCGTTGAATGCCCCGTCCGGCGTCGTCGCCGACGTGGATGCCGATATCGACGGCACGGTGTTCGCCGTGATCGACGGTAATCTGTTTGTCAGGCGCGCGCCCGCCTTCAACTGGGAGCCGTTTTCCATCACCTCCATCGCAACCGGTGTAAACAGGATTTCCATCCTGTCGCTCAGCGATTACGAGTCGGTTCTCTTCGTTGCGCGTGAATCCGACGGGCTGGCGCAGGTGTACCTGCTTTCCTCCTACCCGGCGCAGTTCTCCGTCACCGAGCGCTATGATTCGGAGTCGATAATCGATGTGCGGACATCACGGAATTCCCCGTATTCAGCTGTCGCGGTCGCCAATCCTCCGAAGGTCTACGTGGCGCCGCAGGGGATGAACCTGTGGGCCAGCGTCCCGCTTCTGATCAGCGATCCGCTGACCGCGGTCTGTCAGTCCGAGCGCAGCGGCACGGTCTTGATCGGGAGCGAGAACGGTGTCTATCGTTTCGACGGTGCCCCGCCGCAGCAGAGTGGACTGCAGGGCGAACATGTCCTGTCACTTCATTACGGTCCCGACGGTGCCTTCTACTGCGGCACACGCAGCGGCACGTTCCGTTCCGCAAACGACGGAAGAATCTGGACGCGCATTGATCAGGGAAGCGTGATGGTCCGTGAAACAACCGGGCTCGCGCTTCTGCCGCAGACCTGTTCGGTCGGTTCCGTCTGGGAGGCCGGGAGCATGATCATCGACGGCAGTGGTCCGCTGCCGCTCACCGGCCGTGTGCTCGAACATTTCGACGAGCTCATTCTGCCCAACGATTACGGACGGTACGACGATGTGCTCGTGGTGCGATACGCACGCGAGCTTCCTGACGGCAGCCGTGTCGATGGCACCCGTTTCTGGACCGCCTATTACGCGCGCGGCACGGGGATGGTATATCTTGAAGAATCCGCCTCGGGCGATGTGCAGGCGAGTGTCAGACTCGTCGCCCCGTAACGGCATTCATCCTTGAGACCGCGCCGGGCATGACGGCGAGAGCCTGCGCCGATTCACGCCGGACTGATTCACGCCGGGTCGAAACACGTCCGACCGATTCATATTCCTTTTCATCGCACGTACAGCAATTCCCTTTCACGCGAGCGTTCCGCCAAACGCTCGCTTTTTCCTTCTGGCGTTTGCACCTGAATCATCGATTCCCTTCTTTGTCTGAAGAGCCATATGTGAATCAACGGGAGACCAGAAAATATGGAACATGTACGGATTGCCGGAATTGAAACTGAAGCGACACGCGTCGGACTCGGCACCTGGGCCATTGGCGGCTGGATGTGGGGAAGCACGGAAGCCTCGGACGCGGAAAAGACCATTCGCAGCGCAATCGATCGCGGCGTCACGCTGATCGATACGGCGCCGATTTACGGGCAGGGACGCAGTGAGGAAATCGTGGGCAAGGCGGTCACCGATAGCGGCAGGCGTGATGACCTCGTGCTAGCGACAAAAGTCGGGCTTGACTGGAGCGACGGCATCCGGCGCGACAGCTCACCGTCCCGCATACGCAAGGAAATCGATGATTCACTCCGCCGACTGCAGACGGATGTCATCGATCTCTATCAGGTACACTGGCCCGATGCCTCCGTTCCCTTCGAACGGACCGCCGAAGAACTCGAGAAGCTGCGAGCCGAGGGCAAAATCCGCGCGATCGGTGTGAGCAATTACGATCCCGAACAGATGGACGCGTTCCGTGACGGTGCTGCGCTCAGCACACTTCAGCCGCCGTATAATCTATTCGAGCGCGGCATGGAGCAGCGGCATCTTCCGTACTGCAAGGAGAACGGGATCAGCATCCTCAGCTACGGCGCGCTCTGCCGCGGTCTTTTGAGCGGAAAAATGACATCTGAGACGACGTTTCCGAAGGGAGATCTACGCAGAAATGACCCGAAGTTCAGGGAGCAGCGTTTCGAGCAGTACCTGAATGCCGTGCAGCGTATCGATGCGCTCGCCCGGAAACGGTATAACGTTTCCGTACTGGAATTCGCCGTTCGGTGGATCCTCGACCAGGGCGTAGAAATCGCTCTGTGGGGAGCCCGCAGACCGGACCAGCTCGATCCGCTCGGAAACATCTGGGGCTGGAACATCGATGCCGACACGATGTCGGATGTCGATCGCATCCTCGCTGAAAGTATCGAAGAACCCGTCGGACCCGAGTTCATGGCGCCACCGGAGAATGAGCCGTCCTGACGGCATCACCTCTCAATGAGACAGCGGTGTGCAGGAGATGGTTCTCTCCCCGCCGAACTCCGGTATACCTGCATCCTGATGCCGAAAGTACCGGCACCATGCTCGCGGGCAGAGGACGTCACTTCCCTGCTTTGTGATCAGGATAGCGAAGCAGCAGCATGCACGGGATTGCGCCGAGGGAAAGCACGGCCGAGATGAGGAACGTTTCACGCAGACCGAAGATGTCGCCTGCCGCTCCGACGAGCTGCACCCCGAGCGCGGCAAGGAGAAAACTAATCCCCATGTACACGCCGTTCAGAAACACCGGTCGCTCGGCTTCCTGATCCTGAACGAGCGCCAGCATGACCGGACCGGGCGCGAAGATGGCCAATCCCAGAACGACGAGCGCGGCCACCGCGGGAATGCCATCGAGGGAGAGAAACAGCCACAGCATGGCCGGACTGATAATCGCGGACACGAGCAGCGTCGGCTTCCGCCCGATACGGTCGGAGATCGCTCCGGCCAGGAATGTACCCACCGCACCGGACAGCTGCAGGATGGAAAGATAGGCCCCGCCTTTCCAGACCGACGCACCGGCGTCGGTCATCAGCGTCGGAAGAAACGCTGTCAGTGCGGATTTCAAGAGTGAGAGGAAGAGAAGGATTCCGCCCGCGAGAACAAGGAAATGTCTATGTGCGCGAATGGTCGCACCGATGCGCAGCTTCTCCTTACTGCCGCTGAACTGATCCGATATGCGAATGCGATGGAACTGGAAATACAGAACCACTGACGCCGCAATCCCGAACGGCATCAATCGCCAGCTTCCCTCGAGTCCCCACAGCGACACCGCCCCGAGGATCACCAGCGGACCGATGGTCCGGGCAAGTTCTCCGCCGAGCATGTAGAAACTCATGCCGCTGCCGGTTTTGCCGCCGGCGACACGCTTGATCATCACCGGCGAAGGCACATGGAAGAGTGTCGCACTGAATCCCATGACGAGAAGCAGCAGCACCAGCACGATATAATGCGGCGCGACTCCGAGCAGACTCATCGCAATGGCTGTCAGTCCCGGTGATACGATCACGAAGTAACGCGCGCTGATGCGTTCGGCGATCATACCGATGACGGGATTGAACAACGAGGGAAGACGCTGGAACATGGAGAGCGAGCCGGCGAGGCCATAGGAGAGTCCCAGCTTATCGATCAGCAGCGGAAGTATCGGGGCGAGGAAAGAAGAATAGATATCGTGCACCATGTGCGCGATCGAAATCATCAGCACTTTCTTCGTATGGAAATGCGGCACCGCCGCACCATCCTGCATCCGTGCTTCCTTGACCGCTGCTTGGCTCATATCCCCAATATCGGATTTTTTTCCCGGACTCGCCTCCTGTCAGGTCATTGCATCCGGCAGCATGACACGTTGGAAAACATTCCCGCCGTGCTGGCGGACTTCCTCCGGAACGATTATTAGGACGCACAGACCCTGGCATGACACGCTGATCATTATTCCTTTCGCAGCTGGCTGACCTTCTCCGCGACGATGTTTAGCACATCGTACTCGCGCACGACTTTGCCATAGATGATGAAGGGACCCGCGGAGCGCAGCAGATGCGCGTGCTCATCGTAGCAGCGCGGAAATAGCACGACGTCGATGCGTCCCACGCCGTCGTCGAGGTTGATGAACATCATGCGCTCGCCCTTGCGCGTGCGCGTCAGTTTTGCCGCGATCATCCATCCCCCGACATGCACGCGGCGTCCGACATAGCGCTCGAGCGCGTCAGACTTCACCGTGCCGCGCAGTTCCGGTTCGAAGTGCGAGAGCACATGGGTCGAAACGGTGTAGGAGAATGTCTCCATCTCGATCTGGGCGATCTGCGCGGGCGAATAGGGTTCGAGTTTGTCGAGATCGTCATCGAAGGACGGGAACTCCAGCTGCAGACCGGGACCGCCCGTCTCCTTCCGCCGCCGGTTGAAATGCAGCCGCGTGCGCACCATCAATGCGGGACGCTCATCGCCGAAGCAGTCACAGGCCCCGCAGCGGATCAGCGTCTCGGCATCTTCGGGCGTGATATCCGACCGCTGCAGGAAATCCATCAGGTCACGATATTTCCCGTGCTCCCTGCGTTCGCGAAGCAGAGCGGCTGTGCTGCGCACACTCAGTCCCTTCACGTGCAGAAACCCGAGCTGAATGCTGCGGTCGTCGGGACAGAAATGCAGTTCATCGCTGGCGTTCACACTCGGCAGCAGCACACGAATGCCCAGACGCCGGGCTTCCTGGATGTACACCTCCGGGCGGTAGTATCCGCCCTGGTTGTTGAGTACGCTGCAGAGAAACAGGGCCGGATAGTGAGCCTTCAGGTACGCCTCCTGGAATGACAGCACGGCGTAAGATGCGGAGTGCGCCTTGCAGAAGGAATAGCCGGCGAAGGATTCCATCTGCCGCCAGATCTCGGCGGTGACATCCTCGCGGATGCCGGCGCGGTGACAGCCCATGAAGAAGGTGTGCTTGAGCGCCAGCATGGCCTCGCGCGAACGCATCTTTCCCGACATGGCGCGCCGCAGCAGGTCAGCCTCGCCGAGACTGAGTTTCCCGATGTAATGCGCCACCTTGATGACATCCTCTTGGTACACCATCACGCCGTAGGTGCGGTCGAGCAGCTCGGCCATGCGGGGATGCGGCGGATCGATTTTCGAAGGGTCGTGGAAACGCTCGATGAAGGCTTGCATCATGCCGGATTGCGCGACACCGGGACGGATGATGGAACTGGCGGCCGTGAGCATTTCAAACGTATCGGTGCGCAGCTTTTTGAGGAGCTGAATCATCGCCGGGGATTCCACGTAGAAGCAGCCGACGGTTTCGCCGCGTCGCATGATCTCTCGGGTGCGCCTGTCCTGACAGGCGATTTTGTAGTCGTTGACGGGAGGAAGAGCGCCCGTGCGTCGCCGCACCTCCTGCATGGTGTCTTCGTACGTTCCGAGTCCCCGCGTGGAGAGGATATCGAGTTTCTCGAGACGCCAGTCTTCCATGGAGAACATGTCCTGCTGCGTGATGCGCACGCCTTTTGGAGCAATCTGTGTCGGAGTGTAGCGCGTCATCGGTTCCGGAGCGAGGATGACACCGCCGGAATGAATGCCGTAGTGATTCGGAAATTCGAGGATGGCCCGGGCGGCGCGGGACCAGTCCTTTCCGTAGGGACTGCGAAGGATGGTACCGATCTGCCGGTGCAGCGGACTCGATGGATCCTGCAGGTCGCGCTGCGATCCGAAGGCCGGCAGCATGGATGTGATCTGCTTGATTTCCGCCGCGCTGAAGCCGAGCACCTTGCCCACCTCGCGCATGGCGCCGCGGGGATTGAACGTTGAGATCGTGCAGATCATGGCGGTGCGGTCGCTACCATATTTCGCGAGGACATAATCGATCACCTCATCGCGATTGCGCCAGGAAAAGTCGATATCGAAATCCGGCGGTGAGCGCCGCTCGGGATTGAGGAAACGTTCGAAAAACAGATCCAGCTCGATCGGATCGACGTTGGTAATCTGCAGGCAGTACGCGACGATGCTGTTGGCGCCTGACCCGCGTCCGACGTACGGGTAGTTCCTGTGCTTCGCGTAGCGTACGATATCCCAGGCGACGAGGAAGTAATCCACGAATCCCAGATCACGGATAATGCGCATCTCTTTTTCAATCCGCTCCCGCGCCGCCGTGGATCCGTCCGGATACCGATAGCGAAACCCCTCTTCCGTCAGGACCTGCAGGCGCCGCATCTTCGATGTATCGGGAATGTCAAGGTACTGTGTGAACTTGCTCTGCCCGGTATCGAAGACCACATCGCACTGCTCGAGAATCTCCTCGCGCGTGTGCAGCGCTTCCGGCACTTCGCGGAACCAGTGTGCGAATTCTTCCTCGCCGATGAACCATGCGGTTTCCGGCGCGACTTCGCGTTCGGAAAGCGTACCGATTGTCATATTCCCCGAAATCGCACGCAGGATGGAGTGCAACTTTCGTCCGCCCGGCTGACCGAAATACACGTCATTCGTCGCGACAATCGGAAGCCCACACTCGCGCGCTGTCTTCATCAGCTGCGGCCAGCGGCCTTCCTCATGCTTGATCAGTTCCGCGTACAGCACGGCGTCACAGCCCGCGTGAAGTGACGCAAGAAGCTGCGGTGAGGATGTGAGCACGATCACATCGTCGCTCAGGTGTTCCGCGCAGAGTGTGGCAAGCAATCCGCGCTCGACGTGCTCCGGAGAATCACTGGGCGCTCCACCATTGATTACGTCGGAGACATCTCGTCCTTTTGAGTGATTCGTGAATGGGGTCCTGGTCTGGTCGCGGCTATCGTGAAGAACTCCCCTGCCGGAAGCTTTTCCGCTTTCTTCATCCCCTGCAGCATCGGCCGCGATGCGGGCAGGAGGATAGTGCATGCACAGTTCCGTCAGAGCGCGGCAGATGCGTTCATACCCGTCCCAGTTCCGTGCGAGCGCAACGGCGCGTTCCGAGCCTGCACGGAATTCGGCGCCCACGACAGGACGCATACCCGCTCTGCGGCACTGCATGTAGAACTCCATGACGCCGGACACGTTATTCGTGTCCGTCAGTGCGAGCGCAGGATACCCTGCCCTTCTCGCCTGCTGGATGATCCTCTCAATGGAGAGCGTACCTGCAAGAAAGGAATAGTAGCTGTGAAGATGAAGGTGCACGGCCTTTGTGGCCGTGGCGGCGATCAGCGCATCACCGCCATGCGGCCGATTTCTTCAAATGATTTGTCAGGAAATGTTGCGATGACTTTGTAAAAGTAGACACCGTTCGCGAGCTCGTCGCCGTCCTGGTCACGACCGTCCCACTTGAGCGCATTGTACCCGATGCGCATGCTGGACGCGGGGAAGGCAAGACGGCGGATCATGCGACCCGCGACAGTATAGATTTTCACTTCGATGTCCTGCGGCGGCTCCGCGCCCGTGAGGAGGAAGGTAAACGCCGTCTCACGCTGGAACGGATTCGGGAAATTGTACAGCTCTGCAATACGTCCCTCGGTGCTCACGCGCACCATGATCTCCGGCACCTCATCCTCGTACACCGGAACGTCCTTTCCGTCGCGGGCATTGAATCCGAAATAATACACGCCGTCGTCGAGATGCGGCTGGAAACGCAGTGTGGCCGGAGACTCCTTTGTCGATGGCGTGAGATCGTGGTCGATACTGTCGAGATCCAGTGCCAATCCATCGAGCGTCACATCGAAATGCTCCGCACTCTCGATCGGATACGGGCTGCTGCTGCGGAGCGTCACCACGATTTCCGGTGTGGGACGCACGTAGTCACCGTTCAGTGGCGTGAATCCGTCAAAGGTGACATCGAGCTGCGGTGTGCTCGTGTCGGGACGCACATAGAAAGAGGTGATGAAGGTGTTGTTGTCCTCGAACTGCTCATGCACGAGGTCACCGCGGTCGACACGCACGAAGAGCTGCTGCGCGCCCTTGAGGAAATCCGTGTTGACAGTCACGGTCGAATCGAACCACTGCATCGATGTGATATCGGTCACTGTAAACTCGGCGACGGGACGCGGAATATTGTCCTCACCCACCGCTTCGACCTGTACGGGGAACGGTCCGCTGGACGCTTCGCCCGCGTTGATAATGCCGACCGTCAGCGGGACGGGGTCGCCCTGATTGACCGTATCGGCAAGCACTTCAACGGACTGGTAATTCAGCGCCAGCTCCGCGGGTTGCGTATACTCTACGGACCAGCTGTCGAGCACCGGCTCCGGTGTTCCCGGAATCAGCGTCGCGCGCAGCCGGATGTATGGATACAGCGACGCATCAACATCCCCGATTCCGGTCTGCGTGACGTTCCCCGCCTCGCGCAGCAGCACCTCGGCGCCCGTGGTATCCACGCCATACACCGAGAGGATGATCGTCGTGGAGCCAGGATCGGAACGTTCGAGCATGACCTCCTCCCATGCACGTGCGGGACCGATGCGCGGTGAAACGATCCACCCCGTATCCGGCGGCACAAAAAACGTGGTATCGAGAATGATCGTCCCGTAGCGCGTGAACTTCTCCGGCACCGTGCCCGGTGCGGCGCCGCGGCGTCCGATCAGCGCCCAGGCACTGCGGTAAAAGCGTCCGACACTGTCGATCTGCGCGCTGCCCAGTGCCTCAACGGCTTCCTTGATCACGCCGGCACCCTGGCGGGGTTCGTCGGCGGTTGAAATGACCGCCAGTTCACCGAACTGCACCCCTTCAAGCAGCGTGACCAGCGAGTCCATGCTGCCCAGAAAGACGCCGTACGGATCGAACAAGCCCCCGTACTTCACCTCAAGCGTCGCACTGTCGAGGATTGCGAGTCCGAAGGAACGGAAAAACGTGTTGGGAAGGACATTGATGCCATCGATGCGCACCGAGCCGAAGGAGCGCGGGAAGCTGGAGGACTCCACGGAAAGCGCACGATCCGCACTGGGCAATGACACGTCCGTACTTCCGAGCTGAATGCGGGAACCCGCATTGTTCACGAACTCAACGGAGTCGGACTGGATGTAATCCGCGGCTGCCGAACCGACCCACCGCACATAGGGACCGGCGAACTCGGATTCGGATTCCAGCTGCGCCTTCCAGAAATGCTTGCCCGCCGGAAGCGATGACGGATCCGGCAGGTGAGACACCGTCTTCCCGTAATCCACCTCCTGCGTCGATGAGGAGGTAAACTGCGGATCAGTGGCAAACTCGAAGATCACCGATTCGACATCACCGGGAGAATAAACGGGATTCAGCAGAATCATTGCCTCATTTCCGGCACGGCTCCGTCCGAGTTCCTCGTTCACCGCCTTCACGGATGTACTGAGCACCTCATACGCCGCCGTGGCGGTGTTGTCATCCTCATAGATCTCATCGATACGATTTTCCCCATCGAGTGCGACACGAACGCGCGACGTTCCCGGCACGTTGTTCGACGCGATACTGAACTGAAGCGTGTCGAACTGCGTCGGCAGACTGATGGTGCGCCGTTCGGTGTACCAGGTATCCGCGCCGGTGATCATCTCGAGAAACACACTGAGCGAATCCTCTGGAGACAGACCATAATTCCCCACTGCGACCTGAAAATGCAGCGTATCAGTCTGATCGGTGACAATTTCGTCAACGCTCCGAATCCACTCCGGCTGGATTACGGGATTCGGCTTCTTCGGAATCGGCATGGCGACGATGGGATCCCCGATAATACAGTTGGTCTGATTCGAAATTTCCGTGGTGATGGAGCCCGGCGCCCTGTCGTACAGTTCCTGCTTCGTCAGAAGGTGTACCTGCCCAAGGGAAGGCACGCCCTCGATCAGGTATCCGTAGAATACCTCGGGAATTCGATACGCAATATCCTCGAAGCCGGCCGCGGAATTCCCGATGTAGGCGATCGCCTGGCTTTCCTCATCGATGAGAAAAAGCTCGGAGAATGACACGATATCGGGTTCCGCGAAACGCCCTGTCGAGCAGCCGAAGTCCGTGATCAGCGGATATCTGCCACGGTCGTTGCTCAGCTGACGCGGAGTCGAAATGCTGTTGTCCCAGGTCTGCGTCCCGCTGTGTCCGACATAGGAGATGAATATTGCTCCCTCATCAATCACGCGCAGAAATTCCTCCCGTGTGTACGGGCCGAAATCCGACTGCGGCGTTTCGGTTTTGTAAAAATGCGTGGCACGTCCGGCATAGGGCCGCGGACTCACCTCGGCGGCGATCAGCCGATCGTTGATACCCTTGTATTTCTGAAACTCGACCTCGGCTTCGAGTCCGCCGCTGAAGTGGATACTGGTCTTGTTCCACATATCCTGCCGCTGCGACCGATAATCCTGATGCTTCGCCAGATAACGCAGCAGCTGCTCGTCGTTCGTGATCGGAAGCCGACCAATGGCGATATCGGGACGCGCGGCTTCCGGATCAAATGCGACAAACCAGACATCGCTTGCCGGCGCGCCGTAGGAGGGAACGTAATTCCGGGAGTACGCAGATGTGCTCGCCCGGTAATTATAGTTGGCGTCGCCGACCAGGAGAATGTGCTGCAGCGTATCAGTCCCGGCCGCATGATACAGATCGAAGAACAGGACTTTCATCGCTTCGGGCAGAAACATTCCGTAACTGTATGTATTGTAGATTTCCTCGATCGTCGTCACCCGCGTACTCACACCATATGACGTCGCCACGAAATCCGCGTACTGCTCACCGGCGACGCGCATTTCATCAGTTGTGACAAGCAGGTATGCCGGACTGTCCCCGTCCGCCAGAGGATCAAGATCGACCTTTTTCCCGATATTCGGCTGCCGAAGCTGCGCTGCACTGGAAATGTAATACTCCGCACCGGTGACGAGCGTATCCGCGAAGACGACGGTGTAGCCATCATCCACGGAAAACGATGCGACCGGGAGCACGACGGTCCTGCCATCCTCCATCACCTTCAGCAGAATCGGAGACTGATCCGGCACATTGGTGAACTTCAGCAGCAACGGTCCGGTCCCCATCGCGGAATCATGCCGGAAATCGAGCTGCGTGTTTCCGACCACGAGCTTCCGAGGATACTCCACATCTCCCCAGTCATGGACGAGATCACTGTAGGGATCACCGATGTCGTGACTGTCCGCGGTGAGGTCGTTCCGGCCCGCTTTGATGCTGTCAGACGGGATTTCTCCATGCAGCAATGCCTGCTCGCCGCCTTCGAACACGATAGAGTCAATCCGGGGACTCCCGTTGATATGCAGCGTAACGGAATGGCTGAGTCCCGCAATCGAAGAATACCAGTGCAGGACCTTGAACCACGCCCTGGCAGTTTCTCCGTATTTCACATTATCCGCATTGAAGCGATATGTCACTGCACGATTCAGGTGCAGCCACTGGGCAAACCAGGTCTGGTACGCATGCCAGTTCGGAACCTGCGCGAGCACGGCCGAAGGGGATGTGCTCGCAAGAATCCCCTCACTCTCAATATGCACCAGCTCATACGCCCAGTCGACGGTGTCGAGCGGCAGCGGCGACATCAGCGGCGCGTCGGCCGTGCGGAGGGGATCGGGCGTATTGAAATGCAGCCAGTATGCGGTCGAATCCGTGTAAATGCTCAGATACTGCGGATACGGATCCTCCAGGTCTTCGGGTATGAAGCGGTAGCCGCCTTCGTCGTAATTCCGCGTAGCATGGAAAATGAACGCATCCCCCTCGTCAATGCTGCCGTCGTCCATGCCCTGCGCGTACATCGATACCGCCACGCCCTTGCGGTAGAGCTGCACGGTCGATGGATTCACTCCTGCCGGATCCACGCCGGAGGCCGCAAGCCAGTCCGCATCGATGCGGTACAGCCCGTCCTCGTCGATGAAGAATTTCACCATGGGATTCTGATAGTCGATCCATGCCTGCGTGGTATCCACGTTTTTGCTCTTCGTGGTGAACGGCATGCTGCTGTACGGCGGTTTGCCTTCGGCGAGCGGCGGCGCGGTGATGCCGTCTGCCGGCACATGCGCGAAACGGTATTCCCGCACCCAGCTCGTCTGTCCGAGGGTTGCATCCCAGGTCAGCAGCGGCACCGTAATCGCCAGCTCAACCTCGTCACCGATGCGCTTCCAGCTTCGATTCAGAATACGTACTGCCCCGCCGTCAGCCAGCGCCCCGGGCGGCGCTTCCGTGGGCAACACCTGCGGAATCAGCGCGGAATCCTCCGACAGGGTGTAATCCACCCGGTAAAACGGCGAGGCCCCGAACGGATCGCTCAGCACGGCTTCCCGCAGCACGACATCATGCATGTCCGTCGCCGGCATGCGAAAGCGCAGCACCCGCCGCGGGATGCGCACTTCCGATGCGAGATGCGGTGCGATGCCCTGAATGTAAAACAGGGCGCGGCCGTCCACGTCGCGGATGTCGAATTGATACACATCGTTGCGCACGACCTCCTCCTGCTGCGCGTGCAGCGGCAGGACAAAAGCCATGAGCAGAACAACAGAACAAATAGCGGGCAGCATCAGGCGCGATGACATGGACGCTCCGGGAATCATGGACAAATCGGTGCTTCGGGGGGCGCAGTGCTCAATGAAAATCCGCATACAGCTCGGGATCGAATATGATTGATATATGCGCCTAAAGTACGAGAATTCATGTTTCCATACCATACACTTTGGGGTCCATCGAGAGGGTATTCCGCCTTCCCCGGGCGCCCCCGCGGCCATCCTGTGCCTCCCAGAGACAATCCTGCGCCTCCCCGAAGACATCGATCAGTTCTCCATGCGCTCGGTGCTGAAATCGAAGCAGTCGCCGAGGTCCCGCAGCACCAGCATCACGCGTCCGACAATCTCGAACTCGTCATCCTCGGTCACCTCCATCGGTTTGTAGCTCGGATTCGCGGGCAGCAGCCGGATCTCCGATCCCTTGTATTCGAATTTCTTTACAGTGAGTCCGCCATTATAGTAAGCGATCACCGTCTGGCCGTTCTCGGCGACGGACTGCTGCCGCACGAGCACGATATCTCCGGGCAGGATCCCCGCGTCGCGCATGCTGTAGCCGTCCACCCGCAGCGCCACGGGCTGGTCAAACTGCACGATGGAGCGGTCCACGCGGATGTACTCGACCGCCTCCTCCTGCGCCCAGGCCGGCGGACCTGCGGTGACGTCGCCCACCAGCGGCACGCGCCGGTAATCCTGCTCCACCAGCCGGATCCCGCGGCTGATGCCCGGCGTGATCTCGATGAAGCCGATCTTCTCGAGTCCTTTCAGCACCAGCTCGACCGACCGCTTCCACAGACCCGTCGCCTTCGCGATCTCGTCCATGCTCGGTGCGCGGCCGTTCTTCTCGAAATACTGCTCGAGAAAGCGCGCGACCTTTTTCCGGTTTTCCGTCCATTCCTTGCCCACGGCAACGCTCCGGTGTTATACAAATGTCTAACCAATGATACGAAATGGCGGAACCCGTGTCAAGAGGGGATGCAAAATTCCCGGTCACGACTGTTAGGGGATGTCGTGATTCACGGAACACGGAGATTCGGGGATATCGTGTTCCCGGCATTTGGAGGATTTTCGTAAGTTGCCGTCCATGGCACAGCGAGGCAAATCACCGGGCAGGAGCGCGAACGCCGCTGCGAATGACAGCGGCAGCGCAGAGAAGAACGCCGGCACCGCAGCCGGGAAACCTGACGCCCGTGGGTGGAAGGCCAGGGCCGCGGCGAACCGCCCTGCCACACCGGCAGGCGGCAAAGCACCCGCGGTGTTCCCGCAATTCCTCGTTGCCGGATTCCTGGCCCTCGTCCTCCTGCAATTCTCCGCGCTCACGCTCGGTTGGGATCGCATCTGGAGCTTCGACATGCTGCGATGGCTCTCCCCGGCCAACATCATCTACTACGCCATCATCGCCGCCGGCACGCTCGCCCTGCTCCTCTATCTCAGGCGCACTGAAAACATTCCCGACGAGCGTATCCTCCTCACCATCGTTCTTGCCCTCGGCGTCCTGCAGATCGTCTGTCCCATCGAGACATTCTTCTACGGCGACGGCGGACTCCTCATCCCCCAGATCCACCGCTATTCGGTCTCCGGGGATTTCGACGCCGAGCTGCTGTGGAACGCCAAGTCGTCTCCCCTCGCGGGCGGACTCATCATCCTCTTCATGAAGGCCGTCCCTTCCCTGCTCCCCTGGAAACCCGACACCGCTCTGTATCCCTTCGTCTGGGTTTCGGCGCTCTCGCTCGCGGGCGCGGCGGCCTACCTGTTCTTCGCCTGCCGCGGCATGAAACGCTCCGTCGCCCTGCTCGCGCTCATCGGCACGGCGGGAGCCCTCCTCTTCCGCAGCTATGCGGAATTCTACGCCCCGGTCTTCGCCGCCATCGCGGTCTACATCGCCGCCGGAGAACGCGCCGCACGCGGGGAGGCGAAGCTCTGGCAGCCCATCGCGGCCTTCGCTGTCGCCGTCGCCGCGCATTACATGGCGCTCGTGCTGCTGCCGTCGCTCGTGTACATCATCGCCGTCCGGCGGAAACTGCGTCCGGTAAGCGAATGGAATTTCCCGCAGGCGCTGAAAGCCGTGGGAATCGCATTCGCGGCGGGCATCGTCCTGTACTTCGTGCTCGGCTTCCACGACTCCGCCAGCCGCATCGTCATGCCCATCACGGATCGCCACGACGGCACCGGCACGCAGTCCTACACCCTCCTCTCCCTCGCGCACATCGCGGATGCCGCGAACCTGCTCATCCTCCTCGCGCCGCTGGCCGTCGTCACCCTCGCCGCGCTGTGGCCCGGCTTCCTGCAGCGAAAGGAGCGCGACACATCGACAATATTCCACGCGCTCACGGTGCTCTTCTTCCTCGCCTTCGCATTTTTCGTCAACGCCTCGCTCGGGATCGCGCGGGACTGGGACCTCCTCTCCCCGCTCGGCATCATCCTGCTCTTCGCGGCGATCGCGGCCATGGAGCACTCCCGCATCCGCTACGGCGCGCTGGGACTCGTCATCGCATCGCTCATCGTTACCGTGCCCTGGCAGGATCTCCACCGCGACCCGGATGCCACCGCCGACCGTTTCGCCGCCATCATGCAGCTCGACGACGAGCACATGTACGCCGATTACGCGCTGAGCGGATACGACGCCCTGCGCAAATTCCGCGGCCGGGAGGGCGACCGCGCGCGGGAGATCGCCCTCACCCGCCGCATGATCGAACTCGCGGACTATCCCCAGCATTACCGCGAGTTCGTCCTTCTCGCGCAGGGATTGGATGCGGTGGAGGATGGAAGGGCCGACGCCGGGACGGAGGATGGAGGGAAGGATGGCGTGCAGGATACCGACCGGGATGTCATGCGGGATGGCAGGCAGGATGCAGGACTGGATGCCGGTCAGAAGGATGGCTTGCAGGACAGCGATCTCAGTCGCGCGGGACAGTACAGGTGGATGCTGGATCGCCTCGCGCGGAAGGCGCGTGCGCTGGCGCAGGCAGGCGGGCAGGAGACCGATGCCCTGAGCATGCGCACCATCGACTCCCTCGCGCAGGCCGTCGGACTCCTCGCAGCGGGCACACCCGTCATGCCGGAGATCCGCTCACCGCTTAGCGACGTCGCCGCCATCACCCGCGAAGGACATCCCTTCCCCGCCGTCGAGGCGGCACGGCTGTACGATGAAGGACGCTACGACACCGCCGCCGTCCTTTTCCGCGAAAGTCTCGCCGAAGGATTTTCCTCACCCGAGCTGTACCTGCTTTTCGGCAACGCCCTCGCCCTCGGCCGGCAGTACTCCGCCTCCCTCTCCCGCTTCGAGGAGGGCGTGCGCCGGTATCCCGAAAGCGGAATCCTGCGCTTCACCCTCGGCAAGTACTACCTGCGCGCCGGCATCCAGCTCGAACGCGCCGCCGAACTCCTCCTCTGGTGCATTGAGCACAATGATCCCCCCGACAAAACCGCCGAGGTGCGGGAGCTGCTGCAGCGCCTCGTCCGCTGACGCTGACATTGATTGCCGCCAATGTGGTATCTCATTTCCACCGATCATGCGTCACCCCATCCGTGATCCCGGACCGCGATTTCCCATTGGAGCGGAGGGCGCCAAGCCGTATTTTTTGTTTTTGCATGAACTGACGGCTGTATGTGCGGATTCGCTGGCATTTTCAAGTACAACGCGACCTCCCCCGAAATCACCGATGACCTCCTGACGCGGATGGGCGACACCATCGCGCATCGGGGGCCGGACGATGCGGGGACGTTCATCTCGAGTTGCGGACGCACGGGATTCTCCTTCCGGCGGCTCTCCATCATCGATCTCTCCGCGGCGGGACACCAGCCGATGTCCACTCCCGACGGACGCATCACGCTGGTCTTCAACGGCGAGATCTACAATCATGCAGAGCTGCGGCGCGAACTCGAGGCGGCGGGCTACGGCTACCGGTCACGCACCGACACGGAGACGATTCTCTACGCCTACGCGCACTGGGGCGAGCGCTTCGTCGAACGCCTGCACGGCATGTTCGCCATCGCGATCTGGGATGCGAATCTCGAACGCCTGTTCCTCTACCGCGATCGCGTCGGCATCAAGCCGCTGTACTACGCCGATCATCACGGCACGCTGGTGTTCGGATCGGAAATCAAGGCCATGCTCGAAGTGCCGGGCATGCGGCGCGAGGTCAGCCGCGAGGCGCTGTATCACTACTTCACCTACATCCACACGCCCGCGCCGTGGACCCTCTACGACGGTGTGTACAAACTGCGGGCGGGATATTACCTCGTCGTGGATGCCAGCGGCGACCTGCGCCTCGAACGCTACTGGGATCCGCTCGGCCACCGGGAGGAGGGCTTCCCCTACGACGATGAACAGGCTGTGATCGGGCGCATCCGCGCGCTGTTCAGCGAGGCGGTGGAAAAGCGGATGATGTCGGACGTGCCCTTCGGCGTCTTCCTCAGCGGCGGCATCGACTCCAGCGCCAACGTCGCGTTCATGTCGGAGCTGATGGATCGTCCGGTGGACACGTTTACCGTCGCCATCCGGGGACAGGAGGACACCAACGAGTTCCAGTGGGCGCGCCGCATCGCGGAGCGCTATCACACGAATCACCACGAGAGGGTGATCGACGACAGCGGTTTCCTCGACCTCCTGCCCACCATCGTGCATCACCAGGACGAGCCGCTGGCCGATCCGGTCTGCTTCCCGCTGTACCACGTCTCCAAACTCGCGCGCGACAGCGGCACCATCGTCATCCAGGTGGGGGAAGGATCCGACGAGCAGTTCGCCGGCTACGAAAGCTACCTCCGCGCCGCGCGGATGCTGCGGCTGGGACGCGCCCTGCGTCCCGTACCGAAGCTGCTGACACGCGCGGGATACCGCATGCTCACTCCCCTGCTGCGCAGCCGGCGGGTGGATTACCGGCAGAACGTCATCCGCAACGTGATGGAAAAGCAGCCCGCGTTCTGGGGCAATGCCATCGGCTTCTACGAGAAGGAAAAGCGGCGGGCGCTGAATCTCGAGACCTTCGACGGACTCGACCTCTTCTCCTCCTACGCCCTCGCCGAGGAGCGCTATAACAACGCAGTACGGGCGGGCTACGGCGGCGACATGCAGAAGATCATCTACTGGGAAATCAAGAACCGGCTGGCCGAACTCCTGCTCATGCGCGTCGACAAGATCACCATGGCGGTCAGCCTCGAAGCCCGCGTGCCCTTCCTGGATCACAAGATGGTGGAGTTCAGCATGAACATTCCATCCGCCATGAAGACGAAAAACGGCACGCCGAAATACATCCTCAAGGAGGCGATGCGCGGCATCCTGCCCGATGAGATCATCGACCGGAAGAAAATCGGCTTCGCCGGATCGGGCAAGAACATGCTCACGCCGGAGATCCTGCGGCATGCGCGCTCGATTCTGCTCACGCCGCGTCATGATTATTACAATCCTTCGTATATTCGCGCATTGCTCGACGAGTACGAGCGCAGCCGGATCAACTTCACGCCGCAGATATGGGCGCTGTACAACTTTGAACTCTGGCACCGCTGGTGGATCGAGGGCGACCGCAGCCTCTCCTGATCCCGTGCCGCTCCGTGGTAACACATGCCGGAACAGAAAAAACGCATCCCCTGGATCGACGCCCTGCGCGGACTCGCCATCATCCTCATGGTGCCCGCGAACCTCTCGCCGTATTTCTCGGAGCCGCACCCGATGTGGTTCCGCATCCTCGGCTCCTTCGCCGCGCCGACCTTCATCATGCTCAGCGCGGGCATGGTCGTGCTCACCGGCGACCGGCACGACGAGCGCTATTACCTGAAGCGCGGCGCCATCATCATCGGCATCGGCATGCTGCTCGACATCCTCCTGTGGCGCATCTTTCCATGGACGTCCTTCGACGTGCTGTATCCCATCGGTCTCGGGCTTCCGCTCATCTACCTGCTTCGGCGCGTGGATGCGCGCGAGCTGCTGTACATCTCGGTCATCATCTTCCTCGCCACCTACGTGCTGCAGGTCTTCTTCGGATACCACGCCGAGCCGCTGGAGGTCTACTTCGACGACATGTTCGCGCCGTCGATCGGACGCATCCTGCAGAGCTGGTTCATCGACGGCTGGTTCCCCGTCTTCCCGTGGATCGGATACGCCGTTCTGGGCGCGCTGTTCTTCCGCACGCTCTTCCGTGAGAACTCCGGCGTGTCGAACCGCTTCCTGATGCTCGGCGCAACGCTGACCGCGATCGGATTCGCGCTGCTGTTCGTCCCGCTGCCCTTCGTACGCAACCTCGCCGACGGCGCCATCCTCGAATCCCGCGGCGGTTATTCCGAGATCTTTTATCCCCCCACCTTCGCCTACATCTTCACCTCCATCGGCATCGTCATGCTCTTCTCCGCCCTGCTGCGGCGGACGAAGTTCTTCGGCGTGCTCACCGTGCTCGGCTTCTTCGGCCGCTACTCGATGATGGTGTACATCCTGCACCAGGTCATCGGCGCGCTGGTCATCGAACCCGCGACCATCGCCATGGGCTATGAATCCATCACCTCCGGACCATGGTTCACCTTCGTCAATCTCGTCGTCCTCGGCACCATCTACGCCATCTGCTACGGCATCGAGCGCATCAAGCGCCGCCACCGCCCGGAATCCACGGTGCTGCAGGTACTGTTCGGGAAATAGCCTTCGTGATCCAGTTCGAGATCTTTTCTGAAACGTGAATCCGCGTCCGTCAATTGGTATTGACACGCATCACGTGACACGTTACATTGGATCATGATCAAGTCGTTTGCTGATCGACGGACTGAGCACCTCTATATCCACGGCCGATCCCGGGGATTTTCGCCTGAGGTGCTTCGACGTTCGATCCGCAAATTGGACGCACTGGACGCAGCATCGAATGTGATCGACCTGCGGATTCCGCCCGGGAACAGGCTGCACACCCCGAAAGGTGACCGGCGAGGGCAATATGCGATTGCGATCAATGACCAGTGGCGCATCTGTTTCCGTTTCCTGGATGGTGATGCGTACGACGTCCAAATCACTGATTATCACTAGTCGGACATAGGTGATCATGAAAAAAATGAGTAGAACCCAACGACCAACCCACCCCGGCGAAATACTCCGGGAGGATTTCCTGACCGATTATGGTTTAACCGTCACGCAGCTCGCGCAGGCCATCGGTGTCTCGCGGCAGACAATCAACGAGTTGCTGAGAGAGCGGCGCGCGCTGAGTCCCTCAATGGCTCTGCGCCTGGCGCGTCTCTTCGGTAATACGCCGGAATTCTGGCTCAACCTGCAACGCGCAGTGGATCTCTGGGATGCACGTACATCGCAGGAACAGGAGATCCGGCGGATCAAATCCCTGAATCCCGCCTGATCTCTTCAGCCTTTTACGCCTTCACCCTTTACACCTTTACCTCTTCACCCCTTCACGAAAACCTAAAAATACAATCCATAATAAATCGCCGAGGGGGTGATGCGGATGGCCGGGGCCGGCCAGTGGAAGAGGTTGAGCGACTCGCGCACGAAACGCAGGAAGGCGGTGTCGCCGGGGATGATCTTGCGGAAGTCGTAATCCAGCGCGATGTACCACTCCTGCTCGCCCTGCCCCACGCCCCCTGAGGAATTGTAGACGCCGTCGCCCAGCATGGTGCGGTTGGCGCCGTAGCCCACGGCGATCCCCAGCCAGTCCGGCCAGTACGGACGCATGCCCGCGGGCAGCACGTCCTCCACGGCCAGCGTCAGCCAGTAGGTAAAACCGTCATAGTCGCGCAGGTAATCGTGCTCGATCCATCCCTTTTTCACTGACGGCGAAGGATGATAACTCATCTTCAGATTCACGCTCTGCAGTTCCGGCACCGCGCGCTGCAGGTTCGGCCACGCGGCGCCCACCGCGTTCGCCCCCATGTCCCACCAGCTGAATCCCCACTTCTCGTAAAGCCCGTCGGTGATTTCCATCTCGAGCTGGAAGAGCAGCGCGAGGCTGCTGGACCATACCATCGCAGGCGTCTCCCGCATCCGCGTCCAGCGGAAGATGTGGTACAGCGCGTGCGTGTAGGTCTGCGTCCCCCAGATGTGGCCGAGCTTGTCGACGTTCAGGTCGGCGTTGTACCAGTCGTCAAAGGTGTGGAACGGTGCCCGCTGCGCGTAGTCGTCGTTGTAGAACGTGGCGAAGTAATACCCCATGATACCGGCGTTGGCCGCGAACAGCGAACCGCCCACCAGCCAGAGCCGGCCGGAATGCACGGATGCAGTGTCCTCCCCCCCAGGTACAGTGGGCACGATTCTCGGGGATGCCTGGGCATCGTCGGGAAACGCTTTCGCTACACCGCCACAGGTCAGCATGGCGGCAACAACGAGCACAACCGTCGTCATTCCGCCAGTTTGACTGCCGCGCGCAGCAGCGCCTTCATCTTGCGCTCGGAATCGGCCTCGGCATAGAATCGCAGAATCGGCTCGGTGCCGGAGGCACGGATGAGCAGCCATCCGCCGTCGACGCGGAACTTGTATCCGTCGATGGTCTCGGTGCTCGTGACGCTGTAGCTGCCCAGACGCACGAGGCCCTTCTCGCAGGCCTTCAGGATGGCCTTTTTCTTTTTCTCCGTCGTGCGGAAATCGATGCGGTCGTACCACACGCGGCCGAACTCCTCGAAAATCTGCTCCACCGCCTGTCCGAGCGTGAGCTTTTTCTTCGCAAGATACTCGCAGAGCAGCAGGTTGTTGAAGATGCCGTCGCGCTCGGGGATATGCAGCGACGTGCCGACGCCGCCGCTCTCTTCGCCGCCGATAAGGATGTTCTCATCGAGCATCAGCTCGGTGACGTACTTGAAGCCCACCGGACGCTCGTACAGCTTCAGTCCGTACTTTTCGCACATGCGCGGAACGATGTCGGTGACGGAGACTGTCTTCACCACCGCGCCCTTCTTGCCAAGATCCCCGTGCAGGTATTTCAGGAGGATGGGAATCAGCAACTGCGTGCTGATGTAGTTGCCGTTTTCGTCCACGCAGCCGAAACGGTCAGAGTCGCCGTCGGTGACGAGACCGATATCGTATTTGCCACCTTTCACCATGTCGATGAAGTCCGGCAGGTTCTTCGCCAGCGGCTCCGGCGGCGTGCCCTTGAAACCGGGATTGTGCTCGTCGTGCAGGCAGTCCACCTTCGGCAGCAGGTGCTCCATCACGCCGTAGGACGCGCCGTACATCACGTCGTACGCGATCTTCATCTTCGAGCGCGTGATCGCTCCGAGGTCGACTTTCTTCTTGATGTCGGTGATGTAGGGTTTGTGCAGGTCGATGTCGCGGATCAGCTTCTCCTTCCGAAGATCCTCCATCGAACGCAGCTTCGGCATCGTGCCTTTCTCGACGATCTTCTGCACCGACGCCTCGACCTTCTTGATGTCCTTCATCAGCGCGGATCCGCCGAAGTCGCCCTTGATCTTGAAGCCGTTCCATTTCGGGGGATTGTGACTGGCGGTGATCATCACGCCCGCCGCGGCCCGCTTCTTGATGATGCCGAGCGACACCATGGGAGTGGAAACCACGCCTTTCGCGAGCCAGACCGTGATGCCCTGGCTGGCGATCACCTGCGCCGCCGCCGCGGCGAAGTCCTGCGAACCGAAACGCGCATCCCCGCCCACGACGACCCCGTTGTCGATCTTCGCGTGCCGGCGGTAATGCCGCGCGAATGCCAGCGCCACACGGCGAACGTTGTCGAAGGTGTAATCCTCGGCGATGACGGCGCGCCATCCGTCGGTTCCGAACTTGATTGCAGCCATGATAAACCCTGAATTGATGAAAGATTCCGATAAAAAAATATAGAAAAATCAGCGCGCGGATGAAATGCCGGCTTCGCCGGGATGGGGAGATCGGCGGATACGGGCGATGCGCGGCCAGGCCTCGCGAACGGCTCCGGTGAGCAGCGCTTCCGCGTTCTCCATTCCTTCACTGACCGGCATCCCCGGCGGCAGGACCGGGAAGATCGCGGCAAGTCCGAGCGCATCGGCAAGCGCATCGGGCACACCCGCCGCATCGCCGGTAAACGCGACGACAGGAATCCCCGACTCCCGCGCCTCATCGATCACACCCGCGATGGTCTTCCCTTCCTTCGTCTGTGCGTCGATGCGGCCCTCACCCGTGATGACGAGATCCGCTTCGCGCAGCGCGTCGCTGAATCCGGTCATGCGCCGCACGAAGGACGCGCCCTCGCGCAGCGGAGCCCCGCAGAATGCGGCGCAGGCGAAACCGAGTCCGCCCGCCGCCCCCATGCCCGGCGCACCCGTGTCGACATGACGCACATCCCGGCACACCACGGAGGCGAAATGCACGACGGCATGGTCCAGCGCCTCGACCTGGTTGGGACGCACGCCTTTCTGTGGGCCGTACACCGCGGTCGCCCCGCGCGCGCCGCAGAGCGGATTCCGCACGTCCACGAGCGCGGTGATGCTGATATCCCCGGGCTCTTCCGGAGGATGCACGGCCGTGACGCCGCGCAATGCCTGCAGCACGCCGCCGCCGGGATCGCGGCTGAATTCCATCCTGAAGCCCAGTCCCTCCGCGAATCCCAGTCCCGCGTCATTGGTCGCCGATCCGCCCAGCCCAATGACGATATCCGAATATCCCGCACCGGCAGCAGCCCGCACGAGCTGTCCGAGACCGGTGCTGCGGAGATGCAGCGGGTGCCGCTCGTCCTCGCGGAGCAGCCGCCAGCCGATGCAGGCAGCGGATTCGATTACCGCGCGTCCGTCGGGGAGTGCCAGCCATGTCGCTTCCACCGTACGCCCCGTGGGATCAACGACGCGTGTGGACCGCAGCTGCGCGTTCGTGGCGCGCGCCAGCACGTCGGCCGTGCCGTCACCGCCATCAGCCTGCGGCAGCAGAATGCAGCGGGCCGCCGGGTCACACTGCGCGATTGCATCCGCAATGATTTCGGCGGCCCGCACGGCCGTCAGCGATCCCTTGAAGGAATCGGGGGCAACAAGGATGTTCACGGTCGTTCTTCGTCGCCTGATCAGCGCGCCACGTTGAACGCGGCGACGCCGGAGAACAGTCCGTTGGTGTCGAGCTCCTCCTCGATGCGCAGGAGCTGATTGTACTTCGCGATGCGGTCGGAGCGCGACGCGGAGCCGGTCTTGATCTGTCCGGCATTGGTCGCGACCGCGATGTCGGCGATCGTGGCATCCTCGGTTTCACCCGACCGGTGGCTGATCACCGATGTGAAGCGCGCGCGCTTGGCCATCTCGATGGCGTCGAGCGTCTCGGTGAGCGTGCCGATCTGATTGACCTTGATCAGGATGCTGTTTGCAACGCCCCTGTTGATTCCCTCGGCAAGGATGGCGGTGTTGGTGACGAAGATGTCGTCGCCCACCAGCTGGCAGCGGTCGCCGAGACGGTCGTTGAGCTTTTTCCAGCCGTCCCAGTCGTTCTCGCCCAGACCGTCCTCGATGGAAATGATCGGGTACTTCTCCACGAGATCCGCGTACATGTCGATCATCTCGTCGGCGGACTTCAGACTCTTGTCCGACTTGAAGAAGCGGTACATCGCCGAGTCGTCATCCTGCTTCTCGTACATCTCGCTGGCGGCGACGTCGAGCGCAATGTAGCAGTCCTCGGGCGTGTACTTCGCCATCTCCATGGCCTTGAGGATGTACTGGATTGCTTCCTCGTTGCTCTTCAGGTTGGGCGCGAATCCGCCCTCGTCACCGACGGAGGTGTTCAGTCCGGCATCGCTCAGCACTTTCTTGAGGTTGTGGAAGATCTCCGCGCCGCAGCGCAGCGCTTCGCCGAAGGTCGGGGCGCCGTAGGGCACGATCATGAATTCCTGGAAGTCGACGGTGTTGTCGGCATGCTTGCCGCCATTGAGGATGTTCATCTGCGGAACGGGCAGACTCTTGGCGTTGGTGCCGCCGATGTAGCGGTACAGGGGCATGTCGAGCGTTGTCGCGGCTGCGCGCGCGATGGCCAGCGACACACCGAGGATGGCGTTCGCGCCAAGGCGGGATTTGTTCGGCGTGCCGTCGAGCTCGATCATGTAATTGTCCACGCCCACCTGGTCAAAGGCATCCCAGCCGATGAGTTCGTCGGCGAGCTGATCGTTCACGTTTTCGACGGCATTGAGCACGCCCTTCCCAAGATAGCGTTCCTTGTCGCCGTCGCGCATTTCCACGGCTTCGCGTTCACCGGTGGATGCGCCGCTGGGCACGGCCGCGCGTCCGCGCACGCCGCTTTCGAGTTCCACTTCCACTTCCACGGTCGGATTTCCGCGGGAGTCCAGAATCTCTCTGCCGATAACGTCTACAATGGTAGTCATGATGTTCTGTTCTCGCTTTCTTTATAAAAGGAATTCAGTCTGTTCGGATTCACAGCGCCTGCGTGTCCGCACCGAAGGCTTCAGCCGCAACCTGTGCGGCCAGCCGTCCCGCCGCGTCGGCATCCTTCGCCTCCGCGATGACGCGCATGATCGGTTCGGTGTTCGAGCTTCGCAGATGCACCCATCCCTCCTGAAAATCAATGCGTACGCCGTCCTCGGTGTTGAGGCGTTCCCCGGAGAACCGCTCGGCGGCGCGTGCAAGCACGGTGGAGGTATCGAGTCCCTCGGTGGAATAGCGGAACTTGCGGATCACGTAATCCGGCAGCATCCCGCGGAAAGAAGAAGCTGTATCGCCGTGACGCGCGAGGGCGTGCAGCACCAGCGCCGCGCCGACGAGCGAATCGCGTCCGGCATGCACCGACGGCAGGATGACCCCGCCGCTTCCCTCTCCTCCGACGATGGCGTCATGCTCCTTCATGCGTTTGACGACATTGATCTCGCCGACCGGCGAGCGCAACACTTCCGCGCCGAACATTCCGGCGACGTCGTCCACCGCGCGTGTGGTAGAAAGGTTGACGGCCACGCGGGCGTCCGTTCCTTCCCCGAGCGTGGACAGCACTGCGTATGCGGCTGTCGTGATGGAGTACTCTTCCCCGAACGGTTGTCCGAGTTCGTTGAACAGCACGATGCGGTCGGCGTCGGGATCGACGGCGATTCCGAGGTCGGCGCCGTGCGAGCGAACCGCCTCCCCGAGAGAAACGAGGTTTTCCGGAATCGGCTCCGGGGTATGCGGAAACACGCCGCTGCCGTCGCAGGCGACGCGAATCACCTCACAGCCCATGCGCTCGAGCAGCATGGGAACCGCGACACTGCCGGAAGCATTGACGGCATCCACGGCGACGCGAAGCTTCCGCGCACGAATCGCGGGGAGATCGAGAAACGGGATGTCGAGCACGCGCTGGATATGCGCTTCGATCGCATCGCCGACGGCTTCCGCACGGCCAAGTTCTTCCCAGGAAGTTTCGCACCGTGTGCCGGCATCCGCGAGGGCGAACAGTTTCGCATTCTGTTCGGCATCGAGAAACACGCCCTCGGCGGTGAGGAATTTCAGTCCGTTCCATTCGGCGGGATTGTGGCTCGCGGTGATCGCGATGCCGCCGCGCGCCGCGCTGTGCTCGGTGTGCAGCTGCACGGTCGGAGTCGGCACCATGCCCAGATCGAGCACGTCCGCACCGCTGCTCTGCAGCGTCGCACGCACCAGATCGGCGAACAGGCGTCCATGCGGCCTGCCGTCATAGCCGAGTACGATCGGTCCGCCATCGCACCATTTCGCGAAGGCAGATGCGTGGGGGATGACCGTTTCCGGGATGAGCGACGCGCCAACGACGCCCCGGATACCTGAAATGCTCCTGATGAGTTGCTTCATCGATGGAATAATGAAAATGTTTCGGTGTCGAACCTCCTGTGCTCAGATCAAAACTACAACAGGGGTGACAGAGAATCAAACCTCCGCGCGCGTCATGTTGCGAAATACCGCCGGGTTGTATAGCTTTCCTTGATTATCCGGATTGGAAATGAGATTTCTCCCCAGGTTACAGCTGTCCCCACCCCGCTTCCAGGCGGTGAGTACGCGCATCAACACCGTGATGATCGTGTTGATGAGCATCGCCTTCGTTTCCCTCGTGCTGGAGTACGGATTCTACTTCACCGATAGCTGGGATAACCTGTTTCAGCTCGTCGATGTGACGGTTCTGCTGTTCTTCATGCTCCAGCAGGTCGTCAAGCTTCTGATTGCGCCACACCGCCGTCATTATCTCTCGGAACGGCGCATGGAGTACCTGCTCA
The DNA here is from genome assembly GCA_913061095.1 of uncultured Ignavibacteria bacterium. Classification (GTDB taxonomy): domain Bacteria; phylum Bacteroidota; class Ignavibacteria; order SZUA-365; family SZUA-365; genus BM516. Next base: position 299,618 of record CAJXVM010000002.1, read on the forward strand.
CAGCATTCCTCCTGCTTGCTGCCGTGCTGTATCCTGTCGCGCAGAGCTATTATCATGGCATCTCAGAGCAATGGCGACCCGGGAGTCTCAGCTCGGTGTACATCATCGTCGCGCAGACCATCATCCTGCTCGACATCCTTTTCGGCGCAGTGCGGTACAGCCGCCGGCTCGCCACGCAGCGCATCCAGCCTGCGCGCCTGTTCATCGGCAGTTTTGTCGCCGTCATCCTCGTCGGGACCCTGGCCCTCCTGCTGCCGCGCTCTACTGTCGATGGCATCACCGTGGTCGATGCCCTCTTCACATCCGCAAGCGCCGTGTGCGTGACCGGACTCATCGTCGTCGACACGGGCACGGCGTTCACGCCATTCGGACAGACCATTCTTCTGCTGCTCATCCAGGTCGGCGGACTGGGACTGATGACGTTCACAACGTTTTTCACCCTGTTCAGCGGCCGGCTCAGCATCAAAGAGCGCGTGCTGATGCAGGAGTTTCTCAATCGTGAAAGCCTCGGACAGGTGCGCGGCACGCTGAAAAACATCGTGCTGCTCACACTCGTGATTGAAGCGATCGGCGCGGTACTTCTCTACTATTCCTGGGGCGACGTCGCCTTCACGTCGGAACGGGCGAAGGTGTTCAGCTCGGTATTCCACTCGGTCTCCTCGTTCTGCAATGCCGGATTTTCGCTGTTTACCGACAACCTCGCCGTCTCGGGAGCGGCCATGAACGTACGGCTCAATCTCATCATCGCCTCGATGATCGTTCTCGGAGGACTCGGGTTCATCGCCATCGTCAATCTCATGAACGCACGCCCCTGGGGGCGACCAAGCAATCGTCTGCGTTATCGTCTCACGGCACATACGCGGCTCGTGCTCATAAGCACCGCCGTGCTCATCGTGGTCGGCGCGGTGCTTACCTACGCGCTCGAATACAATAATGCCCTGGCCGGACTCAACGCGGGTGACAAGATTCTCGCATCCGTGTTCCAGTCCATCACCACCCGCACGGCAGGGTTCAACACGATCGACATTTCCACAATGGCGGTGCCGGCATCCCTCATTTTCATCGTGCTGATGTTCATTGGCGCATCGCCCGGATCCACGGGCGGCGGCATCAAGACCACCACCGCCTCGCTGGTTTTCCTCTCGGCCGTCAACTACGTGCGCGAGAAACAGTCCGTGGAAATCGGTCACCGGCGGGTGCTTTCCGCCTCGGTCGAACGCGCCTATGCCGCCCTGCTCTTCGGACTGGCGCTCATCGTGCTGTCGGTGTTTCTGCTCACGCTTTTCGAACCCTTTCCCCTTCTCGACATCGTCTTCGAGTGCTTTTCAGCCGCAGCAACGGTCGGACTCTCCCGCGGGATTACCTTCGCCCTCTCCGATGCGAGCAAGATCGTGCTTATCTTTACCATGCTGATCGGTCGTGTCGGCACGCTGACGATGATGATGGCACTCACGCGTCCCGCCGTCCTCAGCCGTCACGACTACCCCAGTGAACAGATTATCGTCGGATAACCCGGAGCATACAATGGTCAAGCGATTCGCCGTCATCGGCCTCGGATATTTCGGAACGAACCTCGCACGCGAACTCACGAACAACGGCGCGGAGGTCATCGCCATCGACAACACCATGGCGAAGATCGAGGAAATCAAGGACGAGGTGGCCTACGCCGTCCGCCTCGACAGCACCGACGAGAAAACATTGCGCAATCAGGGACTTGAGGATCTCGACGGTGTCATCGTCTCCATCGGGGAGGATTTCGAGAATGCGCTTCTTACCTGCGTGCTGCTTCTCGAATTCGGATGCCGGAATGTCATCGTGAAATCCACGTCACCAATTCACACGCGCATCTTCCGCAGTGTGGGCGTGCATAAAATCGTCGCCCCCGATCTCGACATGGCCGAACGACTTGCCGCGACACTGATCAGCACGAAAATCCTGGAAACCATTCCGCTGACCGACGAATACAGCATCATCCAGGTCAAGGCCCCGCGCTTCATGGTCGGTCGCACGCTGAAAGAACTCGACCTCCGCCACGAACACAACGTGAACCTGATTACCATCAAGCGGCGCAGAGGTGAGACGGACAGCGTGGTGAAAGCAGCCGAGAAAACCGCGGAAGCGGGAACGGAAGCGCTGGAGGATATCATCGGCGTACCCATGCCGGAGACGCGCATCGAGGAAAATGACACACTCATTCTCATGGGCGCGCAAAACAGCATCGGAAGGCTGGTGAAGGAATGATATGAAACGACAGCGCAAGCAACCGGCACTTTTCCATCGTGTCTTTCTCGCACATCTGCTCACCGTCCTGTTCTGCTTCGCCGGAGCACTGATTCTTGTCGACTACCTGTTCATTGACGGTGCACATCTCTACCTGCGCCGCAATCCCATCATCATCATTCCCGCCCTGCTCGCCATCATCGGTGTGGCAGGACTGCTCGCCCTCTGGTCCTCCGGCGCCGCGGCCGTGGCACTCAACCGTCTCCGTACGCTGCTCGACGAGCGCGCAGACGCTGAGGCGTTCCGCCGTTTCCGGGAGGAGGCCGCGGTCGAAGAAGCGGAAGACGTCGCGCAGGGGATTCACGATTTTCTCAAGCGCAGTCCCGGCACGGATCTTCGTCCGCTGACCATGATACTCGACAAACATCTCAACGTGCACCGCAGTGACGAAGATACCGCCGCACGCCTGGGATACGCGACCGATGATCTCCTTCGACAGAACCTCCGCGCGCTGCTTCCTTTCACTGAGGACAAGATTTCTCTCCTCGCACATCTTCGTCTCATCACCAAGGAAGACGCGTCTTCGGGAAACTGTCCTTCCGGGATTCTCACGCTGCATTTCCACGCCGCCGCCGAGCGCGTGATGACCGTGGATTGCCGGATATTTTCCCTCGCGGAAACCGACCTTTTTCTCATTGTGGGATGGGAAGTGCGGAGAGGATCGTCAGAATCGTGAGGATCGATTGGATCGCGAGGAACGGTGTCGTGTATCGACCAACATCGCAGAATGCTGGACGGTAGGGCCGAGCCAACGGCTCGGCCGGGGGACAACGGCTCGGCCGGGGGACAACGGCTCGGCCGGGGGACAACGGCTCGGCCGGGAGACAACGGCTCGGCCGGGAGACAACGGCTCGGCCGGGGGACAACGGCTCGGCCGGGGGAAATACGGGAATGTTAAAATCCCACCGCCACCCGAAACAGCGGCACATGCCCGCGCGCTCCCGCCGCGAGTGGGAGCACCCGTGCGGATGCAGACGCCTCCCGTTCCTCCTCCATCTGCACGACTGCGATCCCGATGAACGCACCGATTGCCGCGCCGAGCACGGTATCGGAGAGCCAATGCTTATCGGCATCGATCCGCTGCAGCACGGTCGCCGTGGAAAGCGTGTAGAGGAAAATGGAAAACGGCAGACAGCCGACACGCCGCGCAAGTGTCGAGGATAATGCGAAGGAGGCCGTCGCATGTCCCGATGGGAATGCCTTGTGCGGGTAGTCATTGCGCAGAAAACGGAACGCCCCGCGTCCTTCGCCGGTAAACGGCCGCGCCCGGCCGAACAGCCGCTTCCCCAGCTGATTGATAATGCCGCTGTAAATGAGCGACTGCAGAATCATGCGTCCGGTCACGCGCGTCCATTCGTCGTCGAATACCAGTCCGCCCGCATATGTCAGCGCACCCGCCGCGCCCGATACCAGCCCGCTGCCGTAGAGGTCAGCCACCGCCAGCCAGTCCTTCCGGCCGGCGACCTGATTGTCCAGCGACCACGCCCGCACATCCTCGTCAATGAGATAAGCACCGGCCGTTGCCGCGGCCACGATACCGACGTTCAGCCAGTCCCCGCCGTCCCAGCTTCCCGGAGCGGTAAAGATGTCGGCGGCATCCTGCAGAAACACATCGACATCGTGATCCACGAGTGCGCCGGTGCCTGCGTCCTGTGCCGGCAGCGCGGACGCGGAAAGCAGAAGCGCCACGAAGAAAACCATGCGCAGTGCGCGGGTCATCAGAGTCCTTTCTTTCTGAGCGTGATGACACACTCGATATGATAGGTGTGCGGAAACATGTCCACAGGTGTAACCTCCTCGACCTCGTATCCGTACTCACGCAGCATGCCGCAGTCGCGCGCGCTGCTGGCGGGATTGCAGCTCACGTATGCGATCCGCTCAACACCCGATGCGCCCAACGCCGCCACGACTTTCGGATGCATCCCGGCGCGCGGCGGATCGGTGATGATGACATCCGGTGCGGGCACGTCGAGTTCATCCTTCTGCGCGAGGAAATCCACGATGTCCGCGGCGATGAAGCGCGCATTGCCGATCCCGTTGTCAGCGGCATTCATCTGCGCATCCTCGATCGCGGCGGCATTCAGCTCGACGCCGACAACCTCCCCCACGTCGCCCGCGATGAAGAGCGAAATCGTCCCGGTGCCGCAGTAGAGATCCCACACCACGTCGTCGTCACGCAGCCCTGCCGCCTTTTCCGCCAGCGTGTACAGCCGCTCGGCCTGCAGCGTATTGGTCTGGAAAAACGACGACGGCGAAATCCGAAATGTGTTGCGTCCCAGTGTATCGCGGATCGTGCCGTCACCGAAATACACGATTTCCTCGTCGGCGATGGCGACGGTGGATTTCCGCGTGGTGACACCGTGCACGAATGTCGTCACGCCGAATTCCGGCCCCTGCAGCAGTTCCGCATATTCGCTCATCACCTCATCTCGGCGATGCGTGCTGACAAGAAAGACCATCCGCTCACCGGTGTGCTTCCCCTCGCGGATCACCAGGTGCCGCAGGTCCCCCTCATGCGTGCGCGTTGAATACGCAGGGATGCCGCGCTCGAGAAAAAACGCGCGCGTGGCGTTGAGAATCGCGTTGCTCTCCGGCGACTCGAGGTGACACTCGTCGATGTGCAGGATGCGGTCGTAGCGCTTCGGCACATGCAGTCCGAGCGCGAACAGCTCCGCGTCGCGGTCGACCTCGCCGAGTTCGTCAGGCAGCAGCCAGCGCATCTCCCCGAAAGAGAATTCCATCTTGTTGCGGTACCAGAACGGCTCCACCGCCGGCAGTGTCTCATTGACCGCCACGCCCTCGAGTCCACCGATGCGCGTGAACGCATCCAGCACGTGCTCGCGTTTCCAGCGCAGCTGCTGCTCGTACGCCATGTGCTGCCACTTGCATCCGCCGCACACACCGAAGTGATGACAGGCCGGCTCGACCCGGTGCTCCGACGGCACCAGCACCTCCTCTACCCGCGCCTCCGCAAATTTCTTTTTCTTCCGGAACACGTGGGCGCGGACCCGGTCACCCGGCACCGCGCCTTCGACGAAGACGACCAGGCCGCCGACGTGCGCGACCGCGCGTCCTTCGAAGGCGGCCTTTTCGATATCGAGTTCTATTGTATCGCCGCGGCGCAGCGGCGGCGTTTCGATTGCAGGATCAGACATGGGCAATGGATTTCAATGACACAGGATGCCGCGTCAGTACACGGCGCGATAGCGCTTGAGACCGAAATACAGCTCGGAAGCGATGACTTTCACGACACCTGCCACGGGCACGGCGAAGAGCATGCCGAACAGCCCGAACAGCTGTGCACCGATCAGGATGGTGAAAATAATGGTCAGCGGATGCAGCTTCACGCTCTGCGAAATGGTCAGCGGCTGCACGATGCTGTCATCGAGCAGACGGATCAGTGCGAAGGTAATCAAGATCAGCGGCACCTGCGCGAAGGTGCTCAGCGTGATCACCGAAATGGTGCTCGCGGTCAGCGCCGCGGTGGGCGGACCGAGATAAGGCACGAGATTTGCGAAAGCCGCGACAAGTCCAATCAGGATGTAATTCGGTACGTCGAGCAGCCACATCGCGAACGTGGTGATCAGTCCGATGATGAACGCATCCATCAGAATGCCGCGCAGGTAGGCGCCGAGTGACCAGTCGATCTTGTGCAGGATGCTCATCGACATCTCGAAGAACTGGTTCGGCACGATCTCGATCAGCGACTTCTTGAGCTTGCGGCCGTCCTTGAGCAAAAAGAACGTGGAGATCAGCGTCATCACGACAAAGATCACAAGACCCACAAGCCCGGATGCAATGTTGAGGATATTGTCGAACAGCGTGCTGACCAGCGATTCGATCTTGCCGGTCAGTCCGAGCTTCTGCACACCCAGAAAAGAAAGATTCCGCAGCAGCTCATCCTCCAGCTGCGGGATGCTCTTACGCATCTCCCCGAAACTGACGCGCTCCTGCAATGTCAGCACCTGGTCGTAAATCAGCGGCGAAAGGAAATACACAACGATGGCGAATGCGCCAAGCGAAAGCAGGAACATCAGGGTGGATGCCAGCGTGCGGTGCAAACCGTGACTCTCCAGCCAGTCCACCGCGGGAGTGATGACGAAGGCGAAGAGCATCGCCAGCAGGAACATCGCCACGATGGCCCCGATGGTATACACCGTCAATGCCAGCAGCGCCGCAAGCGCGAGCAGCAGCAGTACGATCAGGATTTTGGTGTTCGTCAGCATCTCAGCGGTAATCCTTCAGTGAGAGTTCCGAAGCCAGCCGTGCATTCTCCGTATTCGCCTTGTACAGTCGCTCGGCGAGAATGCGCGCGAGCTGTGTGACGACTTTCACACCGCTGCGGGGACGCGTCTCCAGCAGACCGAACAGATCGGGCTGAAAGAAACCGAACAGCTTGGTGTCTTCGAATGCCAGCGCGCTCGCGTTGCGGGGACGCTCGTTGAACAGCGACATCTCACCGAAAAACTCGCCTTTTCCGAGACGGGTGATTTCCGTCGAGCGGCTTTCGGCCACGATGGAGACTTCGCCCTTCTCGATGATATACATCCCGAGACCCGGATCGCCCTCGCGGAAAATGTATTCGCCGGCATGATACTTGCGGCGATGCAGGATGCGCTCGATGGCCTTGAGATCGCTGCGGCTCAGTCCCTCGAACATCGGCACGCCGCGAAGCAGCGTGAGGATGTCTTTCTCGGGGTCGCGCTGGAAGAAATTGTCCCAGAGGAAGGAACGTGGGGATTGCTGTTCGGAGTCGTTCATGCCGCCACCTACTCGTTGGAAAGTTTCCACTTGGTCCCGTCACGGCTGTCTTCGAGCACGACACCCAGCTCCTTGAGCCCGTCGCGGATGCGGTCGGAAAGCGCGTACTGCTTTTCCTTTCGCGCATCCGCGCGGATGCCGATCAGCAGATCCATCAGTCCGCCGACGAGTTCGCCTGTCGCGCCGCCGCCGGATTCCTCGCGCAGGATGCCGAACAGCCCGATGCAGCTACGGCGCAGGAAATCGATCAGCGCCTCACGCGACCCTTCCTCCATGCCGCCGCTTCCGTGCAGGATGGAATTCGCCTCGCGCACCATCTCGAACAGCACGCCGAATCCCGCGGGTGTGTTGAAGTCATCGTCCATCGCGGTGATGAATCGCTGCTCGAAGTGCTTCACATCGAATGGACCCGTGCCGCCTGAGGCCTCGCGCAGGGCGTCGTAGAGCCCCTGCAGTTTCTGCAGCCCCGTTTTCGCGGCGTCGAGTCCCTCATGTGTGAAGTTCAGCGGACTGCGATAATGCGTCTGCAGGTAATAGAAGCGGATCACCTCGGCGGGAAACTTCTCGACAATTTCCCGCGCGGTGAAGAAGTTGCCGAGCGACTTCGACATCTTTTCGTTGTCGATGTTCAGGAAGCCGAAATGCATCCAGTAGCGCGCGAAGGTCTTTTCCGTGAGCGCCTCGCTCTGCGCGATCTCGTTCTCGTGATGCGGGAAAATCAGGTCATTGCCGCCCGCATGGATGTCGAAAGTTTCGCCGAGAAACTTCTGCGACATCACCGAGCACTCCATGTGCCAACCGGGCCGGCCCTTGCCCCATGGCGAATCCCACGACGGCTCGCCGGGCTTGGCGCTTTTCCACAGCGCGAAATCCACCGGATTCTCCTTGCGCGTATCCGCCTCGATGCGCGCGCCTACCTCCAGCTCCTCGATATTCTTGCGGCTGAGCTTCCCGTACTCTTTGAACGCAGACACGCGGAAAAATACGTCGCCGTTGACATTGTACGCCGCGCCCTTTTCGATCAGTCCCTGGATATGCGCGATGATCTCGTCCATCGTCTCGGTGGCGCGGGGAAAGACGTCCGCCGGACGAATGCCGAAACGCGCGCTGTCGTGCAGGAACGCCTCGGTATACGTTTCCGCAATCTCCGAGGACGGTACGCCCTGCTCGTTGGCGCGCTTGATAATCTTGTCGTCGATATCGGTGATGTTCATCACGTACGTCACCCGGTATCCGCGGAACTCAAAATAGCGCCGTACGATATCCGACATCACGAACGACCGCGCATTGCCGATGTGGAAATAATCGTACACCGTCGGACCGCAGCTGTACATGCGGACCTCCCCTTCGTTCATGGGGATGAATTCTTCAGTCTTGCGGGTCAGGGTGTTGTAGAAGGAGATGGACATGGAATTCGTACTGTTTTATGAAAACTCGTTTCGATTTGCGGAGTCCGGTGCTGCGAGTTCAGGGTTTCATGAGTTCCCGCGCGCTCTGCAGCGAGGCGTCGGTGATCCTGTCGCCGCTGAGCAGGCGCGCCACTTCGCGCATGCGGGCCTCGGTCTCGAGCGCGGTGAGGCGCGTGGCAGTGCGGCCGTCGCGCACCTTTTTCTCGACGAGCAGATGCGCGTCACCCACACCGGCGATCTGGGGCAGGTGTGTAATGGCGAGGATCTGATGCTCGCGTGAAAGATCGTGCATCGCGTCACCCACCTTGCGCGCGATCGTGCCGCTCACGCCGACGTCGATCTCGTCGAAGACCATGATGGGAATCCCGTCGCGTCCGGCGAAGATCGATTTCAACGCCAGCATGATGCGCGACACCTCTCCGCCGCTGACAACCTTGTGCAGCGGCTTCGCATCCTCGCCAAGATTCGTTGAGAGATGGAATTCCACCTCGTCCCAGCCGTACTCGTCGCAGGCAACCGGCTGCTTCCCGCGCAGCAGGTGGCGGATCTCTCCGGTGGATGACGGACGCACTTCCAGCCGGGTCTCGAACACCGCGTGCTTGATGCCGAGCCGCTTCAGCTCGGCCACGACTGCCTTGCCCAGTGCGTCCGCCGCGCCGCGGCGCGTCGTGCTCAGCTCTGATGCCGCCCGCGAGGTTTTCGCGCGCAGCGTCTCCGCCCTGCGTTCGAGCTCCTCGATGCGGTCGTCAATGGAGTCGAGTCCGTCGAGCTCCGTGCGCAGTTCCTCGCGTTTCTCCAGCACTTCGGAAAGCGTCATCCGGAACTTCCGCTTCAATTCCATCAGCTCCGCGAGCCGGTGGCGCAGCTGTTCGGCGCGGTCGGGTGTGAAATCGATGCCGTCGATGTAATCGCGCACGCTGCGCGCGATTTCCGAGAGTCCGTCGGCGGTCGTGTGAATTTCCTTTTTCAGCGGCTCGAGTGACTCGTCGATGCGCGTCAGGTCGTCGAACAGCTTCTCGCTGCGCCCGAGCATGTCGACCACGTTCTGTTCGCCGTCGTAGAGCAGATCGAGAATGCCGTTCGCAGACACCGCGAGCTTCTCCGCGTGCTCGACCACGCGCAGTTCCTGTTCGATGGATTCATCCTCGCCGTCTTCGGGACGCACGAGGTCGATCTCCCGCAGCTGATGCTCCGCCACGAGCCGGCGCTCGTCGATGCGGTCGCGCGTTCGGCGCGCGTCGTCCAGCTCACTGAGCGCCGCCGTGAATTCCCCGTACAGCAGCTGATAGGCGTGCAGTTTTTCCGCAACTGCGGGATCACTGTCGAGCACGAGGCGATGGGTTTCCGGGCGCAGCAGCGACTGGTGTTCGTGCTGTCCGTGAATGTCGACCAGCCGGTCACCCAGCTCCCGCAGCGCGCCGATCTGCACCGGCGTGTCGTTGACGAATGCGCGGCTCACGCCCTTCGTGGACACCTCCCGGCGGAGAATCAGCACGGGCTGCCACTCCGCTTCCATGCTCTCGATCATGGGACGCAGGTGTTCGAGCCGGGCGGCGTCGAGTTCCGCCTCGACGATCGCCTTGCTGCTGCCCTGCCGCACCATGGTGGTGTCGGCGCGCTCGCCGAGCACGAGTCCCAGTGCATCGATGACGATGGATTTTCCCGCTCCTGTCTCTCCCGTCATGACAGTGAGTCCGGGTCCGAAGGCGATGCGGATTTCCTCGATCAGCGCGAAATTCCTGATAAGCAGCGAGGTAAGCATGAAGGCCCTGTTGTTTCGGGTACCGTTTGCGACAATCTAGAATCTGCCCCGCTCTTGTGCAAGGCAGGAAATGACTCCTCCCCGTTTCCCGGCGAACTCCGGCACGAACAACAGCAGGGGCGCCATCCCGCCTGTGCCCGGACGCAGGGCGTTATTCCTCCTCTTCCTCCGGCTCCCAGAAGGTGAAATTCGGAATGTCGCGGTGCAGGCCGTGATAGAAGGCCATGTGGAAAAAGCTCTGCAGTCCCTCCTGTGCATCCGGGGTGAACTTGTAGCGGTAATGCGCGGGAATCGATTCACGGCCGGTCTCCGTCCCCTTGCCCCGCATCTGCTCGTCAATGGATTCGAGCACCTGCGCATCCACGGCCTCCCCGGCGCGACGCATCACGTCGTCGATGGTCTGATCCATGCGCGCCTCCCATCCGATCAGCACTTCGCGTACAAAAGGCAGCTGCGTCATGTCGAACCACTCGTCGATGATGTCGAGCGCGGTGGCATCGCCCGTCGGCTCATGCTCATCGCCGGGAATGAACAGCATCGCGTCCACCGCGGCGAGCGCACTCCCGGGCTCGCGCTTCATCGGAAAAAAGCGCGGATGCATGCCATATTTCTCCTTGAGGACGATCTCGGTGAGCATGGTTTCGAGTCCGGGCTCGCCGTAGAATCCGACGGTGTCGATCCTCCGCAGGCCGGAATTGAACTGAAGGATGATCTCGTCCGTTGCGCCGGTTGCCGCGACGCAGGCACCCGCAAGCAGGGCCAGATCTCCCTCCCGCTTTGCGAACACCAGTGGGGATGCCAGCGCCAGATCGGCCTCGCCTTCGAGGAATTTCCACTCCACGTCGTCGCGTGACTGATCCAGACGCTCGTATGCCGGACCTGCCTCGACGTCGATGGCGTCGAGGAGGACGCGGTTGCGCGCATGTTCCTGTGCGGTGAGAATGGGCATGAGCCCCGCTTAGGTCGTCTTCGCGCGGACCTGCTTGGCGGCGAGGCCGCGGAGATAGAAGAGCTTCGCGCGGCGGACGTTTCCGCTGCGCACCTTCTCGACCTTCGCGATCATCGGCGAGTGCAGCGGGAAAATACGCTCGACACCGACGCCGTTCGAGACCTTGCGGACGGTGAAGGTTTTTTTCATGCCCGCGCCCTTCATGGCGATCACGATGCCCTGGTACTCCTGAATGCGCTCCTTGTTGCCCTCGCGGACGAGCACGTGCACATTGACCACGTCGCCGGGATGGAATTCCGGCAGGTCGTTGCGCATCATGGACTGTTCGATCAGATCAACTTGATTCATGGGATTCTCCTTCGAAATATCTCATCCAAGAATATTAATATACTGCTATTCCTTGTCTTTTGCCCGGGGGCCGTCCCCGGACCGGGGGCTGGTTTTTGCCCGTGCACCGCCGGATCCTTCGAGCAGATCCGGACGCCGCTCGCGCGTCATGCGGGAGGATTCCCGACGGCGCCAGGCCTCCACGCGCTTGTGGTCTCCGCTGAGCAGCTCGTCCGGCACACGCATGCCGCGGAATTCCGGGGGACGCGTGTAATACGGACAATCGAGTTCTCCTTCCATGAAGGAGTCGCTCAGCAGCGATTCGCCGTCCCCGATCACGCCGGGGATGAGGCGGACGACGGAATCGATGATCACCGCCGCGGCGAGTTCTCCGCCGGTGAGCACGTAATCCCCGATGGAGATTTCGCGCGTCACCAGCGCGTCGATCACCCGCTGGTCGACGCCCTTGTAATGCCCGCAGAGGATGATCAGGTTCTCGTGCAGCGAGAGCTGTTTGCACAGCCGCTGATCATACACCTCGCCGGCCGGCGTCGTGAGGATGACCTCGTCGTAACTGCGCTCGGCCTGCAGGGCCTCGACGCACTCGAAAATGGGCTCGGGCTTGAGAATCATGCCCGCGCCTCCGCCGTAGGGCGTGTCGTCGAGCGTGCGGTGTTTGTCATGCGCATATGCGCGCAAATCGTGGATGACGATCTCCACGTATCCGCCTTCCCGGGCGCGCTTGACGATGCTCTCGCTCAGGGGTCCTTCGAACAGCGGCGGAAACGCCGTTATGACGTCAATCCTCATCGAAATCCTCGAACAGCCCGGGGACGGGCTCGACGACAATCAATTTATTTTCTGTGTCCACCTTCCGGATGAACGCCGGCACCGCGGGAACGAGTACCTCGAATCCCCGGTGGTTCACGACGTACACGTCGTTGGCGGGCAGCAGCATCACGTCGCGCACGACGCCGCGATCCTCGTTTTCCGGTGTCCGGACCGCGCAGCCGATGAGGTCGTGGATGAAATGGCGTCCCTCCGGGGGAGCCTCCATCTGCTCGTCGGTGATGTACACGTTCAGTCCGGCGAGCTCTTCGGCGCAGTCGCGGTCTTCGCAGCCCTCGAACTGCAGGATCACTCGCGCATCGTCTTCTCCGCCGCCGGTCACCCGCATACTGCGGGCGGTGGCGGGATCACTGCCGACCAGCACCGACTCGAGCCGCGCGAAGCGTCCGGGGATGTCGGAGAACGATCGCAGCCGGACCGCGCCTTTCACGCCGTGCGCCGCAACAATGGATCCGATACAGCAGAGTTCCTGCGCCATGATGCGAGCGAAATTCCGCGGGTGCGGAAATGCTTACGCCTTCTTTTCCTCGGAGTCGTCCTTCGCCTCGGTCTCCTGGGCGGGAGCATCCTCGGCGGCAGGAGCCTCTTCAGAAGCGGCCTCTTCGGCAGGAGCTTCCTCGGCGGCAGGTGCCTCTTCCGCGGCTTCCGCTGCGGCGGCTTCTTCCTTCGCCTTGGCTTCCTCTTCCTTCCTGGCCTTGGCTTCCTCTTCGGCCTTCTCCTTGGCTTCGGCTTCCGCCTTCACTTTGGCTTCTTCCTCACGGCGCTGCGCGCGGCGCTGCTTCTTCGACATGGTCTTGGCGCGACGCTCTTCCTTGTCCTTGCGCCATGCCTCGAGCTCCTGCTGGATTTCCTCTTCGTTCTTGCCCTTGCGGAGCAGGTGGAAATGCAGCATGATGCCCTGATCGCTCAGCAGACTGCGCACGGTGTCGCTCGGCTGTGCGCCGTTCTGCAGCCAGTACAGGGCGCGTTCTTCGTCAATTTCAAGTTCCGCCGGGACGCTCAGCGGCTTGTACTGGCCGATGGCCTCGATAAAGCGGCCGTCACGGGGGAAACGGGAGTCCGCAGCCACGATCTTGAAGATCGGCAGCTTCTTGCGTCCTCTTCTCTGCATGCGGAGTTTAACCACGGAATTCAACCTCCAGGGTGAATGATGGAATTTTGTTGTCTATGAAAATTTCTGATTCATCATGCCCTGCGCGAACTGGCGCATGCCGCCGCGCGTCAGGCGTTTCATCATTTTCTGCATGTCGGTGAACTGCTTGAGCAGGCGGTTGACGTCCTGCACGGTCGTGCCGCTGCCCGAGGCGATGCGCTTGCGGCGACTGCCGTTGATGATCGCGGGCTTCTGCCGCTCCTCGGGCGTCATCGACTGAATCATCGCCTCGATCTTGACGAACATGTCGTCGCTGATTTCCTGCCCGCGCAGCGCCTTGCCGATACCCGGAATCATCTCCATGACCGACGAAAGCGAGCCCATTTTCTTGATCGCCTGCAGCTGCGAGTAAAAATCCTCCAGCGTGAACTGGTTCTTGCGCATCTTGCGCTCGAGCTGCGCGGCCTGGTCCTCGTCGAACTGCTCCTGCGCCTTCTCGGCGAGCGTGACGATGTCGCCCATGCCGAGGATGCGCGAGGCCATGCGGTCGGGATGGAAGGGCTCGAGCGCGTCGAGCTTCTCTCCTACCGAGGCGAACTTGATCGGCTTGTCGACAACGCGGCGGATGGACAGCGCCGCGCCGCCGCGGGTGTCGCCGTCGAGCTTGGTGAGCACCACGCCGTTGAAGTCGAGCCGGTCATGAAAGGCCTTGGCCGTCGTCACCGCGTCCTGTCCCGTCATCGAATCCACCACGAAGAGGATTTCGGTGGGATTGACGCGCTGTTTGATGTCGGCAACCTCCGTCATCATTTCCTCATCGATGCTCAGGCGTCCCGCCGTATCGATGATGATGACATTGCACATGTTCTTGCGCGCGTATTCGAGCGACTCCTCGGCGATCTGCACCGGATGCTTCTCGTCGCCGGAATAGACCGGAACCGACACCTGCCCGGCCAGCTGCTTGAGCTGTCCGATCGCGGCCGGACGATAGACGTCCGCCGCCACCAGCAGCGGCTGTCGTCCCTGGCTTTTGAGATGCTGCGCGAGTTTGGCGCTGAACGTCGTTTTACCCGAGCCCTGCAGTCCCGCCACCATGACGATGGTCGGACCCGTGCGGGCCATGTTCATATCCGCCTTTTCCGAGCCCATGAGCGCGACCAGTTCGTCGTGCAGGACTTTGACGATCTGCTGTCCGGGCGTCAGGCTCTTTATCACGTCCTGCCCTAGCGCCTTTTCCTTCACGCTCTCGATGAAATCCTTCGTCACCTGAAAGTTGACGTCGGCTTCCAGCAGGGCGCGGCGGACCTCCCGCAGCGTATCGGAGACATTCTCTTCCGATATGCGGTGCTGGCCCTTTACCTTGCGGAGGGCATCTTCCAGTCTGTCAGACAGTGCTTCAAACATAAAAATATCGTGTACGCATCGTTCACAATCGTACTAGCTTGGAAAAATAATGAAGTTACGGGGGAAAACAAAGGCGCGGAATCGGATTTTAGCCGCATGCCGCGCCGAAGTCCCGCGGAGCGGGACAAAAGCGGGTTGGCTGCCGAGGGCCCGCCGCAGCGCAGCGTAGGCGGAGCGCAGCGTAGGCGGGTTGGCTGCTCCCTGGAGACCAGGTTCACTGCCGTTCGAATTGCGACAGGCTTGATCTCATTTCGTCACCAGCACCTTTCCCGTGCGCACGTCATCCTCCGTGCGCACGAAGAGCATGTACATGCCGGGGACGACACCCGCAAGCGTGATTCGTCCGTGCGTACGGATATCGCCACCGTTCACCTGCACTTCGCGCAGCTTTCGGCCGAGCATGTCATGCAGCGAAACCGTGGCCTCGCCGGGCGTGTCAATGATGAAGCGCAGTTCGTCACGGGCCGGCTGGGGATGGATGAAAATGCCTGCGTCCAATGGATCGGGAACAGGCAGCTCGTCCACACCGAGAGGAGTATCGTGGATGATACCGATGAACACATCCCCTCTGCCGGTACGGACGGTCTTATGCCCTGTGGGGCGGACCGGTACGGGGCCACCCTCGGTGTAAAACATGGACTCACCGCAGAAATACACGCGGCCATCGTCAGTGCGCAACAATCGCGACATGGCACCGCGTGCGATGTCGTGCACCGGTATCGCACGTTCCGGCGTGCGTGTCTGAACGTTGTATGTCAGGAGTGCACCGCGGGTCAGACAGTCCTCCGGCTTTGCAGGTAATAATGGGAATTCCTGCGAATCACTTGTCACAAGCAGTGTCACAGTTTGAGAATCCGTATTAAAAACACCGCTGCTCACGTAATCCATACTACCACCTCCGAGAAAGGTGATCTCCTCGAATGACATCGTCTGCAGGGAAAACAATCCGATGATGGCATCACTCGTGTGATCAGCATTACTACTGTCTTCGATGAATGTGGACTGCCAGGCATTCGGTGTCACGGGAAAATCCGGAGAATAGGACGATCCGGTAATCAGTATACGGTCGTTCCCCGTTGGAACAATATCATGGAAATATTCTTGCCTGCTCCCTCCCAGATACGTCGAGTACACCCGCTTGAGACTGTCCTTCGAGATCACCACCAGGTAGGCATCGTTCCAGCCGCCGGCAAAGGTTTTCTGATATGTGTTCTCCGTCACGGGCATATCGGTGGCATCGACCGTACCGGCGAACACGATGTAGTTTTCCGTTTCGGCAAGACCGCGCCACGCATCCTCGCCGGGATAGGTCAGTCCGCCGTGATAGCTGCAGTACGTCAGATTGAGCGTTGAATCGAAGATCGCGATGAAGGCGTCCCAGCCATCGAGAATCCCCAGCTTTCGCGGCTGAAATGCATTCGGGGTGACTGGAAGGTCGGTGGAACTGCCCGCCCCGGTGATGACAATACTGCCATCGCTCAGCAGCAATGCACGATTTATTGCATCGCGACCACTTCCCCCGAAATATCCGGAATGCAGAATTGAAAATGTGTCAAGTGAGAGAACCGCCAGCCAGGTATTATGTTCTCCTATGTATTCGGATTCCCACGCAGTACCGGTTGTCGGCATATCTCGGGAATAGGTGCTCAAAACAATCAACAACCTATCATCATCAAGCAGGATGGCATCAGAGAGCGACTCATTCCTCGATCCGCCAACATAACTGCAGTAAATCAACTCACTGCAGTCCGCATTGAATACGGCAATGAATCCATCCATCGAGTCGGTAAATTCACTTTTCATCGCATCAGGCGTCACCGGCAGGTCGTCCTCCTCAGTGCGACCCGCAATAATGATGCGGTCGCGTTTTGCGTCGTGCACCATGACGAATGGATCCGTCATATATCCATCCCCGCCGAACAACGTCAGGATTTCCCAGTACCGATCCTGCTGTGCGGTGGCACCTGTTGTCATCAGTAAAAACAGGAGCGGCAGCACGCATGCCGCCGCTCCGCAATGCAACCATCTCATTTCGTCACCAGCACTTTTCCCGTTCGCACGTCATCCACCGTGCGCACGAGGAGCATGTACATATCTATAACTGCGCATGAGAACCTCCAGTGGTAATGGAAAGTATCCCCCCCGATTGTAACGGAGGAAGTCTCATCTATAAACGATTCACATAACCATTATCGCGTATTTACACAAAAAATGTAGCGACGGAAAAGAGAAAATGCAAGACGGCGTGGTGCGTTCTTCCAGGTATAATCACCTCACCACCTGAAACTTCCGGTCGACGGTCTCTCCATCGAAGCTCAGCGCGCAGAAATAGGTGCCGGGGAGGAGTCCGTCGGCGCTGACCGTGTGCCAGTACATGCCCGCCTGCACGCGCCGGTCGAATTCAATGCGCAGGGCGCGGCCGAGGACGTCGTAAATCACCATGCGGGCCCGGCCTTCGCGGGGAACGGACCAGGCGAACACCGTACTGGATGCAGCGGGATTCGGCGCATTGAGCTGCAGGGTGAATGACGGCTGAAGGTACGCATCCGAGAGCACGCGATAGGATGACCGCGCCACGCCGGAACCGGTCGCGGCGTAGAGATAACCGTCACCGCCGGCATGGAGGTCGAAGATTTCCCGGGATTTCAGTCCTTCGCTGTACGCGCTCCATGTCGCGCCGCCGTCGCGGGATTCGAACACGCCGTGCTCGCGGGTCGCGGCAAAGCAGTACGCGGCATCCGGCGCGACGATACCGGTGATCCATTCACCGTTGAGTCCGCCATGCTCCCACGACATCCCGTCATCGTCGCTGAAGTATATGCCGTCCCCGACCGTCCCGGCAAAGACCCGGCCGGACGCGTTTTCCTCCAGCGTCATCACCGCGTACCAGGAGGGACGGGACAGACGCCAGTGCATCAGATCCGCGCTCCCGAAATAAACCCCCTCCTCTCCGGCGATGACAATGTCTCCGCCGAAGCGTTCATGAATGGCCTCGATGTTGAACGTCTGCAATGAGGAAACATCCTCCCAGCTTTCCCCCATGTCCGTGCTGAGATACAGGCCGGATGTCCCGCCCGCGAGCAGGTGTCCGTCGCGCACCTGCGCAAGGACATTGATCCCGGTCTCCCCCAGCGGCAGCGCGCGCCAGCGTTTTCCGCCGTCGGTGGATTTGCGGATTGAATCTCCGCTGAATGCGGCGATGATCGAGCCGTCGGAAGGAAGACAGAGGTCATTCACAGGATGCGCGAAGGTGTGCTGCAGATTCCATGAGGACGGGTCGTTCGCAGTGTGCAATGCCGTCTGGAGCGGCAGGAACGTGAGCAGCGATCCGTCCCGCCTTTGTCGGACGAGATTCACGAGAGCGTTGTTGAGTCCGGCGGGATCGGTAAACCACTCATCCCGCACTGCGTCGAGCCGGAGGAAACCGTGAGTGGTATGCGCGAAGAAGATCACATCCGCGGAGAGACAGATGACATCGTCAAGCTTATAGGACCAGAATGACGGCAGCGGAACGCTGCTCCACGTCGCGCCGTGATCACGGGAAAGAAGCATTCCAACGTTTTGTTCGATGAGCATCACGTCACCGCGATCGCTCGATGAAAACCACGGCTGAAGATCCTCGAGCCAATTGCCGCGCGAAAGTGTGCGCACCCTATTCCATGTCACGCCGTCATCGGAGGAATGCAGCAGCGCTCCATCCCGTCGCAGCGCGGGACACCAGGCGAGGCGGTTTCCTCCACCCGTGTCGAAGATATCCGGGGATCTGTATGTAACAGGACCCACACTGATCTCACGGAAGAATTCCGTCGTGAATCCCGTATCCACAGGTGTAATACTCCTTTGTCCCGTCCAGATCGTTCCGTGCCGGTCTTCCGTCCAGAGAGCGGGATGCGCCACGCCTGAGAGTCCCTGAACCGGGATTCGGTAGACCTCCCACGTCAAGCCGTCATCGGACGAATGCATGATCGTCGGGTGCTCGATGGTGATCGTGAACAGCAGTCCGCTGCTGTGTTCGAACAGCGGCATGGTGGGATAGGCGAGGACTTCTTCCCACGTTGCGCCGTCGTCGGAGGATCTCCACAGGCCCCCACCCATGCTCACGAGGAGACTGCCGGCTGCCGAGCAATGGATGCTGTGGACGTCGCGTTCTGCAAGCGCGAATCGCACCCAGTGCTCCCCCGCATCAGGCGATCGGAAAACGCCGAGCGGCGTCGCTGCGAAGAGGACACCATCGGTACGACGAAACAGGTCATGGATCGTGCCTCCGGCAGGACCAAGATCATTCTCCCAGAACACCTGCGCCGGCGCAGTGGAAACACAAAGAAAAAGGATCTGAAGAATCCGGATCAGGAAGCGCATACACCCCTCCGTGTGCTATGTCATGTAACGGGCTGTATGGTAGACACGGATACGGATGTCCGGTTACAGGACAAACTGATTCACTGCCGTTGGCCAGTAGCATCTTCAAGAGTGGTTCGATGACCAATCCCTCGATACGTCCGCCCTTCGACAGGCTCAGGACGGACTACTCGGGATGACGGACATATTCGATCCTCACCGTCCCACCACCGGCAGCGTCACGTACGCCGCCCGCTCCGCGGCTTCGCCGACAAGTGTCCCCTGCACGACGCCCTTCTCGATGCGGTCCAGCCGCACGGGCAGGAGCTGATTGTCCAGTCCGGGGGCGTAGGGCACGGCGACGCGGACGTAATTCCCCGTGAAGCCGCTGATCATGCCGTCGTCGTCGGGCTTCTCGAGCAGCACGTCGAGCGTGCGGCCGAGCTGGGACTGGTAAAACGCGCGCCGCTTCTTCTGCGAGAGCGTGCGCAGCATGCGTCCCCGGCGCGTGCGGTCCTCGGGCGCCACCTGCTCGGGCAGATCCAGCGCATCGGTGCCCGGCCGCTCGGAATAGGTGAAGACGTGCAGGTACTCGAACGGGATGTCGACGAGAAAGCGGTACGCCTCCTCGAAGCGCTCCTCGGTTTCGCCCGGCGAACCGACGATGACGTCGATGCCGATGCCGCAGTCGGGCACGGCGTCGAGCAGCGTGTCAATGCGCTCGCGGAAGCGCCGCGTGTTGTAGCGTCGCCGCATCACGCGCAGCACGCCATCGCTGCCGGACTGCAGCGGGATGTGAAAATGATTGCACATGCGGTCGGACTCCGCGGTCAGCCGGATGATGTCGTCGGTCAGCAGGTTCGGCTCGATACTGCTGATGCGCATCCGGAAATCGCCGTCCAGTTCGTGCATCGCGATGAGCAGGTCGTACAGCGACTCGTCGGTGCCGCTGCCGTAGTCGCCGACGTTGACGCCGCTGAGCACGATCTCCCTGAATCCCTGCGCGAGGATGCCGCGCGCGTGTTCGAGCGTTCGTTCGATGCTCTCGCTGCGGCTGCCGCCCCGCGCCATGGGAATCGTGCAGAACGAACAGCTGTAGTCGCAGCCGTCCTGCACCTTGAGGAAGGAACGCGTGCGGTCGCCCGGATCCGCCGCGGCGGCCGGACCGAACTCCTCCACATCGTCCACTTCCCCGACATGGATGTGCGGACCGTTTTTCCGCAGATCCGCATCGATGTATTCCATCAGGCGGAATTTCTCGCGCGTGCCGAGCACGAGGTCTACGCCCTCGATGGAGGCGAGTTCCTCGGCCCGCAGCTGCGCCGAGCAGCCGACGACGACCACGTAGGCATGCGGCGACCGCCGCAGCGCCTGCCGCACATGCTTGCGCGCCTCGGCATCCGCCTTCGAGGTCACCGAACAGGTGTTGATCAGCACGACGTCGCTTTCATCCCTGAAATCCACGACGTTGTAGCCCGCGTCGGTGAACTGCTGCCGCAGCGTCACCGTCTCGGTGTAGTTGAGCTTGCAGCCCATGGTATGGAATGACACGCGCTTCATATCCATGTAAAAAAGGAAATTTTTTCCGGAATGGAAAGTCGCTTCGCGCGTATCGCTCTCTGATGTCGCGATGGGCGGCCGGCCGATGCTGCCGCGTTACCGGCGGATGATCCCGTCGGTGGCGCGCCCCGCCTCACTGATGCATGATCTGCTCCTTGAGCGACCAGACGATGGCGAGCACTTCGCCCTTTGTCGTTTCATCGATGCCGTGCCGGTCGAGGATGAGCATGATATCGTCGGTCGCGTGCATGTATTCCTCTTCGCTGATATTCATGCCGCGATGTGCCTCCGGCATCTCCTTGCCGGTGTACGTTTCAGGTCCGCCCGAGCCCATCCCGAAAAACTCGCAGAGATGCCCCTTGATCACAGCCAGCTCCTCCGGCCGCTCCCGGTACGGCAGGAAGCGGGTGGCGATCGCCGGATTTTCCATGTGCCGGTCAACGATGTCGTCGACGAGTTTCGAAATGCCTTCCTTCCCTCCGAGACGCTCGTACAGCGAAGTCTGTGTGGTGGTTTCCATTGCTCTATCCTTTCGGAAACTGAAAAAACATGTGACGATGTCCGTGATGGACTGTAAACAATGTACCGTCCCCGTCGGAAGCGGTCTAACACGGATCGTTCAAATGTTTGTACTTCTGGATCAGGAATGGAATGTGTGTTCGGATGTGATCAGGATGACGGGAAGCAGCAAATCGCGGGGAGGCGACGGAGGATTGGATGAGTGACAGGTTGTGACGGAACAGGGGATGATGCCGGCGCTGATGCGGAGCATCCGGATGGGACGCTCAGGAGACGGCGCCGGCGTACTCGGAGGGCAGAAGGCCGTAGCGGCGTTTGAAACATTTCGAAAAATACGAGAGGCTGCTGAACCCGGCCTCGTAGGCGGTTTCGGAAATCGTCCCGTAGCGATCCTCGATCAGTTCGACCGCCCTGCGCAGGCGGTATTCGCGGATGAACTCGGCGGGACCGTATCCCGTCAATGCGGATATCTTGCGGTAGGCCTGGGATTTGCTCAGTCCGAGGGCACGGCTGTAGTCGGCGACGCTCAGGTCGGGCTGCTGCCACAGCGATTCCAGCACATCCATCAGCAGATGAAGCATCCGTTCATCCTCCGTCGTAAGGCAGGCCGTCGCGTCGTGCTGTCCCTCAGCGGAAAACCCCGCCTCCAGAAACTCCTTCATCGAAGGTGAGAGCAGGATTTTTCCTTCCGGCGCAATTTCACTCAGCCGCCGCGCGGATCGCATGGTGTCGCTGAACAGCGCGGCATCGCGGCTCAGCGGCTGTCCGACACTGATGCCGATGCTCGCACAGAATGTGCGTGCCGCCGCACCCGGCGACGTGTCACGGCCGCTGCGGAGAATTTCGAGTCCGCAATCGATGGCACGGCCGGGATCGGCAAACGAGGCGAGTCCACCCCGCCCCGACCACTCCACGACCCCGCCTCCGAAGCGGCGCAGCAGTGCGAGCATGGATGTGCGCAACTCCACGCCGCGCGTGAGCGGATGCGCATCGGCGGGAAACCGTCTGCCGCAGGCATTACGCAGATCGATCGCAAGCACCGCACGCAGCGCCGGTTCATCGATGGGTCTCTCTTCCGCTCCCTTGTCCTTCGGAGGCCGCGGATCACGGATACGGCCGAGAAAGGATTCGACGACATTGCTCTGCACCTCGATGATCTCATGCGGCACGAGTCCATGTGCGGAACCATGCATGTCCCTCACAGCCTGTTCGCTCGGTGCTTCAATCAGGCAGAACGCCATCCCGCGCTGTTCGTCGAACCAGTAGGTGATCGCCCGGCAGTCGAAATCGTCCTGGATGCGCAGATCCTGCTGATGCGCGTGCGCAACGTCGGCGGCGGTCGCGCCGGGGATATCGTGACGGTCCATGTACAGCGGCATACCAGGCTCCTGTGATGAATCGGAGGATCGACGTCCATGACGTATCGGCCGGAGGAATCATCATGCAGGCAGGGATGCCTGTGACCGGTTTCCGGATCGTTGCTTCGTCAT
This sequence comes from uncultured Ignavibacteria bacterium, assembly GCA_913061095.1. Lineage (GTDB taxonomy): Bacteria > Bacteroidota > Ignavibacteria > SZUA-365 > SZUA-365 > BM516. The sequence continues at coordinate 322,359 of CAJXVM010000002.1, forward strand.
GCTGTCGACGGGATGTATATCCCAAGGTAACATTTACGCTATTGCTTCTCAACTTTATCTTATTTGCAGGATGCCGGGAAGGCATGTCGGAAGAAACGCTGTGTGGGAATGGACCGTGGACGATCGTCCGCTCTTCCCGGGATCTCATCAATTCGTCAGGACGAACGTCACGCGCACAGCGGCGCGGATGCCGATCTTGCCCAGCGCAACCGTGCCGGTGATGTCACCACCGGAGGATATGTTCTGCATGACATTCTGCGACATGCCGGACGAACGGCCGCGACCCCAGCCGGACCAGTATCCCCACGGCGATCCCATATGCTGCTCGGATATCTGCAGCGGCCGGGCGATGCGCTGTCCCAGCGCGGCAGCCATTTTTTCAGCCTTCTCCCGTGCGGCGGCAAGCGCCATTTCGCGCGCCCGCTCGCGATGCGTCTTCAGTTCCGTCGTCTGAAAATCGATGCCGTGGATGTAATTCACCCCGGCATCCAGCACTTCCGAAACCAGTTCGTCGACACGCGCGGGATCGGTGATCGTGACCGCGATGCTGTTGCGCACGAAGTACCCGAGGAAATCCTCCTTGCCAAAGCCGTTGCGGTAGCGCGGCTCGATGGAGAGGTGATCGGTCTGGATGTCCTTGTCCTTGACGCCCATCCGCCGGATATCGGATATCGCGTCGCGCAGGATGTCACCGTTCTCATCCTTCGCGTCGTCCATTTCCATGGCATGTGTTTCGATGCCGAATGTGATGACGATTTTGTCGGGCACGACGTTGACCAGCGCCTCGCCGGTCACGGAGATATGCGGAATCTCGAGGTCCGAGCCCCCGCGCTGGGCGTATACGGATACGCTCAGCATCATGGCGAGCAATGTGAGAATGAATGTCTTCATGAGTTCTCCGATGTGTATCTGAGTTGACTCCCCTCATCCCTCCCGCCGAACATCCCTCGCGGACTTGTCCCGCCGAAGCCCCTTGAAGCGCGGATGGCGGAGGCGTCCGTCGCGCGTCCATTCGGTGAAGGCGACTTCGCCGACGAGTTTCGGCGTCGCGAAATGCACGCCCTTCGTGGGAACGTCGCCGCGGTCGAAGGGACTGCTGTCGCGCTCTATGCGCTCGAGCCGCCCGTGCAGATTGCGCAGCGTCTCGTCGTCGAAGCCGGTGCCGACCTCGCCGGCATACACCAGGTCGCCGTCGCTGTAATAGCCCAGCAGCAGCGCACCGAAGCCGATGCGCGACCCCTTCGGATCGGTCCACCCACAGATGATCAGCTCCTGGCGGTTCTCGCATTTGAACTTCAGCCACTTCTTCGAGCGGCTGTGCACGTACGGCGCGTCGGCACGCTTGGCGATCAGTCCCTCCCACCCCTTGCGGCAGGCCTCCTCGAAATACGTCTCGCCCTCGGTGTTGCGATGCGGCGTGAAGCGCAGCGGCTCCTTCCAGTCCACCGCAGCCCGCAGCAGCATTTTGCGCTCGTGCTGCGCACAGCCGGTGACGTCGTGTCCGTCGACGTACATGCAGTCGAAGAGATAGTAGTAAATGCGCAGGTCGTCGTCCGCTTCGCCGCCGGACTGCATGCGTCCCTGCAGCCGCTGGAAATCGCTGACGCCCTGGCTGTTGAACGCAACCACCTCCCCGTCGAGGATGCATCCCGCGGGAGCGTGGGCCTCGAGCGCACGCACCACCTCGGGATAGTTCTCGCTGATGTCTTTTTCATTGCGGGACATCAGCCGCGCATCGCCGCCGGAATCCACGTAGGCAATGACGCGCTCGCCGTCGAGCTTGCGTTCGTATATCCAGTCCTCACTGGAGAAATGTTCATGCGTCAGTTTCGCGAGCATGGGATCCATCCACTCCGGCATGGAGGATTTCGCAGCAGCCTGACGTGCAACGTCGGAAAGCACATCGAGGAGATCAGCCATGAAATTCCTCCCGCGTTTTTCGAAGGATGTACGGCCGCCCGAAAATGGCGAGCAGAACGAGGACGGCAAGAAATGCGAGTCCGGGCAGATTGTTCTGTGCCAGGCGGTACGTCAGCGCGATGGTTGCGGCGGATCCGGTGATCACACCGAAGCCGGTGATCACACGGTGCCCCGCGCGTTCGATCCAGGCGAGGGCGCAGACGACGGAGAAGGTAAAGAGGAATGCGAGACTGGCGGCTTCAACCAGCATGGTGATCGTGCCGACTGCGGCGAGAACGGCCGCGAGCACTCCCAGCACGACGACCGAGCGTCCGGGCACACCGGCGCGGTTGCGGTGTTCGAATACATGGGGAAGCTCCCCCGCTTTTGCGACCTCATGCGAAAGCCGTGCCGTCGCGAACAGCGTTGAATTGATGGCCGATCCGGTGGAGAATGCCGCTGCGACGGTGACGGTCACCAGTCCCGCAACGCCGAGCGCCTGGTGTCCCGCGATGGCGAGCGCGATCTCCTCGTGCGCGACCACGGCATCGGCGCCGATGAGCATCGCGGTGCCGAGTGCGACGACAACATAGATGACGATGACGGAGACGATCGCGGTCAGCACCGCGCGGGGCAACGTCTTCCGCGGATGTGCGATATCGTCATAGTCGTAGGTAAGGAGCTGGAATCCTTCATAGGCCATGAACACGGACGCCGCGCCGAAGAGGGCGGCACCGATGCCGGCATCCTCCACGCCCTTCGAGAGCATGGGGGGATTCCACTGCGCGAGTCCCCAGCCGGCGAGCGCGAGAAGGACGGCAACCTTGACCCAGACGAGAACGATCTCGACACCGCTCGCCTCGCCCGCGCCCATGAGGTTGATGCCGATGAACACCGCGATGATGGCCACCGCGGCGAAGCGGGCGAACCACGGACCGAGTCCGACCACATGGCCGAGATACTGTCCGAACGTGAATGCGTACACGGCGTTGGTGAGTACATAGCCGATGATGAGCACCCATGACAGGCTGCCGGCGAATCCCCGCGCGTTGATCTCGCGCAGGAAGGTGAACGCCCCGCCGCCTTCGTCGAAGGTGTGGGCGAGGCGCACGTAGCTGTAGCCGGTGGCGAGGGCGATGAGTCCCGCGAGCAGGAAACTCAACCATGCCCACGATCCCGCGACGGCGATGACCACGCCGAGCGTGGAAAAAATTCCGCCGCCGACCATGCCGCCCACGGCCATCGACCACGTGGCGTTGAAGCCGAGTTTCGGCTGATCGGCGGAACGGGATTGTTTCATCGCAACGCTGTCAGGCATCGTTAGCGAGTGCCTCTTCTGCGAGCGTGCGCGCGTGGTCGCGGATATCGGCGGGCCAGTCGGCGGTCAGCGCGTGAAAACGCTCGCGGTCGCCGGCGAACAGCGCGCGCGTGACTTCCTCGTAACCGGGGAGGTCTCCCGCCACGCCGTTCATGAATTTGTACGCGGCGTTCTGCGACGCACGGCGCGCGTCATCGCCGCGATTTTCCCTGCGGGCGATTTCGACCATCTTCCGCAGCGTGGCAGAGGCGCCGCCGGGCTGGGCGTTCAACCACTCCCAGTGGCGCGGGAGCAGTGTCACCTCGCGGGCGATCACGCCCAGCTTCGGACGGCCCGGTCCGCGGGTTTCGGCGCCATCGGCTTCATCCCCGACACGTGGATCCGCTGTTGCCGAAGGTTCATTCCTGTCCCTGATGCGGGCGATCACATCATCAATACTGCCGCGGAAATCGATTTCCACCGGATCGCTGGTGACGGCATCGAAGATGAGTATCATGGATTCCACTCCGCGGTCGATGGCCTCCTTGACGCGGCGCGCGACCTCCTGGATCTCCCCCGCGGCAATACAGCGGTGTCCTTCAAACGCCACGCATCGCCGGTTTTCTGTTGTGTTCATTTCTTTTTCCTTGATTGAACATGAAAAACTGAATTCCCCGTAAATTTACCCGGGTAAAATTAAAAAATCAAGGTTTTACCCGGGTAATATTCGAATTTTATCCGGGTAAAATGGGGTTTTTACCCGGGTAAAATCCCACCCTTACGGGTGGGGTTGGTGCGATCCTCCCCGATCTCGCCGTTGGCGAGTCTCCGGCCTGACGGCCTCCGACCTCACGTTTCACGCATCCCCCCGGCCGAGCCGCCCGCCTTCGCGGCGCTACGGCGTGGCAGGTTGGCTCGGCCCTACCGTCCAGCATTCTGCAACGGTGGTCGATACCCGACACCGCTCCTCGCGATCCTCGCGCCCTCCTATTCGATTTTCACAATGCTCCCCGTATATACCCGCCGCACGCCATGCCTATCAATCCCCTCGAAGGTATACATATACGTTCCCGCTGCGAGGCCGGGGGCGCGCCATTCGACGCTGTGGCGGCCGACGGCGGTGGGAGGATGATCGATGTGCGCGACGTCGCGTCCGTCGAGGGCGAAGACGGTGAAGGTCAGGGACTGCAGCGCCTCGGGCAGCAGGTAGGATATGCGTGTGTATTCCTGCACGGGATGCGGCGAGGCGGTGACCTCGAGCATCCAGTCGAGTCCCGAAAGCGGCAGCTGCAGCTTGGCGATGTTGTTGGATTCGCAGAACTCCCCGAAGCGGTTGCCGGGATCCGCGGCTGCAAGGAAGGTGACACTCCTCGCGCTGTCGGGCACGGTAAATGCGGCCTCCGCCTCGCGCAGCCGATGCGCTCCGAGATCACCCAGGGGCGCCTCCGCGATGCGCAGGGTGTCTCCGCCGTTGACGACGGCGTAGAATCCGAGATCGACATCCTCCGCCGCGAGGGAGCCGTTCATGACAGCGGCCTGCAGGGCAACGCTCTCTCCCGGACGCACGGTGGCGGGCGATGCGAGCACACGCAGGGTGCGGAAGTCATACGCCGGCAGCTCCAGCACGGATGGATCCGGCACGGTGAAGCGCTCTTCGTAATGTTTGCCCGAGAGCGAGTAGCTTCCGCCGTACGCGGCGCTGCTCCGCTTCACGAGCGCGGTGGAATCGTACACACCGTTGCAGATATCCGCGCGCGGCACGAAGCACACCGGCAGCTCGCGCTTCTCGCCCGGCAGCAGCGACGCCAGTGACACCTCGATACCGTCGTCGACCACACGGCAGTGCTCCGGCAGGGTTGCGTCAACCGGCAGGTAATACGCGCCGGGATCGATACGCAGCACGACGTTCTCCGCGAGCGTCGAGCCCTGGTTCGACAGCGCGAACAGCACTTCCACACGCTTCTCATCCGCCGGCGCGAAGCACGGGATGCTGTCCGGGCAGTACTCCCGCTCGTCAATCGCCGTGACGGCCTTGTAGAGAATCAGTTTGGGACCGACCGTCGACAGCGTCAGTGCCTTGCCCGTGGTTTCCTGCGCACCGAGGGGCTCGCTCTCATAGCGCAGCCGCTCGCCCGTGGTGACCTCCAGCGCCTCGTGCGATCCGCCGCTGCGCACTTCCGCCTTCTCGAGCAGGGTGATTTCGGTGCGTTCGGGTGTGGGAAAGAACCCGAATCCCGACATGTCAATACTCTCAATGCCGAGATCGGCATCCCACGAGGCGGAGAGCGACTGCCGCAGCGTGTCGAAATCCAGCGCGCTCACGTCGCGGTCGGACCACCGCACGTCTTCGAGTCCGGCCATGTGCGGCACGACCATCTGCGTGCTGATGTCGCGCAGCGTGCCCTGTCCCAGCACGAGCTTCTGATACTCGGCCACGCTGCCGTCGGCGCCGCGGCGCGAGATGCTGAAGCGGCAGGCGGGCACGTCGTAGCGGGACTCCCCGACCACCGTGCCGTCGTAGCTGCGCTGCTCGCCGCGCATCGTGAAGCCGATGTCGTAAATGCCGCGCGGCTGCGTCTCGTCGATGCGGAACAGGTACACGAAGTACGCGCGCCGCGAGGGCTGCAGCAGTCCCAGTTCGCTGCCCATCTTCACCAGCACCTCGCCCTCGGGCTGATTGAAGCGCCAGCCCGCGCGGAAGCTGCCGGGATCGTCGCCGCCGCGGATCACGCGTCCCGTGGCGGGATCGACTTTCGCGGGCACGAGGGGACGCGGACACGAAACGTAACTCATCACCAGCTCGGTGGCGCCAAGTTCTTCGGTGAGCGCGGGCGTGATCGCGGTGCCGATCCAGTTGGCGTCGGTGCCGTTCGAGACTTCGATGCGCACTTCGAGGAAGCATCCCTCCACGGTCTTCGGGTATTCCGCGAGACCGGGATTCGAGGGATCGGCGTTCGCGAGAAGCGTCAGCGTCCTGCGGTCGCGAGCTGGATCGATGATGGTCGAAAGGCTGCGCGCGGGAGTGATGAAGCCGCAGGGATCGCGTCCGCCGGCGTACGTGGAAATCGTGGTCTCGCCGTAACCACGCGACACGTAGTAGGGATCGAAGTCGCTGTCGAAGGAATGTGGTTCGCTGCGATCCTCCACGACATGCTTGACGTACACGGTGTCCACGCCGAAGCGCGCGGCGGAGGGATTCACGCTCGAGGTGAGACGGAAGTCCACGCCCTCGGCATGCGCGGCGAGGGCATGCGAGAACAGCACCCACGGCGACCCGCCGAAAATCTCCTCGACGACGAGCCAGCCGCCCTTGCTGATATCCACCGATCCCTCGCGGCCGAGTCCTTCGTACTGCGCCTTGATGGTGACATGCGTCTTCCCGAGGGTCTCGAAGAAGTCGTCACCGTACGCACCGTCCCCCCCACCGTACCAGCCGCTGGTCACCATTCCGTAGATGTCGTCCCGGAACGGCTCGCGCGGATAGTCGGGATACTGCTCCCCGTCACCGAGCATGAAGCCGTCGTGCAGGAAGCCGGTTTTCGACTGGAAGCGGTCGCCGCGGTCGTCGATCCAGTCATCGATGCCGTCGAAGTTGTCGTCGTCGAGCGCCGGCGGAATCAGCAGCTGCGGGATGTACACGTGCCAGGCGAACGCATCCTCGAGGATGCGCACCTCGTTTTCGGTGTTGGGATTGTCGAGCCATCTGCTGAACGGCTTCCCGTCGATCTGCACGATGTCGTCGGTGTCGAAGCTGCCGTCCTCCCCGCGCGGGAAGGTGATGCGATAGCCGCCCATCCCCTTCGGGATGTCGTAGAGCATGTACCCGAACACGCCGTCGCCCAGCTCGTCGACGCCCTCCTGCGCCAGCGAGGGATCGTTGAAGTCGACGTCATGCCCGGCGTTGCGGATCCAGTAATAGCTGTACTCCGTCGACGCGTCGATATCGAAGGTGAGATTCGCCTTCCCGTTCGCGGGCAGATGCGGCAGCACGCTCCCGTCCTTCGGATCGGTGATGGTGAAGTTGTTGGTGACGTATTCGAACTGCAGGGGATTCGGCAGTGGCGCGTAGTACGTGTATGTCGTGCGGATGGGTGTGTTGCGCGTCTCCCCGAAGATGGTCGTGTACTCGAGGTTGGAGTACTGCGATTTCTCGGGCGTGGGATCCTTCATGTCGATCTCCTCGCCGCCGAGGGAGAGCACGGCGATGAACTCGCGGTGCGGCTGCGGTACGGTGCCGGCGCAGCGGTCGGTCGGACGCAGCTCGTATCCCGTCGCCAGCGTGTCGATGAAGGTGAAGCCTTCGTAGTTGCTGACGGACTGCCGGATGAGCTGCTTCCAGATGACATCGCCGTTCGCGTCGCGTTCCATCCAGTGCGTCCACGACGTGTCGGCGAGGTCGGCGCTGCCGATGTCGGATGCCCAGGGATAAAACATGCCGCCGACGTCGTCGTCGAGCGAACTGTGCGCGCTGGCCACGCCGGCGGACAGCGGCACGAGGTCGGGCGGATCCACCCACAGCTCGAAGTAACAGTACGGGTCGAAGAATTCATGTCCGGCGACCTTGCCCATGTCCCAGGTCAGCTTCCACACGCGGATCTTGTCGCCCGGCTCCTCGACGTCCACCACGCCGTCGCCGTCTGTATCCTGCGCGCGGCGCCCGTCATGGTCGATATCCTCGTACAGCGCCGTATCCCCGCTGCGCAGATGCTCCCAGGGATTGAGCCAGTACACCTCGGTTTCCTCGATGGTGTAATTCTTCGGGTAGATGGACGCCGTGTCGAGCCATGCGTCGGGATGTCCGTCGGCGTCCATGTCGAATTCCGGGTTCGCCTCGTCGCTGCTGCCGCGCAGCACGTCGACGTACTTCCCTCCCGGCGTCTTCAGGATGGGGACGTCGATGGATTTGTCCGTCCAATAAAACGGCACGTCCTTCGGCACGTACTGCACGTAGCGCGTGCCCGTGGCCGCGGTGCGCTCCTTGTTCTCCATCATCATGAAGATCTTGAAGGGCTGATAGTACAGGCCGAGGAAGTTTTTCCAGTTCAGGTCGGTGTCCGCCACCAGCCGTGCCGCAAACATGATGTCGACGTAGTTGCGGTACTTGCGGTACGACGCCGCGCCCTCGTGATCGGTGTACGAGGTGATGTTGTAGGATGCGTACATGTAGGTGGACCACGACATCCAGCGGTCGACGTCCTCGTGCCGCTCGTCGTCGGGGTCGGGCGTGGCGATGCGGTAGACGATAACCTTCTCGCTGTGCGGCGCGACGGCCACGTCCGTCAGGTAGAGGTAGCCCTTCTTCAATTCATGCTCGACGCCCGGCGTCACCACGTCGATGAAATCGAAAAAGCCGCGAATGCCTTCGCGGATTTCAATACCGTCGATGGGGACGGAGGACAGGTTGCGCACCTTCACGCGGATTTCCAGCGTGTCGCGACGGTCGTAGGATGCGGCGTTTCGTCCCACACTCAGCGAATCGGGCAGCTCATTGTAAACCGAGCGCGTGACGTCGATGTTGGTGCCGACGGCGTAGAGCAGCGCGTTGAGAATCCACTGGAACTGCCGTTCCGCGCCGGTGGAGTCGCCGGGCAGCATGGCGTTGGATCCTCCCACGGCGGGCAGAGCCGTGTTGCAGACGATTTTTCCGCCCAGCGCATCCTCGCCCGCGAGTGCGAATATGACGGGAGTGTTGGATCCGCGCGCCCGCGCGATGATCGCGGCATTGTCGACGTGCACGGACGGCAGCGTGCTCGCATGCACGATGCTGCCGGCGCCCTGTGCTGCCAGGCTCACCGGGTGATTCGACGGCGGGAGGTCGAGTGCGATCGTCCCGGATTCCGGATCCGGGAGGATGCCTTCGCGGTAGTTCACTGCTGCCGAATCCAGCACGCCCAGATGTTCGAGTACGTACACCGCATTGCCCTCGGTGTAAATCGTACCGCCGCGCCCGAGGAAGGATTCCAGCCGGGATTTGAGGCGCGGAGCGGCGGTGAACATGCTGTCGACGTAAAAGCGCGCGTCGGTGCCGTGCATGGCGAAGGACGGAATGATGAGGAGCTGCGTCGTCCATATGAGTCCGGTCGAATCGAGTTCCTTTTCATCGATGTGATACGCGATGCCGGGATAGAGAAACGAGTCGAAGAGATTGCGGAAGTACACCGCCTCCCATGAAGCGCTGCCGCCACCGCTGCGGATCCCGCTTTTGAGAATGGCCACCGTTTTGGAATAGGCCTTGAACGAGAGTGCGAGGTGATCCTCGGCGCGCCAGTCGTACTCCTCGCCGTAGGGCTCGGCGGTCACCGTGCGGTAGCTCGAATGCACCGCGTCGGGATAGACGAAGCTGCCGCGGTTCGGACCCGAGCGGACCCAGTACACCGCGAACTCGCCGTATTTCGGGAACAGCGTTGTGTCCATCGTGGAACTGGTAAAGCGGTAGTCCACCGACGCCCGTGCCAGCGCGTATTTATAGGCGCGGAGGAAATCCGCCTGCGACGTGTCGGTGGGAATCATCACGCCCTGCGCCGCGGCGGGGATGGTGGCGGCGCAGAGAGTACAAAGGAAAAGAAGGCACAGCAGCGCTGCGCGGCGGAAGCGGGAGAAACAGGTCATGCCGGCTCCACATGAACTGGTGAGGATGGATGAACGGTATCAGGCAGACAGCGGTATCAAACTATATTATCGTGCTATATGGCGGGAATGTCAAGGGGGCTGTTGGCATCCACACGCTCACGCGTGTGGTTACCGCAATCAGCCAACAACAGTGCTAACCCCACCCGTAAGGGTGGGGACTGGCGGGCCGTCTCGCACATCCACACGCTCACGCGTGTGGTTAGCGCAATCAGCCAACAACAGTGTTAACCCCACCCGTAAGGGTGGGGACTGGCGGGCCGTCTCGCACATCCACACGCTCACGCGTGTGGCTACCGCAGTCCGCCAGGGACTGTGATAGCCCCACCCGTAAGGGTGGGGACTGGCGAGTCGTCTCACACATCCACACGCTCACGCGTATGGTTACCGCAATCCGCCAACAACAGTGTTAACCCCACCCGTAAGGGTGGGGACTGGCGGCTCGTGATTCACGGTCCAATAGCGACGGCGACGCAGGTAATGACGAGGATGATCGCCACCGGGGTCATGACGCGCTTTTCCGCTGTGCTTCTGGAAAGGAGATTGCCGATGGTGCTGAGCGCGAAGAGGCCGGCATAGGCCCATACGACAATGGCGATGATATCGGGGCGGTCAAAGAAGTTCTCGATATGCGCTCGATCGAGGACGGCAGCGATCCCGAAGGCGAACAACAGCGCGGAAAGGAAGCTGGCGAAACGGAATTTGGCCGGCAGGCTGCTGTATTCACCGCCCCACGCGAGGCGTCCCCAGGGCACGCCGATCGCGAGCAGCAGCTGAAACACAGCCATGAGCGCGAATACCGCCGCGGCGACCCAGGCAGCGAATTGCTGGAGCTGGAGGGTCATATCGCTGTTCCATCTGGTAAAGAAGTCACCGTAATATACGATTGGAAAGCGGAATTTCCCTGTATCAATAATGATACCGCAGCTGCGCGATCAGCACCGCGTCATCGGTGACGCGGTACACGATGCGGTGTTCTTCCGAAATGCGCCGCGACCACCACCCCGTCAGCGCATGCCGCAGCGGTTCGGGATTGCCCTTTCCCTGAAAGGGTGTGCGCAGAATTTCCCGAATCAGCGCATTGATCCGATTCAGCTGTTTTCTGTCATGCGACTGCCAGTAGAGGTAATCCTCCCATGCGTGCTCGGAAAAAATCAGCTTCAATCCAGCAGCTCCTGCTCAGTCCCTTTCTCTTCCTCCAGTTCGAGCAGCGATGCCAGCAGTCGGCGGGCGTTCTTCGGTGACCGTAGAAGATGCGCCGTTTCCTCGAGCGCTTCATATTCCTCGAGTGACATGATGACGACGCTGTCGTTTTTCGCACGTGTGACGATGACCGGTAGACGGTCGCTGACGGCCCGCTCCATGACTTTTGCCAGGTTCTGCCGCGCGTGTGAGTATGTGATGGATTTCATGGCTGCTCCAGATGTTGTACAGGATATTGTACAGCTATTTCCGTTTGGATGCAATACAGAAGGACGTGGATTCGCCCATCCCCCACCCTCACGGGTGTGGTTACCGCTACCTGGCGCCCGCCATCAAGTGGCGGGCTGTGGGTGGGACCGCTCTCGCACCCGACCACACCCTCACGGGTGTGGTTACAGCCCGAGTCCAGCCGCAGCCGTAACCACACGCGTAAGCGTGTGAACGGCCCGAGCGAGCAAAAAAAAACCGGGCCCCGAAGGACCCGGCTTTTCACTCAATACCGAACATCGGCTCAGAGATCGTCGAAGTTGAGATCTTCGGGACGCACGTCGGTGCTCTCGGCATCGGCGGCGTTGAGCAGTCCGTGCGATGCGAGGTAGGCCTCGAGCGCTTCGGTGTCCTTGTCCTTGAAATACTCGACGACGGAGAGCACGATTTTCTTGTTCTCCTTGTCAAATTCAATGACGCGCAGCGGAAGCGTGTCGCCTTCCTTGAAATTCTCCGGGATGTTCTTGACCTGCTTGGTGGCCAGCTGGGAGCTGGGCACGAAGCCGTCCACGCCCGCGGGCAGCTCGACGATGACGCCCTTCTCGATCAGGCGCACGATCTTGCCCTCGGTGTCCGCGCCGACGGCGAACAGGGTCTCGAAGTTGTCCCAGGGATTGTCCTGCACCTGCTTGTGTCCGAGCGAGATGCGGCGCTGGTCGGTGTCGATACCGAGAATGACGAC
>CAJXVM010000003.1 GCA_913061095.1 uncultured Ignavibacteria bacterium
ATTTGCGCAACAGCTTCCTGATCGACGAATGGATCACTCCAGTGAAGGAGAACCTGCCGGCGGCGCTGTGTGCTGAAATTCTCCGCAAGGACGATCATGGGAATCGGCAGATTGATCTCCAGCGTTGAATACGCTCCGTGATACTCTGTCGCTTTCTGCAGAACGGTATGTGCATCAAGCCGTGTGATGAACGTGTGTGCCGACTCACCCAGCTGCCATTCCATTTCATCAGCATGACGTTCGTACGGAAGCCTGATCCAGTGTTGCCCCAGATCTTCTGAATAGAAAAGAGACTGTCTCCAGGATGCATCGAATACATTGACAATGAATGCATCTCCTGTGAGAGGCATTATTCTGCCCCATCGCAGTTCCGATTCGCTTACCACTGAATCATGCGGACAGACGATTCGCTGCCATTTGTGAGCATGAGGGAGATACGTATAATAATAATGCGGGAGAGTGGTTACCTTGACATTGCCGGTAATCGAACCGTCATACTGGAACTCCAGCCCGTTCATCTCCTCCGGTATCGAATCGTACCGCCATGTATCCCCCCCATCGAACGTCGTCGCAATGACGCTGACGGAATCACCCATTTTGAACGCCGCACCCTCCTCGGTATCAATAAAACGCAGCCCCTGCATGTCCTGGAGTGCCGGGTACTCACTCCAGCTCTGACCACCATCCGAGCTGCGATAGTAGTCGTTGGAGATGAGCATGTACATGGTCTGTTCATCCTGCAATGCAACCTCTTCAATACCCGTCCCACTCGCAGAAGGAATCCGCTCGGTAACGACGAAACTGTCCGTTACCCATGTTTGTCCCGCATCGGTAGTCAGCAGGAGCGCAGAATGCCTGTACCGTGTGGTATCATATTCATTGAAACCCAGGAGAACGGTACCATCGGGAAGGGCACTGAACAGGTACGTCCTCGGCCTGCGCTGTTCCCACAACCGGGGAATCTGCTGAATAGTCCAGTTCTGTCCCGCATCCGTCGAATGGCAAAGCGTATCATATACTACTGGCACCATCACGATTTCTTTCGCCTGCGGGACAGTAATGGTTTGCGGATAAAACGGCGCGTGAAGTGAATCAATAACGATCTGTGCCGAGAGAACATGTGTGAAGAGGAAGAAAACACCTGCCGCAACCCCCGTTTTCATGCTGCACCTCAATGTTCGGACATTCTTATCTCATGATATGTGTTCCCCGGATAAGACGCAAGTGCGCATGTTGTTCCCTGCCGCAGTCGTCCAACTACATGTACTTGAATTCCAGGCCTTGCAGGATCTGCGACGCTTCGGCGGAAAACGCATTGGTTCGAATGCGGAAGCGCCGGAATTCGCGGCGGACAGGATACTCCGCCCGGAGGGATTTGAACGCCGCCGCGCGCGCGTCGGGCGGGAGCGGCATGGTGGCCCGGAAGGATGCGTCGTCGCGCAGCAGCGGACAGGCCTGCAGCACGACGGCATGTACCTCACGCAGCGGATCATCGGCTGCAACCGTCCGGGAGGATGCATTCTCCGCGGCAGCGGCATCACCCTTCCCGGCCGGGGAGGCTTCATCTTCCGATGCAGTGGAAGCCCTGTGCCCGGCGGGAATGGAAAGTTCACCCGCATCGGGCAGGCGGGATTCATGTCTCCACGTCGCCGGATGCCCGAGCCAGGCGCACAGGGCGTCGTACACCATCTGCGTGCCGAGGAGTTTGCCGTCGAGTGCGTGACCGGCCACATGCGGCGTGGCGATGTCCGCCGCGGCAACCAGGGGGGGATCTACGGCCGGCTCGTCGGGAAAAACGTCGAATGCGAGACGTCCCTCGCCCTCGCGGCGCCACCGCATGGCGGCATCAGCATCGAGCACGGCTCCACGGGCGGCGTTGACGAGCAGGGCGCCGGTGGGGAGTTCGGAAAGCTGCGCCGATGAAATCATGTGACGGGTGGGATGAGCGCCCATCGCAGTGAGCGGCGTGTGAAGCGTACAGATGCGGCATCCGAGCGCAGCGGCGAAGGGCGAGAAGGATGTGTCGGACCAGGGAAGCGGACGCTCGCCGCGCTCCTCGCGCGGAGGATCGTTGAGCACTACAGGGAGTCCGAAAGCGTGCGCGACATCCGCGACCTGCGATCCCACATGTCCCACCCCCACGATGCCGACATCCGTCTTGTGCAGGTCTACATGCCCACGCATGTGCATTTCCAGCAGGACGGCGGCGAACCACTCCGCCACCGAACGGGCGTTGCTTCCCGCCGCGGAGGCCCATGCGATACCCGCTGCCTCCATCCAGGGAATGTCGAAATGATCGGTCCCCGACGTCGCCGTGGCGACGAAGCGCACATGCGTGCCACCGAGCAGCCGTTCGTCCACCCGAATCGTCGAGCGGCAGAGCAGCGCGTCCGCTCCCGCCAGTGCATTGCGCAGGCTCTCCTCGTCGCGGACATCGTACATGCGCAGGGATCCCAGCTCCGCGCAGGCATCCTCGATCAGCGGGATGTTGCGGTCAGCGGCGATGGTGATGAGATGTGGCATGAAAACCCGGGATGATAATACACGCGGATTGAAAAGTACTGGAAAACCCCGAAAGTTGACACACTTCCATGCTGCGCGGTCGATCAGTGTTCGTTGTTTGTCCCTCGATACGGTCGCTCGTCGGCAGTCTCAGGGTGACCTGCCGCCGATGACGACCTGCGGTATCAGTAATCCCGGGATGACGGGGTTTGGGGGAGGGGCGCGTTCCCGCAACCCCACGCTTACGCGTGGGGCTACCGCGTTCCGCGGCATCCTCCCCGCTCCCCCCCTCTTGACATTAAACTTTTCCGGATATAATATGTCTTATTATCGTCTGCCACATATCTCTATCCCATACACTGTCAGGACGAAACGATGGACAGAAAAAGCTTCCTGAATGCGGGAGCGGACGAGGCACGCGTCAGTGCTGCGGCCGTGACCGCGGATCGTCCGCGCGACGGCGGAGGCGGTCCCGAAACGGCGCGGCTGCATGCGCGGATGCTCTCCGAGCGCGAGGCGAGCCTGAAAGGACGCCCCGAACCAACGGCGCTGCCCCGGCTGGTCACCTCCGGACTCGATCCGTACACCCCTACGGCAGAAAAGCCCTGGGACAAGCAGCGCGCGGGGTACCTGCTGCGCCGCACGCTCTTCGGAGCGAAACGCGCCGACATCGACATGGCACTCGCGAAATCGCCAGGCGAAGTCGTCGACATGCTGCTGCAGACCGGAACGGCGCCCTCGTCGCCGGGCTCGTGGGTCAGTGAAGATTACTATTACGACAATACGAACAGCGACCGCGACAACCGCACCCGCATGCAGGAACTGCGCGAGTGGTGGACCGGACTGATGGTCAACCAGGAATTCTCCATCCGCGAGAAGATGACGTTTTTCTGGTCCGATCACTGGGCCACCGAGGCGCTGACCGTCAGGCAGCCGCAATTCAACTACTGGTTCATCGACCTGTTCCGGAATAACTATCTCGGCAATTTCAGGCAGATGGTGAAGGATGTCACCATCAGTCCGGCCATGCTCATCTACCTCGACGGCTGGTACAACACGAAGCAGCGGCCGAATGAGAATTACGCCCGCGAGCTGATGGAGCTGCACACGCTGGGCGAGGGCAACGGCTATACCGAGCAGGACATACGGGCGGCGGCGCATGCGCTGA
This sequence comes from uncultured Ignavibacteria bacterium, assembly GCA_913061095.1. Classification (GTDB taxonomy): domain Bacteria; phylum Bacteroidota; class Ignavibacteria; order SZUA-365; family SZUA-365; genus BM516. The sequence continues at coordinate 3,671 of CAJXVM010000003.1, forward strand.
CGGGATGGACGATCAAAAAGACCGGCACGAGTCCGGTCGGAACGAATGCGTATGATCCGAAGGAGGCGGAATTCATTCCCGCCCGCTTCGACGACAGCGACAAGACCTTCATGGATCGCACGGGCAACTGGGGATACGAGGATATCGTCGACATCATCTTCGCGGAGCGCACGCGCGAGACGGCAACGTTCATCTGCCGGAAAATCTACCGCGAGTTCGTCTACGAGATCGCGGACGAAACGATCATCGGAGAGCTGGCGGACATCCTGATCAACAACGACTGGAATATTCGTCCCGTCATGGCGACCCTGCTCAAAAGTGATCACTTTTTCGACACGGCGAACATCGGCTGTCACATCACATCACCGATGGAGTATTACATCGGTTCGATCCGCCAGCTCGACATCATCACCGACAACTACAAGTACATTTACCAGGTGTGCAGCGCGCTCGGCTGCCAGCTGCTGGAGGCGCCGAACGTAAAAGGCTGGCCGGGATACCGCACATGGATCAGCGCGAGCCGGCTCGCCAGCCGCTGGTCCGTCTCCGATGAAATCGTTGACGGTGACATGCGCTCGAATCCGAAGTTCGGTGTGGATGCCGTGGCATTTGCGAACGGCATGTCGGATCCCAACAATCCCCGCAAACTCATCCGGGACATTCTCGACTACGCGGTGCCGCTGAAGCTGAGTACCAACCAGTTCGAGATCCTGCTCGACAAACTGCTTGCCGGCGCGCCGGAATACGAATGGAATATCAACCTTCCCGGCGCGGAAGGAAAAGTGAAAACGCTGCTCAAGGCAGTGCTGCGTCTGAGTGAATCCCAGCTCTGCTGACAGATCGAATGTCCACTTAATCAGGAACACACCATGAAACGTAGAGACTTTGTCAAGACCAGCATCGCGGCGGGTGTCGCTGCCTCGACGGTCAGTGGACTGTTCGATCCCTTCGCGGTGAAAGCATACGCGAACGCGCCCTCGCTCGCGCGCGCGGCGATGAATGCCGGTACGGGGCGCGTGCTCGTCGTGGTGCAGCTCGACGGCGGCAATGACGGACTGAACACCGTCGTCCCGAAGGAAGACAGCCTGTACTACAATCAGCGCGGATCGCTGGCGATACAGAATCCCCTCCCCCTCAGCGACACACTCGGCTGGCATCCCGTGCTGGGCGGCTTCCGCGAGCTGTACGATGAGGGCATGATGGCGGTCGTGCAGAATGTGGGATACGAAAATCCCAACCGTTCGCATTTCCGCTCCACCGACATCTGGTTTACCGGTTCGAACAACAGCAAACCGTCCGATGAGAACACGTATCTCGAGGACGGGTGGCTCGGCCGCTTTCTCGACGACCGGTACCCGGGCTATCCAGATCCCACGGTCACACCCGAGCACCCGATCGCCATCGAAATCGGCACGACCACATCGCTGATGATGCAGGGACCGAATACCGGCATGAGCATGGCGATTTACGATCCGGATACGTTTTACCGCATCATCGCCGGCACGGACATCAGCGGCGGGGATCCGCCCGATACCAGCACACCGGCGGGACTCGAGCTCGAATACATCCGCAACATCGCCCTCGAGGCGAATCAGTACGCCAAGCCCGTACGTGATGCAGCGAATGCCGTCACCAACAACGACGTGTATCCGGCGGGAAATGACGTCGCCGAAAAGCTGAAAATCGTGGCGCGCCTCGTCGCGGGTGGATTGGAGACACCGATCTTCGTCATCACGCAGAAGGGCTACGACACGCATGCCCAGCAGGACAGCGGCACCACGCCGCGGCATTCACAGCTGCTCGAGCGACTCTCGAGCGGTATCAAGGCCTTCTTCGACGATCTGAAACTCTTCGGCGAGCAGGATCGCGTCATGCTCATGACCATCTCGGAGTTCGGTCGCCGGGTGGAGGCCAATGGCACGGCGGGGACCGATCACGGAACGGCCGCGCCAATGTTTTTCGTCGGACCGGAGGTCCACGGCGGCGTCTACGGCGACAACCCGGATCTTTCGGATCTCGACCGTTTCGGCGACCTGAAGCATCAGTACGATTTCAAGCAGATGTATGCCTCGGTGCTGCAGCAGTGGCTGGGCGTCAAGCCGTCACACAGTTCCCTGATTCTCAAGGGCGAGTGGGAGACACTTCCCCTCTTCGTCCAGGCGCCGGTCAGCGTCGGCGGCAGCGGCGTGCCCGCGGGTTTCGCGCTCGAGCAGAACTTTCCGAATCCCTTCTCACGCAGCGCGCACGGCGCGACCACGATACGCTTCAGCGTGCCGGGCGGTCAGACGCGTCTTCGGGTCTACAACCTGCAGGGACGGCTGGTCAAGACGCTTGTCGACGGTTCGATGACACCGGGAGTGCACGACGTGCGATTTGCGCCTGCTTCACTGCCGAGCGGAACGTACCTGTACCGGCTCGAATCCGCCAGGGCCGTGGAGACGCGGAGTATGGTTATGGTGAGATAGTTTTTGGTTTTTGGTCATTGGTTCTGCCTGGCTGCCCCACCCTTACGGGTGGGGTTTTGCCATCCCCCTCCCGGATCGTATATTTCAATGATACTATCGTAGCATTCACACAAACATAGATTCATGAGCACAGATGCTGTCCTCGTCCTGCAGGACGGAACGGTATACCACGGCACGGCCTTCGGGCATATCGGCGAAACGAGCGGCGAGGTCTGCTTCAACACGGGCATGACCGGCTACCAGGAGATTCTCACCGATCCCTCGTACTGCGGCCAGATCGTGACCATGACCTACCCGCATGTCGGCAATTACGGCATCAACGAAGAGGATGTCGAAAGCGGTCGCATCCAGGTGGCTGGTTTCGTGGTGCGCGACGGCTGCGAAATGCCGTCCAACTTCCGGGCCACTTCCTCCCTCCCCGACTATCTCGACCGCCAGGGGATCGTCGGCATCCAGAACATCGACACGCGCGCCCTGACGCGCAAACTGCGCAGCGAGGGCGCGATGAATGGCATCATCAGCTCGTCTGGACGTGCCGTCGAGGAACTGCTTGAAGAGGTACGGGCCATGCCGTCGATGGCGGGACAGGATCTCGCCCGCAAGGTCACGTGCGACGCTTCGTGGCACTGGGAATCCGCACCCGCGGGGCGTTTTCGCGTCGCGGCGATCGACTACGGCATCAAGCACAACATCCTACGGCTGCTCGCCGCCCATGACTGCGATGTCACGGTGTTTCCCGCGCAGACTTCCGCGGCAGACATTCTCGAGTTCAATCCCGATGGCGTGTTCCTTTCCAACGGACCGGGCGACCCGGACGCTGTCTCCTACGGCATTGAGACGGTGCGGGGACTGCTCGGAAAGAAACCGGTCTTCGGCATCTGCCTCGGACATCAGCTGCTCGCACTCGCGCTGGATGGAAAAACCTATAAGATGAAATTCGGACATCGCGGCGTGAATCACCCCGTGAAAAACCTGCTGACGCAGAAGGTGGAGATCACCAGCCAGAATCACGGTTTCGCTGTGGATCCCGATTCTCTACCGGCATCGGCGGAGATCACGCACTGGAATCTCAATGACAACACGCTGGAAGGATTCCGGAGCGCGGAGCATTCCGCCTTCTCCGTTCAGTATCATCCGGAGGCGGCTCCGGGGCCACATGACTCGCGCTATCTGTTCGAACAGTTCACGGCATTGATGGGAGGAGATCACTGAGCCATGCCCCGTCGTACTGACATAGAATCCATCCTCATCATCGGTGCCGGTCCGATCGTGATCGGACAGGCCTGCGAATTCGACTACTCCGGCACACAGGCCGTACGCGCCCTGCGGGCCGAGGGATATCGCGTCATTCTCGTGAATTCGAATCCCGCCACGATCATGACCGACCGCGCCCTGGCCGATGCAACCTATCTCGAACCGGTCACGCCAGACATCGTGGCCTCCATCATCGAAAAGGAGCGTCCCGACGCCCTGCTGCCGACCGTCGGCGGACAGACGGCGCTCGACACTGCCGTGGCGCTGCATGATCTCGGTGTACTGGATCGCTTCGGCGTGGAGCTGATCGGCGCGGACGTCGAGGCAATCCGCAAGGCGGAGGACCGCAGCCGCTTCAAGGAGGAAATGGACGCGGTAGGCATCGACACGGCCCGCGGCGCGTTCACGCGCAACATGGAACAGGCAATGACCCTGATCGAGGACGTCGGTTTCCCGGCCATCATACGTCCCTCATTCACCCTCGGCGGCACGGGTGGATCGATCGCCTACAACATCGACGAATTCCGTGAGCTCGTGAAGAAAGGGCTGGATGCGAGTCCGATCAACGAGGTCCTCATCGAGGAATCGATGCTCGGGTGGAAGGAATTCGAAATGGAGGTCGTGCGTGACGCACGCGACAACGCCATCATCGTCTGTTCGATCGAGAACCTCGATCCGATGGGCGTGCATACCGGCGACTCGATCACGGTGGCACCCGCGCAGACACTGACCGACCGCGAGTATCAGCAGATGCGCAACTGGTCGATTCTCTGCCTGCGCACGATCGGCGTGGACACGGGCGGATCGAACGTGCAGTTCGCCGTGCATCCCGAGACCGGACGCATGGTGATCATCGAAATGAACCCGCGCGTCAGCCGCAGTTCCGCGCTCGCGTCGAAAGCGACGGGCTTCCCCATCGCGAAAGTGGCCGCGCGCCTCGCGGCCGGCTACACACTCGACGAACTGACCAACGACATCACCGGTACGACGGTCGCAGCGTTCGAACCGAGCATCGACTACGTGGTGACCAAGGTACCGCGCTTCGACTTCGAGAAATTTCCGAGCGCGGAAGGCACGCTCGGCGTGCAGATGCAGAGCGTGGGCGAAGTGATGGCTATCGGACGGAATTTCCGGGAGAGCATTCAGAAAGCCTTCCGTTCACTGGAAGTCGGACTGCACGGGCTGGAACCAAAACCGGGTGAGGGGCGTCCACTGGACATGCGCAAGATGCGCATCCCGACCGCGTTCCGCCTGCTGAAGGTCTGGAAGTCGTTCGAACACGGTGCCGACGTCGAAGAGCTGCATGAAATCACACGCATAGACCGCTGGTTCCTGCGCCACATCCGCGACCTCGCGCAGCAGCAGAGCACGCAGCTTGACGCAGCCGCCCTGCACCGCTTCAAGCGGGAGGGTTTTTCGGATGTCCAGATTGCCCGCCGTTTCGGTCTCGGAGAGAAAGACGTTCGCGCGCTGCGCACACAGGAAGGCATCGCACCCGTGTTCAAGGAAGTCGACACCTGCGCGGCTGAGTTCGAGGCACAGACGGCATACTGCTACAGCAGCTATGACATGGAAAACGAAATCCGTCCGCTGGAGGGAAAGAAAGTCATGATCCTCGGCGGCGGACCGAACCGTATCGGCCAGGGCATCGAGTTCGACTACTGCTGCGTGCAGGCGGTCTTCGGCCTGCGGGATCTCGGGTACCGAACCATCATGGTGAACTGCAACCCGGAAACCGTCTCGACGGATTTCGACATCTCCGACCGTCTGTATTTCGAACCGCTGACGTTCGAGCACGTGATGAACATCGTGGATTTCGAAAAACCCGACGGCGTGCTGGTGCAGTTCGGCGGACAGACCCCGCTCAACATCGCACAGCGGCTGAAGGACGCCGGTGTCCCCGTGATCGGCACATCCCCCGAGGCGATCGATCTCTCGGAGAACCGCGAAAAATTCGGGCGCATACTCGATGAGCTGGCCATTCCGCGTCCCGACTACGGCACCGCGTTTTCCGAGGAAGAAGCAACGGTGATCGCCGAGCGCATCGGATATCCCGTGCTCGTGCGTCCCTCCTACGTTCTCGGTGGTCGCGGGATGGAGATCGTCTACAACAGCGAGGCGCTCAGAAGCTACGTGCGGCAGGCGGCAGTCATTTCAGAGGATCAGCCCATTCTTGTGGATGCCTTTCTCGAGGATGCCTATGAATTTGACGTGGACGCACTCTGCGACGGCGAGGAGGTCTTCATCGGCGGCATCATGCAGCACATCGAAGAAGCCGGCATTCATTCGGGAGACAGCGCATGCGCGATTCCTCCGTATCATCTGCTGCCCGACGCCCGCAGGACCATCGAGGAATCCACCCGCAAACTTGCACTCGCCCTCGATACGGTCGGACTGATCAATATTCAGTTCGCCATGAAAAACGGTACGGTGTACGTGCTGGAAGTGAATCCCCGCGCCAGCCGGACGGTGCCTTTTGTCAGCAAGGTCATAGACATCCCGCTTGCGAAGTACGCCGCCCAGCTTGCCGCCGGGACGAAGCTGCGCGAACTTGCGCTCGAGCGCCATGGCGGCGAAGACCTGATCGCCGTGAAGAAGCCCGTGTTTCCTTTCAACAAATTTCCGCGGCAGAGCGTGTTCCTCTCCCCTGAAATGAAATCCACCGGCGAAGTCATCGGGCTTGACAGCAGCTGGGGCGCGGCGTTCGCCAAGGCGGAAATGGGCGCGGGGAGCCGTCTCCCGCTTGAAGGGAATATCTTCATTTCCGTCAACGAGCACGACAAGGAAGAAATCATTTCCATTGCGCGTGATTTCGCGGAGCTGCCATTCACGATATTCGCCACCCGCGGCACCGCTGCGGTCCTCCGCGAAAACGGCATCTCCGTGCAGTCCATCAACAAGGTCGTCGAGGGTCGTCCCCACGTCGTTGACGCGATCAAGAACGGCGACATTCATCTCGTGATCAACACACCGCTGGGGGAAACGGCACGCGAAGACGAGTACGAGATCGGTCGTGCGGCAATCCGTCACAAGGTTCCGGTCGTGACCACGCTTTCCGGCGCACGGGCGGCCATCCGCGGCATTCGGCGTCAGCTTTCCGGCGCTCTGCCCGTGCGCAGTCTGCAGGAAATCTTCGGCTGAACATCCCCCGATATTTCTCCGCGAATTTTTTCTCGAAATTGCTTGCGTCTGTCAAGCATCTCCCCTATTTTTATACCGGTAATACGATATAAAACCCTGAATATTTTTTATTTAGGCAATACACACGGTTTTTTACCACACCCCTATTCATTCATCTATTAATTGTTGCACCTATGAAACATTTGCGTTTACTCCTGATCCTGTTCGTCCCCGCGCTGCTGCTGTGCACGGCCTGTGACGAAGAGGATGACGCAACAACGGATCCTGTGCAGCCCATGGCCGATGTCACGACCTGTGTCGGCTGTCACAGTGACGAGGCGACGCTCAAGGCGGTCGCCGATCCGAATCCTCCCCCCGACCCCGGCGAGGGTGGCTGCGGCGGAACGCTTCCCGAGATGGAAGCGTGGCTCAAAGTGTATGTGGGCGGCAGTCTCGGAGAGGAATTCATGAATTCAGCGCACGGCAAGCTTGCCTGCCGCTCCTGCCACGGTGGCAAGGAACCCGCGACGGACAAGCACGAGGCGCACACCGGCGATTTCACGGCGATGCCGTCGCGTGAAGCGGAGAAGTACTGCGGCAGCTGCCATCCCTCCATCGCGGCGCGCGACAAGAACAGCCTGCACACGCAGGGCTTCGGTCAGAAGCACATGGTCGCCAAGCGCGGAGGTTTCCCGAGCTACGAGAACTATCCCGAAGAGCTGAAAAAGGGATACGACAAGAACTGCGGCAAATGCCATGCCTCCTGCGGCGAATGCCATGTGCAGCGTCCGAATCAGGCTGGCGGCGGCTTCCTGGCCGCGCACAAATTCCAGAAGGAGCCCGACATGCGGCTCAACTGCACGGCCTGTCACTCAGCCCGCGTCGCCAACGCCTACTTCGGCGAATCAGCCGGCACGCGCCCCGACGTGCATTACATGAAACTTCCGGGCGGCCAGTGTACGAATTGCCATACGGGCGATGAAATGCACGGTACCGGAACGAAGTACACCCAGCGCTACTCGGTGTCCAACATGCCGTCGTGCGAAGACTGCCACGGCGACAAGGCCAGCGCCAACACCTATCACAGCCTGCACTGGGACACCATGTCGTGTCAGACCTGTCATTCACAGGATTATCAGAACTGCGGCAGCTGCCATGTCGACACCGGCGTGCGCAATGGTCCGTACATGGGCTTCAAAATCGGCAAGAACCCGCTTCCCGGCGTCAAGCGCTTCAAGTACGTGGTCCTGCGCCACGCCCCCGCAGCGCCAGACACCTGGAGCAATTACGGTATTCCTGAACTCGCGAACTTCGCTTCCGAGCCGACCTTCCGGCACGCCACACCGCACAACATCAAGCGCTGGACACCGCGGACGGAAGTCGAAGACGGTCAGACCTGCTCGGCGGCCTGCCACATCAAGGACGGCCAGAACAAGGAGTGGTACCTCTTCCGCGCCGATCTCGGCGAGCAGTGGGAAAAGGATGCCAACGAACCGGTCGTGGTCGATGACATCATTCCCGCAAGCTGGAAATAATATCGTTTCTCAACCCAATACAGCACCTCCGAACTATTTTCCAAAGGAGCATTCATGAAGCACTACACCCAGTACCTGAAGCAGTATGCAGTTCTTCTGCTTATCGTCCCGCTGATGGCCATCGGCACTGCTTGCTCGGACGACGACGATGACGATCCCGTCACGCCGACGCAGAGCGAAGCCGACATGCTCATCGCTGAACTCGAAAGCGCCAACGGCGACTATCTGAACACATCCTGCCCCGCCATCGTCACCGCTCAGATGGTGTACGAGGACGTCACCGGTTCGCAGGACTGGCTGATCATTGACATCCGCGCAGAGAGCGCCTACACCATGGGTCACGTGCCGGGTGCGGTCAACGTCGCCCGCGGCGATGTGCTCTCGTACGTGGAAAACAATGACGGCATGAGTTATGATCACATCGTGATCATCTGCTACACCGGACAGTCGGCCGCATGGACCACCGCCCTTCTGCGCCTCAGCGGTTATACGAATGCGTACTCCATGAAATTCGGCATGTCCTCATGGCACTCCGACTTCGACTCGATCACCTCGAAGGTCAGCAGTGACAAGGCCGGTGATTTCGTCACGACCGCCGCTCCCGCGAAGCCCGCTCTCGGTGAGCTTCCCAACATCACCACCGGCAAGACCACCGGCGCCGAGATCCTCGCAGATCGCATCGCCGCCGTGTATGCCGACGATTATGGCGCCGCCGCCACTGACGCCGCCACGGTCTTCGCGTCGCCGGACCAGTTCTTCATCATCAACTACTGGCCCATGTCCGACTACACGGGTATCGGACATATCCCCGGCGCCTACCAGTTCACTCCGAAGAACGATCTCAAGCTTACCGAATACCTCAAATCGCTTCCGACGGACAAGACCATCGTCGTATACTGCTACACCGGTCAGACCAGCGCCAATGTCGCCGCCATCCTCCGTGTGATGGGGTACGACGCCAAGAGTCTTTCCCTCGGAACGCAGGGCATGATCTATCAGTCGATGGTCAACGCAGGCAAGACCGCCTACAATGTCGACAACGACTGCATGGAATTCGCCTACGAGCAGTAAGCCGATTCACTGCACTGCGGCGCTTCGCCACGGTCAGTGCAAGACGATGAAAAACCCCGTCCCGCTTGATTGCAGGACGGGGTTTTTTACATGAGCACTGTTCATTTTCTGTCAGAAAGCTCCAGCGGCTCCGAGAATGGCAGCGCCGAAAATTGCGGCAAGAATCCCGCCGATAACGAGACCCAGCACCATGTAAATGACAAAAAGCACAACGATCGTGACAATCAGATAGATCACGACCTTCTCCTGCGGTGTCTTCATTGTATGCGGAAGTCCGAGATACAGCAGATAGAGCCCATAAAGACCGAACAGAATACCGATCGGGGCGAGAAAGGGAATGATATTGAGAACGCCGCCGATCCACATCGGTGTGTAGGAATATGCCACGAGCTGCGTCGCGCGTCCCATGTCTTTCTCTGAATTGAACGAATCCGCAAGAATGTTCACCACGAATGCCGTCAGCAGTACCGCGATGATGGACACGACATAGGTCATGATGGCGGTAGCGATTCCAGCCATGATGCTGCCGCTGAAGATCAGGGCACCGATAATTGACGCAACCGCCGGAATGGCCGCCATCGGCAGAACATAGCCCGTCAGAACGCCTCCCATGTCTGCCGACTCACTCGCGACAACCTCCCACTCACTCTTGGGAGAGGTAATGATGTTTTTGGCACGATCGACAAGACTCATAATACCTCCTTGATGATGAATTGAGCTCGAAAACGATAATCACTCCGAAGCCTCCCGCATGACATCAACGGGAGAACGCAGGTGGCACGGATGTGCCCGGCATGTAGAATTGGTCTTAATTTGCCCCGAAATTGACTGAAAGTCAAATACTCCCTGCAGCGGATCGGTGCGGAAAAAAGGAGGTATTACGGCTAAAACAGGTCGATATTGGTGTTGAATTCGCCCTCGATGAGGATGGAAGCGAGTGTGTCGAACTTCATGAGCATGCGGTCCATGCGCCCGACGAGTGAGGTATCATGAATGGCGGCATGCAGCATGCCGCGGGAATCCCGAACTTCGCGCAGTAAGCCGCGCACATCGGTAATGAGGGAATCGGCGCCGGTGAGGACACGGTCGGATTTTTCGAGGCTGCCTTCGACGGCAGGACGCAGCTCGAAAAGCATGGTGTCGACGCGTCCGGTGAGCGAGGCGAGATTGACCGTGAGATCGTTGATGTTTTCGCTGTTGCGCTCCATGTATATGCGCAGTTCCGCGCTGAGCGCATGCAGGTTGGCAGCGGTTTCCTTCAAAGAGCCGATGAACCGCCTGTCGCCGACGACAGCGTTGAGATTGCGCAGCAGTGAATCCGACTGTGTGGCGATATCCTGCACGTCGCCCTTCATCTCCCCGAGAAGCCCCAGGGCTCCCGCAATATCGGGATCCACACTCCCCACAAGAACATCATCCGGTCCGACCGGTGTCCCGTCAGTCCCCTGGCGGATTTCGATCTTCTTCCCTCCCATCAGTTCGAGCATCTGAATAACCGGACGCGCATCCCGATACACCTGCACATCGCTTTCGATCAGGGCGGTCACGAGCACCCCCCCGTTCTCGAGCTCCACGGAGGCCACCTTCCCACTGCGGACACCGTTGACCGATACCTGGTCCCCGGATTCGAGACCCGCGGAATGCGGGAAATGTACCTGCAGACGATACTCCGACCGGCCGATACTCCAGTCCTTGAACACGGTGAAACCGGCGAGCAGGATAAGCAGACCAGTGACGACCGTGAGTCCGACCTTGATCTCGTTGCGCTGCTGTTCTTTCACATCATCTCCGGTAACACATATCTGAGAGCGAAAAAAACGGGCATGCCGCTGCCCGTGTGAAAATACGCATTCCCCTTACGCGGGACAATGCACCCGGAAAGCCCGGCCCGTCCGTCTCCGCTGCGCTACGGCGGACCTGCGGCAGCGCACAGTATTCCTCAGTCCTTCTTCCCGAACAGCGCATCCAGTGGATTGCCTTTCGGCCGAGAAGCAACGACATATCTGTCGTACAGCTCCTGCAGTTTCCGTTTGGAGATCCTGTCGAGATCCTCGTCGTCCTTGTCCCGCTTGCGGAACATGTCAAACATTTCCTGCTCCTCGCGGGTCATGCGCATTTCATAGTCCATCAGCTCACGCACGATTTTGTGCTGTTCCACACTTGTCATGGCATACTCCTTCAGGCGCGTTCATTGTTCAACATGGGATCAAAGGCATCGCGCAGTCCGTCACCGACGAGGTTGAAGCATACAACGACGAGCACGATGGCGAACCCCGGCAGCGTGGATATCCACCACGCATGCGAGAGGAAATCCTTCCCCTCGAAAATGATATTCCCCCAGCTGGGTGTCGGCTGCTGGACGCCGATATTCAGATAGCTCAGCGCCGCTTCCACAAGGATGATACCTCCGATGCGAAGCGTGGCATTGACGATGATCGGCGTCAGGATATTGGGCAGGATGTGCCGCGACAGGATGCGTGTGTGCCCGAGCCCGAGCGTCCGCGCCGCGAGCACGAATTCCCGCTCCTTGACCGAAAGCACCTCCCCGCGCACAAGGCGGGATATGCCCATCCAGGATGTCAATCCAAGCACCAGCACAATCAGCAGCACACGCGGCACGGCGACCGTTTCAAAGGCGGAAATGATGATGAGGATCAGAAACAATGCGGGGAAGGCGAGCAGCACATCGACGAAACGCATGAGCACGCTGTCGGTGAAGCGCCCGAAGTAGCCCGCAAGCAGGCCGATCAGTGTTCCGAGCGACACCGACAGCAGTACCGCGATAAAGCCCAGGCTGAGAGAGACGCGCGATCCGTAGATGATGCGGCTGAGAATATCCCGGCCGTAGCTGTCGGTACCGAACAGGTGGAAACGGCTTCCTTCGAATTCCTCGGGCGTGGAGCCGACGAGGTCGGCGATCGGAAACGCGACCAGGCTGTCTCCCACCGTCGCAAGGACATTCGAACCCTCGACGCGATATGCCTCCACCGCGCGAGTATTCATGAATCCTTCATCCGTGAGATCCTGGTTGATAAGCACCAGGTCACGGACCAGCGAAGGATAATCGGACTGCATGCGCAGCGACGCCAGCCGCTCGGACGCAGTCTCGGTCGGCTGCTGATAGAGAATGGGCACACTGCTCAGTGGCGGACGAAACTTCGTGACAGTGCCGTCAGAAAAGGCATTCGGGTGAAACGGCGCGAAATAGGGACACAGAAAAGCCATGGTGTACAGAAGGATGATCACCACCAGGCCGGTCGCCGCGACGCGGTTTCTCTTGAATTCACGCCAGGCCAGCGCCCACTGGCTGAGTTCGTGCTCATAGGTGCCCTGTGACATCCGTTCGAGCCGCCGGCGATTCAGCCACCACAGAAACACCGGCATGCCGAGCGCGAACACCGAGGCGAGCCAGTGTTCCATGACATCACCACGCAGAAAAAGTGTGTGGTGATGGTAGTCAACCGTGACGAGGAATGCGCTGAGACCCATGGACTGGAATCCCTGGATGAAGGCAGTCAGGTTGAGGAGAATGAGCACGGGAAACATCAGAAAATACCCGAGAAGCAGCCATCCGAAGACGCGGTGACCATGCGCGATGAAATGCACACCCGGAATGTGGCGATGCATCCAGCCGCCCTCGATCTGTTCCGGTGACCGCTCAGTCATAGCGAATCCTCGGATCGACGATGGCATAGAGCACGTCAGCCAGCAGGTTGCCGAGAATGACCATGACGCCCGACACCAGGGTGCAGGCGATGATAAGGGGGTAGTCACGCGCGAAGATGGCGTCGACGGTGAGCTTGCCCATGCCGGGCCACGCGAACACCGTTTCCACGATGACAGCGCCGCCGAGCAGGAACGGCAGTGACAGCCCGAGCAGCGTAATGATGGGGATCAGCGCATTCCGCAGCGCATGTTTCCCGATGACCAGCACTTCGCTCAGTCCCTTCGCCCGCGCCGTCCGGACATAATCCTGGTTGATCACCTCGAGCAGGCTTCCGCGCATGTATCGCCCGGTCGCGGCCGCTGAGGCAACCCCGAGCACAAAGACGGGGAGGATCATGTGCTTGACCAGATCCCATATATACGCGGGAGTGCTCAGAAAGCGCGCCATTGGCGAGTGCATCCCCGACGCCGGCAGAAGATCGAGCTGGAGTGAGACACCGAGGATAAGCATGAGTCCGAGCCAGAATTCAGGCATGGAGTACACGAACAGTGAAATGACATTCACGGTGTGATCGGCGAGTGTGCCGCGTTTGAGCGCGGTAGTGATGCCGATAGCAATCCCGATGAGGAAATTGAAAAAGAGCGCGAACACTGTCAGCAACAGCGTGTTGGGAATGGTGTCGGCAAGAATGTCGGTGACGTCTGCGTGGCGGCTGAATGATACTCCCATCTCACCAGTCACCATGCTTTTCAGCCATTTGACGTACTGCACCGGCAGCGGATCGTTGAGGCCCAGCTGAACCCGAAGATTCTCCGCCAGCTGCGGATCCACATCTCCCTGCACGTACAGGGAAACGGGATCACCGGGTGCAAGTCGTATGATAAAAAACGTGAATGTCAGCAATCCGAATAACAGCGGAATTGCTGACATCACGCGTTTGAAGATATATCTGGTCACGGATGAAGCGTCCCCGTGTCAGAATGGCGTCGTTATTAATAAGTCATGTAACTGTTGGGATCGCCGATTTCCCATTCGTACATGTCGTCGGTCACACCGAGGATGTTGATATTCGTGCTCTTCAGCCGGCGGTTGACGCCGACGATTTCCTTGACCCAGTACAGGAACGAGCAGGGCTGCTCCTGATGGATGATGGACTGGACTTCTTTCCAGAACGGACCGGCGTCGCGGATGTTCGGCACATGCAGACCGAGTTTCAACAGCTCGCTGATACGCTCGTTCTGGAATCCCACCGTATTGAAGGGATTACTCACGTCGCCCCAGCGATCAGACGGGTCAACAGCCAGCTTCACCTGGAAGCCGGCGATGAAGGCGTCATACTTTTTGTTGTTGATGTTGTCGAAAAGCACAACCGGTTCGACGGACTGCAGATTGACCTTGATGCCGACATCCTTCAGTTCTTTCTGCACGACCGTGGCAACATATTCACGGCGCTTGTTGCCGATGTTGTAATAGAGCGTGAATTCGAAATCCTTGCCGCCCTGATCCAGAATGCCGTCACCGTTGGTGTCGCTCCATCCGGCGGATCGAAGCAGCTGACGGGCCTTCTCCGGCGAATAGGGATACGGAATGAGATCATGCTTAGTGGCCCAGCGGAAGATCGGCGAAAAATCCGTCACGGCCAGCTCGCCATACGGACCGAGCTCATGTTCCATGATCTCCTTGCGGTTGATCGCGTAGGTGAGCGCCTGGCGCACCCGGCGGTCTCCGAAGAGCGGGTGCGGCTTGATAGTCTTGCCGCCGCTCTCGTGATACGCCTCGATATCGATGTTCATCCAGCCGATGTACTCATAATTGCGCGGTGGCAGCGTCTCCAGCCGGATATCAGGATTGTTTTCCTGAATATCCTGCACGTCGTCGGGATAGACGGGACGCATGACGTCCACCGTGCCCTTCTTGAGCTCGGTCAGACGCGTCGTGGGCTCGGAAATGATGCGGAAAATGACACGGTCGAGTTTCGACGGCCGCGGAAGCGTGCAGGTCGGATTGCGCACCAGCTCGATCTGCTGCTGGCGAACCCATTCCTCGAGTTTGAACGGTCCGGCTCCAACCGGCCGCTCGTTCGCGGGATTGTTGCGCAGCGTTTTCCGGTCGGCATTGCGATAGACATGGGCGGGAACGGGCGACAGGTTCAGATGGAATTTCTGCAGCGGGTACTGCTTGGCAAAGTGAAACACCATCGTGCTGTCGTCGATGATTTCGATGCTTTTATCGACATCGAACTTGTCATCCGTGAAAATCATGCTTTCGACGTAATTCCGGCGCGGACTCGCGACCTCGGGATCGCCGTACAGCGCATAACTGAATTTGATGTCCTCCGGCGTCACGAGCATTCCGTCCTGCCAGCGCACGTCCGTCCGGAGATGCAGGACCACGTCTTTTCCGCCATTCCTGCGCTCGGTGCGAAGCACCAGGCCGGGATCGAACTTCAGTTCGCCCTCCTGAAGGTCGAAGTAGACATCGAACATCATCGGGTAGATGCTGCCCTGGATCTCTCCAGAAGTCGCTGAACTGGATACGACCGGATTGAAATTGTCCGCGTCGCCAGACAGGGCAACAACCGCCGCGCCGCTCATCGGGTCTTTTTCTCCTGATTTATCCCCGCACGACACGAGCAGTCCGCAACAGAGGACGGCAACGAACAGTATTCGTGGAGACATACAACCTCCGATCATCATGTATGGAAGAGAATTTCG
This sequence comes from uncultured Ignavibacteria bacterium, assembly GCA_913061095.1. Lineage (GTDB taxonomy): Bacteria > Bacteroidota > Ignavibacteria > SZUA-365 > SZUA-365 > BM516. Next base: position 19,497 of record CAJXVM010000003.1, read on the forward strand.
GGCAGAACTCCAACCGAGAGTGTCACTTTGAAAAAACAGAAAAGTACCGTAAAAATCAAATTCGCCTACTCGAAATCGTGCTCGAACCAATCGATAGCGCGATCCTCGGACGGACGGCTGGCGCGCTGCTCGAGACGTTCGCGGAGACGCTCAGAGAATTCGACTGCGGGATCGTATCCGTAATGCTTGAGCAGGTAGTTGAGCGCAATGACCTCGGTGATCACCGTGACGTTCTTGCCCGGGAAAATCGGCAGACGCACATGTGGAATATTCACGCCCATGACCGTCACTTCGTGGTGATCGAGTCCGGTGCGCTCGTAATTCTGCGCGTCATCCCATTCCTCGAGGTGAACGATGATTTCGAGCCGCTTCTGGAAGCGGATTGCACGGATCCCGAACATCGAGCGGATGTCGATGAGCCCGAGACCGCGGATTTCCATGAAGTGTTTCACCAGATCCGTTCCCGACCCCATCAGGATCCCCTCCCCTTTCTGCGTGACAACCACGACGTCGTCAGCGACCAGGCGGTGACCACGCTCAACGAGATCCAGCGCGATTTCACTTTTCCCGATCCCCGACCGGCCGACAAACATGACTCCCACCCCATAGACATCGATGAACGCCCCATGCATGACCGTCTGCGGTGAGAACTGGTCATCGAGGAAATCGCTCATGTAGTAGTATGCCTTGGTCGTCTGGAAGCTCGAGTAGAACACTGGGACATCATACTTGGTCGCGATGTCGAGGAGGCGTGGCTCGAGCACGTTCCCGTTCGTGACCACGATGCAGGGAATGGGGAATTCGAACAGCCGTTCGAACGACTCCGCGCGCTTTTCCTCGTCGAGCGAATTAATGTATTTGAGCTCGGTATTCCCGAACACCTGGACACGGTGATACGTGAACAGCGCCACATATCCCGCCAGGGCAAGTCCCGGTCGGTGTAGATTTTTCTCCGTGATTTCGCGCTCGCTCTCGTGCAGGTCATTCGCCGATGTCAGCTGAATGCGCTCCCTGTTCTTCTCGAAAAAGTGACGAACACTGAGGCTTTTGCGTTCGATGATCTTGAGATTTTTGAGGGGGTCGGTGGGAGAGGGCATGGCGGATACAAAAAGTGGGCGGAATGTCCGCCCACAAAATACAACGTGAATGATGAACGATCAATTACAGACCGCGTCTTTTGCCTTTGTACTTCAGGAGCTGACGCTCGAGCTTGTCAACGGCGTTGTCGATCGATTTGTAGAAATTCTCCGAACGCTCGACGGCAACGAGATTCGTGCCGAATACCGCCAGGTTGATTTCGGCGATTTTGACGGAGTCTTTCGGGCGCTCGTATCGGAGAACGATATTCCCCTTTACGATGCCGTCATAGTATTTCTTGAGCGTTGACACCTGCTGCAGAGCATAATGCTTGAGACCGTCGTGAGCCTTGAAGTGACGTGCGGTGAATTGGACGTTCATGGTGACGCTCCTTTGCTAAAGGTGAATCATGCTCGCGGATGCGCCTTGGCATACTCGCGCTTCAGGTGGTCGGTTGTGACATGCGCATAGATCTGCGTCGTCGACAGACTTTCGTGACCGAGCAGTTCGCGCACTGCCTGCAGGTCAGCACCGCGGTTGAGAAGATGCGTCGCGAAGCTGTGCCGCAGAACGTGCGGTGAACACTGTTTCAGGTCACATACCACCCGAAGATGGTCATGTACGATGGAGTAGACACTGCGGCTCGAAAGCCGTTTTCCGCGGTTGTTGAGAAAGAGCGCCGCTCCCTGCGACGATGCTGCCGGTGTCTCACGGTCCTGCATGGCGAGGTAGCGCTCGAGCGCGTCGAGTGCTGGTCCTCCGAGGGGAATGATGCGCTCCTTCCTCCGTTTGCCGAGAACGCGGACGGTCCGCGCCTCGTGCTGTATATCCTTTCTGTCAAGTCCGACAAGTTCGCTCAGCCGGATGCCGGTACTGTAGAAGAGTTCAAGAATCGCGGCGTTCCGGGAACCCTCCAGTGTATCGGTATCAGGTAAACGCAGGACGTCGGCGAGGGATTCCTCGTCGAGGAAGACCGGAAGTTTTTTCTCGATCCTTATGGAATGGAGGTTTGCAGTCGGATCCGAATCAATGTCGCCGCGCTGCTCGGCGAAGCGGAAAAATGTGCGGAGCGAGGTGACGGCGCGGCTGATACTCCGCTTCGACAGACCGCGCTCGGCAAGCACACCGAGCCACGCGCGGATCGTATTGCGGTCCACCGCAGCGAGTTTCACCTGCTCACTTTCGGCGATTTCGCACAGCCATGCATGGAAGGTATGCAAATCCCTGATGTAGGCTGTCACGGTGTGGCTGGAAGCATTGCGCTCCACAACCAGATATTCACGGAAGCGCTCTATGGTCTGCTTCATACGGATCCTTTTCAGGCCGCGATCTGCGAAGGATCGAACGGATCAAGATCCTTGGTAAACTCCTCCTTGCATTCGGGGCATTTGAGGAATTCGCCTTTTTTCTGTGTGTACTTATGAAGAAGATAGGAATTTTTACATGAAGGGCAAGCCTTGGGTACAGGCCTGTCCCAGGATGTGAAATCACAGTCCGGATAGCGCGTGCAGCCGTAAAATGTGCGCTTGGTTTTTGTCATGCGCGCAACCACCTCGCCTTCCTTGCATTTCGGACATTTGAAGCCGAGCGTAATCGGACGCGTGAACTTGCAATCCGGATAATTCTTGCAGCCGATGAACTTCCCGTACCGGCTCTGCTTGAGCGTCAGCTCGCCGCCACAGTCGGGACAGGGCTCGTCGATTTTCATTTTTTCCGCCTCGCCGGGAAGCGGCTTGGCATTCTTGCATTCCGGATAGGCACTGCAGGCCATGAATTTGCCGTTGCGCCCCCAGCGAATGATCATCGGCGCGCCGCACTTGTCGCATTTCTCATCGGTTTGCTCCTGCAGCTTCGCCTCCTCGGGAGAAACACTTTCGAGCAGCTCGATGAAGGGATGGTAGAAGTCATTCATCACCTTCAGGTAGGAGGATTCTCCTGAGGCGATGGTATCCAGTTCCTCCTCCATCCGTGATGTGAAATCGACGTTGAAAAGGGAATCGAAATAGGTGGTCAGAAGCTTGTTGACGTCCATGCCGAGCGTCGTGGCGTGCAGACGCCGGTTCTGCTGCTCGGCATAGCCGCGGTCCTGAATCGTGCTCACAATCAGGGCGTAGGTGCTCGGACGGCCGACGCCGTTGGCTTCGAGTTCGCGCACGAGCGTGCTTTCGGTGAACCGGGGCGGCGGTTTGGTGAAATGCTGATGCGGATCGATCTGCTTCGGTTCGACACGGTCGTTCGCGGCCAGTCCCTCGGGAATGATGGATTCCTCCTCGTTCTCTTCAGCGCCGTTCTCAGCTGCGAAATCATCGTAGACCTGAAGGAAACCGCGGAACGTGTAGGTCGACCCCACGCCCTTGAACTGATAGGGACCACCTTCGACGAGTACGGTCTTCTGCAGCATTTTCGCCGCGGCCATCTGGCTGGCGACGAAACGCTTCCAGATCAGCTCATACAGATTGTACTGTTCCGGTGAGAGATACGACCGGACCCGCTGCGGGCTGAATTCCATCGATGTGGGACGAATGGCCTCGTGAGCGTCCTGTGCGCTCTTCTTGGTCTTGAACTGCCGGGGCGCCTCGGGGACGAAGTCCTTCCCGTATTGCGCAGCGATGTGATCCCGCAGCGATGATACCGCTTCCGCGCTGCTGCGTGTGGAATCGGTACGCATATACGTGATCAGACCGACAGCCCCCTCCTCACCGAGTTCCACACCTTCATAGAGCTGCTGGGCAATGCGCATGGTGCGCTTTGCGCTGAAACGCAGGCGGTTGGAAGCCTCCTGCTGCAGGGAACTCGTAATAAACGGTGGTGACGGTGACCGTGAAATCTGCTTCGACTGGATGTCCGCGACCGCGTACTGTTCCGCTTTCAGCTTCTCGAGCAGTTCGGTGGCGGACTGTTCATCGGGAATCGACGGCGTCTCGCCCGCGATTTTCGCCAGCTTGGTGTGGAACGTGCCGTCTCCGGGTTTCTGGAATTCACCGGTGATCGTCCAGTATTCCTCGACATTGAAATCCGCGATCTCCTGTTCGCGCTCGCAGACCAGACGCAGGGCGACAGACTGCACGCGGCCGGCGCTCAATCCCTTGTATATCGTCTTCCAGAGAAACGGACTGACCTTGTATCCCACGATGCGGTCCATCACACGACGCGCCTGCTGGGAGCGCACGAGGCGCTCGTCGATGCGCCGCGGATGCTTCATTGCCTCCTCGATGCCGCTTTTCGTGATTTCATTGAACAGCACGCGGTAAAGATCCCGGCCGTTGAGCTGTTTTTCCAGCTCGCGGGCGATATGCCATGCGATCGCCTCCCCCTCGCGGTCGGGGTCCGTCGCGATATAGATGCTGTCAGCCTTGGCGGCCTGCTTCTGTAGATCCTTGATAACGCCCGCCTTGCCGCGGATGGTGACATACTGCGGTTCGAAATCGTGTTCGACATCGACACCGAGGTCCTTGGACGGAAGATTCTTGATATGGCCGACGGAGGCCTCGACCATGAATTTCTTACCCAGATACTTGTTGATGGTCTTGGCTTTCGAGGGGGACTCGACGATGATCAGTGATTTGGACATGGCTTACACGTTAATGGACGATTGATGCGTTACGGTAGCGCAGGGACGGAAACAACGGAAACCGCGCGGCTGCCGCCGCGGGAAGAAAGCGCTGCACGCCTTCATTCAGTGAATCGTGTCCTTGCTGTTGAGCATGAGACGGCTGCCGATACTGTTGGAGTCGTCGTAATCGAAAATAATGGACGCGATGACGGACTTCATCTCATCGATGCCAACGGCGCCGAACCCGGCCATCATGATGCGGTCGATGGCGAGTTCGATGTCCATGTCATCGAGCAGGCCCAGCTCGCGGAGCTGGAGAAGATATCCGTGTGCGTCCGGGGAGATTACGCTGCGTTCCGATTCATGAAGAACGCGGTGTGAATGTGGCAGCCTCCGGTTTCCCTCCGAAAGGATATTGTCCCCGAGATGAATCTTGTCGAACAGCCAGCTGAATGCCGTGCTGATTTCATTCTGTGTATATCCTTTATCCGACAGCACGCGCAGGTCAATTTCGCCAAGACGCTTGTCGGCCTGCATTTCGTGGATCAGATAGACGATGATTTCTACGATGCGTTCCTGCATTCCTCTATTCGCAGTGTATTCTGGTCAAAGTTCGTGGAAAAAGTAGCCCATGCCCGGCCGAATGTCAAGTCAGGCCCGCGTCCGGCCCGGCGATCGGCCCGCAATCGGCCTGCGTCCGGAGCCGGAATCACGGCCGTGCCCGGTTCCGGGAAAGGAAGCGTCGGAGCAGCTGATCCTCCCGCTGTTTCATCCTCCGGCGATCCTCCTCCGAGCGGTCGTCGTGTCCGCTGAGATGCAGGATTCCGTGGATGGCGAGCCGGGCGCATTCCTCCCGCACGGTCACGCGGTATTCCCGCGCCTGGCGCCGCGCGGTATCCGCGCTGATGACCAGTTCGGCCTCCAGCGGATCCTCCTCGAGGGGGAATGTGATGATGTCAGTGACACGATCATGATCGAGGAAACGGCGGTTGACGGCACGGATTTCGGCATCGCTGACCACGGCGCAGGATATCAGGGATGCCCGCAGACGCTCGGCGCCGAGCGCGAAGCGAATGGCGTCCTGAAACAGCTGCGCCCCGATGGAACCAAGCGGGGCGCGAAAAACAACGTCGATGTCAGTCCCCGGGCGGGGACGTGGCTTCGTCTTCTTCATCGGATTCATCCAGCATGAGTTCCGTCAGTGACAGCGCGATACCCGAGAGCATGACTTCGGGACCGAGCTTGGTGAAATCGCCCGACAACATCGAGCGATCGACATTCGAGTACAGGGAGCAGCCACCCTCGCGCTCGACGATCAGGCCGTTCATCTTTCCGCCGCCTTCCGCGAAGAACGTCACTTCCCCCATCAGTTCACTGACCACGAGACCGCTGCAGTGCTGCAGCTGCAGATTGCTGTTCGGCGTGAACACGCTGACCAGGGCGCCGTCCTGCTCCCCGATCGCGATACGCGGATAAATCTCCAGCGAGACCTTGCGCGCAGGATCGCTGCCCTTGATTTCGAAGCGGTAATGGTTGCCGTAATGCTTGGCTTCCACACCAAGGATGCGGGAAATCTGCGCGATGTGGTCGTCGGTAAATTCGAAGCTCATGATTCTGCTCCACACTGTATGGATATCGCCCGGCGGCACTCCCGACTGCAGTGTACAGGAGATGAGACGATTTGTTTCAAAATAGGGATTCCCCCGTTGAATTGTCAAGAAACGTATGGAGAGTTGCCATGCCCACGGTTTCGCTGTTCCCCCGCGTCGCCGCATTGTGTTATATTAGGTGTTTTGCATGACCACAACACGGCGAGCCATGAACGCAGAGAACATCAGAGTACGATTCGCACCGAGTCCCACCGGCTATTTGCATGTCGGCGGACTCCGCACCGCCCTCTACAACTCCCTCTTCGCCCGCGGACACGGCGGCACGACCGTGCTGCGCATCGAAGACACCGATCGCTCCCGCTACGTCGAGGGCGCAGCGGAAAATCTCATCGAGACGCTGGCTTGGGCGGGAATCACGTTTGACGAAGGCCCCGAACAGGGCGGCGATTTCGGTCCCTACGTGCAGTCGGAGCGCACGGCACTCTACCGCGAACACGCCGAGCGCCTCCTTGCGGAGGGCAAGGCCTACCGCTGCTTCTGCACCTCGGAGGAACTGGCCGCGTCTCGCGAGCGGCAGGTGGCCGAGAAAAAGGATCCCACCTATGACCGCCGTTGCCGCATGCTCAGCGAGGAGGAAGTCGCCGCAAAGATGAAGGCGGGGATGCCGCATACGGTGCGCATGAAAGTGCCGCTGGTGGGACAGATGCAGTTCCGCGACCTCGTGCGCGGCGACATCTCCGTGCATTACGACGTCATCGACGACCAGGTGCTGCTCAAATCCGACGGCTATCCGACCTATCATCTCGCGAACGTGGTCGACGACCACCACATGGAGATCACGCACGTGATCCGCGGCGAGGAGTGGCTGCCGTCCACCGCCAAGCATCGCCTGCTCTACGAGATGTTCGGCTGGGATCCGCCGCAGTTCGCGCATCTTCCCCTCCTGCTTAATCCCGACCGCAGCAAGCTCAGCAAACGCCAGGGCGACGTGGCCGTGGAAGACTACAGAACAAAGGGATATCTGCCCGAGGCGCTGGTGAATTTCGTTGCGCTGCTGGGCTGGAATCCCGGCGGCGACCGGGAACTGTTCACGCTGGAGGAACTCCAGGAGGAGTTTTCACTCGAGCGTGTCGGCAAGGCGGGCGCCGTATTCGACATCGAGAAGCTGCAGTGGTTCAACACACAGTACCTCCGCGCGCTGCCGCCGGAGAAACTGGCCGAAATCTGCGAGCCCTGGATGCGCGAGGCCGGCTTCGACACCATCGATCGCGAACGGACACAGGCCGTCGCGACGGCGCTGAGCTCCTACCTCACACTGCCGTCGGATATCACGACGCACATCGAACTGTTCACGCAGGATGCGGTGACGCTCGATGAGGAATCCCGCGAAATCACCGCCGCCCCGGAATCCCAGCAGGTGTTCCAGCGCTTCATCGAAGTGGCGGAGACGCAGGAACCGTGGAAGGGCGAGGAGATAAAGACCATGGTCAAGACCATTCAGAAGGATACCGGCGTGAAGGGGAAAAAGCTGTTCATGCCGCTGCGCCTCGCCATGACCGGACAGCAGCACGGTCCGGATCTCGGCATGATCGCCGAACTGCTGGGACGCGAAACGGTGATCGAGCGCATCCGCCGGCGGATCCTCTGAACCATGCAGCCCTCGGTCTCGGCAGTCATCGTGCATTTCGGCAGAGTGGACTACACCGCGCAGGTCGTACGGCGGCTGCAGTCCTTCGCCATGGCGGAAGAATATGAAATTATCGTGGTGGACAACGCCGCGGAAAAACCCTTTCCCGGGGAGGATTTCCCGCGTGTGCGCACCCTGCGCATCGAGGAAAACCGCGGCTACGGTGCCGCCTGCAATCACGGCGCGGCGGCGTCGCGGGGACGAAACATTTTCATTCTCAACAACGATCTCGATTTCCCGGAGGATCCGCTGCCCCCGCTGCTCGGCGAACTGACGGCGCATCCGCGCTGCGGCGCCGTGGGTCCCGCGCTGCGATTCCCCGACGGACGCTTTCAGCTCTCCTGGGGTGACGATCCCACCCTCCTTGCCGAATTCCGCGAACGCCGGCGGCAGCAGGAAAGCCGCGGCGGAAGCGGCGATGCGCTGCGCAGGCGCGAAGCGGAATCGCGGCAGGAGCGCTCGGTGGACTGGATCACCGGCGCCTGCATGCTGATCCCGCGCGCGGCCTGGGATGCCGTGGGCGGCTTCGACGAGGCATACTTTTTCTATTTCGAGGATGTCGATCTCTGCCGCCGGCTCCGCCTGTCGGGGTATGGGATCCGTTACGCGCCGGGAGCCGAGGTCGTGCATTTCGGCGGCGGCTCGGCGGCGCCGACTGATCCCCGGATCATGGCCTGGTACCGTCGCGAGCAACTGCGCTACTACGCGCGCTACAATTCCGCCCTCTCATTTGTTCTTCTGAAGCGCTATCTTCTCTGGAAGTTCGCCCGCATGCGGCGGTCCGGTGCGATCTCCGGTGACACCGCCGAGCGTCTGCACGATGTGATTCGCGGATTTTCACGGCGGCGCGAACGATCGGCCTTTTTCGCGACACAACGGAACATGCAATGAACATCGGCATTTACGGCGGCACCTTCGATCCGCCGCATATCGGACATCTCATCCTCGCACAGAGCGCCATCGACGCGCTCGCGCTCGATCACGTGCTGCTGGTCCCGACCTGGCGTTCACCCTTCAAAAACGATTCCGACAGCCTGCCTCCCCTGCAGCGCGCGGAGATGGTTGAGCTGGCGATTTCCGGCAACAGTCTCCTCCGCGGCGAGTACTGTGAAATCCAGCGCGGCGAGGTCTCCTTCACCGTAGATACTCTGCGGAAGATCCGCGATGCGCATCCCGGCGACACGCTTTTCCTGCTGATGGGAGCAGACACCTTCAGTGAATTCCACCTGTGGAAGGATCCCGAAGACATCCTCGCCATGGCAACAGCCGCCGTGGCAGAGCGTCCGGGCTATCAGCTCACCGAAGACAATTATCCCTACATAAAAACGGCACGGAAATTCTCCATGCCGCTGATTGACGTGTCGTCCACTGACATCCGCAACCGCGTGCGCGAGGGACGTTCAATTCAGTACCTCGTGCCGTGGACGGTACAGGTATTCATTGAGTCGCAGGGACTGTACCGCTCGGATTCCTGATCCCTACCTCCGCCTCGCCGGCTTCAGCCACCCGTGCTCGCGGTACCAGTCCACAGTATTGCGGATACCCTCCTCGAGTCCGACTCCCTGGCTGTAGCCGAGATCCCTCTTTGCCTTGCTGACGTCACAGGTCCAGTAGCGCTGCGTGATGTCCCGCGCCTTCTCGATGTTGAGTGTGGCCGGTTTGCGCTGGAGTCCGGCAGCGAACTGTGAGAATCCCGCGACCATGTAGACGAGGCCGTGCGGCAGTCGCACCGTGAGGTAGCGCGTTCCCATGATCTCAGCGGTCAGCTGCCCGACCTGCGGCCAGGAGTAGAATTCCTCGCTGGAGATGAAATAGGTTTCGCCGATGCTGTTGTCGGACTCTGCAGCCAGGATCATCCCGCGCACGAGGTCGTCGCAGTGCAGCAGGCTCAGCCGCTTGTCATCGAAGCCGATCATCGAATTCAGTCCGCGGGAGATCGTCTGGAAGTAGATATAGATTTCCGTGTCGCGGGGACCGTACATCGCCGGCGGACGCACGATGGTCCAGGGGATGTCGCCGGCGGCGCGGACGGCGTTTTCCGCGGCGATCTTGCTCTCGCCGTAGGTGGTGATGGGATGCGGAGGATCGTCTTCGCGGATGGGACGCTCGAGGCTCGGCGAGGGTCCGGCAGCGGTCTGGCTGCTGACATAGAGGAAACGCCGGATATTCGGGGCGAAGCGTTTCGCCGCCTCGAGCATGTTTTCGGTGGATTTCACGTTGCCGTCGAAATAGCCCGCGCGGTCGCGGGCCTTGACCACGCCGGCGATGTGATAGACGTAATCCGCATCGCGGATGAAATCCTCCAGCGTCGATGCGTCGCGGATATCGCCTTCGACAAGCTGCACGTTCTTTCCCTCCAGCCAGCGGAGGTTGCTCGTTCTGCGCACCAGCACGCGCACCTCGTGGCCCTGTTCGAGCAGGCGGTCCACCAGGTGCGACCCGATGAAGCCCGTTCCCCCTGTGACTGCTGATATCATTGGTTATTCGTTTTTGGTTGTTGGTTGTTGGTTGTTGGTTGGATCCGACGCTCCTCGGAGAATCGAACGTCATCCTGCGTTCTGCCTCGCCGGGCCGTTGGCTCGGCGCTACGGCGTATACCCTCGCCGAGCCGTTGGCTCGGCGCTACGGCGTATACCCTCGCCGAGCCGTTGGCTCGGCGCTACGGCTTCCTGCGTAACCTCGCCCAGGTGTCGCGGATAGCCACACGCGTAAGCGTGTGGGGTGGCGTGCGACATCCCCACCCTCACGGGTGGGGCTACTGCTTCCTGCTGATCTTTGCCCAGGTGTCGCGCAGGGTGACGGTGCGGTTGAACACCGGCGCGCCGGGACGCCCGTATTTCGAATCCACCGTGAAATACCCCTTGCGCTCAAACTGGTAATGCGCCCCCGGCTCGGCCGCGGCGAGCGAGGGCTCCACCTTGGCCTGCACGAGCGAGAGGGAATCGGGATTCAGGTTGGAGAGGAAATCCAGCTGCTCCTCTACCTCGTTCGGATCCTCCTTGGCGAACAGCTGCTCGTAGAGCCGCACCTCGGCATCGAGCGCATGCTTCGCCGATACCCAGTGCAGCGTTCCCTTCACCTTGCGGTTGGCCTCAGGCATCCCGCTTTTCGTCTGCGGATCGTACGTGCAGTGCAGCTCGACGATGTTTCCGTCGCCGTCCTTGATCACATCCTCGCACTTGATGATGTAGCCGTAACGCAGCCGCACCTCGCGTCCGGGCGCGAGGCGGAAAAATTTCCGCGGCGGGTCCTCCATGAAATCGTCGCGCTCGATGTACAGCTCGCGCGAGAACGGCACCGTGCGCGTCCCGGCGGAGGGATCCTCGGGATTGTTGACGGCCTCCATCTCCTCGACCTGCTCTTCGGGATAATTCGTGAGCACGACCTTCAGCGGATCGAGCACACCCATCACGCGCAGCGCATGGGCGTTGAGATCCTCGCGGATGCAGTGCTCCAGCAACGCCATGTCGATGGTGCTCTCCTTCTTCGCCACGCCGACGCGGTCGGCAAAATCGCGAATGGACGCGGGCGTGTAGCCGCGGCGTCGCAGCCCGGAAATTGTGGGCATGCGCGGGTCGTCCCAGCCGTCGACCACGCCGTCCTGCACGAGCCGCAGCAGCTTGCGCTTGCTCATCACCATGTACGTGATGTTGAGGCGCGCGAATTCGATCTGCTGGGGATGATGGATGCCGAGCTGCTCGACGAACCAGTCGTAGAGCGGACGATGATCCTCGAATTCCAGCGTGCAGATGCTGTGCGTGATGCTCTCGATGGAATCGGACTGTCCGTGCGCCCAGTCGTATGTGGGATAAATGCACCAGTCATCCCCCGTGCGATGGTGGTGCGCATGCAGGATGCGGTACATCACCGGGTCGCGCATGTTGAGATTCGGGGCGGCCATGTCGATTTTCGCGCGCAGCGTGCGTGAACCGTCGGGGAATTCGCCCCTGCGCATGCGCTCGAAGAGATCGAGGTTTTCGTCGACGGGACGATCGCGGAAGGGACTGTTTTTGCCGGCCTCGGTGAGCGTGCCGCGGTACTCCCGGATCTGCTCGGCCGTCAGTTCGCAGACGTATGCTTTGCCGCCCTTGATCAGCTTGATGGCGTACTCGTACAGCATTTCAAAGTAGTCCGAGGCGTAGAATTCGCGGTCCTCCCAGTCGAAGCCCAGCCAGCGGATGTCTTCCTTGATGGAATCGACGTACTCGACTTCCTCTTTCGTGGGATTCGTATCGTCGAAGCGCAGGTTGCACTTGCCGTCGTACTCCTCGGCGATGCCGAAATTCAGGCAGATCGACTTTGCGTGTCCGATATGCAGGTAGCCATTCGGTTCGGGAGGAAAACGCGTGTGGACGCGATTGTCGAAGCGCCCAGTGCGGTTGTGCTCGTTGATGATCTGCTTGATGAAATTGCCCTGCGAAGGCGTGTCGTTGTTCGTCATGGACGCACTGGCTGTTGTTGGAGGAATCTACCGGCCAAAACCGAAGAAATAATGTACGATTCTTCACGGAAGCGCTCAAATGGTTGCACAGGACCCCCCTCGCCCCTATATTCATTGTTATGATTGCCGAATAAATGAATTTTCGTTCATCTTTCAGGGCGATCCCACCTTCGCATCCCTTCGCAGTCCATCCGGCCGGGTGGTGGAGACGAAGCATTACAGACAGAAGACGAGGAGTCCGCGTGGATCTTTTTGACAAATGCAGGGCGTTCACACGCGCCGATGAGGTAAAGGCACAGGGGTATTACCCGTATTTCCGGGCCATCGAGGAAAGTGAAGGACCAGTGGTGATGATCGAGGGACGCAAGATCATCATGGCCGGGTCGAACAATTACCTGGGACTCACCGCCGATCCGCGGGTGAAGCAGGCGAGCAGGGATGCAATCGAACGGTACGGTACCGGCTGCTCAGGATCCCGCTACCTGACGGGCACGCTCAACCTGCACAATGAGCTGGAGGAGCGCCTGGCGAATTTCCTCGGCAAGGAATCCTGCCTGCTTTTCTCCACGGGCTATCAGACCGCCCAGGGCATCATTCCCACACTCGTGCAGCGCGGCGAGTATGTGGTTTCGGACAAGGACAACCACGCCTGCATCGTGGCCGGCAACCTGATGGCCAAGGGCGCTTTCGCACAGTTCGACCGCTACAAGCACAACGACATGGACGACCTCGAGCGCGTGATCGCAAAGCTGCCCGAGGACAAGGGCAAGCTCGTGGTGTCGGACGGCGTGTTCAGCACCACCGGCGATATCGTCAACCTCCCGCGCCTGCTGGAGATTGCCAAGAAGTACAACGCACGCGTACTCATCGACGACGCGCATTCGACCGGTGTGATCGGCGAGGGCGGCCGCGGCACGGCGTCGTATTACGGACTCAACAGCGACGTCGACATGACCATGGGCACGTTCAGCAAGACCTTTGCCAGCCTCGGCGGATTCGTGGTCGGCGAGCGGCCGGTCATCAATTACATCAAACATCACTCTCCCGCGCTCATCTTCAGCGCCAGTCCGACTCCGCCGAATGTCGCCGCCGCACTCACGGCGCTCGACATCCTTGAATCGGAACCCTGGCGCGTCGACCGGCTGCGTGAGAACGCTGACTACATGCGCAAGGGCTTTGCCGATCTCGGCTTCCGCGTACTCGACGGCGAAACCGGCGTCGTGCCCGTCATCATCGGCGACGACACCAAGAGCTTCATCTTCTGGAAAGAGCTTTTCGAAGCCGGCGTCTTCGTCAACGTGTTCATCAGTCCGGGCGTGCCACAGGGGCTGCAGATGCTGCGCACCAGCTACATGGCCACGCATGAGAAAGAGCACCTCGACCGCATCCTCGAGATCTGCGGCGATATCGGCCGCAAGCTCGGCGTCATCGAATAAGACATTCCCGAGGAACATCGCATGAGCATCACCATCCGTACCGTATCCGGGAAAGCGGATAAAAACCGCTTTATCAAGCTGCAGTGGAAATTCTACCGGAACGACCGCAACTGGGCACCGCCGCTTCTGATGGACCGCCGCAAGCTGCTGAACACGGAGAAAAATCCGTTCTTCAAGCATGCAGACGTGGAGCTGTTCATCGCCGAGCGCGACGGGGAGCCGGTCGGACGCATCGCCGCCATCGTCAATCGTCGGCACAACGAAATCCACCACGACAAGGTCGGCTTCTTCGGGTTTTTCGAATGCATCGACCATCAGGAAACGGCGAACGCCCTCTTTGACGCGGCAGCGCAGTGGCTGCGCGGAAAGGGCATGGACACCATGCGCGGTCCGCTGAATCCCTCCATCAACGACGAAATCGGCATGCTGGTGCACGGCTTCGACATGCCGCCGGTCATCCTCATGACGTACAATCCCCGCTACTATCCCCTGCTCGTGGAGGGATACGGGTTCAAGAAGGAAAAGGATCTGTTCGCCTATCTCCTGAGAAATGAACTTACAGTTACGCCCAAGCTGGAGCGGGGACAGAAGCTCGTGCGCGAACGCTACAACATCACCATCCGCGACCTGGACTTCAAGAATCTCGAAAGGGATGTCGTGGTGCTCAAGGACCTCTACAACCGTTCGTGGGAGAAAAACTGGGGCGCGGTGGCGATGACCGACGAGGAGTTCGACTTCCTCGCCAAGGATCTCGTGCAGGTGGTCGGCAAGTTCAAGGACCTGGTGTTCATCACCGAGCGCGACGGCGAGCCGATCGGCTTCGCGCTCTGTCTGCCGGATCTCAACCAGGTGCTGATCCACAACAAAGGCGGCGGACTGCTGGGTGCGGCCTTCCACATGATGACGAAGACGAAGAAGATCGATCTCGTGCGCATCATCGTGCTGGGCGTGCTGCCCGAGCACCGCAACAAGGGCATTGACTCGGTGATGTATTACGAGATCGTCAATCGCGCCGCCGATCACGGCATTTATCTCGGCGAGGCTTCCTGGGTGCTCGAAGACAACGCGCCGATGAACAAGGGCGCGAAGCTGATGAATGCCGAGCAGTACAAGACCTACCGCATCTATGACACCGCCATCTGAACATCGCGTCAGCGAGGACGACGTGCGCGCCACCGCGCGTCTCGCCCGCCTCGCCTTCAGCGATGAAGACGTCCGCGTACTTGCCGGCGAACTGTCGCGCATCATGGAATACGTCTCCATTCTCGAGGACATCGATACCGATGGCGTCGAGCCCCTGACGATGCTCAACGATCCCCTGCCTCCCCCGCGCGAGGATGAATCCCGCCCCTCCCTACCTCAGGATGACGCCCTCCGCAACACTCCCGACAGCAGCGACGGATATATCCGTGTGCCGAAAGTGCTGTAAATCACCGTCAAATTGGCATGAATATTAATTTTAACCTGTCCTAAAATAGATTTTAGGTCAGGTTAAAACTGCTTTTTCCCCAACTTTACACCACTTTTCAGGATATTACCGATGGAAGGTACCATCCACCATGCATTCCGCGGCGGCAGGTGTTTCTGGAAGAACGGGTATGACATGCTCGATCATGTTCAGTAAATGACAATCGTTCGCGCCTGTCTGCTGCCGTCTCCGCGGAGCAGCGCGAGCACGTACGTTCCCCGCGGCAGCGGGGAGGTCGGCAGTTCGAGGGTGCGCGCTTCGAATGCGGCATCGACGGAACGGCGCAGCAGCACGCGGCCGAGCAGATCGGTCATCACGATCGTGCCGGGCGCCCGCGAATCGAGACGCACCTGCAGCGTGCCACCCTGCCGCAGCGGCTGGGGATACGCTGTAAGATCACTGTTCAGCGCGATTGCGGGCGGCGGTGCAACCGCCGTGAGCTTCTGGCTGCCGGAGTAAATGTGGATGCGATCCGTAATCCCGCGTTGTTCCACTCGTGTGGGAAAACCGCAGATGACCATATCATCATACCCGTCGCCGTTGACATCACCGGCGTTGAAGGGAGGTTTTTTAACATAATCCCCGAAAGGAATAAGCCCGATGTACCCCGTGGCCGTTTTCCAGTCGCTGACCGGTCCCGCGGGGTAGACGTAGTACACCGTGCCCTGGATAATGATCGTTGACCAGCCGACGATCAGATCCGGTCGGCCGTCCCCGTTCATGTCGCCCATCGGGCTGACGATCGCCGGCGCGACATTGACGTTCGGCCGCTGGTTCGGGATCGAATCGTTCGGCACGAGGCGGTCGAACGTGGCGCGTGAGCGGAACAGCTTCGCGCCCGCGAATAGCGTGCTCCAGCCGTTGATGACATCATCGTAGCCGTCGCCATTGATGTCAACCACATTCGACGTTATCCGGTACGGAACCCAGTCATCCGGTTCGCTGCCGGTGACATCCGGCTCATCGAAGCGGGCGTCGGGATTGCCGAACCAGGTGTCGACAAAATTCTGCGGATAATTGTGCATATCTATCCAGATACCGAATATGCATAGATCATCACAGCCGTCCCCGTTGAGATCGCCGGTCATGTACTCCTCAGCGTACTTCCCATACATGCGGTTGAATCGTTGTCCGAAGGTGAAAGTGTAGTGCACCGGCGCAGTGCGGATATCCGCTCCGCCCAGAATCATGTGTATGCGGTGCTTCACCGTGTCTTCAAGCCTCACGGCCCTGAAGAAGAGATCATCGATCTTATCACCGTTCATGTCCGCCGTGAAAATGCCCGGGCGATACCCGGTAGCGAAGTTGTATCCGAATGTGGCCCAGTCATATCCCCCGGTGATGATTCTGTCGGCGGGCTCGGCGTACGCGGGCCAGCCGCCGCGATTCAGGTAGATGCGGATCTTTCCGCGGTGCGCGCTGTCACTCTCGCTGCCGCGATCCCAGATGGCGGTGGCGAGGTCGGTGCGTCCGTCACCGTCGAAATCGCCGGCGGCCAGGCCGTTCGCCCCGCCGAGCACGACCAGATCGGGCTCATGATCGAACGGTGAGCCGCCGAGAAAGATGAATGTCGTATCCGCGGCGGAGGCGACGGCAAGCTCCCCGCAGCCGTCACCGTCGAGATCGCCGAGCGCCACCGGCCAGCGTCCGAATCCCGGGTGATCGAACGGACGAATCATCGCCAGCTGTTCGAGCTGATGCGCGGGGGAGTCCATCGGCAGCAGCCCGCTCGCAGGTGCCCGCAGCGACTGCGCATGCAGGGATGGCGCGTACAGCGACGGCGAGACGAGGAGCAGCAGCACGGGCAGGAAGACTGCCGGAGCGCGCAATATCACGGCGCGCAGTACCGGAATGCGTATCGGGGTCACAACTCGAAGGAAACATCTGCCTGAACGCTGCATCATGTTGAACAGCATTCCAGGCGGCCCTGTCCTGTGATTCATGAAATCCTCATCTCGTTCACTTTTACCCCGGTGGCGAACATCATCTCCGTTCAAATAATACAGGGTCGAGACCCCAGAGTCAAGATGGGATCGGCGGATGTGAAAGAAAGGCCGACGCTGCGGTTTTTCCGACGCGATCCGTGAAATCCGTGGTTCTGTTTTTGTATTTTAGGCGCATGAGCGAACACATCATCATCGTGATTCCGGCGCGCTGGGGATCAACGCGCTTCCCGGGCAAGCCGCTCGCGCGTATCGCGGGAAAAAGCATGATCGAACGCGTGCACGCACGCTGCGCGGCATCCGCGCGGGCATCGCGCGTCATCGTCGCGACGGACGACGAGCGCATTCAGTCTGAAGTCGAGCGCTTCGGGGGCGAGGCAGTCATGACTCCCGCCGAACTGGCATCGGGCACCGAACGCATGGCGTGGGTCGCACGAAAGACGGAGGCGGATATTTACGTCAACGTGCAGGGCGACGAACCGCTGCTGCCGCCCGCCACCATCGACGCCGCCGTCGAGGCGCTCACCCGGAATCCGGAGGCCGACATCGCCACCGCCTGCTGCCATCTTCATCACGCCGCGGACATCGCCAATCCCAACATCGTCAAGCTGGTAACGGATCGCGCCGGTTTTGCGTTGTATTTCTCACGGGCCGCCATTCCGCATGTGCGAAACGGTAACGCTTTCGGCGAAACGGGTGTCTACAGGAAGCATATCGGGATATACGTCTTCCGCCGCGAGGCCCTTCTCCGTTTTGCCACACTCGATAAGACGCCGCTCGAGCACAGTGAAAAGCTCGAACAGCTCCGCGCCCTCGAGCACGGCATGCGGATTGTTGTCACGGAGGTGGAGACGGACTCCCAGGCAGTCGATACGCCCGGCGATATCGAAAAAGTCGAGCGTTTGATAGACCACGATGCAGTTTGACAGGCGCAAAGTGAAGAGTGCAAAGTGCAAACAGCAGATTTTCTTCCATGGACCGCGATATGTCATGCAACGCGACCTTTGCACTTTGTACTTTGCACTTTGCACTTCATCCGGGAAATGACAAGACAACGAATATTTCTGTATACAAGTGAATAAACCCCAACGCATATCAATCGTAACTCTGGGCTGCTCGAAGAACACAGTCGACTCGGAGGTGCTGATGAGCCAGATCGAGGCGAACCGCATGGCGCTGGTCGATGAGCCCGGCGAGGCGGATACGCTGATCATCAATACCTGCGGCTTCATCGACGCGGCGAAAGAGGAATCGGTCAATACGATTCTCGAGGCGGTGGAAATGAAAAAGCGCGGCGACATCCGGCAGTTGTATGTGGCGGGATGCCTGTCCGAGCGCTACCGCTCTGATCTCGAGAAAGAGCTGCCGGAGGTGGACCGCTTCTTCGGCGTGACTGATTTCAAGGCCATCATCGAAACGCTCGGCGGCAGCTACAAATATGAACTGCTGGGCGAGCGGCACCTGTCCTCTCCCTCGCACTCGGCATACCTGAAAATCTCGGAGGGCTGCGACCGTCCCTGCAGCTTCTGCGCCATCCCCATCATGCGCGGGGGACATGTTTCCACTCCCCTCGAAAAGCTCGTGCACGAGGCAAAATTCCTGCGCGAACTGGGCACGAAGGAACTGATCCTCATCGCGCAGGACACGACGTATTACGGACTCGATCTCTACGGCGAGCGCCGTCTCGCGCAGCTGCTCGGCGAGCTGGCGGACGTCGATGGGATCGAATGGATTCGGCTGATGTACGCCTATCCCTCGCGCTTCCCGCTCGAGGCGCTGGACGTCATGCGTGAGCGCGAAAACATCTGCCGCTACATCGACATCCCCCTGCAGCACGCCGACGACGCCATGCTGAAATCCATGCGCCGCGGCATCACCCGCCGCGCGACCGAGGAGCTGCTCGGTGAAATCCGCACGCACCTCCCCGGTGCCGCCATCCGCACGACCTTCATCGTCGGCTATCCCGGCGAGACCGACGCGTCCTTCCAGGCCCTCCATGATTTCGTGGAGGAACAGGAGTTCGACCGTCTCGGCGTGTTCCTCTACTCACAGGAGGAAAACACGACGGCCGACATTCTCGGCGATCCCGTGCCCCGCGCGGTCAAGGAGGAGCGGCGCGATGCGATCATGGAACTGCAGAGCGGGATATCCCGCCGGAAGAATGAAGCCCGCATCGGCGAATCCATGCGCGTGCTCTGCGACCGCGTGGAAGGAGATTTCGTGGTGGCGCGCAGCGAATTCGACGCACCGGAAGTGGACAACGAGGTGCTCATCCCGCTCGACGATTTCAGCGGAGCGCCGCCCGTCGGGGATTTCGCCGAGGTGACCGTCACCGAGGCGACCGAATACGACCTCATGGCATCGAAACGGAGGTAACGCATGAAACACGTCATCATCCTCGCCGCCGTGCTGCTGCTTGCGGGCAGCGCCACCGGACAGACGAAGGACCAGGGACGCACCGTGCACAACATGCGCGTTCAGCCCTTTTTCTTCGACGCCCTGAATTTCGCGAGCTACGACGAGTACGGGCTCGAGGGGAGGCTGGACGTTTATGTGCATGTGCCCTACGACATCATCACCTTCGTCAAGGAGGACGAATTCTACACGGGTGGATACACCATCACGCTGCTCGTCTCCGAAAACGAAGGCGAGAAGCTCATTCAGGATGAAAGCTGGGAGCGCACGCTCGAGATCCTCACCTTCGAGCGCACCACGAATCCCGCCTACTACGACCTCTCACAGCGCTCGCTGTCCCTCCCCGCCGGTAAATATC
This sequence comes from uncultured Ignavibacteria bacterium, assembly GCA_913061095.1. Taxonomy (GTDB): domain Bacteria; phylum Bacteroidota; class Ignavibacteria; order SZUA-365; family SZUA-365; genus BM516. Next base: position 39,485 of record CAJXVM010000003.1, read on the forward strand.
AACTTGAGCTTCTGTTCGAGGATACCGAATCGCGGAAGGAATTCCGTCTCACGCGCACCGTGGAGGTACGGGAATTCGATGCCAACCTGCTCGCGATGAGCGACCTGATGCTCGTGCGCGATGTAGACACGAAGGGTGGCAAAAAACAGATCTCCCCGCAGGTGAATCCCAACGTGGCGGCGCTGAAAGACGGCTTCCAGCTTTTTTACGAGGTGTACAATCCCTATCAGATCCCTGCCGTGAACATCGATTACAGCATCGTCAAGCGCGGCGAGGAGGTATTCACGAAAAAGAGCACGCAGGGGCTCAAGCGCGGACGCAACACCTTTCTCGCCGATATCGGAAGTGCGGGATTCGGCATCGGCACCTATATGCTGCGCGTCACCGTGCGACGCTCCGACGACAGCACCGAGAGCGGTGTGCTCGCGAAAAACGAGCGTGCATTCATGATCGCGTGGCTCACTTCCGGCGCGCCGATCTCGGCGGTGGATCTCGACGAGGCCATCGACCAGCTGCGCTGGTTCGCGAAGGAGGAGGACCTCGACTACATCCGGGCAGCCGAGACGGAACGGGAGAAGCGCCGGCGCTTCGAGGAGTTCTGGGAGCGGCACAATCCCACCCCCGGCGGTGAAACAAATCCCGCCATGATCGAATACTACAACCGCGTCGCCTACGCCAATCAGAAATTCGGGCACTTCATAGACGGATGGAAAACGGATCGCGGCATGGTGTACATCATCTACGGTCCCCCGGATTACGTTGACCGCCACCCCCTCGATGTGGAGTCCAAGCCCTACGAAATCTGGGAATACTACGATATCAACCGCCGTTTCATCTTCGTCGATGAGAGCGGCTTCGGGGATTACCGCCTGCTCTATCCGATCTGGGACGACCGGAATCGCCTGCGGTGAGGAAGCAGCATAGCCCCACCCGTGAGGGTGGGGTATGGGGTGAAGGCGCCACACAGCACCACACGCTCACGCGTGTGGTTAGCACATTCCACACACGTCGACAGCCAACGGCTCACGGCCCACTGCTTTCTACGCCGCCGATTCGATATCCTGCTCCTTGTACTGCAGCTGGTATAACCGGAAGTAGATACCGCGATGGGCGAGCAGCTCCTGGTGATTCCCCTGCTCGCGGATCTGTCCCTTGTGCATGACGAGAATCCTGTCCGCATGCTGAATGGTGGAGAGGCGATGCGCGATGACCACGGATGTGCGCCCCTTGAGCAGCCGCGCGATGGCTTCCTGGATCAGCAGCTCTGTTTCGGTATCGACGCTCGATGTGGCCTCGTCGAGGATGAGCAACTGCGGATCGTAGGCGAGCGCGCGGGCGAAGGCGAGGAGCTGTTTCTGACCGACGGACAACGATCCTCCCCGCTCACGGATTTCCGCGTCGTAGCGCTCGGGCAGCCGCTCGATGAAGCGCTCGACTCCCACCAGGCGTGACACTTCCTCGACCTTTTCACGCGCGATGGCGTCGTCGCCCAGCGTCACGTTGTCATGGATGCTGCCCGAGAAAAGGAACACATCCTGCAGAACGATACCGATATGCTTTCGCAGCGCGGCGGTCGGGATGTCGCGGATGTCGGTTCCGCCGACGGTGATGCGTCCCTTCTGAATATCGTAGAAACGACAGAGCAGATTGATGATGGTAGTCTTGCCGGATCCCGTGGCTCCCACGATGGCAATACTCCGTCCGCGCGGAATCTCGAAGGATACATCCTTGAGCACCCACTCCTCTTCGTTGTAAGCGAACCAGACATTTTCGAAACGGATGGTGTCGATGGACGCGAGCGGCTTCGCCTTCTCAGGCGCCGGTTCGGGAATAATGGTGTCGTCGTCGAGCAGCTTGAAAATGCGCTCTGACGAGGCCATGGCCGTCTGCATGATGTTGTATTTCTCTGAGAGATCCCGGATCGGCCGGAAGAACATTTCCGTGTACTGGATGAAGGATATCATCGTGCCCACGGTCATGAATCCCGCCATGATCTCCCCGCCCGCATACCAGATAATCAGCGCCACGGCGAGTGAACTGATGAAATCGACGCTGGGATAGAACAGCGCATAGTAAAATACCGACCGGATGTTGGCATCCTGATGTTTTCGGTTGATCTCCTCGAAGGAACCGGCCTCGCGCTTTTCCTGGCCAAACAGCTGCACGGTGTTCATCCCCGAGACGCGCTCCTGCGTGAAGGCGTTCAGGCGTGCCAGCTGAGTGCGCACGTCGCGGTAAGACTCCCGCACTTTCTTTCGGAACAGGAAGGTGCCGTAGACCAGCAGCGGCATGACGCTGAGGGTGACCAGGGCGAGCGCCCAGTTGATGCTCAGCATGAAGATGACGATCCAGAGCAGGATGAAGATGTCGGCGAACACCGTCACCAGTCCCGACGAGAACATCTCGTTGAGCACCTCGACGTCGTTCGTGACGCGCGTGACCAGGCGTCCGACGGGGTTGCGGTCGAAGAAGCGCAGGGCGAGTTTCTGCAGCCGGGTAAAAATCTGCATGCGCACATCGACGATAATGCGCTGGCCGATCCACTGCGTGAAGTACATCATCACGTACTGCGCCACCCCCTGCAGCAGCAGCGTGCCGAGCAGGATGCCGGCGATCATCAGCAGTCCGTCCTTGTCCCCCACCGCGATGTAATCGTCCACCGCCAGTTTTGTCAGGTAGGGGCGCAGCGGGCTGAGCGCGGAAATCAGAACGGTGAGGGCGATCGCACCCACGACATGCCACGCGTACGGACGCGCGTACCCGAGCAGCCGCTTCATCAGACGGCTGTCGAGCGCTTTTCCCAGTACTTCTTCTTCCTGCATGAAAACCTTTCGTTACATCTCCAACCCAACGCTGCAAGATAGCCAAAAAGTTCGAACCGGCTCCCGCATTTGAAATTCTGCGCCATTTTGCGTACTTATTAATGAATGGGGCTGTTTCACAGCATGAATTGAACTCATTCGATATTTCCTTCCATACGCGGTGCTACACTCCGGCCTCTGTGGCGACGGAGAATCCACGCAGTACCCGCATCCCTTTCAAATCCCGAAATTTCAAACATTTATTTTTCATTCAGGGGCACACTGATGTCAATTTTCACGGACAGGCAGCAGAGCATTGCCGAAAAGATCGAGTCGGACGTCGTTCTCTCGAAATGGCGGGACTGGCGCTGGCAAATGCGGCATTCCATACGCGATATATCCACCTTCGAGCACCTGCTCGGCGTGGAATTCGAACGCGAGGAGCGCGAGGCGCTGAAGGAGACGCTGGACAAGTTTCCGCTCTCGGTCACGCCGTACTATCTCTCGCTGATCAACGCCGACGACTACAGGAACGATCCGGTGTACAAGCAGTCGTTTCCTTCCCCTTCGGAACTGATCATTGCCGAACACGACATGGCCGATCCGCTGGCGGAGGATACCGACAGTCCGGTGCCGGGACTCACGCACCGCTATCCCGACCGCGTGCTCTTTCATGTGAGCAACGTCTGCTCGATGTACTGCCGGCACTGCACGCGCAAGCGCAAGGTCGGCGACATGGACCGCATCCCCGTGCGCGAGGAAGTCAAGCAGGGGCTGGCCTACATTCAGGCGCATCCGGAGGTGCGCGACGTGCTGCTTTCGGGCGGGGATCCGTTCATGCTCACCGATGAATATCTTGACTGGATTCTCACCGAACTGCGCGCGATTCCGCATGTGGAAGTGATCCGCATCGGGACGCGGATGCCGGTCGTCCTGCCGTATCGCGTCACCGATGAGCTCGTCGCGATGCTGAAGAAGCACCATCCCGTCTGGGTCAACACACATTTCAACCATCCGGTCGAGATCACGGCATCCTCGCGTGAGGCGCTGCGGAAGCTCGCCGACGCTGGCATCCCGCTCGGCAACCAGAGCGTACTGCTGGCGGGTGTCAACGATTGTCCGCGCATCATGAAAACGCTGGTACACAAGCTGGTGATGAACCGCGTGCGGCCGTATTACCTCTACCAGTGCGACCTCTCCGAGGGACTCTCGCATTTCCGCACGCCCGTCGGAAAGGGAATCGAGATCGTCGAGAGCCTGATTGGTCATACGAGCGGCTTCGCTGTGCCGACCTATGTCATCGACGCGCCGGGCGGCGGCGGAAAGATTCCCGTAATGCCGAACTACCTGATTTCCTGGTCCACCAACAAGGTCGTGCTGCGCAATTACGAGGGCGTGATCACGACGTACAAGGAGCCGGATTCCTACGAACCGGTATTCTGCGACCGCGACTGCGAGCGCTGCGACCTGCAGCTGAAGGTGGATTCCGCCGAGGACGAGTACCGCTCCGTCGGCATCGCCGAGCTGCTGGCCGACCAGGACGAAGTGATTTCCCTCGTGCCCGATTCCAACGAGCGCATCAGCCGCCGCAACGGCGGGGACGGAGAGGCGGACGCCTGATGCATATTGTCGACTACGGGATCATCGTCCTGTACATGATCGGTGTACTGGCGGTCGGATTCTATTTCCTGCGTCGCAACGAAAGCCGAGACGACTATTATGTCGGTGGACGCACGATGACCGGGGGGCATCTCGGTCTGTCCATCGCCGCCACGGATGTTGGCGGCGGCTTTTCCATTGGCCTCGGGGGGCTGGGCTTCCTGATGGGGCTGTCTGCCAGCTGGCTGCTGTTCACCGGACTGATCGGTGCGTGGCTTGCCGCGGTGCTCATCATTCCCCGCGTCAAGAAATACGATGCGCAGGAGGGGCTGCTCACCTATCCCGACATGCTGCGGCGCAGTTTTGGTCCCCGCGTGGCCATGCTTGCGGCAATCATTTCCGGTGTGGGTTATCTCGGCTTCACCGGCGGACAGATCCTGGCCGGAGCCAAACTCGCCGCGTCGACGATCGTGCCCGAACAGCCCTTCGGCATGGACGGGATGTTTTTCTCGCTGCTTCTGATGGCAGGCGTAATGTTCCTTTACACCGCCGCGGGCGGTATCAAGGCCGTCATCTACACCGACACGGTGCAGTGGATTCTGCTTCTGGGCGGTCTGCTGTTTCTCGGTGTGCCGTTTGCCATCATGGATCTCGGCGGCATCGCGGAAATCGAGCGCCACCTGCCCGACCGCTTCCTCGCGCTGGACAATATTGAACCCGTGCAGATCGCAAACTGGTTCATCACCATCATCCCGATCTGGTTCGTGGGCATGACACTGTATCAGCGCCTGTACGCCGCGAAGGACGTCAGGGAAGCGAAGAAGGCATGGTATATGGCCGGCATTCTCGAATATCCCATCATTGCGTTTCTCGGCGCCTTCCTCGGGATGGTTTCACGCGTGTATTTCCCGGAAGCCGAGCCGGAGACCGGCCTGCCGATGCTGCTCAAGAGCACACTGCCCATCGGTGCGACGGGACTGGTGATTGCGTCATATTTCTCGGCGATCATGTCCACCGCCGACAGCTGCCTGATCGCCTCCTCGGGGAATTTCGTCAATGACATCATCGAGCGCGTGTGGCCCGACACGCCGCAGAAGCGCATGATGTGGATATCCCGCGGCGTGACGCTGCTGATCGGGATTATCACCTTCATCATCGCGGCATCCTTCACAACCGTGCTCGACATCATCCTGCACGCCTACGCGTTCATGGTTTCAGGACTCTTCGTGCCGACGCTCGCCGCGATTTTCGGCTGGCGCGCGGGTCCGGTCGCCGCATTCTGGGCGATGGTTCTCGGTGGCGGCACGACGCTCATGCTGCTTCTGCTGGATTTGACCATGCCGTTTGGTCTTGTGCCGGGGGCATACGGGCTCGCGGTTTCGGCGGTGGTGTTTTTGCTGATCCGTTCGCGGGAGCGGGTGGATGGAGACGTGAAGATAAAAAGCTGGAATGATGTATAAGACGGCAGGATGTCGGGGATGTTTTCATCCTGCCATTTTTCTATCTTGCCATGAACGTGCATTTGTGTCAGAACAGCAAAGCTCAGTACCCACATGCGTACCGTCAACACGCCATTCGACTCAATTGAAAAACTCCGCAATTCGGTCATCCAGCATGGTCCGAGCAGCAACCGCATCTACCTGATGAAGCTGGTTCGCGATGATCATCCCGACATCATTCCCGACCTGGTGAAGATGGCGGAGGAAAACCGTTACGGAAAGATTTTCGCGAAGGTACCGTCCTGGGCTGTGGATCAGTTCCTGGAAAATAAATTCACGAAAGAGGCTGAGGTGCCGGGATTTTACAACGGTGAAACCGACGCCGTCTTCCTCGGACGTTTCCTGAAAGATGAGCGGCAGGAGGTGCCGAAGGACATCCGGGATAAAATTTCGGAAATCATCACCATCGCGGAAAGCAAGGCCGGCCAGGTGACCGAGCGGCAAGACGAGGACGACGAGCCGCCATTCGCGCTGCGCCGCCTCGCGCAAGAGGATGCACACACGCTCACGAAGCTGTACGCGAAGGTGTTCGAGAGCTACCCCTTCCCCATTTTCGAACGCGAGTATATCGTCCATACCATGGAAGAGGATATGATCAGCTACTACGGTGCGTTCGACGAAAAGGGCAATCTGGTCGCCGCTTCATCCGCGGAAATGGACAAGAAGGCGAAAAATGCAGAGATGACGGATTTCGCCACCCACCCCGACTACCGTGGGCATGGCACGGCGCTGTATCTGCTCGCCCTGATGGAGAAGGATATGAAGGAACGCGGCTTCCCGGTCCTCTACACGATCGCCCGGGCAATTTCAGCCGGAATGAATATCACCTTCGCCAAAGCGGGATACCGATTCACCGGAACGCTGGTGAACAACACGAATATCTCGGGGCATATCGAGAGCATGAACGTGTGGTATAAGAAGCTGTGAGTTCCTCAAGGTCCGCCGAAGCGCAGCGGAGGCGGAGGGGCCGTGGGCAGCGGCACGTGGGATCTACACTACATCGAATTCCATTCCACCGATGATGCTGCCGTTGATCTGGATATCCAGGCGGTGCCTGCCTGGATAGTATGTCCGGGTGGTCATGGGACGGAACGACAGCCGCTTCGACAGGGTGACCTCCTCCCCCGGCGCGAGCGTCTTTTTGGCCAGCTTGAACACTTTCGGCTTCCGTGCGCCGTTTGCCTTGACGTAGTGCACGATGTAGTCGATCATCAGCTGCTGTGACTCTGATCCCTCGGAGACAAGCGCGAGCGTCAGTACGGCGTCATCTCCCAGTGAGACAGGGGTCGGACATATGGCAATGTGCGATATGCGCACCGCGGCGGATTCGCCATAGCCGAGCAGTTTAAACGCGCGGGGATGTCCCTGCTTGAGCAGGGTCCGCAGTCCGTGGCGGATGATCCATTGCGTGCCATCCCCGGCATCCACGCTCCATCGCTCCAGCGTGGCGAGCACGATGTCGGGATTGTCCTTTGCAATATCGTTGAGATTGTTTGCCACGGAGCGGCGAACGTACAGCTCGGGATCCGCCTTCAGCTTTTCGAGCAGGCCGATGACCGGCACGGGATCATCCACGAAAGCATTCAGGCGCGAAGCGAGCGGCAGACGCGGTCGTGTTCCCTCCGACACCAGTCTGCGTACGTGCGGATTGGGATTCTCCACCCATGTATTGAAAAGCGCAAGCGTGCGTTCAGGGTAACGCCGCAGAAAGGTCCGCACCGCACCTTCGGAACTGAATCGCTTCGTCATTTCATAGAGTGCGTGCATGCTCAGGTCGTAATGCTCGAGGCCGTTGCGGGCGATGTACGCTGTCTGAGGCATGATGATGAAACCATCGTAGCCGGTGAGATCGGGCACGTCGAGCTCGGGACCGAGCGCATCGAGAAGGATACGCACGGCACGGGGATACTCGTCCGGCAGATATCGCTCGAGCGCCTCGGTGATCAGGTCGGAGCGCGCTCCGAAGTTCAGATCCTCGATGCGGCTGTTGATCAGGCGTGAGAAGCCGCGGGAGTTGAATTCCGGCCAGGCGCGTTTGAGGTCCGCCGCGAAGGCGCGGACCACCGCGGGATTGAAAACGCTGCGGAATGAGAAGCCTTCTTTCATGCGTTATACGATTGCGATTGCGAAAGCGAGTACGTGGGCGAGGGCGATAATCGTGCGTTATGGGATTGCATCGAACAGTTCCTCGACTGTTGCGGGATCGATATCACCCGGAAGCAGTGTCGCGGCGTTTGCCGCGCCAGCGGCGATGCCGAAGCGCACGGCATCGCGCAGCGGCCATCCCCGGAGCAGAGCGAGTGACAGGGCGCCGCTCATGGCGTCTCCGCTGCCGACGGTGTTGACAACGTCAACTTCCGGGACGGAGAGGAATTCCGCCTCCTTTCTTTCCTCCAGCAGCAGCACGGATTCACTGCCGTCGGTGACGACGACGCAGCGCGCTCCCCACTCGATGAGCGTTCCTGCGAGCAAGAGGGTATCCCCGTCTGCATTTGTCCCGGTGTCGGCGGGTTTCGCAGCTGCGGGGAATGCGTTCACGAGCGGATCCGTCACGGTCGCGATCAACTCCTCCCTGTTGATTTTCACGACGTCCGGGTGTCCGGCGAGAGCGACACGCAGGGGAAACCGATGCGCGTCGATGACCACACGGGCTCCGTGACCATAGGCCTGGTTCGCGCAGATGACATAGAAATCTTCGGCAAGTCCGGGCGGAAGGGAGCCGGCAAGCAGGACGACGCCGTCCTGCGCAGCGGTGCGCAGGGCCAGGCGCGTGAATTCCGCACGTTCATCCTCCTCGATGGACAGCGCCTCCTGCACGAATTCCGTTGCGCGGCCGTCTTCCTCGAGAACGGTAATGCAGCTGCGGGTTTCCTGTGCGGTGTCGGTGAGCACGAGATGGACGCCGCTGTAGGCGAATTGCTCTTCGAGCAATGCGCGCAGGCGCGCACCGGCCAGCGCACAGAGCTCGACATGACCACCCAGTGCCGCGGCCGCGCGCGCCGCATTCGCGCCCTTCCCCGACGCATGCGACAGTACGGCCCGTGTTCGATGCACGGTGCCCGGCTCCAGCCGCCGGACCGGATGGATGCGCTTGTCGTCGAGAGAGGGAGCGATGATGGAGAGCGTGCGCCCGGCATCGGTATTCATCTGGGTTCACGGTTTTTTGAACATCCCACCATGGAAAGATAGAAAAATGACAACATGGAAGCATTCTCATGTTGTCATCTTTCCATGGTGCCGTTTTTCCATCTTCTCCCTGTTCAGGAGGCCACGGCCGCTCTGGCGTGCTTCACCGGTGCCGTGTTCCCGGCCGTGAGAACCCGCTCGAGCGCATGCTGACGCTGGAAAAGGGACAGTTTGAAATAGATCCCGCTCATCACGGCCACACGCGCGACTGCGTCAAGAAGGGAATCACCCCGGCGCTGGATGCGCAGGATGCGGTACCACCGTCGGAAAATGACTCCCCAGGAATAAAATCTGCGGTTGACATCCCGGTATGCCGCGAGGATCTCCTGCCGGCTCAGCTTCGGATGCCTGAACACGAGATGATCACCCTCGTAATGGGAAAGGTCATGGTCGATGATGCGTCCCTCGGCGAGGATGTGCCGGTAGAGCGGTGTGCCGTGGATCGGGATGGCGATGGAGGACAGAATGACAGCCGGATTCACCTCGTCGAGCCGCGCGGGCAGGCTGCGGTAATATGCCGCGTCATCTTCGTCGAGTGCGAACATGACACCCGTGAAGGTAAGAATGCCGACGCTGTGCAGACGCGCGAACAGCTCGCGGTATTCCTCCACCCTGTTCTGCCGCTTGCGCACGCTGACGAGGCTGCGCTCGCTGAGTGACTCCATTCCGAGGAAGGCCATGCGGCAGCGGGCCTTCTGCAGGAGATCGACGAACTCCCCGTCACGGAGGCACTCGATACTGCACTGGATGCCCAGTCCCCAGAGCTTCAGCCCCGCGATTTCCCTGAGCAGGCGTTTGGCGTACTCCATGTCTCCGCCGAGATTGTTGTCGAGCAGCATGGCGAATTTCCGTTTGCGAAGCGGAAGGTTTTCCGTGTTCCGAAGGTCGCGCATGACATCCTCAATCGGACGCATGCGGTAGCGCACCGGAGCAATATTGAGCTCGCAGTAGGTGCAGGCATGCGGACAACCCCGTGTCGCCTCGGTGACGACCGGCGTGCTGAATACCTTTTCGGCGAGATCATACCGCGGAGGAGGAATATCGTCCAGCGCTGCATCAGGATCAGCAACGTAGCGGGGTTTCAGTCTGCCATTGACCATGTCTTCGACCATGCGCGGCCAGATCGCCTGCGCCTCACCGACGCAGATGCTGTCGAAATGCCGCTGCACCTGGTCGGGAAACGTGGAAGGGTATTTTCCTCCCGCGACAACCAGACGCCCCCGTGAGCGGAACCGCGCCGCGACCTCAAACGCGTGCGGCGCACAGTAGTCCATGAAGCTCAGCGCGATAAAATCCGCATCGGTGCCGTAGTCTATCGGACGCACCATCTCGTGCAGTACTTCCACCTCGACGATGTCGGGTGTCATGCCCGCAAGCAGAAGTCCGGGCAGCGGCGGAGCTGGATTCCGCGCATAGTACGGTGGTTCATCGATCAGGTTCTGGAAGAGCACGATGATCAGCAGTTTTGGCTTCCGCCGGAAGGGTTTCATGACGGTCTCCACGTATCGGTTCTCGAAGGCAATCTCGCGATGCGGATGGCGAAAACTGTCAGTGATTTGTCACAATTCTGTCAAATGACAGATGCGGGAGCCGACTCCAAGACCTTCCAATCGCAAGTCACCGAATGCGGAGCATGCGCGCGACCATGCGCGCTTCCGCACGACCTGGGACCGAAGCGTGACACGACAGTGCGCGGCGGGGGACGCGACAGTGCGCGGCGGGGGGACGCGACAGTGCGCGGCGGGGGGACGATACGTGACGGATTTCGCGAACGAAGGGAAAAAGGGATGAAACCTGATCCGGCCGGCTTCGAAAAGCCGGCCGGTTCCGTTTACTCCAGGAAAAAATACGGATCAGGAAATGGAAACGCGGATACCCTCTTGATCCACGGACGGTCCGCGGTACTGCGGGATTTGAACCGGCAGGGAATGCAAGACACCACAATTCACCATTATTCCGGACGATGAAATCCCGCACTCCATTCGAGATAAAAGTAGCGATTTCTGATAATACAACAAAGGAAAATCGAACTCCCCGGGGACGACGGTTTCCGATAACATCCGTTTTGAGGCAACCGGCAGCGTTGGACTGCATGCAACCTTTAACGAATCCGTGACAGATCCGTGACAACCTGCGGAGGGGATTTGCGGTATTTGTCCTCAGAACATCACCTGAAGGCAGCGTCATGCATACCCGGCAGATCTCATATCCCTGCAGCATCCAGAGTGGCACGTTTCTGCGTGCCTACCTGACGACAATGCGTCCCTATCTGCTGTTCGTCTCCGGGATCACCGTCATCGCCGGGCTCGCCACCGGGGATGCCGCACCCGGTATCGTCGCGATCACCGCCGCCGCAGGATTTCTTTCCTACGGATTCGGTCAGGCGCTGACGGACTGTTTCCAGACCGACACGGACGCGCTCTCCTCTCCATACCGTCCGCTTGTGCGCGGCATCGTCACAACGCGGCAGGTCGCCGCCGTCAGCCTTGCGGGACTCACTGCGGTCGGTGTCGCTTTCGCGATCGCGAATCCCCACAACCTGTGGCTGGCTGCTGTCGGGGCCCTGGGACTCGCGACCTATACACCATTCAAGCGTCGCTGGGCAACGGGTCCGTTTTACAATGCGTGGATCGTCGCCCTGCTCTGCTATATCGGGATCAGCGCGGCGGCCGGAGGCAGCAGGCTTCCCTCGCTCGATCGGATCGACATCCTGCTTCTCGCCGCTGCCTTCTTCGGATATGCGAACTTCGTGCTGGCGGGGTACTTCAAGGATATCTCCGCAGACCGGGCGACGGGATACAACACCTTCCCCGTCCGCTTCGGCTGGACGGCCGGCGCCATCGGCAGCGATATCTTCGCCGTGCTTTCCCTCGTGGCCGTCGGCACGCTGCTCCTCGATACGCCCGGCACATCATCCGCGGCGGTCGCCTTCTTCTACGTACCCGCGTGCATCACGAGTATCACTGCGCAGCTTCGGCTTCATCGCCTGCGGGACGAGCGGCAGGCGCATCGCAGCATCAGTCTCGTCGTGCACAGCTACATCCTGCAGCTGTCCGCCGCCGCAGCCGCGCTGCAGCCGGAGTGGCTGTGGCCGCTTGTGATGTACTTCCTGCTGTACCTGGCGGTGCTCTCCCGCAGACCGATGAAAGCACAGGTCTGAAGAGGCAGTCATGCTGATCATCCTCAACCATAGCGCCCACGCCGGAACGGCTCTCGCACGCTGGAAGCGTATTGAAGCCGCGATCTACAGCCGCTTCGGAGACTGCATCCGGGTTACCGAACTCGGGACAGGCACGGAAGCGCTGCTCAGGGAGTTCGTGGAACAGGGTGAGCGCCGCATCGTCGCCGCCGGCGGAGACGGCACTGTCAACGCCGTCCTGCAGATGGTCATGCATCTGTCCGCGTCACAGCGTGAGCAGATCACACTCGGTGCGATCGGACTGGGATCCAGCAATGACATGCACAAACCGCATCCGGCGCAATCGATGATCGGCGATGTGCCGGTCAAGCTGAATTTTGACCGGTCCGGACTCCGGGATATCGGTGTGATCCGGTATCGTGACGGCGACTGCTCCCGCACACGATACTGGATATTGAACGCCAGTGTCGGAGTGACGGCCGATGCGAACGACTTTTTCAACCGTGGCGACCTGCTGCTGCGATTCCTGAAACGGCACGCCACGGCGCTCGCGATTCTGTACGCTGCGCTGCACAGCATCCTGCTCACCGGTCGCCGCAGCATGCTGCTGGAGCGTGACGCGAACGCGGCAACAATGGTCGCGGTCAACAACCTCGCCATGCTGAAATCTCCGCATGTCTCCGGCAGTCTGCGGTATGACGTTTCACCTGAGGCGGACAGCGGGAATTTTCAGGTGCACTGCTTCAGCGGCGCGATGCGACTGCAGGTGTTTGCACTGCTGCTCGCGCTCATGCGGGGAACCCCCAGCACACTCCGGCACGCCGAAGGCTGGGAGGGGAACCTGCTGCGCATCCGTTCAGCGTATCACTTCAATATCGAATGCGATGGAGAAATCATCCTGACCGACGAGGCAGTCATCACCATTCATCCACAGCGCATCAGGGTGGCGTCATGAAAACCCCCGTCACGGAATACGATGTGATCCGCCGTCTTGCCGCTGGCTTTCCCCGTCCCGCTGCACAGCGAAACCGCCTCGGTGAAAGCGACGCGGAACTGATCACGCTGCCGGACGGCAGCCTGCTCGCTGTGACGACGGACAGTATTTCAGAGGAGATTACCACCGGACTGTACGATCCCTTCCTGGCGGGATGGATGTCGGTCATGGCGAACTGCAGCGACCTCGCCGCCGTCGGAGCGCGTCCGCTTGCCCTGCTTGTCGCGGAAACATTCGACCGCGGCTGGAGCGAAGATCAGAAGGCTGCGCTGCAGCGTGGCATCGCCGCGGCGGCGCATCAGTGCGGCATCGGCATCGCCGGCGGGGATGTGAATTTCAGCGACCGGACAGCCATCACAGGCACGGCGCTCGGCATCTGCGGCAGTGAAGGCACGCTCACAAGGCACGGAGCGAAGCCCGGTCATACGCTGTACGTATCCGATACCTGCGGACTTGGCAGTGCATTTGCCGCCGCCATGCTGCTCGACAGCGGGGATGTCGGCTTCCGACCACGGGCCGCGCTCCGTGAAGGGCAGCTCCTGGCCGGAAGGGCCTCTGCCTGCATGGACAGCAGCGACGGCCTCTTTCCCACGCTCGATGAACTGATGCGCGTCAACGACTGCGGTTTCCTGCTCGACCGCGACCCCCGCGAATACATGCATCCCATGGCAATCGCAGCAGCGGACGCGCTGCAGCTGCCCGCCTGGGCCATGCTCTGTGGTCCCCACGGGGATTTCAACCTCGTCTTCACGATTCCCCCCGAAGGCATCGAAGCATTCGAGCACTGCGCTGCGGCATCGGGGTGGTCAGCACAGCGTATCGGCCGCGTCATCCGACCACGTAGGCTGGAATGCTCCTGGGATGATGCCCCGTTTTCCTGCGCCATCGATGCGTTTCGCAGCACGGTCCTTGCCGCCACGGACGCGGGCGATATCCTCTCCTCTCTTCACCGATTCTGCCACAGCCAGATGAAAGGAGTACCGTCATGAATACGCAACACACTGAGCGCGTCGGCGAAAACGCCAATATTCGAGACATGCTCCTGATGGGACGGCGCATGAAGCTTCGGGAGCGCATGCTCATGTATGGACGCTTCATGGAGAAGCTGCACAGCAGCGGAACAAACCTTCTGCGTCGCGAAATCCAATCCGCAGCCGATCGTGTCGTCCTTGTGAAAGACCCCGGCAGCGACAGTCTGCGCAGCATGGTCATGTTCGGATCCAACAACTATCTCGGGCTCGCGGATCATCCGCATGTGCTCGATGCCGTGCGAAATGCGATGATCACATACGGAGCGGGCATCGGCGGTCCGCCCCTGCTGAACGGCTACACCGCTCTGCATCGCGAACTCGAAGAGCGCCTCGCCGCATTAAAGGGTACCGGGGATGCCCTGCTGTTTTCGAGCGGCTACGGGGCGAACGTCGGCATTGCCACGGGTCTGTTCCAGAAACAGGATGTCGTGCTGTATGACGCATGCAGTCACGCGTCCTTTGTCGATGGGATGGTCATGTCGGGTGTGCAGCGAAAGGCATTCAGACATAACGATATGCAGGATCTCGAACGGCAGCTCCAAGCCGAGGCCGGCGCTCCCGGCGATGTATACGTCGCGGTGGAAGGCGTGTATTCCATGGATGGAGACGCGGCACCGCTGGCGCGCATCGTCGACCTCTGCCGGCAGCACGGAGCGCTGCTCATTCTCGACGACGCACACGGCACCGGCGTGATGGGAGAATCGGGAAGCGGCACGGCCGAGGCCTGCGGCGTCCATGGAGAAATCGATCTGACCATGGGCACGTTCAGCAAGGCTTTCGGCATGGCAGGCGGATTTCTCGCGGCTTCCGCCGACCTGATCGACTTCATGCGCGTCTTCGCACGCTCGTACATGTTCTCCGCTTCCTTGCCGCCGGTGGTCGTCGCCGCCGTGCTCGCCGGACTCGATGTCATCGAGAAGGAACCTGAACGGCGTGCGCAGCTGTGGGACAACATCGCCTACGCGGTCGCCGGCTTCGATGCGATCGGCATCCCGGCAGGCACTGATTCTGCCATTATCGCACTGCGTGTTCCCGAAGAGATGGACATTCGCCGCGCCGCAGCGGCGTATCATGAGCACGGTATTTTCGTAAACTCCATCGAATATCCCGCCGTGCCGCTGCGCGAACAGCGATTCCGCATCAGCATCATGGCGACCCACACCCGTGATGACATCGACAGACTCGTTGAGAGCACGGCAAAGGTATGGTCGCTGTTCGGTGCACTGCCGATCGGCGCGGCAGCGTGAACGCGCTTTTTTTCACGAATGTCTCTCTCTATATTGCAGAGCGACGGATACCGCCGCAGGGTTCAGCCAACCGGAGGAGCACAACCATCCTTACGCGCACATCCCCACCCGTAAATAGAATCTTTCATTCGACCATTCTCATTCGAGAAACAAGGAGTCAAGCATGAAACAGGTCCTCGTGCTGGGCGCGGGTCTCGTCGCCCGTCCCCTGGTACGGTATCTTCTCGAAGAACCGGAATTCAAGGTCACCGTTGCCTCGCGTACGGTGAGCAAAGCGGAAGCCCTGATTGACCATCACCCCCGCGGGCACGCCATGGCACTGAATGTCAGCGACGAAGCGGCCGTGCGAAACGTGATGGCAGATGCGGATATCGTCATCAGCCTGCTTCCGTGGATTCATCATCTCACCATCGCGAAGCTCTGCGTTGAGCTCGGCAGGAATCTGGTGACCACATCCTACGTCAAGCCCGAGATGCAGGAACTGGATGCAGCCGCAAAGGAAAAAGGGCTGCTCTTCCTCAATGAAATCGGCGTGGATCCCGGCATTGATCACATGGCCGCCATGCAGGTGATCAACCGTGTGAAATCGAAAGGTGGCACCATCACCAGTTTCTATTCGTACTGCGGCGGACTCCCGGCACCCGCAGACAACACAAATCCGTTCGGATACAAGTTCTCGTGGAGTCCGGTCGGTGTCATGCTCGCGGCGAAGAACACCGGGCGCTACCTGCGGGAGGGTGGCATCGTCGAGGTTCCGTCAGAGCAGCTCTTCGAACATTACTGGCTGGTGGACGTTCCCGGCGCGGGCACGTTCGAGGCATACGTAAACCGTGATGCGCTGCCGTACGTAGACATGTACGGCATCGGGGACGCGCGGAGCATGTACCGCGGGACGCTGCGCAACGTCGGACACTGCGAGTCCTGGAATTATTTCAAGAAGCTCGGTCTGCTCGACCAGGAACGCAGTTTTGATTTCCGCACGACTTCTCCGCGCGAAGTCATCGCGGCACTGGTCGACAGCAACGGCGAGGATTTGATCGCGGATATCGCGCGCTGGCTCGAGGTGCCGACGCATTCCATCACCATCAAGAAAATGCAGTGGCTCGGACTTCTCGACGAAGCGCCACTTCCTCTCGAGGAGGCCAGTGTCTTCGACATGTTCGCGCATGTGCTGCAGGAGCGGCTGGTATACGAGGAGGGCGAGGTCGACCTGCTCGTTCAGCATCACGAGTTCGTCGCCGAATACGACGGCGGACGAACCGAGAAGATCACGGCGACGATGGTGGATACAGGCATTCCGGACGGTGACAGCTCCATGGCGCGGACGGTCAGCCTTCCCGCCGCCATCGCAACGAAAATGATTCTTCAGGGACGCATTGATCTGACCGGTGTACACATACCCGTGCTTCCTGAAATCTACGAACCCGTTCTCGCGGAACTGGAGGCCATGGGCATCACCCTCGTGGAACGCCGTTCCGCGCAATCGCAGGGTTGAGATTCATCTCGCCCCAATCCAGGCCATCCGCACATCATTCAACTGCAGGGGCGGGATTCATCTCGCCCCTGTGTTCATGACGCAGTTTTCGGGCGAGATGTATCTCGCCGCTACGATGACGCAGAGAAAAAGTCTGATATGTACTCGTAATCGGGAGTGAGGCGGCCATGGTGGGCGATTATTGAGGCACGAAGCGCCGGTGACAGCGAAAGGCCTTCAAACGGACGCGTGAGATCCGCACCGGCAAGTTCAGGCACGAACGGGAGCAGTGATTCTCCAAAAGCGGTTGAGGCCTCGCGCGGAAGTTCAGTCGGAAGTTTGTCGACAGCGAGGATAACCGGACCGCGTCCCTCCCAGCCATCGATGACCGCACCGGTAAGCGGTTCATACACGTAGACGGGATTCAGCGCACTGGTCTCCTTGACGGTGAGCTGCACCGAACCGTCAATGTCGCAGGTCACGTCGCCGATCACGCGCAGACGCGGCGGATCCTCTCTCGCGAACAGTCGGCGGGCGGCATCGAGCGTCACAAGTCGCGGGTATCGCGGTTCCCAGTAAATCCCGTTAACCAGTACCGTCAGGTATGGCAGGTACTGCTCGAACACGGATACATAGCGCTCCGGATGATCATAGAATTCCTGCAGGTCGAATGCCCTGCCGGGCTCCATGGGCGCCGCCATGTCCTCCTCCCGAAACTCCACCTTGTACGCCACATGGTTCGAGAATGCACCGCGAGAGAAAAACGCTGCGAGATCCGACGGAGCGATGGTTTCAACCGGCAGCAGATCATACAGGTGCTGCGCCCCCTTCGATACATTTCCGTACCCGGTAAAGCCGCAGACGAACGGCACCAGTTCCGGCGGGAATCCCTCGGTTCGGATGCGCGCCCCCGCCTCACGAAACGCCGCTTCGGCGTCGGCGAGCATGGGATACGACGTTGCATACTGCATGGCGGAGAACGGCGTCTGCATTCCCTCCCATTCCAGCCGCCGCCCCAGTGCCCAGAGAGAATCGATCATCCCGGCATACCCGGCGAAGTTTCCGAAGAACACCTGGCGCCTGCCGTCGGCATCCTTGATCAGTTCATAATCAAACAACGTTATCCCGCGATCAAGGATGTGACGCAGCATTCCCATATTGTAGGACTGCCCCTTGATCGTGTGCGAGAAAAACATGTATGCGGCACCGTCATCCATGTACTCGGGAGCGATCTCCTTGACACCGAGCACGATATTGCAATCACGGAGATCCTCGGTCAGTTCGGCGCCGGCCGCCGCGTATTCCTCGTCGCGGAAGATGCGTTTCTCCATCGGCTGCACGAGCACACGGATCCCATGCTCACGGATAAGCAGCGCGACGTGATCGGGTGACAGCGGCACCCGCTGCTGCGTTGTATCCTTCGTCTCCCTTCGTATGCCAATACAGTTTCTCATATCCTTCGTGCTCCTGGGTTGAAACCATGATAAAGGCCCGCGCTGTCCGCTCCCATCAACGGGCCATCTGAAAAGTATTTCTGCCGCCGGGAAAAACCAATCCCGCTCAACGCTTCCAGCCGACGACCTGGGCGGTGCCGGTCGGCGTATCACGCCGTTCGCAATCGGAAAGCCCCGCTTCCTCCATCCATGTGCGGACTTCATGTTCGGTGAACGTGTCGCCCGCCTCGGTGGCGACGAGCATGTTCAGCGCAAACAGAGCGCCGCGCTCAGGATGCACGCGATTTTCCTCCATGATGTAATCCTGCACGACGATCTGTCCACCCGGCCGCAGCGCGGCGGCACATCGTTTGATCAGCTGCCGGTTTTCCTCATATGAATTGCTGTGGATGATGGCAGAGAGAAATATCACATCGTAGCCCGAACCCATATCGTCCGTGTGATAATCGCCGGCGCGCGTGTCGATACGCTCCTCCAAGCCGGCTGCCTCGATATAGCGGCGTGTGATCGGTACGACCTCCGGGAGATCGAAAACGGTGGCGCGGAGATCCCGCTTGACACGCAGCATGGTCATCGCATAGATGCCCGATCCACCACCGAGGTCGAGCACATGTTCGGCATCATGCAGGTCGATGAGATTGACGTCCTGCGGAGCCTGCGTGCGCGCGCGGTGATGCATGGCCGCGATGAACGCCTCCAGCCATTCCTCGCCACGGTCGCCGATGGGCTCGCGTCCCCTGCCGGTGCCGGTGCGCACCGCCTGTGTCATACCTCCCCAGAGATCCCACAGGTGATTCGCGTGCGCGAGATTTCCGAGGTAGGCATCAGATCCGCGCACAAGGTAGCGGCCGGCGGCCTCGGTATTGAAGAATAATCCGTCACGTTTCTCCAGCAGACCGATGACGCACAGCGCGTTCATCAATCGATCGGTCGCGCGCGGATCCGTGCCGATGGCATGCGCCACCTGCAGGGAGGTTTTCTCGTCCGGGGAGAGCTGACTGAATACATCCAGCTCGACGGCGGTGAGGAGGATCCTGCTTTCACGGAAGGCATTCGCGACGGCATGTATGTCTTCGGGTTTGCTGATGCGGCTCACGCATTCCTCCTGGAAATGATACGACAACCGACCGCCTCTGCGGGCGATCCCTTCGCAAAAATAGAGAACGCGCGGAAGGAATGACAACACTCTGACAAAATCATGACACATCGACACAGCGTCACGGATACATTTGAAGCAACGATTTCAGTGATACGCGGCCGGAGCAGCCGGCCAGAGAACGCGACAACGGACAATCCGGAAATCAATCTTACGCACACTGTGAAGGAGTTCACTATGAGAAACATGTTCGCCATCCTGACCGCCCTGCTGCTTTCCGTCGGCGTAATGTCGCTTCAGGCGCAGCCGCAGCAGTATCTCACCATTCTCAACCTCAACGATTCGCATTCCAACCTGCTACCCGGGATGCCGCGTGATGCATCCTATCAGGGACAGGTTGGCGGTATCGCTCGCGCCGCCACGGTCATCAACCAGTACCGCAGCGCGGAGGACCGCGTCATCGTGCTGCACGCGGGAGACGCCTGCGTCGGAGACCCGATGTACAATCTCCCCGCCGGCATCACATACCGCTGTCCCGACATGGAGCTACTCAACCTGCTGGGCATCGACGCAATGGCATGCGGAAACCACGAGTTCGATTTCGGCGCGGACATGCTCTACGCCATGCTCGGGAACGCCAATCCCACCTATCCTCTGCTTTCGGCCAATATCCAGCTGGATGCCACCTATCAATCAATGCTCGGCCCCTACATCGATGACTACGCCGTCATTACCCGCGGGCCATTCCGCGTCGGCGTCGTCGGTGTGACGACCCCGAGCACGAATATCATGCTTACGCCCGACGGCGGCGTCTGGTTCAAAGGCATGAACGGGCAGGAGATGGGCGAAGTCATGCAGTCCGTCGGCAACCTTATTGCCGGGCATCTGATTCCCGTTGAGCACTGCAACGTCATTGTCCTGCTCTCACACATGGGGATCGACATCGACCGCGAGTTTGCAAAAAACGTTCCGTACATCGACCTGATCGTCAGCGGCCATGATCACATCAGCATGAAACACGCCGAGGAAGTCAAGAATCAGATCACGAAAGAAAAAGTCTCCATTGTCACGACCGGTGGCTTTTACCGTGAAATGGGCGCGGTGCAGGTTCGTCTGCACAATGACAGAGTTGATGTCATGGGATATACGCCCATTGCGCTCGACGCCACCATTCCCGAGGATCCCGTGGTCGCGGGAGCCGTACAGCTGGTGCAGCAGGATATCGAGACCGCACTGGCCGAAACTCCGCTGCAGATCATGTTTACCGCACCCGTGGCGATGTGCAGTGGATTCTTTACCGAGGAAGCGACAGGTCTGATGAGTCCCGGACCGAAGGATACCCACGTCGGCAACCTCATGGCTGACGCCTTCGAGACCATCCCCGGTGTGGATATCGGCCTCGAACCGGGGGGCTCCACCGCACAGCCGCTGCGTGAAGGACCGGTGCTCCCCGTCGACCTGTTCCGCATGATCGGCTACGGCGCCGATCCGGACGGCAAGAATCCGCTCGGCTACCCGGTCGTGTATTTCACCATGCAGGGACATGCGATCAAGGCCGGACTGGAAGCAACGCTCAAGGACATCGACGTCAACGATGAAATGCTTCTTCAGGTATCCGCCAGCATGCAGTACTTCTATGATCCCCATGAAGCGGCCGGACAGCGCGTGAAGGGCATCCTGTACAAGGGACAGCAGATGGATCTCAATGACACCTACACCGTGGCGACCAACTATCTCGTGCTTCGCTACCTTGACATGCTGAACATCCCGCATGGAACTGTCAACACGCTCACCGACATGCAGACCGATCCGACAGCGATTTCGGAATTCGAACTCGTGCTCGACTATATCGTCAACGGACTCAACAGCGTCCTGACCGCCGGCAAGAAACCAGGTCGCGTGCAGGCCATCTGCTCTTCGGTCATTATCCCGAGTGCTATCAATCCATCAATGGCGAAGATTTCATCGAACAGTCCGAATCCCTTCACCGGTGAAACGGTTGTGACATGGTCGCTGGAGGAAGCCACCCCCGTCACGCTCAAAGTGTACGACACGGTCGGACGCGAGGTCGCGACACTGCACGACGGTTACGCCACCGAGGGAGTGCATACCGTATCGTTCAGGGCGCTGAACCTGCCGGCCGGGCTGTACTTCTGCCGCCTGCAGACCGGAGCCGGAGAGATAAAAACACTGAAAATGCTCAAGACACGCTGACCTGCCTGTCAACGCAGTCTGAGAGAGGAGCGGGCGGTCTGTACGACCGCCCGTTGTTTTTTCTATCCGATAATCGGATATTATTGTATCAACCCAGATATCATCAATCGGGCGAACACGTCCGGCCGTCCATTCAGTTCTGCGCATGAAAGGAATCCAGTCTCGGAAAACGCTGCTTATCGTATTCGACGTGGTCGTATTGCTGCTGTGCATTGCGGGCATCGAGCAAAGCCGTCACAAGGCATGGGTACATGCGAACCTCGAATCCGAATACGGCGCCCTCTCGATGGATTCCGCCTACGTCACCGGGGTCACCCCGGACGAAGAGGTATTTCAGGTAGGCGACGTACTGATCAGCATCGCAGGATACAGGATTCAGGAGTTCCTGGATATCGAACACATTCTGAATCGCTACAAAGCGGGCGATACGGTCACGATGACATTCCGACGGAACGGCCGGATTTTGACACGACCCTACGAGCTGGGAGCGTTCTACAACACCTTTTACCTGATCGTCCAGACTGCCGGCGTCCTTATATTCTTCTCGCTGGCATTGTTTGTCGTCATCCGCCGACCGCGAGGAAGGGAGGCACTGCTCTTTCATCAGCTCGCCATCACGGTCGCGGGAGTCATTGCATTTACGAACGGCTACTACATGATGGAGCCGCACGGCATCGGCCACATGCTGCGTGCCCTCTTTCCATCCGTGAACGTCTTCATCGGCGTGCTCATGCTCCATTTCAGCCTGGTCTTTCCCAGGCCGAAACCGGCCCCCATCCCGCTCCTCATATTCATCTATGGTGCCGGCACCGTGATCGCGGTGATCGGGGGATATGCGTCTCTGCGGGCGGTGCTTCCGATGGACCTCTCATGGGCGGCCGTGTATTACGACACCCTTCGTCTGGCGAAGCTCGGCATGGTGGCCGGCGCCTCTGCGGGGATCGCCGTGCTGATCGTGCGTTTCGTCCGTCTGAAAGATTCCATTGCGCGAAGACAGATCGCATGGGTTGTCATCGGGGCCGGCTTCAGTGTGGTCGTCTATGCCGTGTTCTGGCTGATGACGACCTCCCCGTATGTTCGGGCGCTGCTTCCGGAGGGAAGCGAACGTCTGCTCGCGCTCATTCGTATCGATGAAAGTATCCTGATCCTCTCCCTTGTGCTGACCGGTTCATTCATGGCCTTCGGCATCATTCGGTACCGGTTCTTCGACATCGAGTATTTCTTCCGACGGGGCACGATATACGGACTGGTTTTTCTCGTACTGGTGCTGATTTTCAGCGTAATCATCTGGGGTATTCACCGCATCAGCGGTGACAGCCCGAATATTCTTTTCTACACCGGTTCCATTCTGGCCCTGCTGATCGATTTGCTGCTCTTCCTGCCATTGCGCGATTTCATGCAGCGCATTGTCGACCGGTATTTTTTCCGGATCGAGTACGATTTCCGAACGGGATTGAAATCCCTGACCACGGAAATATCAGACGCTGTCGATGCGGAAGAAGTGGCGCGCACGATCGTCGACGGCATCGACAGCCTGATGCACCTTTACGGCGTCATGGTGATGACCGTGCACAACAAGAAGGAACTCCGCGTCCTGGCTCGCAGCGGATTCCCGCGCTGGCGGTATCCGTCGATCAACGTGCATGAACAGCGGCTGCAGGCGCTGCCACGCCGTCCGCTGCTGCTCACCGATGTTGTCGAGGCAGGGGCGGATGTGCGCGAAATCGCGATGCCGTTCGCAAAGCGTTACGGCGTGTCACTGATCTATACGCTTCGTGCGGAAGACGGCATGGTCCTGGGTCTGCTGGTGCTCGGTGCCAAGCGCAGCGGCACGGCTTTCACCCTCGAGGATCTCGACCTCCTGCATTCCGTCAGCGCGCAGGCCGGTCTGCATCTCGAACGGATCCGCCTGCAGGAGACACTGCTGATCGAGAAGAAAGAAGCCGAAAAGCTGCGCGAACTGAGCCAGATGAAATCGTATTTCGTATCCGGGGTTTCGCATGACCTGAAAACCCCGCTCACCTCCATCAAACTCTTCGCAGAACTGCTGGAGCAGCAGATCGCGCAGGAGGACGAAACGAACCGGAAATACGTCGGCATCATTCAGGGGGAGTGCGACCGCCTTGCCCGCATGATCAATAACATACTCGATTTCACCAAGATCGAGCGCGGGATGATGAAATACAGTTTCGCGCCGACCGACGTCAATGAACTTGTGCAGCACGCATACGACATCATGCAGTACCAGTTCTCGCTCGGTGGGTTCTCCTGTGACCTGTCACTCGCGGCCGACGGCAGCAGCGTCAATGCGGACAGGGATGCCCTGATCGAAGCCGTCACAAATATTCTCGCCAATGCCATGAAGTACTCCGGCAGCGGACGGCAGATTTTTCTCCGCACGAAGAGCAACAATACCGAGATCTCAATTGAAGTAGAAGATCACGGACTGGGCATCGAGGCAGATGAGATTCCGCACCTGTTCGAACCATTCTATCGCTCACAGACCGGCGACGTGCAGAAGCACGGCGGTGTGGGGCTCGGGCTCGCGCTTGTCAAGCATATCGTCGATTCGCACAAAGGCCAGATCCACGTGCGCAGTGTCCCCGGGGAGGGAAGCACATTCACCATCTCTCTGAAAAAAATGGAGGGCGCATGAAAACCGTCTTGATTATCGAGGATGATCCTGCCATTATCACCGGACTTGAGACCAGCTTCCAGGCCGAGCATTATGAAGTGGTAACCGCCATGGATGGAGAGGAAGGATACAAAGCCGCCTGCAAGCTCCGGCCCGACCTGATCATTCTGGATCTCATGCTGCCTTCGAAAAACGGGGAGGATATCTGCCGGGATCTCCGCTCCGAGGGGATCGAATCACCCATTCTCATGCTCACCAGTAAAAGTGCCGAGATGGACAAGGTGCTCGGACTCGAACTCGGAGCCGACGATTACATGACCAAACCGTTTTCGCTTCGTGAGCTGCATGCGCGGGCTAAGGCCCTGCTGCGCCGCACCAGGGATCTGCATGAGCCGGAGGAAGTGACGGTCGGGGATCTCTGGGTGAACCTCAAAACGCGTGAAGCACAGAAGAACGGTGCGCCCCTGGACCTGACCGTACGGGAATTCGACGTGCTGAAATATTTCCTCATGCACCGCAATGCGGTGGTGACCCGTGACATGCTGCTCGATGAAGTCTGGGGGTATGAGCAGTATCCGACCACACGCACGGTTGACAATTACATTCTCTCCCTGCGGAAGAAAATCGAGGATACGCCGTCTGAACCACGCTACCTGCTTACCGTGCACACGGCCGGATATCGCTTCGTCGGATAATCCATCTGAAAATTATGATTTCCGCTTACCGGCTTCTATTTTTCGTTTGCGTAACACACTGCCGGTAATGCGCCCGTGACATCCAACCTCAAAGTGCTGCTCGCCCTCGGGCTGATGGTCAGTCTGCTGATCATCGGAACGCTCGGGTACGCCATCCTCGAAGGGTACGGGTTCATTGATGCGCTCTACATGGCGGTGATTACGCTTGGCACCGTGGGCTATCGCGAGGTGCAGCCGCTGAGTGAGCCCGGCAAACTTTTTACCATTTTTCTCATCATCGCGGGAATCGGAACGGTGGCCTATGCGGTCACCCAGGTGGTGGAATATCTGATCAGTACGATTGTTTTCCGGAGGAAACGCATGGAACGCATGATCGCGAAACTCAGCGACCACGTCATTATCTGCGGCTATGGCCGCATCGGTGAGCAGGTCGCTTCCCGTCTGCAGGCACGCGGCGTGGCCTTCGTCATCATCGAGCGGGAGGAAGCAGTTCTCGAGCGGCTCGATGCCCTTGGGTTCCTGTATGTGGACGGCAATGCCACAAACGACACCTCGCTGCAGAATGCGCAGATCCAGAGTGCGAGCACGATCGTCGCCACGCTGCCGACGGACGCCGACAACGTATATGTCGCTCTCTCTGCAAGGAACCTGCGTCCGGATATCCGCATCATTGCGCGGGCAAGCGATGCGATCTCAGCCACCAAGGTCAAGCAGGCCGGCGCCGACAAAGTGATTTCTCCCTACGACATCGGCGGTCGATACATCGCGAATGCCGTCCTGCGTCCGCATGTCGTCAATTTCATGGATGTCGTGAACTCCTCGAACGAGGCGGCGACCGGAAGCCTTGAAATCGAGGAACTGCGCGTGACTCCGCACTGTAACTATGCAAACATGGCACTGCGTGACACGAATATTCGGTCGGAACTGAATATCATCGTCCTTGCCGTCCGCACGCCCGACGGTGAATTCGAATACAATCCTTCTCCCGACACCATCCTCGTCCCAGACAGCATGTTGATCTGCATCGGTATGGCCAGCAAACTCGACCGTCTCGCGAAACAGCTCGGTGTGGTTGAGGAATGACTGCGGACGCTGCGGGACGCGTTTCCTCATACCAGTCTCGCGGCCTGCGCTCGTCCTGCTCGCGAAGCGATCGAGCAGAAGCGTCATGTGCGGCGGAGACGGACGGGAAATTCCCGATAGTGATTGAGCCGAACGTACCAGAGGGATTCGGCGCATTTCACGCCAGTGACACGTCGCTTGACTTCCATCGACGGACAGTCTATATTTTCTGAAAATATTCGCGGGTGTAACTCAGTTGGTAGAGTGTCAGCTTCCCAAGCTGAATGTCGCGGGTTCGAGTCCCGTCTCCCGCTCTCCCGGAACGCTCCACGCTACACGCTGGAGCGTTTTCTGTTAACCGGGTAAAAAAAAACGCCCCGCGTGCCGGCGGGACGTTTCATCCACGAGGTGATGCCGCTTGTAGTAAGCGCCATCGGGGTCGGGTTACGACGCGTTTCCGCTCCGTAACCACGCTCTGATGCGATGCCTCCAGTAAACCCTCCACGACCTGGAGGCATGGTGAATCTTCAAAAATTCCGATGGACCAAATTTGGAGCCGCAGGACCTTTCCCACGGATGGGTAAAGACAGTCACATGGTTTAGAGTGAATATAAGTCACATGTGACATATTTTCAACACCTGGGCAAATTTTCTGGATTATTTTTTCCGCGAGACCATGAACGATAATACCGATGCCAAGAGGATCTTTTCTTGCTTCTGATCAGTTGGTCGTCTAATTTGAGAGTTTTACGGAAATGGAGTCTTTTGTGAGTCTTACGTATAAAAATGCAGGTGTCGATATCGATTCCGGGAATGAACTGGTGCGCCGCATCGCGGGACGCGTCAAAAGTACGCATGGACCGCGCGTGCTGACCGGAATCGGTGGCTTCGGCGCACTCTACGATGCGGGTTTCCCCGACATGCACGAACCGGTCCTTGTCTCGAGTGTAGACGGCGTCGGCACAAAGCTGAAAATCGCCGCGATGGCGGGCCGTCATCACACTGTCGGACAGGATCTCGTCAATCACTGTATCAATGACATCCTCACCACCGGTGCGCGTCCTCTTTTCTTCATGGATTATTTCGCCACCGGCCGACTCGATCCCGACGTCGCCGAGCAGGTGATCGAAGGATTCGTGATCGCGTGCCGCGAAAACGACTGCGCCCTGATCGGCGGCGAGACTGCGGAAATGCCGGGGATGTACGCCCCGAACGAGTACGATATCGCCGGCACCATCATCGGCGTGGTGGAAAAAAGCCGCATCCTGCGCAGGGAAATGGTGCAGAAAGACGACGTGCTCATCGGACTTCCGTCAACCGGACTCCACACAAACGGCTATTCCCTTGCACGTGCGGCGCTGCTCCCCCACTTTTCACTCGATGCACATTTTGAAGATCTCGGCGGGACACTCGCTGACGCTCTTCTCGCCGTCCATCGCTCCTACGGTCCGCTCCTGCAGCCCCTCCTCGAAAAAGAACTCTTCCATGGCCTCTCGCACATCACCGGCGGTGGCATCGTCGGCAATACGGGACGCATCATCCCGGACGACCTCGCTCTTGAGATCGACTGGGACGCCTGGGAATGGCCGCGCATTTTCTCGATGATTCAGGAACTGGGAGAGGTGCCTGTTGAAGACATGCGGCGGACCTTCAATCTCGGCATTGGAATGATCTGTGTCGTTGATCCAGCATCGAAGGACGAAGTTCTCAATGCGCTGTCTGACGAAAATCCCGTCGTCGTCGGACGCGTCAGCGCCGCATAGGGTCAGCACCGGATAGGATCAGCACCGGATAGGATCAGCACCGGACAGGGGTCAGCCTGCCTTGGCGAGCGACAGCCGCTCCAGGGCCCGGTCGATGCAACTGTTGGCGGCTGCGCCGTCACCGCTGCGTTTCCAGTCATGCAGCAACGCCGCGAAGGCATCGAAGGGAAGTTCATCCCATCGCAGCTTGGGGTTACGAATAAAATCACAGACGAGATCCCGAACGCCATCCGCATCCGATGTATTCAGGGATGAGAGAAACGTCATCATGGCATGCTGATCGCCGTACATGCCCGCCACACGCAGCACGTAGCGAAGGGCGTCATAGACATGCGGATCGTCGAGAAAGGCACAGCCCGCGCGCACGAGACGATAGGCGATGTCACTGAGTTCCGGCTCCTCACCGAGGATCCGTGCCGCGACACCGAGCGGAATCAGCCTGCGCCATCGACGGGAAGAATCCAGCAGCGCGGCAAGCTCTCCGTAACTGTCGAGGAAGTGCTGCTGATAGTGATCAACCAGCGCGTAGGAAATGAGATTCCTGGCATCCACCCAGTCGACACTCATATCAATCAATTCGATGACCGACGACGTCTTCAGGGGCTGCTGCTGCACGTAACTTCCGGCCACCATCGCGGCAATTTTCCGCAGGTGAATGACTCCATAGCGATACCCGTGCGATGTCCCTATTGCATTGGCCTGCGGGATCGTTACGACGTGAAGCGGCGCCGCTTCCCACAGCCAGCATGCAAAATCGAAGCCATTCGGCGGAAGCCCCGCGAAGCCCTCCTTCATTGCCTCGGCGATACGGCGGGCCATGATCCAGGCCGTCAGATAGCGGTCACCGATGCGCGGCGGACGTTCAAGCTGGTTGATGATGTCCGCCAGCACCTCTTCGAAGGCACCATCGTTGACGGCCAGACTGTTCGCTATGTTGCGGTCAAACAACGCGCGGGCAGTCTTCTCATCAGGCGATAATGGATGTTGACTGAAAGATATCATGGCGATCTGTACCCGTAAGATAGGACATCGGGGATGAAAGCACAAAACCGCGCCGGGAATCGCCGCGCAGGGCCGGCAGCACAGGTGTCAATGCGAATAGCGCAAAGCGCAGGACCCATGGCAGGCCCTGCGCTTCGCTCACGATGGGATATTATGCACTTCCGCCATCAGGCCTCGATCATCGTCATGCGCTCGTTCATGCGCGCGTCGATTTCGAGTACGGCCGGGACCTTCGCGCTGGTCGGCAGAACCTGGTCGGAGTACAGCACGAAGTGCGCCTTGCCGTCCGATGTCGGGAACGTGCGGTCGATACGGCCCTCGAGTCCCTGCTGGCGGATGAATGACATCATCTCGGCAGAAAGATCCTCGTAGCCCGTAAAGGATGGTTCGAGGCCTTCCATTTCCAGCAGCTTCCGCAGAATCTCGATATTCGACATGCCGTTCGAGGGTTCGCCGATCGGATTGGTCTGCTGACGGATGCCGGCCCAGTTGGTCAGGTGTCCCTCGCTCTCGAGATAGCCGGAAAGCGGCAGGAACACGTCTGCCATCTGCGCAGTCTCGGTCATGAACATGTCCGCGACGACGAGGAATTCGAGATTGTTGGCGAAGGAGTTGTAATCCTCCGAGGCCGCCGGATTCTCACCGAAGATGAAGGCACCGCGGATCTTGTCCTCACGGATCTTCCGCGGCAGGTTCGTACCGCTCGCGACGACCTCGCTGATGTCATGCTTCCAGAAGCGGTTGACAGCGTCGAGGATACGCGTGTTCCTGATGCTTGCTCCACCCGGCAGAAGCTGGCGGTCGAAGCCCGCCACCGTCATGCCGGTGTGGTTGCATTCATTTGTGAACAGCGCGATGCCGGAACCTTCCACGCCGACCCGTCCGAGCAGCATCATCAGCGTTGTGAGCGCCTTGAGATCCTCGCTCGCACGGTCGAGACGGCTGTCGAGATTGTACCACGCCACGATCTTCTTCCCGGGATCGGAGAGAAGCGCAACCATGGTGCGGATACGGTCCTCCGGCACGCCCGAAACCAGCGCCACTTCGTGCAGGTCGATATCCTGCAGCTTGTCGCGCACCTGCTCGTAGTTCACCGTGCGACGCGCAACGAAATCCTCATTGACGGCGCCCGTGCGGATCAGCTCGGCGATAATGCCGTTGAGCAGCTTCGTGGCCGTGCCGCGACGCGGATCGGCCCAGACGGTGGCGTGCGGGACGAGATCGATCTCGGCGGAATTGATAACGATTGCTTCCGCGCCCTGGCGCATGCGCCGCTTGACACGCCACCCCATGACGGGATTCTCGATCGTCGGATTGCCGCCGAGGAAGAGATACAGATCGGCGCTTTCAAGCTCCTCGACGCCGACACTGGAGAGCGTAGAGCCGAGCATGTCGTCGAGTGCGTGATAGTCCGCGCCACTGACCATCTTGTAGAAGGAGGTGAGGTTATTGGTCCCCAGCGCGGTGCGCGCGTAGCGTCCGGCGAGATACAGCTCCTCGTCCGTGAGCTTGGGCGAAGCGGAAACCAGCATGGAATCCGCACCGTAATCCTCGAGAATGCGCTGCCGGCCTTTATGGATGGCCTCGAACGCCTCATCCCAGCTGACCTCGACAAGCTCGCCGTCCTTGCGCACCATCGGCTTCTTGACACGGCTGCCGTCGAGATAATGCTGATAGCCGAAACGGCCGCGTACACAGAGTTCGCCGTAGTTCGGCGCGACATCGGGCGGCGCACCGACGACGTAGAACAGGTCGGGAGCCTTCACCTTGACGGTGACATTGCAGCCGACCGAGCAATAGTTGCAGACGTTGAAGACGGCATCCATCTGCCAGGGACCAGAGCGGCGGAACGGCATGCGTTCGACCAGCGTGCCGGTGGGACACACGTCGATGCAGTTGCCGCAGGAAACGCAGTTCGTTTCATGGAGGGCCTTCTCCATTGCCGGCTTCACGATCGTGCGGAATCCGCGGTTGACAAAGCCGAGCGCCGCCACGTTCAGGATGTCCTTGCAGGTATTGACGCAGCGTCCGCAGTTGATGCACTTGTTCGAGTCGATCTTGATGAAGGGATGGCGTGTATCCACTTTGTAGCGGTTGAATTCGCCGACAAAACGCGTCTGATCGACGCCGTACTCGGTGCAGTAATCCTGCAGACGGCAGGAAAGACCCGCGTCACAGCCGCACTCAGCACAGCGCAGCGCTTCCTCGAACGCCGTCGAATCGTCGTAGGCTTTCTCCACCTCGCCGAAACCCTTGAGGCGCTCGGCGACCGGCACTTCCTCGGCGTGATGGCGCGTGCTTTCGGCGACCTGGGGAATGTCGTCCCGCGTCAGCTTGTGGAAGTTGTCGCGCTTGCTTTCGAAACGATCGACGAGCGGATCGGCGACACCGGTCTGCACATACTTGTCGATGGCACGCGCGGCCATCCGTCCCGCTGCAATGGCGTCGATGGCGTCGGCAGGACCGGTGACCACATCACCGCCGGAGAATACACCCGGACGATCCGTCGCGAATGTGCCTTCCTTCGCTTCGATCGTCTTCCACTTCGTGACCTGAATGCTCTCGTCGCCTTCAACACCCTCGAGCGAGGGCTCCTGGCCAATGGCGGATATCACCCAGTCACAGTCCAGCGTGTACTCCGATCCGTCGATCTTGACGGGACGGCGCCGTCCGCTGTCATCGGGCTCGCCAAGCTCCATGCGGAGGCACTCCATGGATTTCATCCTGCCGTCCTCGACGTTCACACGCACGGGAGCAGCGAGGAATTCCATCTTCACACCCTCTTCCTCTGCTGCGACGATTTCCATCTCATTGGCGGGCATCTCCTTGCGCGTGCGACGGTACAGCAGGATGACTTCATCCGCGCCGAGGCGCAGCGAGGTGCGCGCCGCATCAATGGCAGTGTTGCCGCCGCCGACCACGACAACGCGTCCCTTGATGTCCGGATGGGTCTTCATTTCCACGTTCCGCAGAAAATCGACGCCGCTGAGCACGCCTTCCGATTCTTCGTTCTCGACCCGCATCGGCTTGCCGATCTGCGCGCCGAGTGCGACGAACACCGAACGGAATCCCTGGTCGAAGAGATCGTCCATCGAGAAATCCTTCCCGAGCATGCGCTCGGTGTGCACCTCGACGCCCAGATCCGTGATCCAGCTGATTTCCTTGTCGAGCACGTCCTTCGGAAGACGATATTCGGGAATGCCGTAGCGCAGCATGCCGCCGAGATGCGGCAGAGCCTCATACACCACCGGACGATAGCCTTCCACCGCAAGGTAGTAGGCTGCGGTGAGTCCTGCCGGACCGCCGCCGATGATGGCCACGCGCACGCCGTTGTCTTCTTTCACCTCGGGTTTCCACATGTCGCCGATCATGTCCTGGTCAGCCACATAGCGCTTGAGGAAGTCGATACCCACCGGGGAATCCACCAGCGTGCGGCGGCAGTTCACCTCGCACTTGCGCGTGCACACGCGTCCGCAGACGGATGGCAGCGGGTTCTTTTCCTTGATCAGCGCGACGGCTTCCTTGAATTTCCCGAGGCTGATCAGCGACATGTAACCCTGGATGTCGACGTCTGCCGGACAGTTGAGCCGGCAGGGGCCGAAGCAGTCGGCGTAGTGATTGGAGACGATCAGCTCCAGACAGGTCTTGCGCGCGCGCCGCACCTTGTCGGAACGCGTGTTGATGACCATGCCCTCGGAAACCTTCGTGGAGCAGGACGGGAAAAGCCGACCCTGCCCCTCGACCTCGACCACGCAGAGGAAACAGGCGCCGAAGGGCTCGAGCTTCTCGTCGTAGCAGAGCGTGGGGATGCTGTCGAGGTTCTGCTCGTGGCAGACCTGGAGAATCGTTTTGTCAGGGGAGGCGGTTACTTGCTGTCCGTTTATCGTAAGATTTACCATGGTGCACCTCAGTCCTTCGTTACCGCGTCAAAGCGACAGACAGTGAAACATTTTCCGCACTTGATGCACAGATCCTGATCGACGTAGTGCATCTCCTTTCGCTCGCCCGTGATCGCGGCCGTGGGACAGGCCCGCGCGCAGGCAGTGCAGCCGTTGCAATTGTCGTTGATCGTGTACGTGAGCAGCGCGGCGCACTCGTGTGCGGGACATTTCTTGTCCTGGATGTGGGCGACGTATTCGTCGCGGAAATATTTCAGCGTGGTTATGACGGGATTCGGCGCGGTCTGTCCGAGTCCGCAGAGCGATGCCGCCTTGATCTGATCGCTGAGTTCTTCGAGATTGTCGAGATCCTCCATCGTGCCCTGTCCGTCGGTGATACGCTCGAGAATTTCGAGCATGCGCTTCGTTCCGATGCGGCAGAAGGTGCACTTTCCGCAGGATTCGGCCTGCGTAAAGGTCAGGAAGAATTTCGCGACGTCGACCATGCAGGTCGTTTCGTCCATGACGATCAGTCCGCCCGAGCCCATGATGGCGCCGGTCTTGTTGACCTCCTGATAGTCGACGTGAATGTCGCACATCTCCGCAGGGATGCAGCCGCCCGAAGGACCGCCCATCTGTACGGCCTTGAACTTCTTGTCGTCCATGATGCCGCCGCAGACGTCGAAGATGATGGAGTTGATCGTCAGTCCCATCGGCACTTCGATCAGTCCCGTGCGCCGCACCTTGCCCGCCATGGCGAACACCTTGGTGCCCTTGCTGTTTTCCGTGCCGTGTGCGGCGAACGCGGCACCGCCGTTGAGCACAATCCACGGGATGTTGGCAAAGGTCTCGACGTTGTTGATGTTCGTCGGCTTGCCCCAGAGTCCGGAGTTCGCCGGGAAGGGCGGACGGAAGCGCGGCATGCCGCGGCGTCCTTCGATCGACGCGATCAGCGCGGTTTCCTCGCCGCAGACGAACGCACCGGCACCTTCCTTGATCTTGATCTTGAAGCTGAAGCCGCTGTCGAGGATGTTCTCCCCGAGCAGTCCGCGCTTCTGCGCCTGTGAAATCGCCTGGCGCAGGCGCGAGATCGCTTTCGGATACTCGGCGCGGCAGTAGATATAAGCTTCATCGGCGCCAATCGCGTATCCCGCGATCATCATGCCCTCGAGCACCGCGTGCGGATCGCTCTCGAGCACCGAACGGTCCATGAACGCACCCGGATCGCCCTCGTCGGCGTTGCAGATGATGTATTTCTTGTCGCCTTTCGCGGCTCGGGTAAACTGCCACTTCTTCCCGGTCGGGAAACCGCCGCCGCCGCGTCCGCGCAGCCCGGAGGCCAGCACTTCCTCGATCACATCCTCCGGTGTCATATCCCTGATCGCCTTCGTGGCGGCCTTGTAACCGTCACGCGCGACATATTCCTCGATCGAGCCCGGATCGATGATACCGCAGTTGCGCAGGGCAATGCGTACCTGGTTTTCGAAAAAGCCCTTTTCGCGACCCTCGCCGGTGGCGAGCCAGTCGTCGATGATCGTCGTACCGAGCACGTCTTCCTCGACGATGCGGCCGACGCGCTCGGGCGTCACTTCCGCATAGATATGGCTGCCGCCGTTGCCGTCCTGGATTTCCACCAGCGGCTCGCGGTAGCACATACCGATGCAGCCTGTTTCCTTGAGCTCGAAGGCGCCGGGATTCTCCTTGAGTTCCTCCTGCAGCGCCTGATACACTTTTTCTCCGCCCGCGGAAATACCGCAGGTTCCGAGTCCTACCAGTACTGTTTTCATGTATGCACCTCGCCGCCTTTACTGTTCGCTTGCTTTGGCGCGACGCTGGGCATCGCGAAGAATTTTCCGCAGCTTCGCTGCGTCGAGGCGTCCGAACACCTCGCCGTTGATTGTGATCACCGGGGCGAGCGAGCAACAGCCGATACAGGCGACCGACAGCAGGCTGAACTGCCCGTCGTCGGTGGTCTCGTCGTAGTTGAGCCCGAGCTCCTCGTTGATCGTGTTGTAGAGCATCTTCACGCCGTTGACATGGCAGGCCGTGCCGTTACAGACGCGGATGATGTTCTTGCCCAGCGGTTTCGTGCGGAACTGGGCGTAGAACGTCACGACGCCGTAGATCTCCGCCGCCGGGATGCCCGTGACGTGGCTGATGTAATGAATCGCTTTTTCCGGCACATACCCGTAGGTGTCCTGCGCCGATTGCAGCAGCGGGATGAGGGCGCCCTCATGCCCGTCGAACTTCCAGAGATCGACGTTGAACTGCTTGAATTCTTCTGTGGTCTGTTCTGCCATCGGTCAGCCCTCTATAATTGGGTGAGGTCGATAATCCAGTCGCGTTTGACGCGCAGCATGCCGTCGAGCGGACGGATACTGCTCTCCACGAGGCGGTCGATCGCCTCGAAAGTCGGTCCCTGCACGGCGGCCACCGCTCCGCAGTCGCCGAAGGCCAGCGCCGGCAGCTGCTCGGCCGGCAGGGCTTCGAGCGCCTGCTCCACCGCCGTCTGTTTTTCCCTGTCGATTTCCATGGTGAGCCAGGCATAGCTCGGCTCGCTTTCCACGGTGAACTCCCCGCGCGGTTCGCGCTGAACGGGACAGAACAGCATGTGCTGCAGTCCGGGCAGTTCATTGAGTGCATCGCGCACGTTCTCGCCGCCTTCGCGCAGCGCGACGGCAAGATGGTAATGCCCGTCCACCGCGTGCCAGGCGCGCAGCTCGGGCATGGCCGTGAGCGCGTCAATCGCCGGCAGCAGCTGTTCGGTGTCCCCGAAGTACAGGAATGCATAGGCACCAGTGCTCATGATACCTTCCTTTGTATTGGTTCTGAGTGAAGAAAAGGCGAGACGAATATGGGGGAAGGATGTATGCGTTCGCGGGAGATCTGCATGCGCGGATTCGTTGGTCGACGGGTCGTTGCAGTGAACAAAATTCAGTTCAGTCAGACGGCAAAATGTGAAAAAAATAAACAGATACCAAGACCCGGTACGTTTATTTTCAGGTCAAATAAAAATAATGATTTGGGATGGATGTCTACGGGTGTGCCGGACGCGCGCGCGAGACCCACGGGCTGTCTTCAACGTACATCCGCCACGGGAGAACACGGCTGCGCGAAATGCCGATACGGGAGGATGTCATCACGTGCGTTGCCGGAATGGCGGGGGCATTGGCAATGCCGAGGACGGCGCCGTCGAGCGGCAGACCGTTCTCCGCGCGTGCGATGCCGAATGCCTGGCAGATTTTTGCCGGTCCGTTGGTAAGGTCATGTTCCCGCCGGGGATGCCCGCGCAGTTCACGCATGGTGTCGATGCCCTCGAGCGGTTCGATCCCGCGGATCAGCACCGCCGCGCCTACACCCTCTTCTTCTGTCACGACATTCATGCAGAAATGCATCCCATATGTGAAATACACATAGAGACGTCCCCCTTCGCGGAACATCACCTCGTTGCGCGGCCGCCGTCCGTTGTAAGAGTGTGCCGCCTCGTCGCCCTCCTCGTGATACGCCTCCACCTCCACGATGCGTCCCGAGAGCAGCGCCCCCTCGTACTTGCGGAAAAAAACCTTCCCCAGCAGCTCGCGTGCGACGGTCAATGTCGAACGAACGTAGAATGTCTGATCCAGCACTTGCATATTGGTAAGATGCAACGGCATCGGGACAAAGTGCAAAGTGCAAAGATCTCAATCAGCAATCCCCGACGCACATTGTTGGGGAAAGAACAGGCTGCAGCCCGTTCTGCATGACTCCGAAGCTATGGCGTAAAGCTATCGGGGCATCGACAGCGACTTTTGCACTTTGCACTCTGCACTTTGCACTTCCTGCTCTCATATCTTGACAATCTTTCCCGCACCCGATAGTTTACCTCCATACCCCGGAGGTCCCCATGCGCATCATTCTCCTTCTCTGCCTGACAATACTGTGCGTTCAGACCGCGCAGGCGCAATCCCTGCGGATGCATCGCACGCATTACGAATTCCGCTTCGACGAATTCGGCGGGGGACGCTGGTGGTGGAGCAAGGCGCCCGACATCTCTGACAGCAGCGCGCTGGTGCGGCAGGACGGCTTTCTCGTCAGCGCCCTCTCGGGAGCGGTGGGCTTCTCCGACACGTTGCATTTCATCGGGAACTGGCCGGGCGCGAAGCTCTGCGTCAACGGACAGGTGGAGAAGTTCAATCCTGTTGATCCCGTTCCGCCGCGCCATGTCGGACGTTTCACGGAAGATGAATGGCGGGCGCTCGGGGAGGATCTCCGCACGGAGATCCGCGACGGAGCCGAGCACTGGCCAGCGCAGTACGGCGCTCCCTTCATCGATTTCGACGCAGACGGACACTACACACCGCAGCCCGGTCTCCTGCCGTATTTCCCCGGAGATGTGCCGCTGGTCATTGGCGATGAGGCGATGTGGACGCTGACGGGTGACGGTGAAACTCCCGACCGCCGACGGATGATGCTTCCCACGACCGGCATCCGCCTGCAGCACATGGCATGGACACACGCCGGCGAAGGCTGTCCCGAACGCGTGGTTTTCCAGCGGCTGCGCATCGTGAATACGACGGCGCGCTTCTTCCGCTCGATGTTTACCGCCATGTACGCGGATGTCGCCCTCGGGGATCCGACCGACGACCTCGTGGGCATCGACACCGCGCTTGGACTCGCGTACTTCTGCAACGCATCCGACACAGACGCATCCATGCAGGATCCGCCTGCGGCGGGATATCTGCTGCTGCAGGGTCCCGCGGTGGAAGACGCCTCCTCGATCGGACTCTTCGCCCTTTCACTCCGCGAGGGGATCCGAAACCTTCCATACCATGCCTTCACCTATTTTTCGGACACGGGGGAATATCAGTCCCTGCCCGATACCACCGACAGCGCGTTTCCATACAGGCTGCGCAATGCGATGCTCGGGCTGCGTCCGGACGGCAGCGCGCAGGAGGATCCCGTCACTGCGCGCGCGACGCGATTCGCCGCAGCGGGGAATCGCCTTCTGAACCTTGGCTGGATTGACGGAGAGCACGCCGCGGCGGGACACCGCACACTGCTTGTCTCGATGGGTCCCTTCCATCTCGCTCCGGGTGACACGCAGGAGGTCATTATTGCGCGCATCGGCGCGCAGGGCGGTCCGACCGTGGAGGAGGACCTGGTCGCGCTGATCAATTACGCCCAGTGTGTCGTCACGCATTACATGGCGCAGTTCGTCACCGGTGCCGAGCAGCCGCCATTGGCGCAGCCGCTGCCGCGGGAGGTCGAACTCGGTGCGCCGTGGCCGCAGCCGTACGCGGCATCATCCGCTTCCGCGCTGCGGATTCCGGTCACGCTGGATGCACCACGCTCCCTTGTGCTGCGGATCGTTGATCTCCTCGGGAGGACGCGATTCGTTCGGGAGTACGGCATGATGCCGGCGGGGACGCACCGTTTGCATCTGAGGCTGCAGGCAGCACTTCCAACGGGGGTATATGTGCTTTCGGTTGAAGCAGGTGCCGCACGAGTATCCCGTGTGCTTCTGATCGAGTGATTGGATTGGGTGCCTGATCGCTTCAACCACACGCTTACGCGTGTGGCTACCGCCTGACACTG
This sequence comes from uncultured Ignavibacteria bacterium, assembly GCA_913061095.1. GTDB lineage: Bacteria > Bacteroidota > Ignavibacteria > SZUA-365 > SZUA-365 > BM516. Next base: position 77,828 of record CAJXVM010000003.1, read on the forward strand.
ACGGGGGCAGGTCGCCTGACCACACGCTTACGCGTGTGGATACCGCCTGACACTGACGGGAGCAGGTCGCCTGACCACACGCTTACGCGTGTGGCTACCGCCTGACACTGACGGGAGCAGGTCGCCTGACCACACGCTCACGCGTGTGATTACCGCATTCCGCCGGTGGTGTGTGCTAACCACACCCGTGAGGGTGTGGAAAACCCCGTGCGATTGATCATCACACGGGGCTTCTCGCCTTGCTGGTGCCTGGAACAGGAGTCGAACCTGCACGCCCTTGCGGACACTACACCCTGAATGTAGCGCGTCTGCCAATTCCGCCATCCAGGCGAGACAACAAAGATAAATTGCCACTCATGAAAAATCAACATTCCGCCCGAAAAATTCTTCGAAGCCGTTTTTTCAGGCGCGTACGGAACATTTTCCGCACCGGTGCGGTAGGCAATATGTTGACAATCCTGCAGTGTCTCGGTATATTGCTGTACCCGAACTGCGCAAGACGTTTTATTCAGATATTGAACAGGATTACACGATGGCAGTCGAAAAAACCCCCAAGGCCGATCTGAGGGCAAAAGCCCGGCGGTATTTCGAGGTGTCGCTCATCATCTCGCTGCTGCTGATCACGGCCGCGTTCGCATTCTTCCCCGACATCGATCGGGAACAGGTGGTCATCGAAGCCAGCCAGGAAACCGTCAAGGTGGAGGACATCGAAAACACGCGCCAGGAGAATCGTCCCCCGCCACCGCCGCGTCCGCCGATCCCCATCGAGGCACCGAGCGCGGATGCCATCGAGGACATTGACATCAGTTCGGAAATCGATCTCGGCGTGCAGATGGAAGCGCCATCCGCACCTCCTCCCCAGCAGCAGGATGACGAAGAAGAGGAAATCTACTTCGAGGTCGTCGAGGATCCTCCGACCATTATCGGCGGGATGAACTCTGTACGTGAAAATCTCGTCTATCCCGATCTCGCGATCCGCGCGGGTGTCGAAGGCACGGTGATCGTGCTGGCCTATGTCAACAAGGATGGCGTCGTGACCGCGACGGAAGTGCTCCGCGGCATCGGCGGCGGCTGCGACGAAGCGGCGATGGAAGCGGTCAAGAAAGTGCGCTTCAATCCCGGCATGCAGCGCGGCAAGCCCGTCAATGTAAAAGTCTCCGTGCCGGTGCGCTTCCGCCTGAACTGACCCGCCCGTCTCCGGCACTCGTCCGGCATTGAGCGGAGAACCTGATCATCCAGAACTGATGCGGCCGGCCCCGATGGACCGGCCGCAGTTCGTGACGGCCGGTCCGTGCACCGGTCCCCGCAAGCAGAATCCATTCAATCATTAACAGTGTGAGTTCCCATGATGAAGCGTCTTGCTCCCATGTTTGCGATCCTGCCGCTTGCAGTGATCCTTCTTGCCGGCTGTTCTTCGGATGCCACCACCGACTCCCTCGCCGTCCAGTACGGACCGACGAAAATCGCCATCGAAAAGGCCGGCAGCGAAACCAACGTTTCCGGAACCATCACCGTCCGCCTCATCAACCGCACCGAAAAGCAGATGAACGTTGGCTTCCTCGAAGGCGAGCTGATCAGCGCCGCCACGAATGAGGCACTGCTGCGCTTCCGTCCCATCATCCCCGATTCCTACGGCTCGATTTCCACTGTGCGCCTCCTCCCGAAGGAGACGCGTGAAATCCCCGTGGTGATGCCGCTCGGACTCCAGGCCTTCGATCCCCAGAAACACCCGCAGGTCATTGTGGGACTCTCCTTCCAGACCACCGATGGATACCGTACGGATGCGAAGAGTGCGCCGATCACCGTCACGAAGTAACCTTCTGCTCGTTGCGGCGCTCGCGCTGTTCGCGGGCGCCTGCTCCAGCACCTCGATCTTCGAGTACCTCACCGTGGCTCCCGCGGAGACGCAGGTATGGAACGACTCCATGCCCGGCTCCAAGCCGCAGTGCAACGCGGTCCTGCGGCTCTCCATCGCCAACATCAGCGAGCAGCCGGTCACGCTCAGCGATCCCGAGGCCGTCATCGTCGACGCGCCTTCGCTGATGCCCCTGCGCCGCTATCCTGCCATGGTCACCGTCGACGACCACCGGGTCCGGCAGGTCACGATCCAGCCCGGCGACACCATCGAGATCGCGTTCCGCTCGCCGTCGTACGGCCTCAAGCCGATCGACATCGCGCAGTATCCGAAGGTACGCATCGCGGTGCGCATGCAGTCGTCGCTGGATCTCCCCCTTCTTTTTCGCAGTCCGGTTACCGAGCTTTTCGAAACCCAGTAGGGGAGGATGATGCGTACTGCTTCCTGCCTCCTGCTTATTGCCAGCTGCCTCTTGCCGCTCTTCACGGCTGCGGCACAGGACGTCATGGTGGAGGAATACCGCTTCGGGGATTTCAGCGCGGCGGAGGCCGTGTCGGTCGATCAGTTCGGGCACATCTATGTGGCGGATGCCGGCGCGTCGCTGATCCGGAAGTACGACCGCAAGGGCAATATGCTCGCCGAAGTGGGCGGTCCGGGATGGGACAACACGTCCTTCGACCGGCCGATGGGACTCGACGCCAGCCTGGGCATCGCCGTGTACGTCGCTGACATGGGGAATCATCGCATCTCGCGTTTCGACCGGGGACTGCATTTCATGGCGACGCTCGACGGCGAGTCGGGCAGTGTGGATCCGGGCTTCCGTTATCCGATCGATGTTGTCAATTCGCCGCTCGAGGAACTGTACGTGCTCGATGGGGAAAACAATCAGGTGGTCTCAATCACGGGCTTCAACCGCGCCTCCGCTGTCTTCGGGGGCATCGAGTCGGGCGAGGGACGCCTGACCGAGCCGGTGGCCATGGCCATGGGCGGCGAGCGTCTCTACGTGCTCGAATCCCACCGGGTCGCGGCATTTGATTTGTTCGGAAATTTTCTGTTTCATTTTGGAAACGGACGGTTTTCCGACGCGCAGGGTATCGCGATGCTACCCAATCACGCGCTGGTCGTCACCCCCGACGCGCTGCACTGGTTCACGCGCGACGGTGATTTTCTCCGCACCGTGCGCCGGGAGCAGATGGTGCTCGCCGGCGATCCGGGCGATTTCCGCGATGCGACATATACCGCTCCTTTTCTCTTGCTATTAACTCATCGTTCCTGTATACTCTTCCCCAACCACTAAATCACTTTTGGGGAACAACAAAGGAGAACTCACCATGTCTTACGGCCTGAATAAGGTTATGCTGATCGGCCACCTCGGGAGCGACCCCGAGCTGCGCTACACCGAAAGCAACGTCCCTGTTGCGAACTTCAACATGGCAACCAACGAATCCTACAAGGATCAGAACGGCAACCTGGTCGAGCGCACCGAATGGCATCGCATCGTCGCCTGGCGCAAGCTCGCCGAGCTCTTTGGTGAGTACCTGAAAAAGGGATCGAAAGTCTACATCGAAGGAAAGCTGCAGACGCGCAGCTGGGAAGACAAGGACGGGAACAAGCGTTATACCACGGAGATCGTGGCGAACGAGTTCATGTTCCTTGACTCCCGCGGCGGCAACGGCGGCGGACAGCAGTCCGGCGGCGGCGCGCCTCCTCCGACCGAGCCCTCCGGCGGCGGTGGCGGACAGAAGGAAGACGAGGATCTTCCGTTCTGACCTGCCGATATGAATCTGGCCGGGGATTCCCGGCCGGTCTCTCGAACACAACTGAGGCCTGTTCCCGTGCGGGGACGGGCCTCGTTGTTTATCGATACGCCGCGCGAGGGTGATCCTTTATACACCTCATGGATACTGCCTGGACGGACCACCCTGCACGGCGGAGTGAATCGCACAATGCGATTGCGGCGTGCGATGCGGGCGTGCCGCGGGCGTGCCGCGGGCGTGCCGCGGGCGTGCCGCGGGTGTGCTGCCGCAGGGCGGAACTGAGTGAACGGCACTCAGCGCCGGCCGCCGCGGCCGTATCCGCGACCCTGACCGCGCCCGGGACCGAATCCGCGTCCGCGGCCACGGCCGAAGCCACCCAGTCCCCATCGATACGCCATGCCGCGGCCGTATCCGGGACCGGATCCATACCCGGCTTCCGTTCCCGGACCGTACCACGGCTCGGCAGGACCGTCCAGATGCTCCCCTCTCACTTCATCGATATCCCTCCTGCGTTCATCATCATCGTTTCGAGGCCGTGTCCCGGCGCAGTATCCCCTGCGCCAACCGGTCATCGGTCCTCTTCCTTCGGGTCCTGTTCTGTCAAATCCTGGCATGATAACCTCCTTCAGTTCGTGTATTCATGCATGCTGATTGTGATACTGTTCAAACGCCTGCTCGACGGATGTCCCCGCGGGCAGTTCCATGACCTCGATCCCGGCGGCACGCAGAGCGTCTCCGGCCTTGGGACCGATGCGTCCGGTGATGACGAGCTTCACCCCCTCGTCGATCAGCGTCTGCGCTGCGCCCGTCCCTGCCCCATGCGCGGCATTGACATTGCCATTGTTGTCGATATAGCGACGGTCTCCGCTCTCCTCATCGACGATGAAGAAGCCGCCGGCGCGTCCAAAGCGCTCATCCATGGGCGCTGTCCAGTTGTGTTCCGTTGCCGTAATTGCGATCGTCATGATCCATTCCCGTTTGTTGAAAGGTGCTTCCAAATCTTTTCAATCTGTGCCGTCAGTTCGATATCCTCCATTTCGATCAGTGTCCGCGCCTCGCGGAGAGACTCCGGAAAGACATCCGACCAGGGCAGTTCCGCGACGACGCTGATGTGGTGATCCTCGCAGAGACGCCGGATTTCGCGGCTTACGCCCCCATCGAGATCCGCCTTGTTGATAATGCAGGAGCCGGAGAGGCCGAAGTGCTCGAGCAACTCGATCAGGCGCGCAAGATCGTGCTGTCCCGCGCGCGTCGCCTCGGTCACCAGAAGCACCTCCGACGCACCGGAGACCGAGGCGATCGCGGGACATCCCACTCCTGGGGGACCATCCACGATGACATAGGGGACACGCTCTTTCGCGGCGATTTCCGTCGCCTGGTTGCGGACCTGCGTGACGAGCTTTCCTGAATTCTCCTGGCCGATCCCGAGCCGCGCATGCACCATGTGCTGATGGAAACGGCTGCGGGAAACGAACCATCGTCCCGTCACACGCGGCATCATTGTGATGTACCCGTCGGGACAGACGTGACTGCAGACGGCGCAGCCCTCGCAGGCGGCTTCGTCCACTTCGTACTGTCCGTTGCGCATCACGATGGCGTCATACACGCAGGCCGCGGCGCACATGCCGCACTGCCTGCAGGCACGCGTATCGAACATGGGCACACGACCGCCGCTGAATTCCGTTTCCCTGCGGATTTTCGGGCGCAGGAGCAGGTGCAGGTTGGATGCATCCACGTCGCAGTCCGCCATCACCGCGTCTTTGCCCGCCAGCATGCCGAGCGCTGCCGTGATGGTGGTCTTGCCCGTCCCGCCTTTTCCGCTCAGGAGGATGATCTGTTTCATACGGCCGTAACCTCCCGCCGCAGGGCGGCGCGCAGGATGTGTTCGAACACCGTGTATGTGGCGGGCAGTGCCTCCGGGATGCGGCGTCCCTGTGCACACGCCTGTGCGATAGCGCGGCTGTGAGGGATTATGCCCAGTACTTCGATACTCTCCGACGCACAGAAAGCGTGCACCGAGCGATCCTGCGGCACCGCCTTGTTGATGACGACGCCGTACGGACGCTCGAGCTGGCGCACCGTGCGAACCATCAGCTCGAGGTCGTGCAGTCCGAGCGGCGTGGCTTCACCGACAAGGATGACGAAATCCGCATCGCGCACTGCTTCCACCGCCGAGCAGGATGTCCCCGGCGGTGCGTCGCAAATGACGACGGGCTCTGATGCACCGGCGCGCTCCTTGACCGCGCGGATCAGTGCGGGAGCGGCGGTTTCGCTGACGCGGAGGCGTCCGCTGTGCAGCGTCATCGCGCCGCCCTGCCGCGTTTCCAGCGTACCGATCATCTTGCGTCCGTCACCCACCGCACCTTCGGGACACAGCACCGCACAGCCCCGGCATCCCTTACAGAGTTCCGGGAAGACCAGCACCTGCTCCTCGAGCACGAGCAGTGCATTGAATTCACAGATGGAGGAACAGACGCCGCAGTGCGTGCAGCGTTCCTCATCGATGTCCGGGATCATGCTCCACACCGGTCCCTCACGCCGCACCGGGAGATCGAAGAACAGGTGGAGGTTCGGTTCCTCGACATCGAGATCGAGCAATGTGACGGGCTGTTCCTGTGCGAGCAGTGCCGCGAGGGATGCGGTGACCATTGTCTTTCCGCTTCCGCCCTTTCCGCTGGCGACGGTGATGGTCATGACGCTCCTCCCCGGCGTCCATGCCGTTGTCTTCCGCCCCCACGCATGACATTGAATGCGAGATCCTCGAGATTATCCGAACCGCAGACGTGACACCGCTCCCCTGTCTCCGGATCCGTATCCCCTGCCGGAAGCGGATCAAGCGCCTCGTCCCCGCAGTCGCGGCAACGCCGCACGGTATGGATGAAGTCCACCGCGCCACCTTCGATACGCAGTTCGCGTCCTTCGACAAGCACGCGTGCGACCTTCCCGCGCGCTGTTTCCACGAGGCGTGAAAACGTCGGACGCGAGATATTCATCTTTTCCGCGGCGCGCTCCTGGTCGAGTCCTTCGAGGTCCGCAAGCCGAATCGCTTCGAACTCATCCACGCTCAGCGTGAGCGTCTCAAGCAGGCGGCGCGGCACGCCGACCGGCTTGAAGTGATCGAAACGCGGGGGACCATGAATGCGTCGCCTTCTTCTGGGTCGCGGCATATATACTCCATTATGGACATACGTTCATTACTCATGAGGCAATATAACGAACATATGTTCATAAGTCAAGTACCCGATCTCATACCGCTGCAATTTCATTGCGGCGCATCGACTTCCAGCACGGAGAGGCCATGCACAACATCCCGCGCGGCTGATGACGCGATCTCACGACCTGATATTCCAACGAGGAGATGAAAAAAGTACGTGAAGACGCATCCGCTGTTGAAATTCTCCCCGACCCGCCCTATATTTGGAGTCTGTTTGGACGCATAGCTCAGTTGGTCCAGAGCGCTCGCCTCACACGCGAGAGGTCGCAGGTTCAAATCCCGCTGCGTCCACGAAACGAGTAAACCCCCGCATTGCGGGGGTTTACTCGTTTTAGCTCATGTATCGGTTTCCATGAAAATCGATGCTGGCCACTTCTCTCAGTTCAGCTCCTATGGATGAAAGTACAGGACCAGATCGTTCCGAATGGATTCGGGAACAAGACAGACAAAAGCTATCCGCCTGCCCTGTCCAGTAACCTTTGACGTCAGACACGCAAAACGTACTAGTAGTGGTTCAAATTTTCATCCACGTTCCATGGGTGATACCAACAGTTGACAATGTCCCGGATTATATCTATCCTTTTCAGAGTCAATCATCCTATAACCTGCTACTCAGCTACCCCGGGTACAGTGTAGGATTCTTCATCGCAAGCAATCCATTCCAATACACATTCCATCGGAGGAATCACGATGAGGGCACTATTATGCTTCGTGGCAGCGGGTTTATTGCTCTGCTATCCGGCTCTGCACGCACAGGACATCGAATCGAGACTCCCCGGCAGTTCACACGGCAATGGTTTCTCAATACTTGACAATTCCAATACGAGCCTGTTCACTGTCCGCGGGACAGGGCGCACCGGTATCGGGACGAACAATCCGGAATTCAGGCTAAGTCTGGCCTCGGACGGCGGCATTCTGGCGCGAGGAGTGTGGGGCTCCGGCGTGTCACTTCCTTTCACGACCGATGCCGTGATGTTCTGGTATCCGAAAAAAGCAGCGTTTCGGGCCGGGTACAGTTACAGCGGCTGCTGGAACGATGCGGTCGTCGGAGATTACTCCTTCGCGGGTGGGTATTCGACGAAAGCAAACGGGGTACAATCCACGGCATTCGGGAATACGACAGTGGCAAGCGGTTCCGTCTCCCTTGCCTGCGGGTGGTGTACGGAAGCCAGCGGCTCGCATTCCACGGCTTTTGGTACAGCGTCGGAGGCAAGCGGGGCTTCGTCGTTTGCCATCGGTGTCAGGCCAGTCGCCAGCGGAGTCGGCGCCATCGCAATGGGGGGGGATGTGGTCGCAAGCGGACAGTACTCATTTGCGATGGGGCAAGATGTCTCTGCCGCAGGTACCTGCGCCATCGGAATGGGCAGTCAAACCACATCGAGCGGCTCTTATTCCGTGGCGATCGGTCGCTACGTCTCGACGAATGGACACACGGGAACCATGTATCTCGGAGACGCGAGTGCAACGTCACTGGGAACCCGGCGGGCATATGGCTCCAATCACTTCTACGCCGTCTTCCACACCGGATTCAGCCTTTTCACAGACAAGTCAGCGGGAAATACGTACTGCGTGGTCCTGCAGAATCACAGCACCTCGTGGAGTTCCTGTTCCGATTCGACGAAGAAAGAAAATCACCTGCCTGCGGACGGGGAATCCGTGCTGCAGCAATTCAGCCGACTGCGACTCGGCAGCTGGAACTTCATAGGGCACGATCCTCACACAGAACGACATTATGGCCCTATCGCACAGGAGTGGTATTCCGCTTTCGGTCATGACGGCGTTGGTACGATCGGCTGTGACACGCTTCTTGCCTCGGCAGATGTGGATGGCGTGCTCTGCATCGCGGTGCAGGCGTTGGAGAAACGTACATCGTCAAATCAAAAATCGATGACCGCGATGAAACAGCAACTCGATATGAAGGACGCCGAAATCGCACGCCTGCAACACGAGATGGTGTTGCTGCGGCAGGAGAATTCACTTCGCGATGCACAGTACCGTGAGTTGACTCAGCTCGTGCGCGAACTGCAGCAGGCAGAGACGAAGCAGGATCAGCACCAGGCACATCTACTTAATACGGAGGCAGGACAATGACAAAGCGAACGATTCTCACGGGCATCCTCGCCCTTCTGCTGGGCATGCTCCTGCCGAGTATCCTCTCTGCCCAGCGCGGCACCATCACGATTCCCCAAGGTGCATCCATCTCCGTGCCGCAGAGTGCGGTGATCTGCGCCGACACCATCTTCGCGAACGGCACCGGTCATGGCACGCTTACCCTTGCCGATCCATCGTGCCTCTGTTCGGGATCGGTGGTCATCCCTGTGGAGATGCTCACCTTCTCCGCCACGCTGCAGAAAGGCGTGGTTCACCTTGCATGGACAACCGCCACCGAGACAGGTAACTACGGTTTTGAAGTGCAACGCAACATAGACGGAGCGTGGAATACGCTCGGCTTCGTCGAAGGCAGAGGAACGACCACAAAGGCACATAGCTATCAATTCACAGACAAGCTCCAAGACGTACAACTTGAGACCACCCAACTCCGCTATCGGTTAAAGCAGATTGATCTCGATGGTCAGTACGAGTACTCGCCCGAGGTTGAGGTGCGTCTGGACGGGACGCTGCCGCAGTTCGCACTCGGAAGCTTCCCCGCCCCCTGTAACGATCAGATGACGGTGCGGTTGACGGTAGCTGAAACTGAGGCCACCAGCATCCGCCTGCACGACATCGCAGGACATGTTGTGATGATCATTGCGCAGGATGCGGTGCTCGCTGCCGGGAGTCACAGTATGATGGTACGCACCGCCGAGGTACCATCGGGTCCGTATCTGCTGGTGGTGGAGAGCCGGGAAGACAGGCGAACGGAAAAGATTGTAATCAGACACTGATTATGAGGAGGGGGCGCAAGCCCCCTTTCATGGTTCTTGACCAAATTATCAAGTGAGGATCGACGCACATATTTTGTTCCCTCCTATACTCCGGTTCGTATCTCCCACCGTACGTTCTCAACTGATCACCCCGCTGCCGATATTGGCCCATTTGAGCCGGATTTCAGCCGTGCGACGCTTGATTCCTGCATACGGATATATTCCGAAACTTCGTATAGACGCAGGACATCCTCTCTGAATTGGTTCGAACTGCCACCCTTTGCGTCCACCACAACGGTAAGCCCCCTAATTATGGGGGCTTTTTCGTTTTCCATGGAGTATTGCTTGCCTGGGGGCTGGCAATCCATCTGCTGCAACCAGGCTCGTGCTGTTGAGATGAGGGCGCCATTCCTTCACTCATGGATTCGGGAATTGACATTATCATGACATATCTGTCCGAGAACTTCCGTTCCTTGAATCAGAGAATGACAACGCCCGGAGGTTCATTGATATGTTTCGAGGAACACTGAGTCTGTGTATCGGGATACTTGCGGTCGTCTTCTCTCTCGAGGGGTGCTCCGTCATCGGGTATCACACGGGGAAGTGCTGCGACCGTTGGCTGGCAGATAGTGTCTCAATCCCTCCATCCATTGCTCTGCCCGATCTGGAGAAAGGCGATGCAGTGCAATGCGTGCTGAAGGACAGCAGCCGCATTGGGGGGACGTATGCTGGTACCGGTCTCTGGAGAAACGGAGACAGTCTCCGCTTCCTTGATGGGACAACGATCGTACCGATAGTATGGCACAGGGACGGGACAAGCCCTCCAGAAGGAGAGTTCTTCGGCCTGAGGATCCGAACGAATTCAGGAATTAGTGTTGTTGATTCGAGAGATATACTCAGCGTCCTGGGTGAAGAAATGCCGACCACCTTCAGGCTCATTCTCACGATCCTCGGTGGATTAATTGATGTGATTGTATCCGTCGGTGCAGGAATGGGCGGTGCCGCGGGTGCGTACTAACCATCAATTCGATACTGGCGCCAGTACTTCCTGGGTGTACATTATTGGATTCGCTGTTCGGTTCCACACCATCACCAGGTACTGGTTTGGATCCCCCAAAGTACATTCTCGGGGGATCACCCCGCAGCCGAAATCGGCCCATTCGGGCCGTTTTTCAACCTTTGGAGGCTCGATTCCTGCCTACGGATATACTCCGAAAGCTCGTAAAGACACAGTACATCCTCTCTGAACAGGTTCGAACTGCCGCCCTTTGCGTCCACAAGTACCCCCCCGAATCGCGGATGTATCACCGCTCGGCAACTGCACAAATACTTGACTCTCCCCTCCGGTTATTTTATACTTTTCAAGTCGATCATGCGTACATCATTCCAATTATGAAACGGAGGCCGTCATGACGGTACGGGTTCATTTTCTCATTGCGGCCGCTGTGGCTGCATGTACTCTTTCTTCCCCCGCTCAGGAGATCACCGCAACGCTGCCCGGGAGTACGGCGTCACAGGGATTCACCGTGTATGCGAAGGGCGGTGTGAAAAATCTATTCACCACGCGCGGGAATGGACGAGTAGGTATCGGCACTGCGACGCCCGCGTTCAAGCTCACACTCTTCGATGAGGGGGGGATACTGGCAGTGGGAGATTACAACAGCGGACCACAGCTGCCCAATACGGGAAATGGACCACGATTTATCTGGTATCCGCGGAAATCGGCGTTCCGTGCCGGGTATACCGGAGGAACAGAATGGCAAGACCGCAATATCGGCGAACGCAGTACCGCGCTGGGCAGCTCGACAGAAGCAAGTGGGGACTTTTCTACTGCCCTGGGCGTTGAGACCACTGCCAGCGGATATGGTGCCACCGCAATGGGATTTCAAACTACGGCCAGTTCTCAATGGAGCACTGCCATAGGTGATAGAACAACAGCCAGCGGCGAACGAACCACTGCTATGGGATTCGAATCAACCGCCAGCGCTTCAGATGCCATCGCCATTGGCCATAATGCGACTGCCAGTGGTGTTCGTTCTGTCGCTATGGGCAGTAGCTGCACGGCTTCAGGAATCGAAGCCACCGCCATCGGAGGCAACACAACGGCAAGCGGCAACCACGCATTCTCGGCAGGCTATCATACAGCTGCCAGCGGAGTCTCATCTACCGCCATGGGTTCGAGGGTTTCGACGAATGGGAAATCGGGCTGCTTCATGATTGGAGATGGAGGTACAACAACGATGATGAACTCCACGTATTCCAATCGATTCTATGCGCGCTTCGACAATGGATATATCCTCTACACCAAAGCAGACCGCACGACCGCCATGTACGCCTTTGGCGGTGCGACATCATGGAGCTCCGCATCCGACTCGACCTTGAAGGAACATTTTCACTCAGTAATTGGGGAACGGTTCCTGCGCAGTTTCCGTACTCTTCGTCTCGGCAGCTGGAATTACATCGGTGACGATCAACGTCATTACGGCCCGATGGCGCAGGAATGGTTCTCTGCCTTCGGTCACGACGGTATCGGTACGATCGGCAATGATACCACGCTTGCATCCGCTGATGTCGACGGAGTCCTCTGCATCGCCGTGCAGGCACTCGAGAAACGCACATCGGAGAACATGGATGAGATTGCTTCGGTGCAGGAAAGCGTTGATGCCCTTCGAAAACAGTTGGAAATGAAGGATGCTGAAATCGCACGCCTGCAAAATGAGATAGCCTCATTGCACCGCGATAACGCACGCCGGGATGCGAAATACCGCGAACTCCTCGGTCTTGTCCGCAACCTTCAGCGGCAACAGGAAACCAGTCCACAGCACGCCCAGTTCATCGGTTTGGAGGCAGGACAATGACGAGACGCACGATCATTGCAGGCTTCTTTGCACTCCTGCTCGGACTCCTGCACCCGCACACTGTCTCCGCGCAACGTGGCACCATCACCATTCCCTCGGGCGCTTCAATATCCGTTCCACAGGGAGCAACACTCTGCGGCGATACGATCTTTGCCAACGGAACATGAACCGGGGTACCTTCCCACCTTCTGTCGCAGGCTGAAGTATCGCCTCAAGCAGATCGATCTCGACGACGGGTACGCGTATTCCCCTGAAGTGGAGGTCCCACGGGATGAACCATTGCCGCGCTTTGCTCTCGAGGGCTTCCCTTCCCCCTGCGACGCTCGATTCCTGCATGCGGATGTAATCCGAAAGTTCTTACTGGCACAGTAGATCCTCCCTGAACCGGTTCGAACTGCCGCCCATTGCGTCCGCGACCACGATCAGCCCGCCTTCTGGCGGACTTTTTTCTCTACTGACATGTCATTCGCTATCTCCTTCCGATGTGACAGGCTTCTGGGATACACATCACAGCACGCTGTTGAGAAAGAACTTGCGTTGAGTGGGCGCGTGTGATATATTAGGATACGTCTCATCCTAATTTGACATCCCAAACGACTATCGAAAGGATAGTACCATGAGATATGCGTATGCTATACTCCTCATTGTATTCCTGCTGCCTTTCGCCGTGTTCGCCCAGAAACAGTGTGGCGAAGACATTGACGGCGCTGCTGCAGGAGACCTATCCGGCTGGGCCATCGCCCTGTCTGCCGACGGCAGCAGAATGGCCGTTGGGGCGCATGCGAATGACGGAAACGGACCCAGTGCAGGCCATGTGCGCGTCTTCGTGTGGCAGAGTGGTTCTTGGACGCAGCTCGGTGATGATATCGACGGTGAAGAAGCATGGGATGCGTTCGGCTCCTCCGTCGCACTGTCTGCCGCTGGTAACAGACTCGCTATCGGAGCAATGCATAATGAGGGCGGCGGCGCCATGGCTGGACACGTACGTGTCTACGAGTGGAGGAATGGTCCCTGGACGCAACTCGGTGATGACATCGATGGCGAAGCGGCCGGTGCCATGGCCGGTCATTCCGTCTCCCTCTCCTCCAACGGTCGCAGGCTTGCCATCGGCGCACCGGGAATCTCTGAAAACGGTTCCAGCGCCGGTCAGGTGCGGGTCCTTGAGTGGCGGAACGGATCCTGGACGCAGCTTGGCAATCACATCGATGGTGAAGCGGCATTCGATAATTCCGGTTCGTCCGTCACTCTTTCTGCCGACGGTGGCAGAATCGCGATCGGAGCACCGGGTAATATCCAGGGTTCCGCTGCCGGTCACGTACGTATGTATGAATGGCGAAATGGCTTCTGGACACAACTCGGGAATGATATCGACGGCGAGGCAACAGGTGAAAAGTCCGGGTGCTCCATTGCCCTGTCTTCTGACGGCGGAAGGCTCGCCGTCGGCGCACCGGAACACTCTGCAAACGATGCCGGCCAGGTGCGGGTATATGAGTGGCGGAGCTCTTCCTGGATTCAGCTAGGCGAAGACATCGACGGCATATCAGCTGGCGACAATGCCGGCAGATCCGTCGCACTGTCCGGGGACGGTTGCAGGCTTGTGATCGGGGCACCGGGAAACAGCAGGAACGGTGCCGGATCCGGCCATGTACGGATCTATGAATGGAGGGATGGTTCCTGGATGCAGCTCGGTGATGACATCAACGGCGAAGCGGCGTACGACCGCTCCGGATCGTCCGTCGCCCTGTCCATGGATGGCGGCAGACTCGCCGTCGGAGCACCATATAATGAGGGGAACGGTTCCGCATCTGGCCATGTGAGGGTGTATCAGCTGCCGGTCCGTACGCAGGACTTCATCCCAGTCCGGCTCGTGGGTTTCAACCACGACCTCGTTGCCGAGGGGAATGGCGGCGACGCGGAGGCGGTCACTTCCACGCACTTCGATATGAACAATCCCGGAGGCAACCATGTACTGTACGCGCACTCCTTTCGGTCCGTGCAGTCTGACGGAATTTCCGGTTTGCCGGACGATGGTCTGATACGAAGTGCGTCAAGTAACGGTGTGAACTATCAGCTCGTGGACTACGAGGGGAACAATGCTCTCCTGCTCGTGGGAGGCTTAACGGGATCACTCACGCTGGAAGAACCGGGCGTTTTCGACCGAATCGCCATTCTCGCCACAAGCGCCGAGGCTGCCTCCACCTTCACTCTCCGGGTGTCGTACAGTGATCAGACGACCGAGGATGTGCGCTTCGAAGTGCCCTACTGGTGCGAAGGCAGCGGCTTCGCCATCAAAGGATTCGGACGAGTCAAACGCACGGCGGCCCCGCTCGTCTACGACGATGGAATCGAGGAGCCGCGACTCTATGACATCCTCCTCGATGTCGATGAGAGCAGGGTGATGACACATCTCCGGTTCATCAAGGATTATTCTCGCGGACGCGCGGGCATTTTTGCGGTCTGTGGACTAACCCGCTCCGGTGTTCCCAATGCCCCCATTGCGTTCGATGCCGACCATGTTACTCCTGCCGGCTTCAATATCCGATGGAAATCCTGCGACCGGGCCACCGCCTACCATATTGACGTTGCCACCGACCGGGAGTTCACCCACCCGCTCCCCGCATATAACAACTTACGGTTGGGGAATGTGACCACGCATACGATCAGCGCCGGGGATAACACACTCTACTGTCGGGTACGGGCTGCGAATACTGTCGGACAGAGTGTCAGTTCGAACACGGTGACCGTGCATCGCGGCACGACCGGTGTGGATCCCGTATCGGCTGACACGTATGCCCTCTACCCGAATCCAACCCGCGGAGTTGTCTGGATCGCCGGCGATACGCGACCGATCCGGCGACTGCTTCTCACCGACGCGCTCGGGCGCATCCTTCTCGATCGCAGCGATGCTCCTCCAACGACGCGCATCGACCTGTCGGATTTCCATCCCGGGATGTACTTCCTCAGCGTCCATGGTACAAGCGGCACGATGCTCAAAACGATCATCAAGCAGTAGGAAATACGACTCGGAATACGGATGTACTCCGAAAGCTCGTACAGATGCAGGACATACTCCCTGAACTGCTTCGAACTGCCGCCCTTTTCGTCAGCGTACAAAAAGCCACCGGTGTCGGTGGCTCTTTGCGTATTCAGGTCTGCACGCTCTCGAAGCGGAATATGCTGTCAGATCTTGGGACGCGAGAGCCTGCCCATGAACAGAATACTGCCGCTGCTGTTGTCTCGAATCAGGAAAAGAAATGGGTGGTCGGCGCGAAACAGCGGGTACCGGCTGGCGGACTTCGTCTGCATGCCGATGCCTGTAGCAGCGGCCGCCTCGGTTCCTTCTTCGTTGACATCGACATAAGCTTTATGCTTGATCTGCCCGATCCAGAGGTCTCCCGCCGGCAATCCCATCCCGCTGAAATCCGCGACGTCAGGGAGAAAGGCATCATTCATACCCAGACTCCGGCAGGCGGGTACGAGATCATAACCCGATGCGAGTTTGAATTTCGGGATGGACAGGTCAATGATCCGCGGTGACGCGCTGTCCAGCTGCGCCAGCCATCGCGTGAGCGTCTCCGCGGTCAGGTCGTTTTCCAGCGCAGTGAGTCCATGTGTCTCCTTCGGCAGTACCATCACCATGGACAGGCGATCCCCCCTGTACGGCAGGGATACCGCCTGGAAGCCTGCGTTCTCAAGCAGACGAAAGCGACCGCGCTGCTGCATAAATGGATGCAGCACCTGCTTCCCCGGCGAGAGCTGGAATTGCGCGTCCCGCGTGTGGGAGGGCTCGAAACGGAATTTCCAACTGCCCGAGAAAGAGATCGCGCTCAGCAGCACGCACACCGTGTTCGAAGGAATGTGCTCCATAATGCTCTCTATGCGACCCTCTGTCCGCTCATACACCCATTCGTTGATCTCTCCCACCCCTCCGCTGAAAATCGCAGCATGATAGCTGTCTTTGAGCAGCGAACGGAATTCCTCATCCACCCGTCCTCCAGTCAGGCACAGGCCGTTGGCAATACGGAGTGTTTGCCCGTTTTCCACGTCGGTGGATTGCAGCTGTCGGTCCAGCTCCATGTAGGCCGCGTCGGGATCCAGGGTGCTGCTGAAGTGCAGGGCGTCCCTCATTTCCCTCTCGGTATTCCCTCGTGCTCCGGCGGCCGTCATGCCGAGTGTTGCGGCTATACCGTACGAGGAAAAAAGGACATTCCCTTCTGCGTGTTTGAGCTGCCGGTAGAGGTCTGACGCGAACAGCGTATTGGCCTGGACGAGGGCTTCGACTGCGGTGCGATCCTCTGCGGAGTCCGGTTGAAAATGCGTGGGCGCTGCGAGTGTCAGAGACAACAGGACAGCGGTCAATGCCCTGAACGAGAAATACATGATATCACCTCGAAGAATTGAGATAAATGGACATGTACAGCAAGTGGGTAATGTGTTCCACTTTCGCTCTCACTCTCGGACACGCAGAATTGTTCCCATCCAGGAAATAAATATGACGAGCACGTACTGGGATGTCCTGTCCCGTTTCCGGCACGGACGGGTATGCAGGGATGCAGACATTCGATGCGCCCTTGACCAAAAAAAGCCCCCGCGATGCGGGGGCCGTGACATGTTGC
Organism: uncultured Ignavibacteria bacterium; assembly: GCA_913061095.1. Lineage (GTDB taxonomy): Bacteria > Bacteroidota > Ignavibacteria > SZUA-365 > SZUA-365 > BM516. The sequence goes on from CAJXVM010000003.1 coordinate 94,992, forward strand.
TCCTCAGAATACAATCCGGACATTAGCGATGTATAAATCACTGATGCAAGAGGATGCGATTTTCAGTGCTATTTCTCGAGCGGCTTGTGGCAGAACCACCAGTCGTAACCTTCATAGTTGGCAGTGCGCTCCTTCGCGTCCTTCTCGTTGGTCGCCGGCGGAACAATGATGCGGTCACCGATGAGTTCGTTCTCGGGCCACCCGGCAGGAACCGCACCCTGCTTGTCGGAAATCTGCAGCGCGCGGACCACGCGGACGACCTCGTCCATGTTGCGCCCGATCTCCTGCGGGTAATACAGGATCAGGCGGATCTTGCCCTCGGGATCGCCGATGAACACGGCGCGCACGGTGTTCGAGCCCTTGCCCGGATGCAGCATGCCGAGCTTCATGGCAATGCTGTCGTTCGCGGCGACAATCGGATACGTTATCTCGACGTCAAGTGCTTCCTTGATCCATTCGACCCACTTGATGTGTGAAAACACCTGATCGACGGACATTCCGATCAGTTTGCAGCCGAGTTCGTCGAACTGCTCGACACGTTTCTGAAACGCAACGAATTCCGTCGTGCACACCGGGGTAAAATCCGCCGGGTGACTGAACAGGACGAACCAGGATCCCTTGAGGTCGCCCGGGATATTCATCGGACCATGTGTGGTCTGCACCTGAAGTTCGGGGAACGGATCTCCGAGCAGCGGCATGCGAATTCCTTCTGTTTCCATCTGCATTCTCCTTTGTTCTGAATTGATCATGAGTTCTGTGTATCACCCTTGCGGTGTGTCTCTTTACGTCCCTCCAGCGACTCCACCAGATCCTCCACCTCCCCCGACCCGCAGCGACGACAGAAGAGCGCGTCCGTTCTGCCGGAAGTGATCTCCGATTTCAGCTGCATCATCTCTTCATCGCCACAGGCGCTGCATCGACGCAACGTGTGGACGAAGTCAATCGTCCCGCCCTCGATGTCGAAACCCTGGCCATCGATAATCGCCTGCATGAGGGAAAAGCGGGCTGATTTCAACACGCGTGAAAATGTTGCCGGGGAAATCCCCATTTCAGCAGCGGCGTCTCTGTGGTCCAATCCCTCGTAATCGGTCAGCCGCATCGCCTCAAACTCATCAACACGCAATGAAACAGGGTTGAGCTTCCGACGTGGTATTCCTGCGGGCTTGAAACTGAGGAAACGCGGTGGTCCATACACGCGTCTGCTGTGCTGTGGTCTGGACATATTCGGCTCATTATGAAAATATCTTCATAACATCTTCAACATAGTCCGCCTCACGAAGGATAGCAAATCCTGACCGCGGCGGAGTGCGCCGTTCAGTTGATTTCCTTCGCGAGCAGCTCGCCGAGCATCTGCTTCTCTTCGGCGGCGACGGCAGACATCACGTTCTCGATTTCCCCGCCGAACATACTGCTCATCAGCTCGATGTTCATCGAAGCGATGCGCGTCGATCCCTCATGCTCATACACGGCGATGCGGCAGGGCATCATCGCGGAGACGAACCGCGTGTCGGATTCGCCCAGCAGCTTGCTGGCATGATGAGGATTGCAGAGCGAGAATATCCGGATACCGGGGATGTCATATCCCGCTTCGGCGAGGCTCTTCTGCAGGTTGTACACCTTCGGCATCTTCCATCCCGCCGCCTGTACGCGGGATTCGATTTCCTGCACCGTTTTCTCCAGCCCGTAGGGACTCTCGTGAATCGTCAGCATCTGCGAGGGCATCTGCTGCCACAAAATGAAAAACACGATGACGCCGCCGAGCACGGCACCGACGAGTCCGCTGATCACATATTTCATAGCAATTCCTTTGCTTCGTTGCTGCGTCTGTCTCCCGGCGTGGAACGGTCCGTACCGTACCGGGGTTTTCGAATAGGATGCTGATTCGTTCATGACGGATTCAGCGCAACGTTTCACCGGACAACAACAACTCTCCATGATTCTTCTCCCCCAGCTCGGCGCTTCCGCGTCCGCCATCGCTTCCGACGAGCGTGTTGCAGCGTCTCCGCATCGCCGCAACGGACAGTTCGTCAATCCCCGCGGTGTCGTGATGGAAATGAGCGCCGCGAAAGGGATGTCAGCGCTGAAGGAAATGCTCACCTCCGAGGGACGCCGTCCCAAGCAGCCCCTCCCGACGGCATTCGGCGATGGCGAAACGGGCCCCCTGCAGATACCGGAGGAGTTTGCGGTGACATGGTTCGGGCACTCCGCGGTGATGCTGGAGATTGACGGACTGCGCCTTCTGATCGATCCCATGCTGAGCGCCTCGACATCGCCTTTCCCCTTCATCGGCAAGCGCTTCGCCCTGCGCGAATCGATCGACATCGACCGCATTCCCGATCCCGACGCGGTGCTGATTTCGCACGACCATTACGACCATCTCGATTACGAGAGCATCCGCAGGCTGGCGCCACGGACAGGACATTTTTGCGCCCCGCTGGGTGTGGGCGCGCATCTGAGGGAGTGGGACGTGCCGGATGAACAGATCACGGAAGTGGACTGGTGGGATGAAACGACCGTCTCAGTCCCGCCGGCGGATGAAGCAACTCCATCCCCTCTGCGCATCATCGCCGCTCCCGCGCGGCACTTCTCGGGACGCGGGCTCCGCGACCGCAACGCCACGCTGTGGACCTCGTGGATTATCATTGGCCGTACATCCCGCATATTCTTCAGCGGCGACAGCGGGTACGGACCACATTTCCGCGAGATCGGGGAGCGGTTTGGTCCCTTCGATTTCACCATGATGGAATGCGGCCAGTACAACGAGAGCTGGCACGCCATCCATTCCATGCCCGAGGAGAGCGTGCAGGCGCATCGCGACCTCCGCGGCGCGGTGATGATGCCGATACACTGGGGCGCGTTCACGCTCGCGCCGCATCACTGGACCGACCCCGTTGAGCGCGCCCTCGCCGCCGCCTCGCAGCAGGGCGTCCGTATTGCCCTCCCCCGCACCGGCGAGCGTTTCATTCCCTCCCGCAGCATCCCCACGGATGCCTGGTGGGATGTCACCACCCGGTGACATACCGCTTCGGCGCTTCGCCAATTCACCGGCAGCCGACGTAATGCGTGACCGGAACCATAAAATCATGATAAATGACTTGCACTTCTGTCATTCGCCTCATACATTATTACAATTGCAATACATTATTGTCTTATTCGCCTGTTTTTTTTGAACGGAAGCTGAACGGCCATGCATGTGACGTCCACGACATCGGACGAAGCATACGCACCTCCGGCATGGACGAAGGATCTTCTCGCCCATTCCATCGTCGCCCGCAGTGCAACGATGCGTACGATTTACGAGCGCATCGACATGATTGCGCAGACGGCGGCGACTGTGCTGATCACCGGCGAGACCGGTGTCGGCAAAGAGCTGATCGCGGAATACGTGCACCGTACCAGTCCGCGCAGTCACCGGCCGTTTATCAAGGTCGCTCTCGCGGCCCTGCCTCCCGAACTGCTGGAGAGCGAGCTGTTCGGCCACGAGAAAGGGGCGTTCACGAATGCGTTCAGCAGTAAGCGCGGGCTGTTCGAACTGGCCGATACCGGCACGATTCTGCTCGATGACATAGACGATTTTCCGCTGCATCTGCAGGTGAAGCTGCTGCGGGTGCTCGAGGGGAGAGAGATCATGCGCATCGGCGGTACACGCAGCATTCCCATCAACGTGCGCGTGCTGTGTGCGACCAAGGTAGACCTGCGCGACCTGGTGCATCGCGGGCTGTTCCGCTCCGACCTGTTCTACCGCATCAACGTGATGCCGATCACCATTCCCCCGCTCCGCGAGCGTCCGGAGGATGTTTCGCTGCTCATCGACCATTTCCTCGGCCGCTACTCGCTCGACGGCGACCTGTCGCTGAGCGAGGAAGCACTTGAGCGACTGACGACATACTCCTGGCCGGGAAACATTCGTGAACTGCGCAACGTGGTGCAGCGCATCGCCCTCACCTGCCGCGGAACGGTGCTCGTGGCCGATCTGCCCGCTGAGATCCGCGATCAGAGCCCGGTCCATCATGTGCTGAAAAACTGCGCACGCTGCTTCGCCGAGGGAGAAATGTCGCTCGATGAGCTTCTGCGCTGCCTCGAATACAACATGCTGCTCCGCTCCCTCCGTGAGCACGGCGGCAACCGCACGCATGCAGCGAAGATGCTGCGCATGAGCCTCTCCACCTTCCGCGACCGTCTGAAAAAACATCACCTCGAACACATCGACCGCAATCATCCTCCGTCCGGCTAACGGGTCACCCACTGCACTCCGCCACACCCCTTCACCTCTTCACCCCTTCACCTCTTCACCCCTTCACCTATTCACCCTTCCACACAACCTGCGGATTCCCGCAGGCAAACCTGCGGATTCCCGCAGGTGCGGCAGCACTCCCCGAACGAATTCGAGCATTTTTTCGCGACTTCCGAATGGCACAGTTCTTGCTAAAAAAGAAAGGTAACTCCAGTAACCGACTCTGCACCGAAACGAGGAAGAGCCATGATTCCACTTGCCAGTCTTCGTGAGGGGACACGGCCCCGAATATTCTCCGCTCCTTCCGGGAGGGTGATCCCGTGAACATTCTCGTCATTCTCAAACAGGTTCCGGATCTCGTCGAGGAACTCGAGATCAATGATGACGGAACGGATCTCGACCGCACCTGGATGCGCTACATTCCAAGCGAATACGACGAACACGCGCTCGAGCAGGCAATCCTGCTCAAGGAAGAGCATGGCGGCACGGTGACCGCACTGTGCCTGCGGATCGGCGAGGTCGACGACACTCTCTTTACCGCCGCGGCCAGGGGCGCCGATCGCCTCGTGCGCATCGAGGGCGATTTCGAGGGCATCTCCTCGCGGGATGCCGCCGCCGTGTACGCCGATCACATCCGTCGCGGGAACTACGACCTTGTGCTGACCGGCGTGCAGGCACATGATGATCTGAATGGTCCCGTCGGCGCGCGCCTCGCCGCCCAGCTCGAGATTCCCTATGTCGGCGTCGTCAGCGGCATGCATCTGGATCCGGAGACCGGGGTCATTCATCTGCACAAGGAGTATCCCGGCGGACTACTCACCGTCATCCGCACCGAGCTCCCGGCGGTCGTGGGCATACAGAGCGCCGTAAAACCGCCACGCTACGTGCCCATCGCCAAAATCCGCCAGGCCTCGAAATCTGCGGAGATCGGTGAGGAAACGGCGGAGCCGCAATCTCTGACACCGGGATATACCGTTCGCCGCGTCTTCAAACCCGAGGGCGGCGGCCGCGCAGAAATCATCGACGGCGCACCGGAGGACATCGCCGCGCGCCTCGTCTCCATTTTTTCCGAACATGGACTGGTGAGGTGAAGCATGAGCATCAGCATTTTTGTCATCGCGGAACACCTTGAGGGAACGCTTGCGGACATGACGTTCGAAATGCTCGGCAAGGCCCGGCAGCTCGCCGACGAGCATGGTGGCATGGTCACCGCCGTGCTTGCGGGGTACAACGTCGCTCAGCTGGCAGAACAGCTCGGTGCGGCCGACGCGCTTATCCTCATCGAAGACGAACTGTTAGCCGAATTTGCGCCGCAGCCGTATCAGGATGTGATATCAGGGCTGATTCGCGAGCGCGCGCCCGGACTGGTGATGGTGGGATCGACATCCATGGGTCTCGACCTCGCCGCGGCACTGGCCACGACGCTGAATGTCCCCATGCTTTCCTCCTGTATCGACCTGTCCGTCGAGGATGACGCGTACGTCGTAACAAGCCAGCTCTACGGCGGGAAAATCATGATGGAAACAGCCGTGACGGCAGGCACCGCCATCGCGCAGATCCTGCCCGGCGCATTCCGGGCCGAAGACGGACAGCGTGCGGGCACGCCGACGCTCGAGGAGATCCCTCCCGGCCTGCATCCCGAAAACTTCCGCATGCGTTTCGAAAATTTCATCAAGCCGGAAGCCGGTGATATCGATATCACGCAGGCACCGATCCTCGTCTCCGTCGGACGCGGCATTCAGACGCAGGAGAACATTGCGCTCGCAGAGGAACTGGCCGAAGCGCTCGGCGGCTCGGTGTCGTCTTCTCGTCCCATCGTGGACCAGGACTGGCTGCCGGTCACGCGGCAGGTCGGAAAATCGGGCATGAGCGTCAAGCCGCGACTGTATCTCGCGCTCGGTATCAGCGGTGCCCCGGAACATGTCGAGGGCATGAAAAACGCCGATCTGATCGTCGCAGTCAATACGGATCCCGACGCACCGATCTTCTCGGTCGCCCATTACGGTGTCGTCGCCGACATCTTCGACGTGATGCCCGCACTTGAAGAGCGACTGGGAGAGAGGGTGTCATGAACGGCACGGACATCGGCCGCAGCACACTGATCGGCATGCCGCCCTGGGCCATCGTGCTCTTCTACGTCCTCACCGCAGCCGCACTCGCGATATTTACCTGGGGTATCGTGCGCCTCGTCCGGAAATACCGCATGGGCCGGCGCGCGGCAGGGAGACGTCCCGCTGCATCGGAGCTGCTTCGAACGTTTTTCCGCGCGATCGGAAACGTCACGGTGCTGCGCGACGACCTGTATGCCGGCATCGCGCATCTCCTGGTCCTTTCCGGTTTCGTGGTGCTGTTCATCGGAACGCTCATCGTGCTCGTGGACCGCGACATCCTTCGCTTCGTCCTTCCGTCACTGGTGTTCTGGGAGGGCGATTTCTATCTCGGGTTTTCCACGTTCATGGACGTGTTCGGCGTCATCCTGCTCGCCGGGCTGCTGATGCTTGCCGTGCGGCGGGCATTCTCCCGCCTCCCGCAGCTGGATTACAGGCACAGTTTTCGTGAAGAGGTTTCCCGGCGCTCGATGGCGGCGGGTGACTGGGTGTTTCTCGGGCTGATCTTTTTCATCGTCATCGGCGGATTTGCCCTCGAGGCGGTGCGCCTCGTCGCCGTGAGACCGGAGTTCGAGGTTTGGTCACCGGTGGGATGGTGGGCCTCGGATATCCTGCGCAGCGCCGGCATGGACGCCGGGGAGGCCTCTTCATGGTATCCCGTGTTCTGGTGGACGCACAGCGCTGCCTCGCTCGCGTTCGTCGCATACGTGCCGTGGTCGAAGGCCGTGCACATGCTGCTCGCGTATGTCAGCCTGGCATGGAAGGATGAAACGCAGAATGCCAGCCTGCCCGCCCCTCCTGAGAACGAGGCCGGTGGATACACGGCACCGACCGATCTGACCTGGCTTGAACTGGTGGGGCTCGACGCCTGCATCCGCTGCGGTCGCTGCCATGTACGCTGTCCTTCCTCTCTGGCCGGCATGCCGCTCTCTCCGCGTGATGTGATTCTGGAGCTGCGGAATCATGCGAACAACACGCTCCTGCATTTGCGCGGGAACGGCAACGGTCTGCACAGGATGACCGGCGACGTCATCCCCGAGCAGACATTGTGGTCGTGCATCAGCTGCTCCAACTGCGCGACACACTGTCCTGTCGGGATCAATCACGTTCCCCTCATGGTGCAGATGCGGCGCGCCCTTGTAAGCGACGGATCCGTGGACGAGCAGCTGCAGCAGACACTCGTGAATCTGCAGCGCTGCGGCAACGCGATGGGACAATCCGATCGTATGCGCGCGAAATGGACAAAGGAGCTTCCGTTCAAGATCCGTGATGCGCGCCGGGAGGATGTCGAGTATCTCTGGTTCGTCGGTGACAACGCCTCATACGATCCCCGTGTCCAGGGGTACACCCGCATCACGGCGAAGCTGTTCGAAGCCGCCGGGCTTGATTTCGGCATCCTGTACGAAGCAGAACGCAACGCGGGAAATGACGTACGCCGCGTCGGCGAGGAGGGGCTGTTCGAAATGCTGGCGGAGAAGAACATCCGCGCCTTTGCAAAGTCCCGCTTCCGCACCATCGTTACGACAGACCCGCACAGCTACAATACCCTCAAAAACGAGTATCCCGCTTTCGGGGCGGAATATCCCGTCATCCACTACACCGAGCTGCTCGCAGCACTGATCGAAAATGGACATCTCCTGCCGGTCCGTCGCGTCGGCGGGCGCGTCACCTACCAGGATCCGTGCTACCTCGCGCGCTACAACGGCCTCGAGAATACGCCGCGCACCCTGCTGGACTATGCGGGCGTGGAGCTTGTCGAAATGAAGCGCCGGGGACGCGACGCCTGGTGCTGCGGCGCGGGAGGCGGACGCCTGTGGATGGAAGACATTCCGGCAAAGGATGAGCGTCCGGCTGAGCAGCGTATCCGCGAAGCCGCGGCGCTTGACGGCGTGGACACAATCGTCACCGCCTGTCCGAAAGATCTCGTCATGTTCACCGACGCGATCAAGAATGTCGGGCTGGAAGGGAAATTCTTCGTGCGCGACATCGCGCACTATGTCTGGGAGGCCATCGAACAACCCATACCGGAACATCTGGAAAAGGAGGCATGATTCTATGCTTGCCGGCGAAGAAGTCATTGAACAGATGTGGGGCGTATCCCTTGACCGGCTCTACGAATCGGCGGAAGGACAGCGCATTCTCTCGTGCATTCAGTGCGGCACCTGTGCCGGTGCCTGTCCCTACGGAGAACATATGCTCTATCCGCCGCGGCGCATCATCACGATGCTCAAGGCCGGACTCATCGAGGAGGTTTTCGACTCCGACAGTCTGTTCAAATGCGTCAACTGCTACACCTGCATGACGAAATGTCCGCGAGAAATCAAGCTGACGGAAATCCTGCTGCCACTTGTCAAGGAGCAGAGCGCCGTCCGTCTCGAGGAAATGCCAGCGGAACTGCAGAAGGCCATCGAGAACACCTACCGCTACGGGAATTCCTACGGCGAATCCGCCCGCAAACGCGCGGCGTGGATCGACACCATTGATGTCCCCATCCGCATCCTCGCGAAGGATCCCACGCCGGTGGACATCCTGTGGTTCGTCGAATGCGATCTGTCTTACCATCCCCGCGGACAGGATGCAGCCCGCGCGACCGCCCTGCTCTTCCATCTGCTTGACCTGGATTTCGCCATCCTCGGTCCCGAAGAGCGCTGCGCGGGCGACTGCGGACGTCTCTCCTGGGAGCCCGGTCTCGCGGAGGCGCTGGTGGATTACAACCTGTCGATATTCGAGAAGTACCGGTTCAACCGCATCGTCACCAACGATCCGCATGCGCTCGACGCGTTCAAGTACCGCTATCCGATGTTCGAGTTCAAGTACAAGACCACGGCTACGGTGCCGGAACTGCACCGGCATCTCGACCGGCTCGCGCCAATGCTCAGCAGGAAACTCGATTACCTGGTGACCTACCACGATTCGTGCTGCCTTGGCAGGCACAACGGATTTTACGACGAGCCGCGTGCCCTGCTCGAGGCCATCCCGGGGGTGCGCCTGGTGGAGATGGAGCACACCCGCGAAAACTCGATCTGCTGCGGTGGCGGGGGCGGCGGCATGTGGCTCGACACCTGGTACAAGCAGCAGGACATCGAGCGGCTCTCGGATCGCCGGCTGCGTGAAGTCATCGCCACCGGTGCGGATGTGCTCGCCGTCGCCTGTCCCTACGAGGTTTCCCGCTTCGAAGACGCGGTCAAGCTCGCCGGGTACGAGGACCGCATCATCGTGCGCGACATCACCGAACTCCTTGTCGAAGCTCTCGGAGGACACTGACATGAAAGGCAACGGTGAAATTCGCATCGGATTCTACATCTGTCACTGCGGAAGCAATATCGCCGGCGTCATCGACGTCGAGCGCGTCGCGGAATATGCCGGCACGCTGCCCGGCGTCGTCGTCTCGCGCGACTATAAATACATGTGCTCCGATCCGGGGCAGGATCTGCTGCGCCAGGACATCGCCGAGCACAGGCTTAACCGAATCGTCGTCGCGTCATGTTCTCCCCTCCTGCACGAGCAGACCTTCCGCCGCGCCGCCGAAGCGGGCGGCATCAATCCCTACTTCGTGCAGATGGTCAACATTCGCGAGCACGGAACCTGGGTGCACGATGACGCGGAATACATGACGGGCAAGGCGATGGACCTGGCGCGCGCAGCCGCGCTGCGCGTCTACGCCCATCAGCCGCTCGAGCGCAAGCAGGTGCCCATCAAACCCGATGTGCTTGTCGTCGGCGGCGGCATCGCGGGCATTCACGCCGCCCTGACGATGGCCGACGCCGGCAAGCATGTGTATCTCGTCGAACGCGAGCCGACCATCGGCGGGCACATGGCACAGTTCGACAAGACCTTCCCCACGCTCGACTGCGCGGCATGCATCCTCACCCCGAAAATGACGGCGGTGCGCGCGCATCCCAACATCACACTGTGGACATGGTCGGAAGTGGAGAAAGTCGATGGCTTCATCGGCAACTACACGGTGACCGTCAAGCGCAAGGCGCGCTACGTTGACGAGGATCTCTGCGTCGGCTGCATGGAATGCATCGAGGCCTGCGTCTACAAGCGCGGCAAGTTCGACGACGAATTCAACGTCGGGCTCAGCAAGCGCAAGCCGGTGTACATCCCCTTCCCGCAGGCCGTCCCGCCCGTGCCAGTGATCGATGCGGGCAACTGCCTGCACCTGTCCAAGGGCAAGTGCAAGGATACCTGCGTGGAAATCTGCGGCGACCGCAAGGCCATCAATTTCGAGATTGAACCGGAGTACCAAGAGATCGAAGTCGGCGCGGTGGTGCTGGCGACGGGCTTCCAGCCGTTCGATGCCACGCGCATTCCGTATTACGGCTACGGGAAATATCCCAACGTCTACACCGCTCTCGAACTCGAGCGCCTCGTCAACGCGTCGGGTCCGACCGGCGGCACGGTGCGGCTGCCTGACGGACGCACCCCCGAACGCGTGGCCATCGTGCACTGCGTGGGCTCGCGCGACGAGCATTACAACCGCTGGTGTTCGCGCGTCTGCTGCATGTATTCACTGAAGCTGGCGCACCTGGTCAAGGAGAAAACCGGCGCCGAGGTGTTCAATTTCTACATCGACATGCGCGCGCCCGGCAAGAGCATGGAGGAATTCTACAACCGCGTTTCCACCGAGGGCGTGCATCTCGTGCGCGGCCGCGTGGCGGATGTGTACGCCGAGCAGACGGATGAGAAGAAAACCAACGGACAGATTGGCCGCGTGGTCATCCAGGCCGAGGACACGCTTATCGGGCGCATCAGGAAGATTCCCGTGGACATGCTGATACTCAGCACGGGGCTGCAGCCGCAGCACGATTCCGAGGACATCCGCCGCATGTTCAATATATCCTGCTCCGCGGGAGGATTCTTCCTCGAGCGGCATCCCAAGCTCGCCCCGGTCAATACCTTCACCGACGGCATTTTCCTCGCCGGCACCTGCCAGGGACCGAAAGATATTCCCGACACCGTCGCGCAGGCGGGCGCCGCCGCATCCGAAGCGCTCGCGCTCATCGACCGCGGCGTGTTTGAGCTGGAACCTAACACGGCATACGTGCTGGAGGAGGAATGCTCCGGGTGCAAATCCTGCATCCCGCTCTGTCCCTACACCGCCATCGCATTCGAGGAGGAGAAGAAAAAGGCGGAGATCAACGAGGCCCTCTGCAAGGGATGCGGCACCTGCGTTGCCAGCTGTCCCTCGGGCTCGATCCGCCAGCACCTGTTCGAAGACGAAGAAATCTACCGCGAGATCCACGGACTGCTCGCGTATGCCTGATAACCCAGCAAGGAGAACACAGATGCATCGAAAGGAAGAATCAGGAGAAACCGGCGTACCGTGGCGTCCGCGCATCGTGGCATTTTTCTGCAACTGGTGCACGTACACCGCGGCGGATCTCGCCGGTGTATCCCGCATGAAATACGCGCCCAACACGCGCATCATCCGCGTGATGTGCTCCGGGCGCATCGATCCACAATTTGTGCTCGACGCATTCACCGAGGGTGCTGACGGCGTGCTCATCGGCGGCTGTCATCCCGGCGACTGTCATTATTCCGAGGGCAACTACAAGGCCCTGCGCCGCTATCATCTGCTTCGCCGCGTGCTGACGGGCATGGGCATCGACGAGCGCCGCTTCCGGCTCGAGTGGATTTCCGCTTCGGAGGGCGACAAGGTCAAGCAAGTCATCAACGAGATGGTGGAGCAGCTGCAGCAGCTCGGTCCGCTCGATCTGCCGACGGAGCGCATGCGTCTGGACAGCGAGCTGGAAGAAATGCGTCCGCGCCGATCTGTCATCGATATCAGCGAAGAACTCAAGGAGGCAGCCCATGTCTGAGAAACCGAAAATCGGATTGTACTGGTGCGCTTCCTGCGGCGGCTGCGAGGAATCGGTTGTCGATCTCGCCGAAGACATCCTCGGCGTCGTTGAGGCGGTCGACATCGTGTTCTGGCCGGTGGCGATGGATTTCAAGCGCGCCGACGTCGAAGCAATGGAAGACGGGTCGATCACGGCGACGCTGATCAACGGCGCCGTGCGCACCTCCGAGCAGGAGGAAATGGTGCGCCTGCTGCGGCGCAAGAGCGCTGTGGTGATCGCATACGGATCCTGCGCGCATCTCGGCGGCATTCCCGGGCTGGCCAACCAGTTCGACCGCGAACAAATCCTCCGCTATGTCTACGAGGAGGCTCCGACCGTTTCGAATGAGGCCGGCACGCGTCCCAGCACGGAGCATCGATTCAATGGCGACCGGGCCACGCTGCCTTCCTTTCACCACGCCGTACGTGCGCTCGACCAGGTGATCGACGTAGATTACTACATTCCCGGCTGCGCCCCGACGCCAAAGCTGCTCAAGCAGGCGGTGGAGGCACTGCTGACCGGCGCCCTTCCGCCAAAAGGCAGCGTCATCGCCCCCGACATCGCGCTCTGCGAAGAATGTCCGCGCAAGGATTCAAAACCCGAGGATTTGCACATCGAACGCTTCCATCGGCCGCATGCAGTGATGGCCGATCCCGACACCTGCCTGCTCGCACAGGGCATCGTGTGCATGGGACCGGCGACGCGCGGCGGCTGTGAGGCGTTGTGCATCAAGGGCAACATGCCGTGCACCGGCTGCTTTGGTCCGACTTCGCGGGTGCGCGACCAGGGTGCGAAGATCCTCTCCTCCGTCGCGGCAAGCATCGACGCCGAGGAGGAGGCCGACATCATCGCAACGCTCGAAACCATCCCTGATCCGATCGGCACGTTCTACCGTTATGGGCTGCCCGGATCATTTCTCCGTAAATCGCTGTCGCAATCATCCTGAACAGGAGGAACGAATCATCATGCAGGAAGAATCCAAGGCGCTGTGGAATGACGCACAGGCCCGCGCCGCCCGTTCCGCGATGAATGCGCGGCGCATCACCATCGATCCCATCACGCGGCTCGAGGGACACGGCAAAGTCGACATCTTCCTCAATACCGAGGGCAATGTCGATCGCGCGTTCTTCCAGGTCCCCGAACTGCGCGGCTTCGAGATCTTCAGCCTGGGACGGCCGGCCGAGGACATGCCGCAGATCACCAGCCGCATCTGCGGCGTCTGCCCGACCGCGCATCACATGGCCGCCACCAAGACGCTGGACGATCTCTACAGGGTTGAACCGCCGCCGACGGCGAAAAAGCTCCGCGAACTGATGTACAATATCTTCATGCTCGAGGATCACGCGCTGCACGTGTACATCCTCGGCGGACCCGACTTCATTGTCGGACCCGAGGCCCCGGCCGCGCTACGCAACGTGGTCGGCGTGATCGAAACCGTTGGTCTTGAAGTTGGCAAGAAAGTCATCAGCATGCGCCGACGGCTGCGCGAGCTGATGACGCTCATGGCCGGCAAGGCCGTGCATCCGGTGTTCGGACTGCCGGGCGGGGTCTCGAAGGGCATCGCCAAAGAAGACATCAGCCATTTTCGCGAGGTCGCGCAGGACGCGCTGGAGTTTTCGCGCTTCACACTGCAGGTCTTCCACGACCTCGTCCTGAAGAATGACGACTACGTTAAACTGATCACCTCCGACACGTACACGCATCGGACTTACTACATGGGACTGGTGGACGAAAACAACGCGGTGAATTTCTACGACGGAGATCTGCGCGTTGTCGATCCCACCGGCGGTGTCTTCGCCAGGTTCCCGGCCGCCAATTATCTCGACTACGTGGCCGAGCACGTTGAACCCTGGAGCTATGTGAAGTTCTGCTATCTCAAACCGGTCGGCTGGAACGGGTTTACCGAGGGAGCCGACAGTGGCATCTATGCCGTGGCTCCCCTTGCCCGCCTCAACGCCGCGCAGGGCATGGCGACACCCGAAGCGCAGAAAGCGTATGACGAATTCTTCGCCACGCTCGGAGAACCGGTGCATCACACGCTGGCGAACCACTGGGCGCGGGTCGTCGAAATGCTGCAGGCAGCGGAGCGCATCGTGGAACTGGTCAACGATGCGGAAATCACCGGCACGGACATCCGCACGCTGCCGACCGAGACGCCCACATCGGGCATCGGCGTCGTGGAAGCGCCGCGCGGCACACTCTTCCATCACTACGAGACCGATGAACGCGGACTGATCACAAAGGCCAACCTGATCGTGGCCACACAGAACAATTCCGCGCGCATGGCCATGAGCGTGGAAAAAGCCGCGAAGGATCTCGTCCGCAATGGCGAGGTATCGGACGGACTGCTGAACAAAATCGAGATGGCGTTCCGCGCCTATGATCCCTGTCACGCCTGCGCGACGCACACGCTGCCGGGTCAGATGCCACTCATCGCGCGCATCCGCGGTGCGGACGGCGAAATACTTCGGGAGCTGCGCAGGTGAGCGGCCGCAACGGACGCGCAGGGAGAATTCTCGTGCTTGCGATGGGCAACGATCTGCTCAGCGATGACGGCGCGGCCCTCCATGCCTCGCGCCTCCTGCGCTGGATCGTCCCGGAGAATGTCGATGTCGTTGAAACGTCGGAAGCCGGATTCGCCCTGCTGGAATTTCTCGAGGGGTACCCCCGTGCGCTGATCCTCGATGCCATCCGCACGGGGAAGCAGCCGCCGGGAACGCTGCTGCGATTGACGCAGGATGACTTCGCGCCCGTCGAATCCCCGTCGCCGCACTATGCGGGACTCCCTGATCTCAGGACTCTCGCGGATCAGAACGGAATCTCCTTCCCCGATGAAGTGCTGATGCTCGCCATGGAGGTACGTGATCCGTACAGCATTGGTGAGGAATTGACGCCGGAGGTGTCGATGGCGCTGCAGGACTACGTTCGCGCGGCCGCGGACATTCTCATGCGCTGGGCGCGAAACGGCTCCCTATCGCACAAGCATCAGGCGGCAACCGGCCGCGCCGACTGAGGAACGAAGCGTGACGAAATAGGTCCCTGAGACGAGGCGGCCGGGCATCCAGCGAATGCTGTGCGTTCCGGCGCGCATGTGTCCCTCACGGATGAGATACACCCGCCGTCCCAGTGCGTCATGCACGCTGATGCGCAGCTGCGCGTCGCGCGGGAGCCGGAGCTCGAGCGTCGCCGTATGGCGGACGGGATTCGTCAGGGTGCGCAGCGACGGCTGCTCCGGCAGCGCGGGCGCGCGCTCCGCCGCCACGGTGCTGTAATCGAACGGCTCATCGACGAGGTGGTATTTCTCCTCACTCTGCCCGTTGTAGTCGCGGCGCAGGTAGGGACAGACGAGCGGCGTGCGCTCAACCGTCGACAGATCGATCTGAACCGGCTCCCCGCCGTTCCAGTCGTAGAGCGGGATACTCGCGGGGTCGAACAGCGGCATCAGGCCGCGCTCGTATGCGACGTGGAACAGTCCGAAATTCCCCGGCTCGTGACCGGCAATCCACGTGCCGATCACATCGGTCAGGAAGGGATTTTTCCCGAAGATCAGCAGGTTGCTCATGAAATCCTGCGGCGTGCCGCCCGGTCCCGGCCCGGCATTGAATCCGTCGCCGTTGCGCCCGTATATCCCCTCAATCACATTGAGTCCCGTGCGCGTGATGCTGTGTGAATCGCAGGTACGCTGCGCCCAGGTTTCCATCCCGTATCCTCCGCTCGTCTTGCGTCCTGGACGATCCCAGCGCGGGATCCCGCGCGCAAGATGCTCCGCATACAACGCATCGACGCGCTGCTCGAAATCCGCGTGGAAATCCTGCAGCACGGCGGACGGATGCTGCGCCGTGGCATCCACGCCTTCGCAGAAGCGCACGTAGGGACTGACGGCCATGCCCTGCAGGTTCTTCGCGCAGAGCGTCATGCCCATACTGTGTGTCTTGAACTTTGCGATGTTGAGGAGGAAGGTATCGTCGTCGTTGTAAGGCGCCACGTATCCGATGCGGCGAAACACCGTGCCATCGGGCACGCCGCGCCAGATGACTTCCGTACCCGGCTGCAGCGTCTCGAGCGTCATCTCCCGCAGCGCGCGGCCCGTGGTGAAACCATGCACGTGCATCCCGTACCGTTCTGCGATGCGCTCGACGAGCACGCCGGTGACGTGGTATTCCCCGGCGCAGTAGCCGTCACCCAGCCAGTTTCCCTCGCGCGCAAACATGCTGCCGCCCGGGAAGCCGAGCCCCGTGATGCCGCCCGCTACGCCGTCGAGGAAATCAAGATCGGTGATGATGCCCATGCCCGCGGGTGTATTCCCCGTGCCCGACGTGCAGGTGAGATTCGGCTTGATCGCCATCGCGTGGGTGAAGGGGATGTCTCCGCCTTCGGCGGGATGGAAAATTTCGCGTGCGAACGCATCGCCCGCAATGCGTTTTGCGGTGCTGTCGAGCTTGTCCCCCACCGACGTGCGGCGGATGAAGACGGCGTCGGGATGTGCCGCGATGAATGGATGCAGTGAGAGAGAATCCGTCTGCTGAAGACGAGATCGCTGCAGCAATCCGTCACGATGGAGCGCCCGTGCGGGACGCGCCAGTGCCCCGGCGACGCCCGCTGCTGCGGTTGTGGCGAGAAAACGACGTCGATCCATGGTCCCTCCGGAGAACAGCTGGTGAATACAGGAATATCGGGTGCGGAGGGGGGAATATCAAGAATGGCAGGATGGCAGAATAAAAAAATGGAAAGACCAGATTGGTCTTTCCATTTTTTTCGTACTTGAGTCTTTGGTGACTACAGTGTCATGGCGATGCCAATGGTGGCCTGCAGCCCGGTGAAATCCTTCTGCTGCGTGTAGAGCAGCTCCTGGAATTCGAGGAACTGGTATTTCGCGCCGATGGAGATTCCGAAGCTGTCGGCGAAGAGAAAATCGAGTCCGGCACCGAAATAGTAGCCCAGGCGCACGTAGCTCTTTGTGTCATCGCTTCGATTGTCGTTGCTGACGAGCAGGAGATCGCGTCCGGTGATGCCGACATAGGCTCCGATGCCGACCATGGCATACGGCTGTATCGGTGTCTCCGGAGGGAGCGGCTGTACGGAAAGTCCCAGCGTCACCGGAACGATCACCGCCCAGGCATCGACGTTTTCGAATTCTTCCTCGATGTTGCTGACCGCTTCCTTGAAGTCAAACGTATAGCTAGTGTACCACGCGCCCGCGGAGACGTCGAAGTACATCGGATGCGTCATCATCTTGCGGAAATGGAAGTCGAGGCCCAGTGCCTGGGACTGCTCGATCTGCGCGTCGGTCTGATCGTAGAGATTCTCCCCGATGCGGAACTCCTTCTCCTGGTCCTCCGGCCACCACGCGCCGAAACGGATTGTGTAGAACCCGGTCCGCTCCTTCTCCTGCTTGATGATCACGCGAGTTTCCTTTTGCTGCCGTTCCTGCTGCGCGCTGATACTGCCTGCGGCAACCACCAGCAGAAGGGTGATCGCAAGAAGCTTCTTCATGTCTCCTCCAGTGTGTTGATATCTCTCGTGCGATTGAATGCCGAAAAGTACACATTTCCACACAAAGCGGAAAGATGTTCGGCGATTTCGTACTTTTCCTCCACGTTTCATCACGAAAGGAAGGCATGTCTGTTCTCCGCATCGGCACCTGCAGCTGGAAATATCCCTCATGGGAGGGGCTTGTGTATTCCGCTCCGAAGGGCATCAACTATCTCGAAGAGTATGCGAAGCAGTATGATACCGTGGAGATTGACCAGTGGTTCTGGTCACTGCACGGTCCCGGCAAGATCAGCATGCCCCGCGAGGATACGGTACGCGAGTATGCCGCGAGCGTGCCCGACGATTTCCGTTTCAGCGTCAAGGTGCCCAACAGCATCTCCCTCTCGCATTTCTACCGGAGATCAAAGGCGGATCCGCTGCGGGAGAATCCGGACTTTCTCTCCGTCGAGCTGTTCGAGCGTTTCCTCGACACGCTTGCACCGATGCATCATCTTCTCGGACCGCTGATGCTGCAGTTCGAATACCTCAACAAGCAAAAGATCCCGGCGCAGGACATCTTCCTCGTCCGCCTCGCGGAATTCCTCGACGCGATACCCCGCGATTTTCCGATCGGCATCGAATCCCGAAATCCAAATTACCTCAACCCGAAATACTTTTCACTGCTCGAGAAAAACGGTGTGCACCACGTATTCCTGCAGGGATATTACATGCCCCCGGTACGGGACATATTCGCGAAGAGTGGCGCCCCGTCATCCGGCACAACGGTGATCCGCCTGCACGGACCCGACCGCAAGGGAATCGAGGAAAAAACGGGCGGCAGCTGGGACCGCCGCATCGAGCCGCGGGATGACGTGCTGCAGGATGTGGTGGAAATGACGAACGTCCTGCTTTCACAGGACGTCGATGTGTATCTGAATGTCAACAATCATTTCGAGGGATCGGCCCCGCGCACCATCGCGCACTTACGCGAACTGCTCGGCTAAGGGACGCAAGGCCACATCGCGCATGTCTGCGCACGGATACAGCGCCAGGGGGGGCAGGCATAGCCACTGCGGTCAGGTTCGGTCGCTACATGGCATGATGTTCTTTCAGGCGGGGATCCGCAATGCGGCGCATCAGCTCGTCGGCCTGGCGGGAAGCCCGGCAGATGCCAAGGGTCAGCACAATGGCCGCAATGCTCGCGAGCACAATCAGCAGTGAAACCAGCAACGCCATGACAACCTCCGTTTCTGTGGCACCCTGCTTCATGATGCTGAACGGAGCGCTGTTTCGCCAGTCAAATTCCCATCAGGGACAAATCCATATGGTCAGTGCCACGTCTCTCCGTCCGCTGCACAGGGTGCTCGGGAACACACCCCGTGGGCATGGCGGAGAGGCGCGACGCTATTCGACCGGTGTCTCCACGAGGATGGTGACCGTGCGGCAGTAGAAACGTCCTTCGGGAAGATCGTTCGTATACATGTCGGTCTCACCGCGGCCGGCGGCCCTGTCAGGGGACACGCCGAGCGCCTGAGCGGCAGACTCCGCGCGCGCCTCCGAGAGAGGCTGATTGACGCTCGGATCTCCGATCCGGTCGGTGTAACCGGTGATGGTGACGACGGCGTTCTCCTCGATGCGCGGGCGGATCATCTCGACAATGCGCAGGTTGCGCGGACCGAGTTCCTCGGAATCGAAATCGAAGAGAATCAGATTATAGCGGTCGATGATTTTATCGCCGAGCTGCTGACGGCGCTTTTTCTGCACGGTGATCTGTTCGACGGTAAGCCGGCCGGGCTCGGAGACGGCTTCCTGCGCCGCGGCATCGATCACCGACATGCGGTACTGAAGGTCTTCGTCACTGCGTGGAATATTCGCCCGGTCATTCTGAATATCCCAGTCGATCGCTGCCGGCACGTCGAGTTCACCGGCAAAGGCGGCGAGCTGACGACGACCCTGTCGCACATCGAGCGACCAGTCCGTGATGCCGGCGTCGCTGACGATTTCCGGGCGGAAGCGGATCAGCGGCGGATTCACCGAGCGCAGTGTGTCGTCAATGATGACAGGATCAAGAATTTCAGGCACGTCGGAGTAGATCTCGACGCGGCGATTTTCCCGGATACCGTCCTCCTCCTCGATGTTCGACGGTTTCGCGGGCAAATTCCGCGCTTCGATCGCGAGACGCGATGCGTCGATCCCCCAGACGGAGACAAAGTAATCGCGCACGGCTTCCGCACGGGCACGGGACAGCGCGAGGTCATCCTCTTCCGCACCTTCGTTGCTGTTCGTGCCGACAAGACGCAGCTGCGCATCCGGGTATTCCTGCATGCGCGAGCCGATGATGTTCAGCACGTGGTGATAGGTGCCGAGAACATCCCGCTGTTTGAGATCGCGCACGCTGAACTCCGCGGTCTCCAAAGAGGAAAGGAGGTCGTACCTGCGGGGGATCTCCGCGCGATCTTCCGCGAAAAACACGTAGTTGAGCAGAGGACGCATCTCCGAGGAAATAAACTCCTCGACCTGCACGACGGCGAGCGGCAGCTCCTTGCCGGCGTCGGTGACGCCGAAGGCTTCGACGGAAACCGCGAGTTTCGGCGGCGGCGGCGGTGGCGGAGGTGGTGGCGGCGGAGGAGGAGGCTCAACCGGCTGCCTGGTGACCGGCGGACGATACATGATGCTCGCTCCGAGACGAAGCGTATTCACCGACCATGTAAGATCCGTATGCACGGGCGTCAGTCCGAGGGCATACAGTGCTTCCGGCGCGGCGAACAGCGTTCCCTGCTCATTGAGCGGCACTTCGTAACGCAGTCCCCCAACGAGAAAGGCCGCAAATGAGGAGGCATCAGGGATTTCCCCTTCGGAAAAATTTCGCGTGCGCTGCTGCGTATCGACGAACACACCACGATCCGGTGGATCGATGATGGTTTCCACCTGCTCGTAATTGGCGGTGGTCACCAGCCCGGCCTGCAGTCCACCGAGCAGCGAAAGCCCGCCCGCGATGCGCCAGGCCATCATCGGTTCAAGCATCACGGCAGCGAGCGACGCATCAACGGTATGTTCGAACGTCCCCTCGTAGGAACCCGGTTCAACAAACAGCATTTCCTTTTCCTCCGCCCTGAGCATGCCGCTGTAATCGACATATCCGAAACGCAGGAGAAGCGCGAGCTTCGTAGTCAGGGGAAGCTCATACAGCGCACCGAGCGCGAAGCCGGTGCCGTCTCCCTCCTCGAAGCGGGGACAGCAGTTCGGGATGCCGGGGAGCTTCTGGAAATCCGCTGAATGGTAGTTGAGTCCGTAATCAAGGAATACGCCAAAGCGATGCCGCAGCTCCGGGATATCCTCCCCTTGCTGTGCCGCCGCAGGCAGGGTGCAGGCAAGCAGCAGGACAACGGCAATGAAGAGTCTGGAATTCACTTGTACACCTCGTGCCGATAATCAGGTAAGGAATACATTCTGTCTGATGCGAATGCTTCCAATATATGGATGTGCCGCTGAGGATCAAGTGGAGCCGTCAGTCGCGCACGATGAGTGAACCGTCGCGACGTTCGGTCCGGACAAGGCCGTCGAGCCAGTGAACAGATTCAAGGACAATTGGATAGTTCCCTCGTTCAGCGAGGATTTCCGCACGCAGGACGCCGATCGATGTTTCTCCTTTGCGATAGCGTCCGGACATGCGGATTCTCTGCACATCCTGTGTATCAGACAGCACAGTACCCCCGGAAATCACGCGCAACGTTTTTTTTTTCACCGCAACATCCGCTTCGAGTTTCCCGCTGCCCGCGGCGTCCATCTCCGCTGCCGACAACAGCCGCAGAGCGATCGCGATCGTGTCACCGCGCTGCGCGGTCACGTTCGGCAATGCCAGCGCGGCTCGGCCGATGTCAAGGGTGACCGGATCAGACTCGGCGATACACTGCGCGTCGTTCCGAGTCTGCAGCGCATAGGCGCCGCTCCGCCGGGCGATGAACATGCGATCGGTGGCGCCCGGAATCGGCACGCCATTGTGCAGCCACTGATACTGCTCCGCCGGATAGGCGATCAGTGTATCCCTGCGCCGGAGCATCGCCGCGACGGGTGTCGGGCGCACCGTGACCGTCACCGGCTTTGTTCTGGAGAGACAGCCCTGTGCACCGGTCACCTCCACGACATAGCTCCCCTCCTCGCGCACGGTGATACGCCGCGAAGTCGCACCGGTCGACCAGGCGTAGGTCGCGAATCCCTCACCCGCGTCGAGCGTCACGCTGTCGCCCTCGCAGAAGGATGTTGGTCCCCGGGCGACGATGCGTGCATCGGGCAGCGGCATGACATGCACCTCGACAGGCTCCGAAGTGCTGCTGCAACCGTGTGTGTTCGTGACCGTGACGGTGTACGACCCTTTCTCATCCGCAGTCACAGTCCGGCCGCGCGCACCATTCGACCAGCGGTAGTCGGTGTATCCCTCCGGAGCGGAAAGACGAACGTGTTCGCCTTCGCAGAACCGCGTCTCCCCGCCGGCAGTAATATCGGCGACGGGAGCTTGATGAACCGTGCAATGCACAGTATCGGTGATGCTGCATCCCGCGGCGTCACTGAGCGTCAGCGCATACCGGGTCGATGCGGCCGGCGACGCTTCCGGATCGGGCGATTCACGGTCACTGAGACCCTTCGCGGGACTCCAGAAATACGTATACGGTGGAGTGCCCCCTGATGCGCTTCCTCCGATGCGCACGCGTCCACCCTGACAGATTGCCACGGTACGGTCCATGTTCATGCGCAGCGGATCGGGGACATGTACGGTCACACTGTCAGAGACGGCACAGCCATTCGCATCGGTCACGGTCAGGCGATAGCGCGTCGTGACCGCGGGCCGGGCTTCGACGCTTCGCGCATCAGTACGATCGAGCCCCGCGGCGGGTGTCCACGCAAAGCGATACGGAGCTGTGCCGCTGCTCACCGTCGCGGTGAGCGTCTCCGACTCCCCCGGACACAGCGTGACCTCCTCCCCCGCATCCAGCTGCGGCATCGGGTACACGCGCAGAAAGACGGTATCCGTTGTCACGCAGTCATAGCGGTTGCGCTTGTGCAGGACGTAGCGCGTGTCTTCCCGTGGACGCGCGATGGGCTGCGCCGCCGTGGAAGAACTCAGACCCACGGCCGGTGTCCAGCGATACCGCGCACCGTACATCGTATCCACCCTCGCAGATCCCAGACGACGCTCGTCGCCGCTGCACATTTCGGCATCCTCCCCTGCATCGGCCTTGTTGCAGGGAAGCACAGTCACGGTGATCGTGGTCGTGCTGACGCAGCCATTCGCGTCCGTAACATGCAGTGTGTAGGTGGTCGTCTGCACCGGATTCGCAACCGGCGTCGCGATATTCCCCGCGCTGAGCCCCTCGAGGGGCATCCATTGATACGTATAGGGTTTGCGTCCGCCGCGCACGTCGACATCGAGACGGCGTGCCTGGTCCCTGCAGATCGTAATCTCCGGTGCGGCGATGATCTGCGGAGACGGGTGTACCGTGACGGTAACTTCGTCCGTGACGGTGCAGCCGCGTTCGTCCGTCACCGTGAGTGTATATGTTGTCGTCCGTTCCGGACGCGCGGTCGGCGTGGCGGTCAGCTTATTGAACAGTCCGGTGGCAGGGCTCCAGCTGTACCGGTACGGCGGTGTGCCGCCGCTGACCGTGGCCTCGAGCGGCGTCGATGCGCCTGAACACAGGTCGATATCCGCGCCGGCATTGACGACGGGCGGCGGCGCGATGACCACACGCACGGAATCCGATACCGAACAGCCGTTGGCGTCGGTGACCGTGACCCGATAGGTACGCGAAGTCGTGGTCCGGACAGTCGGATCGAGCCGGCTCGTGCTGCTGAGACCAAGCGAGGGTCTCCATGATATGCGATACGGCGGTTTTCCTCCGTTCACGCGCGCATCCAGGGTGGCATCTCCGCCTTCGCAGAGCGTCACATCCGCACCGGCCTCCACGATGGGGGGTGCGAGTACATCCACCGTCACCTGCTCCTCGACGACACATCCGGCGGCATCGGTGACCTGCAGGGTGTAGGTTGTGCTGGTGACGGGCGCGGCCACTG
Organism: uncultured Ignavibacteria bacterium; assembly: GCA_913061095.1. Classification (GTDB taxonomy): domain Bacteria; phylum Bacteroidota; class Ignavibacteria; order SZUA-365; family SZUA-365; genus BM516. The sequence continues at coordinate 118,721 of CAJXVM010000003.1, forward strand.
GCGCGGCAATGTCCGTTGCGCTGAGCCCGATGGCCGGCGACCAGGCATAGGTGTACGGAGGCGTGCCGCCGCTGACGCTTGCCTTGAGATCGGTCGTCGCACCGCTGCAGATGCGATGGCTGCCGCGCAGTGTGATGCCGGGTCGCGGACGAACACTGACCCGCACGGTGCCCCCGGTGCTGCAGCCATTGGCATCGGTGACAGAAAGGGTGTACGTCGTGCTGCGGGACGGCGAGGCCATGGGCATGGATGCCGAGGGATCACTCAGACCTGCCGCGGGAGACCAGCGATAGCGAAACGGCGGCGTCCCGCCTGTCGCTTGCGCACCGATCTGCACGCGCGCGCCTCGGCAGACATCCACCTCTCCGGCGAGCTGCAGCGACGGCTGCGGGTGAACCGCGACCAGCACCGAGTCACGCACCACGCAGCCGTTTGCATCGGTGACGGTCAGCACATACCTCGTTGTCTGATCCGGCTTCGCATCCGGGGTGAGCGCCGTCACGGAACTGAGTCCCGCCCGCGGCGACCAGGCATGGCGATACGGTTTCTTTCCTCCGCTGACCCGCGCATTGAGTCTGCCGCCCTGCCCCGCACAGAGCGCGAGGTTTTCACCGGCATCAACCTTCGGCGGCTGATGCACGGTGACGATGAGCGTGTCGCGAGCCGAACAGCCATTCGCATCGGTCACCGTGACGACGTACGAGGCGCTGGCAGACGGCATAAGTACCGGCGACTGCAGCGCGGGATCGTTGAGTCCGGACGCGGGCTTCCACTGCCAGCGGAAGGGCGCTGCGCCGCCACGCACGGCGGCATTCAGCGTCACGGGCGCATCGGCGCAGGCTGTGAGATCTCCTCCCGTTTCAACGATGACTCCGGGATGCACGGTCACACGCACCGAATCGCGTGCCGTGCAGCCAAGGGCGTCGGTCACGGTGACGGTGTAGACGGTGGATGCCGCCGGATTCGCGTCGGGAGCGGCAGCTTCGGGATTGCTGAGACCCTCAGCTGGCGTCCAGCGAAATGTGTAGGGACCGCGTCCGCCGCGCACGGAGCAATCAAGCGTTGCTGTCGCACCCGGACAGATGGCTCGGTCATCACCGGCGTCCGCGACGGGGAGCCGCGACACGCTGACAGTGACGGTGTCACGCGCCACGGCGCCCTCGGCATCCGTCACAGTGAGGACGTAGTCTGTTGTTGCGCCCGGCATCGCACGAGGGCGCGCATCGCGCGCATTCGAAAGGGCCTGCGATGGTTCCCAGCTGTACAGGTACGGGGGCTGACCTCCGGAAGCGCGGCCGCTCAGCAGGGCCTCGCCGCCGGCGCAGATGATGGTGTCGCTCCCGGCATTGGCGATCGGTTCATTGAAGATGATGCGCAACACAAAGGCATCGGTCAGTCCGGCCAGGTCTCCCTGTTGAATATTGCCCGCCGTCCGGAAACCGCGGCTCTCCGTGCCGCCGACGATGATGGCATTGCCCCGGGCGTCGGTTCCGAGACCGTAGCTGATATCATGTGTTTCCCCGCCGAAGAGCGTCGCCCAGAGATACGTGCCGTCATCAGCGAACTGCGAGAGAAACAGATCGTAGCCGCCGGCCTTTTCTTTCTGAAATCCGGTGCCGGTCAGGGGGAAGTTCGCGCTGCCGGTGAAACCGGACACCATGATATTCCCGAAGATGTCGACCGACAGTCCCGTGATCTTGTCCACCTCCGTGCCGCCCAGGTAGGATGACCACTGCAGCTGTCCGTTGGCGTCGAGACTCGAAAGAAATCCGTCGATGAGTCCGCCGAGCCGTGACAGGCGATTGCTGCCCGCGAGGGGGAAGCGTTCGCTTGCGGTGTAGCCGGTGACGATGACCGCTCCGTCGGCACCAATTGCGATGCGCTCGGCCCCGTCCTCCTTCTCACCACCGAGATAGGTGGCCCAGAGAATACTCCGCTGCTTCGCGCTGATACGGAGAACGAATGCGTCGAAGCTGCCACCGCCGTAAGAGGACTGTCTCCCCTGATCCACTCCGGGAAGATTCGTGCTTTCCGTTCTGCCGGCGAGGTAGAGATCCCCGCCGTCATCCACGGCGATGCCCGAAGCGTAATCCATGCTCCAGCCGCCGATGTAGCTTGCCCACTGCCTGGTGCCATCGCTGCTGAAGCGTGCGGCGAACATGTCATAGTCGCCGGCGTTGCTGGTCTGCAGGGCATCGGGTGTGACCGGGAAATTGGTGCTGTACGTTCCGCCCGCGATGCAGATGCTGCCACTTTTCGCCACAGTGATATCGCCGCATTCGTCGGTGTAGCTGCCGCCGAAATAGGTCGCCCAGCGCCGCGCGCCCGTTTTGTCGAGCGCGAGAAGAAACACGTCATAGCGTCCGCCGCTGCGGGGCTGCATGGCATCCACGCTGACGGGGAGATCCGTGCTCGACGTGGAACCGGCGACGAACAACTCCCCATCGCCGCTGATCGCGATCTGCGGATTTTCTTCCGATCCGGAGCCGCCGTAATACGTGGACCACAGCAGTTTGCGTTCCCGGGAAAACGCACTGATGAACACCTCGAAATTCCCGCGGGAAGCGGACTGCATGGCACCCGGCGTCACGGGGAAATCGGCACCCGCGGTGTACCCGCAGAGATACATGCTGCCGTCCTCACCGAGGGCCACGTCACGCGCATAATCGGAAAGCGTGCCTCCGAGGAAGGTGCTCCATTGCAGGAAGGGATCGATGATCAGCGGCCGGTCGCGGTCCCAGGTCGCCACATGAAAACCGAGTATTCCATGTTCCAGCGTCCACCACGCATCGCGCGCCTGCTGCGCGCCGTCACCGGTTTGCTGATAGACAAACGGTGCATCGTCGCTGATTTCTCCTGCTGCATGGCGCAGCATGATCCCGCGTCCCTCATCGCGCCGGGGATGGGCTCCGATGTACTGCATGCGGATGACGGAAGGATCAGTGCCGGGCTGCAGTGTGAAGGCGTATTTCAGGCCGCCGTCCTTGAGCGCGCAGGAAAAATCGACGCCGGGATACAGATTGCGATATTCGATCCGGCGCCAGGCCGGCACAGCGCCTACTCCGTCAGGGATAGCCGGCTGATAGTACCTGCGCATACCGTCCGCGGCACCGGCCAACACCACGTCCGGCGTGCCCGCGCCCTGAAAGCGGAGGTCCACACGATAGGCGCGCAGCCGCGGTTTCGCGGTCGGGTGTTCATGTTTCAGGAGAGGAAGGACGCCGGGAGACGCATCGGATGCTCCTTCCCGCAGGTAATGCACGATGCTGATCCCGCGCTCGAAAAAGAACAGGCGTGCACCGCGATGCCGGGATGTGACCGCGAGCAGCCTTCCGGCGTCACTGTGAACCGGCCACTGACCGCGATTCTCGATCAGACTGAACTCCGGCCCCGGCATGGAGCGCACAAGCGCCAGCGTCGCATCACCACCGGTCTCGGCGAAATGCGCACTGCCGTCAATCCCGCCGGATGAAGATTCCGGAGATACGGCGAGGGACGGTGAATATGGCACCGTCCCTGCAAGTGCTGTACAAGAGACAAATACGAGAATCGACCAGGCGATGCGGGAAATCATAGGCGCGAGACCAGTGATCCGTTATGTGTATCATCGGGAGCGGCAGGCACCGCTCGGCATCAGCATGTCACCGATGGAACGTCCGGCGCATACTTCTCACGCATTCACGGTGTTCCAACGTCAATGTACGACAGTAAGAGGACGTGTGGCAACCCTTGTTCCCTGCACCAGACGGAGGAAGTAAAGCCCCGCGGGCATCCCGCTCAGCTGCGTCTGCGCGGTGTGATTCCCGGGCAGCACATTCCCCTGATGCAGAACGCCGTGGACGCGTCCGAGCGCATCAATGATATCCAGTCGCGTATTGCCCGCCGTCTCCGCATTCCAGTCAACGGACAGCACTCCGCTGCGCGCGGGATTCGGATACACCGCGGAGATCCGCAGATCCGTCGCTGCCGGGGCCGCCTGCGCCGTGGTCTGTGTTCCTGTCACCGACCATCTGGCATCGATCAGAGACGGCGTCATACTTTCGGCGTCAAGCGTATCGACGGTGATGCTGGCATCGACACCGTTTTTCGTGATGAACTGGTATGTGACATCGGTATAGTAGCTCTCGCTGATCACCTGCCCTCCGAAAGAGAGCTTCGTCGAGGAGCGAAGCCACTGTCGCTCCACCAGGCAGGGGAAATCTCCCAGAGGTGTGCGAAGCGTTCCCTCGGCGATCACCTCGACGTCGGTTTCCTCCACGCGCTCCATTCCCTCGAACGGAGCCATGATGTCACTCTTCCAGGTCCACGACGTGCCCTTCCGGTATGGGAACATCATCGACGGGCGCTCAGGCTGATACTTGAGAATGTAATCTCCGCCCTCCATTTCACCGGCAAAACCGAGCAGATACATCCCATCGTCATCGAGACGAAGGTAGGTAAAACCTTCCAACGCACCGTCACTGACGATCTGGGCGTGCGTCGCCGCGGGGAATTCATGGGGATACGTGGTCAGAGAGGGATCGAGGTATGAGACGGAAAAACTCTCCGCGGTTGTTTCGAAAACGGTCATGTCATAGACGGGACCGGTAAGATCGAAGGTCATCCCTTCGGCATTGGTCGCTGAATGGCCGGTGCCTTCCGTTTCGGCGATCCTGCTTTCAACATCCGCTCTCGTGATAGTCAGCTGTGCGGAAGCGGAGACCGCCATCAGCATTACAAGAACAGTAGCTGCAATCCTCATCTTGCACTCCTCTCTGGACAATTGTGGATGTACCCGTTTTGTATGGAATGAATATACAGAATATTCCGCCAATTTCACGGCGCCCGGCACGGCTTCCTGCCCCGTTGCAGTTTGCTTTTGCCTGCCCTCCTCCGTAGGTTTGTAGATATTCTGGATTTGCGCAACCCCTCCTTTTTGACCACCGGAAACCCGCATGAATACCGGATCTGACTTCTTCAATATTGACAGCCTCCTGACCGAAGACGAGCTGATGGTGCGCGACACCATGCGGAGCTTCGTCGACCGCGAGGTCCTGCCCGTGATCGAGGAGGCCAACCGCGAGAATCGTTTCCCGATGGACCTCCCTAAGAAGATGGCGGAACTCGGCGTGTTCGGTCCCACCCTGCCCGGCGAATACGGCGGCGGGGATGCGAACTATGTCATATACGGACTCATGATGCAGGAACTCGAGCGCGGCGACAGCGGCATCCGCAGCTTCGCGAGCGTGCAGACCTCACTGGTCATGTATCCCATTTTCCGCTATGGCACGGAGGAACAGAAGCGCCGCTGGCTTCCCGCCCTCGCCTCCGCGGAGAGCATCGGCTGCTTCGGGCTGACCGAACCCGATCACGGATCCGATCCCGGCGGCATGGTCACGCGCGCCGTGCGCGACGGCGACTCGTTCGTGCTCAACGGCGCGAAGATGTGGATCACCAACGGCACCATCGCCGACGTGGCCGTGGTCTGGGCGAAGCTCGACGGCGAGGTGCGCGGTTTTCTGGTGGAAAAGGGCACTCCCGGATTCACCGCCCCCGAGATGAAAGGCAAACACTCGCTACGGGCGTCCGTGACATCGGAGCTTGTATTCCAGGACTGCCGCATCCCCGCGGAAAACATATTGCCCGGGGCGAAGGGACTCAAGGCGCCGCTTTCCTGCCTGACACAGGCCCGATACGGGATTTCGTGGGGTGCCATCGGGGCCGCGACCGCCTGTTACGAAACCGCGCTCGACTATGCGAAAACGCGCACACAGTTCGACCGGCCTATCGCCTCCTTCCAGCTCGTGCAGCAGAAGCTGACCTTCATGGAAACCGAGATCACAAAGGCGCGACTGCTGTCGCTGCATCTCGGGCGCCTGCAGGACCAGCAGAAGGCGACATTCTACCATGTCTCCATGGCCAAGCGCAACAACGTGGACATCGCACTGCAGATCGCGCGCATGGCCCGCGACGTGCTCGGCGCCAACGGCATTCTCGACGAATACCCCGTCATGCGCCACATGAACAACCTCGAAAGCGTGCGGACATACGAAGGCACGCATGACATTCATACACTGATCATCGGACAGGCGATCACCGGCATCGCCGCGTACACATAGTCCACCACTTTCCGGGAAACAGCCATGCCTCAGAAGCGCATCCGTATCGGTCTCACGTTCGACGACGTTCTTCTCGTGCCCCGTAAATCCTCGGTTCTCCCGCGCGATGCGAACGTGCAGTCGCGTCTGACACGCAACATCACGCTCAATGTACCGCTGCTCAGCGCCGCCATGGATACGGTGACGGAATCCGAAATGGCCATCGCGCTCGCCCGCGAAGGCGGAATCGGCATCATCCACAAGAACATGTCCGTTGCCAAGCAGGCCGAGGAGGTGGACAAGGTCAAGCGCTCGGAGAGCGGCATGATCGTCAATCCCATCACCCTTCAGCCCGACAAAACGGTGGCCGACGCCCATGAGCTGATGGAGCGATACAGCATCTCGGGCATCCCCATCGTGGACGACGACGAGAAACTCATCGGCATCCTGACAAACCGCGATCTGCGTTTCGAGCCGAACAAATCGATGTTGGTGTACGACATCATGACGCGCGAAAAACTCGTCACCGCCCCGCTCGGCACGACGCTCGAGGAGGCGGAGTCGATTCTGCAGGAGCACCGCATCGAGAAGCTGCCGGTCGTCGATAAGAAGGGCCGGCTGCGGGGACTGCTGACCTTCAAGGACATCATGAAGAAAAAGCATCATCCGTATGCCTGCAAGGACAAGCTCGGGCGCCTGCGCGTCGGTGCCGCGGTGGGAATCACCGCCGACACGATGGACCGCGTCAAGGCGCTGGTGGATGCACACGTGGATGTTGTGGTCGTGGATACCGCGCACGGACATTCGAACGGCGTCATCCAGATGGTGCGCAAGATCAAGAAGCAATTCCCGAAACTCGACGTGATCGCCGGGAATGTCGCCACCGTGCGTGCGACACAGGACCTCATCAAGGCAGGCGCGGATGCGGTGAAGGTGGGGATCGGTCCGGGCAGCATCTGCACGACGCGCGTCGTCACCGGCGTCGGCGTGCCGCAGGTCACGGCCATCATCGACTGCGCCGCGGCTGCCGCGGAGCACGGCGTTCCCATCATTGCCGACGGCGGAGTCAAACAGACCGGCGACGTGCCCAAGGCGCTTGCGGCCGGCGCTGCCTCGGTCATGCTCGGCAGCATGTTCGCCGGTCTCGAGGAAAGTCCAGGCGAAAAAATCCTCTATGAAGGACGCCGGTACAAGGTCTACCGCGGCATGGGCTCAATCAGCGCCATGAAGGAAGGCAGCAAGGACCGGTATTTCCAGGATGTCGAGGAAGACATCAAAAAACTCGTGCCGGAAGGCATCGAAGGCATGGTGCCGTACCGCGGTAAGCTTGAGGAAATGGTGTACCAGCTTCTCGGCGGACTCCGCGCTGCCATGGGCTACTGCGGCGTCGCTACTCTGGAGGACCTGCGCACCAGAACCGAATTCATTCAGGTGACCTCTGCGGGGCTCAAGGAAAGCCATCCGCATGACGTGTTCATCACGAAGGAAGCACCGAATTATCAGGCGGGCACCGCCTGAAACGGCAAATTATCCACACGATACGCGTTTTGCTAGAGGCCACTTCGGGATAAAAACAGTCCCAATTCATGCTGTTTTGGCCTGTTTTTGCTGTTTCCACACAGTTATCCACAGTTTTCCCTCACTTATCCACACCCCTGTGCGTACAACGAGTCCACGGCGGTTGCCAGATGCAGACGAAGCGGAGCGACGCAGACAGGTCGCGATGCGGGTGCTGCAGCGACACCTCTCCGAAGGTGTCTGCGACGCGCTGCTGGTGACACATCTGCCGCATGTGCGGTATCTCAGCGGGTTCACCGGTTCGAACGGCTGGCTGCTCGTGCGGAAACGCTCTGCCGTGCTGCTCACCGATCCGCGCTACCGCGAGCAGGCGGAAGAGGAAGTGGCCGGCGCGCGCGTGCATATTGTGGCCGGTCGCACGATGACCGCGGCGCTGGCCGAGGGGCTTCTGCGGCGCGTACGCGAACTGGGCGTGGAGGCGGCACATCTCGATTACATCACCTTCACCAATCTGCGCAAGACACTCGATCCCGTGCGGCTCGTGCCGCTGCATGACGCCGTCGAGGAGCAGCGAAGTGTGAAATTCCCCGACGAAATTTCATTCATCCAGCGTGCCGTGCGCATCAGCGAACGGGTGTGGGAGGAAGTGCTGCCTCTCCTGCGTCCGGGCGTGCGGGAGTTCGAGATCGCCGCGGAGATCACCTATCGGCAGCGGCTGCACGGAGCGGACGGCGATGCCTTTCCTCCCATCGTCCTCTTCGGCGCCCGCAGCTCCCTGATTCACGGACAGCCTTCCGCCGCGCGGCTGCGCGCGGGCCAGCCGGTACTGATGGATTTCGGCTGCCGGGTAAACGGCTACGTCAGCGACATCACGCGCACGGTATTTCTCGGCTACGCATCGCGACGGATGCGAGCCATCTACCGCATCGTCCGGGACGCGCAGGAACTCGGACGCAGCGAAATACGCGAAGGACTCCCGGCGGATGCTCTCGACCGAATCGTCCGCTCATACATCGCGGAGCAGGGCTTCGGAACATACTTCGAGCATGGGCTCGGTCACGGTATCGGACTGGAAGTGCACGAACAGCCGACACTCTCCTGGCGAAGCAGCGAGCCGCTTGAAGCAGGTAACACGGTCACCATCGAGCCCGGCATCTATCTCCCCGGCGTCGGTGGGGTACGCATCGAAGACGATATGCTCGTGACCGCCTCCGGCGCGGAGTCTCTCACCAGCCTGCCACGCGAACTGGTGGTGCTGTGATCATGCCCGACACGCGCAACATCCACCGAGTGCTCATCGTGGCGTACTACTTCCCGCCGCTGGGACTCAGCGGTGTGCAGCGCACGCTGAAATTCGTGAAATACCTCCCGCAGTTCGGCTGGGAGCCGGTCGTGCTGACCGTCGAAGACCGCGGATACTTCGCGAAGGATGACTCGCTGCTGAAGGAACTCGAGGGATTGCCGGTCGAGGTCATCCGCACACCGTCGATGGATCCGCTGCATTTCTTCCGCCGAAAAAACGTCGTGCGCATGCCCTCGGGAAAATCACTCGGTCTGCTCGGCAAACTCAGCCAGGCCGTGTTCATCCCTGACAACAAGGTCGGCTGGAAAAAGTACGCGGTGGACGCGGCCATGCGCGCCACGGAGCAGCACCCCGTCGATGCCATTTTCGCGACCGCGCCGCCGTATACGGATTTCCTCATCGGCGCCGAACTCAAGCGCCGCACGGGACTGCCGCTCGTCCTCGATTACAGGGATGCGTGGCTGGCCAATCCCCTGCACAGCTACATCACGCCGCTGCACCGTTCGATGCACCGGCATCTTGAACAGCGCGTCCTCCGCACGGCCGACCGCATCATTGCCATCAACCGTCCGATCAAGGAGCAGACACTCACCGCCTATCCTTTTCTCCGTCATCATGACGTACAGATCATTTCGCAGGGATTCGACCAGGCGGATTTCGAGGGTCTGCAGCGCAGGCGCCGCGACGATGGCGTCCTTCGCATCCTGCATGCCGGCACGTTCTACTATAATCGCACGCCGGCACATATGCTCCGCGCGCTCAGGGCCGTGTTCGATGCGCATCCCGCCCTGCGCGGCCGCATCGAGCTGCACCTGGCCGGGAGCCGGCGCGACGAAGACGTGCGACACGTGGAATCGCTCGCGCTTGGCGATGCAGTGCACATGCATGGATACCTGCCGCATCGCGAGACCATTCAGCAACTGCTCGACGCCGACGTTCTCTGGCTCATGATCGGGCACGGCCGGGGCGAGGAGATGATGTCCACCGGCAAGCTGTACGAATACCTCGGCGCCTGCCGCACAATTTTCGCAACCGTTCCCGAGGGCGCGGCGCGGCAGGTGCTCGCAAAGTGCGGCGGGGCAGTATTCGCGCCGCCCGACGACGAAGACAGCATTGCGGAGCAGCTTGTCTCCTTGTATGAACTTCACAAAAATCATAGATTGCCTGCTCCGTCGTACGCATATGCGGAGCAATTCGAGCGGCGTGCGCTGAGCGGACAGCTCGCCACTCTGTTCGCCTCCCTTCTCGAGGCGGATCCGCACGGCGCCCGTATTCGCACCCGGGTTGCGGGGCGCGCTCCAGCGCATGATCACGATACTCCCACATCGTCTGATGCATCATGAACATCCTCGTTATCGGCAACGGCGGCCGTGAGCACGCCATCTGCTGGAAACTCAAGCACAGCAAGGACATCACCAATCTCTTCATCGCGCCGGGGAATGCCGGCACGGCATCACTCGGCCGCAACGTCGCGATCAAACCCACCGACATCCCCGCCCTCCTGGCGTTCGCCCGAAAGGAATCGATCGATCTCACCATCGTCGGGCCGGAAGCTCCGCTCGCGGAAGGCATTGTCGATACGTTCCGCGCCGAGGGACTGCGCATCTTCGGTCCCACCCGCTCCGCGGCGCAGCTTGAAACAAGCAAGGCCTTCGCGAAAGATTTCATGAAGCGGCATCATATTCCGACCGCGTCCTATGAGGTATTCCGCGCGGGTGAGGAAGAGCGTCTGGCGCAGCACCTGCGCGCCGCCTCCTATCCGCTGGTGCTGAAGGCCGACGGACTCGCGGGCGGCAAGGGCGTGCTCATCGTCGAAACCGAGAAGGAAGCGCTGCAGAATGCCACGGCCATGCTGCGCGGTGACGCGTTCGGTGAAGCCGGCGCAACGCTGGTAGTGGAGGAATTCCTCCGCGGCATCGAGGCGTCGGTATTCGCGCTGACCGACGGCACGCGCTTCGTGACGCTCGCTCCGGCGCAGGATCACAAGCGCATTCTCGATAATGATCTGGGCAAGAACACAGGCGGAATGGGGGCCTTTGCACCGACACCGCACATGCCGACGGAAATTCTCGCCGATGTGAAAATCCGCATCATCAAGCCGGTGCTCGACGGCATGCGCGCCGACGGCATCCCCTATACCGGCGTTCTGTATGTCGGTCTGATGCTCACCGAGGACGGACCCAAGGTCCTTGAATTCAACTGCCGCTTTGGCGATCCGGAAACACAGGTCGTGCTGCCCCTGATCGATTACGACCTCGCCGTGCTGCTGCGAGACATCGCCGACGGCACGCTGCAGCTGAGCCGTCTTCCGCTGCACGACGCAAACGCTGTCTGTGTGGTCATCGCTTCGAGCGGGTATCCCGGCTCCTACGACACCGGCAAAGTCATCTCCGGGCTCGACAGCATCGACGAGGAGAAGGAAGGCGTCCTCGTCTTCCATGCGGGCACGCGCCATGATGGCGACCGCATCCTTACTTCCGGCGGACGCGTCCTCGGCGTAACCGCGCTCGGGGAGGACCGGGACTTCGCCGCGAGCATCCGTCTCGCATACAACGCCGTCAGCCGCATCCGCTTCGATGGTGCCTATTACCGCACCGATATCGGGCGCAAGGCCCTCGACTGAATCGTGTACGCATCAATCACCATCCGCACACGCCATGAGCAGGACGCAGAAATCTCTCGCTGAAAAGTGGGGTATCATTCCCTGGCTGAAAATCCGCATCGACCGGGAGCCCGCTTTCCTCAAGGACCTTGTCGAGCCGCTGTGCGACGACAACAAGATCGTCCGGCAGGGCGTCTGCGACATCGCGTTCGTCGCGCCCACTTCCGCCGCCGAATGGAAGCAGAAAGCACGGCGCCTGAAACCCGCCATCGATCCCGACGGTGTCATCTGGGTCATTTATCCGCGGGAGCCATTCCGGGAGAAATACGATTTCGATGGCAGTCTCGAGGAAATGGTGGAGATCGTTCAGGATCTCGGTCTGCGCAACGGTCGCCGCGCCTCGGTCAACGACGAACTCAATTCCGTCTGCTTCCACCTCTGACGGTGGGATGTCCGCATGGCACGTATCCTCACCGTCATCGGCACCCGTCCGCAGTACATCAAGTACGCTGCGATCGCCGCGGCAGGATCGCTGCCGTGGGAGGAGATCCTCGTGGATACGGGGCAGCATTATGACAGCGCGCTTTCTCGCGTGTTTCTCGAGGAATATGCGCTCCCCCGCCCGCGGCATACACTGGAGGCCGGTGACCTGAACGGCCTTCCCCGCCTTGCATCGCTGCTGCGCCAGCTGGATCCCCTCGTCGCCGAACACACGCCCGACGCGCTGCTCTGCTTCGGTGATACCGACAGCACGCTGGCAGCCGCGATCGCCGCCGTACAGCATGGCGTTCCCGTGCTCCACGTTGAGGCCGGTGAACGCAGCCGTGACCGTGACGGCAGGCGCATTCATCCCTCAACCGCGCCCGAGGAGGCCAACCGCATTACCACCGATCACCTCTCCTCCCTGCTGCTCTGCTCCACCGCCGGCGCGGCGGAGAACCTGGCGGGCGAGCAGGTCCAGGGCGACGTGCGCCTCTGCGGCGACATCCTGTTTGATCTTTTCCTGCAGGTCCGCGACCGCCTGCCCGCTCCGGCGCAGGTATTGCGTGGCAAGGCTGATGACATCGATCCCGCCGCACCATACGCACTGTGCACGGTGCACCGTGCCGTCAACACCGACGACACCGACCGTCTGCGCCTGCTGATCCAGACACTTGATTCACTGGATATCCCCGTCCTTCTCCCCCTGCATCCCCGTACACAGGCTCGCATGCGCGAAGCCGACATCCATCCCACGGACGGTGCGCTGCTGCTGCTGCCTCCACTCGGACATCGCGACACGCTCTCCCTTCTGCGCGACGCCCGTGTCGCGATCACCGACTCGGGCGGATTGACGCGCGAGGCGTTCTGGAGCGGCGTACCTTCGATCTGTCTCGACGACGCCACGGCCTGGCATGAGCTCTGCGGCATCGGCTGGTGCACGCTGACCGGCGTCAATCCACGCCTCATCCATGCCGCACTGGCAGAATCTGCGCCGGCGATCCATCCCGACGGGCTCTTCGGCGACGGAAACGCCGCCTCCCGTGTCATCACCGCAATATCGGATTTCCTCAATCGCTGAGCCGTCCACGGTCACCCGTTGCCGGATGCGGGATGACGCAGGCACGATCTCTTCGCGGTCTTCGCAGCGGCACCGCCGGGCATCGCTCCGAGAAGAATCATGTTTCGGCGGGGGCATGCTTCGACGGGCTCCGCGTGACGAGGCTACCTCGCCGTCAGAGTGAACCGTCGCTGGGATATTCGCCGGCCAGGTGCCTGCGCATGAAATCAAAGATGCTGCCGAGCAGCGAAAGAGAGCCGATTACAATCACGGCGATGATCCACGGTTTCGAGGCATCATGCAGCGTGTAGCTGCCCCAGTACGCAACGTCCTGCCACGGCGAATCGAATCCGAGCCAGATCACGATGATCAGCAGCAGCAGGACGACGAGCGCATGCAGTGTCATCGCCAGCCAGCGTCCCCGGCGCGTCAGAGAGGTCAGCATCTGGAACTTGTAGAGAAAGATGAAGAAAACCAGGATTCCCACAATGCCGACGGATATCGCGACGAGACCGCGGATATCCTGATCTTCCGGCCAGAGCCGCAGCGCGCTCAGAACACAGAGCGCTGCGACGGTCAGGGGCAGCGTCAATGAAATGGCAAGCAGAAACGCACGGGAATAGAAGCGATTCCTGCGCTCCTGCAGGCGCTGCCGTTCATCTGCAGATACTGTCCGTTCATCCATCAGAAGATTTTCCGTTCGTTCTGACTTACATTCCGCTGCCGTTGTCCCGCCTGCGGGGCTCGTAGGTCTTCTCCGGATCCATCACCGAGACGTACGGACCGTCCCAACTGCGGCTGAACTTGTCGCACAGTATGCCGACGTATGCACTCGAGGTCAGCATGATGCCGGCATTGCGTGATGCCAGGAAAGAGTCGCGCGACCAGTTGCCGGTACCGATCCAGGCCCTGTCGGTGTCGACAAGCAGATACTTGCAGTGCTCTACCCGCGCAAAGGTGATGAAACCGCTGCTATGCTCAGGGATGGAAGAAATCCTGACCGTTACGTTCGGTGTCTCCTGCAGGGCTTTGAGGTCCTGCTGCTGGTCCGGATTCAGGGACCAGTCGGAGACGAGCACATGCACCTGCACACCGCGCTCCGCCGCCGCACGCACTTCCGCCTCCAGCGGCGCATGGGTGCGATACGATAGCAGGGCAAGGCTGATGGAGTCCTGTGCACCGCGTATCAGTCGCTGCAGGGCCTCCTGATCCCAGATCAGTCCGTCCGGCAGCATATTGTGCGGACTGAACACCGGTGTGATCTCATGCCGTCCGAGTGAATCCTCGATGATGACCGGAAAGGCTTCGGTGAAGATGCCAACGGAAACGGCCGCCTCACCGATGTTGGCACCGCCGGCAAGCTCCCAGTCGAAATTGAACAACTGTGAAAATGCCGCAGCAACAGGCATGGAGCGGATACGTACGCCCAGTTCGTTGATATGCGTCAGCGCCCGCCAGTCCCAGTTCTGGCTGCCCACAAAGACCGTTCGGTCATCGACGATGAAATATTTCGCGTGATGCACGCCGCCGGAGATTCCGCTGACATCATAGATGCGCACATCCGCCCCCGGTGTCTCGCGGAGCCGAAGCAGGGTGGCGGGATAGATTTCTTCGAATTTTCTTTCCGCGAGAATGCGGACCTGCACGCCGCGCGCTCCGGCCTCGATGACGGCATCGATCATCGGCTCAAGCGCCTGGCCGGCACTGTCGGCAATGTAGAATTGCGCGATATCAAGTGTCCGTTTAGCACTGTTGATCATCTCGAGCCAGATGTCTTCCGTCCGGGGGATATCAGGGCTGTCGAGGTTCGTTTCCACGGGGATGCTCTCCACCAGCGTCATCGACGCAGGTGGAATCGCCTGTTGCTCCTCCCCGCCGCAGGCGGAGAAAAAAAGAGCGACAAGGAAAGACAGGAAAAGGTGCCGAAGATGCATTATTTCATCCAGATGGTTTTAATATTGACAAATTCCTTGATGCCGTAATGAGAAAGTTCGCGTCCGTAACCGGAGCGGCCGATCCCGCCGAACGGAAGGCGCGGATCGGATTTTACCAGTCCGTTGACGAACACGCTTCCCGCCTCGATGCGCGGGATGCATCGCTCCGCACGCGCACGGTCACGGGTCCACAGGCTGGCACCGAGACCGAACGCGGTGTCATTCGCGATATACAGCGCTTCCTCCTCGTCGCGCACGCGGATGACCGCTGCGGCGGGGCCGAAGGTTTCCTCTTCGTACATAGGCATGCCGGCGCGCACGCCGGCGACCACGGTCGCGGGATAAAACACCCCGGGCCGGTCGAGGCGCGCGCCGCCCAGCAGCAGTTCAGCGCCCATATCGACCGAGCGCCGCACCTGCGCATCAAGTTCGCGCAGCAGGTCTTCGCGGGCCATGGGACCGATTTCCGTATCCTCTTCGAGGGGGTCGCCGACTTTCATACCGCGCAGTGCATCGAGGAAGCGTTCCAGGAAGCGGTCGGCGATCGCATCGTGAAGGATGAACCGTTTCGCGGCGATACAGCTCTGGCCGGTATTCAGCATGCGTGCCGTGGCTCCGGTCGAGGCCGCCGCATCGACGTCGGCGTCGTCGAGCACGATAAACGGATCGCTGCCGCCCAGTTCAAGCACGGTTTTCTTCAGCCGCATCCCCGCGCGCTCCGCCACCTTGCCGCCCGCATGCTCCGAGCCCGTCAGCGTGGCTGCCACGACATCGGGATGATCAATCACGGCACTGACCGCGGAGGATGGGATAAGCAGCGTCTGAAAACAGCCGTTCGGGAAGCCCGCCTCGCGGAAAATCTCCTCGATCAGCAGCGCACAGCGCGGCACGTTGGATGCATGCTTCAGTAAAGCGGTGTTGCCGGCCATCAGCGCGGGCGCGGCGAAGCGGAACACCTGCCAGAACGGGAAATTCCACGGCATGACCGCCAGGACAACGCCGAGCGGATCGAAACGGACATAGCTTTCCGATGCATCCGATGGCATCGCCTCCCCTGCGAGGATGTCAGCTGCATGTTCGGCGTAATGCTCGCACACCCAGGCACATTTTTCCGCCTCCGCGCGCGACTGCGTGATCGGCTTCCCCATCTCGAGCGTCATCGCGCGCGCATGGGTATCGACATTCTCACGCAGCGATGCGGCAGCGCGGCGCATCATCGCCGCACGTTCCTCCATCGATGTAACGCGCCAGGAACGAAACGTTTCTGCAGCTAGTCTGATCGCGTCCTCTGTCTGCGACGCCTCAAACGGTGAGAATTCCTCGAGTATATTGCCGGTGGCGGGATTCACGGATGTGAATGACATTGACGTCCTCATCAAGGATTGGGGAATTACGGATTGCAAGATGGGGAATAGACGGGAGAGTGGCAAATCAACTGCCGCGCGAGGGAACCGAGCTCCCTGTTGACGCATATAAATCAGTGTGTTCGTGCAGCATGCGGCGCATGCGTGTTTGTTGCAACTGGAGCACATAGTCTGTATTTTGGCCATGTTTCGTCTTTACTCAATATCCATCCCGATGCTCATGAAAACGCTCGCCTCCTCCCTCCTGCTTCTCGCTTTCATTCTCACCCCCCTCTCGCAGGCTTCCGCCCAGATCGCGTTCGGCATGGAATATTCGGTCGCTCCCGCGGACGCCTATGCGAAAGTGACGCTGCCCGCGACCGCGCTCGCCGACATGATCGCGGATTCTCCCGACGGCATCACGCGCAAGGATGTGTGCCTCGGAGAAACCCCGGAGGGCACCCTCAGCGGCTATCAGGCCGATTTCGACGGCGATGGACGCGAGGAAATGTGGATGCTCTACCATACGGGCCTGGAAGAGGGAGGCTGCAATGTCGCTCTGGTCATCTCACCCGCCGGTGGCGGGAAATACCAGCTCATGGACCTGATGAGCTTCCCCGGAAAGGACGCGATCATTCGACCCATTATCACGCTTGATGAAGGCGTGCAGATGTATCTGCAGAGTACGCAGCACTACGGCGACGACATGAAGCAGGTCAAGGGTTCGGTTCTGGCGTACACACAGACCGCGTTGATTGTACTGACCTCGTGGGTGGAGCGGGAAGGGATGCATGAAGACTCCTTCATCAACGAGGAAGTCGATGCCGTGTTCTCCGACATCAACTTCGACAACATCAAAGAACTGGTCGTCCGTTTCAGTGTGCATGAAACCGGCGGCGCTGCGCCGACGTCGAACAACATGGTCGACCAGTTCATCCTGACGCTGGATTACCTGCCGAACCACATGCGATACGGCGTCTATGATTCGGTGGGCTACGACAAGCTGCAGGAAGCTGAGACGATGGCGAAACTCGGCCGCACGAAACTGAACCGCGATGAGACGCGCATCGAGGGCATCATCGACATGCGTGAGGCTCTGCAGATCAATCCCTTCATGACCTGGGCACGCGTACGGCTCGGTGAATTTCTCCTGCATGATGGGAAATATGCCGACGCGGAACAGACGCTGCTTCTGGCCAAGACCTTCGATCCCGAGTACAACAAGACATACCGCATCCTCGGGAACACCTATCTCCGGCTTAACGATCTGCAGAAGGCGCTCGCGGCCTTTCAGCGCTACATCGAACTCGGTCCGGAATCCAATTACTACCGCAAGAAAGTCGAGCACAACATCAAGCAGATCACGATCCCGAAACGGCGCTAACAGCATTTCCACAGGAAGAAGGTGATCATCCGTGCCTGATTTCAACTTCGCCAAGGGAAGCGGTTCGCGGAAGCAAGGCGCATCAAGCGAACGCCGCAGTCTGCTGGATAAATATCCAGCCCGCGATCTTTCCCACCTGGAAGAGTCCTCCGAAGAATCCTCGAAACAGCAGGTCTCCAGTGCCGCAGCGGCGGATCGCTCCGCTGAGGCGGACACACCGGGACGCCCCGCGACGGAACACGCGGACGAAGCGGCAGATACGACTGAGCCCGGCGGTCAGGGAACAGCCGGGGATGGCGCAGGCGGCGAGGCATCAACCGATGACACAAAGCAAGCCTCCGCCGCTTCCAGTGCAGCCTCCGGTGGTCCTTCCAGCAAATGGCCGCTCATTGCACTTCTCGCCGTCGTGCTGTTTCTGGTCCTGATCGCCTTCATCTGGCACGTTGATCCCTGGCCTTCCCTTCGCGAAGGGATTGCAGGGCTGTTCCGCGCCGATGATGCCGGGGAGGTCACCGCGTCTCCGACATCGGATGTGACGCCCCCCGCGGAGGAAGAGGCAGACATTCCGATGCGCTCCTGGGATTACTTCCTCCAGGTTTCTTCGTGGAAAGATCTTGGCAAGGCAGACCTCGACGCGGAGCGCTATCGCGCGCAGGGGCTCGATGTCATTGTGGAAAGTGAGTTCATCCCCTCCAAACGCGGCACGTTCTATCGTGTGCGGCTCGGACCATATGCCTCCGCCGAGGATGCACGGAGTGTCGGGGAGCAGTACGCGTCCATTCTGCCGGCCGGCGTGTTTCTCGACAGCACGCGACTGGACGATGACGAGTATGTGCAGTCGGATGAACAGCACACGGAGACCGCGACTGAGCAGCATCCCTCCCGGTCCCGCGGTGACAGGCGTGAAGCCATCCCTGGCGGATCGGAATTCGATCTGCTCGATCAGCCACTGAGCGGATGGGCGGTAAAAGTATCCTCGTTCAAGGAGAACGACATCGCCCGCTCGGAAGCGGAGCGGCTTCTTGCACAGGGATATCCGTCGTTTATCACTCGAAAGAATATCAGCGGCACGACTTGGTACCGTGTGCTCGTCGGTCCGTTCACCGAAAAGCACGATGCAGACCGCTACATGGAGCTGCTGAACGTAACCTACGGAAACGAAGCATATACAGTGAATCTCGCGACATATTAACGACGTCGGCTGCCGCATCCCCTGTGGCGGGACGCGATTGTGTTAGGCATTTGTTTGGATTTCCATTACATTATATGACTCGCCGTAATGCATGAAGTTCATTCCTGCATTGCGTCACGGGCATCTGCTCCCCGAACCTCGTTACCTTTTCAGGGTATCGGTGTCTACCATATTACGGGGGGCTGCCCGCCCAAGGCCCAGATTCAAAAGCAAATACTCTGCAGCAATGAAAAACACGTTCCACTTAACCAACAGGAGCTCCGTATGAAAAAACTGATTCTGTTCGCTGTCCTGGCGTTCCTTGCCGGATCCGCGCAGGCACAGCAGACAACCGTCGCCACGCCGGCAGGCACACAGCCGGGCATTCTCAATCTCAACGAGGCCGCTGCGGTCACCATCGACCAGCAGTTCACCCCGCTGATCGAACCGGCGGCGGACGTCCGCGTCACGAATTCCGGAAATACCCTGCGCAAGACGCAGTATGCAAATAACGATCTCTTCGAGATCGGTCTCATGGCGAACACCTACGCCATGATCGGCGAAAGCCGCACGCAGGTTGCCTGTGATCCGAAGACGAACCAGGTCGCGGTTATCTTCCGCGGCAACGACCGCTCGTCGAGCGGCGACGGCAACACGCTGTACATCCGCTACTCGAACGATCACGGCGCCACCTGGTCGTCTCAGGGCGACAATATCGCGACGTCACCGGCGCCGCGCTATCCGAATGTCTTCCTGCCGAACGACGGCAGCGGAGCCAATACCTCCGTGCTCTGGCCGCAGGTCACGCAGTTCGGCAACGGCTCCGAAGGCTTCGGCGAAGTCTACGCCATGAAGTCAGACATCGGCAATGGCAATCCGAGCTACAGCCAGATTTCAACGCCGCCGAACTGGTCGATCCCGTCTTCGATCGTCATGGACCAGTCCACGGGCGATCTGTTCAGCATGGCCATGGCCGTGGAACCCTCCAACGGCGAAGGCACCGGAGAGTATTACGTGCTCCGTTCGCAGGATGACGGCGCCTCCTGGGCCCCTGTCACCTTCGACAACCCGGCATTCACCGGCGACCTGGTGCCGCAGGGCTACTTCGCGTCCAACCTCCGCCTCGACATCTCGCCTGACGGCAGCACCATGATCGCCGCCTTTGCCCTGATCATCGAGAGCGAGCCCGGCCGCGCCTTCCTGCTCGACGAGAACCACGAAGTCGCATGGCGCATCTCCACCGACAAGGGTGCGACCTGGGGTGAGCTCCAGCGCATGCGTCCTGCCGACCTGACGAACAAGCCGGATCCCTTCAATGCCAAGTTCAGCATGGCATGGGACTTCGATCTGATCATCGATCACAATAACCGCCCGCATTTCCTGACAGTGTGTTCCGCGGACCTGAACCCGTTCTCGCCCTTCGACGAGGCGCCGACGGATTCCACGATCAGCCTGATCCATGTGGACTCGACGTTCGCCACGGAATTCACCATCGATGACGAGCAGAACTGGCAGATGTATCCGATCGGTCCGGTCCTTCGCGTCCGCACCGACCGCCAGTCCTTCACTGCCGCTTCGCAGGATGACGCCGCCTATGTCTTCCGCAACGAGCCCAAGTGGGCCCGCAGCTACGACGGCAAGAAGATTTACGCAAAGTGGATCTCCCCGCTGCGCACCTGGACAATCGCCAACGTCGCCGGTCAGCCGACCCTGTTTGCCGACACGATTCACCAGATTTACGTCAACGGCCGCATGGTCGACAATCCTGCAGACAAGCCGGGCTGGACCTACGACTGGGATTTCGCCAATCCGATGGCGAACACGGTGGCGATGGACAGTGTGATGCGCATCACCAACCTTGAAGAGGTCGATGCGAAGTTCACCAAGCTCGCACACTACGCCGGCGATGAAGGCGAACTGCACATCATCTTCACAGAGTGGGGCATCGGCGAAACGCTCGATGACGACCCGCTGTTCACCGACCAGGTTGTCTGGTACGTACAAAACGTCACCGTGCCGACGATGCCATCATCCGTCGAACAGCTCGACGCCACACCGGGTGATTTTGATCTCGCACAGAACTTCCCCAATCCGTTCAACCCGAGCACGGAAATCACCTTCACCCTGCCGAAGGCCGCACAGGTCTCGCTGCGCGTGTTCAACCTTCTCGGACAGGAAGTGGCGACGCTGGTCGATGAATACCGCACCGCCGGTACGCATCGCACAACCTTCGACGCCCAGAACCTCCCGAGCGGCATGTACATCTACCGCCTCGAGAGCGGTGCGCAAAGCGTCTCCCGCAGGATGATGCTCAGCAAATAAGCTGCATCGCATCCACGACGATGCGCGGCCGTTGATATCAGGTCTCTGACCGCTGTCACCGTCCGTATCGCATCCCGATCATACATCGGCCCTCCGCTTCGGAGGGCCGTTTTTTTCTCCATCCTGTTACCGATTTCCTTATCCGGTGTCTTGAAGATAAACAGGGACCGTCACGCCGCGCGGCTGGGTGGAAACGCCGGCAGGCTTCCTGTGATCCGCCATCCAAGAAACCGGAGATGATCTCATGAAGAATTGCATCGCCCTCCGCATGCTGCTCTGTGCACTGATATTTGGTGTGGGCCTGTCTGCTCCCCTCACCGCACAGCAGTACTCCGCTCCCGACCTCCGTGGCAAACGTCCCGTGTTCCACCCGAAGCATGATCCCGCCGGCACTGAATTCATGCCGGTGCACGGTCACTTTCCCGAAATGCAGATCCCGCTCGAGCCGCTGGCTTCCGACCGGAGCACGCACCGCGCCGCGCTGACGAAAACCGCCGTGCCGGTCGGACAGTACGAAATCGGTGTCATGGCCAATACCTGGTGCATGATCGGCGAGAACCGCTGCCAGATCGCGCATGATCCGCACAGTGGGACGACCGCCGTGGTGTTCCGTGGCAACGACCGTTCCTCCAACGGCGACGGCAACACGCTCTACATCCGTTATTCCGACGACGGCGGCGGAACCTGGAGTGCGCAGGGCGAGAACGTTGCCGTTTCTCCCAATCCCCGCTATCCGAATATTTTTCTGCCGAACACGGGGAGCGCTGCGCATACCGCGTTGACCTGGGCGCAGGTCGTGCAGTTCGGCGATGGCACCGAGGGATTCGGCGACGTCCATTCCATGAAAGCCGGCATCGGCGGTACCGCGCCATCCTACGCACAACTCGCCACACCGCCGAACTGGGACGTGCCCTCGCGCATCGTGATGGATCAGACCAACGGCGACCTCTACTGCATGAGTGAAGCCATTGAGCCCGCGAACGGAGATTACACCGGTGAGGTCATGCTCCTTCGCTCCACCGACGGCGGTCAGCAATGGCAATACGTGAGTCTGGATCACCAGGTGTTCACCGACGATCTGATTCCCGACGGGTACTTCGCCACCAATCTGCGGCTTGATCTCTCGCCCGACGCAAGCACGATGATCGCCGCCGTCGCATTCATTAAGGAGAGCGAACCCGGACTGGCGAATATCCTCGACGATGACCACGAAATCGCCTGGCGCATTTCCACCGACCACGGTGCGACCTGGGGTTCCCTGCAGCGCCTGCGTCTCAGCGACATCCCCGGTCCGCCCCAACCATTTGACGCAAAGCTGCACATGTCATGGGATCTGGACGTCGTTCTCGACCACCTCAACCGTCCCCACTTTCTCACCGTCTGCTCCGCGGATCTGAATCCCTTCGATCCCTGGGCCGAAGCGCCGACGGATTCCACGATCAGCCTCATCCATATCGATTCCACATTCGTGACGGAAATCACTTCGGCGGAAGACGAAGGCTGGCGCATCATTCCCATTGGTCCCGCCCGCCGCGTGCGCATCGACCGCATCTCGTTCACGGCCGGACGTGACGATGACGCGCCCATGGTCTTCCGCAATGAGCCGAAATGGGCCCGCGACTGGGAAGGGACGCGCATTTACGCACAGTGGATCTCGCCTCTCCGGAGCTGGACCGTCGCGAACGTCGCCGGACAGCCGACGCTGTTCCAGGACACGATCACACAGATCTACGTCAACGGGAGGCATGTCGACAAAAGCACCGCGGAGCCGTACGCGCGTTCGTGGGACTTCCGCTATCCCGATCACAACACGGTCGCGATGGACAGTCTCATGCGTGTAACTGCGCTCACGGATGTCGCTGCCAAGTACACGAAGATGGCCTATTACGCCGGCAACCTCCATGAATTGCACATCATTTACGTGGAATGGGGTGTGGGAGAAACGCTTGATGACGATCCGGTGCTTTCCGACCAGATCGTGTGGTACGTCCAGGAAGTGCAGTTCCCACCCATGCTCATGGATGTGGAGCAGCTCGATCCGACGCCCGGCTCGTTCGTCCTGAAGCAGAACTACCCGAATCCCTTCAATCCATCGACCGTGCTGGAGTTCACGCTGTCGGGGATGGCGCATGTTTCCCTGCGCGTGTATGACATGCTGGGACGCGAAATTGCCGTACTCGCCGACGCATCAATGCGTGCCGGCACGCATCGCGCCACCTTTGACGCGGCCGGACTGCCGGGCGGCATGTATATCGCGCGCCTCGAGAGCGGCGGGAAGACCGAAACGCGAAAAATGATGCTTGTGAAATAAAACAGTGCACCGTTCACTCCATGGCCCCCTGCTCCCGGGCGGGGGGCCACGGTTGTTTTTCCATGACGGAAAGATTACTGTACAGGCAGCGGCTCCGTCCCGGAAATTTGTTGGTAGACAGAAAGACAGGGGAAACCCCCGGGAACCGCAGCTGCACAGGAGCAAGGAGGAGGTATTATGCGTTTCCTATTCGCCTGTTTCGCAATTCTGTTACAATGTATATCGATGTCACTCTCGGCGCAGCAGCATCCGCCGAACAGCGGGGAACGACTGCCCGTGTTTCATCCGACGTACGATCCTGCCGAGGCCGAGAAATCCGACATCTCGGGTCATCTGCCGGGACAGCGCGTATTTCCCGAACCCCACCGAAAAACCCATCCCCATGAATACGCCCCCATTCACGATCCGAAACACAGGGATACTGCTCCGCTGACGACGCATCTGCCGGGGCTGCAGCCCCCGCCTGAAATCGAGAGCAATAGTCATGGAACGCCCTCGCTGAACGGCAGCGCTTCAGCGGAGAAGACGCGACTGCAAAAAGAGACCGACCATATTCACGGCAATCAGCATGAGATGGGACTGATGGCAAACACCTGGTGCACGATCGGACAGAACTTCGTACAGATCGCATGCGATCCGCTCACCGAGAGAATCGCGGTCGTCTATCGGGGAAATGATCGAGCACGATACGATGGCGACGGGCGTCGACTTTTCCTGCGCCATTCCACCGACAACGGGCTTTCGTGGGCCAGTCAAAGTGACAACATCGCTTCCATCTCCAATCCCCGCTTTCCGTCCATCTGGCTCCCGCTGCAGGAGCGTCCCCCTCATATCGCGGTTATCAACGCGCAGCCGGTGGAGCGGACGGACAGCACGGAAATCCTCGGGGAAATCCACGCCATTCGCACCGACCTGCAGTTCGGCAATCCACTGTACTCGATGCTCGGCAACCCGCCGTCCTGGACTCCGCCCTGTGAGATCATGGAAGATCAGGTCAGCGGTGATCTCTATTCCATGGCCGGCATCCTCGATGCACAGGACGGTTCCTTTCTCGGCAGCGTGCATCTGCTTCGATCCACTGACGGAGGGGAGAATTGGAATGCCGTCAACATGCAGGCGCCGGTCTTTCGCAGCGCCGATGTCCCGGACGGATTCACTGCAGTCAATCTGCGGCTCGACCTCTCACCCGACGGCAGCACCATGATCGCCGCCGTGGTGTATGTCCGTCACAGCTCGCCCGGCCGCGCGAAACTGCTCGACAGCCGTCATGAGATCGCCTGGCGTATCTCGACGAATCGCGGTCAGAGCTGGCAGTCATGGAAGCGGCTTCGTCTAGCGGATCTCCCGAATCCTCCCGCCCCGTTCGATGCGAGGCTGACGATGAGCTGGGAGATGGATGTGGTATTTGATTTCATGAACCGCCCGCATTTTCTGACGATCTGCTCCGCGGATCTGAATCCCTTCGACATCTTCGATGAGGCCCCGACGGATTCGACCATCAACCTGGCGAGTGTTGATTCCACGTTTGCCACGGAAATCCTGATGACTCCGGAGGGAGGATGGCGCATACTGCCCGTCGGTCCCGTCCGCCGGGTGCGTACCGACCGATACAGTTTTACCGTGCACTCCCCCGAATCCGAACCCTGGCTGATTCGCAACGAGCCGCAGTGGGCGCGCAGTTACGACGGCAACAAGCTGTTCGCGAAATGGATCTCACCGCGCGCAAGCTGGACGATCACCCAATCACGCGACATCCCCATTTTGTACCCCGATTCCATCACACAGGTGTATGTCAACGCACGCCTGGTCACAGGCGGGACGAGCAACAACTGGGTACGTCCCTGGGACTTCACCAATCCCGCGGCGAATACGACAGTCATGGACAGCAGCATGCGCGCCACCTGGGATGAACGCGTTGGGGCCAAGTTCAGCAAGATGGCGTATTATTCCAGCTCGTGGGACCGTGTCCACATCATCTACACGGAATGGGGAATTGGTGAAACGCTCGATGATGATGCTTTCTGGACGGACCAGGTCGTGTGGTATCTGCGGAAGGTGGATCTCCCGCTGCATACCCTTTCATCCGGCGAGGATGCACATCCTGTGCGGAAGTTCTCGCTCTCGGCAAATTATCCGAATCCCTTCAATCCCTCGACCGTGCTGCAGTTCACGCTGCCGCGGGCGGCACATGCTTCCCTGCGCGTGTATGACATGCTGGGACGCGAAATCGCCGTGCTCGCCAATGCATCGATGCATGCCGGCACCCACCGCGCCACATTCGACGCGGCCGGACTGCCGGGCGGCATGTACATCGCGCTTCTCGAGAGTGGCGCACAGACCGCGATGCGGAAAATGATGCTGCGCAGATAGACCTCTTCCCCCGGAAACACCGCGGGGCGGACTAATGGTTGTCCGCCCCGCACTGTATACCTCATGGATTCGTACTGAGGGTATCTACAATTCTCCTGCCCCCTTTTTGAAATTCGCCAGCAGCGCACCGGACACGCGAAGGCTGTCGAGGATCTGTTCGAAGCCCTCGTGCCGTCCTTTCCGCCGCGCATCCTCGAGGAGACGCTGCTTGACTACCTTAGCGAACACGGTGGGGGAAATATGCGCATCACCCTGGGCGACAAAGGTTCCGAAAACGCCGTCCCGATAATAGTACCACACGTGGAATCCCTCGATGATATCGCCACTGAGCGCAACTCGTGCGACGAGTGAATCGGCCTTGCGATGCGACAGTCCGTGTTCTTCCGTGAGATAATTCATGCACAGCGTATAATGATTCTCACCGCGGCTGACGCGATGGGGCTCCGGGAGTTTCGCGGTAATGTCGTGCAGATGCCGGTGCTCAGTGTCAATGCGTTCCTGCAGGGTCAGGATATCCTCGAGCAGTCCGCAGCAGGATCTGTCGTCCTCGGTTTCGATGTGATGCTCCAGCCGGGAAACCTCCCGTGCGTTCAGACCGAAATCCGGATCGATGCGCAGTGCCAGCCTGCGCTCCGGTTTGACTGTCTGGTTGTAGGCCTGGACAATGTCGCGGATTTCTTCCTGCAGAGAGGCAATCGAGGCGGAACGCGTTTCCGCTTCTCGTGCCATCTGCTGGAATTCGTCGATGCTCATGTCTTTGCCGCCACAGGACGTCATCAGCCCCGCTGCGACCAACACAAGAACACCGAAGTACACACGCGATAGACGGCGGTTCATAGGCAGACTCTATTGTGTGACATCGTTTGCGTTGAGCAGGTCCGGCCGGCGCAGAAAGAGATACGAAAACGCCACGACAACGAGCGCGTGGTCGATGACTCCATCGAGGATCAGCTGCGGGACAGCCCGCAGCGGAACGAGCCGGACATTGATTTCCTCCTCGTCATCGGGGCGCGGCGCCGTGGCAGGGCGAGCGTTCCGGACGAGGAATGAATGACAGTGATTGCTCTGTATCGCCGGGTTCGGCGCGATGATGCCGAGTTCTTCGAGCGCATCACCGTCATACCCGCTCTCCTCGCGCATTTCGCGACGCGCGGCATCGGCGGGAGAGACATCTTCCATATCTACAATTCCGCCGGGGATCTCCAGCGTCACATCACGTGTGCCGTGGCGGAACTGCTCGATCATCACAACTTCATTCTCCGCGGTCAGCGGAATGATATTGCACCAGTCTGCCCCCTGCAGAACGTAAAACGTTCCGCGGCGTCGATGATTGCGGCGCTGATGTTGATGGACCGTGAAGACGCGGCAGTCCTGTACCATGGAGGAATCCACGGTTTCCCATGACGCAATCTGACCGGAATGTGGAGAAGCTTCGGCAGTGGACATAGATTGCTGTGCCGGAGAGAGACGTCCTCCTCTCCGGCACACCTTTCAAAAACATGCATTCACTGTTTTCACGAGCACGGGGCTGTGAAGGGCTAACAAATTGCGAATATTTTCGCCGAAAACAAACGCTGAAGAATCTATTTTACCGTCCTTTTTCCAGACGCTTTTGAAACGAATTACAGTTCGATGGTCTCGCCGAATTGCATGACGCGGGCGTTGAAGCCCTTCTCGGCGACCTTGATCCTGAATTCATCCGGATCCGCCTCAATGACGGGAAATGTGTTGTAGTGCATGGGAATTGCCAGGCCGGGTTTGACGAATTCCACGGCCTTGACGGCATCATCGATGCCCATAGTGAAATTATCTCCGATCGGCGCGATCATGCAGTCGATGGCGTCGCGTTCACCGATGAGCTGCATGTCGAGGAAGAGACCGGTATCACCGGTGTGATAGACCGTCTTCCCGCCCATGGTGATGACCACACCCGCGGGTTCCCCCATATACTGGCCGTCAGGTGACGAAGATCCGTGATGGGCGATGGTCCATTTCAGCCGGCCGAAGGGAAAGTTGTACGCGCCGCCGATATGCATGTTATGCGCCTTCGCGCCCTGTGCGGCGGCATAGCTGGCGAGTTCATTGACGGCGATGACCAGCGCGTCATGCTTTTTCGCAATGTCGAGTCCGTCACCGAGATGGTCTCCGTGCGCATGCGTCAGCACCACGAACTGCGCCTCGATGTCGTCTGCCTTCATCGGTGCGGTCGGATTGCCGCTGAGGAAGGGATCGATGACGAGCGTATGTGTTCCGTCATCGAGAATAAACGATGAATGGCTGAGATACGTCAGTTTCAGCATGGTATTCCTCCGTGTTCATGTGTCGTCGGATGGGATATTCAATATAGACGCGCATACCGGACAACGCAAATGGAAGAAGCCCGGGCTTTGGATTCGCGACTCCTGCTCCAATTTTCTCTTTTTGGTCCGAAATTCTTTTTTCGGCAGTTGGAAAATCCGTAGATTTGTGCAGGGAGTTTCCGTTCTCTCACATGTTCACTTCAGCAACTTTTTGTGAAGGAATCGCAATGTCTACCGCACTCACAGACTTCATGCAGGAAGTCAAGACGAAGTCCCCAGGAGAATCAGAATTTCATCAGGCCGTTGAAGAGGTCGTCGAATCTCTTCTGCCGGTTCTCGACAAGCACCCCGAGTATCGGAAGGCAAAAATTGTGGAGCGGCTCGTGGAGCCGGAGCGCGTCATCATGTTCCGCGTCCCGTGGACCGCGGACAACGGCGACGTGCGCGTCAACCGCGGGTACCGCATCGAATTCAACAGCGCCATCGGGCCGTACAAGGGCGGGCTCCGTTTTCACCCCAGCGTCACGCTGAGCATTCTCAAGTTCCTCGGCTTCGAACAGATTTTCAAGAACAGCCTGACCACGCTGCCCATGGGCGGCGGCAAGGGCGGGTCGGATTTCGATCCCAAATTCAAATCAAAAAACGAGATCATGCGCTTCTGCCAGAGTTACATGAGCGAACTGTTCCGGCATATCGGTCCGAATACCGACGTGCCCGCCGGCGACATCGGTGTGGGCGGACAGGAAATCGGCTTCATGTTCGGGCAGTACAAGAAACTGCGCAACTCCTTCGACGGCGTGCTCACCGGCAAGGGACTGACCTGGGGCGGCAGCCTCATCCGCCCCGAGGCCACCGGCTTCGGCGTCGTGTACTTCGCCAGTGAAATGCTGAACACCCGCGGCGAGTCGCTCGAGGGCAAAACCGTCGCCGTCTCCGGCTTCGGCAACGTCGCCTGGGGCGCGGTGACCAAGGTCAACGAACTCGGCGGCAAGGTCGTCACGCTCTCCGGACCGGACGGTTACATTCACGATGCCGACGGCATCACCGGCGACAAGGTCGAATACATGCTCGAACTGCGCGCCAGCAACCAGGATATCGTCGAACCGTATGCCGAGCAGTTCGGTGTGGAATTCGTTCCGAACAAACACCCGTGGGAAGTGAAATGCGACATCGCCCTTCCCTGCGCCACGCAGAACGAACTCAACGGCGAAGATGCACAGAACCTCCTCGACAACGGCTGCCTCTGCGTCAGTGAGGGCGCGAACATGCCCACAACGCCCGACGCCGCGCGCCTGTTCCTCGATTCGGAAATCCTCTATGGTCCGGCCAAGGCCGCCAACGCTGGCGGTGTGGCCGTCTCCGGTCTCGAAATGTCGCAGAACTCTATGCGCATGAGCTGGTCACGAGACGAAGTGGACAGCCACCTCCACCGCATCATGAAAAATATCCACCAATCCTGCCTCGACGCGGCCGAGAAATACGGCCTCCCCAGCAACTATGTTGCAGGGGCGAACATTGCAGGTTTCACGAAGGTGGCTGACGCGATGCTCGCGCAGGGTGTCGTCTGATTGCTTTTCCGCCTTTCGTGAAAGAGGCTGTCCTTTCGGGGACAGCCTCTTCTGTTTTACTGCTGGGGTACGACCACTTCGTTGTCGAAATTATACATATCGCGGTTGCCGGGCGCCTCCTTCATTACGACGCCGCTGCTCGACTGACCATCGACACGCACCTCCATCTGCTGCGGGGCGCGCATATGCCGCACGAATTCCTTCTCCGCGACCAGTTCGAGTGACTGCAGCCAGTCCCAGTCGATACGGTCCTCCTCCCGGAAATGCCGCGTTGTGAAATACGCGATGTGAAAAGACGTCAGGTTCTGAAAGAAATGCGACCCCTGTGACGGATCCGGAAGCATGTTCGGCAGTGAGGTCTCGACGATGGCATGCGCGCCCGAAATACCGGTGAAACGCACCGGAATGCCGAGCCAGGGATCCGCTGACCCCCACCGGCCCGGACCGATCAGCAGGTACGGCCGCTGTTCGGCCACCAGCTGCCGGTTGAGGTCCGTGATCTCGCGTGCCATCTCCATCGTTTTTGCATTGTCGAACTTTTCGGGAATCACATACACGATATCCTGCAGGCGATAGATCCCGTTGCCGAGTACGTTCTGACTGCGCAGCAGCAGGTCATCGTCGCTGATAGCGTCCAGATCGATCTCCACACTTCCCTCCTCCTTGACCATCGGACGCACCTGCAGGAAATCAAACTCGGATACATCGTCGAAGTGCTTGCCGAGCACTCCGGCGAACTCGATCTCCACCGGACAGTTCATTGCGGTTTCGCAAAGCTGCATCAGCAGACGCAGCACTTTCGCGAGCGGAATGAACTCGGACTGCAGGATCGGCGCGAAGTTCATGACACGCAGTCCCTTGCGAAACGTCCCCTCGTACAGCGTATCATCCTCCGCGCAGTAGGTGGACGCGAGATACTCAAGGGTCTCATGCCGCTCGGCATCCTTGACGTCGAGCAGTTCGAGGTTCTCTTCCTCACTGGGCTCCTCATTCAGCGGATCGGATTCGAGATCCAACGCCCAGAATTTCTTCTGGGAATTGGAAAAATAATCCTTGCGCGTGGCGAACTGCGGGAGAATCGTGGGATACAGGGGACAGAACTGCGCACTGACGCCGCCGTCGACGATGGTCTTGCCGAGGCCGAGTGCAAGATTGACAATGCCGTCAGACTGCTTTGCATCACCGAAGGGATAGTAATTGAATGAGCGCGCCACGCCTGAGTAATGCGGATAATAGTAACGGTCAAATCGCGTTCCGGCCATCTCCTGGATGATGACGGCCATCTGTTCCTCTTCGATGCGATGCCCCGTCGCCTCAATATAGTTTTTTGCGCTTTTCAGATATGTCGATGCATAGACGTACTTGACCGCCTGCAGGAGCTCTCGAAAACGTACATCCGCATCCTCGTTGCTGTTCGGAAGCATGACGGTGGCGTAAATGCCGGCGAACGGCTGGTACAGCGTATCCTCGAGCAGGCTCGACGAACGAACGGCGAGCGGATGCCGGTTGCGCCGCACGATGGCGCGCAGATCATCCTCGACACTCTCCGGGAAGCGTCCCCGCATGAACGCCTGCACGATTTCACTGTCGGGGATGTTCTGCACCACGACCGGCAGCAGATCGTTGAGTTCCATGAACTGTGCGAACACCTCCGTACAGAGAATGATCGACCGTGGGATTTTTATCCGTACGTTCGCGAAATACGATGGATGCAGATAATTCTTGAGGATGTTGTCGATGAATGCGAGCCCGCGGGCCTTTCCACCGAGCGACCCGCGCCCGATGCGCAGGAACGTCGCCGGCGAATCGGCGTCCTCGGTGGAATACTCGGCGATCATACCGCGCTCGTCGAGTATGACCAGTTCGTCGATTTTCCGGATGATATACTCGCGCAGATCGTCGATCGATTCGAATTCAGTGATCTTCACTGGCTTGATCTCCTGCGCGAGACGGAACCGCGTGCGCGCGAGCAGCCAGTTGGAAAAATGATCCCGCGAGGCGTGATATCGCAGTGACGCATCCGGGATGGAGCGCAGTTTTTTACGGAGCTGCCTGATCGTGCGCGCACGATCAACCTCCGTGCCGTCGGGCATGCGGAACACGAAATCCCCGAAGCCGAAATTGTTGAGCATGAAATCGCGCACTTCCTGCAGCAGCGTGCGGGAGCGCTTGTTGGAGAATGCCGCATTGAGACTGAGGATTTCATCTTTGAGATCCTCGCGGGAGGACTGCACCAGCACGGGAAGTTCCGGACTTTTCTCGCGCACGCGACGGATATATTCGATGCCGGCGCGCTCATCCTCTACACCATTGATGGGGAATTTGATGTCCGTGATGATACCGAGCAGTTCCTTGCGGTACTTGTGGAAATACCGCCATGCTTCCTCAAAGGTCGTGGCATGCAGAATTTTCGGCCGCGCGCGCTGGCGCAGCAGCTTCTCCGCAAAGTTCTTGCCCTCCTCGATGAGCATCTGTCCCTGCTTGATCAGCTCGGTATAGATCAGCGGCAGGAATGAAGAATAGAACTGCGGGGAATCCTCGACAAGGATGATGGCGCGGACGCCGAAATCCTTGCAGTCCGTGCGCGCGTTGATCCAGTCTTCGAGCAGCTTGATGATGGCGAGGAAGAGCTTCCGGTCGCCCGACCAGATGAAGACGCGATCAAACATGTCGATGGCGCCCTGGTTGAGCAGCATCTGCAGTTCCTTGCTCTGATAGCCGAGCAGGGCCACCGGGATATCGGGATTCTGTTCTTTTGCGGCGGCACAGAATGTGTCGAGCCGCATGTCGCCAAGGCGCATCATGGTGATCACGAGATCGAACTGGTGCTCCGCCAGCGCATCCAGCGCCGCTTCGCCGGAGTATACGCGTGTAATGGACGGCGCGTAGTGAAGGTTCAGTTCGAGGTACTCGCTGAAGATGGCCTCGGTCAGCTGGCCGTCGTCGACGAGCGTGTAGAAATCGTAACGGCTTGAGACGAGCAGGATATTGTTGACGCGGAAGCGCATCAGATCCTTGAAGTCGAGATCATGCGGACTGATGTCGCGCTTGGAAAACCCCGATTCGATAATGACATCCCGAAGCTCGTCCCGTTTTATGCGTCTGCGTTTCATATGCTGAATTCATTACTGTGTGGCAGTGTTCCAATAATCTACGCCCGTCGGGAGGCGCGCGCAAGCGCACGAAAAAAAGATTTTCCTCTGTGAAAATTTTTTTCCATTTTTGTATACCACTGCTTCCAACATACAGGATCAGTTTCCATCGAGCCTTTCCCGCATACGCGATCTGACAGTGATTCACCTCATCGATATGGCAGAGTATCAGATGCCGTCTGATTGTTGCCCCCCTCTTTATTTCACCACTCATCAAGTTACAAGGAGTGTTCCATGTCAACCGCATTAACCGATTTCATGAACGAAGTCAAGGCGAAGAATCCCGCCCAGCCGGAATTTCATCAGGCAGTTGAGGAGGTCGTGGGCTCCTTGCTTCCTGTCATCGACAAGCACCCGGAGTACCGCAAGGCCAACATTCTCGATCGCATCATTGAGCCCGAGCGTGTTATCATGTTTCGCATCCCCTGGATGGACGACAACGGCGATGTGCAGGTCAACCGCGGATACCGCATCGAGTTCAACAGCGCAATCGGTCCGTATAAGGGCGGACTGCGCTTTCACCCGAGCGTGAACCTCGGGATCCTGAAGTTCCTCGGTTTCGAGCAGGTCTTCAAGAACAGCCTGACGACCCTGCCGATGGGTGGTGGAAAGGGCGGATCGGATTTCGATCCGAAAGGCAAGTCCGACAGTGAGGTTATGCGCTTCTGCCAGAGCCTCATGAGCGAACTGTTCCGTCATCTCGGTCCGAACACCGACGTTCCCGCCGGCGACATCGGCGTGGGCGGACGTGAAATCGGCTTCATGTTCGGCCAGTACAAGAAACTGCGCAACGCCTTCGAGGGTGTGCTCACAGGTAAAGGTCTGACCTGGGGCGGCAGCCTCATTCGTCCCGAGGCGACGGGGTACGGCGCCGTGTATTTCGCGCAGAACATGCTCGCCACGCGCGGCGAATCGCTCGAAGGAAAGACGGTCACCGTCTCCGGCTCGGGCAACGTCGCGCAGTTTGCCGTGCAGAAGGTCAACGAATTCGGCGGCAAGGTTGTGACGCTTTCCGACTCCAGCGGCTATATCGTGGACATGGACGGTATCAGCCAGGAGAAGTGGGAGTTCGTCATGGATCTGAAGAACAACCGCCGTGGCCGCATCAAGGAATACGCCGACCAGTATCCCAACGTCGAGTACTACGAGGGTACGGGCGTATGGAACGTTGCCTGCGATGTGGCACTTCCGTGCGCAACGCAGAACGAACTCAATGGGGACGATGCGAAGACGCTGCTCGACAACGGCTGCTACGTCATCTCCGAGGGCGCGAACATGCCGAGCACTCCGGATGCGGTGGATCTCTTCATCGAGAAGAAGGTTCTCTACGGTCCGGGCAAGGCTGCAAACGCCGGTGGCGTCGCCGTCTCCGGTCTCGAAATGAGCCAGAACTCCCAGCGTCTCTCCTGGACGCGCGAGGAGGTCGACTCCCATCTGCAAAAGATCATGAAGAACATCCACGACGCGTGTGTGCATGCCGCCGATACATACGGCACGCCGGGCAATTACGTCAACGGTGCGAACATCGCCGGCTTCCTGAAGGTCGCCGATGCGATGATGGCGCAGGGCGTGGTATAATCCTCCCGGACGCGTTCCGCTATTCAGAAATCCCCTGCTCCGATCCGTCGGGGCAGGGGATTTTTAATACGATATCGCAATCGCAATCGATATCGTATTCCTACTTGATGGAATTGGATTTCAATACGACGCCGTGCCCGCTCTGTCCGTCAACGATGATCTCAATGTCATCCGCCGCCACGACATGACGCAGATGATCGGTTTCCTCGATGGCTTCCAGTGCGTTGAGCCACTCCCAGTCGATGCTGTGCGCTTCGTTGTAATGCCGCAGAGTGAAATACGTGATGCGGAACGAGGTCAGATTCTGAAAGAAGTGCGATCCCTGCGAAGGATCGATGATCATGTTGGGGAGACTCGTCTCCACAATCGCCGTCGCGCCGGAGATGTCGGAGAATACCACGGGAATACCGAGCGAAGGATCGGATGAGCCCCAGCGCCCCGGACCGATCAGAAGATACGGCCGCTTCGCCGACAGGAGTTCGTTGTTGATCTTGTTGATCTCGCGCACCATCGCACGCGTCTGCATGGCGTCGAAGCTGTCGGGCTTGACGAACACCACGTCCCGAATGTGCTTTATGCCGTTGCCCAGCGTCTGCTCACTCTGAAACAGAATTTTTTCCTCGTCGATATCGTCGAAATTGACGTTGAGATGTCCCTCCTGCTTCACCATCGGACGCAGCTGCAGGAAACTGAACTCCGCGGGTTTCGCGTTGTCAGGACCGAGCTTCACGGCGAACTCGATTTCCACCGGACAGTTCACTGCCGTCTCACACATGTTCACGAGCAGTGTAATGACCTGGTTCAGCGGAATAACTTCGGATTTCAGGATCGGTGCGAATGTGAGAATGCGCGGTCCGCTGCGGCTGACGCCTTCGTAGAGGCGGTCGTCCTGTCCGAAATATGTCGACGCCGTGTACTTGAGCGTCCCGTGCTCCTCGGCGGCGGCGAGATCGAGATGCACAAGATTCTGGTCTTCCCGCGGGTATTTCCGGATGATGTCGGACTCCAGGTCGAGCGTGTAAAACTTGAGCTGCGAGTTGTGAAACAGGTCGCGCGTGGTGCCGAACTGCGGATACACCGAAGGATAGGCCGGCGAGTACTGCAGACTCGTACCACCGTCAACAATGGTCTTGCCGAGTCCCAGCGCGAGATTCACCACACCGTCCTTCTGCGTCGCTTTCCCGAAAGGATAGTAATTGAACGACCGCGCTACTCCCGAGATTTGCGGATAGAAATACCGATCATGCTTCTCCCCCACCATTTCCTGGATGATCACGGCCATGCGCTCTTCCTCGATGCGGTTGGCCGTGGCCTCGATATAATTCTTCGCCCGCCGGAAATACGTTGACGCGAACACGTACTTGATTGCCTGTGTGAGATTGTGAAAGCGAACAGACGGGTCGGGACTGCTGTTCGGGATCATGATCGTCGCGTAAATCCCGGCGAACGGCTGGTACATGGCGTCTTCGAGCAGCGACGAAGAACGCACGGCAAGCGGGAAACGTGCCTTGTCGAGAATGGCGCGTATGTCGCCAAGCACCGTGGGAGGCAGATCGGCGTGGAGAAAGGCGCGCAGGATCTCCTGGTCGGAAATATTCTGTACGGCCAGCGGCAGAAGATCATTCTGTTCGATGAACTGCGCGAAGACATCCGTGCCAAGCACGATGGTCCGCGGGATGGAGATGCGCACGCCCGGGAAATAATCCGGCGCGAGATACTTGCGCAGCAGGTTGTCGGTGAAGGCCAGACCGCGCCCCTTGCCGCCGAGTGATCCCGCCCCGATACGCAGAAACGTATCCTCCGGATCGTACTCACTGCGTGCGAAATCAGAGATCACCCCTTTCTGGTCCTGGATCAGGTGATCACTGATCGCCTTGAGCAGGTAAGTGCGCAGATCATCCATCGAATCAAACTGACTGACTTTCACCGGCTTGAGCTTGTTCGAGAGTTCGAATCGTGTGCGCGCCTTGAGCCAGTTGCTGAAGTGGTCACGCGCCGCGTGAAATTCCAGTGACGCATCCGGAATGTAGCGCAGTTTCTCACGCAGTTCACGCAGATTCCGCGCGCGTGTCACCTCCGCCCCGTCGGGCATGCGGAAGATGAAATCTCCGAACCCGAAATTGTCTTTCATGAAATCACCGAGGGACTGCAGCAGCATCCGCGAGTTCTTGTCGGCAAATGTCATTCCCTCCTGCTCGATCTGCAGGCGGAGGTCGGTGTCTGAAGACTGAATGAGAATCGGCAGTTCGGGATACTCCTCCCGCACCGTGCGCGAGAATTTGAGCCCGGCCAGGTCGTCACGCTCTCCCTCACAGGGGAAGGCCATGTCGGCGATGATACCGAGCAGGGTGCTGCCGTATTTGCGGTACAGCGTCATCGCCTCTTCGTAACTGCTGGCAAGGAATATCTTCGGCCGTGCGCGCTGCCGCAGCAGCTTGTCCGCAAAATTCTTTCCTTCCTCAATGAGCGCCTGCACCTGCTTGATCAGTTCGGCATAAATCATCGGCAGATAGGAGGAATAGAACCAGGGGGAATCTTCCACAAGCAGAATCGTTCGCACCCCGAACTCGAGGCAGTCCACCGGCGCGTTGCGGATATCCTCAAGCAACTTGATGATGGCGAGAAACAGCTTGCGGTCGCCCGACCACACGAATACGTTGTCGAACTGCGAGACATCGGCCGTTTTCATGTACAGGTCGAATTCCGCTGACTGGAATGACAGCAGTACGACGGGCAGTTCGGGATGCTGCCGCTTGAGATTGCCGCAGAAGGAGGCGAGATCCATGTCGCCGAGGCGAAGCATGGAAATGATCAGGTCGAATTCCTGCGACTCCAGCAGGCGCAGCGCCGCCTCGCCCGAATTCACGCGCGTGATATGCGGCGCATAATGGAGATTCAGCTCCGAGTACTCATTGAAAATCGCTTCCGTCAACTGGCCGTCTTCCACCAGCGTGTAATAGTCGTACAGACTGGACACCAGCAGGATGTTATTGATGCGGAAGTTCATCAGGTCCTTGAAATCGAGCTGATGCGTCTTCGGCACCTCGCCGCCGACACCCGATTTTTCAATCAGGTCGGTGACTTCGTCGATCTGTGCGCGTCGGGGAAGCATGGATTTCCTGGATTACACCCAGCCGCGAAGCTTGCAGGCCTCGGCCACGCGGGCAATGGCGATCATGTATGCTGCATCGCGCATGGGGATGTTGCGACGCCGCGCCATCTGCGACACGGCGTAATAGGCTTCGGTCATCTTCGTATCGAGTTTGCTGATAACCTCGTCACGTGTCCAGTAATAGTTCATGTTGCTCTGCACCTGCTCGAAGTAGCTGCAGGTCACGCCGCCGGAATTCGCGAGAAAATCGGGGATGAGCCAGATGCCGCGCTCTTTAATCACCGCGTCGGCAGGCGGCGTGGTCGGACCATTCGCCCCCTCCGCGATGATCTTCACACTGTCTTTGATTTGCTTGACCGTGTCGCGATTGATCTGGTTCTCCAGCGCGGCGGGGATGAGCACTTCCACATCCTGCTCGATCCACGAATCCCCGGGCAGCACTTCATAGCCGGCGTCGGCGGCCTTCGCACGGCTGATTTCCCCGTACGAGTTTGTGATCGTGCGCAGCTCCTTGAGCTGCACACCGTCTTTCTTGCGGAAGCAGAACGCGGCCTGCTCCTTCTGATCCCAGCTCGAAACGCAGGTTACCGTGCCCCCGTATGAGGTCAGCAGGTCAATTACATGCTGTGCAACATGGCCGAAGCCCTGCACCGATGCCGTAGTATCCTCGATGCGCAGACCCAGTTCACCGAGCGCTTCTCGCACGGCAAAGACGACGCCGTAGCCGGTGGACTCGGTCCGACCGAGCGAACCGCCGAGCCCGATGGGCTTGCCCGTGATGGCTCCGGGAGCACGATGGCCGACGAGATGCTCATATTCATCGAGCATCCACAGCATATGCTGCGACGAGGTCATCACGTCGGGTGCGGGCACGTCGCTTTCCGGACCGAGAATCTCGATGATCCGTCGCACCCAGCCGCGGCAGAGCGCCTCCTGCTCACGCATCGAAAGATTATGCGGATCGCAGATCACACCGCCCTTGCCGCCGCCGAGCGGCAGGTCCACAAGCGCGGTTTTCCACGTCATCCACATCGCCAGCGCACGAACCGTGTCGACGGTTTCCTGCGGGTGAAAGCGAACGCCGCCCTTGGCGGGACCCCGCGCGGTGTTGTGCTGGATGCGGAATCCGCGAAAGACCTTGTAGCTTCCGTCATCCATGCGGATGGGAATGTTGAAATGCAATTCCCGATCGGGGACGCGCAGGAGTGTCCGTGTTGCCTCGTCGAGCGTGAGCTGCTCGGCGATGCCGTCAAACTGCTGCTGTGCCATCCGGAAGGGATTGAAGGATTCTCCACTCATGCCTGTCTCCATGCCGTATTCTGAAGTGCGTGTGTGCAGGATCTGTCGGCCCGTCACCGGTGCAGCTACCCTGCCGGTACGCGGCCGTCGCGTGGGAACGGACGTTCGACGCTGTCGTTGCAAGGTATGACTTTTCGGAACAAGTCTCAATTCCGCACCGTTTTCTCCGTTAATTTCCGCAGCATCTTTCGCCTCGCGCGTGCAATGATTATTTTCCAACCACGAAAACGATACCAGATGCAGGCGTTGTATGGACCGCAAGGAAAAATCGCTCGGTGATCTGCTCTACGCGCTGGGAGAACGCGCGAAGGAGCTGAACTGTCTCTATCACGTCGAGGAGGTGCTCGCGCAGCATGACCGCAGCTTCGACGAAGTGTTCGAAGGCGTGCTCGAGGCCATCCCTCCCGGCTGGCAGTTTCCCGACATCTGCCGTGCGCGGATCCGCTACGGCGGCAAATCCTACACCTCCCCCGAATTCGTGGAATCTCCCTGGCGCCTCTCCGCCGACATCGTCATCCAGGACCGGGTGGAAGGAACGATCGAGATATTCTATACGCGGGAAGTCGGTCCGGCCGACGAGGGACCGTTCCTCAAAGAGGAGCGCAAACTGATCAACACGATTTCCGAGCGTCTCGGGCACCACATTCTTCACCACCGTCTGCACAACGTTTTCTCCGAGTGGCAGTCTCTCAAGCAGCAGCTCGCCGAGAAGAAGCGCGAGGAGTGGAAGGTCATCCTGCAGATGCTCCGGCGCACCGATCAGAATCTCTACACGCGCATTTCACGGAAAATGCTCAACCGTCTCTGCTGGGCGGGCATCAAGACCGCCTGCGATCTCATGCAGCGCTTCAGCGCGCGCAACGAAAACGATCCGGACGTGTTCGGCGAAAGCAACCGTCCCCGGCAGCGCGAGCAGCTGCACAATTTCATCGCGCAGAGCGACGAGATCTTCCAGATCGCCGCGGAGCACCTGAGCGAAGAGGAGATCCTCTATCTCATCCAGAAGTGGATCAAAGACGACAAGGCGTCCTTCCTCGTCAACTCGGTGGAGAACCTCGATACATCGCTCGCCGAGATCGTCGACGCCATCAGCCGTTACTATCACATCTTCCCCGAGGGCATCGAACTTTCGCCGTCCACCGAAAAGGGGCTGCGCGTTTCACTGATCCGGCGCTTCTTCACCGAGCAGCTGCCGTACATCAACATCGCCAAGGATTATCTCGGCGTGCATGATTTCTTCGACCTCACCAAGCGCATCATTTTCCACCAGAAAAGCCATGGGAAGCTCGGCGGCAAGAGCTCGGGGCTGTTCCTCGCCTGGCATATCATCCGTCAGGAGCAGGAGCGATCAGGACGCTTTCAGAACGTGCGCATCCCGAAGACATGGTACATTACCTCCGACGGGATTCTCAACTTCATCCACTACAACAACCTCGAGGAGGTATTCAACCAGAAATACCTCGACATCGAGCAGGTGCGGGAAGAATACCCGTCCATTATCCAGGTATTCAAGAATTCGTATTTCTCGCCCGAATTCATCAAGGGTCTCGCGGTGGCACTGGACGACTTCGGAGACCACCCGCTGATCGTGCGCAGCTCGTCGCTGCTCGAAGACAGCATGAACGCCGCGTTTTCGGGAAAATACAAAAGCCTATTCCTCGCCAACGCCGGCACGAAGGCGCAGCGCATCGCTGCGCTGCTCGACGCCATCGCGGAGGTATACGCGTCCACCTTCGGTCCCGATCCGATCGAGTACCGCGCCGAACGCGGACTGCTGGATTTCCACGAGGAGATGGGAATCATGATTCAGGAAGTCGTCGGCGTCCGCGTGGGCAAGTACCTGATGCCGACCTGGTCGGGCGTGGCATTCAGCAACAACGAGTTCCGATGGTCGCCGCGCATCCGGCGGGAGGACGGACTGATCCGCCTCGTACCGGGTCTCGGCACGCGCGCGGTCGATCGCATCGGCGACGACTATCCCGTGCTGCTGGCGCCCGGTCAGCCGTCGCTGCGCGTCAACATCACTCCTGACGAGATCGTGCGTTACTCGCCGAAGCGCATCGACGTGATCAATCTCGAGAAGGAGACCTTCGAAACCGTCGACGTGCTCGACCTGCTGCGAGACGTGGGAAACGAGTATCCGGGCATCAACAGCGTGGTATCGCAGTACGACGGCGACACCATCCGTCAGCCCTTCGGATTCGACCTGGATTTCGACAACGACCTGTACGCCGTGACCTTCAACGGACTGATTTCCAATACGGATTTCGTGCGGGAAATCCACGAAATGCTGACGCTGTTCAAGGAGAATCTCGAGACGCCGGTGGACGTGGAGTTCGCCTCCGACGGGAAGCATCTGTACCTCCTGCAATGCCGTCCGCAGAGCTTCTCGCAGGAAAACATCCCATCGCCCATCCCGCAGGACATCCCGCGGGACCGGAAGGTTTTCACGGCGAACCGGTACATCTCCAACGGACGTCTGCCGGATATCACGCATATCGTGTACGTCGATCCCCGGCGTTATTCCGAGTTGTTTGAGCGCAACGATCTCGTGACCGTGGGACGCATCATCGGCAAGCTCAACAAGCTGCTGCCCAAGCGGCAGTTCATCCTCATCGGTCCCGGCCGGTGGGGCAGCCGCGGCGACATCAAGCTCGGCGTCAGTGTCACTTACTCCGACATCAACAACACGGCGCTGCTCATGGAGATGGCACGCGAACAGGGCGGCTACCTGCCGGACCTTTCATTCGGCACGCATTTCTTCCAGGATCTCGTGGAGGCATCGATCCGCTATCTCCCGATCTATCCCGACGACGATGACGTGCTGTTCAATGAGTCCTTTCTGACGCGGAAAAAGAACATCCTGGCCGA
The DNA here is from genome assembly GCA_913061095.1 of uncultured Ignavibacteria bacterium. Classification (GTDB taxonomy): domain Bacteria; phylum Bacteroidota; class Ignavibacteria; order SZUA-365; family SZUA-365; genus BM516. The sequence continues at coordinate 160,476 of CAJXVM010000003.1, forward strand.
CCTGCTCCCGGACTACGCGAACTTTGCTGACACGGTGCACGTGGTGGATGTGCCGAGGAGCACCGACGGCAAGGTGCTGCGCGTACTGATGAATGCCGATCTGGAACAGGCCGTCGGCTACCTCGATGATCCTTCCACCGCGCCGCCCGAAGTCAGGGAAGCGCCCGCGCCGACACAGCGCATGAACGACGACCACTGGGAGTGGCGGATGCGCATGGCCGAGCGCATCGCCTCGGACCTCGATCCGAAGCTCTACGGCGTCAAGGCGTTGTACCTGTTCGGCAGCACGAAAAACGGCACCGCGGGTCCGGCGAGTGACATCGATCTGCTCGTGCACATCGACTGCACCCCTGAGCAGAAATCCTGCCTCGAAAGCTGGTTCCGGGGATGGGGCATGAGTCTCGCCGAAGTCAACTTCCTGCGCACCGGCTACAAGGTTGACAATCTCATCGACGTCCATTACGTCACCGACGAAGACATCGCCGAACGCAGTAGTTACGCCGCCAAGATTGACGCCGTCACCGACGCCGCGCGGCCTCTATAACAACTCCCTGCTCGCCTGGTCCGGACGGGCGGGATCGAAGCGCACGAGCGCCAGCTCCCGCCGGTGATGCGCGGCGGTGTAGCTCCATGTGCGGCCGATCTGCTGTTTCCAGGATCCCGTGATGGAAGCTGATTCGTGGATGTGTCCGTGAAGGGTGATGAGCGGCTGCAGGCGGTCGATGAAGCGGCGGATGGCGATGCTGCCCACATGAACGTCGAGGGGAACGTGGTCGATTTGTTTTCCGTCGAGCGCGGCGCGGTCGAACAACGTCTGATACGGCGGCGAGTGAAAAAGCATGATCGCACGCTCCATGCCGCGCCCCGCCGTGAGGCGTTCGAGATCCTCCTGTATAGTGCCGTAACGGAGTTCGAGCGTATCCACCGGCACGGAATGCATGCCGTGTTCCGGGGAGATACAACCGGGATCGACATAGCGCGAGACGTCGTAACGCTCCCAGTCCTTGAGCTGAAACGGCGTCGGCGGCACGTGCGCGTACCCGAACACCTCATACTCCCGCCAGTCCGCGCGCATATTGTGCATGTATGTCCACAGCCCAGTGTATCGTGCGTCGAACAGCTGCCGTTCCTCCGCTCGCGGATCGTCGTTGCCGAGAATCAGAAAGACGGGGGGATAATGCTCTCCGAGCTGCTCGCGAAGCAGTGCCAGCCGCGCGGCGAAAAAGTCCCCGATAAAATCCGCGACCTCGGGATACAGTCCCTTTGCTGAGCGCGCATGCGCAGGCAGCAGGTCACCGCCGAGGAAAACGGCAGCCGGCCGCTCGGCCGCGATGCGATCGAAGAGCGCGTCGTAGCGATGCCGGTGGCCGTGGAGATCCGATGCGAAGAAACAGAGCATCGCCGCCATCTACCGCCGCATCTGGAAATAATATTGCATGGAAAGCGCGGTCCAGGAGTAGCCGTCGTTATCGTCTCCGCGAATGATCAGATCCCATTTATCGGTGCTCGTGTACGCAACGCCGAAAAGGAGGCGGATGCCGAGCCGACGCCAGGATATTGTCTCCACCCCCGCGGCGGCGGCATAGAGCCAGTGGGCGGAAGCGGGTTCACCGACCGTAACGGGGCCCTCGCGCAGATCCGGACGCATTGACAGCACCCCTCCGCGGAGTTGGAACACCGGAAAAACGGTGCCGCGCAGCGTCGGGATGCGCAGCTCGAGCATGAGTCCGCCATGCACGAAGTCGGTGTTGGATTCAAGGGATGCCTGCGTGCTGCGCAGAAGCCCGCCGCCGGCAAATGCCCCGAACGCCGCATTGCGGTGAAACACGTAGGTGAATTCGAGATTCCCGAGCGGACGAAAATGATAATCCTGGCTTTCCTTTGTGAGATCACTGCCGAGCACGCCGACGCCGCCTTCAACCCCGAAACGCCAGGAGTAGAGCCGGGGTGCGAAAGGATAACCGCGCAGCTGTGCGTCCGCCTCCGGCGCGACAAGCAGCACAAGGAGAATGAGGAGCGCGAAAGATTTCATGAGAATCCCGTACATTGGCGAGAAATCAGGCGTCGCGCCGTCGCGACGAGGGCAGACCTGCGATGACGTGCGTACATATACTTTCGGATTATAAGAAAAAGCCATCATGACCGCAACGAAGCATACATCCCTCCTCCAGACAGAATCCCCCGCCGAACAGAAGGCGCGCATGCGCAAAATCCTCCGCGCGCTGCGGAAGGAATTTCCCGTGCCTGCCTGCGCACTGCTGCACGAGGACGCCTTCCAGCTGCTCGTGGCCACGATTCTCTCGGCCCAGTGCACCGACGAACGCGTAAACATGGTCACGCCAGAGCTCTTCGCCCGCTATCCCACGCCCGAAGCCATGGCTGATGCGGCGCAGGAAGACATTGCGGGAATCATCCGCAGCACGGGCTTTTTTCAGAACAAGTCGAAAAACATCAAGGCCTGCTGTCGGTCCATCGTCGAGGAGCACGGCGGCGAGGTGCCATCGACGATGGAAGAACTCACGGCGCTGCCGGGGGTGGGACGCAAGACAGCGAACGTCGTGCTGGGAAACGCCTTTGGCGTGCCGGGCTTTCCTGTGGACACGCACGTGAAGCGCATCACCAACCTGCTGGAGTTCACCGCGTCCGATAATCCGGAAGTGATCGAGCGGGAACTCACCGCCATCATTCCGAAAAAAGACTGGACCGACGCCAGCCATCTTTTCATCCTCCACGGACGCAAGACCTGCATTGCCCGGCGTCCCCGCTGCGGCGAATGCGTCATCGCGAAATGGTGCCCCTCGGAGCGACAGTAGGCAGTACGCAGGAGGTTTAACAAACGTCATCCCGAGATCACGGATGACACAATAGCGCCGAGCCAACGGCTCCGCGGGCCTGCCTATTCCGCCGAGAGCCGCAGCAGCTCAACGACCATCGTAAGCGCCTTTTTCATATCCTCGATATGAATGTGCTCTTCGGTGGAGTGCTCGAGGCGCGCGCCGATGCCGACCACGGCCATCTCGATCCCCATGTTGTTGTATATCGATGCATCAGTGAAGCCGGTGATGAACGTCGTCGTCGCATCCACGCCGGCGGTCTTCAGCGCTTTCTTCGCCATCTCCACCGTCCATGAATCCTCCGGGATGTCCACGGCCTGGCAGAGATTGTCCACCGTGATCACCGGCTTCGCGCCCACGCCCTCCACCTCGCGTCGGATGACATCCTCCATCTCCCTGGCCAGTGCCTCGGCCTTCTCATGCGTGAGCGAACGGCACTCAGCCAGGAAACGCGCCTTGTCGGGCACACCGTTGCGGATCATCCCGCCCTCGATCACGCCCACGTTCGCGGTCGTCTCCTTGTCCAGGCGTCCCAGCCGCAGCGCGCTGATGGCCTTCGACGCGGCCACGATGGCGGATATCCCCTTCTCAGGTTCCATGCCGGCATGCGCCGCGCGTCCCTCGATGTCCACATCGATCGCGAAATACGACGGTCCACCGATCACGATGGTGTCGAGCGTGTCGTTGTCGAGCAGGAAGCCCTTCTTCGCGGTGAGCCTGCTGTAGTCGAGGTTCTTCACGCCGAGCAGGCCGACCTCCTCCTGCCGCGAGATAGCGACTTCCACCGGAGGACGCACCTCGGCGATGCGCAGGGCCTCGAGCATTTCGGCGATGCCCGCCTTGTCGTCCGCGGCGAGGATGGTGTCGCCCTTCGAGCGGATGACGCCGTCAGCGAGCACCGGTTCAATGCCCACGCCCGGCTTTACCGTATCGGCATGGCACGACAGCAGGATCGGATCCTTCCCCTCGCAGCCCTTCGCGGGGAAACGCGCGATGAGATTCCCGTATGCATCGGTCTCCGCCTCCCCGCCAAGTGCCTCGAACTCTTTTTTCAGGTAGGATATCATTTCGGCCTCGTTCCCCGACTCGCTCGGGATGCGGACCATTTCCATGAACTGCTCAATCATGCGGTCGGACATGAGATTCTCCAAGTATTTGATGAAACGGCGATCAGTTGAACGTCACGAAAATGTCTTCGCTGACATCAACTTTCATACCGGGGATGTCCTTGAGAATGTTCTGCACCGCGGCGGGACCTTTCTCCTCGGCCGCCTCAAGTTCCTTGAGTTTCTCCGGATCGTCGATGAGCTTGTCGAAATCGATATCCATGATGGTGATTTTCGGTCCGTCGACAAACTGCGCGTTCGTCTCCACGATGTCGCCGCGCACCTGTACGACCATGCTCACATGCATCCCGCGCATGAACTGTGCCATCTGCTCGAAGCCGCCGAGCTGAATCTGGTTCTCGGCATCTTCCGCTTCCTCCTCGACCTCGACCTCGGTTTCGATTTCTTCTTCCTCCTCTTCATCCGTCTCGGGTGGTGTGATGGTCAGGCGCGCGGGAGAGCCTGGCTCGAAAGCGAAGAAAATATGCTCGTTCTCTTCACCCTCCACGGGCTCTGCCTCCTCCGCCTCGCCGGGCATGGTCGGCATGGACTCCCCCGGATCCTGTTTTACGCGCAGGGTGTTGATATCCGTAAAGCTGAACACGGCGACGTAGCCCGTGCCGCTGGCATCACTGACTTCCTCATACGAAACCAGTTCGACCCCCTCGCCCATTTCGGCAGCCTGATCGAGCGCCTTTTCGCGCGAGAAGAGTTGATCGGGAGCCTCGTTCTCGACATCCTCTCCGCCCATCGACTTGGCCATCCCCTGCATAATACCGACGACCATGTTGTTCATCACAACGCGCTCCTGCACGGTGCCGCTTCCGTCCTTTTCCACGGTGATCAGCATGTGCGTCTCAATGCAGCCGGTGGTCAGCACGCCCAGAAGCACTGAGAAAAACACTGTGTATATGCGTTTCATATGATCTCCTGCGATGAATGTGTACGTGTTATCCCGTGAAGATACAGATTTCCCTCATGCAATGGAATTGGCTGCAGTCGATACAGCGGCTTCGCACTCCTCAGCTGCAGCGGGAACTCCCCGGTCAGACACGTGCTCGCGCACGCAACGGCATCGGAGAAATCAGTGTGTCGAATCCTCCGCGTTGACGAGGTAGCGCTTGATCTTCTGCGTGGTAGTCTTCTCGAACTCCGTTTCCTTGATCTGCACGCTGCGGATCTGCTTGTGGACCGGCAGCTTGTGGTTGAGTTTGCGGATCTCCCCGTCGAGCAGCTGCTGTACGAACTCCGGTGTCACCGCGGTCTCGCTCTCCTCCGCGTACTCATACACCGCGGTGGCGTCGGGCACGATCATCACCGCGATGCGCTCGTCGCCGTCCTCTTCCGTCTTCCCGTACACCACCGATTCGAGCACGAAGGGAATGCGGTTGACGTGATCCTCGAGTTCTTCGGGAAACACGTTCTCCCCGTTGCGCGCGATGATCACGTTTTTCTTCCGTCCGTTGATATGCAGGAAGCCGTCGGAATCAATGAACCCGAAATCACCGGTGGCGAACCAGCCGTCGCGCAGCACCGCCGCGGTTGCCTCCTCGTTGCGGTAATAGCCGAGCATGACACTCTCGCCCGATGCGAGAATTTCCCCGCGTCCCTCATCGTCGGGACTGGCAATGCGCAGGCTCACACCGGGGAGCGGAAGCCCGGCCGCTTCGTCTTTGAAACGGCGCAGGCGGTTGAGCGCGAGGATCGGCGCGGTTTCGGTCAGACCGTATCCCTGAATGAACTGGAATCCCAGTGCGCGGAATCCCTGGGCGACTTCGATGTCAGGCGCCGCGCCGCCGGCGATGAGAATACGGATATTCCCGCCGAAACGTTCGTGGACTTCGCTGAAGATTTTCCGGCGCACACCGGAGACGCCGAGGCGCTCGAGCACACCGGTGAGGGCCTGCAGGGGACGAATGATCGCGGCCGTCAGTTTTTTCTCCGCGATGGCCTGCGTGATGCGGCGGTACATTTTATCGAAAAGCAGCGGCACGCCGAGCAGAATCGAGGGACGCACGGAGAGCATATCTTCGGCCACGGTTTTGAGCGAGCGGGCATAATGCGCCGACGCACCTTTCACCAGCGGACAGAGGAAGCCACAGGTGCATTCGTAGGTGTGATGGATGGGAAGCACCGAAAGAAAGCGATCCTCTTTGAGGATTTCCACCATCTGGAGCATGCCGCGCAGATTGGTGCAGATGTTTTTCTGTGACAGCATCACGCCTTTCGCGTGTCCCATCGATCCGGATGTAAACACCAGCACTGACAATGCGGTCGGATCGATCGTCGGCAGATCGGTGCCGTTTGCGGCGACATCCTCCCCGTCGATCAGTTCCTTCATCGAATGAATACCGTCGCGCAGGGCGGGCAGGTCCATGTCGATGAGCAGCTCCAGGTCGCGCACCTCGTGCACGAAACCGGCGAACATGTCGCGGAAACTTTCCGAGAACACCGCCGCACGGGCGTTGGACGCATGGAGGATGGTGAGGATCTCATTGTCCTGCAGGTTGCGGTCAATCGGTACCGCGACGCAGTTGAAGGACGCGATGGCGAGGTAGGCGATGCCCCACTGCACGCGGTTTTCCGCGATGACCGCCACATGATCGCGATCCCTGATACCCAGCTTTTTCAGGGCTTTTCCGAAGCGGATGACATGGCGATAGAGCTGCGCATAGGTGACCTGCTGGATAGGGGTGGGATTCAGATCCGCCAGCGCAATGCGGTCGGGATGCTCGAGCAGTCCGTTGCGCAGGATATCCTGGAACTGCCGGACATCCGGAACGGGATACAGGGGATAGTCTTCCAGCGGCGTATTCATGGTCGCTCCGTCAGGTGGGATTGCATGAATCGGGATTGATTTGTCGGCAGGACAACATACGAAAAATGCGGGACTGGCGCAGTTGGGTGCCGGCCCCTGGCTGAGCCGTTGGCTCGGCCCTACACGAACAGGCCGAACCGCTGGCTCGGCCTTACACGAACAGCAGCAGTGACACCGCCATCACGACCATCCCCGCGATGAGTCCGTAGATGGACAGATGATGCTCGCCGTATTGCTGGGCACCGGGAAGCAGCTCGTCGAGGGAGATGAACACCATGATGCCGGCAACGGAAGCGAACACGATCCCGAATATGACCTCGCTGAAGAACTGCAGAAGGATGAAATATCCGATGACGGCACCGACGGGCTCGGCGAGTCCGGAGCTGAAGGAAAGCAGAAAGGCCTTTTTCCGTTTTCCGGAGGCGTAATAGATGGGAATCGATACCGCGATACCCTCGGGGATGTTGTGTATCGCAATGGCGACGGCGATGGGAACACCGAGCATGGGATCCTCGATGGCGGAAAGAAAGGTCGCGAGTCCTTCGGGGAAATTATGGATGGCAATCGCGAGTGCCGAAAAGACGCCAACGCGCATGAGACGGCTCATGTCTGGCTGACCGCCGTTCGTTGACGGGATATCCTCGACCATGCGCATCTCATGCGGATTCTCGGCCGATGGCACGAGTTTGTCGATGATGCCGATCAGCGCGATGCCGCCGAAGAAACCACCGACGGTCACCCAGTTGCCGTCAACCACCCCGAGCACCTCGACAAGCGAATCCTTCGCCTTGACAAAAATCTCCACCATCGAGACGTATATCATCACACCGGCGGAGAAGCCCATCGACAGAGAAAGAAACTTCGTGTTGGTGCGTTTCGCAAAAAAGGCAAGCGCACTGCCAATACCCGTCGAAAGGCCTGCAAACAGCGTAAGGGCAAAGGCGAACATCAGATTTGACGATTCCATGCGGTCTCCGTGTCAGTGCGATTGTTTGTTTGTGTCGGCATCCCGCCCGGCGTCGGCATCCCGCCCGGCGTCGGCATCCCGCCCGGCGTCGGCATCCCGCCCGGTGTCGGCATCCCGCCCGGTGTCGGCATCCCGCCCGGCACTGTGATGCCATTCGTCCCCCATGACACATTCCTCATCCTCGAATTCCACCTCGATGGTGAGATGCTCGATATCGTGTTCGAGGATGATCTTCTTGACCTCCCGCTTGGTGGCCATGACGTCCTGCTTGTCCGCTCCGGCGTCAACGACGACGTGTGCTGAGAGCACATGACGGGAGCCGTCGAGGGACCAGACGTGCATATGATGCACCGAGGTCACATGCGGCACGGCGCGCATTTTCGTCTCCATGTCGCGCAGATCGATATCGTCGGGCACGGCCTGCAGAAAGAGCGCGATGGTCTTCGAAAAATTCCGGAACACGTTGTAGTACAGGATGTACGAGGCGATGAGCAGCGAGAGAATGGGATCGAGGATGGGGACATCCCAGTACTGCATGACGATGCTGGCGATGAGCACACCAATCCAGCCGAGGACGTCCTCGATCAGGTGCCACGACACGACGCGGGTGTTCATCGAGCGGCCCTTGCGGAGGCGGAGTACGGCGACGCCGTTGATCAATACGCCCGCGATGGCGAACCACATCATGCCCTGTGCATCGGGATGCTGCGGATCGGTGAGCCGCGGAATGGCCTCGCTGATGATGAACACCGAGCCGGCGATGAGGATGACGGCGTTGAGCAGCGCGCCCAGCAGCGAAAAGCGGCGGTAGCCGTAGGAGTATCGCACAGTGCGGCCCTTGCGGGAGTACCGCTCGAGAAACCAGCTCATCCCGAGAATGAAACTGTCGCCGAAATCGTGCAGCGCATCGGAGAGAATGGCGAGACTGTTGGTCAACAGTCCCCCGGCGATCTCCGCGAGGGCGAAGAACAGGTTCAGGAAGAATGCGAAGCGGATATGTCCGCTGTCGGCCTCCTCGGTGTGATGATGATGCGCGTGCGACATGCCGCCCGGATGATGAATGTCATTCCTTTCATGAAATGTAACAATTCGCAGACTTCGTTAAAAAATGCGGCGGCAGTGAAAATGGACATCCGGATCTCCGCCATGGGCACGGTAACGCGTATGCGTCCGGTCGTTGGCGTGGCGACCAGCGGCGCTCACAATCCGACGACCAGTGTGGCGCCTGCGATGAGCACGATGATGGCGACTGCCTTGCGCGGCAGATGCTGTTCGCGGAACAGGCGGCCGCCGAGCATGGCGGCGATGAATACCGACAGCCGCTTGACGCCGAGCACAAGGGCGACGGGCGCCATGCTCACCGCCTCGATGTGGGCGAAACGGTACCCGACCGTGCAGATGGCGATGAAGACGAACCAGCCTGCGGCGGGACGCGCCTCCCTGAGCATGGGCGCGATGCGGCGCCCCGTGAAGAATGCGAAGAGTAGGAAAAAGAAGGCGTGGAAAAGATTCTGGAAAGCCAGCATCGACAGCGGCTCGAGCCGGAGGTCAGTGAGCAGGTAGCGGTCGAGCACGGATGTGACGGTGAACAGCAGCAGTGCCGCGACGATGTAGTGATGCCGGCGTGAGCTGGCGAAGACGGTGAATGGCTGCAGCAGCGATACGCCCGGACGCATTTCCAGCACGTATGTGCCCGCAAGCAGGAGGAGCAGTCCACCGGTCTCCTGCAACGACAGCGTATCACCGATGAAGATGAATGCCGTCAACGCCGCGAGACCTGGAGTGAGCACCATCATCGGCAGCGCACCGCTGAGTTCGAGACTCTTGATCGCCTTCATCACGCAGAGGAATGCCAGCGCTCCGAGAAGGGATTTGCCGAAAAGTAGGGTCAGCGGCAGGATCTCCAGTGCGGCAACATCGACGGCTGCGAAGAGCGGCAGCGTGAACAGCAGCGTGACCTGCGCGAGCAGCACCGAAAAGTCGAACGCGTCGAGGCGGAAGAGCACCTTCTTCTGCGAGACGGCCGCGACAGCGGAAAGCAGGGCCGAGCTGAATGCGATGATGAACCAGGTCATGACGCTCCGCTTACCAAAGTACACGCATTCGTATGTAGATGTTGCGGCCGGGCTCGCTGACGATCAGTCCGCGCAGAGTGGACAGATGCCGGCGCCAGGCGCGGTCGAAGAGATTCTCCACCCCGCCCGAAAGCGAGAACCCGACGGAGCCGAAGCGCAGTTGATCGCTGCGCAGGCGCAGATTCACGCGCATCGAGCCGGGCGTGCGGATCTCGCCGGGAGCCGTGTGCTCCTGATCTGCTGTGAGATCGGCGGAAAGATCGACGGTCACTGCTGGAAGCATCGCCAGACGCAGTCCCGCACGTCCGCTGAGCGGCGGCATCTGCGGCAGATCGGTCCCGGCGCCGGTGTCCTCGCCCCGCACGAGCGCCGCCGACGCGTAGCCAATGAATCCGTCTGCGAGACGGAACTCCCCGGTTAATTCGGCACCGTACAGACGCGCTTCCCCCACGTTGGACTTGCGGTACAGCGTGTCATTGACGCGAGCGTCCACCACCAGGTCGCCCATCAAACGCAGAAACGCATTGGCGCGCAGCGTGAAATCATCGTCACGCAGTCGGATGCCCGCGTCAAGGAACGTGCCCTTCTCCGCGGCGAGATCCACGTCACCGACATAGGCCGCACCGCCGAGTTCGATAAACTGGAAGCGCTCCTCGAGCGAGGGCGCGCGAAAGGAACGCGCGGCATTGGCGGTGAGGTCGATGGCGTCGGTCAGATGATACAGCAAACCCGCATGGGCGCTCCAGGAAATCTCGTCGGATTCCTCGGCCGGCCAGCGCAGCATGCGTCCGGGCGGAGAAGTATTGCGCTCCCCGTCGCGCTCGATGTACTGCAGATCATACGACTCGTCGTTTTCAACGTGGATCTGATCGATGCGTCCGCCGACTGTCAGGCGCAGACGCTGCGCGTTGAGGCTGACGTCGTCCTGCGCGTACAGGCCCAGACTGCGAAAGCGCGCGTCGGGCAGCGGGAGGTCGGCGATCACCGTGTTCGTGGCGCGGACCTCGCGCAGACGGATGCCGCTGTAACTGCGCTGCCAGCCGTCAACACCGACCGTGAGACGGTGTGCGCCGAAATGCCAGATGGACTGCGCCTGCAGTCCGTTCATGACGTGGTCGGCTGACGGACGCACGACAACCGCCGCGTTCGGGATGAGTTCGACATTGCGTCCGATGATCTGGCGGAAGACCTGCAGTGAAAGCCCACGCAGCCGGGTACCGAGCGGACCGCTGTCATACTCGGCCATCAGGAGTTCGCGATCCTCATCGGGATAGCGGGCGGATGCCTGCTCCGGGAAGGCCGCGCCGCCGGGGATACCGACATCCTCGGCACGCACGCGCTGATAGCGCAGCCGCATTTCATGCGTGCCGAATGGACGCACCCCCGCGGACAAATTCATACTGCGGTCATGGAAACGACTGTCGCGCAGCACACCGTCGGGCGTCCGCGCGTCTTCCGCGCCGCGCATTCCGCCGTGGAGGTGCAGATACCAGCGGCTGTCGGAGGCATCGACGGTCAGCGCCGCCCCGCTGCCGTTGTTGACACTCGTGTAACTGGAATTGAATCCCCCGGAAAGACGGAAGGCGTTGGAATACGTGCCGTTCCGTGTCACGACATTGACCACTCCACCCGTGGCGCCCGTACCATACATGCTCGACGCCCCGCTGCGAATGACTTCCACGCGGTCGACATCCGTGACATCGACAAGCGAGAGTCCGGCAGCGAGATTCGTGGCCGTTTCGATACGCGCCCCGTCGACCAGTGTGACGACATTGGCGCGCGAGAGCCCGCGAATGCTGACATCCGTTCCCCAGACGCCATCACGCAGCAGTGCGATGCCGGGTTCCGCGTCGAGCGCATCGGAAACGCTCACGGGTGCGGAACGGATGAGCTGCTCCGATCCGACCACGCTCACCGGGAAGGGCGATTCGCGCTGCAGTTCATGGCTGCGCGTGCCCGTGATGGTCACGTCGCCCATGTCCAGCAACCTTGCGGTCATCTGTACGCTGATCGAGACGGAGTCGCCGCTGCGGAGCTTGATCCGCCGCTGCTCCGAAGCGTACCCGATATGGGAAAAGCGAACGTGCATCTGCCCTTCCTCGAGTCCCCCGAGGAAATAGTGTCCGCGGCTGTTGGTGACCGTGCCGCGCTGCTGTGCCTCGATATATGCGTGCACGCCTTCCAACGGACGGCCGTCGTCATCGTGCACGGCACCGCGCAGGACGGCATTCTGGGAATACACGATGTGGATGTTTACGAGGGCGAGGAGCAGAAATGCGATGCGGCGGGACATGGGGTAATCCTTTCTTCAACGTGGATGTGTCATTCAATCCGAACAGCAGCAGACAGTGCCGCGAAATTCGGCGAAATGACATCCTCGAAATCCCTCACCGGCCTCCTCAAGCCGGCGTGTATACAAACATACGAAGCTCTTCTCACGGCACCAAGGGCAAATGGCGATACCGTCATCCCGCACCCTGCGACAACACCACGCTGAGCCTGTCGACGAGTGAGGGTGCAGCTCAGGCAGTATCAGTCCCGGCGGGCAGGATCTTACAGCTCGACGATCAGCACTACATGCTCTTCCCCGCGAAGCACTTCGACACTGATGCGCTGCCCCGCCTTGAACTCCGAGAGCCGGTTCATGTACTCGTAGATGCCGCCAACCGGCTTCCCTTCCATCGCCACGATAATGTCGCCTTTCTGCATGCCTGCCAGGTCGGCGGGACGACCCTTGATTACGGCATCCGCCCGGAGCCCGCGCGTCTCGCTCCCCGAAACGTCGGGCATGATACCGAGTGTCACCTTGAAGCGTTTCGATGTCCGGGGACGGCTTTTCGGGCCGGCCTCCTGATAGGCCAGCGCCTCGCTGCGTCCGTCGATCCTGAGCAGAATATCCGTGATCAGATCACCGATCTGCTTTTCACCCTCGTAGTTCAACAGATCAGCGTCATCGGCGGGAGTGTGATAATCCTGATGCACGCCGGTAAAGAAAAACAGAACGGGAATGTTACGGGAATAGAAGGCCGCGTGGTCCGACGGACCGTATCCCTCGGGAGAGAGTGCTGCGCTGAAGCCCTGTTCCGCGGTGACCGTGCTGACGAGCGAGTCGAGATCCACCGCTGTTCCCGTCCCGCCGATACTGACACTTTTCTTCCCCTCTTCCATCCTTCCCACCATGTCGAGATTTGCCATCAGCGTCACCGTGCCGAGATCCACCGGCGGATGATCGACAAAGTACTTACTTCCGAGCAGTCCCATTTCCTCGGCGGAGAAGGCGACCGCAATCACGCTGCGCTTGAGTCCCGCGGGACTGGCCGCCAGGCGCTCGGCGATTTCGATCACCGCCGCGACCCCCGAGGCGTTGTCATCGGCGCCATTGTGCACCGCCGTCGTGTCGGGACGACGCGAACCGGACCCCGGGCCGCCCATGCCGAGGTGATCGTAGTGTGCGCCAAGCACGATGTACTTGTCTGCGAGCGCCGGATCACTGCCGCGGATCATGCCGACAACATTGTGCGCACTGATGCTTTTCCTGACCAGCTCCACCGTCGCGTTCACACTGCCTGTGCATGCGGCTGGCAGCGGCTGCTTCGCCTCGACGAGTCGCGCTTCAAGTTCCGCGACGGTCGTCTGATGCAGCAGGCGATTGGCGATGCCGCGCGTGATGCTCAGCACCGGGATGTCCATCGAGGATTCCTGCCGCTGATAATCAAGCTCGACCAGTGCATCATCCTTGTCGAATTTTGGTCCGGCAGTAAACAGCACACCTGCCGCGCCGTGGTCGCGCGCCACCATGGCTTTCTTGCGCAGGGACATGAAGGGATCGTAGTCGCCGCTCTCGTCGTCAGGACTGCCGCGCAGGATCAGCACCCATTTCCCCTCTGCGTCCAGATCGGCATAGTCACGCCATGCGCCGGTGTCACTTTCGAAATCGAAGCCGAAACCAGCACAGACGACCTCGTCGTTCAGCGTCCCCTCGCCGGAGAATGACAGCGGCATGAAGCTGCTGCCGCGCTCGGCAGCCTCACCCGCGACAGTGAGCGCACAGCCGTCGCCGGCTTCGATGCCGGTCACGACCTCGAAACTCTGGTAGCCATCATCGCCGAGCAGCTTGAGTCCGGCCTCGCGGAAGCGGTCGCGGACATACGCCGCTGCAGAATCCCCGCCCGGCGTACCGGGCATGCGTCCCTTGAGCGCATCGGATGCGAGATATTCGACATGGGCGCGAAGTTCATCAGCCTCGATGGTTTCACTGACCTGTGCGCTGAGATCGCAGGATGCGGCGGCGATGAGTAGGATGAGACTGCTGCGGATCAGGATGTTCATGATGCGTTCCGAAATGTGGCACATGCGGGCATTCCGGCAGCCGGGCACTCTCACATCGGGCAGGGGCACCGTCACACTGGGCCTGTCGCAGTGTGACGGAATCCGAAAAGGGCATGCTTCGACAGGCTGCGCATGACGAGAGAACCGGAGCCGCCGTGTGGCTCCGCATGTAATGTAAAAAGGAAAGCGATACGATTCTATTTACTAACGAGTCCCACCGTCAGCGTCACTTGCTCCTCGCCGCGGCGCACGACGACGGGCACGTCCTCGCCGGGTTCATGCCGGCTGAGTGCCGTCATGTAGTCGTAGATGTTCTTCACCTCGGTCTCGCCAAAGCGCACGATCACGTCGCCGTCGTCGAGGCCTGCCTTGTCGGCGGGGCTCCCCGGGCTGGTCCCGGTAATGCGGAATCCATCGCCCGAGTACGCGTAGTCGGGCATGGTGCCGACATACACGTTGAAACGCGCCACAGGCTGCTCATCTGCCTTCTTGACGCGGGTGAACGGAATGTCATCCTCCGCGTCGGCGGCGGTGACGGCTTCGGCGACATAGCGGACGACATCGGTCTGTCCTTCGTAATTCAGGAGATGCGCGTCATCGCTCGGACGATGATAATCCGCGTGCAGTCCGGTAAAGAAAAACAGCACCGGGATGTCTTTCGCATAGAAGGAGGAATGATCGCTCGCGCCGTGTCCGTCCTCGATCAGCGCGAGATCGAAGGACTCGGTGTCGTTAAGCTTCTCTACCATCGGCTTCCACAGCGGCGACGTGCCGATGCCCTGCACATTGAGGCGGCGGTTGTCCTTCGGCAGGCGTCCTACCATATCGAGATTGAACATGGCACGGATACGCTCTATGGGGATGGTGGGATTGCTGACCCAGTGGGCCGACCCGAGCAGTCCCATTTCCTCGCCGCTGAATGTCATGAACACGAGCGTGCGCGCGGCGGGTGCGGCGGCGAAATGCTGCGCGAGTTCGAGCACGCCGGCGGTGCCCGACGCATTGTCATCCGCGCCATTGTGGATCATGGGCACGCTGCCGCGGTAGAGGCTGCCGTGCTGTCCCCAGCCGAGATGGTCGTAATGCGCCCCGATCACGAACGCCTCCTCCCTGTGCGCGGGATCGACGCCCGGCACGATCCCGATGACGTTGCGTGTCTTCTTGCTGACGAGCTGCACGTTGAATTCCCCCTGAACCATGAGCGCGGACGGTTCTTCCATCCTCGGAGCGGGTCCCTTCCCGAACATGTCTTTCTCATGTTCCGTCATTCCCGCCGCGGAGAGAATCTCACGCGCGGCCGCCACGCCGATGCGTCCGACGGGAATCTGCGCGCGTGACGGTGAACCGTCATAGCGCAGCTTGCGCAGCTGTGTCTCGTTGTCCTCGATGATCAGCAGGGCCGCCGCACCGCGCTCACGCGCGATAAGCTCCTTGCTGCGGGCGGTGGCGAGCAGGCCCACCGCGCTGTGGGGATTCGCGTCCGCAGGTATCCCGTCACGCACGATCACGACCCTTCCCCGGACATCAAGATTCTCGTAATCGTCGATGCCCTCGTCCTCTGCCACGATGCCGTAGCCCGCGAAGGTCGGTGTGCCGGTGAAGGAGCCGGAGGCTGAAAAGGAATACGGCATGAACTGCATGGTGTCCAGCGGCGTGCGCGCACCCGCGCTTTCCATCGCCAGGGCATTGCGCTGCGAGGCCACGCCCGTAATCACCTCGAAGACCTGGAAATACGTGCCGTTCTCGCCTCCGGGTTTGAGTCCGTAACGCGCGAACTCCCGCGCGATGTAATCGGCGGCGAGATCGATCGACGGTGTACCCGTACCGCGTCCCTCGAGTTCATCGGAAGACAGCCACCGCACATGCGCGCGCAGCTCCTCGAGCGCAATGGCGGGTGTGGACGGTTCCGGCAGCGGCGGGAGCGTGGTCGCCGCATCCTGTGCATTCAGCGGCATGGAGGAAATGAGCAGAAGCAGCGTGGAGACGAGAAGTGATTTCATATCTATTTTATCCTCTTGATGGGCAACAATGTTCTAACAATTCCCGGGCGGAATATGTTTCTGCTTCGGGCAACAGATTTTCCCGTGTCTGCGCCTGGCTGGTTCATCTGCCGATTGCCTGCCGAGAGGGACCACGGCAGCGGGAGAGGAATATCCTCACTGGAAATACGTATCGAAAATCATATATTGTTTTCATTCGTACAGATTGGACTATCCAGCAATCACCGGAGGTATCGCATGGCAGGTATATTCTCGCGCATCACGGATATTTTCAAAGCGAATATCAATGATATTCTCGACAAGGCCGAAGATCCGGAGAAGATGATCAAGCAGATGGTCATCGAGATGGAGGAGGCGGTCAACAAGGCCACCACCGCCGTGGGTTCGGCCATCGCAAACGAGAAGCAGCTCGAGCGGCAGCATAAGGAGAAGAAGAAACTGGCGGCGCAGTGGCAGGAGCGCGCGGTGAAGGCAGTCAACGCCGGACGCGACGATCTGGCCCGCCAGGCACTCGAGAAAAAGAACATGTTCGAGAAGGCCGCAGCGGATCTCGAAGCTCCGGTGGCGGAGGCGAAGCAGACGTCGACGGCCATGCGTGGACAGCTCGAGCAGCTCAAGGCCAAGCTCGACGAGGCCCGCGTGCGCCAGGGAACCCTGATTGCCCGGCATCAGGCCGCGAAAGCGAAGAAGCAGATTTCCTCGAGCCTCGCCGGTGTCGGCGACGGCGCGTTCGCCAATTTCGACAAGTACGAACAGAAAGTGCTCCGCGCGGAATCCGAGGCGGAAGCGATGTCGGAGCTCGCCGGCGAGACCACGTCGCTCGACGACGAGTTCGCCAAGCTGGAAGCCGGAAGCGAGGTCGAGGAAGAGCTGGCCCTGCTCAAGGCCGCGGCGAAAAAGGAAGAAGAATGATCCGGATGCACGCAATCAATTCAAGGAGCACAGCACATGGCTAATATCGTCAACGTGACCCGACAGCGCGTAAAGAAATACCTGCGGGAAATCTACGGGAAGAACTACAAAAACCTCGTTGAGGAAATCGACAAGTCCTTTGTGATCCGCCGCGGCTCCGCCACCGTGCACGTGAGCGTCAAACCGCTGAGCAAGGACGACTGCATCGTCAATGCCCTGTCGTATGTCGTGCAGGGCGCGAAAATCGGTCCCAAGCTGCTCGGACTCCTGATGCGCCGCAATGCTACCTATCCGATCGGTGCGTACGGACTGCTCTTCGATGACACGGTCGTCTTCAGCCACAGCATCGCCGGCGCGAATCTCGACGCGAACGAGCTGCGCACGACCATCGCGACGGTCGCCTTCGTGGCGGATGAAACCGACGATGAGATCCGGAAGATTTCCGGCGGACTCCGTGCGGTGGATGCCACCGGACTGCTCGAAGGCGACGGCGCGCCGAAGAAAAAACCGGCCACCCGCAAGCGCACCGCAAAGAAATCCGCGACCCGGAAATCCGCGACTCGGAAATCCGCGACCAAAAAAGCGGCGCGAAAGACGGCTGCGAAGAAGGTCCCCGCCAGGAAAGGCGCGACAAAAAAAGCTGCCGCAAAGAAATCTGCAGCCAGAAAATCTCCCGCGAAACAGGCCGTGAAGAAAACCGCAGCGAAGAAACGCGCAAAGAAGAAATAAGCACCGGCCAGCATCCGGTTCCAGACCACCGGCATCTGCGTGTGCCGGTGGTCGTTTGTTTCTGCCGGGCCGCAACACGGTCAGTGCTTTGACAAAGTGCCCGAAATCTCACATATTGATGCATCTTCGTAGCGAAGCCCCCACGAACGACACGATTTGCGATACAGGAGGAACACATGGCGCCAGGTGTGAAGCAGTGGCCTGATGACAGTCTTGAAAAACGCGCCTACCAGGCGGTCGACGACATCCCGGTCGTTGAACCGAATGACCGGAACCGCCTCGGGTATCATGTGTTTCTCTATCTGAAAGGCGAGCTTCCGAGCGTGGAAGAGGCGGTGCATGTCGCACAGCCGCGCCTGCTGATTGATCAGGCGGACGCCGTTCGCCGCATCACGCATTCACTTGAAGCCGGAGAGGGTGGTGAATCGGTATGAACGAACAGGATGCCCGCACGCATGAGGAAAAACTGCGTGCGGAGCAGCGCACCTGTCCCCAGTGCGGGTATGTCATCGAAAACCCGATGACCGACCGCTGTCCCCGCTGCTTCCACGACATCCCCCGCCAGGAAACCAACTGCGGGAGCTGCACCTGGCAGGGCAACTGTGAATTCGCGCATCTCGTCGACGAAGCGAAAAAAAAGAAAAAGTCATAGACAATCACTCACTATCAGAGGCCGTACATGCAGATCAAAGAACACATTGAAGACGATGTGGTCGTCCTTGCCCTGAAGGGAAACCTCATGGGCGATCCGGAGACCACGGAGTTTCGTGAGAAAATCAAGGATCTCGTCCGGGACGGATTCCTGAAAATCGTCCTCGACGTGTCGAAAGTGAAGTGGATCAACAGCTCCGGACTCGGCGCGATGATCTCCGCACTGACCAGCATCAACAATGCCGGCGGCGATATGCGCATCTCCAACGTTACCGAGAAGATCAAAAGCCTGTTCATGATCACGCAGCTGATCAAGGTCTTCAAGGTGTTCGAATCCAACGAACGCGCCGTCGCGAGCTTCAAGATCGATCCCGTCAGCGGTAAAAAGACGGAAGAATAGCACCCCGCTTCCCCATCCCCTTTTTCCATGCTGAAGGACAGGCCCGATGCCTGTCCTTTTTCATTCCCCGGCAGCGCGAAGCTGCTCGTTGCGGCGCATCCAGCTGATGACGTTCGGATCCCCCGGCACGAAATCCAGTGTCCGCTCGAACAGCGGCGCCGCCGTGTCATAGTTTCCCGCGCGATGCTGATACGTCGCATGGCTGAAAAGCATCGTCGCGTACATCCCCTTGATTCCTTTGACGAGGCGGTCGTCGCTGTCAAATGGACGATACCGCAGCTCGGGCAGCCGAGCCGTGGCCGCGGCTGGCACGTCCTCGGGACGATACAGCCGCAGGGCCAGTCCCTCCGGCACGCGCACGTATCCCGGCGCGAACTGCTCCTCGATTTCATGCGTGACGTAGAGGGGACGCTTTCCGTACTGATGATCGAAAAAGCTGTTCACCATGCGGTTGAACGCCGCCTCGATGATCTCGGGGTTGTACGGGAGGTCGTGCTCGAACTTGTAGAGTTCCTCCTCAAACTGCGCGATCTCGGTTTTCGAGGCCGCATACAGTTCCGGGAAGTTGATCCGGATCTGCTCGAGATACCACGAGCGACGCAGCAGCTCCTTGTCGATGACGATCACATCCGTGCGCATGTCTTCGACGAGCTGGTAATAGTAGGATGCCGACACCCAGTAATCCCACTGAAACGACAGCACGCAGGCATCCTCCTCGAAGGAGGCGAACATGCTTTTCGTATAATCCTCCACGAGATAATTGCCGCTCTGGGAGATGCGTCCCCCGCCGAACAGCAGCGGAAGAATCAACACCGCTCCCGCCACGCCGGCCGGATGCAGCCAGACCTTGAGCTGCCGCTGGCGCGTCTGCAGCACATCCATCACGGCGAAGGCAGCCCACATCGCGATGACGAAAAAGCCCAGCAGGAAGTACGTGTCGATGTCGTGGATGTCATATCCCGCCGCCCAGAACAGGCAGGTCAGGAAGGCCGTGAGCAGCCAGGTGCCGAGCCAACCGCCGCGGCGGAAGGTACCGGTGATGCCGGCGAGGGCCGCGACCGCGCCGACGTACATGGTGTCGCGACCGAAGGCCGTGAATGCGTACGCGAACTGTTTCTTCCAGGCCTCGAAGCTCGAGAACATCCAGACGCTGTATTGCTTGCCTGTGACGTGCCAGATAAAACGCTCAAGCGCATCAGGATTGCCCCAGTTGAGAAACGGATCCGCGGCGGCGCGCAGCGGCAGATAGAGGTACGTCAGCAGTCCCGCCGCGAACACCGGCACGGCGAAGGCGACGTCGGTCCAGAACGACCGGTCGCGCCCGAAACGCCACAGCGCGGTGAGCGCCAGAGCGGGAACGAAAAAGATCGTGCTCATGTGATTGCCGAATGCCAGTCCCAGCAGGAGCGCCGTGATCAGCAGACGGCGGCGGCGCATGGATGCGTCGTCGGACGGTGTGGTCAGAAGCAGCGCGCTGCTCCAGATCAGCAGCGCAAGCATGAGCATGTGCAGGGAGTAAACTTCGATGGAAAGCGCCGTGCGCCAGAAGGTGCCGGAGAAGGCCAGCACAAGCGCCCCGATCACGGCCGCCTGCAGACGATGCGCGGGATCGGGCGCGCGGACGTTCTCCTGAATGCTTTTCTTCTTGCGCTTGTCTTTCTGCCGCGGCTTCGGCGCAACCCCGAGCAGCACCCAGATCGCCTGCACCATGATGCCCGCGGAAGCCGCCGAGAGCAGCGCTGCCAGGACGTTCATGCGGAAAATACCGTCGCCGGCGGGGATATATGACCACAGTCCCGCCAGCAGCGTAAAGAGCGGATACCCGGTTGGATGCGCGATGCCCCAGGTGTGAGCCACCGCCGCGAGCTCGCCGGCATCGATGAAATCCAGCGAGGGAGCCAGCGTGATGAGATACGCGATGAAGGCAATCACGCCGACGGTGAGCGACGCGTAGGGACGCAGGGATTCAGGACTGCGGGTCATGCGATCTGCTCCTCGTCGGGCTGTTCGGTGATGCTGAGGAAGTAATCCTCAAGCGAGCGCCGCGGCGCGAAACCGGAGACGGCGATCCCCGCCTCCACCAGCGCCGCGTTCGTCCGCGCCAGATCGGCCTCCTCCATGATACAGTGAATGCCGTCGTCGCGCAGGTCGATGTCCTGCACGCGTTCGATACTCTTCAGGATCTCGAGCGCCCGGTCTTCGGGCTCCGCGTTGACGCGCACGGCGATGCGGTCGTGGCTGAGCAGCTCCCGCACGCGGCCCTGCACGACAAGCTGTCCGCGGTGCAGGATGCACATGCGCGTGGCGACCTGCTCGATTTCGTTGAGGAGATGCGACGAGAGGAAAATCGTCATCCCGTGCTCACGGTTGAGACGGAGGATGAGTTCGCGGACCTCCTTCATGCCCTGCGGATCGAGTCCGTTCGTCGGCTCGTCCAGAATCAGCAGCTCCGGATCCGGCAGCAGGGCCTGTGCGATGCCGAGGCGCTGCTTCATGCCGTGCGAATAGGCCTTGACGCGATCCTTCGCGCGGTCGGCGAGTCCGACGATGTGCAGCACCTCCGCGATGCGCTCCCGGTCGACCTCCCCGTACAGCGCGGAGACGATCTCGAGGTTTTTCTGCGCGCTGAGGTAGAGGTAGAAATCGGGACGCTCGACGAGCCCGCCCACGCGCGCGAGCACGCTGCGATGCTGCCGCACGTCGGCACCGAATAGTGCAAGGGAGCCGCTTGTCGGAGCGATCAGCGTAAGCAGCATGCGGATGGTCGTGCTCTTGCCGGCGCCGTTGGGACCGAGAAAACCGTAGATATCGCCACGGTGCACCTCGATGTTCAGCTGGTCGACGGCGAGACGCTTGCCGAAGCGCTTCGAGAGATTCTCGGTGCGCAGGATGATGTCGGATGCCGCGCCGGCAGTGCTGTCCCCGGCTTCACGAGTGTTACGGAATGCAGGATTCCCGTCGGATGTCAGCGTGCCGGTGTTCGGTGTATTCATGGCGGTGCTGCGGATGAAACAACAGTTGTCAGAGATAGAGGATCAGGAAGATCGCGGGGATGAGGATGCCGACGCCGGTCAGCCATGCGCCGCGTCCGGTGATGCCCTTCTTGCCCTTGAGGATGAAGAGTCCCGAAATCGCGAGCAGTATCAGTGCGCCGGCAAAAATGTCGGCGAACCAGGTCCAGAGTCCCCGCGGTGTATTATAGTGGAGATAATTGGATTCAAAAAACACCGGACGCCGCCGTGCGTGCTCGAGCACGCCCGCCCCGCTCTCGCGATCGACGATCACACTTCCGCCGTCGAGAAAAATTTTCAGTGTGGCCCCGTCGGGAAAGTAATGCTTTTTGTAGTTGTTCTCCTCGTCGAACTGCGCGAGAAGCTCGAGCGCGTCATCTTTCGTGAAGTCGTCCGGTGAGATGCCGCCCTGCACCTGGATTTCCATGCGGGTGATGGAATAGTTGGGATCCCATTCCTTGATATGATTGAGTGCGATGCCGGAAATGGCATAGATCACGGTCATGCCCGCAAACAGATAGCCGAGATCGCGATGAATCGCCTGGTTCCATTTGCGGATGCGTTGGGTAAGTTTCATAAAGGCTATTAGCTGTTGGCCGTTGGCGGTTGTTGGTTACGTGTCATCCAGAGAACAGGCGAAGCACTGCAGACTGAATCAATCGTGCTCGTGCTCGTGCTTGCATAACCCCAAATATACAAAAGGCCGGATATTCACCCGGCCTTCTGAAAAATCGATCGGAAGCGTAACTCAGTGCGCGTGCTCCTCGGCACCTTCGTCGGCTGTAGGCTGCTTCGCAACGGGAGCCTCGCTGCCATCCTTCATCTTGTACGTGATGCACTCGATGTGCCACTGGGAGAGGTACGGCTTGCCGCTCTCTTCGAGTTCCTTGCGCATGGCGTTGACGGCGTCCATGCCCTGCGGTTCGACGTGTCCGTCATTGCCGGCCGCGACATGCTCGCCTTCGGCCATTTCACCCTCGGCTACCTCGCCCTCGGGCATTTCGCCTTCCATCTGGTCCATTTCCTTCTCGTGCTCGGCGAGGTCCTGTCCGGCATGATCGTGTGCGGCTTCTTCGTTGCCTTCCTCGGCGGCCTGGCGGATCTCCGCCTCCCACTCGTCAAGATAGGCGGCGTCGATGCGGGTCTCCTTGAGGACGCCCGTCACCACGATGTCGCTGCCCTCGAGCTCGCGTGCGAAGGCGGGCATGTCTTCCGGAGCTTCGACGCGGATTTTCTCATTGGTTTCCACGTCAGTCAGATGCACGCGGCGTCCGCCATGCTTACACACATGCGTGACCGTGCCCTCGAGCACCACTTCCTTGTCGTTCATCGGCTCGGGCTGCTCGAGCAGTGCCGTGACCTTCATCACATCACCGGCGGCAGCGTCGGTATCCTGCGATTCCTGCTGTCCGCAGGCCGTGAAAAGCAGCGCCATGAGCGTAAAAGTAAGAAGCTGTTTCATTCCGTCTCCTTTGTAAAAAATGTGCTGTATAAAGATACTGGAATTTCGTCCGTGAATATCTTCTAACTTAGTAAAATATGAAGAAACAATGGATTGGGCAATGGAATTCGGGATGTCATCGGGGACGGGAAAACCCGAGCCGAAGCTTCATTCCGGCCAGAAGAGGCCGAGCCGTTGGCTCGGCCCTACGAACCTACGCGTTCGCGTAGCGTTTTTCCAGCACGATGCGGCCGTTTTTCACGACGGTGTTGAGGTGATTGACCCCGTAATGGTAGATGATGCGGTGATACGTGGGTGTGTCGAACATGAGGAAATCGGCCTGCTTGCCCTCCTCGATGCTGCCGTGTGTGTCGGCGCGGTCGAGCGCGGCCGCAGCGTTGATGGTGACCGCGGTGATGATTTCCTCCATGGTCATGCGCATCTGCAGGGCGGCCAGACTCATCATGAGCTGAATGTTCTCGCTCATGCAGGAGCCGGGATTGGCGTCGGTGGCGAGCGCCACGGGGAGTCCGGCATCGATCAGGCGGCGCGCATCCGGAAAAGGCTCACCGAGAAAGAGCGAGACGCCCGGCAGCATCGTGGCAATGGTGCCGCTTTTCTTCATGCGCTCGATCCCCTCGTCGCTGATGTGATCAAGATGGTCGGCGGACGCCGCATGCATGTCAGCGGCCAGCTCGGAACCGGATCCCGCCGTGATCTGATCGGCGTGCACGCGCACCTTCAAACCCAGCTCGCGGGCGCGCGTGAACACCGCATGCGCCTCCTCGAGCGAAAAGGCGTTTTGCTCGACGAACACATCGCAGTACTCCGCCAGCCTGCGCGAGGCCACTTCCGGCAGCATCTCCTCGAGCACCATGCGCAGGTATTCCTCCCTCCTGTCCTTATAGTCGAAGGGAATGGTATGCGCGCCGAGAAAGGTCGGCACAATCTCCACGACGTGCAGATCCTTCAATTCATTGATCACCTCGAGCATCTTGATCTCGTTTTCGGTGTCGAGGCCGTAGCCGCTCTTTATCTCCACGGTGGTGGATCCGAAACCGAGACAGCTGTCGAGCCGGTGCAGGGCGTATTCGGTCAGCTCCACCTTGCTCGCGGCGCGCGTGGCTTTCACCGTCGTGTTGATGCCGCCGCCGGACGCCGCGATTTCCGCATACGTGGCACCGGCGATGCGGCGGGCGAATTCCTCTTCCCGCGCACCGGCAAACACCAGGTGCGTATGTGAATCCACGAAGCCGGGAAGGATGGTCTTGCCCATTGCGCTCACCGTGCGCTCGGCGTCGCTGATGTCGATGCCGTCGGAGGGACCTACGTATGTGATCTTCCCGTCCTTCACACCGACGGCGGCATCCTCGATCACGCCGATCTCGCGCATGTCCGCGCCGCGGCGGGCCGCGCCGTTCGAGCCGCCGGCGGTGACGACCTGGTTGGCATTGTAGAAAATCAGATCCATCATGGCTTACTTCCGGAGTTCGATGTGCAGTTCCTTGAGCTGTTCGGCGGAAGGATGCGACGGTGCGCCGTCCATCAGCGACAGGGCGCTGTTGGTTTTCGGGAAGGCGATGACCTCGCGGATGCTCGTGATGCCCGCGAGCAGCGTGATGATGCGGTCGAGTCCGAGCGCGATGCCGCCGTGCGGCGGTGCCCCGTAGCGGAACGCATTGATGAGGAAGCCGAACTTCTCCTCGATCTCCTTCTCTGAGAGACCGAGCACCGAAAAGATTTTCGCCTGCAGCGCGCTGTCGTGGATGCGGATGCTGCCGCTTCCCACCTCGCTGCCGTTCCAGACCAGGTCGTAGCAGTCCGCCCGGGCCCTGAGGGGATCGCTGTCGAGCAGCGGAATATCCTCGGGTTTCGGTCCGGTGAAGGGATGATGCTCGGCGTAATAGCGCTGCGTTTCGTCGTCCCACTGGAACAGCGGGAAATCCACCACCCATAGAAGGCGATGCGCCCTGCGGTCGACGAGATCCAGTTCCTTCGCCAGCTCCACGCGCAGCGTGCCCAGCGCCTCGAGCGCGAGCTTGCGGCGCGCGTCGGCGACGATGAGGATGAGGTCGCCGTCCTCTGCGGCCATGGACTCGCGGATGCCCGCGAGCTGTTCGTCGGAGAGAAATTTCGCGATCGGCGACGTGAGTCCGCCGTCCGCGGCTTTCATCCACACGAGTCCGCCCATCCCCAGCGCCTTGGCGCGCTCGGTGACTTCGTCGAGTTTCTTTCGGCTGAATTCCTCGGCGCGTCCCTTGACGTTGATGCCCGAGACAATGCCGTCCTTCTCCAGCGCGCCGCTGAACACCTTGAACTCCGCCCCGCGCAGCACGTCGCTGAGCGTGACCAGCTCCATGTCGAAGCGCAGGTCGGGCTTGTCCGATCCGTAGCGCTCCAGCGCTTCGTAATAATCCATCACCGGGATGGGCAGCTCGAGGTCGACATCCAGCGTCTCCTTGAGCATGCGCTGGATCAGTCCCTCGATCAGGCGGTAGACGTCCTGCGCGTGCACGAAGGACATCTCGAGGTCGATCTGCGTGAACTCGGGCTGGCGGTCGGCGCGGAGGTCTTCGTCGCGGAAGCACTTGACGATCTGCATGTAGCGGTCGAAGCCCGAAACCATGAGCAGCTGCTTGTAGGTCTGCGGCGACTGCGGCAGCGCGTAGAAGCGACCGGCATGGATGCGGCTCGGCACGAGATAGTCCCGCGCCCCCTCGGGCGTGCTTTTCATCAGCACCGGCGTTTCGATTTCGACGAAGTCGTGCTCGTCGAAGTAGCGGTGTACCACCTGGTAGACCTTGCTGCGGAGGAGCAGATTCTTCTGCAGCACGGGACGCCGCAGGTCGAGATAGCGGTACTTGAGGCGGAGATCCTCGTAGGCGTCGACGTCGTCTTCGATTTCGAAGGGGGGGATTTCCGAGCGGTTAAGGATCTCGAACGCATCGACGATGACCTCGATCCCGCCGGTGGGCATCTCGTCGTTGGCCATGCCTTCGGGACGCGCCTGCACCGTGCCCGTGACAGACAGCACGTACTCCGAACGCAGTTCATGCGCCTGCTCGTGCACCTCTGCGTTGTGCTGCGGCGCGAAGACGACCTGTGTGAGTCCGTAGCGGTCGCGCAGGTCGATGAAAATCATCCCGCCGAGGTCGCGCCTGCCGTCCACCCAGCCGTTGAGCGTGACGGTTTCGCCGGTGTTCGCGGCGCGAAGCGCGCCGCAGGTATGTGTCCGTTGTGTAAACTGCATGTGCATCCGCCTGTTGGTTTCGAATCAAACAATAAATATAGCGATTGGACGGAGGGAGGGCAAAAAGGCCGCCGAAAGCCCGCCGAAGCTTTGCGGAGGCGGGTTGGTCGTTGGCTGTTGGCCGTTGGCCGGCAAGGCGGGACGGAGACGGGTTGGTTATGAGATATCCGCATCGTATAATGTTCATACCGTCGCAGAACGTACCATCAACAATTCGAGTGGAGGGTCTCATGTTGTTTTTCAATGGTGTATTGAAAGGAATTGTTCTGTTTCTCGCGACGCTGCCGGGGACGCTGCTGTCACAGGAAATTGTCTGGGAGCCGGTCCCGCTTGTCCATGGCGGCTATGCGGGACATATGCTCGAAGTTTCACCGGGGCGGTACCTCGTATGCGGTCCCTCCACCCTGCACGGCTGTCACGGACGCGGAGTGTTCCTGCTGGAGGAAAACGCCAACGCATTATGGGATGTGTCGCCGGACTGGTATCCCGTGCGCGCATTGCTGCAGGCCGCGGACGGCGGCATTCTCTGCGGCAGCGCGAGCGGGATCCGGCATTCCGCGGACGGCGAGCAGTGGCAGCTGCGCGCCAACGCGGATATCGTGGCAATGAACCGCCTGCGGGACGGCAGCATCTGGGCGGCCACCGCCCACGGCGACATGCTGCGCTCCACGGATCACGGTATGCAGTGGGAAGCCCTCCCGAACCCTCCTCCACGGGCGAACACCACGCGCCGCATCGATATGAATGAGAAGGGCTGGATCGTCGCGGGGTACAATCCGGGGACCACCTCGATCAGTACCGACGGCGGCAGCACGTGGGAGTCAACCGTGCGGATCGACGACAGCACCAGGGTGCCCGCGTATATGACACATCCATCCCTGATTACTCAGCGCGGACGCATATTATCCGCCTTCGCCTTCGCCGACCTCCGGGTCTCGTCCCGCAACTGGGACGGGGATGCCGCGCGGCACCGCTTCGCACCGGATTCCGAGGAACTGCATGTGCGCAGCCTTATCGAGAGTCCGTCGCAGACCGTGTTTCTCGGACTCGGAACAAAACCCTTCACTCCGATCCCCTCGCGGCTCCGCTCCGACAGTGCCGGGATTTTCCTCTCCCGCGACGAGGGACTGCACTGGGAACGCATCAATGCCGGACTGGACGTGATGAACATGATCCTCACCTCTTCGGGCGAGCTCCTGGTCTCCACCGCACTCGATGGATTCTACCTGGTCGACACCGCAAGCGGGGATGCGCGTCCTCTCGACATCGGGTACGCAGTGGTCACCGATCTCATGAATATGGGATACAGAATGACTGCGCTTCTGGACAGCTGCAGCGTTGACGGCGTTGCGTTCAGCGATGACGGACGGCACTGGGAGTGGAGTCCGGTGATGCAGTACATCGAACCGGTCATCTCCCCGCATCTCATCCGCGACGCCACGGGGATGCTGCTCCGGGGCGGTTCGCAGCTTTTCGAAAGTGATATCCTGCACATCGAATTCCGTCCCCTCGGGATCGACCTCCCCACCGCAAGCGTGGGCGGCGTCCCGCATACGTGCACGCGGCTGACGGACGGCACATGGCTCGTCGGCGATTACGTCTCGCTCGGCATCGATCCCGGCAGCCACATCCATCTGTTCGACACGCAGAAGCAGCGCATCGGCGCGCCAGTGTCCCCCGGAGCCGGCTACATCCGCCGGATCCAGGCCACGCAGGGGGACACCGTTCTCATTGCCGCGGAAGGCGGGATGTACATGTCCACCCGGATCACGGCTTCCCTCGTCGAACAATTCAGCGACAACGTCCTCCGTGCGAACATGCTGCCGGACGGCACCATCCTTGCCGGCTGTGACGGAACGACCGCTTCACTGCGCTTCACCACGAACGGCGGCGCGACCTGGTCGGCCATCTCCATCGGCACGGATATCGGCGTGTTCAATCATGCCGTGAAGGATGGACGGGTGTACGTGCTCACCGGCCGGGATTTCGACCGGCGGGGCGACTGCGTTCCCGGAACCGCGGAAGGCATCTGGTACAGCGACGACATGCGCAACTGGACGCGGCTGGCATCCACTCCCCCCACCACGGAAATCACATCCATTGCGTTTGACGGAGCGGGCCGGCTGTACGCCGGGACCCGCGGCTGCGGACTGTTCCGCTCCGCTCAGCCGCTTGCGGCTGATGACCAGCCGGCACACATGCCCGACAGGATGCATGCCCGCCTGTATCCCCACCCCTCCCGGGGGCAGACTCTGGTACAGCTGGACATCCCCCGGCCGGGGACATATCGTTTCACGATGCGGGATCTGCTCGGGCGCACGGTGCTAAGCACGGAAAACATGTTCACGCAGTCCGGCGCGGGGAGTCTCTCCCTGGATTTCAGTTCCCTCCCCGCCGGGAGCTACATGCTGTCGATCTCCGGTGCGGATATTTCGACGACGCTGCCGGTGCTCGTGGAATAGTACTGCTCAAACTCGAGTGAATCGCGAAGCATTGGATCCCTCCCGGTGTGTTCCGGAGGGCATGGCGGACGGAGATCAGCCAAGCCTCATGAGGATGCTGTTCAGCATCGAGAAACGCAATTTTGTCACGAAATCACGTTTTAGCATATGTTAAATTATTTTTTAACATAGCCTAAAACGTAATCTTCTGCATGTATTGGGCATATTTTGGGCGGGTAGATTCCAGGATTACGCTGATTCCCGCGCTGTGACCTGCGAAACAAGGGATTGAAAAAATTGACATGGGGCATTCACCCCGACAGCCGGGATCAAGCCGTATTCCGCCATCCGGCTCTTGCTCCTGTCGGGGGATTCTGTTACATTTGTTTCTGGACAGAGCTGTCTTTATATCCGAATATCACGCACCTGTATGTACCTGCGATTTTCATGTACATCCGACATCTCACAACGACGCTCTGCCCCTGTCCGCTCTCGCCGGCGGACGTACACGGAATCTCCCGCACCTGCCGCGCATGACATGGCGTGGCGCAGATGCTCCGGCCTGGAGCGGAAAGGACGGCTGCCTTCTCTGACGAATACATCCCACGGCTATCCATCCCAGATATACGTATATCCATCCTGTCCGTCTGCAACGAGCGTAGCGACGCGTCCGGTCCTGCCGAGCGGTTCAATCGCCGCGCGTCCGGTCCTGCCGCCGGGGCGTCCATCCCGCACGCGCAGTGGACTGGCGAGGACAGGCATCCCCCGAAGAGACATCCATCCCCGAAACGCATTATCACATCTGATCCGATAAACAGAGGTACAGTATGAGCAAACGCAGAATCGTGACGATCGACGGCAACGAGGCCGCGGCATTCGTCGCGCACAAAACCAACGAAGTATGCGCCATCTACCCGATTACGCCCAGCTCGAACATGGGCGAATGGGCCGACGAGTGGTCCGCGCGCGGCAGGACGAACATCTGGGGCACCGTCCCGGTGGTCTCCGAGCTGCAGAGCGAGGGCGGCGCGTCGGGCGCGGTGCACGGCGCCTTGCAGGCCGGCTCCCTGACCACGACGTTTACCGCGTCGCAGGGACTGCTGCTGATGATCCCGAACATGTACAAGATCGCCGGCGAGCTGACGCCGACGGTGTTTCACGTCTCCGCCCGCACCGTGGCGTCGCATGCGCTGTCGATTTTCGGCGACCACAGCGACGTGATGGCCGTGCGGCAGACCGGCTTCGGCCTGCTCGCATCGAACTCCGTGCAGGAAATCATGGATTTCGCGCTGATCGCCCAGGCGGCGTCGCTGAAGGCGCGTGTGCCGTTCGTGCATTTCTTCGACGGCTTCCGCCTCTCGCATGAGGTGATGAAGATCGAGGAACTGACCGACGACGACATGGCCGCCATGCTGCCCGACGAGCTGATCGCCGCCCATCGCGAGCGCGCGATGAGTCCGGAGAAGCCGGTGCTGCGCGGCACCGCCCAGAATCCTGACGTGTTCTTCCAGGCCCGCGAAACCGTCAATCCCTACTACAACGTCTGTGCCGACCTCGTCGAGGAGACGATGGCGCAGTTCAAGGACGTGGTCGGACGTGAGTACCATCTCTTCGACTATGTGGGCGCCCCCGACGCCGAGCGCGTGGTGATCATGATGGGCTCCGGCGCCGGCGCGGCCGAGGAGGCCGTGGAATACCTGAGCGCACAGGGCGAGAAGGTCGGCCTGATCAAGGTCCGCCTCTTCCGTCCCTTCTCCGTGAAGCATTTCCTCAAGGCAATCCCCGCGAGTGTGAAGTCCATCGCCGTGCTCGACCGCACGAAGGAGCCGGGCTCCGCCGGTGAGCCGCTGTACCAGGACATCCACACCGCGCTGGCCGAGGCGATGAACGACGGCACGCTGCCGACGGAGCACTATCCGAAGGTCGTTGGCGGACGCTATGGACTCTCCTCGAAGGAGTTCACTCCCTCAATGGTCAAGGGCGTCTTCGAGAACCTCGCGCAGGACACGCCGAAGAACCACTTCACCGTGGGCATCAAGGAGGATGTGACGAACACGAGCCTCGACTGGGATCCGCAGTTCAGCGTGGAGCCCGACGACGTGTTCCGCGGGATGTTCTACGGCCTCGGCGCGGACGGCACCGTGGGCGCGAACAAGAATTCCATCAAGATCATCGGCACGGAAACCGATTATTACGCGCAGGGCTATTTCGTGTACGACTCGAAGAAGTCGGGCTCGATGACTACTTCGCATCTGCGCTTCGGTCCGCGTCCGATCAAGAGCACCTACCTGATCAATCACGCGAAATTCATCGCCTGCCATCAGTTCGTCTTCCTCGAGAAGTTCGACATGCTCTCGAAGCTCGTCGAGGGCGGCACCTTCCTGCTCAACAGTCCCTACGGTCCCGACGAGGTCTGGGACAAGATGCCGCGCAAGGTGCAGCAGCAGCTGATCGACAAAAAGGCGAAGTTCTACGTGATCGACGGCTATGACGTGGCACATGCAACGGGCATGGGCGCGCGCGTGAACACGATCATGCAGACCTGCTTCTTCGCGATTTCCGGCATCCTGCCGAAGGACGAGGCGATCGCGAAGATCAAGGACGCCATCAAGAAGACCTACGGCAGCAAGGGCGACCGCATCGTGCAGATGAACTTCAACGCGGTGGACCAGACGCTCGAGCACCTGCATGAAGTCGAGGTGCCCGCCGAGGCCACGAGCAGCATCGCAATGCCCCCGACCGTTTCGGACAAGGCGCCGGAGTTCGTGCGCGAGGTCACCGCGCGCATCATCGAGGGACACGGCGACGAGGTGCCCACGAGCGCCTTCCCGGTGGACGGCACCTTCCCCACCGCCACGACGATGTGGGAGAAGCGCAACATCGCGCTGGAAATCCCCGAGTGGGATCCCGAGGTCTGCATCCAGTGCAACAAATGCGCGATGGTGTGTCCGCACGCCACGATCCGGATCAAGGTGTTCGACGAGAAGGAAGTCGCCGATGCGCCCGAGACCTTCAAGTACTGCGACGCCCGCGGCAAGGAGTACGCCGGGATGAAGTACAGCATCCAGGTGGCGCCCGAGGACTGCACGGGCTGCGAACTCTGCGTGGAAGTGTGTCCCGCCAAGAACAAGAAGGAAGTGCGCCTGAAAGCGCTGAACATGATTCCCCAGCCGCCTGTCCGCGAGCAGGAGCGCGAGAACTGGGACTTTTTCCTCAACATCCCCGAGTTCGACCGCACGCAGGCACGCATCGACACGATCAAGGGCTCGCAGCTGCTGCAGCCGCTGTTTGAATTCTCCGGCGCCTGCTCGGGCTGCGGCGAGACGCCGTACGTCAAGCTCGCCAGCCAGCTCTTCGGCGACCGCATGATGGTGGCCAACGCCACGGGCTGCTCGTCCATTTACGGCGGCAACCTCCCCACGACGCCGTGGGCCAAAGACGCCAACGGACGCGGTCCGACCTGGTCGAACTCCCTGTTCGAGGACAACGCGGAATTCGGATTCGGTTTCCGCCTGACCGTCGACAAGCAGGAGCAGTTCGCCCGCGAGCTGCTGATGCGCATGGCCGGCGATCTCGGTGAGACCTTCGTGCGCGAGCTGCTCGAAGCCGAGCAGAAGAGCGAGACCGGCGTTGCCGAACAGCGCAAGCGCGTCGCGGCTCTGAAGGACAAGCTCAACGGTCTCGACAATCCCGAGGCGAAGCGCCTGCTGGCGGTGGCCGACTACCTGATCCGCCGCAGCGTGTGGATCATGGGCGGCGACGGCTGGGCCTATGACATCGGTTACGGCGGTCTGGACCACGTGCTCGCATCCGGCAAAAACGTGAACGTGCTCGTGATGGATACCGAGGTGTACTCCAACACCGGCGGACAGATGTCGAAGGCGACGCCGATCGGCGCCGTGGCGAAATTCGCCGCCGGCGGCAAGCCCATCGCCAAGAAGGATCTTGGCCTGATAGCCATGAGCTACGGCACGGTATACGTCGCGCAGGTCGCCATGGGCGCCAACGACAACCAGACGCTCAAGGCCTTCCTCGAGGCCGAGGCGTACGACGGTCCGTCGCTGATCATCGCCTACAGCCACTGCATCGCGCACGGCATCGACATGTCGAAGGGCATGGAGCATCAGACGACGCTGGTCAACTCCGGCCTGTGGCCGCTGTACCGCTTCAATCCCGACCTGGCGATGGAGGGCAAGAATCCCTTCAAGCTGGATTCCAAGCCGCCGAAGCTGTCGGTCGAGGATTTCATCAAGACGGAGACCCGCTTCAACATGCTCTTCAAGAGCAAGCCCGACGAGGCGAAGCGCCTGATGGGCATGGCGCAGGACCACGTCGACATGCGCACGAAGTACTACCAGGAGCTCGAGAAGCTCTACGGCGCCATCTCCATCCCGCCGGTCGAGGAAAACGTGACCGAGTCGGCAGCGGAATAATCACAGAAGATCGAATCAGACAAAGAGGATAGACGTATGGATCTTACAACCACCTACATGGGACTTCAGCTGAAGAACCCGATCGTCCCGTCGGCCTCCCCGCTGTCGCGCGATCTCGACAACATCAAGCGCATGGAAGACGCCGGCGCATCCGCCATCGTGATGTACTCGCTCTTCGAGGAGCAGATCGTGCACGAGCAGAAGGAGATGGATCATTTCCTGATGCAGGGCACCGAGAGCTACCAGGAAGCGCTGAGCTACTTCCCCGAGGCGGAGGAATACAACCTCGGTCCCGACGAGTACCTCGAGCACATCAGCGCCGCGAAGAAGGCGACGCAGATTCCCATCATCGGCAGCCTCAACGGCGTGTCCGCCGGCGGCTGGATGGAATACGCGAAGAAGATCGAGGACGCCGGTGCCGACGGACTCGAACTGAACGTGTACTACATCCCCACCGACGCGCAGCATGACGCCACGGCCATCGAGAACATCTATCTCGAGGATCTCACGCGCATCAAGGACAGCATCGGGATTCCCGTCGCGATGAAGCTCAGTCCGTATTTCAGCACCATGGCCAACATGGCGAAGAAGCTGGACGAAGCCGGCGCCGACGCGCTCGTGCTTTTCAACCGTTTCTACCAGCCGGATTTCGATCTCGAGGAGCTGGAAGTGGTGCCCGAGGTCAACCTCAGCACCTCGGCCGAGAGCCGTCTGCCGCTGCGCTGGATCGCCATTCTCTACGGTCACATCAAGGCCAGCATGGCGGCGACGTCGGGTGTGCACACGCATCTCGACGCGCTGAAAATGCTCATGGCCGGCGCCGACGTGGCGATGATGTGTTCGGCCCTTCTCGAGAAGGGTCCCGCCCACATCCGCACCGTGCTCACCGACCTGCAGCACTGGATGGAGGAAAAGGAATACGAATCCGTCGAGCAGATGAAGGGCAGCATGAGCCAGCGTGCGGTTGCCGAGCCCGCCGCCTTCGAGCGCGCCAACTACATGAAAGCGCTCAACAGTTGGAAGGTGATTATTTAATTACCGCCTCCCCAAACGGGCGGTCATTGATTGTAGGACGGGATGGCGTATCCGCAGGATATGCCATCCCGTCTTGCGTTCAGACCGCCAGCATCGTCCCGCGGCAGTTCTCGGCGCCGCAGTGGCAGGCGTACTGTTTCGATGCCGCGTCGTCGCGCTCGTAGGGATAGTCGAGCTGATAGTCGTAGGTGAGCTCCTCTCCCTCGCGGATCGTGCGGATGGCGTTGATGAACACGCGTCCGTCGATGATCACGGCCTCACAGTTCGGATCGCAGGAGTGGTTGATGTATTTCGCGTCGTTGCCGTCGACCGCGCCGTCGATGACCGTGTGTTCGTCCACCCCGAACAGCAGTACATGCGGATGCTCGGACTCGTCATCCCCGTAGCGGCTGTCACCCTCCTCCGTCGAGATGCGCTCCCCGACATACTCCATCACACGCGTTCCCTGGCGGATCTGCCGCACGGCGAAAATGCCCGTGCCGTGAATCTTCGATGAGCGGACTTCATACAGCGGTTTTCGAGGGGATGCCATGGATCTTCCGGGACAGGTGAATCTTCAGTTCAGCCTTCAATATCCATCCGAAGAGGGATGCGGCGCAAGTAGGATTCTCCCCGGCTGGGCCGTTTTCATCCGGTCGCAGGATAATTTTCACCTGGTCGCAACATTATTTTCACATAGTCGCATGAATATTTTCATTTGGTCGTGCTCGCGCTCATGCTCGCCTTCAATCCATGATCTTCCGGACAAACGCCGGATGAGTTCAATGCCGACTCCATGTGATCACTACTTGATATCAGACTGAATATGGACTATATTCAGTCATGAAAAGCATGGAGAAACGGGCAATGAAGCTTTCCAGACAGATCAAGCCGATCAGTTATTTCAAATCGCACGCGGCAGAAATGATCAAACGGCTGCACGAAAGCGGGGAGCCGTATGTGATCACGCAGAACGGCGAAGCGAAGGCGGTGATACAGGATATCGGGAGCTATGAAAAGGACCAGGAAACGATGGCACTGCTGAAGATCCTTGCACTCGGGAGACAACAGACCGAGGAAGGAAAGACAACACCGGCATCGCGTGTGGTCGCGCGTCTCAGGAAAGAATCGGATGCGGACTGATGTCCTACCGCGTCCATCTCACCGAGCATGCCGTACAGGATCTCGAGGAGATCCATGGCTTCATCCTGAAACATGACGGCACAGCGGCCGCACGACATGTGCTCGAGAATATCGAGGAGGCGTTCAGGACGCTGGCTATGTACCCCGAACGAGGCGCATACCCCCGCGAACTGCTCGATCTGGGGATCCGCGAATACAGGGAGATTTTTTACAAACCCTACCGCATCATGTACAACACGCGCGGTAAACAGGTAACCGTCATGCTGATTGCCGACGGTCGCCGGGATATGCGTTCGCTGCTGGAACGCAGACTGCTGCACGCATGACGGATTGAATGCTACGGATCTCACAGAGAATTGACGGTTTGAAATCCCGGATCGATTTTCGAACCGGTATTCCAGGCGCATTTCCAGATTGATGACGCATGTCCGTATCCGGATGGATTTCAATCCGTCCTCCGGGTGGAATTTCCTCATATTCTCCTAATACGGGTCTGTTCCGATTATTGCCGGAATTCTCTACTTTATTGCATTCAGTGACAGACGGTATGTTTTTCGTACGATAAAATTCAGAGGAGCTACAATGAAGCAGCGAATGACGATGGTTTTCCTGATCCTGCTTGCGGTCACCGCGACGGTGCCCCTGCAGGCGCAGGTGTCGATCGGTGCGCTGAACACGGCGTACACGCAGGATTTCAACACACTGATCACCAGCGGGAATATCTCGTGGGTGGATAACACGACAGTCAGCGGCTGGTATCACACGCGCACCGGATCGGGCGACTGGCTCGTGGCCGGAGACGGCAGCAGCAACAGCGGCGCGCTCTACAGCTTCGGCACCGGCACGAACACCGAACGCGCGCTCGGTTCGGTCGGCTCGGGCAACAGCGCAGTGGGCGACCTCTGGTGGGGCGTGCGCCTGGTCAACAACACCGGCAGCACGATTACCTCGCTCAGCATCAGCTATTACGGCGAGCAGTGGCGCTACTCCGGTACCGCCGCCGCGCAGACGGTCGTGTTCAGCTACCAGACCGGCACGAATCTGACGAGCCTGAGCAGCGGCAGCTGGACAAACGTCTCCACCTTCGACTTCACCTCGCCGATCATCAGCGGTTCCACGGGCGCGCTGGACGGCAACGCCGCCGCCAACCGCACGCTGATCAGCAACACGCTGCCCGTGACACTGAATCCCGGCGACGAAATCATGCTCCGCTGGTTCGACGACAATCACAGCGGCAATGATCACGGCCTGGCCATCGACGACTTCTCCGTCACCGCACTCGGTGGTTCGGCTCCGACAGTCGTCGAGTTCGCCGCGGTGAACAGCTCTTTCGACGAGGGCGCGGGCACGGTGAATGTCAATGTCAGCATCACCAATCCCGACGCATCCAATGCCACGTCCGTGGACGTTGTTCTCACCGGCGGCACGGCCACGAATGGCACGGACGTCAATCCCGCCTATGCCACGACGACACTCACCTTCCCCGCCGGCAGCAGCGCCGACCAGAGCATCAGCCTGGCGCTGGCCGACGATGCGCTGTTCGAGGGAGACGAGACGATGATCTTCGAACTGCAGAATGTCTCCGGCGGCAACAGCGCCTCGATCGGCGCGCAGACCACGCACACGCTGACCATTCTCGAAAACGATCCGCCGCCGACGCCGCGCGTGATCGTCAACGAGTATTACAATGCCTACGGCAACATTTCCTCCGACGAGGCCGTGGAGCTGCTGGTGACCGAAGACGGACTCGACATGCGCGGCTGGTCGTTCTCCGACGCGACGAGCAGCGGCAACTTCCCCTACGCCACGGTGACGCTGTCGAATGACGCGCTGTGGAACGGACTGCCGAAGGGAACGATCATCGTCATCGGCGGGATCTTCTCAGTGCCGATTCAGGACACCGATCCTTCCGACGGACTGATCATGCTGCAGGCACCCGCGCGCAACAACAGCAACCAGTATTTCAGCAGCCACTCCGGCGGCACGCTGGCCTTCGCCGGCTCTTCCGACGCCGTGGGTGTGTTCGACGCGACGAATACCTTCGTGCATGGGCTCGCGCATGGCAGCAACAATCAGAACTCGATGCCTGCCGGACTCTACGGCTGGCTGAACTCCTCGCTGAGCAGCGCCACGAGCTGCTTCTTCACACGCAGCGGCGCGTCGATGACGGTGATGAATTTCCTGGAGAATACGTATGTCGACGAGGGCAATGCGTCCCTCGCCGCGGCAAATGACGCCGACGGCAACCGTGACTTCCTGCGCATGCTGCGCAGCCGCGTGTTCACGGCGAACGGCTCCCTGGCCGGCACATTCTTCTGGGATGTCAGCGTGCAGAACGGTGCCGCCGTCACGCTGTCCGGCGCGACGAACATCGGCAACCGCCTCTTCGTGGAGGAAGGCAGCTTCGACAACAACGGGTACGCACTCTCGCTCGACGGGAACGGCAACAGCGAAAACGGTACGGGCGCGGGCGACCTCACGGTCGGCGACGACGCGGGCACGAGCGCCGAGCTGATTCTCGACATGAATCCGTCGCCGGTGTCCGGCAGCCTGGATTTCAATCACAGCGACGCGACGGTCGTGTATGAAAGCGCGACCGCGCAGACACTGCTCAATGCGACCTACTTCAACCTCACCGTGCGCAACGGTTCGCAGTCCGAGCCCAAGACCGTCTCCGGCGCGCTGACGGTCAACGGTACGCTGCTGATCACCGGCGGCGCCTGGCTCGCAGTTGACGATCCGCAGGTGATCGAACTCGGTCCGGCCGGCGACTACGTCAACAACAGCCGCTTCCTCGGCAGCATCCGCTCGACGCGTCCCTTCCTCGGCGGCGTCGAGGACTTCGGCGGCATCGGCATCACGCTCGAAGGACAGCCGATCATCAACGCCACGGGATCCTCCAATGCGGTTCCCGGAACGGTCACCGTCACGATGACCAGCGGCGAGTATATCTGGGTCGGTGACCTTCCCTCCATCCTGCGCTATTACGAGATCGAGGACAGCTATCCGAACATGTCCACGGTCACCATGACCGTCGATTACGCGCCGCAGGATCTCAACGGACAGACCGAGTCCTCGCTCGGCCTGCATCATTCCACCGACAACGGGACGAACTGGTCGCAGCGCACGGCCACGCTCAACACGGGCGCGAACACGCTGCAGCTCGACCTCAACGACCTGCCGGGCGTGTGGACCATGCATGCGAATCCCCCGCAGGGCATGATCATGAGCGATCCGCTCTCGCTGTATTTCGAGACCGAAGAGAACGGTCCGCTCCCCGCCTCGCAGCAGGTGGACATCTGGAACGCCTTCGGCAACGGCTCGATCATCGACTGGGAAGCCGTCGCCTCGACGATTGAAACACCGACCTGGATGAGTCTCACCCCCTCCCCGGCAGAGGGCGTCAACGCCGGCACGTTCACGGTGAACATCACGCGCAGCGACCTCACGCCGGGCACGCACACCGGCGAGATCACGATCAACGACGTGCATGCGGTCAATCATCCGTACGTGATTCCCGTCAGTTACCGTATTTACGAGCCCCGGAAAATCAGCATCGGCGTCGACACGCTGCGCATCAAGGTGTCGTACAAGCGCGTCGCCGTCGCGGCGAGCATTCCGGTCATCAACGGCGGTGAGAGCTTTGGTCCGGGCGAGATCGCATGGTCAGCTACGGGCGGCACCCCATGGATGACGCTGTTCGACACCTCCGGCATGGAGGGCGATGCACTGGGCATCCGCATCAGCGCGCTGACGCTGCTGCCGGGCACGTACACCGGCGAGATCATTATCGAGGGTGTGAACTCCGTGACCAACACCCCGATCGTGAATTCCCCGCTGACCGTCCCGGTGATTCTGGAGAACGAACCGCGCGACGAGGTCGTGCACACCGTCGGCACCCTGCCGGCGAACAGCGGCATGTCGTTCTACAATTCGCAGGGACACATCATCGCGCGCCTCGACGTGACCAGCGGTGCGATTCAGAGCATGACCATGCGCACGAAGCCCTACGGGCTCTCACGCAACATCCAGCGGCTGCGTTACGCCTACCGCCACTACATCATCGAGGCGACGGGTACGTACACCGCTGACCTGAAGCTGTACTACACGCTCAGCGAGCTGGGACAGACCGGCATCACCGAGCCCGAACAGCTGCGCCTCTGGCGGCAGATCCCGAACCTGTTCTACTGGGCACCTTTCCCCGGCTACGCCACACCTGTCGAACAGAGTGTTACCGGTGTAAGCCTGAACGACCTGAACGGCATCTGGGCGATGGCCTATCCCTACTTCGGATGGGAATGGGAAATCAACGCCAATGCGAAGTGGATCAGCGACAACACATCCCGGCTTACCTGGCACTCGGATTTCGAGGTCAGTGATCTCGGGTACATCGTCGAGCGTTCGCCGCTCGATCGCGAGGAGTGGCAGACGGTCGCCGTGGTGGAGCCCTCCGAATCTGGATTGAACCGCTTCGAGGAACGGCTCGATCACGGGGCGTATGCCTACCGCGTCAGCGCCTTCGACACCAACGGTGACGGATGGCAGTCCGGCGCCATTGAATTGCAGCCGACGGGCATTCTCGGTACGGATGCGCTGACGGCGCAGGGCTTCACGCTCGGACAGACTGCCCCGAATCCCGCTCCCCTTGCGCGCGGCAGCGCCACAGTGGAGTTCGGGATGGAACGCGCGGCGGACATCCGGCTGACGCTGCATGACGCCTCCGGACGCGAAGTCGCGGAAATCGCGGCAGGACGCTACGGCGCCGGCACCCATGCGGTGCGCATTCCGCTCGACGGACTGACGGCGGGCACGTACTTCTATCGCCTCGCCACAACCGACGGCGCACTCACGCGCAAGATGGTAGTCGTGTGGTAACATCCCGTCACATTCCAATTCCAGAGCACAGGGTCCCGGCGACGGGGCCCTGTGCATTTTCAGCTGCGGCGTGGGATCCTGTTCATTCTAACACATCCCTCAACGCTTCCTCACGCTTCACCGATACGACGCTAACAGTCATCCGGTATGTTTGGATTCAAGATGTTCATGTCCGACATGCAGGATGATCATGCCCGCGTTCGCCTGCCCATGCAGCACAGATCCATCGTCCGCAGAATCGAGATGCGCGCACGCAGCATGGCCTGCCATTATTCCATTCATTATCAGTGAGGAGCACATCGGATGAAGCGTTGCCACTTTCTCTCCGCGCTTCTGGCCGGTGCCATGCTGTTCTGTCTTCTGCCGACGCAGGGACAGGCGCAGCTGCTGCACGGCCGCAAAAGCCCGAAAAACATCATCATCATGATCAGCGACGGCTGGGGCTACAACCAGATCCAGGCGACCAATGCCTGGCACGACGGCGCCTTCGAAACGCAGCCGTACGAACACTTCCCCGTCGACATGTTCATGAGCACCTATCCCGCGAAAACCAAGGACGCCCCCGAGCTGGAGTACTGGAACACCGGCTATAATTCCGAACAGGCCTGGGCGGATTTCGAGTGGGTCATGAGCGGTGCCACCGGATCAGCGCCGGCGGCGACGTCCATGGCAACCGGGTTCAAGAGCTATTACAAAGGCATCGGCGTGGATGTCGATCACAACCCCCTGCGC
This sequence comes from uncultured Ignavibacteria bacterium, assembly GCA_913061095.1. Lineage (GTDB taxonomy): Bacteria > Bacteroidota > Ignavibacteria > SZUA-365 > SZUA-365 > BM516. The sequence goes on from CAJXVM010000003.1 coordinate 201,637, forward strand.
AACATCACCGAGCGGGCGGAACAGCTGGGGAAGGCTGCCGGCGTGGTGACCTCCGTGCAGTGGACGCATGCAACGCCGGCGGCGTTCGTCGCGCACAACGTGCATCGCGATCACTACGACGAACTGGGTCGCGAAATGCTGCTCGACAGCAAGCTTTCCGTCATTATGGGTGCCGGTCACCCGATGTACGATAACAACGGAAAAGCGACGTCCGGGGATTTCGATTACAAGTATGTCGGCGGCGAGGATGCATGGAACGGTCTGGTCGGCGGGAAAACGACCTACGGCGTGGCGGCGAATTCCGCGAACACGACCGTGCAGGACATTGACGATGACGGCTATCCGGATCCCTGGACACTGATCGAGACGCGAGAGGATTTCCAGAACCTGATGAGCGGCGACACCCCGCTGCGTGTCGTCGGCACACCCCGCGTGTACGAAACACTGCAGCAGAGCCGCGGGGAAACCGACGGGAAGGAGGACGCATACAGCGTACCCTTCAACTCCGGCATTCCCACGCTCGAGGAAATGACGCGCGGTGCGCTGAACGTCCTCGACAATGATGCTGACGGATTCTTCCTCATGGTCGAAGGCGGCGCCGTGGACTGGTCGGGTCACGCCAACCAGCCCGGCCGCCTGATCGAGGAGCAGCATGATTTCAACAACGCCGTCAAAGCGGTCATCGCATGGATCGAGGCGAACGGCGGCTGGGAGGAAAACCTCCTCGTCGTCACCGGCGACCACGAGACCGGATATCTGACCGGTCCGAAAGAAAATGACAACTCCCCGATCACCAACCCCGTGGTCAACAACGGCAAAGGCCAGATGCCGGACATGAAGTACAACAGCGGCGGCCATACCAACCAGCTCATCCCCTTCTACGCCAAGGGACTGGGCAGCGACCTGTTTGATCTCTACGCGGACGAAGTAGACTATCTCTGGGGTTCCTATGTCAACAATACGGAACTCGGCCTGGCATGCCTCACGCTCTGGCCGGATCCCACGACAGAGGTTCGGGTGCCGGAGAACATCATCGTGCTCATCAGCGACGGCTGGGGCTACAATGAGATCCAGGCCACGAACGCCTGGCATGACGGCGATTTCCACACACAGGCATACGAGCAGTTCCCGGTGAACCTGTTCATGAGCACCTATCCCGCAAAGACGAAGGACGATCCCTCCATGCAGTACTGGGCGACCGGCTATAATTCCTTCAAAACATGGTCGGATTTCGACTGGATGAATCACGGCGCAACCGGTTCCGCACCGGCTGCCACGTCCATGGCGACGGGTTTCAAATCCTACTACAAGGGCATCGGCGTTGACGTGAACCACAATGCACTGTTCAATATCACCCAGCAGGGCGAAGAAATGGGAAAAGCGACGGGCGTCGTGACTTCCGTCGAATGGACACATGCCACCCCGGCGGCATTCGTCGCCCACAACGTGCATCGTGATCACTATGACGAGCTCGGCCGCGAGATGCTGCTCGACAGCAAGGCCGACGTCATCATGGGCGCCGGACATCCGATGTATGACAATAGCGCGCAGCCGAAGTCCGAGGATATCGACTACAAGTACGTCGGTGGCGAAGACGCGTGGAACTGTCTGATCAATGGCAGAACGGAGTACAACGTGCCGAGTAACGAGGGCCGCACCAAGGTGCAGGATGCTGACGGTGACGGGTATGCCGATGCCTGGACGTTCATCGAAGACCTCAAGGATTTCGAGTCATTGATCACCTCCTCAAATCCCCCGAAGCGCGTCATCGGTATTCCGAAGGTGTACCAGACGCTGCAGCAGAGCCGCGGGACCACTGACGGCAAGGAGGATGCCTATTCCGTGCCGTTCAACGAAGGCATCCCGACACTCGAGGAAATGACGCGCGGAGCACTGAACGTCCTCGACGAGGATCCGGACGGGTTCTTCCTCATGGTCGAGGGCGGCGCGGTGGATTGGACGGGACATGCCAATCAGCCCGGTCGTCTGATCGAGGAGCAGCACGATTTCAACAACACCGTTGACGCCGTCATCGAATGGGTGGAAGCCAACAGCAGCTGGGACAAAACGCTGGTCATCGTCACAGGCGATCATGAGACCGGATATCTGACTGGTCCAAAGGAGGAAGACCAGTCTCCGGTGACCAACCCGGTTGTCAATAACGGCAGGAATCAGATGCCCGGCATGCGCTACAACAGCGGCGGACACACCAACCAGCTGATTCCCTTCTATGCGAAAGGCGCGGGCAGTGAGCTTTTCCCCGGCTACGCCGACGAGTTCGACTATCTCTGGGGTCGCTATCTCAACAATACGGAGCTCGGTCAGGCCATGATGTATCTCTGGCGAGGAAAGGCCAACGTGGTCACCGGCATCCGGCACGAGGCGGAACTGGTGCCGACGACGGTCATCCTCCAGTCGAACTACCCGAATCCCTTCAATCCCTCGACGACGCTCAGTTATGCACTGCCGCAGCAAATGCATGTGCGCCTGAGCGTGCACGACCAGCTCGGTCGCCGGGTCGCGGTGCTCAGCGAAGGGCAGCAGCCGGCCGGAACGCATTCCCTCACCTGGAACGCACATGAAATGTGCAGCGGACTCTACCTCGCGGTGCTTGAAGCAGACGGTATTGTCCTCACCGGAAAAATGCTTCTGACAAAATAACCTCTCTTTCCTCCTGAAGCACGCGCGCGGGATAGCTTCGGCATCCCGCGCGCGTTTTCTATATTTCGGGATGGATCCGCTCACCCTGCTGTTCATCGCCTTCGCGCTCGGTATCGACGCGTTCGCCGTTTCGCTCTCCACCGGCGCGTATCTCGTGCGTGCCGACCGCCGGCAAACCTTCCGCATGAGCTTTCACTTCGGGCTGTTCCAGGCGCTGATGCCCGTACTCGGCTGGGCCGCCGGCACGGGATTCGTGGATATGATCAGGGAAGTTGATCACTGGATCGCCTTCGGACTGCTTGCGGTGATCGGGGGACGGATGATCATCAATTCCCTCAGGCCGGGCGCGGCCCGCATCGTAAAGGACGTCACGCGTGGCTGGTCACTGGTCAGTCTGTCAATCGCCACGAGCATCGACGCGCTGGCGGTCGGACTCAGTCTCTCGCTCATCAACGTGCACATCGCCTTCCCTGCCATTGTCATCGGCATCGTTGCCGGACTGATGTCCCTCATCGGTATTCGCCTCGGCGAACGTATCTCCCGCATCGCGGGGACGCATATGGAGTTTATCGGGGGAGTGATTCTGATCCTGATAGGGATCAGGATCGTGGTGGAACACCTCTCGTAGGATTACAGATTATAGATTGCAGATTTCAGATAGCAGATTGCGTCAACCACACGCTCACGCGTGTGGCTAGCGCGGAACGGCGACGCCACCCATCCTTCCCTGTATCCAGTCCGCCCGGCGGGAGATGTATGCGGTGGGACTGGCGGGTGACCAGCGGCGGGGATTGGGCAGGACGGCGGCGATGAGCGCGGCCTCCCGGCTCGTGAGATCCGCGGCGGATTTGCCGAAGTAATGCCGCGCCGCGGCCTCGACGCCGTAAATGCCATCCCCCATCTCCACGACATTGGCATACACTTCCAGGATGCGGCGTTTTCCCCAGAGATGCTCGATCAGATACGTGAACCAGGCCTCGAGTCCCTTGCGCACGTAATTCCGGCCGTGCCAGAGAAACACGTTTTTCGCCGTCTGCATCGTGACCGTGCTGGCGCCGCGCACCTTGCGTCCCTGATGGCGGCGATTGTAGCGCATGGCATCCTCCATGGCCTTCCAGTCTATGCCGTCGTGGCGCATGAAGCGCGCGTCCTCTGCCGCGACGACGGCCCGGATGAAATGCGGACTGATCTGCTCGTACGGCACCCAGTGCTGCTCGATTCCCACCGGCTTGCCGTCAGAGAGTCCCTCGTACACGCGCAGCATCATGATCGGTGTATACGGCGGCGGTACGACACGCGTGAGCCCGACGTACATCACACTGAGCAGCACAAGCACCGCGGCGACCCGCAGCAGAGCGAGCGCGGTGCGTCCGATATGTCGCAGGATGGTCATGGCTGTTCACGCCCAACATAAGAAAAAAACTGCGGACCGGGAGCGGAGGATTACGGGTTGCAGATTACTGATTGCAAATTAGAGATTGCGGTTGTGGGCGTCAGGATGTAACTTTCAATCGATTCACGTTGTCATTCTTCGTCCTGCAATTTGCAGCGAACGAAATTATATTGCCCAACAACAGACAGGACTCCCATGAAACGCGCATTTCTTTCCGTTCTGCTCACCGCCGTGCTGCTGACCGCCTGCAGCAACAACGACGCCCCCGTGGAACCGGCGGCTGCGCCGGACGCGATGGAACAGATCGCCGCCAGCATCGACCGGCTCAATCTCACGCTTGAGCAGGCCGCCCAGCTCGATGAGATGGTCTTCATGGAGGAAGACCTGTCCCTGCTGCTCGACCCCGTGCAGGAGGATGCATTCAACGGCCTCCTCGACGGCGGCACCCGCAACTTCGATCCGCGGCGCGGCATCGATATCGGGGCAATCATCTACTATCAGCTCATCGTCAAGGCGAATCCCGACATGGACGAAGAGACGCTCACCAAACTGCGTGAGATGATCGCTCAGTCCCTGCAGCTTCGCCAGCGCATACTGCAGAGCGGGAAATCCCGTGAAGAAATCCTGCGTCTGCTGCAGGATGAGCACAACAAGCTGATTCGCCAGATCAACCAGCTTATCGGTCCCGAGGCCGTCGCGCGCGTCGAGCGGCTGAAGGCGCAGCTCGAGGAGGAGCGTGAAAAACGCCGCGAGGAATGGCAGCAGCAGCGGATCGAGCGCCAGGTCGGCATGATGACACGCCTGCTCGGCCTGACCGAGGAGGAAGCCAATGCGGTGCGCCGTATCCTCACGCATCAGCATGAAGAAATGAAGCGGCTCCGCGAGCTGTATGGCGAAAACCCCGAGCAGTTCCGCGAAGCCCTGCGCACGCTGCAACTGCGCATTGACGAGGCGATGAAAAACGCCATCGGCGAGAAATGGGAGCGCTGGAAGCAGCTGCAGCAGAAGCGCATCGACCCGCGTGACCATGAGTCACCCATAGAAAAGCGCGTGAAAATGATGACTGACCTGCTGCAGCTCAGCGAGCGGCAGGCCGCGGCCGTCAAAGACATTCTCACGAAACAGCACGAAGAAATCCAGCGCCTGATGCGACAGTACAGCAATGACCGCGAGGCACTGGCCGAGGCGCTCAAGGCGCTGCAGCAGCGCATCGATGCGCAGATCGCAAAAATCCTCACTCCCGAACAGCTCGAACGCTGGAAACGCTACAAGAGCGGCGGAGGACGCGGCATCGGCCCGCGCGGCTGAGCTTCCTCAGGTACCTGAGTATCAAACCCCCGGACGAATGTTGCGGGGGTTTTTTTATTGCAGATTGCTGATTGTTGATTGCAGATTGCTGATTGTTGATTACAGATTGCGGAAGGTGTTTCCGATTTTCGCCGCATTTCGTACTTTATTCAATCATTGGAATCCAAAGGCACCTTCCCTGCATCAAGCATATGCAGGCTGTCCGCTCGCGGAGTGGCAAGGCGCTGCGAAACCGTACCTCCCACACCTGGAATGGAGTATACCCATGACTTATCAGCTGCTGACACCACCGACCGAGGGCAGCAAGATCCGCTTTGAAAACGGTTCACTTGTCGTTCCCGACGATCCCATCATCCCGTTCATCGAAGGCGACGGTATCGGACCCGACATCTGGGCCGCGGCAGTGCGCGTGTTCGACGCGGCCGTGGAAAAAGCCTACGGCGGAGCAAAAAAGATTCACTGGTTCGAGATGTATGCCGGTGAAAAGGCCGTTCACAAGTATGGCGAAAACGTCTGGCTTCCCGACGACACGCTCGAAGCGATCAAGGAATACATCGTCGGCATCAAGGGACCCCTCACCACCCCGGTCGGCGGCGGCATCCGTTCGCTGAACGTCGCGCTGCGTCAGACACTCGACCTCTACGTCTGCCTGCGTCCCGTACAGTATTTCACCGGCGTCCCTTCTCCGGTCAAGAGACCCGACCAGATCGACATGGTCATCTTCCGCGAGAACTCCGAAGACATCTACGCCGGCATCGAGTGGAAAGCCGGTACGCCGGAGGCAAAAAAGGCCGTCACCTGGATGCAGGAGGAAATGGGCATTACAAAGATCCGCTTCCCTGAAAGCTCCAGCATCGGTATCAAGCCGGTCTCGAAGGAAGGCACTCGCCGCCTCGTGCGCGCCGCAATCGAGTACGCGATCGACCAGAACCGGCCGTCCGTCACGCTCGTGCACAAGGGCAACATCATGAAATTCACCGAGGGCGGTTTCCGGGACTGGGGATATGAGCTTGCGAAAGAGGAATTCAACGCCGAACTGCTCGACGGCGGTCCGTGGATGAAGCTGCCGAATGGCATCATCATCAAGGACGTCATCGCCGACGCCTTCCTGCAGCAAATCCTGACGCGTCCTGCCGAATACGATGTCATCGCCACGATGAATCTCAACGGCGATTATATTTCCGACGCGCTGGCCGCGCAGGTGGGTGGCATCGGCATCGCCCCCGGCGCGAACATCAACTACGAAAACGGATTCGCCATCTTCGAGGCCACACATGGCACGGCGCCGAAATATGCCGGCATGGACAAAGTGAATCCCGGTTCGGTCATTCTCAGCGGTGAGATGATGTTCCGCTACCTCGGCTGGAACGAGGCGGCGGACAGGATCATCGGCGCCATGGAAAAGACGATCGCGACGAAGACCGTCACCTACGACTTCGCGCGCCTGATGGAGGGCGCCACCGAGGTGAAGTGTTCCGCGTTCGGCACCGCTTTAATTGAAAACATGTAACCACGTTTCGTCACGTCATCACGATTCGAAAGGCTGCGCCATGAAACCACTATTCTGGCCTCCGCTCCTCCTCGTCGCGCTGCTGTTCCTCACCGGAGCCGCGATGGAGAGCGAACTTATGAAGCAAAAAACCGATCACGCGTCGAACATACTGCGCTATCTTGCGCTCGGCGATCTCGCCAAGGTGGAATATGAGGCCGGGGCACTCTCCCGCATCACCCGTGACGCCGGTTTCGAGGATCAGGGTGAGCACTACGCGGAATACGGCGAGGAGTTCCTCAGAATCGTTCGCGCACTGGAGAAAGAAGCCGCCGAACGCAACATGGCGGGAAGCTACTACGAATTTTCCCGCATGACGGGCATGTGCTTCTCCTGCCACGAGCACCTGCGCGATAACACCGACTGACATCCATCACCATTCTCCACAAGGAGAGGAAGGACCGCATGTATCTCTACCACCAAGGAAAACATACACGGCAGGCGCACGTCGGCCTGCCCGAAGGAACATACGAGGAGGAGCACGGACGACAGGGCTTTTTCGGTCCCGTTTCCCACATCTACCGCACGCATCCGCCGACGGACTGGGTCCGCTTCGAGGGCAGTCTCCGTCCGCATGCCTACGATTTCAACAACGTCACGCCGCCCGATCACAAGGACGCCGGCGCCGGACGCCAGCGACTGTTTTACAATGACGACGTGGTGCTCTCGGTCTCGCGCCGCGGCGAGGCAATGCCGCACTATTTCCGCAATGGCGACGGCGACGAGGTCTGGTTCGTTCACGAAGGCGAGGGCATGATCGAAACCGATTACGGCACGCTGGAATACGAACGCGGCGACTATATCGTTATCCCGCGCGTGACGACGTACCGAATCCATCCGCGTACCGAGAAGAACTTCTTCCTCATCATCGAGGCCTTCCCCGAAGTCAGCATTCCGACCCGGGAGCAGAAAGGACTCATCGGCGTGCACGCACTTTTCGATCTGTCGGCCATCACGCTCCCGAAACTGCCGGAGACCTACGATGAGCGGGCCGGAGAGGAACATGTCATTCTCATCCAGCGCGAGGGCGAAATCTCCTCGATGGTGTATCCCTTCAATCCGCTCGATGCCGTCGGCTGGAAGGGAGATCTGTATCCCTGGAAAATCAATGTGCGGGATATCCGTCCCGTCATGAGCCACCGCGTCCACCTGCCTCCGCCGGCACACACGACGTTCGTCATGAACAATGCGGTGATCTGCACCTTCCTTCCGCGCCCGATCGAAGAGGATGAGGATGCGCTCAAGGTTCCCTTCTACCATCGCAATACGGATTATGACGAAGTGCTGTTCTACCACGCCGGCGATTTCTTCAGCCGTGACAACATCAAGCCGGGCATGGTGACGCTGCATCCCACGGGTTTCCATCACGGGCCGCATCCGAAGGCGCTTGCCAACATGCACAAACTGAAGCGGACCGACGAAATTGCCGTTATGCTCGATACCTTCAACACGCTGCATGTCGCTCCCGAAGCCGAAGCGGTGGAGTGGAAGGAGTACTGGAAGAGCTGGATGAAGAAATAGCATCGAATTGAACGCAGCGTTCGGCTCCGTCACCTGAAGGCCGCGCGGAGTGTGAGAATCGCGTTATGAAAAAATCCCCCTTACCTGGGGGATTTTTTCGTTTTTCTCTGGGAGTGCTTTGCCTTTTCTTCCTTCCGGGGCGGTGGAGCGTTGATGACCGCGTTGACCTGGTCAAGCGTCATGCGTTCCCAGCCGTTGTTGTCGGGGAAGTGCACGTAAATTGCGTCCTGAAAGATATCGATCTTCTCAATCCTGCCTTCGCCCTTTTCGGTGCGAATGCGGTAATCCATCGGTGGGAAACGCTTGAGCAGCTCTTCGTACAGCTCCGCTTCGTAGCTCAGGCAGCACTTCAGCCGGCCGCACTGCCCGGCGAGCTTGAAAGGATTGATGGTGAGATTCTGCAGGCGAGCCATGTCGGTTGAAATCGGCTCGAACATGCCCAGCCAGGAGCTGCAGCACAGTTCACGTCCGCAGACGCCGAAGCCGCCCATGCGCTTCGCCTCGTCGCGCGGACCGATCTGTCGAAGCTCGATACGCGTACGATACTCGGCGGCCAGTTCACGCACCAGCTGACGGAAATCGACGCGTCCGTCGGCAGTGAAATAGAACGTGATGCGATTGCGGTCAAACTGGTACTCGACATCCACCAGCTTCATCGGCAGGCCGAGCTTCTCGATCTTGTCGAGACAGATCTGGAAGGCCGTGTGTTCCTGTTCCCGGTGAAAGAGCAGCACTTTCAGGTCACTTTCGGTAGCGTCGCGGACCACCTTCTTCGGACTTTCCTTGCAGGGACGCATGCGCAGGCGGCTCTTCATGTAGGCGGTGCCGCCGATCGCGCCGATCATGCCGAGATCCACGCCCTTTTCCGCTTCCACGATGATATACTGCCCGGCCTGCAGCTGCAGATCGGTTTCATTGAGATAATACCCCCGGCGCTCCCCTTTGAAAATGACCTCGATGAAGGGTGAGACGTCAATTTTCTCCCCGTCTTCTCCTTCGCCGAAACAGTCCCTGTTCTCGGCATCCTCCCCGGCGCCGTCCTTGTCCGAAACCTCTCCTTCCTCGCTCGAATACACGAGCACGGAGTCGTCGAGCTTGTGCAGAGACAGCGGGACGTCTTTTCTCTTTGTCTGATCGTCTGATTGTGATGTATGCGTATCGCTCATCAACCAAGCCTTTCTGCCGTTATGCGGCGGGCGAAACGATGCACTTCCGCAGGCGCTGCGAAAGCACGATCATCATGGTCACAAGATGCACATTTTTTGGAATCAGGGCAATGCACTGTTCGATCTCATCGATCGCATCCGAGCAGCGGGCCTCGGGATAGTGCTCGGCGAATTTCTCGAGCGGGTCACGCAGGTCGGCGTTGAGCAGCTGCGCGGCGCCTTCCTGCAGAGCCAGGACGTCACGAAACCAGGAAGCGACACTGACGAGAAAACGCACGAGTGTCTGTCGGCTTTCCCGGTCGAGAATCGTCTGAATGCGCTGCATGAGCCGGACGGGATTATTCAGGACCACCGAGCGCAGATATTCAAGCACTTCCTCACGTGACACCAGCCCGCCCTCCTGGGCCATCTCGAGCGCAAGGCGATAGTTGCCTGCGGCAAGATGCGCCGCGGTTGCGATGTTTTCACGGTCGAGATCCTGCTGCCGTTGCAGCCCCGAAAGAATGTCCTGCTCGCTGAGAACGTCGAAGCGCAGCAGCTGACAGCGAGAGAGGATTGTCGGCAGCAGCGCGTCCTTCCGCGAGGTGGAAAGGATCAGCAGGAGGTCACCGGTCGGCTCCTCGAGCGTTTTCAGCAGCGCATTTGCGGCACTGGGATTCATGCGGTCGGCCTCGCAGATCAGCACGACGGTGCGGCCGCTGCGGCCCGCGCGAAACGACGCCTCCCGCCGGATGTCGCGAATGCTGGCAATCTTGATTCCGGCAGCTTTCGGTACGGTGATGCGATAATAGGGGTTCTCGGCTTTTTCTGCGATCTGCGAGTTGATATCCTCGATTTCGTCAGGGGTCAGCTTGTCGAAGGCGGTTTCTTCGCCGTCGCGTGACGGCAGCGGAAAAATGAGCTTGAGATGCGGATGCTGCAGCGCGGCCATTGCCCTGCAACTCGCGCAGCGGCCGCATGCTTCCCACGTCCCCTCTTCGCAGTTCAGCACGCGTGCGAACTCAATAGCGGTCGCCTCCTTGCCGACCCCGTCGGGACCATGAAAAAGCAGAGCATGGGGGATGCGTTCGTTCCCGTGCATCCGCTGAAGAAGCCGCTTGACGCGTTGCTGCCCGATGATACGTTCCCAGGCCATAGAGACTGCTCCGTCGTCCTGATTCAGAATGCGTGTCCGATGCCCAGCAGGATGACGCCATTACGCACCACCTCGCTCCAGAGATCTTTCTCGTAGAACCATCGATCGTGTTCCGAGAGGGGGTCGTAACCCTTCAAACCGAAATCCACACGGATCGGACCGAAGAATAAATTGTAACGCAATCCGACACCGAAGGCAAGTGCCACTTCCTCAATCTTCAGTTTCCGGATATCCGTCCAGAGATTTCCCGCGTCGGCGAAGGCGACAAACCAGATGCCGTCAAGCCAGTTCTTGGCGTCGGGGAAGAGATGCCAGCGGATCTCGGTACTGAACTCCAGCAGTGCGTTGCTGCCAAAGTTTACCGCGGCCGGATCCGCAGCGAGTTCGCGCTCGCTCCACCCGCGGATGCTCGAGGCACCGCCCGCGAAATAGCGGCGGTTCGGCGGCACGGGGAAATCGTCTTCCCGACTTTTTCCGTAGCGGAAAATGCTTCCCAGGCGAAATTTCATCCCGAGAATGGTCGTCTGGTTATTGGAGAGGTCGTGAAACAGGCGCGCGAGCCCCTCCACCTTGACGTATTCGGCGGAGCGGATTTCCTTCTCCTCGTCAGCCTGCGGCAGCGGACTGATCCCCAGCTTTTCGAGAAAGCCCGCTTCCTCAAAAATACCCTTGAGTGAATATCCCTTCGATGGATTGAATAAATCATCCGTCATGTCGAGTTCCAGGCTGACGCCGCGGATGGAGTTCCGGAAATCGATGGTTTCGGTTGTGTCGATATTGATCAGGCCGAGCAGAGCCGTCGCGTCGCCGGTAAATTCCGAGATTTCATACGTCCAGTTCACCTCTCCCGCCAGGCGCTGACTGAACAGACGTTTCGCACCCACCACCAGCTGAAGGATATTTCCACTGGCCAGATCCTTTTCGCTGACGAGACTGTAACTTCCGGATATGTACCCGGAATTTTTATTCGAGAGCAGATAGGGCTGTTCGAACCGCAGCTGCGAGGTGGCAAGATATGTCTCCGTGATATCGAGCTTGCTTTCTTTCGGATCAAGCAGCCGTCCGAGCACGTTGATACGCGTCGTCAGAGACTGCGCACCGCCGAAAACATTGCGCATCAGAAATGCGACCTCGGCACCGGCACTGATACCGCGAAGCTGATTGTTGACCACCAGTGCGGGAGCGAGTTCGAAGCGCTTGTTCGGCACAAGTTCGAGCGTGATCGGTACGAGAGAATCGACCCTGTTTTCGATCTCCGGGTACTCTGGTGTGATGGCGACGTAGGAAAACACGCCGAGGCGGTTCAGATTGGTTTCCCCCTCATACATGACGGAACGTGAGAAGACGTCTCCCTTCTCGAAGTCGAGCCGATCGTAGATGATTTGCCGCGCGAGGTTCAGTTCGTCGACACCCCGGATATCCTCGGAGACGGAACCGAAATACAGTCGCCGCCCGTGATGAAAGTTCAACCGAACGAGCACATTGTTGTCCGACAGTCGGCGCTCGATCAGGACACTGTCGGAAAAGGCGCGTGGAAATCCATTGTTGGCGAGAATCTCCAGAACGCGGTTGCGCTCGGCCTGGACATCCTGTGCGCGATACGGGCGTCCCGGACGCAGCAACGGACGCGAGGCGATTTCCTCGCGTACACCCTCGGGCAGCAACTCCAGGTTCCGGTAGTCTATCGAGTCGATAAGGGACCGGGGGCCTTCTGCGATTCGAAACCGTACATCGGTGACACGCTGCTGCAGCTGCGCCGAATCCTCCACGATGAATCTGCACGCACCGAAGCGCAGACGGCGGGCGAATTCCTCGAGTGAGACCAGCCCGGGGCTTCTGCGCCACGGAAGGACCGCGACGGGCAGTTCCGGCCCCGGGCAGGGTGTCGGCTCCAGCTGCCGGGTCCGCAGGCTGTAATCTCCGTCTACCGTCGCAAGGAAAAAGCCGTTGTTGCGGTAGTGCAGCCGCAGAAATTCGATGTCGTCGCGGAAGCTCTGGACATCGAAGTACTGTGGCTCACCCGCGAGCGGGAAACGCGAACCGAACGCACGGAACAGCCGCATCGAGAATGCCGACGGTGCCTCACGCGTGTTCAATTTCCCGAGTAGAATATCAGCGTCGAAGCTATCATTGCCGCTGATGCTGATACCGGCGACAAGGATGGAGTCAAAATACGAGGGTTCGAACTGAGCAAAGGCGGGATACGAAATTCCCAGAAGGAGCGTGCATACTGCAATGAACAGCCCAGCAGTTCTGTGCCGGGCTCTGTGAACTAGCGTGTTACGCTTCCTTATACGCGCTGGCGGTGAATGCAAGATGTCTAATAATCGCTGTCCTCGTCACCATAAAAGAAGTCCTCATCCACGGGATAATCAGGCCAGATATCCTCGATGGATTCGTACGTCTCGTCAGGATCTTCGAGTTCCTGCAGATTCTCAATCACCTGAAGAGGCGCCCCGATTCGTGTCGCGTAATCGATCAGCTCGTCACGCGTTGCGGGAAACGGGGCGTCGTCAAGCCAGGAAGCGAGTTCCATGGTCCAGATCATGTGTTCGTTCTCCTCGTACAAGGAATGTATGAAACATCGACTGTCGGGTCACTCATTCAGTCCCGCGCCATTATAGCGAAAGAGGTGCGTTTTGTCAAGAGACTGGCCGATCCCGCGTCAGCCGCGGAACAGGCAGCGCGCATGCTTGTTGTGAAAGCGCCGGGCCTTGCCGCACCACACGCCGACATCGCGACGGCAGGCACCGACCGCACAGGGGTCGCTGAAATCCGCGTGCGGACAACTGTAGTCGCAGTACAGCGGAAACTCCTCTTCCTTCTTGCTGATGTTTTCAGTGCGGCGCGTCGCGGGACTGTTTTTTTTCGGCATCACCGGGCTCCGGTTTCCAGAGAAATATCGACATCGCGGGATTCGGACGCTGTATCGCGGGACTCGGCGTCGCCGCCGGTACTGCGTTCACGCTCCGTGGATGGACGCGCGCTGTACAGCAGCGCGATCACCGCAATACCGGTACGAAACAAAATGGAAAGAAGAGAATCAAGCATGCCGCCTGCGATCGCGAAACAGCCGATCATGAGCAGCAGTGCGGCATTCAACGCGCGCTGCAGGCTCTCCGCCGGCCAGGAGCGGTGATTTTTCCAGCCCATGAAGAAGATCACACCCAGAATCGCGATAAAAGGCAGCAGGGCAACGAGGCCGCTGTCCATGTACACCTGCAGGTAATCATTGTGCCAGCTGCCGATCCCCTTGTCAGGCGCCTCGTCGAATAACGGGAAAACCTGGCGGAAGGTCCGCAGCCCAAACCCGAAGATGGGACGCTCATCGATCAGCATCATGGCACCTCGCCAGATCACATCGCGTCCGGACATATGCGCACCGGCATCGAGTAGCTGCAGGAAGCGTTCCCGCAACGGCTCCAGAGCCACGACGGCCGCAATGCCTGCTGCGGCGAGCACGAGCAGAATGCGCCGCTCGCGCACCGCGCCGACGATGAGTGCGGCAAACCCGGCAACCACCCAGTGCATCCTATTGAAGGTGAACAGTAGTCCAACCAGCATCACCCCGCAGAGCAGCAGCCAGACCAGACGGTTCGGAAACAGCTCCCGCCGTCCCCCGAGCGCGAATGTCAGCGCGAACACTGCGGCGAGAAACATCCCCAGCGTGTAATAGCCCGACGTCGTCGAGGTCAGCCGCTCATCCATCCCCATCGCGTATCGCACGAATCCGACTGCGACGGCGACCACCGCGGCCGCGACGAGCAGATGCACGAGAAAACGCAAACGTTCGGTGGGACGCGCGTTCAGCTCACAGAACACGACATAGAAGAACAGATAAAATGGGATTTCCGTCTGGAAGGCGGTGACGCTCGCCGAGGGATCGATGGAAAGGGGGATGGTGGCGATGCGCGCGAGGATGAAAAGTGTATACGGCAGCAGCAGCGGATTCCCGCGCAGCGTGCAACGACGTCCGCGGGCGAGACCCCAGATCCAGAGCAGGATGGCGACAAGCACTGCTGCCTGCGCGATGGCGATCGAGAAGATCAGCGTGCCAAGCGCCGTGACAATGCTCGCGTACAGCGCCACATCGAGCGGCGCGCCCCGAAAGGCGGCACGCATTTCGCCCCGTATGTCGGAATGCGGTCCCTGCATCAGAGCTGAAACTGCATCTTGTAGAGCTTGGCATACAGGCCGGCGGGATTTCGCATCAGCTCCTCGTGAGTGCCGACTTCCACCACGCGGCCGGCGTCGAGCACGTAGATGCGGTCGGCCTTCTGGATGGTGGACAACCGGTGCGCGATCACGATGGATGTCCGCCCCTTCATGAGATTCTCGATGGCCACCTGCACGAGCACTTCCGATTCGGTATCGAGCGATGAGGTCGCCTCGTCGAGAATCAGAATGGGCGGATTTTTGTATATGGCGCGCGCGATGCTGAGGCGCTGCCGCTGGCCGCCCGAAAGCTTGACGCCACGGTCGCCGATGACCGTGTCATATCCTTCCGGCGCCTCCAGGATGAAGTCGTGGGCGTTTGCGGCCTTTGCCGCTTCGATGATACGCTCCATGTCAACACCGCTCTCCCCGTACGCGATGTTCTCTCGAATGGTGGTGTTGAACAGAAAGGTCTCCTGCGTGACGACCCCCATCAGCCCGCGCAGCGACGACACGGTGATATCCCGCAGGTCAACGCCGTCGAGCAGAATGCGCCCGCCGGTCACGTCGTAGAAACGCGGCACGAGATCGACCATGGTGCTCTTCCCCACCCCGCTGGGACCCACGACGGCTATCACCTCGCCGGCACGGATTTCCGCATCGATGCCGTTGAGGATCTGGTCGCCCGTGTCGTAGCGGAATCGCACGTTCTCGAAGACGATGCGGTCGCGGAAGCCGTCGATGTCGCGCGCGCCCGGCCGGTCAACGATGCGCGGTTCGATGTCGAGCACATTGAACACACGCGTGGCGCCCGCCACCCCCTGCGCAATATGATTGATCGTCTGTCCGAAATACTTGAGCGGCTGCATCATCTGCAGCATGGCGAAAATATATGCCACGAACACGCCGCTGCTCATCGTGCTGCGGCCCGAGAGAATCGCATCGCCCATGAACCAGAGAATGACGACAACGACGAGTACGCTCAGCGTCTCGGTGATGGGCGTGGCCAGTTCCCGCCGCCGCTTGATGTTCACGAACGTCCGGAAGTAGCCCTGGTTCTCATGGCGGAACTTGTCGATCTCGAAACGCTCCGTGCGGAACGCCTTGATGATGCGCATGCTCGAGAGTCCCTCGTCGAGCACCATTGTGATGCGCGCGATGGTTTCCTGCAGCACATCGCTCTCCCGGCGCACCCAGTTGCCGATTTTCGTGAGCACGAATCCTGTCGTGGGCAGCAGCACAAAGGCGATCAGCGTCAGCTGCCAGTCGATGATGAACAGCAGCAGCGTGTAGACAACGATCTGCGGTGGATCGCGGAACATGCTGTTGACCACCGCAATGGCGGAATCATTGACCAGCTGCACGTCGCTGATGATGCGCGACATCAGCATGCCCTTTTTTTCCTCGGTGAAGTAGCTGAGCGACAGGCGGTTCATGTGCACGTAGAGCTGCTGCCGCAGGTCGCGGATAATGCCCTGCTCCGCCGGTGCCATGAACCAGGTCTGCGTATAGGAAAACAGATTCTTGAACAGAAAGGCGCCGATGATGAGCAGGCAGAGGATTTTCAGCGCGCTCAGCGGATCGCTCGCGGCCATCACGTTGTTCATCTGCGCCAGCGCCCAGGGCTTGACCGTACCGATCGACAGCTCCGGTACCGGCTGCATGGCCAGATTCTGCCTGTCGAAGAGGATGTTGATGAAGGGAATGATGAGAATGACGGTGATCATGTTGAACACCACCGAGAAAAACATCGCGACGGATGCGATGCCGATGTTGCGCTTGTACGGCAGCACGTGCCGCAGGATGCGCAGCAGAACGTTCATGCGTTTTTTCCCGGTCTTCTCAGTCATCGTCGCCTGTCTCATGCGTGAGTCCGCGCCGGCAGCGGATCCGTCCCGCGCGTTTCGCCGCTTCGAAGCGGTCGATGCAGCGCTGCGGGACCTCGGTGCGCGGATGATGCAGATGGTATTGAATGGCACGGTGCCGGAGGGAACGGCAGTGCAGTCCGGCCCGCTCGAGGCGGTACTGCACGTCACTGTCTTCGCCGCATCCCGGACCGTCATATTCCTCGTCGAATCCGTTGACAGCTACCATCGCGGCCCGGTGCACGGAAAAATTGCTTCCCAGCATCCCGCGCACATGCGAGTGCAATATGCCCCGGAGACGGGGACTTTCAAAGCGGAGGCCGTCCTCGATGCGGTGGGCACGGCCGCTGATGCCGTCCCACCACTCCGCGAGCCCGATCCGCTCGAAGCGCCCGCGTTCGACATCCCCGCGCGTCAGCCGGCGTGTCCATCGCGCGCTCATTTCCACGCGGCGGCCGCAGAGCACATATCCCTCCTCACGTACCCGCAGATGATCGGCGACGAAAAGCGAATGCGGAAGGCAGTCGCCGTCGGTGAACACCAGGTAATCCGTTTCCGCCGCACGGATCGCATTGTTGAGCATGACGTTCTTGCGCCAGCCGCGGTCCTCGTGATGAAGATGCTGAATGGGAAACGGCGACCGGAGCCGGGCCTCTTCCACGATGGCAGCCACGTCGGGACCGCTGCCGTCGTCGGCGACAATGATTTCGAAATCATTGCGGGATTGACGCGCGTAGCCGGCGAGGACGAGCCGGAGCACGTCGGCGCGGTTGTAAACGGCGATCACGACGGAGGCTTCCACGCGTCAGTCCTCCCGTGCGGTAATATCTTTTGACGACCGGTCGAGCAGATCCCGCAAAACCTTCGCCGTGCGCGCGGGTGTGATCTCCGTCATGCAGATCGGATCGGGACAGTCGAGTCGGCGGCAGCAGCGGGTTTCGACGTCGTCGATCTGCAGCACGACGGCCCGGTCGCTCCAGGGGCCCTGGCTGCGCGGATCCGATGGACCGTAGAACACCACCACCGGGAGCTGCAGCGCGGTAGCGATATGCGTGGGACCACTGTCGTTGCCGACCGCGACCACGCAGCGTTCCATCAGCGCAGCCGCGTCGCGCAGTGTTCCCGGAGGAGCCGTCACAGCCCGCCCGCCGCTCTCCGCCGCGATGGCCTCCGCATACTGTCGCTCCTGTGCACTCCCCCAGAACACGAGGAAACGCAGTCCCTCAAATCCGGGATCCCGCGTCAGCTCCTGCCAGTGTGCGAGCGGCCATTTCTTGGACGGATACCCGCCGGTGGGAATCAGCGCCACAACGGTATCCGAATCACGGAGACCGGCCTCCCGCCACGCCGCTCCCGCGCGCGCGCGTTCCGTGTCGGACACGTGCCAGACCAGCGACCGTGTCCGGATCGGAATATCCATGTAGTCGAGGACGGCGAGGTTGAATTCCACTTCATGCCCTTTGTTCGCCTCGTGGGCGGACAGCCGATGATTGTAGAGCTTTTCGCGGATGCGGAAATCGAATCCGATGCGCGTGTGCGCGCCGCTCACCACGGACTGAATCGCTGTTGCGGGTGAGCAGATCAGGTCAATGGAAAGATCGAAGTGCCGCAGGCGCAGGCGGCGCAGGAAGCCCAGCTGCCACCACAGCTCCTCCCGCTCGAAAAGGAGTAATTCGTCGATGTCGGGATTGTTTTCGAGAACGAGGGCGCTGGAGCTGCGCACCACATATGCGATATGCGCATCGGGATAGGCCCGGCGCAGATTCGCGAGCAGCGGTGTCGTCCAGAGAACATCGCCGATGCCGCTCATGCGGATGACCAGTATGGATTGTGCCGGAAATTTCATGTGCCATCAAGCCAGCGCGCAAGCTAGTACTTTCCCCCGGCAGGAGCAACTGCGGCGGGGATGCTGCCGGGGTGTGGCCGGGATGCAGCCCGGCAGCAGCCGGGCAGCGACGGGGATGCTGCCGGACACCACCGGGATATGGCCGATCAGAGCTTGTACCCGATCGAGCGGAGGAACTGCCTGCGCTGCGCGATGTCCTCTTCGGTTTCGATGCCCTGCGGTTTCACACCGTCGACGATCCCCAGCACCGCGCGGCCCTGATCCGTTTCCGCGAGAATCACTTCGGTCGGATTCGCCGTGGCGCAGAAGATGCGCGTCACTTCGGGCACCTGCTTGATTGTATTGAGAATGCTGAGCGGAAATCCCTGCTCCATCATGATGATGAATGAGTGGCCAGCGGCGATGTTGGATGCGTTCTTCACCGCGAGATCGATGAGCTTCCGGTCATTGCCCGCCCAGCGGACGAGCGCTTTCTGTGAGGCCTCGCAGAAACCGATGCCGAAATGCATCGAGGGATTGACCTGCACGATGGCCTCGTAGAGATCCTCGACGGTCTTGATGAAATGCGAATGCCCGAGAATGAAATTCATGTCCTCGGGCTTCTCGATCCGGACGCTGAGAAGTTCCATGGTATCCTCGTGTGCTCGTGATCAGGGAATGACGTGAATCGTGCGCGTGCGCTGCATGCCGCCGCTGTGCAGCCGGAGTGTATAGGTGCCCGCCGGGAGTCCGGCGGCGGACAGGCGCAGCGGACCCGCCGCATCGATGCGGCGCGTCAGCATCACCCGGCCGAGCATATCGATCAGCTGCAGCGTCGCTCCTCTTCCGCCGATGCCTTCAGTATGCACGCGAAGCACGCCGCCCGTACGCAGCGGCTGCGGATACACCGCCGCAATGCGGAAATCGCGTGCCGGAACGCCTGCGGAGACCGGCGTGGGAGCAGTCAGCCGCACGGGCGCGGGAATGCTGATCGTGTCATCGGGATTCAGGCGCATGTACAGCCACAGATAGTGGTCGCCTGGCACGTGACCACGCGTATCCCAGATTCCCAGGGTGTCGCGCACGCGCTGCACGATGGACGGCTGGGAACGGAACAGCACCTGGCTCTGATCGTCGACGCGAACAGCCTCGAACCAGTGTGACGCGAAGTGCACTTCGACCTCGTCGCCTGCGAGAAAACGCATCGTGCCGACAACCGGGACATCGCGCTCCACCGGCGCCTGTTTCGGTTCGTCGACACCCATGACTACACCGACCGATCCGGCTTCAACGGTCGGCAATCCGGGGAAGGAGGAGTTGAACAGCGCGATGACACCGTTGTCGGCGGCGTGCGGGATATGCGTCTGCAGCGTGGAAAGCAGCAGCGAAAGTTGTCCCCTGCCGCGTGCGATCACCGGCGCGGTGATCTGCGAATTGACGAACAGCAGCGTGGCGTCATCCTGGCAGCCGACATACCCGCCGCTGCCATCACAGATGCTGTTCTGCACGAATGCGTCACTGCTGCCCATGGCCAGGATCTCCCCGAAAATACTGTTGGCGACCGTCAGTTCGCAGTCGTCGAAGCTGTACAGATTCCAGATGCGGACTTCGCAGTTCTCGAACTTGACATTGCGATCCGTGGCCGGATAGTCGTACTGCTGCGGCACCGCGTTATTGACGAGTCCGACAACCTGCTGCGGTACGGTTCCACGGAACATCCCTCCGACGGCGAGCAGCCTTGAATTCCGGACCAGGGCGGCGCAGGACGGCTCGAGCATCAATCCCCAGAACAGATTCGTGCAGCCCTCCCAGCTGACGCGGTAATCGAAGCCGGCGGCGGAGGCGGCGCTGTCGGGAAACACATAGCTGCCGGTCACCTGCTCACCCGGGAGCGTGAGGTCGGATGCGGAGTTTTCCGGAAGTGTCAGCCAGCTCAGGAGCCCGATACAGTCGCGAAAACTGCCGCGCGTCGAATCGAAAAAGAGCATTTCTCCGAGCTGGGTGCTGCTCTGTGCTTCCACGCTGCCGTGGCGTGCGAGCGTGGTGGTCATGATGCCGCCGCTGAAGCTGCTGCCGTCGATGCGCAGCACCGCCGTATCGGTCACCGCACAGGAAATATTGAATCCCCCGCATTGCACCCCCGCGTCGTTGAGCCAGAGCGTCGCTTTATTGAGGAGGCGCACCCCTCGCTGGTAGAGGTAGTCCTGCTCAAACGCCAGCGTGCCGCTCTGGATTTCTACTCCGCCATTCTGAAAGACGTGCACATCGCCGCGAACGCGCAGCCGTGCTTCCCGCACGCGCAGGCGTCCGTTCCCGACGACGATCACATTCCCGTCGACATCGAAATCGTCGGTGATCTCACGGATTTCATTGGGATTCGGGAAACCCACCACGAGATCTTCCGGGGCTGCGGCGGCGGGATCGAACTCTGCCTGCGAGGCCAAATCAAATACCGCCGTTCGCAGCTGTGCGAAGGCACTGGGAACAGCAGCGCAGACCAGGAGTAGAAGAAAAACATGCCGCGGAATTGAAACAGAAACGCGCATCATTCGTATCACTATCATTGTGCTTTACCAGTAGTGCGAGGGGATATGTCCAAGGTACGGCTTTCGTCCGTGTACGGCAACGCGCCCCGTCCACGGAAAACCGCTTCCGTGGGAATCAATCGACAGTGGAACCAGTCGATTTCCTTTGCTGTTTACACAACAGAGCCTGAAAATCCCGATTTCAATCATCCATCACCACATACCAAACCAAAGAGGACCAATATGTTGAAGTCAAACATGTTCAAGACACTCGCTGTCGCCCTGCTTCTCGCTGTGCCGTTTACGGCCTGTGACGAGGACGACGACAATCCGATCACGACTGATCCGGAAGTCGCCGCCCCGACGAACCTGCAGGCCGCGTCCGGCAACAATGCCGTGTTCCTGAGCTGGGACGCATCGGTCGATGAGAACGAAGACAATTTCGGCAGCTACGAAATCACCATTCTCAACAAGGCCAACAACGAAACGCTGGCTCCGCGCACCGCGGCGATGGGTATCAACGATATCCGCATCGACGGACTGACCAACGGTGTGCGCTACCAGTTCACCGTGCGCTCCGTCACGGATCTCGGCAATGTCAGCACGGATTTCGCGACGATCGAATGGTCGCCGGCCGCACGTCAGACCACCGACAACAATGGACTGCCGATCAAGGTCTACGCCACGACGTCGACACAGTTCAACAGCGCCGTCGATCTGTTCAACGTCGATGGTGATGCGGAAGTGATTCCGCAGGCGGGACAGGAGTTCCAGGATCGCGGTGACATGTATGTGTTCGCTCAGACCAATACCGCACCGATTTTCATCAAGAGCCCGGCCGAAGCGGACAACCAGGGACTGATCACGCAGTTCTCGAATCAGACGCCGGTTGATGTCGACAACCTCGACGACCAGCTCGCTCTCGAGGCGCCCGCGGATGACAGTTACACGCTGGATGAACTCGAGATCCCGAGCGGCACCGTGGAGACCGGACACGTTTACTGGGGACGCCTGGTGCGCGGAAATGATCATTTCTACTTCCGCCTGCTCATCAAGAAAGGCAGCAACGGCATGCTTGTGCAGGGCGGCGGCGCCGACCGCTTCATCGAGATGGTCGCGAGCTTCCAGAACGCCCCGAACAACCCCTTCGCAAAATAACATCTGCGATTCGCAGACCGTGATGAAAAGCCGCCTGCCGCCCGCGGGCGGCTTTTCCTTTTTCCCCTTCTCTGTCGCTTTGATCGAAAATTCTCTATCTTTTGCATTGATCACGATTTTTTCACGGTCGTCTCCCGGGATGGATTCGACCGGCATCACCGTTACAAGAGGAGCGCATGACCATGAAACGCACACCCCTGTGGATACTGCTGATCACCGTATTTGCGATGGGATTCACCGCATGTGACGAAGAATCCACCAATGAACCCGTGGATCCCGACGTCCTCGCGCCGACCAGCCTGCGCGCAGCCTCCGCCGACCAGGCTCTGGTTCTGCACTGGGAGCCCTCCGCAAGCGAGGCGCAGGATAATTTCGGGGGTTACAAGATCCTCGTGGTGAACAGTGATACGAACGAGGAGATTTTTGAGAATGCACCGCGCGGCGACGGCTACACCGTGACAGGACTCGACAACGGCACGCGTTACGAGGTTCAGGTCTGGGCGGTCACCACGCAGGGCAAGCAGAGCGCGGCGTCGGCCAGTATCGAGTGGGCACCGGCCATCCGGCGCGAGGTCAACCAGGACGAACAGACCATTCGCGTGTACGCAACGACCTCTTCGCAGTTCGACAGCGGTCTCGACATGTTCAATGCGAGCGGAATCTGCGAGGTCATTCCGCAGGCCAGCCAGGTCTTTGTCGATCGCGGCGATCTGTACCTCTTCGCCCCGAACAACACCTCGAATTTTCTCGAAATTCGCAGTCCGCACACGGCATCCAATTTCACCGGCCAGATCACCCAGTTTTCCACCGTCTATTACAATGCGGATGACCTCGACGAGCACACAACAACGACGCCGCCGATCTCCTCCACATACACCGGCCAGGAAGTCACGATTACGAACGCACCGGTTGACCAGGGACGCATCATCTACGGCCGCCTGAAACGCGGAACGGACCACTACTATTTCCGTCTCCTCGTGCAGCGCGGCAGCAACGGGAAACTGGTACAGGGTGACGGCGAGGACCGCTACGTGGAATTCACGGTGTCGTTCCAGCATATCAAGAATGTCCCATTTGCCAAGAAATAATTCCTGAGGCGCGGCGTATCCCATGCGTCGCGTTTTCCGGAAACATCGCATGATACCAGCATTTTACACCGATGACGGCAG
Source organism: uncultured Ignavibacteria bacterium (assembly GCA_913061095.1). GTDB lineage: Bacteria > Bacteroidota > Ignavibacteria > SZUA-365 > SZUA-365 > BM516. Next base: position 225,067 of record CAJXVM010000003.1, read on the forward strand.
CGGACTTCCCGTCCTGTTCCTGCATGCCTTTCCGCTGAACTCCACCATGTGGCGCGCGCAACGGCGGGATCTCAGCTCCTTTTTCCGCATTCTCACATTTGACCTCCCGGGATTCGGCCGCGGAGGCCCCTTCCCTGATGGATTTTCGATTGACGATGCGGCGGACATGGCCGCGGCACTGCTCGACGAGCGCGGAATCGACCGTGCCGTGATCTGCGGCTGCTCGATGGGCGGCTACATCACGATGTCCATGCTGCGCAGGCACCCCGACCGTCTCGCCGGACTGATCCTTGCCAATACCCGCGCCGGAGCGGATACGTCCGCCGCACGGGACAACCGTGCGCGCCAGGCAGCGGATGTCCGGGAAGGGGGCATGCCGGATTTCCTGGACGAGATGCTCGGCAAACTGCTCGGCGAGACCACCGTCGGGACTTCTCCCGACGTGGTGCGCCTCGTCGAAGACATCATGAAGCAGGCTACTCCGGAGGGAGTCGCGGGCATGCTCGAGGCGATGGCCGCGCGCCCGGACTCCGCGGGCGACCTGCGCGCGACGCAACTGCCGACCTGCGTCATCGCGGGCGAGGAGGATACACTCATTCTTCCATCGGAAGCGGAATCAATGGTCGAGCTGCTTGACGATGGCGAACTGAACATCGTACCCAACTGCGGCCACCTGAGCTGTCTCGAACGCCCGGTGCGATTCAACGCCATCATCCGAACTTTTCTCCAGACTCATGTCCTGAGCTGATCTCATGGCACAGGCCCGCAGCGTGCAGTCCCCGGCCTCTCTCCGCGCTGTCGGACTGATTCTCGGTGCGGCGCTGTTCATCACCATCCTCCTGCTGCCCGCGCCATCGGGATTGGAGCGCAGCGGCATGATCGTACTCGCGCTCGCCGCGCTCATGGCCGTCTGGTGGATGACCGAGGCCCTGCCCATTCCCGTCACGTCACTGCTTCCCCTTCTCGTTCTCCCGCTGTTCGGCTCCGCATCCGTGCAGGAGGCCGCCTCCCCGTATGCCCATCAGCTCGTGTTCCTCTTTCTCGGAGGATTCGTCATCGCCATGGCGGTGGAGCGAAGCGGACTGCATCGGCGCATCGCGCTGCGCGTCATCCTGCTTGTCGGCGCCGGCCCGGCTCAGCTCGTGCTGGGCTTCATGCTGGCCACCGCCTTCCTCTCCATGTGGATTTCCAACACGGCGACAGTCATGCTCATGCTGCCCATCGCGCTGGCCGTGATCGATCAGCTGCGCGCGGGTGACACGCCGCCGGGAGGAATACGCTTTCCCGTCGCGCTCCTGCTCGGCATCGCCTATGCCGCCAGCATCGGCGGTATCGCCACGCTGATCGGCACACCACCGAACATCGTACTCGCCGGTGTGCTGACACAGATCTACCCCGATGCACCGCCCATCGGCTTCGTGCAGTGGATGCTCTTTGGAGTGCCCGTGGCCACATTGTTCCTGCCGCTGTGCTGGCTGCTGCTCGTGCGGGTTTTTCCCACCACGCGGCTCGAGCGAACACATTCGTCCGGCAGCGGACGGGCAGCCATCCGCGCGCAGCTCAACGCGCTCGGTCCGATGCGGCGAATCGAGCGTTTTGTGCTTTTTGTCTTCCTGCTCACCGCTGCAGGCTGGATATTCCGCGCCCCTCTGGATCTCGGGGTGCTGCGCATTCCGGGACTGACCGACCTGTTCCCGGCCGTGACCGATACCAGCGTGGCGATCGGTGCGGCGGTCCTGCTGTTTCTCCTGCCCGGGGAGCGCGGCGGGATGCTGTTTTCCTGGCAGGAAATCCAGCGTGGCATGCCCTGGGGCATCCTGCTCCTGTTCGGGGGAGGGTTCGCGCTCGCCGACGCCATGCAGCAGAACGGCGTCACGCAGTTCGTGGGATCCGTCCTCGCGCAGTTTGATACCGTCCCCCTTCTGGTGATGATACTTATCACCTGCACACTGCTCACGTTCCTGACTGAACTGACGTCGAACACCGCGACGGCGAGCATTCTCATCCCCGTCATGGCGGCGACCGCCGTATCGATCGGACAGCATCCCCTGCTGCTGATGCTCCCCGCCGCGCTCAACGCCTCCTTTGCCTTCATGCTGCCCGTCGCCACGCCGCCAAACGCCATCGTATTTTCCTCCTCGTGGATCAGCATCCGCACCATGGCAAAAACCGGCATCACCCTGAACCTGCTCGGCGTGCTGCTGGTGACCACGATGATGTACCTGCTCGGGATGACGGTGTTTTCCATCACCGTCAACAGCATCCCGGCCTGGGCACAGTAGCGCCTCTGTCGTCAGGGATGCCGTTTTGAACTGCCGGTCACTTGGAAATTGCGCGCGCATCCCTCAAATTGAAGATTGCTGAGTCGATCACCATGACGATGTATTCTCTCATGACCATCCGCACACACCGTTCGCTTCTCATTGTTTTCCTGCTTGTCGCGGGCTTCTGCGCGCAAGAAGCGACCGCGCAGAGCAGTTTCCGTCTCAAGCGCACGAAAAAGGAGAGCATCCCCATCAACGCGCAGCTGCTTGCCGGTTTCAACGGCATGTCGACTCCCGCAGACATTATTCAGGATCACTTTGAAAACAGTAATCTGACCTCACTGGGCGGCGTGGCCGTCGCACTGCAGGGCATGGTGGAACTCGACACGCTGCTGACACCGGTCTGGGTCGGCGCGGAAATCAGCTATTACCGCATGGCACAGCGCTGGCTTGCTGACGATCAGGAGGTCAATTACCTGGGGGAAACATGGGCGGAGAATCCCGTCGATGCCGTGGAGCGGCTCTGGGGAATGGGCGGGAACCTGCTGCTTGCCGTCGGTCCCTTTGCGCGCTTCACGCTCATGGGCGGACCCGGTCTGCAGTACCAGCAGCCGCGCATCGACAAGGATCTTCCCATCGAGGGACATCTCTATGAGGCGCAGCTGATTCCCACCGCGCTGGCAAATATCAATTTCAAACTGCTGATCTACGATCACGGCAGCATCGACATGAACTTCCGGGGACTCTGGGGATTCGGAGAGTTCGGCAGTTTCCAGTTCCAGTCAATGCTGGGCTTCACCTTCAGCTTTTGAAACGGACCCGGGGATTTACCGCTCCAGCGGGACAGTGACGCTGATCGCGCCACGCAGATCGCCGGTGGCATATCCCGTCGCGCGGTCAGCGGGATACCGTTCGTCAAGTACTTCGGCGACCTCCGTACTGATCTGATCCGTCGAGCCGTGGCAGGCCAGGCAGGGCTTCTTGATCGTCAGCGGCTTGAGAAAGCGCAGCGTCATTTCACCCTCCTGCTCAACCACTTCGCTGTGAACCGTCTCAACATCCAGGGAACCGTCACGCGCCATCGCCTCAAAACGGGCGAGCACGCGCCGTTCGTATGCATCGGGACTGTCGAGAGGGTTCCGGGGTTTTTCCGTCACCCGACGCATGCCGACGCCATACTCGGCGGCCACCTCGTCGGTGAGGTCGAGCGCCTTGCCGGCACACACGCGGACAGCATGCGCGGGACCGCCTTCCTTCATCGCGCGCTGCACTTCGCCGAGCAGCGTCGCTGTCAGTTTCTGCGCAGCGTCACGTGCGGTCTGCTCCGCCTGCTGCGCCCGGTCTGAACTGTTCATATCGTCCGATGCAGTATCATCCCCGCCGCCACATGCGGCGAACAGGAGTGTACACAGGAATGCCGCGATGCCTCTTCGTATCATGTCTGATGTCTCCTGTTGATGAAAAATTCAGGATCCTCACCATCCGTACTCGCGCTGCAGGCGCAGGAGGTTCGTGAGGAACGCATGCGCTTTGCGATAAACTCCCGGTGCGCCGCTTTCACGCGGTCCGGCGACGTTGAGCGTACCGACAGCGTGCCGCCGGAGCCAGTCTGCAACGATCGTCAGCGATGCGCGATCGTCGAGCACGACCACGTGGCAGGGCTTGCCGAGGCTGCCGGCCACCTGCGTGGTGTATTGTGTGCCGCCGCTCAGCGGGGAGCGCAGCGCCAGGATCAGTGTGGCGTCGGCGTCGCGGACATTCCACATCGTGCGCTGCTCATATTCCTCTGAAGGCGTTTCCTCCAGCAGGTATCGATCGTCGATGCGACCGTCCTCGGCACGCCGCCCCTTCGGGCACCAGCCTCCGCAGGGGACGCCAGACTGCAGTGCGACGTCCAGTGCGGCGCGGTCCACACCGGTCTGTCCACCGGAAATAATGCGCTTGAGAGAACCGCTCATTATGCCGACATTCTACAAAAGTGTGTCCTGTGACGCAAGATTCGGTGGCATTTTTCGCGGACTTCTTGACGCGGATATCCTAAAAAACGTAGATTTAACATAGTAAAGCTCGCAAAAACAATCGGCTAACCTCATGCCACGACTCCCATCAAGTGTATACAATCCTCTCAGTCTGGTCGGTGCGGGAATAGCCCTCGTCTCCTTCGGGACTGTGCTCGTGTTTTTTGCGATGGACATGCTCGGGTACACCGACTCTCCGTACCTCGGCATCTTCACGTACATGATCATTCCGGCTGTGCTGATTCTCGGTCTGCTGCTGATCCCTGTCGGCATGTACTGGGAACGTCGGCGTATCAAGAAAAACAAGGGTGAGAAACGGCGCTTCATGGTGCTGGATCTCAACGACCCGCGCAACCGCATGGCGGTGATGGTTTTCACGGTGGGGACGATGCTGCTGATCGTGGTTTCCGCCGCGGGTACCTATCAGGCTTACAATTATTCCGAATCGGTGGAATTCTGCGGCGAGGTGTGCCATGAAGTCATGTACCCTGAGTACATGGCGTATCAGCATTCCCCGCATGCCCGCGTTCCCTGCGCGGAGTGTCACATCGGCGAAGGGGCCGACTGGTTCGTCAAGGCCAAGATCTCGGGTGCATACCAGGTGTATTCGGTGGTCTTCAACAAGTATCACAAGCCGATCAAGACGCCGATCGCCAACCTGCGTCCGGCGCGTGAGACCTGCGAGGAGTGTCACTGGCCGAGCAAGTTCAGCAGCGACAAGAAACTCGAGAAGGTGTACTTTCCGCTCGACACCGCCGATGCGCAGCCATGGAAAATCGTCATGGATGTCAAAATCGGCGGAGGACAGAGCGAGTTGGGTCCGACCGAGGGCATTCACTGGCACATGAACACCGCCAACGACGTGCGGTACGTTGCCACCGACGACCGCCGGCTTGACATTCCGTATATCGAGTCGACGGGGCTCGACGGGAAGACAAAAATCTTCCGGGCGCGTGATATCGCATTCAGTGACGAGGAGATCGCGGCCTTCGAGATGCGGAAGATGGACTGCATCGACTGCCACAACCGTCCCTCGCATATCTATTACCCGCCCTTCCGTACCGTCAACGACGCGATGGCGGTGGGGCGTATCGCGCCCGACCTGCCGAACATCCGCGCGATCGCCTCGCATGCACTCACGCGGGAGTACGATTCCCAGCGGCAAGCCTTGCGCACCATTCCCGATCTCGTGCGAAACAATTACCGCACGCACGCACCCGAGCTGCTCGAAACCCGGCGCACCGCCATCGATAGCAGCATCGTGGAGATCCAGCGTATCTATGAACGCAACTTCTTCCCTTCCATGCTTGTCACCTGGAAAGAGTACCCCAACAACATCGGGCACATGTATGACGAGGGCTGCTTCCGCTGTCACGACGGGCAGCACGTGACCGACGACGGCGAAGTGCTGAGCAACGATTGCAACATCTGCCATACGATTATCGTGCAGGGACCGCAGGGCGAGACCGTCAGCAGCCTCGATGGCATGCCCTTCCGACACCCGGCCGATATCGACGAGGTGTGGCGCGAGGTCCCCTGCTCCGACTGCCATCTCGGAGAATGAGGTCCGAAGAGAAAAAAGTATTGACCTTACTGGATTTATTGACAGGATTTTCACAATTTGCAGTGGCAATAATTGACTCTGCCAACTATTGCCATACAGACAACAGAAATCGACATCGCACATCTTCTCAGGCCCGTGTATGAACAACGCACCTCCCACCCGCACACAGCCATTAAACAGGATTTTCGCCTCCATATCCCTTCTTCTTTTTGTCATGCTCTTCGCCGGTCCGCTGCACGCACAGTCGTCAGACGAGTGCCAGGCATGCCACAACGACCCGGAATTTTCGATGGAGCGGAACGGGCGAACGGTCTCGCTGTATGCGAATCCCGCGACACTGGCAAAATCACCCCATGACGGCCTGGAATGCGTTTCCTGCCATACGGGTTTCGATCCCTACGACATCCCGCACAAGGAAAACATTCAGCCCGTGGAGTGCACCAGCTGCCATCCCGACGCGCCGATGGAGCATGAGTTCCATGCCGTGCAGCTGTCGCTGGCGCGCAGCAGGGGGAATCTGGAAAGCTCCTGCAAGCAGTGTCACGGCACGCACAACGTGCTGCCGATGGACGATCCGTCCAATCCGTTCCATCATACCAACATGACGGAATCCTGCGGGAAGTGCCACACGGACGTCACGAGCCACTTTGCATCATCCGAACACGGCCGGGCGCTGAAGAACGGTGTCAAGGGTGCGCCGACCTGCATCGACTGCCATACGCGTGACGTCACCGGACACAAGGGCAAGCTCAGCACGCTGGAAATCAAGCGTCTGCAGGAGGAACTCTGCCTCGAATGTCACCAGGACAATCCCGAGGTGCGCGAGCGCATGGGACCGCAGGTGAGCTTTATCCGGGCGTACGAAAAGAGCGTACATGGTCAGGCCCTGCACGGCGGGAATCCCGACGCGGCAAGCTGCGTGGACTGTCACGGCAGTCATGACATGCGGAAGTCCTTCGATCCCGAATCCCGCGTGCACAAGCTCCACGTCGCCGATGACTGCGGTCAGTGCCACACCGGCATCATGGAGGAGTACAAAAACAGTATCCATGGAAAGGCCATTGCGCGAGGAAATCTGGATTCGCCATCCTGCATCGACTGCCACGGTGAACACAATATCCTCTCCGTCGACGATCCGAATTCCCCGGTTGCGGCGGAAAACCTTTCGCGGGAGGTCTGCTCTCCCTGCCACAGTTCACTGCGGATGTCGGAGAAATACGGTTTCAGCGCGAATCAGACGCGCAGCTACGAAGACAGTTACCACGGCCTCGCCCTCAAGGGCGGATCGACGGAAGCGGCGAACTGCGCCAGCTGCCACGGCGTCCACGACATCCTGCCGTCCTCTGATCCGGAATCCATGATTCATAAAGACAATCTGGTGGAAACCTGCGGCAGCTGTCATCCCAACGCAAACACGCGCTTCGCCACCGGACGCATCCACGTGGTAGAGGACGACAGGGAAGAGTCTCCCATTCTCTTCTGGCTGTCGAACATCTACATCATCCTGATCGTCGTGATCATCGGCGGGATGGTGGCACACAACGCGCTTGATTTCCGCAAGAAGGCGGTGACCAAGCTGAAGGTGCGCCGTGGTCACTACCCGCATCACAGCGCCGGCTCCACCCTGCACGTGCGCATGACGCTCAACGAACGCATCCAGCACGCGACATTGCTCATCAGCTTCACCGTGCTGGTCATTACCGGCTTCATGCTGCGCTTCCCCGAGGCATTCTGGGTGGTCTGGATCCGCGATCTCGTTCCGTATGCCTTCGAGACCCGTTCACTGATGCACCGCATCGCAGGCGTGGCGATCATCGCTGTCAGCGTCTACCACATCGGGTATCTTGCCGGCACGAAACGCGGCCGGCAGCTCTTCCTCGATCTCCTGCCCAAGTGGAAAGACGTGACCGATGCGATCACTTCCCTGAAGTACAACCTCGGTTTCTCTGAAGAAAAACCGCGTTTTGAGCGCTTCAGCTACATGGAGAAAGCCGAATACTGGGCGCTGGTCTGGGGCAATGTCGTGATGGGCGCGACCGGCATCGTCATGTGGTTCGACGAATATTTCATGGGCATCTTCACCAAGCTCGGCTATGACATCTCCCGCGTCGTTCACTACTACGAGGCGTGGCTGGCGATGCTTGCCATCATCGTCTGGCATATCTACTTTGTGATCTTCAACCCCGATGTGTACCCGATGAACCTCGCATGGATCAAGGGAACACTGACGGAAGAGGAAATGGAAGAAGAACATCCGCTCGAGCTCGAGCGCATCCGCGCACAACGAAAGGAGGAAGGCACGAAGGCAGCCGGTGAATCCGAGGGTGACATGATCGACATTCCGACTGATCAGAGCTGATCGCCCTCTCCTTCCCCGCGGCTGCGGCTGTGCCGACAGTCCGCTTATGCAGCATATCCCAATCCACAGCCAGCGGTTCAGGAGCGCAGTGCTCCTGGCCGCCCTGCTGTGTGCAGCGACCCCTGCCTTGTTTTCCCCGGCACTGCATGCACAGGATAATGCCAACTGTTACATGTGCCATGAGGACCGTGAGCTGACCGGCAGCATCGACGGCCGCAGCCGCTCGATGTTCGTCAGCGAGCGCACACTGAAAAACTCGGTGCATGGTGAATTCGACTGCATCATCTGCCATCTCGACGTCGATCCGGAAGATCTGCCGCATGACGACGAACTCGATCCGGTCGATTGCGGCACCTGCCATGCCGAGATCCAGGAGAAGCACGCGATCTCGCTGCACGGCAAGGCGATCAAGCGCGGCGACAGGCTCGCACCGACATGCACGACCTGCCACGGGACGCATGACGTTCTGCCCGCCGATCATCCGAAATCGCCGGTGCGCGCGTACAACATCCCCTTCCTCTGCGGCTCCTGCCACCAGGAAGGTGCCCCGGTCCAGCGCCAGCGCCGTATCAGCAAGAATCACATCCTCGAGAATTACTCCCTGAGTATTCACGGGGAGGGGCTGCTGCGCAAGGGACTGACGGTATCAGCGACATGCATCTCCTGCCACACCGCGCATGAGATCCTTCCCCACACCGACCCGGAATCCTCCATTGCCCGGCGCAACATTGCCGAGACCTGCGCGGCATGTCACCAGCAAATCGAGGAAGTCCACGTCAAAGTCATCAAGGGGGAGCTGTGGGAAAAACAGCCGCATCTGCTGCCGGCCTGTGTCGACTGTCACCAGCCGCACAAGATCCGCCGTGTATTTTATGACCAGGGCACCGCTGACGCGCAATGTCTCGAGTGCCATCAGCGGCCGGACCTCCGCAACGAAGAGGGCGCGTCGATGTTCGTCAACTATCAGGACCTGGGGCATTCGCGACACGCCACCGTGGCCTGCAGCCAGTGCCACTCGGGAGTGAACGTCTCTCACCGCCGGCCCTGCGACACGATTGACAAAACGGTGGACTGTTCCGCCTGTCATCCCGATGAATCGGACCGCTACACCCAGAGCATTCACGGGACGATGCATGCGAAAAGCGATCCGGACGCTCCGGACTGTCTCGACTGCCACGGCACGCACCGCATCCTCGGGCAGACCAATCCCAACTCACGCACATTCCCGACACGCGTGCCCATGCTGTGCGGTGAATGTCACCGCTCCGGTGAAAAAGTTGCGAAACGTGTGAAGAACGAGGATGCGGTCGTCGACCATTATGTCGAGAGCATTCACGGCAAAGGCCTGCTGCAGAGCGGACTCGTGGTGACCGCGCAGTGCACCGACTGCCACACAGCGCACGACGCGCAGCCCAGTGCCGACCCGCGCTCCAGCGTGCACGAGAATAATGTGTCGAAAACCTGCGGCAGCTGTCATCACGGCATCGAGGAGCAGTTCGCGCAGAGCATCCACTCCCGCCTCGTCAATGATACCGACAAGGAGCTGCCGACCTGCAACGACTGCCACAACGCCCATACCATTCGCCGTTCCGATGAAACCGGCTTCAAGCTGGAAATCATGGACCAGTGTGGCCGCTGCCATGAGGATATCGCGGACAGTTATTTCGACACATACCATGGCAAGGTCTCGCAGCTCGGATACACGAAGACGGCGAAATGCTACGACTGCCACGGGGCGCATGACATCCTTCCGCCGTCGAATCCCAAATCGCATCTCAGTCATCAGAACGTGGTGCAGACCTGCCAGAAATGCCATCCGTCAGCAAACCGGCAGTTCGCGGGTTATCTTTCGCACGCGACGCATCACGATCCCGACAAGTATCCGATCCTGTTCTGGGCCTTCTGGGGGATGACCAGCCTGCTGATCTTTACCTTCCTGCTCGGCGGGACGCACACCATTCTCTGGCTTCCCCGTGCCCTGCAGTGGCGCAAGGAGCTCAAAAAGATGGAGCGCGAGGCCGAGGAATCCGTTGTCGACATCGCCTGGAGCGAGTACGATGCGCCCGGTCCCCCGGTGACGAGAAAGGACGTGGCGGGAGCGGATGACACCGCGACCGGCAGCGACGATGAAGATCTATCGAAATCTGCCCGAAACGAGTCCGAAAACGACATGTCACCGGGTGGTGACAAAAATATGTCACCAGGTGGTGACATGGACGACGATATGTCACCAGGTGGTGACATCGAAGAGAACGACGACCGAGAGGAGGACAAATAGCATGGCCGAGACGCAGCGAGTCATCATCGAAAAGCATTTTCAGCGTTTCACACGTCTGGAGCGCCTGCTGCATATCCTGATGATCGTCAGCTTCATCAGTCTCGCACTGACGGGCATGACGCTGAAATTCTCCTACACCGGCTGGGCGGTTTTTCTTTCAAAGGTATTCGGCGGCTTCGAGTCTGCCGGGTACATCCACCGTGCGGCCGCCGTGATCATGTTCGGCATTTTCTTCGCGCATATCTACGACCTCGTCTTTACGAAGCGCCGGGAATACGGCAGCTGGAAAGCGCTGCTGTTCGGTCCGAACACCATGCTGCCGACGAAGAAGGACTTCCAGGATTTCACGGCGTCGATGAAATGGTTCATCGGGCGTGGCGAGCGTCCCCAGTACGGACGCTGGACATACTGGGAGAAGTTCGATTACTTCGCGGTGTTCTGGGGTGTGTTCGTCATCGGTTCGACGGGACTTACGCTGTGGTTCCCCGAGTTCTTCACCAATTTCATCCCCGGCTGGATGATCAACGTCGCCACGATCATCCACAGCGACGAGGCGCTGCTGGCTACCGGATTCATTTTCACGGTGCATTTCTTCAACACCCATCTGCGTCCCGAAAAATTCCCCATGGACCTGGTGGTCTTCACCGGACGCATGCCGGTGCATGAGCTCAAACTCGACAAGCCCGAGGAATTCGAGCGCCTGAAGGCCGCGGGAAAACTCAAGGATTACCTGGTGGAGCCCTATCCCCCCGTCGTGATCCGCGCCATCCGCGTGTTCGCCTGGGCCGCCCTCGCCACCGGTTTCATGGCCGTGATCTGGATCGTGTACGCGATGGTGTTTGCGTATCGATAACCTTCGCCGCGTGATATACATCGTCGATACTGTGTATTTTGCAGCGCGCTGAAGTGTAAAGCGCAAAGCGCAAAGTGCAAAGCGCAAAGCGCATGCACACAATATTCAATGAGATGCAGTAATCTGCAATCAGTAATCATGCAATCAGTGTGCGACTGAGAACGCGATACTGATCCCGATCACGATGAGCACAATCAGGGAAATCCCCACATAGCGCCAGTCGCGCTCGCGTGAGAAGGTCCAGCCCGTGATGATGATGCGCACGATGGGGGTGAGCATGAGGACGAAAATCCCCGCATACAGATAGGCGAAGGGTGAAGCAAGCAGTTCGGCCGCGGGCAGCTGCAGCTGCGAGGCCACCCAGTTCCAGTCCGCCACGGGATACGCGTCGCCGTGATGCTGCGGCTGCAGCGCATACAGGATGAACCCGATGAGCATCAGGGTGCCGCTGGCGATGATTCCCGCCGTAAGCGTTCGGCTGACGATATGTTCACGGGTGGTGGTGATTGGTTTTTGATTGTTGGTTATTGATTGCTGCTCCGTTTTCGCCTGCGGCGATTCTCCGGCCCTCCGGCCTCCGACCTACCGTTTCTCACGGCCCTCCGGGCCTCCGACCTACCGTTCCTCACGGCCCTCTATGCCATAAACATCCGCGCGGCGACGATCAGAATCAGGACGATGAAAATCACAATGACCGTCCGGCTTTTCACCTTTCTGCCGATCAACGTGCCGAGACGTGAGCCGCCGAGCACGCCGAGCACGGCAGCGGAAGTGTAGAGCGGGTTGACGTGACCGTAGGAAAAGTAGATGAAGGCACTGGCGACGCCGGTGACGCCGATCATGAAATTGCTTGTCGCGGTGGCGGCCTTCATCGGCACACCGGAGACGAGATTCATGATGGGCACCTTGACCAGTCCCCCGCCGATGCCGAGGAGTCCGCTGAGATTCCCGGCCACGGTCGAGGCCAGCATTGCGGCCGGGAGGCGCCGCACACCGTAGCGCACGGTGCGCTGCTCCGCCTCGTCGTAAAATTCCCCGCGGATTGATGCATTCGGATCGTCCTCGATGCGCGCATCGCCGCGGCGGCGCGTCTTGTTCCACATCAGCGCGCCCATCACGAGCAGGAAGACCGCGAAGATACGCTTGAGCACGTCACCGGGGAGATAATTCGCCGTGAGTCCGCCCAGCACCGCGCCGATGGTGGTCATCACCTCAAGCGACATCCCGAGGCGGATATTGCTGATTCCCCTGTCCACATACACCGACGCGGTCGCGCTCGACGTAGCGATGATGGTCACCACGCTCGCGGCCACGGCCTCATGCATGGGCAGGCCGAAGCCCAGCACCAGCACGGGAATGAGGAACACCCCGCCGCCGATACCCAGCAGCGCGCCGAGTACGCCGGTGACGACGCCGGAACAGACGACAAGAAGAAAAAGAAGCGGAGACATACGGTGGATGCGATGGAAACGGAAGATCGGCCGCAACCCTGCGGCCGGCGCTGCACTCCCGGCAGGACTCGAACCTGCGACCCTCTGCTTAGAAGGCAGATGCTCTATCCACCTGAGCTACGGGAGCGTAATAATATCAATGACTTAGCGAAGCCGCAGCAACTGTTCAGAAAATATTCTGAACACTTCGCTCGTGTTTGAACTGTTCAGACTTCTGTGGAAAATACGGGATTTTCGGGTGTGCGGCAAAACAGAGGAAGTCGGAATTCATAACGGTACGATACCGATTGTGCGATCAGATGTCTTTCTGTGCGTCCCTGATCGCTTCGAGGGCTTCGACATCCGCCAGATCCCTTGTCCTTCCTGTGGACTTCTTGTTCGTGATCAAGTCCTCCACGAGAGGAATGCGCACGTCGATCCCATCGACATTCACGACAGTCGAGCGAGCGTACACTTCGTTGAATTCAAGACCGGTGAGTGAAGTGAGGATATCTATCCGTCGAGGGGCAATACCGATCTGGAAGACGGTCCCTTCTTCTTCGAAATCACGGTGCGTGACTTCGTGCAGCGGTGCTCCAAAACGTTGGAGCGCAGTGAGCACCGCCTCTGCGTTTTGCGGGGATGGCATGACCCAGAGGTCGATATCCATCGTTGCACGCAGGTAGCCGTGTGCTGCAAGAGCATAGGCGCCGACGAGAAGGAAATCAACCTTCTCTTCGGACAAGATGCGTAACATGTCTCTGTAGTCTTCGTTCAGCATCGAAGTCCTTGTTCAGAGATGCGAGTTCCAGCGTGAGCAGCCATACCTGGTTGATACGTTCTTCCGCTGTGCCGCGTACGCGATCCTCGGGAGGGCTGTCTGACAGTCGTGACAATCTGGTACGTTTCCGATCCATGAACATAATGTACATCTCCGTCGACACAACGGCAATAACGATGGGCATCACCCTCGACTGCATCGTCTACCAGGACGTCCACGACCGCAACTGCCGGATCCGTGATCAGAGCGATTCACAGACGCAGCAGATGCTTTACAAAGATGCGATCACCAATGGAGATGACAGCCGTATAGCTCCCCGGCAGCACAGCGGAAATATCCAGGCTCTCGGAGATGCTTCCGTCAGCGCGTACCGTGACCGCCTTCTCCGTGACAAGCGTACCGTCTGAGGCATACAGTCTGAGTCTGCCTCGTGTTGCGCTACGGAGGTTCTGCAGCTGTCCGGTGAGTTGAACCTGTTGCGCTGCGGGCTGCGGAAAGAGATTCACGTTATCACGCCTGCGAAGCAGCGGATTGCAGATGCCGTCCACGTACACCCGCGATGAAAGCGAATCGGCATCCTCGCAGCACCGGGCGTACGCAGTGAGTTTCGGTACGGTCACGTGGTCACGAAGCACATCCCTGGTGATCGGTGTGCGGAAGCGCAGCACCATGCAGGGGGTCCCGCTCGGATTCACCGGCACGCCCTCCACCAGCAGTCTCCCCTGCTTCGGCAGCTCGGCGCGGAAATCCCACCCGGCGTCGCTCGAGACGACGTCACCGAATACGAGCACGCTGCTGTCATAGCGCACTTCACCGCGCAGCTGTGACGGCTGACCGCCGAAGAATTCCCAGCACACGTTCACGTCCACTTCCTCTCCGCTCGGCGCGATTGCAACCGTATCGATATGTGCGATGAGGGTCTCCTCGCACTGACAGATTTCCATCACGAAGCCGTCCCGCGTCACGGTGTTCGGACAACCACTCGTGAGGGTGAGACTGTCGATTTCGATATGCACCGCACGACTGCTTGCCGCCGCAAGGGCACGCATGGAGATGCCGACCAGGTGTCCGGTCTCAAATCCGGGATAGACGTATTCGGCGCGGAAACGGTACGTGCCCGGCCGCAGCTCGACGAGCTGGACGGCAGTGTTCTGCGTGATGGTTCCCAGCGTGACCGGCGTCAGCGCCGTATGTTCGAGCAGCTCCGGATCGGCACGCAGGAGGAATTCGAGAGAAAGTGGGAGTTCTCGCGGGACGCGGGGTTCGAGATCCACGTATACAATACCCCGCTGGCCTGGAGTCAGACGCGCAGGACCGGACACCCGCAGGTGGAGATCGTCCGGACGCCAGGGCGATGCGAACAACGTATCCGCCTCAGCCACTTCCCCTCGATACTGGGCAGTGACATGCAGGGCGCGCAGACTGTCGGTGCAGTTCGTCTCCCAGGTGATCACACAGTTCGGTGTGAGCATCTCTTCGCCAATCTCGCGCAGCAGTGCTGCGAGCTGGGCAGGAGCGTAGACGCGCTGGTAATAGCCGCCCGATCGCCGTGCCACGTCCTCCATGACTCCCTGGCTCATCATGTTGCTGCCGTATCCGATCATGAACAGCGTCACGTTTTGCGCGAGAATCGCATCCCCCACATCTTCCGGTCGCTCCGCTGAGCCATTGTCCACTCCGTCGGTAAACACCAGCAGGAATTTCCGCGCAGCGGGATGTGCGGCGAGATCCTGCAGGGCGATGCTCATGGTGTGATAGATGGGCGTATTGGCTCCAAGCGAGAGAGTACCGATCGCTGTTTCCAGTGATGGAACATCCCCGGTGAAATCAATCACGCGCTCCCCGCCATTCGAAAAATGATAGATGGCCGCTTCGTCTCCGATGCCGAGCATGCGCACGACGGAGAGGGCACCTGTTTTCAGGCTGTCGAAATCCACTCCCGTCATCGACCCGGAATTATCCAGCACCAGCGCCACCGCCGCTCCTGTCGCCGTGTCGGGACACCAGATATCAGCAGGCATGGACTGCCCATTCTCAATCACGGAAAGCGTGAGTCCCTGCGTCGACCGCAGCTGCGTACCGTTCCACCGCACCGCCGTTTCCATCTTCAGACGCGGGAGCCGTGAGGCATCGATGGATTCGATCGAAACGCTCAGGGGCTGGGCGGCAGCGGGAATGGTTGCCAGGAAAAGCACCAGGGGCGCTATTGCAGCTTGGAGTCTCACTCCACTATTACCTTCGCGTTTGCAACGCCGCTTCCCGTCACCAAGCGCAGGACATACACCCCGCGTTCGAGTCCGGCGGTGGACCACTGCACGGTTCGCCGAGTGGCAGTGACCTCGGCATCCAACACCACCGCCCTCCCGCGGCCGAGGAGGTCGTAGAGTTCTACGCGCACGGGGCCCGGCTGGGTGAGTTCGACCTCGGTGCTCATCATCCCGCCCTGCGACACCGGCTGTGGCCAGGTCGAGAGGATGCGCGGGGATTGCGGCAAGGACGGTGTGACGTTCGTCCAGTTGATGCCGCCGTTGGTGGTTTTCATGATCGTCATTGATGTTGTCACCCAGCTGTTCAGTGCATCCAAGGAATAGATATTCCATAGTGCAGGACCGAATATTTCCTGTTCAATATGATAGCTGTTCCATCCATTCTCTGTCGAAACCAGCCTGTTGCCACTGATACCGATACTTCTGCCGTCATTTTGCATAAAGGAAAACTCGATGTTCGATTGGACGACATCAAGCGTATCCCATGTGAATCCGGCATCAGAACTCCTCTGAATGAAGTACGATCCAAGGTCGATATCATAGCAGAATATGTATATGTTCAGGCTGTCACTGATCACCATGAATCTCCATCCCCATCTCGCAGGTTCCTCCGGGATCACCTCCCAGGTCATTCCATTGTCGGACGATCGGGCAAACTGTCCCCGCCGCATCATAAAACATGTTGGAGGGAAGGAGATGTCGAGGTGTTCTGGAATGAATAGGTCGCTTCCATTTCTTACGGACCTCCAATTTTTGCCGCCATCTGATGTCGCAAACAGTCCATTATTGGCCGCGAACCAGAACTCTTCTGCCCCTCGCGATATTTTTCCTTTTGGCAGACGTACAAAACGGCAGGAAGAACTCGAATAGACGGATTTCCAGCTGGCACCGGCATCCGTCGTTCGCAGTACAACAGTACTGTCAGTATCAGTGGGTTCTCGCAATGCATACCAGACATACGCTGTTGCGAAATGGACATCTTTCCAGTCCCGGCCTTCACCGTCGATTTCAAGGCATACCTTCCAATTACTTCCACCATCGGTCGTTCCAAGATACGAGAAATAGAGGGAAGGGCGATCCGTCGGGCGCACTCTCGCGAATACCGTATCCATCGAAAGCACTTGCAACGTTTGAGGGTAATACCAGACCTGCGATTTCTCCACATCCCAGCTGATACCACCGTCGGATGTTCGCGATGCGCCGCCACGATCGTCGGCAAGCAACAATTCATCAGGAGTCCGACTGCATAAATGATCCAGAGATCCCCACTGGATGTAGTTCTTCCCACGTATTGGAATCCAACTCCTCCCCAGGTCGTCTGTACGATAAATACTACCATCATCTGTTGAAAGATACCCTCTTCCGTTCCGGTGCATCACCATGTCCTGAATCGTTGGGATACCGATGTTCTCCGATTGTACTGTCCATGATACTCCTCCGTTTGTTGAAAGGAGTGTCGCATTTTTACTGTCCCTAAGCAGGACACTATCACGGGACAGCCAGCAAACAGGAGGGATCCACTGCGCGTCAACAGTCAGCAGCGGTGCCTTTACATCATCCAGACGCGACCATGTTGCAGCACCATCATGCGTGACATAGACAGATAACTGATTCAGAAGATAATCACTCTCACAATATCCTATAAGGATTCCGTAGTCCTTATCGTAGAAACGAAGATAGAGTGGCCGAGTGGTGTCTGGTAATGACAGTCGCTCCCAGGAAACCCCTTCGTCTGTACTGCGGACGAGAACAGAATCATTCCATATCTGCAGTACGAAAAATGCATCGTCGGTAACATCGCAATGCAAACGACGGTAGAATCCCCGGGTCTCCACGAACCAGGGCATCTCGAGCAACCTCGGTTGGATCTGATCATCCGTAAACAAGAGCAAGGAAGTGTGCGTCGAATCTTCCCAGTCCAGCGGAGCCCACATCGTGGGTTCGAGCAGTGCCAATGCATGGTCGCCCGATGCAGCAGCATAGATAATATTGAAACGTGAGACAGAAGGCGTTAGTGATGACCAGGTTTTACCGAGATTCGTGCTTACTTCGATGATATTTTGTAGGCCGACACGGTATGTCCTTTCACCGAGTTTAAAAATACCTGTGTATGGTATTGGCTCATGTTCCGGATAGGAAATCATGTATGGCTGTGCCAGTGATGAATTGCACATTCCAAAACAGAAACAGGCGATGACAATTCGAACACAGAGAACTGCACATTTGTATCTGGGAATAATGTTCATCGTATAACTTACTTGTGTACGACGTGATATATTTCCATTCCCTCCCCCCAAACACACAGATTATGGCGAACAGCTGCTACACTCGATAGTACCATTTTCATCGAGACATACATCTACGTAGAAGGTATAGTCCCCATCAGTACCAACACAGAAACAGAAGTTATGGGATTTTCCGATAACAGCACCGGTACGGCAATGCCATACCATCTGTTTGAAAAATCCCCCAGGGCCAAACATGTTGACAGAACATGTTCCGTCGAAACATGTACTAGAAGTGTCTTGCGGAAAAGATGGGAAAATCTCGACGCATGTACCAGCGGCTAAGGAGCGCACCTCTGTTGGACTTCCTGCCATGGAAATTGGCGTGTTACAGAGGTCGTCTGTTCGAAGGTATTTATCAGGATTGCTTGCATCCTTCCGATCATATCCCGCAATGGTCCTTCTGGACTCATCCATCGGTTGTGCGGATATACTACCTATCAGCATAGATGTGAGAAGAATGCTCAGCGCGAGTAAAGATATCTTCATTGTGGTACCTCTATTGCGAAGTTCGTGAATGGAATTTTCTGAATCAACAGGTATTCTCGGTATGCACAGAGACAGTCAGCATGTCAACAAACTCTGTCACGGCGGTGTCATCGCCGACAATGCATCCCTGCAGCATGCCCTACGATGATACCCGCATGACCAAGTTCAATTGTATGATGTTGTCCGGTCTGCTTGGTCTCTGAATCGTCGATTCACATTCCGATCAGCCTTGTTGCCGGTTCGACAACAGGACGCATGTTGAGGAAGGATATTCACCCATCGCTCTCCATAGGCACCTCCACCACACATTCGACAACTGTATTCAGCGGACTCTCGGAGTCTGCCTCATCATCACAGCACAGAGCCTGAAAACAAGTGCGAAGTTCAGCTCTGGTATTGCAAAAATCGGGCCATTATGAGTATAAGGGGGGGGACTCCTTAAATGTAAAGTTAATTCGTGGCTACAGCAACATTGGTCAAGTAGTGCTTCAACCAAGAAGCTCCACTTGATCGTGAATTTCCTTCACGTAACGTGCGGAATACTCACACCCCTTGGGTCACGCGCACGAGTATGCGCAACCGTTGCAGAACCAGCTCAAATCTGACTCCTCAATGGTCTGGCGTTGACGACACATTTTCGCTTTGACACCCACGGACAGAAAAAGAACGCGCCACCCTTCAGAGTGCACACGTTAATCGGTGTTGTTCAGATTCTCCGGAACAAATCTCCCAGAATTTGTTCAAAAATCATCCCCCGATCGCACCCAAAACTGTTCAGAATAGCCGTAAATCCATACAGGCAGACGGATGAGTTTAACTGTTCGTTCCACTTAGAAGGCAGATGCTCTATCCACCTGAGCTACGGGAGCGGGTTGCACGCTGTACGGTGCTGTTATAAAAAATAGCACTATCGCGAGTCAGCTACAAGGAAGACCGGTATCCGGCGTCAGCTCATTCCACCGCCTAAAAACCGGGCTGCGATACAATGACGCGGCAGCGGCAGCCGCGCGGGGATGTGCAGCGCGCGTGTGGCAGCTCCGGGAGGGAGTCAAGTGTGTACTGTGTGCCGCGCAGTGCGTGGCAGGCGGGACAGCTGCCACCGTCATCCAGGGTCTGGATCTCGAAACTGTCGGCGGTCGCGTGGCGCAGATGTTCCCGCTCGGCCAGAAAACGCGCGTGCGCGATCAGCATATCGCAGATCACGGCGGCACTGAGGGTGCCCGTGATTTCGATATCCCCGGGGATCCACGGGGTGGCGTCTTCCCGCCCCCAGAGAAAGGCCATGCCGGCCGCGGGACGAAGCTGGCGCAAGTCGGCAGCCCTGGATGTCTTGAGCAGTGCGGGCGTTTCTTCGAACAGGTTCTGCAGAATGGCGACGTTCTCGGATTGATCGTCATCGTGAAAGGCGACGCCCACGCCGCGGGAGAACACGCTGTCGCGCTGGAACTCGGCAACGGTGAGCGCCGCGCGCATCGGATCCTCCTGCAGAAGCGCGGCATGGCTCCTGCGCTCCGCCTCCTCCCTGCGCGCCTTCTCGGCGCGGACGTACCGGAGCACGTGCTTCTTCCCCTCCGCTGAAAGCACCAGCACGTTGATGTCCTCCGCCAGCAGGCGGGCGCCGTCGGGATCCCGCGCGAGCAGACGACGGATCAGGTCGTCACGGGAGCCGGACGTTTCAATCCCGCGCTCCCCGAGCAGGAAACGGAGATCGTTCGCGGAATAGCGATGCGCCAGGCGCAGCGCGAGCGGTGCCAGCTCGAGCGCACCGCCGCGCCGCAGCTGTTCGATCACGGTTTCCACCTTCTCGCCAAGCACGTCGCTCCAGTGCTCTCTGCCCACGAACACCCAGGGATCGGCACCCCCGATAAAGCGCGCGAGCAGTTCAAGCATGCCCTTAGTCACGGTAAAAATACACGGCAAGCTCGGTCTTCTGGCTCGCCCAGTCGACGGATCCGAGTTCCTGCACGACGGGATTCCCCTCACTGTCGACAGAACTCTGACGCCAGCTGAGATTTGCGACCTTCGGCTCCGCGGCCGCACCGGTCAGCTCACCGCCTGCAGGTCCGGTCGAACCGAATACCGTCAATGGGAAATCGGTGATCACGATGGACTGGGTGAAATTGTAGTCTCCTCCGTAGCCAGAGCCCGTTGAGATCGCGGTCAACGTCGTGATCCTGCGCGTTGCGGGATCCACCGTTCCCGAAATGCGCGTGTTGATATCCAGTCCGGACATTTTATACGAGAAATCCACCGAAAATTGATTTCCCTCCCACGTAAGCGGCGGAGCGCTGCTGACCAGATTCGCCCATACAATGGATGGGATATCAATGCCCTCCTTTGTCTTGATGGAACTCGGCGGATCGCTGTCCATCCCCTTCAGCGAAACCATCATGGTCCGGAATTCCGTGGCCTGCACGGTGGAAGTGGCGCTGCCGGCCGCTTCGCCGCCGCCCGGGGGATACATTGTCACCGTCACCGTGAAGGAGCCCTGCTCCTCGAATACATGCGTGACGGTGCTGTCGCCGGTGATGGATGCGGTCTGACCGTCACCGAAGTCCCAGTCGAAGCGCGCGCCATCAGGCGCCGTTCCGTTGTGCCGCGCCACCAGGCGCAGTTCCTGGTTCACCGCGACGACGGTATCCGCCGGTTCGATCCACATGGACTGCAGCCGGATCTTGAACCAGTGAAATCCCGCCCATGATGCATATTTTTCTCCGGGCGGAGTCGCATTCACCTGGATGCCGACGAGATTGTCGGCGGCCGGACGCTCGAGGCTGATCGTCCCGGCCGGACGCTTCTTTTCGATTTCCCCGATGTCAGGCAAATCCACCCATGAGGTCAGAGTGAACGGGATGCTCTTGTCCGACGGCACGATTTCAACGGTAAAATCCGCATACGGAAGGTACGTCGTCTTCCCATCCGCCGCGTCGAGCAGCTGCACGCGAGGAAGGCTTTCGTTATCCACTGGAACCGCCCAGAGCTCGTAGGATGGATACTGTCCCTGTCCGATGGTCTTCGCACCGATCTTCTGCCAGATGCGGTCGATCTCCTTCGCGTCACAGATGCTGGACAGCGGAATAAACACAATCTCATCATAGGCAAACGTGCTTCCCTCCTGCAGGGCGCGCGCGTTGGCAGCGGAGGTGTAGGACCGGAAGGATTTCGAAGCGAAGTCGAAGGTGATCGTTCCTTCCGTCCCGGGATAGTTGGGATCGTACACCTTGAGTTTTCCCCCGGCGGCATCAATCTCATAAGCGTATGCGATAATCGCATGCGCCTCGGCGTTCGGGTTGTTCTTTACGGCGAGATAGAGAAGCTGCGGCTGACTGGTGACGAGCATCGCGTAGCAGAGACTCCAGAAATGATCCTCCTCCGATTTGTTCAGGAAGCCATCAAACGGCGTACCGCCCCCGGACGTCCAGAAAGAATTATCCGTCACGAATGCCTTCTGCAGTTCCGCGCAGAATTTGATCCCGGACGCGTCATCCTCCCAGACCTTCGGCGTCCGGAACCAGAAACGGTCGTTGTCGAAATGCTGTGCGAGTGATACCGATGCACTGAAATCCCGGAAAAAATGCGCCGCGCCGATACTCATGCCCGCGCACATGCCGCCGGGTTCCGCGTAGGCACCGTCATTGACAAAGGACCAGCCGTTGACGGCGGGCTCGAACAGACTGTGAAAGCCGCCACCCTGCCGGAGGAGCTCAATCTGTGTCGCCGACACGACGATTTCGGAAAAATGCCGCACGGCCACATCCAGCCATTCGGCGGAGCGGTCCACCGGGGCAATCGCTTCGAGTGTCCCGGCTTCGCGGTCATAGTAGAACGCGACGGGGAAACGGGCTCCGAGATTCGGCAGCGGAATGCGCAGACGCATGGGACGGACAGAGAAATCTCCGCCGTTCTCGATGCGGATCAGCGGCGTGACGGGGTCGAAATTCGATCCGAAGTCGTGCTCCGTGATGTCGGCGGAGGAAATTTTCACCGTCTTCGATCCGCTGTACGCCCCCGCGGGCACTTCCAGCTCGAGTCCGGCAAGTGCCGCTCCGGAGGCCGGCACGGTGATCGTCCCCCCGGCTCCGACAGCTTCCTCAAGTATCTGCGTCATTTCACCGGTACTGATTTTTCCGGAATCGCCATCCGGTGATGCTGGGTCATCTCCCGAGCAGGCGGAGAAGAACAGAAAAACCGTGGCGATGGAAACGATGACATAGAGTGGATGGAGGGAGAGAAAACCGCGCGAACGAATCATGAGAACACCCTGTACGTAATGAGGAAAGAGGATATAGACGTATGAAATACCCGACCGAATAATACACATTTTCGGTGATATTCAGAATACCGGGTGATCAGCGAATGACAGCGGTTCCCGCGGCGCGGGAGAAGACTTCCCCCCCCACGGCGGCATCAGGTGATGAACTGCTCGTACTTCCGCAGCAGGCGGCTGATAAACGGGATTCTGAGAATGACCGAGTGGAAGAGGATGATGCCGGCGACGGCACAGGCGATACCGAGGAGGACGTCGATGAGATAGTGGTGACCGGAGTACACGGCGGCGAACCAGATGCCCAGCATGTACACGACATAGAAAGCCTTCATGTACCAGGTGCGGGTAACCTTCAGGGCGTAAAACAGGACGACCGTTGGATAGGCGGCGTGAAGGGACGGCAGGGCGGCGAATACATTTGAGTTGCGGGTGTAGATCCACTGAAAAACTTCCAGGCCGAAGATCCGGTCGAAGCGCACGAGTCCCGCCGCACTGGCTTTCATTCCCTGCTGGAAAACAAAACCGTACTGCTCGACGTACCAGGGCGGTGCCGCGGGGTGCATGTAATAGATGATGAAGCCGAGGATGTTCGCGAGCAGGAATACCAGGCCGTAATACAGGTAGATGCGCCGGTTGCGGAAATACAGATACACCGCGAATATAAGTGGCACGGACATCCAGTTGAGATAGAACAGCCCGGCGGTGATGTCGAGCGCCACATTGTTGTTCTGGTCGAAGAACTCATTCGGTGTGAGCAGTTCACCGCCCGTCCCGATGCCGAACAACTGTTTTTCGGTTCTGTACAGGCCCTCGATGTCGACCTCGTTGACGAGGTAATTCGGCCAGGCCTTCATCACGTCGTAGAGAATGCCGAAGACGAGAAAGATGGCGAGCGCCCCCATGAGACGGCGCGACCAGGGGTGGGCGACGAAGCCGATATTATAGATGGAAACCAGCAGAACATGCTCGATGCGCAGTCCGATGGCGACATGGATAAAGAACAGGTAGGCGATCGAGACAAGGGCGGTCACGACTGCTGCCCCGGTGGGGAAACGCTCCCCCTCAACCGTTCCGGTCTCCATCATGCTGTATTTCAGATTGCGGCACATACAAACGCTTTCATGGTACGCCGCCTCACGATACGATCTGCTTCCTGCAGCTGAGCAGCCGGCGGATCGCGGTGATGTTGGAGAGGACGGCCACGACGGTTATGGGAACGGTAAATATCGCAATGGTTTCCGCGACATGGAAGGGCACGAAACCGAGGCGCAGTTCCGCCGCGGCGCCGATGATGCCGGACGTAATGCTGCAAAGCAGTCCGGACAGACCGATGATGAGAATGCGCGTCGGACGCTGCATCAGACCGGAGTTGCACTGCAGGCCGGCACCTTCGGCCCTGGCCCGCGTGTAGCTGGTCATGATGGAGCCGATCATGGCGATGAATGCGAACAGCGAACTCAGCAGATAACTGTGTGAAACGAGATAATAGCAGATGCCGAGAAACATGATCAGTTCACTGTACCGGTCCATTACGGAATCGTAGATGCCGCCGTATACACTGGACGTGTTGCCAACGCGCGCGACCTGTCCGTCAAGCATGTCGAACAGCCCGGCGAAGAGGATCAGTGCACTGCCCCAGCCGATATAGGAAAAATCACCCCGGGCACCGATTTCCGCACCGACGATGAATACCGCCGCCGCGATGATGTTGATGATCAGCCCGATCGTGGTAATGACATTGGGGGCGATGTTCAGCCGCACGAGCAGACGCACCAGCGGCATGAGGATGCCGTAGACGCCCTGAACAAATCTCTCTAATGCTGTTGCCATGTGTTGTGTTTCACTGTGAATCTGGGCCGGGTGCCTCGTTGGCGGGATCGTGCGACGATTACGGCTCAACGACCTGCTCACCGGTTCGCGGCCGAAATACTATTTTCTTCTGCGCGAAATAACTCAGCAGCGCACCCACCGCAACGGACGCGATGACTTTCGATATGCGGTAATCGATATGCAGGTGCTCGGTCAGGAGATACAATCCGAGTGTGTTCATCAGCAGATTTGTCATCCAGACGGCTGCGTAGAGCATTGCCAGCCGGTAATCCCGCTTCCCTTTCCGTTCAAATACCCAGTTCTTGTTGATGAGATAGTTGACCGTCCCTCCCGAAATGAGACCGATCGCTGAGGACACGATATAGAGCACAGACAGCACTTCCGTCAGGAAAATCGTGATCACGTAATCCAGCACGGTGGAGATGACGGAAGAAACCGTGAATTTGAAATATGCTCGCATGCCAGTACACTTCCTCGGCAGGTGATACCGCGTACGGGAGCGCTGCTGCCGGCGGTTCGAACCCGGCCGGGCGGTTCAGCGGTCCCGGCCTATGATTCGAAGGCCTCCTCGTAGTAGTCCAGGCCGAGGTGCGTAATCAGATTTTCGCCCTGCATGTACCGCAGTGTATTCTCAAGTTTGATCAGCTGACGCTGCAAGTCATGTTCGGGACGCAGCCCTGCTCCCGCCTGCGGCGACTTGAAATAGAATGAGAGCCATTCCATGATGCCCGACATTTCGGCGCGTTTCGCCAGATCGAGGAAGAGCGCGAGATCCAGCACGATCGGCGCGGCCAGAATGGAGTCCCGGCAGAGGAAGTTGATCTTGATCTGCATCGGGTAGCCGAGCCAGCCGAAGATATCGATGTTGTCCCAGCTCTCCTTGTTGTCCTTCCTCAGCGGGTAATAGTTGATGCGGACCTTGTGATAGAGATCGTCATACAGGTGCGAGTGGAGATTCGGTTCGAGAATCGCCTCCAGCACACTGAGCTTCGATGTCTCCTTGGTCTTGAAGCTGTCGGGATCGTCGAGCACTTCACCGTCCCTGTTGCCGAGAATATTCGTGGAAAACCAGCCGTTCACGCCGATGGCCCGCGCCTTGAGTCCGGGCGCGATGATGGTTTTCATCAGTGTCTGACCGGTTTTGAAATCCTTCCCGGCGATCGGTGTGCTGGTCTGCTTTGCGAGTTCAACCAGTGCGGGCACGTCGCCGGAGAGATTCGGAGCGCCGTTCGCGTAGGGGATGCCCATCTTGATCGCCGCATACGCGTAGATCATGCTGGGAGGAATGGAAGGATGGCTGTCTCGGAGTCCCTGCTCGAAGGCATCGATGCTCTGATGCACGTCGGTTTCCTCGATGTAGATCTCGGTTGATCCGCACCAGATCATCACCAGGCGCGTCACACCGTGCCGCTCCCTGAAGGACTCGATATCCTTCATGAGCTGTTCGGCGAGATCCATCTTGTTCTCGCCTTTCTTCACATTCGGACCGTCGAGGCGCCGGACGTAGTTCTTGTCGAAGACCGCGGGCATCGGCTCGATAGCCGTGAGTTCATCCTTGAGTTCGTCAAGCAGCTGTGTCTCGAGTACGCCGGCATGGCGGGCGGCCTCGTAGACATTGTCGTCGTAGATATCCCATCCGCCGAAGACGAGGTTGTCAAGGTCGGTCAGGGGCACGAATTCGTCGATGCGGGGGAGACGGTTCTCCGTGCGCTTCCCGAGACGGATCGTGCCCATCTGCGTAAGGGATCCGATCGGCCGCGAAATGCCCTTGTTGATGGCAAAGACACCAGCGATGAAGGTTGTGGCGACCGCTCCCATGCCCGGGAGCAGCACTCCCAGTTTGTCAGTCGGTTTTTCCGGATTGTGTTTCATTACTGTAACTCACTTATGCGATTGTAGTGCAAGGACCCGACAAAAAAGCATCTCACAGGCGGCATTGCTGCTGCCACCCTGTTCGGTGCTGCCGTGCCGGCCAGGCCCGCCACCCGGATGACGGGCGGAGTTGCTGCATACATGTGGGGAGCCCTCCCGGACCACAGAAGCCGCGTCATCAAGGACGAGCAGGGGCATTCAAAAGTACTCCATATTTGCCGGGGATGCAAGAATGGATCAGACTCCGTGAACACAGCATGGCCCTGCATAACCAGGGCCGACCATCCGGAGATCATATCTTCCTCACCCATCTGAAACATGGTTTTTCAGTCACGCTATTGACATGACTGTTGCAATTACGTATATTCCAGACGTCTATTATCCGCTTTTAAATACTGACTGCTGATCGGGATTCCGAAAACCTGAAATCGTCCCGTCTGACCTGACGCGACAGCCTCGCGACAGGAATGTGATGCTGTGGTCCAGCTTCGCTGCTGGCTGTCCATCCCTACCCCACTATTTCATTTTACATAGAAGAGGAGCGTTTATGAACATGTTTGTATCCTTCACTCGGAAAACCGCGGCGGGTATTTGCGCGGCACTGCTTCTGGCAGGCTTTTCGCAGGCCACCGCGCAGAATGCGGGACGGTACGAGACACCACACCCGTCGTCCCTGAACAAAGCGGCAACGAGCGCTGTTATGGCCGCGTCCGCCATCATGACCGATCGCGCAGGCTGCCTGTCGTCATCCTCCACACTGACCGGTGTGAGCGCCCAGGCCATGGTCTACACCGCTGGACTGCAGTCCTTCCCCACCGCCGGTGCGGACTACCTCGTCCTCAGTACGGGATTTGCCTCCCAGACGGCAGGAACCGCCACGGAATACAGGTCCCATAACATGTCCGGTCCGGCATTGCTGGCGAATGCTCCCTACAGCAGTCCCGACAATGTTCCCTCCTACGACGTCATCACGCTGAGCGTGGATTTCGCGCTTCCGGCCGTTTCCAGCGCGTCGCTGAGCTTTGACTGGCAGTTCCTCTCCGAGGAAAATCCCACCTTTACGAACTCGTTCACGGATTATTTCCGCGCCGACGTGTTCGACGGCAACGGCAACTGGCTCGGCAACATTGCGCGCCTGCCGAACAATGCACAGGTGAGCACGTCCACCGCGGCGGCGTATTCGAACGCGCCCGGCGGATCCTCCGCTTCTCCCTCGCCCCCCTTCCCCTCACCGAATGACGTGATTTATAATGCCGCGACCTCCCAGTTCACGTCCTCGATCGATCTGTCGATGTACGGCGGACAGACGGTGACCGTGCAGTTCCGCCTCGCGGATGCACGTGACCGCATCCTGAACTCGGCTGTCTTCCTGGACAATCTCGACCTGCAGGTATGCCCGATGGTGGCGGACTTCACGCTGAGCCCCGATATGCTCTGGCCGCCGAATCACAAGATGCATACCATCTCGGTGAACGCTCCGACCCTGCCGTCCTGCTTCGACTGGAAACTGATGTCCGTCACTTCCAACGAGCCCGACAACGGCGAGGACGACGGCAACACGATCAACGACATCCAGAGCGTCGATCCCGGAACCCCGGATATGGAATTCAACCTCCGCGCCGAACGCTCCGGCATTGGCACCGGACGCATCTATACAGCGACCTTCGTGATCACGGACGCCTCGGGGAATATTCCGCTCTGCACGAAGACTGCCCAGGTTGTTGTACCGCTGAACATGACGCCCAAGGCGCGCTACACCGACAAGGCCAGCATCCCTGACGTGGCAGTACTCGAGCAGAACTACCCGAATCCCTTCAATCCTTCCACCACGATCAATTACACGCTGAAGAAGGATGCCGAGGTGACACTGCGCGTGTATGACATGTTCGGCCGCGAAGTGGCCTCCCTCGTCAGTGAAGAGCAGAAGAAGGGCGCGTACAGCGTACCGTTCGATGCCAGCGGACTTTCGAGCGGCATGTATGTCTACACGCTGAGTGTGGACGGTGCGGCGCTTAACCGCACGATGAACCTGATGAAGTAACCCCGATGTGGATGGGAGGATCGCCCGGCGGTTCTCCCCCCACGTCTCACCCCGATCGGAGGCTGACGTGATCATGCCGGTGTCGTGCGCCCCCGGGCACAGCGGCGAAGGCTTGCTCGCGTCAGCCTCCTCCTTTGATTTGCCATCAGACCGGGAATGATAGGGCAAGGAGTTGACTTCCGGCTCGGAAGCGTGTAGTATATGAATATGCCGCATGTACGAGATCATCACTGCAAGGGAGAACCGTTTGCGCGTGCATGCATGACCAAAGACCTACAGAAGGAGATTTCCCATGGATATCATGACGCTCAATGAACTCAAGCCGCTGGCCGAACGCCACGATGAGCCCTGCGTGTCGATTTACATGCCGACGCATCGCATCTGGTCGGAGGCGCAGCAGGATCCTATCCGTTTCCGCAACCTCCTGAAAAAAGCCGAAGACCGCATCGCGGAGGCCTATCCCGATGACCATTATGCACCGGAGGTAATCGATCACGCACGGGACCTGATCGAGGACGACGAATTCTGGCGGCATCAGAGTGAAGGACTTGCGGTATTTCTGTCGCCCGATTTCTTCGAGACATTCCGCGTGGCGCGATCGTTCAGCGAAGAGGTAAAGGTTGGGCCCCGATTCCATGTCAAGCCGCTGCTGCCCGTGTTCACCGGCGACGGCCGCTTTTATATCCTCGCCGTGAGCCAGAACAAGGTCCGCCTGCTCGAGGGCAGCCGTACGGCCGTCGAGGAAATCCATCCTGAAGGACTACCCGAAAACCTCGCCGATGCGCTCGGACACGAATACTCCTCGCGTCACCTGCAGTATCACACCGGCGCGGCGGGCGGCCCGGGTCAGCGGAACGCCGTCTTCCACGGACAGGAATCCGAGGGATACAGCAAGAATATGATCAAACGCTACTTTCATCAGATCGACAATGGCCTGCACCGCGCCATCGGCGGTGAGCAGGTGCCGCTCGTTCTCGCCTGCGTCGATTACCTGATGTCCATTTACGAAGAGGCGAATTCCTATCCCTATCTCCTCGACGAAGGGATCAAGGGGAACCCGGACGATCTGAAACCCGCGGAGCTGCGGAAGCGCGCCTGGGAAATCGTCGAGCCCTGGTATCAGAAAAAGAAGGAGAAAGCGCTCGCGCGCTACGAACAGCTGGCGGGAAGCGGAAAAACCGCGACGTCCATTGAGGAGATCCTCCCGGATGCGTATTTCGGACGCGTCGATACGCTCTTCGTTACTCCGGGCGAGCAGGTGAGCGGAGAGTTTTTCCCCAATACCGGCGAGGTCAATGTCGATGAAGCACCCGTGGATGGAAAGGAAGACCTGCTGAACACGGCGACGGTGCACACGCTGCTGAACGGCGGACTGGTGTTCGCCCAGTCAAAGGAGAAGATTCCGGGCGGTGCCGTCTGCGCGGCCGTGTACCGGTACTGATCTGCAGAACGGCGACCCGGGCGTGCATGTGCTCTCAGCCGCGGCGGCTCCGGTCGGTTTCTGTGACATGTTTCCCCGTGTCCGTTTCGCGTGAGACCTCGGCCTGTACACTGCGCCGGATATACAGCGCGGTGATATCGTCGCTCTGTTCGGCACCGCCCGCATAATAGCGCAGTTCGGACACGACGTTCCCGAGCAGCAGCGCTGCGGGTTTTCCCCGGTGGCTCATCACGAGGTTCTCGAGCGCTTCCTGCCCGAAGGGAACGCGTTCGGTGTTCATCGCCTCGGTGATGCCGTCGGTGTACAGCAGCATGCCTTCACCTTCCCCGATCGAGTAACGTTCACTCGTATATCCCTGTGCGCCGATCGTGCAGCCGAGCGGCAAATGCCGGCTGCGCTCCGTATCGGTGACACTGCCGTTGCGGTGGATCAGTGCGGGATTGTGTCCCGCATTGATCACTTCGATCCGCCCCGTGTCGGGATCCAGCACCGCGATCAGGAAGGTGATGAACGCGCTGGCCGGTGTGCTGCGATAGAGAAACGCATTGAGGCGCCGGACGAGATCTGGGATGTCCTCGTCATTGTCGAGATGCACTCTCAGCGCCGCGTGGAGACTGTTTACAAGAAGCGATGCAGGCACGCCCTTTCCGGTCACATCCGCCACGACGAAGGCGACGCGCCCGTTGCGCAGCGGAATGCAGTCAAAATAATCGCCGCCGATTTCATCTGCCGGCAGATTGATCCCGGCGATATCGTAGCCGCGGATACGCGGCAGTTCCTGCGGCAGCACACGCTGCTGAATGACCGAGGCCACCTGCATCTCTTTCTGCTTGCGCTCGTTTTCTGCCCGCGCGACCCGGGCCTCCAGTTCCGCTGTTTCGGCACGCAGCTTCGCTTCCCGGTATTGCGCACGCTCGCGTTCCCTGGTGATCAGACGCCGACGCTGCAGACGGTCGACGCCGAGCAGCGTGCCGATAATGACGATCGAATACAGCGCGAAAGCCCAGCCGGTCATCCACCACGGCGGATGAATGACGATGCGCACCGTCGCGCCCTCCTTGTTCCACGTCCCGTGATTGTTCGAACCGATGACGTGAAACACATACTCCCCCGGATCCAGGTTTGTAAAGGTCGCCGAACGCGTCGTCCCCGCATCGATCCATCCGCTGGTGAATCCCTCGAGCCGGTAGCGATAGCGGTTGCGGTCCGGCGCGTGATAATCCAGTGATGAGAACTCGATGGTGAACATGTTCTGGTCATGGGCCAGATCGATGCTCTGCACATACGGGATGGCAGCAGACAGGGGACTGTCAGGGGCGGCGGGATTGATCTCGGTGTCGAACAGGCGGAATCCCGTGAATACGATTGGCGGGATGGTGCTGTTGATCCTGATCTCGGAAGGATCGAAGATATTGTAGCCGTTGACGCCTCCGAAGCAGAGGGAGTCTCCGATGCGGTAATATTCCGCGCGGTTGAATTCGTTATCCTGCAGACCGTCACGCACGTCATACTGACGGAAGTGCTCACTGCGCGGATTGAAACGGAACAGTCCCTCATTCGTGCTCATCCAGAGCATGCCCTGCTCATCAGGAAGGATGCCGTAGACAACGGGATTCGTCAGGCCCTGCATGGCGCCGTACTGCGTGAAGCGTCCACTGCGGAGATCGAACCGGTTGAGTCCGCCACCGTCAGTACCGACCCAGAGCCAGTGTTCCGGATAATCAGGATCGGGTTCGATGCTGAGGACGTGATCGTGACTCAGACTCGTTGAATCATCGGCATCGTATTGATAGAATGTAAATGTCCCGCTGTCGGGATCGAAGCGCGCCATTCCCGACGAGATAGTGCCGAGCCATATCATGCCTTCGGGATCCTCGTACCAGCAGGTCGTGCGGCTGTCGGCGCCCGTCAGATCCGGCCCGTCAGGCGCAAACCAGTAATGCTCCCATTGCTCGGGAGAATCGGTGAGCCGGCTGATGCCGTGACGGTTGCCCACCCACACGCGTCCCCTGCTGTCAACAAACGGTCGATGCACACGCACCATGAGGAAACTGTAGAGGTCATTTCCGTTCACACCATAATGCCGTATGCGTCCGGTGCGGGCATCCCAGTGCAGAAGTCCGTGATCAACGGTGCCGCACCAGAGACTGCCATCGGGCATGCGCCGCGGAAAAATGTCATTGACAAGACGCATGGCGCCGTCTGTGCGTTCGCGGATAGATCGGTCGAACGCCTCCATCTCCCTGGCGAACAGCGCGGGATGGATCCGTTCGTGATGTGCGTTGAAAACGAGCGTGAGCGGATTGAACGTATTCAGGCCGTATCCGCTGGTACCGATCCAGAGCACGCCGTCCCGGCTGACACCGAGATGATGCCCCCAGCCGAGATATCCCGCCATGTGATCTCTCTGTGCGGACGAATACAGCAGCGTCCCGGTCCGTGGGTCGAGACGCATGAAGAATTCGTGGGAAATCATGTACATCGCCCCGTCCGATCCCTCAATCATGTCGCGGATATGCTGCTCCCTGCCTTCAACCAGCACGATACGTCGCTCGAGGACGCGTTGTCCGTCTGGACTCAGCCGCCGCAGATGCGTGCATCCGTTTATGGTAACCGCAACCCAGATCGTACTATCGCTCTGTGTCGCACTGAACATGAATCCGGTGGTGTTCCGCTCGGACCCGAATAGCGATTGGTGCCGTACCAGAAGATCCCACGTCCCGTGCCCGGAGTCGTAGACATACAATGATTCATCGGTCAGATACATGAGCCGGCCAAGGCGGTCGTACCGCAGCCGTTCGACCTCCTTGCTGTCAAACTTGAGGTACGGACCGGCCGGATTCATCGATGCCTGGATTGCAGCGACATCGGAAAGACGCGTATCCAGCGAAAAAAGCTTCATCCCGTGCACCGCCACCCAAAGCAGACCGTTGCCGTCAACTTCCACATCATCGACGGGGCGCACCCTGTCGGTCCCTCGCTCATGCGGGATGCGCACCTTCGTAAAAACCTCCGTCGATGGATCGAACATGACGAGGCCTTCGGACAGAGTTCCCAGCCAGAGCCGTCCGCGTGTATCCTCGGTGATGGCCATGACATAATTATCCGGAAGGGACGTCGTATCCCCCGGACGCTTCCGGTATGAAAGAAAATCATAACCGTCGAAGCGATTAAGGCCTTCCTTCGTGCCGAACCACATGAAGCCGCGGCTGTCCTGGAACATGCAGAATATCATCCCCTGCGAAAGCCCGTCGGTAATGTCGAGCCTCCCGAAACGCAGGAGCTGCTTCTGCTCTCCAACCAATTGCTGTGTGCGTTTTTCCGACGACTGCTGGGCAGCCAGGACTGTCGGAAATGCAAGACACAGCACAAGAAATCCAAATATCAGGATAATCTGCCGCATCATTATCGTAATTGTGACAATAGAGAAGATAACGAAGTTCCGGGCAATATGTTGCACGAAACAGGTGTATTTGGATAAATTTTATCGTGTACGGAGCCCGTACGGAAGGGGGAATAAACGGAGACAGGTGTGTGTTACTCGCCGCCGGAAAAACGAATGGGCAGACGGATGGAAAAGGTGCTGCCGTCCTGCCAGGTGCTGTTCACCGCAATGTTTCCATTGTAGGATTCAACGATCTGCTTGACGATGGAAAGGCCGAGCCCGGTTCCGGGAATGCTGCGGGTCGCATCATTCTTGATGCGGTAGAACTGGCGGAAAAGCATCTCCTGGTCCTCCGGTTTCATCCCGATGCCGGTGTCACTGACGGAAATGCGCACATCCTCACCCTCCCGCTCCGCATGCACGGAGATATGTCCCCCCTCGCGATTGTATTTGATGGCGTTGCTGAGCAGGTTTGTGATCACCCGGCTGAACTCATCACGATCGATGTCGATCGTCGGCAGTGCATCTTCGAATTCAGCGCTGAACGTCAGGTCCTTCCTTGCCATTTCCCCTTCCAGCAACTCACGCGTATTCTCCACGACGTCCGGGATGCGGACGGCGGTGATTTCCCTGCGCACCGTGCCGAGATCACGGCGGCTGATATTCAGCAGATCATTGACCAGGTCGATCAGTGCCTGCAAACGTTCGCGCGACCTGCCTATCATTTTTTCGTAGCTGCCGATATCGTCCCCGAGCAACTGCTCGTGCATGGTCTCGAGATATCCGCTGACGGCGGCGACGGGAGCCTTGAGCTCATGCGCAACCATGGAAACGAACTGTGACTTCTGCATGTCGAGACGCTTGAGCTGCGTGACATCCTGCATGGTGGTGACAAAACCGAGGATATCCCCTTCCGCATCCTTCACCGGCACGGTTTTCATATGCACGACCAGTTCGAGATTCGGTTTCATCTCCCATTCGTGGGAAACCAGTTCGATGTCCTGCCGCGTCTTTTCCTGCGCCTCGTGGATCAAATCGATGACCTCGCGGGGCAGAACGTCGGCGATGTTGTCACCCGCGCGGATACTGGATGGAAAATTCAGCAGCGAACGGGTTCTGGGATTCGCGAGCACGATCTCATCTTCGAGGTTCGTGACGAACACCGCGTCGTTGATGGAATTGATAATGGTGCGGAGCCGGCTCTTTTCCTGGCTGATCTCAAGAAGTCGTCGCTCCTGCTCGGCGCGCAGTTCGCGGGTTTCAAGTGTCAGCCGGCGCTTGCCCAGTGCGTGATTGACTTCGAAGACAATCTGGTCGGGAGTAAATGGCTTCGGAACGTAGGTATATGCGCCGTGTTTCGTGGCCTCCACCGCGGAATCGATGCCGGCGAATGCCGTGATGATCATGCACTCGGTGTCGGGCCAGCGCTCTTTGATGGTGCGCAGAACCGTTACGCCGTCGTAGTCAGGCATCTTCAGGTCAATCAGGGCAACGTCGAACTCCTTTTGGCTCCCTTTCTCGATACCCTCCGAACCGTTTTCGGCGATGGTGACGTCATATCCCTCCAGGTTGAAAATTCGCCGGATTCCCTCCCGCATTCCCAGCTCGTCGTCCACAACGAGCAGCTGCGGTTTCGTTTCTTCCATATTATTTCGTCGGATGAAGATTGGTGATGCCGGGTGACAGCGCGGCCGCGAGTTCACGCGGCGACATCTGCTTGCCAGACGGGTAATCGCGCAGATCGGACGGCAGCGTGATCGTGAAGGTCGTCCCCTGACCGACTTCGCTGTTCACGGAGATCTGTCCGTGATGCAGTTTGACGATCCCGTATGCGATGGGCAGCCCCAGACCCGTGCCCTTTCCAACCTGCTTTGTGGTGAAAAATGGCGTGAACAGCCGTGACATGTTCTCCTTCGGGATGCCGACTCCCGTGTCGCGAACGGTGAATACGACCTCACGCGGAGCGCTGCCGTGCGCAACCGACAGGGTCAGCGTTCCGCCCTCGGGCATTGCCTCGCAGGCGTTCATCGCAAGGTTGAGCAGCACCTGTTTCATCTGGTCGACGTCGATGTGCAGCCTCGGCAGGTCATCGGCCAGGTTCGTATCGATGCGGATGTCGTGGAATTCCTCGCGCTTGCCGACCATGGCGACGATGGAATCGATCAGTTCGTGCGCCGAACAGCTGCCCACTTCCAGCTTGCCCTGGCGAGCGAAATTCAGCAGCGAACTGACAATGGAACGACAACGCTCGGCTTCGGAGATGACGAACTGAATATCGTCGCGCGCGGGATCGGCATCCCTGAGTTGCTTGAGAAGCAAATGCGAATAGAGAACAATCGTCCCAAGGGGATTATTGATTTCATGCGCTACGCCAGCCGCGAGCTGTCCGACGGATGCGAGTTTCTCGGTCTGGATGAGCTGCGCCTGCGCCTCGGCAAGCTCCCGGTGCGAGCGTTCGAGATTGTCGATGGTGTACTGCAGGCACATTTCCTTTTCCGCAATGCCCTGCGCGACGGCCACGGCGAGTTCACGACAGGTCTGGTAGCCGCAGGCTCCGCAGTTGATCTGATTGCCGGCTTCCCGCTTGCCCATTGCGTGAAGAATGCGCTGAATCTCGCTTTCATCCGGCGTCCGCTCCTGGACGCGCCGATCGGCGAACGTGCGTGACAGATCGAGCTGGCCGAATTCGTGCATCGCCTCCTCCCAGGCCTCCCTGTCCATCGCATCACGACGGGATTTCACCCAGTTGATGATACACTCGCGGCGTTCGTAGTAGTTCAGTGAACTGGTCATGCCCGGACCGTTGATGCAGCCTTCGCAGAAAAGGATATCGATGAGCTTGCTGTTGACCTTGTCCTGGGCAATCTCGTTGAGAATGTTCAGACAGCGCTGACGGCCCTCGACGACGATCACCTGTTCGTCCATGACATCCGAGCTGATGCCCGCACTTTTGAGCAATCCGCCGGAAACCGGATATATCTGTCCGAGATCCGCGTCCGGCGGATCGAACTCCAGCGGCGACTGATCGGCGGGATCGATGCCGCGGGCGGTAAAAAGAGCGATCAGTTCATCAAATGTCAGAGCTTCATCGACAACGCCGGAAACATTCTCATCGAGGACTTCGAGTTTTTTTGCGACACAGGGACCGATGAAGGCGACCACTGCGTCGCGGCCGTATTTCTCCCGGACGACCTTGCCTGCCGCGATCATCGGCGACACGATGGGAGCGAGATTCGGGAGCAGTTCGGGATGATACTTCTCGATGAGTTCGATAATCGCCGGGCAGGGCGTCGTGATCACCGTCTCATTCCGGTCGTCGAGGTAATCCCCATAAGCCGCACTGACCAGATCCGCCCCGAAGGCGACCTGTACCACACGGCTGAAGCCGAGTGCCTTGAGCGCACCGACCACGCGAAGCGGATCAATATCGGGGAATGCCGCGGCGAACGACGGCGCAACCAGGGCGATCCGCTCTCTGCCGTCGGCATCCGCGAAGCGCCCGAGCAGCGCCGTGACACCGTCCTGGACGGATTTCGCATTCTGCGTGCAGACTTTCAGACAGTTGCCGCAGCCCACGCAGCGCGAAGACAGCACGACGGCCTGTCCGTTCTGAATCTGTATCGCGTTTGCCGGACATTCCCGCACGCAGCAATAACAGCGCTTGCAGCGCTCGGGAACGGTTGAAACTACGCAGCTCATGAGATCCTTTCTCTGCCCTTTTCCACGGCCTTTGTGCGTCATTGCCGTTCATATGCAACATCGCAAAGCGGAGACATACAATCAATGATAAAGCCTGGTATTTGT
The DNA here is from genome assembly GCA_913061095.1 of uncultured Ignavibacteria bacterium. Lineage (GTDB taxonomy): Bacteria > Bacteroidota > Ignavibacteria > SZUA-365 > SZUA-365 > BM516. Next base: position 262,295 of record CAJXVM010000003.1, read on the forward strand.
GATTTTTTTCACTAAAATCCGCCTGGATATATGCTCTCCGCGGGAAAACCCTCACGGAGGCGGGGAAACAAACGTTCACATAGAGGACAAGTACATCTGTTTGTCGTTGCGTGTTGCCGCGCTCCTGTGTATCTTCACAGCAGAAGTCGAAACACAGGCCGCGCGCATGCCACGCCGCGGCAGCGGAGGAAGACGATGCCCACCATCGCACTTATCGACGACGATCCGGATATTGTGGAAGCCAACCGGCTCCTTCTGGAAGCGAACGGTTACTACGTCGTGTCCGCCGGAACCGTCGATGAAGCCATTGATCTTGTCAAGGACCAGCATCCCGACCTGGTAATACTCGATGTCATGATGCAGGAAGCGGATGACGGGTTTTATCTCGCCAACCGTTTCCGTCGCAGCGGGTATGATTTTCCCATCGTGATGCTCACCTGCCTGTCACGGTCAATCGGGATGCACCTCGGGGAAAGCGCCCTGGTACCGATCGATGAATTTCTCGAAAAACCGGTGCCCCCGGCACAACTGCTGGATGTCATCCATGAGCAGTTGCATCACACAGGCAACGACGGCGGATCTGCGAGAGACCGATGATCGAGCTCGCACCGAAATGGATCATGTACGACGAGTTCTGGCGCACACTCAAGCGCCGGAATCTCTGGATCATCAAACTGCGCTACGTGGCCATCGCCATGCTGCTCAGCCTGATCCTCGTCGGCGCCCTGATCGAGTCATTGCGTATCAACGAAATCTTCATTGCCATTGTCTCCGCCGGCATCATCCTGTACAATGTCGCCTTCCATCTCACGCATTCGAAACTGCCCGATGGATACGCGCCGTTCAACGGACTGCACTTCGCCCTGTTGCAGATGATCATGGATTTCGGGTCCCTGATCGTCACCATCTATTTCACGGGGGGCGTGGAATCCCCGTTCTTTTACTTTTTCATTTTCCACGTCATCATCGGGAGCCTGATCCTGCCGCGCAACGTGGTCACACTGCTCGTCGGGATCACGATGGTCATCATCACGACGGGCGCCGTGCTCGAGCTGAGAGGCGTCATTCCCCATGTCGGCATCGAAGAATTCCTCGATTCTCCGCTCTATCTCAACACGACATACGTTTTCACGAAGATCGCCATCCTCGTTGTCATCCTTACCATCAGCAACTACCTCGCGAACTCCATCTCCAAGGAACTGTACCTGCGGGAACGGTCGCTGACGGTCGCATACAGCAAACTGGAGGAAGCCGAAGCCGCGAAATCCCGCTACGTCATGTCCGTCGTGCACGACCTGAAAACGCCCATCGCGGCGGCGATGACCTACCTCAACATGATTCTCGACGGGTCACTCGGCCGTGTGTCCGACGCCCTGGAGCGTCCCCTCGAACGATCCCGCATCCGCCTGAACAACGCGATTTCCATCGTCAACGACATCCTGCAGCTGACGCAGCTCAAGCTCGCAGAGCGGCCCGAGATTTCTCGGGTGAATCTGACCGAACTGATCGATGAGATCTATCAGGAGATGCGCATTCTCTTCGTGGCGAAAAAGATCCGTTTTTCCACCTGGATCAACAGCGAGGACGACGTGTACATAGAGGCGGAACGGAAGCTGCTCAAGCTCGGCCTCTCGAATCTCATCTCCAACACGCACAAATACACCGAGAAGGGCGGGCGTGTGGAAATCCACATCCGCACCGAGGAGGAGGCCATCGCGATCGAGATCGCGGACAGCGGCATCGGCATCCCTCCGGGCGAACAACAGAAGATTTTCCAGGATTTCTACCGTTCAACCGTCTCGAAGAAAAAAGGGATCGAAGGCACGGGACTCGGCATGAGTGTCGTGATGCATATCATCCGTCAGTTCAACGGCCGCATCAGCGTGGAGTCGCCCTCGCGTCTCGCGGAAAATGACGAGCATCCCGGCACCGCCTTCATCATCACTCTCCCCCGCGTCTATACGCCTCCATCGACCGACGTCGAGCACATCGAAATCTGACCGGCCTCCGCGTTTCGACTTTCCTGGTCGGCGAGCCCGTCGTTCGGAGAAATCCTCCGAAAACACTACCTTTGCGGTGAAAACGCTTGTTTCACGATAGAAGAATGATCATGGCAGAGCATGCAGATGACGTGCAGGCGCAACCTGCGAATGCCGTATTCGCGCTGATGGACGATCGGCAGTTCCGATTCTCCGTTGTGCGCCCGGCGCTGGAAGAAGACAAGGTCGGCCTGTGCCGCCTGACCACCGGGAAACATCAGCTGCGCGGCTTCCGCAACATCTTTCGGGCCCCCGTTTCGCTGCTGCTTCCCGTGATCGCGGACGAAGCAAATCTCTCGGCAGAACTCGCCGAGCGCATTCTTGCGAAATGGTTTGACGTGCAGAGTGAACTGCGGGAGGTCGTGGGCGCGAAGCTTCGGGAACTCGGATATGAACCCCATGAAGAACCGTTTGACGATGAGGGCGCCGTCCGCTGGAAAAGCCTGAAACCCGAGCACGCCGAACAGCAGTTCGACGGTACATTCGTCGAAGGAAAGGACAACAACGGCGTCATGCTCATGTCTCTCCTCCTCGGCTGGTTCGGCGCGGATGAGCAGGAACAGGAGGAGGAGCAGGAGAAGGAGCAGGAGAAGGAGCAGGAGAAAAAAGCTGCTGCGTCTTCGAAAGTCAAGACTGCGACGAAATCTGCGGCGAAAAAAGGCTCTGCTGCGAAGAAGACGGCGACGAAAAAGGCCGCGGCAAAAAAGACGGCGACGAAAAAAGCCGCCACAAAGAAAACCGCGACAAAAAAGGCTGCGGCAAAGAAATCTGCGGTGAAAAAAAGCGCCTCAAAGAAATCAGGTAAAGACAGCGGGTGACCGGACGGTCATGAAATGCGGAAGCGGCGCCCTGGGCGCCGCTTCTGAATTCTGTCAACATCTTCGCGAGTTTACCCGTTGCCGTTACCAGCACGGGTGACTGGCAGGATCGCTATGACGTGAGGCGTGTCTTCTATCTGACCTCCGTACTGATGTGATGACATCAGAAATGTATTCGTTCCGCGGGATGATGTCAAGAGCAATAGGCGACGAATGCATCCTCAGAATATTCAAGTCCTGAAACGGTGAAACCGGTGTCCCGGAATGTGCACGATCAGCAGCAGGAGGCACACCTCTTCGGTGTGCGTCTCGATATTCTGACCTATGAAGAGTTGGATGAACGGATACAGCGTGCCATCACACAGGGGATGACGCTGCGCATCACCGCGCCTCACTTCTTCGTTCTGCTTCTGGCCCGTCGCGAGCAATGGCTGCGTGACTTCCTTAACGGCTGCTCGATCAATTACATCGACGGTCTGGGGACCTGGCTCGGTATTCGTATGCTGAGCCGCGTACGCCCTCCGCGTATCAACGGCACCGATTATCACTTCTCGCTTCTGCATTATGCGCTTCGTCGCGGTCTCAGGGTCTTTCTGCTGGGAGGCAGTATGCACACTGCCGGGCAGCTGTCCGCGGAATTGAAGCAGCAGTATCCGGATGCACCGCTTCACGTGCACCACGGCACCATCGACATCGATGACTCTTCCGTCGTACACACGATACGGCAATTTCAACCCGACCTGCTGTTCCTCGGTCTCGGGACTCCTTTTCAGTTCGCCTGGATGCAGCGGCACACACCGGTGCTGGATGTCCCTGTCACACTTGCCACCGGCGCGTTCCTGGATTTTGCCGCCGGCACCCGTCCGCGCGCACCGCGCTGGCTTCGGCGCATCGGATTCGAATGGCTGCATCGTCTGCTGCATGAACCGCGCCGGCTGTGGCGGCGCTATATCCTCGGCATTCCGACCTTCATCTATTTCGTCCTGCGCGAAAAACTGCAACGCCGAAACTGACGCATCCTCCTCGTATCCCCCACATGTTCCTACATCCGCCGGTCGAGATCGCGGTACTGGATCGCCTCGGAGATATGCTCCGTCGAGATACGCACGCTGTCGGCGAGGTCGGCGATTGTCCGTGCAACCTTGAGAATGCGATCATACGCGCGTGCGCTGAGCCCGAGATTCTGCGATGCGCTGCGCAGAAGATCCTTGCAGCCACCGTCAACCGAGCAGAACCGTGTAATGTCCCGGCTGCTCATCATCGCGTTGCAGTGCAGATCGGGCCGGCTGCGAAAGCGCTCCTGCTGACGTGCACGCGCGGAGATCACGCGTTTCCGGATCCGCTGAGAGGGCTCACCACGACGGTCGCTGGTCAGCTCCTGATACTTGACCTGGGGACATTCGATGTGAATATCAATACGGTCCAGTAGCGGACCGGAAATGCGGCTCATGTATTTCTGAACCTCCGGTTCGGTGCAGGAACACCGCTGCGCGGGATTTCCACTGTTCCCGCAGGGACAGGGATTCATCGCGGCCACCAGCATGAAGGCCGCGGGATATTCCACCGTCGACCGCGAGCGGGAGATCGTCACCGCGCCCTCCTCGAGCGGCTGCCGCAGCACTTCGAGCACGTTGCGTGCGTATTCGGGCAGTTCGTCAAGAAACAGAACGCCGTTGTGCGAAAGACTGATTTCGCCCGGACGCGCGTATCCGATTCCGCCGCCCACGAGCGCGGCGTCACTGATCGTGTGATGCGGCGCACGGAAGGGTCGTGTCGCAACGATCGCTGCGCCGGGCGGCAGCAGCCCGGATACCGAATGGATCTTCGTCGTCTCGAGCGCCTCCTCGAAACTGAGGGGCGGCAGGATCGTGGGGATGCGCTTCGCAAGCATGGTTTTTCCCGATCCCGGCGGCCCGATGAGAATGATATTGTGCCCTCCCGCCGCGGCGACCTCCAGTGCACGCTTGACGTGCTCCTGCCCTTTTACATCCGAGAAGTCCATCGCCGCGAATCCCTGCTGCTCGCGGAACACCTGCTTCACATCGACGCGAAACGGTCTGCTGTTCGGATGCGTGCCTTCGATACAGGCGACGGCTTCGCGCAGCGACGTGCAGGGATAGACATCGATATCCTGCACCATGGCCGCCTCGCGCGCGTTGGCCGCAGGCAGGATGATGCGCCGGAATCCGCGGCGACGCGTCTCCAGAGCGATGGAAAGTGCACCGTGCACCGGACGCAACGTCCCGTCGAGCGCGAGCTCTCCGAGAAAGATGGTGCCTTCAACCTGCGCATCACTGAGTGCACCGCTGGCGTGCAGAATGCCCATCGCCAGCGGGAGGTCGAAGGCCGATCCTTCCTTGCGAATGTCCGCCGGTGCGAGATTGATGACGATCCGTCGCAACGGGAAAGCGAAATCGGAATTCTTGATCGCCGCGGAGATCCGTTCGCGGCTTTCCTTGACGGCATTGTCCGGCAGTCCGACGACGACGATACCGGGGATCTGGCTTTCAATATGTGTCTCGACCGTGATGACGCTTGCGCTGATCCCATGCGTCGAGGCACTGTAGACGGTGGATATCATGATGCTCCCCATTCCTGTATGTGTTCTGATGCCTGTGCTCCCTGACAGGACAATCGCATACTACAACGGAACGGGAAAGAAAACAGCACAAAAAAAAGGCGCCATGATGGCGCCTTCAGCATGATCTATCGTTCCCTGATCAGAGGGCCGAGTCCTTCGCTGCCTTGGCGACGCGGAACTTCAGGACCTTCTTCGCGGGAATCTTGATCTCTTCGCCCGTGGCAGGGTTGCGGCCCTTGCGCGCCTTGGACTTGCCGACGACCCACTTGCCGAGACCAGGCATGGTGAATTCCTTCATCTTCTTGGTCTGCTTGTAGACGAGGTCGTTGTACTCGTTGAGAAACTGCTCGGCAACCTTCTTGGGCTGATCAACTTTCTCAGCGAGATGGTCAATGATTTCCTTCTTGGTCATCGGCTTTGCCGGTGCTTTTGCCATGAATGCCTCCTGAACATGGTGGATATGTAGTGTGAAAAGTCGATCAAACATAATGAAAAAATCGCTCGAGTCAAACAATTTTTCGCATGGGAAGCAAATTTTTCGCCAATAATGACAGGGGTGAAACGCCTGTCGGGTCGTTTTCCCCCCCTGTCCATGGACGTGAACACCGACCCCGCGTTCCCGGATCATGTTTCGAGCCTATCTGCATGTGGTTGTATCCCCCCCGCCGAAGGAGTATTTTATTGCAATCGCACCGCCACGCATCACGACGGATCCGGTTATCCCATGCACGCTTCGAAGCATCCGAACAACGAGCTGCGGCCGCTCGACGGCGCTCCCGGACAGGCAGACAGAGACACGCTGCTCCACTGGTACGGACTCATGCACCTCGGCCGCGCGCTGGATGATTTCATCGCTGCGACGGAGGCCACGGCCGGGCAGCCGGAGGAGGCGACGGAGGCCACGGCCGGGCAGCCGGAGGAGGCGACGGAGGGGGCCGACGATACCGCACCGACACGCACGTCATGCGCGGGATGCGAGGGGATTCAGCTCGCGCTCGGTCTGCACGTGCGCAGCGGAAGCGACATCCTGTTCCCCCGCCGCGGCGACCTGGTGACTGCGCTTGCCGCGGGACTCTCCCCGGATGACATCCTGCTCACCGCACTCGGGAAAGCCACCGCTCCGGGAGGAGGCGGACGCGGCGCGCGTGATCTTTTCGCCAATCCGGACGCCGGGGTGCAGCATGTTGCCGTATCCGAGGGAAGCCGCGCACGGCATGCGGTCGGCTGCGCGCGTGCCATCCGCAGTTTCGAAGATGACGGCATCGTGCTGTGCAGCATCGACGCCCGCTCAGCAGCGCAGGGCGCATTATTCGAAGCAGTCAGCGATGCCGTCCGCGAACGTCTGCCGGTGCTTTTCGTGCTGCAGGCAGCCGGAGAGGCCGCATTGAGCGATGCATCGGGCGACAGCACGTTCTCCCACGAATTCCAGGGGCTCGTCGAACTTCGCATCATCGGGAGTGACGGCACGAACATATTCGACGCGTGGCAGGCTATGGAAGATGCGGTGGACTATGTGCGATCTGGTGCTGGTCCTGCACTGCTGCATGCGGCATGTGCACGGGCGGATGACAGCGCCACGTCTGCGCTCGACCCTCCTGCGCGGTACCGGCACTGGCTGCTGGACTCCGCCGCAGCCGGCGAGGAGGATCTCGCCGCCATTGAAAAAAGAAATCGCGAGACCGTTGATGTGTCGGCCAGACGGGCGAAAGGCGCACCGGATCCCGACCCGTCGTCCGTGCAGCGCGGCGTCTTCGCCGATGACACGCATGTCTGTCCGCTGAGCAATGAAGATTTCAGCAGACTGATGGCGAAGCATGCCGGGGAACTCGACACAGTGACACTCCGCGAAGCCATTGCCCGCTCGATAACCGATGAGTTCCGTCGGAATCCGAGTACCGTGCTGCTCTCGCAGAGTCCCGGCATTCCCGGTACTGATGATGAACCCGGTCTCACAGCGGTGATGCAGCGTGAATTCGGGGATCGCCGTGTCATGCGTCTTCCGTATTCCGCGGCGCACCTGATCGGCAGTGCCGCCGGGTTCTGCCGATACCGCGACGACATATGGACCGTTGTCGAGACCACGCCGAACGACCCCGGCATCCCGGCCGCGCTGCAGGAGATCATCGCAGCAGCTGAAGCGTCATGGCGCAGCAACGGCCGCTTCACGCCGAATATCCTGCTGCGTCTCGCTCCCGACGGCACGAACCGAAACGGAAGCACAGCTTTTCGAAACATCGACGGCATGCTTGCCGGCATCCCCGGCGTACGCATCGTCACACCAGCATTTGCCGATGACGCGGCTGGGCTGCTGCGCTGTGCGTTCCGCACGCGCGGTCTGACCGTGTTTCTCGAATCGGCATCCCTCCGTGATCATGACTCAGCGCGCAGCCTGCATCCATCACCGGATCTCTGCGTTCCGATCGGCCGCGCGCGTGTGCGGCGCGAGGGTGGCGATCTCAGCATCATTACCTACGGCAGTGCAGTCCATCACGCACTGCGGGCCGCGGAAGCCCTCTCCGCGCACGGCATCGACGCGGAAGTGGTGGACCTGCGGAGCATTCTGCCGTTCGACACCGAAGCCATCGAGGTTTCCGTACGGCGAACCGGACGCGCCCTCGTGCTGCATGAGGCGCCGCGCACCGGCGGATTCGGCGGTGAAATTGCCGCATGGATCGGGGAGCACTGTTTCGACAATCTCGATGCGCCCGTGCGCCGGCTCACGGCACCGGATATCCCCCAGCCGCCGGCCGGCCCCCTCGCCGATGCCATTCTTCCCGGCGCGCCCGATATCGAAGATGCCGCGCGCGCACTGACTAAGTACTGACACAACAATCCTGCAGGAAAAGGGTATGACGGAATTGACGTTTCACGGAGCGGCCCGCAATGTAACGGGTTCGAGCCACCTGCTGCGAGTCAACGGCAGCACAATCCTCATTGACTGCGGCCTCTTCCAGGGACGCCGCGCGGAATCATTCGAGAAGAACAGGAGCTTTCCTTTCGATCCCGCAGCCATCGACGCGATGGTGCTCTCCCACGCACATATCGATCACAGCGGCAAAATCCCGATGCTGTACCGGCACGGCTTCCGCGGACCGATCATCTGCACGGCCGCGACGCGGGATCTGGCGAACATCATGCTTCTCGACAGCGCTTTCCTGCAGCAGAAAGACGCGGAATTCGTCAACAAGCTGCATGAGAAAAAAGGCCTCCCGCCCGTAGAACCGATTTACGGCATGGACGACGTCGTGGACGCTCTCGGATCATTTCAGACCGTCGGGTATCACCGCAAAACCGCCGTCACGCCCGATGTGGATGTGACCTTCCATGATGCAGGGCATATTCTCGGCTCCGCCGTGTGCCTATTCGAGATCCGGGACGAAGACCGCACTCTGCAGCTGTGCTATACCGGAGACCTCGGCCGGCCCGACCGTCCGATCCTGCGCGATCCGGAGCACGTCGGCGACGTCGATTATCTCATCAGTGAAAGCACGTATGGCGGACGCGTGCATCTGCAGAGCGAAGCCATTCTCGACCGTCTCGAAGACACCATCAAGCGCACGGTCTCCCGGAGCGGGAAAATCATTGTGCCGGCATTCTCGGTCGGACGCACACAGGAACTGGTCTACCATCTGCACGAACTCCGTGAAGCAGACAGAATGCCTGACATCCCGGTGTTTGTCGACAGTCCGCTGAGCGTTAACGCCACACAGATTTTCCGTATACATCCCGAGTGCATGGACAGCGAGGCACGGCAGGCTATCCTCACGCATCAGAACCCGTTCAGCTTCGAGCGCCTTCGCTACATCATGCACGTCAATGAGTCGAAGGAACTCAACGGACGCACGGATCCAATGATTATTATTTCGAGTTCGGGGATGTGTGAGGGCGGTCGCATCCTCCATCACCTGAAAAACAACATCGAGGATGAACGCAATACAATTCTGATCACCGGGTACAACGCCGAGCACACGCTCGGACGGCGCATCGTCGAGAGAAATCCCGTCGTGCGCATTTTCGGCGAGGAATATGAGCTCAACGCCGAAGTCGTCGTGCTCAACAGTCTGTCCGCCCACGCCGACCGCAATGAACTGCTCCGCTATCACGGACGGTTCGACCGGGAACGGCTCGCGGGTTCATTTCTCGTGCACGGCGATTACGACCAGGCACAGAAACTTCGGCATGGGATGGAGGAAGAGCTGGGCCTGCGCGATATCATGATCCCCTCGCCGGGCGACAGCGTCACGTTGTAGATAAAAAAAATGGCAGGTGATCTCGCAAAACCTGCCACTTACTGATTGACGGAGGGTGTGATGAGGAGGGTTGTGTGTTCTCCCTATGTCTTTAGCCCAGTCAGGATACGGCGGGGTACGGGAAAGGTTGCATTCCGGATATGGGGATAAATTTTTCCCCAGAATGTCTGCTTCCTGCCGCCCGAAGCCTGGAACTCCACATGCTGGAACAATCCCGGCGATTTTGTAATTTTATATGATATGGCAGACCGTTATGACATCGCAGTCGTCGGCGGCGGACACGCAGGAATCGAAGCCGCCGTCGCAGCCGCCCGGATGGGCTGCTCCGTGGCGCTGATCACCATGGATCCCGACGCCACCGGACGCATGTCCTGCAATCCCGCCATCGGCGGCACCGCAAAGGGACATCTCGTGCGTGAGATCGATGCCCTCGGCGGTGTCATGGGCATGATCGCCGACGCTTCCGCCATTCAGTTCAAGATGCTCAACCGCTCGAAAGGCCCCGCCGTGTGGTCGCCGCGCAGCCAGAACGACCGTGAGGAGTATTCCCGCGCCGCGCTCCGCATGGTCCGGAGCATCCCGGGGCTGCATATCATCCGCGGCATGGTGGAACTGCTGCACGTTGAGAACGACCGCGTCCGCGGCGTGACGACATCCGGGGGCGAGGAGATCGCCTGCCAGGCGCTCATCGTCTGTGCCGGCACCTTCCTGAACGGGACGATGTATACCGGGCTTGACATGACCATCGGCGGACGTTTCGGCGAACAGCCCGCCACCGGTATCACGGAGACGCTTCTCCGTTACGAATTCGAAACGGGCCGGCTGAAAACCGGCACTCCGCCACGTGTGTCGATGCGCAGCCTCGACCTCGATGAAACGACCATCGCGCCGGGAGACGACCCCCCGCAGCCGTTTTCCTTCCAGTCTCCGGTCCCCGACATCCGCCAGGTGCCCTGCTACATCACCCGCACCGACGAGCGCACACACGAGATCATGCGCGAAGGCTTCGACCAGTCGCCGATGTTCACCGGCCGTATCAAGTCCATCGGCCCCCGCTACTGCCCCAGCATCGAAGACAAAATCGTGCGCTTCGCGGACAAGACGGGCCATCACCTCTTTCTCGAGCCCGAGGGACGCGACACGGACGTGGTCTATGTCAACGGATTCTCATCCAGCCTGCCTGCGGACATTCAGCTGCGCGCCCTGCGCACGGTGCCCGGCATGCGCGATGTGGAAATGCTGCGCCCCGGGTATGCAGTCGAGTACGATTTCTTTCCTCCCCATCAGCTCAGGCTGACACTCGAGACAAAGGCCATCCACGGTCTTTTCCTGGCAGGACAGGTCAACGGAACGTCGGGCTATGAAGAGGCTGCAGCGCAGGGACTGATCGCCGGCATCAACGCGGTGCTCTCCCTCCGCGGCGAGGAGCCATTCATCCTTCGCCGCAGTGAGGCCTACATCGGCGTGCTTATCGATGACCTCGTCAACAAGAGCACACTCGAACCGTATCGCATGTTCACATCGCGCGCCGAATACCGCCTGCTGCTGCGGCAGGACAACGCCGACCGCCGGCTGATGCCGCACGGTCACCGGCTCGGACTGATTCCCGACGACGTATTCCTTGCCATGCATGAGCGTGAACGGCAGATCTCATCACTGCGGTCCATCGTGGAATCCCGCACGCTCGCCCCCGGCACGTTGAACCCCTTCCTCCGCGGCATTCCTTCCCCTCCCGTGTCGCAGAATGAATTCCTCGGAAAGATCATCCGCCGCGAGGGCGTGCGCGCAGAGGATGTGCTGCGTCTCGACGGCCTGGCGTCGGATCCGGATATCGCACGCGCAGTGCGCGATGACCGCGTTCTCGAACAGGTGGAAATCGAGACAAAGTACATGGGCTATATCGATCGGCAGCACCGCGACATCGAGAAATTCCGCCGTGCCGAGGAAGCGCTCATTCCGGAAAACTTCGACTATGCACGCGTGCATTCCCTTTCGACAGAAGGCCGCGAAAAGCTGATGCGCATCCGGCCGCGCTCCATCGGTCAAGCCAGCAGGATCTCCGGCGTCAGCAGCTCGGACGTTTCAATCCTGATGGTTTTTCTCGGGAAATAGGCAGTATCCGCGACATTGACTTGACAAACAGTTCTTTTCCCCTCATAATACGGGGAGAGCAATTTCCATGAATTTCCGGTGACCTGTGGGTCAACCGTCTGATAACGATGGGATAAGTAACCAGGAGGAAGCGTGTCCGTCGATACGCAACGCTTTGATATGCGAGAGGTGATCCTCGACAGAATCGCGACGATTCTGCAGGATGTCTATGAGGAGTCCATACAGGAGTATTCCGAAACATACATCACCGCGAAGCTGGCGTTCAAATCGGATCCGCAGCTGAACGAGCTGCGCCTTGCACTTGAGCGTATCAACCGCGGCGAATACGGCAGATGCATTTTCTGCAAAGGCGACATCGATCATGACCTGCTCATGCGCAGTCCGACCGCGCATTTCTGCGAACAATGCGCCAACGTACTTCGATATCGCACCACGGCACAGGCGTGATTGTCACCGTGACAGGTTTCGCCGGATTCCCGTCAGAAAGGCGTCCTCTCCATTGAGTATCTCCATCCGCAGAACGGGATAGTAGATTCCGTTCACGCGACCTTCCCCATCCTCCGCACCGTCGATTCTCCCTTTTGCTGAGCGCGCCGCCGAGGTCCGTGAAACATCCGCGGACGACAATTCCGCAAGCATATCATTGATCCACCCCTCATCCCCGAGACGCGCCGCATCTTTCTCCGTGGTCAGGAGCAGCCCTCCCGTCCTCTGCACGGCATCGTGAACGAGCCGCCGGAGCTCACGCGGCGTGTACCAGTGATGATCCCCCATGCTGTGAAAAGCGTCGATCTCCATGCCGAGATCCGTGAGGAGGCGCCGGAAAGACTGTGGCGACCCGATCCCGCAGAAGGCGGTGACACGCCTGCCGGCCAGTGCGTCCGGCGGCAGTGCGGTCCGCGCCTCACTCCAGGTATCCGTGGTTGCTGCGCCATGTGTTTCCACGTCTGAGCTCGAGGCCGATGCACCATGCGTTTCTTTCCCCGCAGGGTTCAGCGACAGTCGCTGCAGCGCGACTGCCCGGAACGTGGTCTGATACACCGGCGCCTCGGTCCAGCGCCGCAGGGATGCAGCTGTTTCTGTGCAGTCTTCGGCGCTGTCACAGCGGCTGAGCAGAACGATATCGGCACGGCGGAGATGGTCGAGCGGTTCGCGCAGACGTCCCGCCGGTATCATGCGCTGCGCGGCGAGATCCTGCTGCGCGTCGATCACGACGATGTCACAGTTGCGGCCGATGGCGCGATGCTGAAACGCATCGTCGAGCAGGATGACCTCGGCCCCGCAGCTCGCCACGGCATGCCGCGCACCACGAACCCGGTTCGCGTCGGCGATGACAATGGCCTGCGGAAATTTCCGCGCGATCTGTGCCGCCTCATCCCCGCTCTGATCGGCGGTGACACGGATACCCGCGCCGTCGGAGACAAGCACGAGCCCGCGCGACCTGCGGCGGTATCCCCGTGTGACCACGGCAGGACGCCATCCCTGTTCCAGGCAGTATGCCAGCAGGTATTCGACCACGGGAGTTTTCCCCGTTCCCCCGGCAGTGATATTGCCAACCGAGATGACGGGAACGGAAACGCTGTGTGTGCGGAACAGAACGCGGTCATACGCGGCATTTCTCAGGCGCATGACAGCGGCATACAGTCGGGCGGCCAGCGAAAGCATCGGGCGTCCGTGTCAGGCGACGTTCAGCACCGCTTCGCGGTACTGCGCGTGCATGGCCTTTTCGAGCGCGGCGCGTTCCTCGTCCAGCGCATCGCCGGTCAGATCGGGGTCGACATGGAACGGATCGCTGTATATCACGCGGGCGCGGGTGAAGGGAAGCGGAATTTCAAACTGATCCCAGCTCTTGAGCCGGTGGAACCTGCGGTACCCGACGCTGACCATGACGAGCGGCACATTCGTCGTCTGCGCGACACGAATCGCACCCATCTTCATTTCATGATAGGGACCGCGCGGACCGTCGGGCGTGACACAGAGCACATGGCCGTCGCGCACGGCGCCGCGCATGGTATGCATCGCCTCCTTGCTTCCACGGCTGCTGGAACCGCGCAGGATGGCATACCCCCAGCTCCGCAGAAGATCCGCGAGAATCTGGCCGTCCTTGCTGTGGCTCACCAGCGCTGCCGCGTTCTGATTGCGCATGCGCCACCAGGGGAATGTCATTGAGCCATGCCAGAACACCAGCACGAACGGCCGGCCTTCCGCGAGCAGGTGCCGGACCGGCTGCTCGTTCTCGACGGAAAAGGAAATCGTCCGCATGACGATTTCGATACACATGCGCAGCAGAAAATTTCGCATAGAGGAATCAGTGTTCGTACATATCGGGGCGCCGGTCGGTCATGATGTCGTTCCAGCGCGAGAAGGCCTTTTCATCCGCACGAGCGGGATCGATATCCGCGCTGAGCCACCCTTCGTACTGCTCCTCCACCTCCTCGAGCGTGGTGCCGTTCGGCGCGATGATCTGGCTGCAACCGTGAAACACGAGTCGTTCCTCCCCGCGCAGTTCCTCTCCGTTCCGGTTGGCCGTGACGGTGAACACTTTGTTCTCGAAAGAACGGGCGCGCATCACCGGTTTCCAGTGCCGCGGCGCGGCGACCAGGTTGGAGGGATGGGCAATGACCTGCGCCCCCTTGAGCGTGAGACTGCGCGCTGCCTCGGGGAAACGCCAGTCGTAGCAGATCATGACGCCGAGCCGCAGGCGGTCGCCCCACGCATATACCGGGAAACCGCCGTCGCCGGGAGTGAAATGCAACTTCTCTTCCGCGAAAAGATGCACCTTGCGATACACATGGCTGCTGCCGTCAGGGAACGCGGTCATCGCGGAATTGTAACACGCGTCACCGTCCCGTTCCGCGAAGCCCGCCACGACGGCACACTGGTATTCCCGTGCCATGTCGCGAAACAACGTGCAGCTGTTGCCGTCCGCCGGCTCCGCGACGGAACGCAGCTGATCCCCGTCATGGAAAAAATAGCCGGTGGTGCAGAGTTCGGGCAGCACGACCAGATCCGCATTGCAGGATTCAAACCAGGCCGACAGCGTCCTGAGATTTTCATCGACGTCAAGGAAAGCGGGACAGAACTGCAGTGCGGATACGATCATGACAGCGTGGATTCGTGCGATATTTATCCGCCGCGGTTCGACGGATGATACTTGTCCAGTTTGGGCTCGTAGAATATGATGTTCCGGTCGGCATCACGAATCGTTCCACCGGAGGGATAGTAATAAAACAGCTCCGTCTCGTCAGTTGGCTCGCGCGACGGCCGACCGTCAGGGGTGATGTACAGGCGCACGGTGTGACAGCCCAGCTCCGGCTCGGAATCTTCCACCTGCCGGCGGATATTTTCCACGGAATACGTCCAGAATTCTTCCATGCATACCACTCCGTGCGTCAGGACGCCTTCCGGCGCTGCCGTTCGCAGTTCTCGATCAGCTCGCGGGCGAAGTCCTCGGCCTGCTCCCGCGTGGCGAACCAGCGGGAAAGTTCGATGCGCCTCCAGAACAGCAGTTTCTTCCATTTGCGGATGACCCAGGAGGAGGGATCCTCGGGGTCGTGAAAAAGCGTGATGTTGCAGTCGTCCTTGTCGGACAGACGCGTTTCAAACGTGCTCATCATTCATGCCTCAGGGGACAAACAATGTGTGGGCGGTCAGTGGTACGTTGAGCGACGGTTGAGTTCACTCTGTACGATAAACCACACCGCTGGGGAGAAGATAATCCAAATCACCCAGAGGAGCCAGCGGTTGAAGGACTCATTGCTCCATTTCTCGAACAGCGCCGAATAGAAATAGAAGGAAAAGAAGGATCCGAAGGGAATGAACAGCAGGATGAGCCACAGCGCGGGAGAACTGTTGTAATCCCCTGTTGCTTCGCGCATCTCCATCGCGGTCTGGTAAAACCAGTACAGACCATAAATTCCGAAGGTCACAAAAAAGAGAAGCACCTGCAGCGGCATGGAGCGGAACTTGATGCGCGGCATCATTGCGGACATGAGCTTCCTCGGTATTGATCAGGAAATCAGTTCTGCAGAATGGTGTATTCGACCCGGCGGTTGAGCTGACGGCCTTCGTCGGTTTCATTCGTCGCCACGGGGCGCGTCTTGCCGAAACCACGCGGGATCAGGCGTATCTCTGAAATACCCTGCGAAATCAGGTAGTTCACCACCGCACGCGCGCGGCGCCGCGAGAGCTTCATGTTGTAGTCGTAGCCGCCATAGTCATCGGTGTGACCGTCGATCTGTATCATCATGCTCGGATATTTCTTCAGGAGACGGACCAGCCGGTCGAGTTCCGGTTTGGACTCCTCCCTGAGTACGTCCATGTCGAAATCGAAGAAGATATTGTTGAGGCGGATGGATGTGCCGTGAAGAAGCGGCGCGAGAATGAGATCCCGCTGCACTTCCTCGAACTCGCCCAGTTCGGTCAGGTCGATGTGTTCGCTCACGGGATAAAACCCATCGGATTCCGCATGGAAGCCATAGTCGTAGCCGACCGGCAGCGCAATCTTGTATTCCCCCGACTCCGGGTCGGCCGTCGCCGTGCCGATCTGCTTGCCGTCGGAAAGACGCTCATACGATATCGTCGCGGGCACCACCTTTCCGTCAGGATCCGTCACCTTGCCGCTGACCATCATGACGGGAATGGGACGGGCATCCTCCGGCAGCGTGATGCGGAAAATGTCGCTTTTCCCCTCTCCGCTGCTCGTCGAGACGAAATAGGCGTATTCCCCGTTGGCGGGAACGGTGTAGTAGGCGTCCCAGCCGGGCGTATTGATGGGGTATCCGAGATTCTGCGGCCGTGACCATTTTTTCCAGCTGTAGTCAAGGCGCCGCGTCATGTACACATCGTTGTTCCCGTACCCGCCGGGACGATCACTCGAGAAATACAGCGTTACACCGTCCGCCGCGAGGAAGGGCGTGATGTCACTGCCTTTGCTGTTTACCGAGGGACCGAGATTCTCCGGCTCCGTCCAGCTATCATCCTCCTGACGGAAACTCACATAGAGATCCCTGCCACCGAGGCTGTCGGGACGCAGCAGCGACATGATCAGGACGCGGCCGTCGGGCGACATCGTGTATTCCGACCAGATCGACAGGTTCTGCAGACGCTCAATGCGAAGGTTTTTCGGCATCGACCATCCCTCCTCGCTCCGCGTGGTCAGGGAAACGCCCTCATCCTGCGACCCGTCCTCGAAATACTGGTTGCCGAGCAGCATTGTGTTGTTGTCCGGCATCACCGTGCAGACAAAATTGAATCCGGCGGTGTTGAGCGGCGTCCCGATATTTTCCGCACGACCCCAGCGACCGTCCGGCTGCAGCCTGCTGAACCAGATGTCATCCTTTTTGTCGGATCCCGTGTTGTCGGGATGTCCCTTCCGAACAAAAAAGAGGGTTTTCGCATCGGGGGCGATGACCGGGAGCACCTCATCGTATTCCGAGTTGATCATCGGACCGAGGTTTTCCCGTTCAGGATAATTCTGCTGCTGCGCCGCGGCTGGATTCGATGAAACGATCAGCGCGAAAAAAACGAGTAATCCCGCGCAGGCAGTAAAATACTGCGCCGCGCTGATACGTCGTTTTTGTCCCTGCGAACCGCTACACACCATACTTCCATTACTCCGATTGAATAGTAACAATGTTACGTATTTTTTCTCAAAAAACGAATCGAAAGCACCCGATCGCAAGCGGATTGTATTTCGGGAACACAGGTGCTAGTTTGCCTCGGTGATGAAGAAACCACCCCGATACAGCGTACTGATCGGCCTTGTCGCCGTGCTGCTCCTGCTGACCGCAATCACGGCCGGCGCGCTGTACTACCTGGTGACCAAATCCCTGCCGGATATGGAGGGAAACAGTGATGTCGTGGGACTGTCGGCATCCGTTGATATTTTCCGCGATCCGGCCGGTATTCCGCATATCCTGGCATCCTCGGAGTATGACGCCTACGTCGCGGCAGGATATGTGCATGCACAGGACCGCCTCTGGCAGATGGACCTGATGCGCCGTTTCGGACAGGGGCGCCTGGCCGAGGTGCTCGGGCCTCAGGCCGTTCCGATCGACCGCCTCATGCGTACGATTGGCGTACACCGCATCGCCGACAGCCTGCAGGGCCAGGTTTCCGAACAGACACAACGCATTCTCTCCGCCTACAGCACCGGTGTCAACGCCTTTCTGAAGGAGTATGACGGCCGCTATCCCATCGAATTCGACTTCCTGCAGTATGAACCGGAGCCCTGGGAACCCCTGCACTCGCTCATCCTCACCCGCTTGATGGGCTGGGAACTCGGCCTCTCATGGTGGGTGGACCTGACCCTCGGCGCCCTGCGTGACCGTCTCGGCGAACAGACCGCCCGCGACCTCTTCCCCACCTACGATGATAATGCCCCGCGCATTCTGCCGCCCAACATCGCTGCAGCATGGCGCGACAGTCCCCTGCTGCGCGAGGGACTGCTGGCGGCACAGCACCTGCTGGGCAGTCCCGGCTCGGCGATCGGCAGCAACAGCTGGACCGTCGACTCCGCGCACGCCCTGCGCGGGAAACCGCTGCTTGCCAACGATCCGCACCTGCTGTACATGCAGCCGGCACGCTGGTACGTCATGCATCTCAGCGCACCGGGGCTCAATGTGGCCGGCGTCACCGTCCCCGGTGTTCCGGCGGTGGTCATCGGGCACAACGAAGACATCGCATGGGGGATGACAAACGTCATGGCCGACGACGTGGATTTCTTCATCGAGGATGTGCAGCTGCGGGATTCCACCTATCGCATCGCGGGACGCACCCTGCCGCTGCGCGTGCGCACGGATTCCATTTTCGTCAGGGACAGTCTTCCGGTGGTCCTGCAGAGATACGAGACCGTTCACGGTCCGGTCATTACCGATGTGTACCCGCTGCGCGATGTCATCCGGAAACCGTCGCGCTTCGAACCGCCGCCGTCGATCAGCATGCGCTGGAGCGGGCAGGATGCCAGTGACGAAATTCTCGCCGTCTACCGCATGAACCACGCGCAGGACTGGCCATCCTTCATCGCGGCCCTCGCTACCTTCGGGGTTCCAGGTCAGAATTTCACCTATGCCGATATCCATGGCAATATCGGCTACACCGCTGCGGGAAACATTCCCATCCGCGCGGAAGGAGTTTCACCGCAGCTGCCGAACGACGGCAGCAGCCTCGCGGAGCCGTGGCGCGGATACATCCCGCACGAACGCCTGCCGCGCAGCTACAATCCCGACGGCGGCATGCTCATCACCGCCAACAACAAAATCGTGGACGATTATCCATGGCATATTTCGTCCCTCTGGGAAAGCGAGGCACGGTATCTGCGCATCCGGCAGATGCTGCGGCAGCAGCATTCCTTCTCCGCCCATGACTTCTCCCTCATGCAGATGGACGTGCAGTCGGTGTACGCCGACACCATCCGCGACGCGATGGTCTCGGCCCTGCGCGGCTGGCCGTCGCGCCCGGTGCTGCTGACGCGTGTCATGAATCGCCTCGCGGGGTGGGACTGCCGCATGAGCACCTCCTCGGTGGAGGCGTCGATCTTCAACGTCGCCTACACGCATCTGCTGCGCAACACGTTCGGCGATGAAATGGACAGCACGCTGTTCCGCAATTACGTCTTTCTCGCGAACATCTCCACCCGCGTGCTCCCGCGGCTGCTGCACGACACATCCACGGTCATTTTCGATGACGTACGCACGCCCGGACGTGAAACCCGGCAGCACATCCTCATCCGCAGCATCACCGAGGCGGTCAGCCTGCTTCGCGACCGCTTCGGTGCGGATATGCGGAGATGGGAGTGGGGCGAAATGCACACGGTGACGTTCGAACACCCGCTCGGCGAAATCCGGCCGCTGAACCGGATTTTCAACATCGGCCCCATCGCCATCGGCGGCAACAACACCACCGTGCACACCGGGGAATTCAGCTTCGCGGATCCCTACGATGCGCGCGTGGGACCGTCGATGCGTTTTGTGGCGGACCTTGCGTCGCCGGATTCCAGTTACATCATCCTGACGACAGGGCAGTCGGGACAGCCCTTCAGCGAGCATTACGCCGATCACACGGTGCTCTGGCAAAGCGGCGCCATGCATCGCCTGATCATCGGCACCGAGGCGGTACGGCGCAGCGGATGGCCACGACTCCAGCTACGTCCGGCGACCCGATGACACCCGCAAGGCCGGGCATGCGCACGAAATCGCTTTCCATATATTGCAGCACCGTGACAGACGCGGACGCAGGTATGTTTTTCACGCGAATGGAGGCAGCGAGATGACAGGTCCCTTCACTCCCGGCTCGGGGAGCATGATTTCTCCCACCCTCGAAGACGTGCTCGCGCGCGCCCGTCACGTGGCAGTGCTCACGGGCGCCGGCGTTTCGGCCGAGAGCGGTGTTCCGACCTTCCGCAGCGCGGGCGGACTCTGGGAGAAGTATGATCCGCAGCAGCTCGCGACATACGAGGCCTTTTCGCAGGATCCCGACCTGGTCTGGAGCTGGTATTCCTGGCGGCGGGAAACCATCCGCGGCGTGGAACCCAATCCCGGCCATTACGCGCTCGCCGAAGCGGCATCGCTCTTCGAGCGCTTCTCGCTCATCACGCAGAACGTCGACAACCTGCACCGCCGCGCGGGGAATCCCGAGGTGCATGAGCTGCACGGCAACATCGAGCGCCTCCGATGCATCGACTGCGGAACGTTCTTCCACGGCGACGAGGCGCCGCCCTCAAAGCAGGCACAGCGCTGCAAATGCGGCGGACTCATCCGTCCCGACGTGGTCTGGTTCGGCGAGATGCTGCCGGCCAACGAACTGCAGTTCGCACAGCAGGCCGCGGCCAACTGCGACCTTTTCCTCAGCGTGGGCACGGCCGCGATGGTCTACCCAGCGGCCATGCTGCCCCTCACCGCGCGGCAGCACGGCGCTTACGTCGTGGAAATCAATCCCGAGCCCTCGGCGCTCGCACATGAAATGGACGAATGCATCGCCGGCGCCTCGGGCGCGGTCCTTCCCGTTCTCATCGACACGGCGCGCCGCCACAGATCCATGACCTGATACGGAGACAGCATGCATCGACGAGCAAAAATCATCTGCACCATCGGTCCCTCCTCGCGCAGCGAGCACATGCTGCGCGCCCTCATGGAAGCGGGCATGGACATCGCACGCCTGAATTTCTCGCACGGCACGCATGAGAAACATGCCGAGAACATCGAGCGCATCCGCCGCATCGCCGGGGAACTCGACCGCCCAATCGCGATTCTGCAGGACCTGCAGGGACCGAAAATCCGCACGGGCCCGGTGCCTGACGGCGGCGTGGAACTGCAGGACGGCGCGCGTTTTACCATCACCACCGAGGATATCGGCGAAGGCAGCGCCGAACGCGTTTCCACCGGCTATGCAGCGCTCACCGATGACGTCGGTGAGGGACAGACCATTCTGCTCGACGACGGCTATCTCGTGCTGCATGTCAACGAGGTCACTGATACGGAGGTGCGCACCACGGTGGAAAAGGGCGGCATCCTGCGCAGCAACAAGGGCATCATCGTTCCGGGCGCCAGCATTTCCGCTCCTCCGCTGAGCGACAAAGACGTCGCCGATCTCCGCTTCGGCCTCGAGTCCGGCGTGGATGCGGTCGCGCTGTCCTTCGTCCGTTCCGAGCGCGACATCATCGAACTCCGCACGACGATGAAGCTGCTGGGCCGCAGCGTCCCCATAATCGCGAAAATCGAACGCTACGAGGGCATTTCGGATATCGAGGACATCGTCAACGAGTCCGACGGCATCATGGTGGCGCGTGGGGATCTCGGCGTGGAGATGCCCGCCGAGCAGGTGCCGGTGCTGCAGAAGCGCATCATTCAGCGCTGCAATTTCTACGGGAAGCCGGTGATCACGGCGACGCAGATGCTCGAATCGATGATCGAGCATCCGCGCCCCACGCGTGCCGAAGCCAGCGACGTGGCCAACGCGGTGCTTGACGGCACCGACTGCGTCATGCTCAGCGCGGAGACCAGTGTCGGTGCATATCCCCGCGAATCCGTTGAATACATGGATCGCGTTGTCCGCGCCATCGAGGAGGGAGAGCCTCGCGCGCACACGATGCAGCACAACGTGCCGCAGGACATGCACCTGAATGTGTCAGATGCCATCGGACGCGCAAGCGTCGGCATTGCCGAACAGATCGATGCCGCGGCGATCGTCACGCTCACCACATCGGGCGGCACGGCACGGGTGATTGCCAAGTACCGTCCCGCCGTGCCTATCCTCGCCCTCACCGACAACAACGACACCTACCGGCAGCTCGCGTTCACCTGGGGCGTGCGGCCGCGGCGCATCCGTCCGCTGAGCGAATTCAGGTACCAGCTCTCCGAGCTGCGCGAGGAAGTGCTCGCCTCGGAGGAGGTTTCGAAGGGCGACTACGTGGTCTACTCGGCCGGAAATCCCTTGCAGAAGAGGGTGTCAACCAATATGTTGGAAGTACAGCGCCTGTAACATCCGAAAGAACACCACATGCGGAAATCCATTCTTTTGCGCGCCGCCCTCACGGTATCGCTGCTCGCCACACTGCATCTCTCCGCCGCGGCACAGTTGTTTGTCGAAGAAATCGTCGTCTTCGCGGTGGACACGATCCCAAAGCAGTCACAGGTGCTGCAGGACGGGAAATCCTATGACATCATCTGTTCCGGGACGTTCACGTTCTGGGAAAACTCCCAGAACGACAGCGTCGGACTGGTGGATGCGGCGTTCTACCGCGTGATCCCGCCCGGCGAATTCGGTTTCCCGGGCGCGACGACCACGGTCACCAACGGATTCCTGCTCAACGGCCAGCCCATTGCGTCGCGCATCGTCCCCAGCGGTCCCGCCGCCAATTACACCTACCGCGTGCCCTTCACCGGACAGGGCGCTCCGGCGGAGGTATTCATTGAAGACCACCCGCCGTTTTCCGTCGACCGGCATGCCGACAATCACGGCGAAATCCGGGTGCGCATCTTCAACGTCTCGCCGGAAATCGTCATCGACTCCTCCGCCATCGATTTCGGGGAGGTGGAGCTCGGCAGCCGACGGGATTCGGTCATCGTGTTCGAGAATGTGGGGTACGGTCCCCTGCGCCTCAGCGACATCGTGCTCACCGGTCCCGACGCCGCGCATTTCGAGCTGCAGGCGCAGGACACCTATGAACTGCAGCCCGGCGAGTCGGAGTCCTTCACCATCGGCTTCGTGCCCCGGAGCGTGTTCCGGAAACAGGCGGCGATTCAGATCAACTGCAACGACAGTGATTCCCCTCTGATCACCATCCCGCTCGCCGGCACCGGCGTCACCACGTTGGAGGCCGGCTGCCGCAGCGACCTGAACGTTCCGTCACAGGACGATGCGCTGATTCCCGTCACACTCTTCACCAACCGCGAGGGTTCACTCGTAACGGCATACACCTTCGAACTGGAATACGACGAACGCCTTCTGCTGCCGCTCGGCATCGAGACGCGCGGCACGCTCAGCGAGAATTTCGCGGTGGACTGGACACTCGTGCGTCCGGGCCTGATTTCCGTCAGCGCATCCGGCAGCGCGCCGCTCAGCGGCACCGGTCCGCTGCTCTACCTTCGGAGCTTCGCGGCGTGGAGCGAGCCGCCGGTGAGTCCGCTCACCTTGGAGGGACTGCTCTTCAACAGCGGCAATCCCCGTGCGGTCATGATCAACGGCGTCGTGGAAGTCGACAGCCTCTGCAACCAGTATCTCAAGAGCGTACAGGTCGCGGGCATCCCGAAACTCCTGCCCAACACGCCGAATCCCTTCAATCCCACCACGACTGTTCGGGTGGATGTACCCTCGGAGCAGCACATCCGCCTCGCGGTATTCGACGCGGCGGGACGGCTGGTCCGGCAGCTCGCCGACGGCGTCCTCACTGCCGGCGAACACATGTTCACATTTGATGCCGCAGATTTGCCGAGCGGAGTGTATTACGCGCGTCTCTGGTCCATTCACGGCGTCCAGCACCGGAAGATGCTGTTGATCCGGTAGGACGGAGAGGAACGTTAGCTACGGGTATTCCCCGGCCGAGCCGTTGGCTCGGCCCTACCCTCAATCGTTCTGCTGCGTTAATCGATACACGATACCGTTTTTCTATCCGATCCTCCCCGATCCTCCCCGATCCTCCCCGATCCTCACGCTCCTCGCGCTCCTCACGCTCCTCGCGTTCCTCCCCGATCCTCTTCGATCCTCCCCGATCCTCATCGCTCCTCCCCGATCCTCGCGATCCTCACGTTATTCGCGTTCCTCGCGATCCTACCCATTTCTCCCCGGATATTCGTATTTTTATCTCTCCTGCATGCGGCGCGTTGTGCGTCCGCATCCTTTTCGTCACTGTTTGGAGATACTTCCACCCATGTCCCTTGCCTCACAGATGATGGAATTCTTCCGGCGCAAGTCGAAGGCCGTGGGCGGCGGCGGAGAAAAAGCCATTCAGAAGCAGGTCGCGATGGGCAAGCTCACTGCCCGCGACCGCATCACATCGCTGCTTGACGACGCGTCCTTCCACGAGTACGACCTGTTCGTGGAGCACAAGTGCAGCGATTTCAACATGGACAAAAAGCAGCTGGCCGCCGACGGTGTGATCACGGGCACCGGAAAGATCTCGGGCTTCCCCATCTGCGTGTACGCGCAGGACTTCACGGTCGCCGGCGGTTCGCTCGGACTGATGCACGCGCGGAAAATCACCAAGATCATGGATCACGCGATGAAGCTCGGTCTGCCGCTGATCGGCATCAACGACTCGGGCGGCGCGCGTATCCAGGAAGGCGTCAATTCGCTCGCGGGTTACGGCGAGATTTTCTACCGCAATACCCAGGCTTCAGGCGTCATCCCGCAGATTTCCGTCATCCTCGGTCCCTGCGCGGGCGGCGCGGTGTATTCACCGGCGCTGACGGATTTCGTGTTCGTGGTGGAGAACATCTCGAAGATGTTCATCACGGGGCCCGAAGTGATCAAAACCGTGCTCGGCGAGGAAATTTCGATGGAGGATCTCGGCGGAGCGCGCGTCCACACCGAGATCTCGGGCAATGCGCATTTCTACGCCCGCAGCGAGCAGGAATGCTTCGAGCAGATCAAGAAGCTCGTGACCTTCATCCCCTGGAACAACAGGAAACGTCCCGACAGCTTCCCGCCGAAGCCGCCGAAGCCGGAATTCGATCCGGAGAACATCATCCCTGTCAATCCCCGGCAGCCATACGACGTCCGGGACCTGATCCGCTCGATCTGCGACGACTCGGATTTCTTCGAAATCCAGGAGCACTGGGCGGCCAACATCGTCATCGGCTTCGCGCGGCTCAACGGCGAGACCGTGGGCGTGGTCGGCAATCAGCCGCTGGTGCTCGCCGGCGTGCTCGATGTTGACAGCTCGGACAAGGCGGCGCGCTTCATCCGCTTCTGCGACGCCTTCAACATTCCGCTGATCACCTTCGTGGATCTCCCGGGATACCTGCCCGGCGTGGACCAGGAGCATGCGGGGGTCATCCGGCACGGGGCAAAGATCCTCTACGCCTACAGCGAGGCCAGCGTGCCGAAGGTCACCGTGATCCTGCGCAAGGCATACGGTGGCGGATACATCGCCATGTGCTCGCGGCATCTGGGCGCGGATTTCGTGTTCGCCTGGCCCAGCGCGGAGATCGCCGTCATGGGACCCGAAGGCGCCGCGAACATCATCTTCCGTCAGGAGATTGCCTCCGCAGACGATCCCGACGCCGTGCGGCAGGCGAAAGTGCAGGAGTACACCGAGAAATTCGCGAATCCGTACATCGCAGCCGCCAACGGCCATGTGGATGCGGTCATCGGTCCCCAGGAGACCCGCGAATTCCTGATCCACGCCATCGAGATTTCACGCGACAAAAACGACGTTCGTCCACAGAAAAAACACGGCATTCCGCCGTTCTGAGCCATGAGTGACAGCGAAAAACTCCGGAAATTCATCATTGACGACACCGAGTACACGACCCGGTACACCGGCAAGTACGAGCGGCGCACCTCGTACACCCCGCCCAATCCGAAGCATGTGCTGGCCTTCATCCCCGGCGTGATCCAGGAAGTGTATGTCACGCCCGGCCAGAAGGTCCGCTGGGGCGACAGTCTACTCGTTCTGGAAGCCATGAAGATGAAAAACGACGTCACCGCCGACATCGACGGCACTATTAAGTCCGTCAGCGTAAAAAAAGGTGACCGGGTAATGAAAAAACAGTTGCTAATCGAGTACGAATAACGTATATTTGGTCTCCCTCCCTCCCCCCATGGGCTGTCCGCATTTATCGCGGGCGGCCCATTTTTTATGCTTCACTCCACCTGCTTCCACGGAACCCATCGCGTACCCCCGCCGAGCCGTTGGCTACGTCCGAGCCGCCCCCCC
>CAJXVM010000004.1 GCA_913061095.1 uncultured Ignavibacteria bacterium
CCGTTGAGCCAGCTCGTGCGCAGGTTCGCGTTGTAGATGTACATGTTCAGCGCGCGGCGGTCGGTGTAGTTGACCACGCCGTCGTTGTTGGCGTCACCCGGCCAGACCACACACGGAATGCGGCCTTCCGGCACCACGAGCAGCGCCGAGGGATACGGCATGTAGTCGCGGTAGACGTCGCAGCTGTTCTTCGTGTTGAAGACCACTTCGATCTTGTAGGCACCCGGGGGCACGGTGGCCGGCAGGGTGATGTACTGCGTGCCGCTGAGCGGAACGCCGTACTGCTTCGCGGCGCTGAAGGAGGTCTCGTAGACCAGCGCGTTGGTGACCGGATTGTAGAACTGCACGGTGAAGGTGACCGTCGAGGCGTACTCGGGGAAGGTCACACCGTACTTGACGCCGATCGTGCCGGGAGCCTCGGCATAGCCGGCAGGCTGTCCCTGTCCGTCGACGAATTCGTAGGTCAGGCTGCCGGGCAGCACGTAGCAGGCCTCATCGGCGCCGCGATACGGATTGACGCGCAGCTCATTGTCGATGTCGACCGTCACGTTCTGCAGCAGGGTGCCGAACAGGTCGGTGTCGTCCTCGGAGGCGCCGGTCAGATGCAGGTCGCCGACGAGCGGGTTCTCGAAGAACACGGTCTTGGTGATCGAGTTCTGATCCATGCCCGAGGCGGTTTGCAGGGCGGCGAGATCGGTGCGGTTACCGCTCCAGTACGCCAGAACGTTGCTGTTCGTGTAAAACACGTTGTAATCCGAGGCGCTCGGGTTGTACGCGCTGGAGGCGTAGTAGGTGGAAAAGGCGCGACCGGACGTGCTCTGATTATAAATGATGTTGTTGTAGAGTTCGGCGTTCTGCGAATAGTAGTTCGACAGCACGGCATACGTCGTGGAGTTGTACACCGGTGAACTGGAATAAATCGTGTTGTGCGCGATGTAGCTGTTGTCAGAATAGTAGTTCCGCAGGGCGGCGTACACGCGGCTGTTGTTGACGATCGAAATGAAGTTGTTGACGATGCGCGTCGTACCGCTCTGATAGTAGTTCTGGCGGTAGATGTACATGCCGTACGCGTAGGAACCGCCGTCGATGAGGATGGAATTGCGTTCGAAGTTGTTGTTGTAGCCGTAGTACGACATCAGGCCGTAACGGTAGTAGTACGCCGGGGAGGTGGACTCGATGGTGTTGTCCACGAAATTCATGTTGCCCTGATAGTAATGGTAGATCACATACCAGTGCTGGCCGGTGAACTCGCAGTTCTCGATGGTGTTGTACTCCTCGGGGCTGGAGGAACTCGACCCGTACCAGTACATGCCGTACGATCCTTCGCGGACACCGCAGTCGCGGATGGTGATGTAATTGTCCTCCGTCCCGGACTCGGAATTGATGACGGCCATGTCGTAATAAGTCGGATACGACGTGCTCGTCGTATTGTAGCCGACCAGCTCACAGTTGTCGACGGTGATGTTTTCCGACCCACTGAAATTCAGCACATGCCCGAAGGAGGATCCGGTGGCGGTCATCGTCATGTTCTTGAAGGTCACGTATTCGGACCCGTCGAACTCGACGACGTAGTTCGCCGTGCTGGATGTCGCGCCGTAGGTCAGGTTGACATCCGGTGTGTTTCCGGTCTCGGACTGGAAGGTCACCGTATTGACGGCCGAGGCACCCGGAATGGCTCCGAGGGATATCTGTTCATTATACGTGCCGGAACGGACATTGAAGACCGCCGGTCCGCAGAGACCGTAATTGTTCAGGTCGTTGACCGCCGAGGCGAAATCCGGATAATCCGGACTGGCACCGCCAATCGTGAAAATCCCGGCGATCGCGGCCTGAGCGGTCACACTTGCTGTATCATTGTTGTTGATCGTGTCCGCGACGCCGTTCGGCATGCTGGTCCAGACGGTGATGGTGTACGGAGTGTTGGCGAGGAAATTGTAGGATCCCAGCGTGAGCTGCGTCTCGCGGTTGTTGAGCGTATCCAGACTGCCCGTCCAGTTGTAGGCGGTCTGCGGCGCGCCGTTGAGCGTCCAGTTGACGGTTGCCGAGGTCAGATAGTTCGTGCCGTTGTTGCGAAGCGTCACCTTTACGTCGTGCTGTCCGGCGCAGAAGTTCAACGGTGAGTCGATGGAGGCGATGCCGGCGTCGTTCGGACCGGTGATGCCTTCGTCATAGGTGACCCTGCCGCAGAACTGCCGGGGATAAAAGCCAAAGGAAACGTTCGTGGTGTTGTTGTTCGGATTTGTTGTTCCGTAGACCCCCCAGAACTGGGTATCGATTGACATGTAGGAATCAGTGAACACATACGGTGTGGCCCCGGTGCGATAGCGGACACCACCCGTGCTGCAGATCAGCATGAAGCCCCATGTGGAGTTCGCATCCATAAGGAAATCGAGGTCGTAGGGGATTTCCGTGTAGCCGGTTGTGCTGGTGGATGTGTAGTTCGCCTGTCCCAGGAAATTCCAGCCGCTGTTCTGATTCGCGACCCCGCCCTGGCGCGCCCAGATCTCTACGGTCCCGCTTCCGGTATTGAAGGTGTTCCAGAAACGGTACAACCGCACGGACTTGGATGCCGTAATTTCAAACGTGATGCCCTGCTGACCGTTGTTCGCTGTAACGGTGTTCAGGGAATATGCACCCTGCGCATTCGCCTGCTGCGACGGCGCGGGGAAAAGGAGCAGCCCCAGCGCAAGGATTGCAGTCGTGATGATGGGGACACGGCGCAATGACCGCCCCCGCCGGGACAATACTGTCTTAATGAATCTCATGCCAATACCTCATGGTTGTGTAAGATGATGAACGAGTATGATTTCGCACTCGATTTTCACTTGAAATGGATGCCTGTCGCGGAAAACGCGGCATCTGCGTGCCAGTCAACCTGTTCGGAACATATTCAAATCCCTTTTCGAGGAGGATGCCGGGGAGCGTATCCCGGTGGGCCGAATATTCACAGGGTCTGTTTCGAATACATCTGCGGGTCATTACATTAACATCGCAATTGTAGAATATGCAATGAAGGGATCAAAATCAAGGGCAATACATTGCCTGGGGGAAGGTCGGAAATATTTCCCTAATCCATTCAATAACATAGTGTTATATGGGAGGCGCCCCGAAAATGACATCTGTTTTCCTCTCGATTCTCTATTTTGCTGAGACAAATAGCAACAGTGATATATATTCACGATTTCCCTGTGATGCCTCTGGGCTTGCTCCTTACAGACAGGTGCGGCGCTGCTGGAATCAATGATCCTGAGGACGGGCAATGCTCCCTGTGGCGAGAAGTACCGCGGATAAGGGGCGAAAACGGCGGCTGCGGAGACCCTTCCGTACCTTGTTATTGAAAGCGGCATATACTATGTTCAATCTTCATGCCGCGTCGCTCACATTCGCGCTCTGGCAGCAGGAATCACGCTTCCCTAGAATAGCGGAGAACTATCAATCCATGTGTGGAATTGTCGGATATATCGGCTTCCAGGAAGTCGCTCCGATTATTATCAACGGACTGAAGCGTCTCGAATACCGGGGGTACGACTCAGCCGGTCTCGCGATGCTTTCCGACAGCACCGTCAGCATCCTCAAAAGGGCGGGAAAGGTCGCCGATCTCGAAACCCTGTTTGAAATGCGTCCCGTTTCATCAAACATCGGCATCGGGCACACGCGCTGGGCAACACACGGCGTTCCCAACGACGTGAACGCACATCCGCATGTCGACCAGACGCAGAAGATCGCACTGGTCCACAACGGGATCATCGAGAATCACGCCGCCATCAGGCAGCGGCTCGAACGCGACGGCGTCAGCTTTCAGACCGATACGGACACCGAGGCGCTCGTGCAGCTCATCTCGGCGTTCTACGATATCACGCATGACCTTGAACAGGCCGTGCGCTTCGCCCTCAACGAAGTGGACGGCACCTACGGTATCGCCGTCGTTTCAAGCCACGAACCCGACCGGCTGATCGCAGCCCGCAGAGGCAGTCCGCTCGTCCTGGGCATCAACGAGGGAGAATATTTCGTGGCTTCGGACGCCTCGGCCATCGTCGGACACACGCGCCAGGTGGTTTTTCTCGAGGATGGCGATGTGGCAACGATTTCACGGAATGGCTACGAGGTGAAAACACTCGGCGACGAGATCGTCGAGCACGACATCGAGGAGATCACCTACGACATCGAGCAGATCGAGAAGGGCGGGTTCGAACATTTCATGCTCAAGGAAATCCATGAGCAGCCGCAGACCATCATGGATTCCATGCGCGGACGACTGATTCTTGAAAAGGGAACCGCCAAACTCGGCGGTCTGCGCGAAGTGCTGCCGGTGCTCAACAACGCGCGCCGCATCATCATCACGGCCTGCGGCACGTCGTGGCATGCCGGACTCGTGGGTGAATACATGCTCGAGCATTACGCGCGTATTCCCGTCGAGGTGGAGTACGCCTCCGAATTCCGCTACCGCGACCCCATCATCAACGAAGATGATGTCGTCATCGCCATCAGCCAGAGCGGTGAAACGGCCGATACGCTGGCCGCCCTGCGTGAGGCGAAGCTCCGCGGCGCGACCGTGATCGGGATCTGCAACGTGGTGGGAAGCACCATCGCGCGCGAAACGCACGCCGGCGTGTATATCCACGCGGGACCGGAGATCGGCGTGGCATCGACCAAGGCGTTCACGGCGCAGCTCGTCGCACTCTCCCTGCTGACCTTGATGCTGGGCCGCAACCGTGGCTTCATCAGCTTCGAGGAGGGGAAGGAATTCGCGCATGAGCTTCTCAATATTCCCTCGAAAGTCGAACAGATTCTCAGTGACACCAAGCCGATCGAGGACCTCGCCGAACGGTATTATCAGGGTGCCAACGCCCTGTATCTCGGACGCGGCTACAATTTCCCGGCAGCGCTGGAGGGCGCGCTCAAACTCAAGGAAATTTCCTACATTCACGCGGAAGGCTATCCCGCGGCGGAAATGAAACACGGTCCCATCGCGCTGATCGACGAGAACATGCCGGTGGTGATCATCGCGCCGCAGGACCGCATCCACGAAAAGGTGATCAGCAACATCCAGGAGGTCAAGGCGCGCAAGGGGCAGGTCGTCGCCATCGTCAACCATGAAGATGACGTCATTGACGGTCTCGCGGACCACGTCATCTGCATTCCCCGTACCGTTGATTTCCTTTCGCCGATGCTGACGAGCATCCCGCTGCAGCTGCTGGCCTATTTCATCGCCGTACGCCGCGGATGCAACGTCGATCAGCCGCGCAACCTCGCGAAAAGTGTGACCGTGGAATAAACCGCGGCGGAATGCAACACATGAAGCAAGACCCGGATACCACAATGACCCAGGCGGAGATGGTGCGCGATATCCTCCGGATGAAGGAGGAAATGCGCGCGGTCATCCTGGCGCATTATTATCAGGATTCCATCATCCAGGATATCGCGGACATCCGGGGCGACAGCTTCGAGCTGTCCCGCCGCGCCCGCGAGACGGATGCAGATGTCATCGTGTTCGCCGGCGTGCATTTCATGGCGGAGACCGCGAAGATTCTCAATCCCGAAAAGACCGTGCTCATTCCCGACATGAACGCGGGCTGTTCGCTGGCCGAAAGCGCGCCGGCGCATCTGTTCCGCCGCTTCCGCGAGCAGCACCCCGATCATCTCGCCGTGACCTACATCAACTGCACGGCCGAGGTGAAGGCGCTCAGCGATATCATCTGCACGTCCAGCAGCGCCGAGCGCATCCTGGCCAGGATTCCCGAGGATCAGCCGGTCATCTTCGCGCCCGACAAGAATCTGGGTGAGTATGCGCGGGCGAAAACCGGCCGCGAACTCCTGCTCTGGCAGGGGGTGTGCACGGTGCATGAACAGTTCAGCGAGCGCCGCATCAGCCAGCTGCGCGCGGAACATCCCGACGCCGAGTTCATCGCGCACCCCGAGTGCGAGGGTGTGGTTCTGCGGCAGGCGGACTTTGTCGGCTCCACTGGCGCATTGCTTGCGCATGTGCAGGAAAGTGCCGCGCGGGCATTCATCGTCGCTACGGAGTCTGGCATCCTTCATCAGATGCGCAGCCTGTCACCCGAAAAAGAGTATATTCCCGCTCCGCCGGAGAATGGCTGTGCCTGCAGCATCTGTGATTACATGAAAGTGAACACGCTCGAGAAGCTGCACCGCTGCATGCGCGAGCGGACACCGGCCGTGGAGGTGGAGGAGGACCTGCGGCGGAAGGCGCTGCGTCCGATCGAGCGCATGCTCGAGCTCGCGGACGCGGACACGGAGGAAGCGAAACGCATCGTTTCCGAGATCAGCCTTCCGTTCAGCGCCTGAAACGGAATTTCGATCCGACCGATACAACACTCATACGTCTTTACCAGATGAGGTCTCTATGAAAAAACTGATTCTGACTGCAATGTTGGTCGTGCTGACAGCAGGCAGTGCCGGCGCGCAGCAGCTCGTCGATCTGTTTCACTATCAGCCCGAGCAGAACTATTTTGTGCTGAACCTGCCTGCGCGGGCCATGGCCGTTTCGCGTTTCGAGGTCGAACGTGCGGCGCGGCTTCATGAAATCAATGTCTGGTTTGCTCCCGATCAGAATGCGAGCGGCGGCGACAGTGTCAACGTCTATCTCTTCGGCAGAGAGACCGGCGGCGCCTATCCCCTGCTCCTGCAGCCGGTCATCACGATCAAGGCGTGGATCCCTGAAGGAACGAAC
Source organism: uncultured Ignavibacteria bacterium (assembly GCA_913061095.1). GTDB lineage: Bacteria > Bacteroidota > Ignavibacteria > SZUA-365 > SZUA-365 > BM516. The sequence goes on from CAJXVM010000004.1 coordinate 6,692, forward strand.
ACCCTGATACGCTTCCCCTTCGGCGACCAGAAGCCGACATTCGTGCGTCCGACCAATTTCTTTATCGGTGTGCAGTCACTGGGCACCAATATTCGTGTCCGCATGGACCGTTACACGCAGACACCGACCTGTGCCACAGCCGAGGGTGATACAATGTACACCTCCTCGTACTGGCAGCCGGTTGATCCGCCGTTCATCCCGTACAATGCCTCCTTCAGCAGTGGTATGGCGATCAACAACTGGTACACGGGCTGCAAGGTCGAGTATCTCGATCCGCCGCAGAACATGTTCACCGAGGCGACGCTGCTCGCCGGCGTGAATGCGATGCCCGAATCGCGCCGCATCAGCTGGGGCGACTACAATGACGATGGACATCAGGATCTGATTTACGGATCGCATCTCTACGAGAACGACGGGGACGGCACCTTCACAGACGTAGCCGCCACGGTCGGGTATGATGGCGGCAGCGATGTGAACATGTTCGCCGACATCGACAACGATGGTGATCTCGACATTGTCTGCCAGCCCGACAACGTTCTTTACATCAATGAAGATGGAAGCTTCACGAAGGACACCGAGCCGGGCTTCGGCATCAGCCGCAACACGACGGCGATGACCTTCGCCGACTACGACATGGATTCCTATCCCGACCTGTTCGTGGCGAACGGGGAATACATGTACGTACAGAATCCCCAGAATCCCGGTGATTCCGCTCTCGTTCGCGGTGCCGCCTGGGAGGCGTTCTTCTACGGGAATTCGCAGAACGGGAAATTCCGCGACATCAAGAGCATGGTACTTGGCGGATACCGCGCCGGCAACTATGGCCGGAACCCCTATGACCAGCAGCAGCAGGTGCAGGGGTACCGTCCGATCACCGGTGCAAACTGGGCCGATATTGACGGCGACGGCGACCTCGACCTGTACGCCTGCAACAACCGTCTGCAGCCCAACTATCTCTTCGAGAACCAGGGCAACGGTTTCCTGCGCGAGGTAGCGAGCCTGCACAGTGTGCAGGGCGTGGTGAAGACCGATCCGAATCTCGTCGGATTGTTCGGCAACACCCGCGGCTGTGACTTCGCGGACTATGACAATGACGGCGACGTGGACCTCTTCGTGGGTGAAGCGCTCGAGAAATGGCGCCTCCCCGCCGGTGACCGCACGGCCGTCTGGCAGAACAGCGGTCCTCCGAACAGCCAGTTCTCCCAGGTTGCCAACACCACCAGCGGACTCGGACTCAGCCTCTACGACGGCGACATTTCCTGGGGTGATTTCGACAATGACGGACTGGCCGACGTGCTGGTGACAGCGGGCGAGAACTGCTTCAACGCCACACTGTACCGGCAGAATCCGGACCAGAGTTTCGAGAACGTGACCTATATCGCGGGCATTGACGCGGTCAACAGCCTCGGCGCCGGCTGGGCGGATTACGACAACGACGGTGATCTCGATCTCGCCATCGCGACCGAGACCGGACTGAAGCTGTACCGCAATGACATGCAGGGCACCGGCAACTGGGTCGGCTTCAACCTTCGCAGCATCAATTCGAATGTGTATGCCATCGGCGCGAAGATCGAAGTCGTCGCCGGGGGCACGACCTACACCCGCTGGGTGACGGCAGGCAAGGGTGCCGGATCGCAGCAGCCTTACGTGCAGCATATCGGTATCGGCACGGCGTCATCCATTGAGTCCGTGATGGTGCGCTGGCCCGACGGCAAGACGCTGACGCTCAACGACGTCGACATCAACATGATTCACGACATCATCGAGCAGCCGCCGGTATCCGTCGGCGACACGCCTTCCTCGCCCACGGCGATGCAGCTGCATCAGAATTATCCCAATCCCTTCTCGCGCAGCGCGGCATCCGCCACGCGCATCGAATGGGTACTCGGCGCACAGAGCGACGTCTCCCTCCGCATCTATGATACGCGCGGCGCACTCGTGCGCACGCTGGTCAGCGGCGCACGCGACGCCGGCAGTTACAGTGTCAGCTGGGACGGCCGCGATCGGAACGGTGCGGCGGTCGCGAGCGGCACCTATCGCTACGTCCTTGACGTGAACGGCACAACAGCGGCCCGCAGTATGGTCGTGGTGAAGTAGTCCTTTCGCAAAAGGAAAAAAATGAATACTATAACGGAGCCCTCCGGGGCTCCGTTTCTTTTTCCCAACGGACATCCATGAAGCGATATCTCTCCCTGCTGTTCCTTCTCCCGATGTTCCTATCCTCCGCGCATGCGCAGCACTATACACGCGATGCGCTGCGCCTCGGACTGATATCCGGCGTCAACCTCGGCGGCGAAGAGGCGACGATCAAGTACGCCGCCTACACGCCGCATCCCTACGGCATGTTTACCATCGAGTATTTCGCTTGGGACCGACTCGCACTCGCCGGATCGCTGTATGCCGGGACGCTGGCGGCCGAGCTTCGCGGTCGTTTCCAGTTCCCCGAATGGCCCGAGGAACGGATCTCATCATACGACACAAAGTATTACGGATTGTCAGTGGGCGCTGATTATGCGTTTCCCGCCATCTGGGAGCTGACTCCGATTGCAAAGGCTCGTGTCGGCGGCATGATGCATCACACCCGCGTCAACGGGGAAGGTGGATTCGACAACAGAATATCCCAGGGGGCACTGATCTGGGGGATCGGCGGGGGAGTCGAATACCCGGTCAGCCGCGTGCTGAACCTGACATTCTCCTATGATCTCGTACTGACGAACTCGGATAAAATCGACGGCCTGCGGTCCGGCGAGCGCAACGACGCCCTTTCACTGCTCACGCTGGGGATCAACGTGCTGATCAAACCCGGGGATGTCCCGCCGCCGCGATCGCGAGTCTATTCATCGCGCAGCGCGCGCATCACTCCGGAACGCAATCAGCGCGACCGTACGCCAGCCCCCCGTGACGACATGGAAGCCCCCGGTGACGATACGGAAGCATCCCGTGACGATTCATCGGTACCCGACCGGCACGGCACGTCACCTGTCGGAGGCACCGGCGGGCCGATCGCAGATGACCGCCGCCGCGAGGACGTTCCGCCGGAGGAAACCGGACTGGCGCTTCAGACAGCGGCACCGCCGCCCGCGGCCGAAATGCGGGAAGCCGACGACGATGCGCCGCTTCAGCTGTTCACGCAGCTGTCGATCGTTCCGATCCGCCGGCTGAGCGACCTGGAAGAGCGCCCCGAATTATTCACACTCAACGCCTGGCAGACCGGTGATGAGCGCATGATTCTAAAAAGCTATGTGGAGATGCTCCGCGACGGGCGCGTCATCTACGAGGGAAACGCAGATCTGCTGCTGGATGATCCCAGCGATGCGTACACCGCCAATGAATTCATGGATCTGGAGACGCTGCTCAACAGAAACGAGGGGGATGCACCGCTGCCGCGTGGGAATTACGTGCTGCGCGTTTCCACCGTCGCATGGGAGCAGGAACTTAGCAGCCTGAGCCAGGCGAAATTCCTGAACGTGGATCTGCGCCCCATATTCGGCAGGCGCGCGGACACGGCCCGACAGGTGATCGTCAAACGCGCCGTCGATGTGATGGCGGAGGGTGACCGGGATCTGCTGGTGAACTTCTTCGCCGCGGGGAAGGATGCGGCCGGACGGGAAATACCTGAACGGCAGCGGGCGGAGCGGCTTCGTGATCCGTTACCCCTGGCTCCCATCGGTGTCGTGGGTGTTACAAGGGAGAGGCGGCTGGCCGACGAAGTGCAGAAAGCGTTTACCGAGGCGCTGCAGCTGCAGAACATCGCGGGATCCGAAGGCCGGAGCGAGGATCTCAAAATCATCGTTTCCGAACTGTATTTTCCCATCGACGAGGAACTGCTCTCCGAAGAATCACGCGTGCTGCTCGATAACGTTGCCCGACAGATCACGCAGCACCCGGAGGTGTTCGCCGAGATTCGCGGGTATGCGAATGATGTCGGTGACAGAACCGCCAACCGGGCGCTGGCGCGCAGGCGGGCGGAGCGGGTGCTCGAGTATCTCGTGCGGCAGAAGATCAGCTCCTACCGGCTGAGCATCGGCGAGGTGGAAACGGAGGCACTCATGACTGAGCCGAACAGGGATCCGCGGCTCGGACGGAAAGTCGAAATCATTCTCACGCATCGCGGCATGTAAGGGCACTCTGCCCGAGCCGGCTGATCACAGGACGTGACGTGATCAGCCGATGATGCTGCGGGCTTCCTGCACAAAGGTGCGGGCGGCATCCGGGTCGACCGGTGCGGCTGTGATACGGCCGGTCTTGATGGCGGTGCCGACGATCACGCCGTGCGCGAGTGCCAGCGATTCGGCCAGCGTCTCAAGGCGCACGCCGCTGCCGACATAGACGGGCGCGGCCGTTGCGTCCGCCGCACTCTGTACCTCGGCAAGATCAGCGGCTTCGCCGGTGCCGCTTCCCGAAATGATAATGCCGTCGGCGAGCCCGCGCTCCACGGTGTCGCGCACGGATTCTCCGATGGAGGCGGGAGCCAGCGGGGCGGCGTGCTTGACGAAGACGTCGGCGAGCAGATGCACATGCATCGCATCAATGCAGCGCCGGTGCCGCAGCGTGTCATGCGCTGTCCCTTCGATGATTCCCTGATCGGTGTGCATGGCGCCCGTGTGGATATTGACTCGGATGAAGGCGGCGCCGGTCGCAGCCGCGATGGAGAGGCTTGAATCGACATCGTTGCGAAGCACCTGGAGTCCGAACGGGAGCTCCGTCTCCTGCCTGATGGCGGAGACGATCGCTGTCATGTCGGCGGTCACATGTTTGCCGGCGTCTGTTTTCGCGAAGGGGACATCACCGTAATTCTCGACGAGGAAGGCGTCGAAACCCGCCTCCTCGAGATGCACGGCGTCGCTGATCGCCCGCTCAATGATGTTCTCACGCGAACCGCCGTATCCCGGCGCACCGGGCAGCGGCAGCAGATGAACCATGCCGATCAGGCGGATGGAGGTCAGTGGCATACTCATGGCGTTCTACCTCCTCAGTATCTGTTGGGAAATTCCGTCTCAGAAGTTGACGGATTCATCATAGGCGACCGCCGCCGCTTCCATCAGCGCCTCGGAGAGGGTTGGATGGGCATGCACGGTCTTGATCACCTCGTGTTCCGTTGTTTCAAGCGTGCGGCCAAGTGCCGCCTCGGCAATCAGTTCCGTCGCTTCGGAACCAATGATGTGCGTGCCGAGAAGTTCGCCGTATTTGGCGTCGAAGATCATTTTCACGAAGCCTTCGGGGTGTCCCGCCGCAACGGCCTTGCCGGATGCGGTGAAGGGGAATTTCCCGACCTTGATTTCGTATCCGAGTTCTTTCGCCTTTTTTTCCGTCAGTCCGACGCTGGCCACCTGCGGCTGGCAGTAGGTGCAGCCGGGAATATTTTCGTAATTGATGGGCGCGGGCTGTTTCCCGGCGATGGCTTCGACACAGGTGATGCCTTCCGCGGAGGCGACATGCGCGAGCCAGGGCGGTCCGACCACGTCACCGATGGCAAAGACGCCCTCCACGTTCGTGCGGTAGTATTCGTCCACCTTGATATAGCCGCGGTCCAGCTCGACGCCGAGTTTCTCGAGGCCGATATTCTCAACGTTGCCCTGCACGCCCACGGCCATCAGCGCAACGTCGCCCTCCAGCGTTTCCTCTCCCTTGGGAGTCGTGACCCTGACCTTCACGCCGGATTTCGTTTTCTCGATGGATTCGACCTTTGTTTTGGTCTTCATCGTCATCTTTTTCTTGCGGAAATTCCGCTCCAGTTCCTTCGAAACCTCTTCATCCTCAATGGGAAGAAGGTGATCGAGCATCTCGACGATGGTGACATCGGTACCGAGCGCATTGTAGAAATACGCGAATTCCACACCGATTGCGCCGGCGCCGAGCACGATCAGACGCTCCGGCCGCTTCTTCAGGGACATGGCCTCGAAGTAGGAGATGATCTTTTTCCCGTCGATCTCGATGCCGGGGATGCTGCGGGGACGCGCACCGGTGGCGAGGATGATGTGCTGTGCCTCGATCTCCCCGGTCTTTTTGCCGTCACTGTCGAAGGTCCCGACCCTGTTTTTGGCGAGCAGCTTGCCGAAGGCGTCAATGTGATCGACCTTGTACTTTTTGAACAGGAATCCCACGCCCTTCGACATCCTGTCGGCGATGCCGCGGCTTCGCTCGATGATGCGGGTGAAATCGAACGATACGTTGTCGAATTTCAGTCCGTATTCCTCGGCATGCTGCACGGTTTCCCAGATCTCCGCATTGCGGAGCAGTGATTTGGTCGGAATGCAGCCCCAGTTCAGGCAGATCCCGCCGAGGTGTTTCGCCTCGATACAGGCGGTCTTGAATCCGAGCTGCGAGGCGCGGATGGCGGCGACGTAGCCTCCCGGGCCACCGCCGACGACGACGACGTCATATGATTGTGCCATATGTTCTGATCTCCACTGCTAACATGTTGATATGGTTGCGCGGCGTTCCTCGCGAACGCCGCTTCGTCTGTGTGCGTGCGTGAACCGCTTACTCCATCGTGCCGGGATTGAAGCTTCCCGGGAGCGCGGTGTGCAGGTCCTTTGTCAGCGCCGGCTCAAGCCCGAGCAGCCGCACGTATACCGTGAGCTGCCCGCGGTGATACATCTCGTGCTGGATGGTGTCCTGCAGGATAATCATGCGCGTCTCCTTGGTGCCATCGAGTTTCGGAACGAGCTGCTGCAGGTGCAGGTCCCCCGCTTCGCGGAGACGCTGGTCGGCATCCTTGTACTGCTCGACGAGCAGGTTGACCAGCTTTTCCTGTGTGTCTGCGCGGGAAATGTTCGGTGCATAGACATTGGCGAGCTGCGACATGCTCGCACGGTGCAGATTGGTGTCTTCCCGCAGAAGTTCCTCGACGGTGATGATGGAGAATTCCAGTACGTGCTGGACGACATCAATGATGCTGCGCATCTCCAGCGTGGCGCGGAATGTCACGCGCGCCGGCGGAATGCTGCTGATTTCGCGGATCAGGCCGCGGCGGACGTTATACCACTTTGCGAGTGTTTCTTCGAGATGCGTTGTGGGAACGGGCATAAGCAAGCACTCCTGCTGTTCAGTACATGCGTAATGTACAAAATCAATGGGCGAATGTCCCGCAGCGGCACGGTATCACGGCGGCCGGACTGACGGGACGGACCTGCGTGTACAGGCGAGCGGTCTGTCAGAAACCCGCGATGATCCCGGGATCGGACATCAGGGCGCATTCCCACGCGAACTCCGGATCGCCGTCGTCGAGCGCTGCCTGAGCGCAGCGCTGCAGCAGCGGTGCGATCTGCTCGGGCGCAAGCGCGTATTCCTTCCAGTCCTTCATCAGTGCCGTCAGTGCCCTGCGCGGATTGCCCGTGCGGATTTCCACGTCGAACTGGTCGGGTCCCGTCTGTCCCGGAAAGACCTCCGCCAGAAGCTTCTCCCACCGTGCGCGGATGGCCTGCGCATCGGGCAGGAATGCGATGCCCCCCAGCCGGGCGAGATCCCGGCCGGTGAGAATCGGACTGCTGCGGATATGTGCGGGCAGGGCATCGACACCGATGCCGTTGTGCTCCAGTTTCGGCAGCTCGAACAGAGCATCGCCGCTTGCCCGGCAGTACCAGTTGTACCCCATGCGCGCGACGAGATCGAGACGGTTCGGATCGATGCGTTCGCCTTCGAAGGCGGATTCGCGGATGTGAAAACGCAGCACCTCACCGATCATCAGGTTGCCGCTGCCGGGCTTGCCGCCAGTGTCGACGTGCTCCATCAGCCGGCACTCCATCACGAAGGGCGATTCCGCAACGCCCGGCGGTGTGACGGCCACCGGGGGCAGCTTCGTGAAGCCCGCCTTCTCGAATTCATCCATACCGCGTTCGTATTCCGCGGATGCCAGGTTGATCTGTTCGACCATCGCATAGGAGATCGCGCTGATAGTGAATTCTCCCGTGTCACGGATGTTTTCGAACGTATGCTTCGGTGTGCCGTCCTTTCCACGGTACGAAGGGGAAACCACGACCACGGGGGGATTCGCTCCGAAGGCATTGAAGAAACTGAACGGCGAGAGATTGTGCCGTCCCTCGCGGTCAACGGTGGAGACCAGCGCGATGGGACGCGGTGCCACTCCGCTGAGCAGCGTCCGGTGGACGAACGGAACGGGATGCTCGGCTGGATCGATGATTTTCATGATGCTTATCCGACTTTTTTCAGCGTGTTTTCGAGCTTGCCCAGTTTTTCAATGGCGCACTCGACGGTGTCGCCGTCCTTGAGCCACCAGGCGGGATCATAGACCTTCGAACCGTTCAGTTCGAGAAAACAGCCCGTGCCCACCGTTCCGGAGCCGATGACGTCACCCGGGTAGAGCGTGACACCATAGGAAGCGCGCTCGATGATCTGCGCGAAGGTCCAGGTCATGTCTTTGAGGTTGCCCCGGCTCACCTCCTCGCCGTTGACGTTCGCGGTCATGACGAGATCGTAGCGGTCGCCGTCCTCGCCGGGAATGCGATTCTCCTCGAGTTCGTCCTTTGTTACCATCCAGGGACCGATGGAGGTCGCGAAATCCTTGCCCTTGGCGGGACCGAGGTTGAGCTTCATTTCATGCATCTGCAGGGCGCGGGCGCTCCAGTCGTTCATCACCATGTAGCCCGCGATGTATGCGTCGGCTTCCGACGCCTTGATATTCCTGCCCTCTTTCCCGATTACGATCGCGCACTCGAGTTCGAAATCCATCTTGTCGAGATGCATGTCCATCACGTCGACGTCACCGGGACCGGTGATCGAATTGTGATTGGTGAAGTAGAAAATGGGGATTTCATCGTATTCCGGGATCATGTCTACTCCGCGGTTGCGGCGCGCGGCTTCCACGTGCTGGCGGAAAGCGTAGCCGTCGCGGACGGAAGTCGGCCGGGGCACCGGCGCGAGCAGGCGGACGTCGTCGTGCGGATACGAATATGCGATGGTTTCTCCTTCGACCTCGAAGGGCATGCCGGCATCGATGAACCAGCGCTCGACCTTGCGCGCCGTTGCGATGGCGGCGTCTCCTCCACGCAGAAAGGCGTTCATTTCATTGGGAAGCAGGTCATCGCCCTCTTTCTGTGTGTAGCGCTGCATCGTATGCGCGGCCTGCAAATCCATGACCACGTTCTCCACGAGGTCTCCCAGCATGTGGCGTCCGTTGTGCTCGAATGTGACGAGTTTCATCTGTGTATTCCTTCTCTGAATTAAACTGTTACTGTTGTTCCCATTTCCTGTGGTCACCGATCAGATCCATCGCCAGCTCGCGGCCCTTGTCGTCGATTCTGTACAGCGGCATGATTTTGCTCGCATGAACGATGGCCATGTCGAGACCGGCCTCGCAGGCCTCATGCAGAAATACCGAGTTCAGCACATGCCGTGCCTGTGGATTGAGGCCGAATGAGACATTCGAAACGCCCAGGCTGACGAAGCAGCGCGGGAAGGTTTCTTTGATCATGCGGATGGACTCGATGGTTTCTATCGCCGACCGGCGAAATTCCTCGTCTCCGCTGCCCAGCGTGAACGTCAGCGGATCGAATATGATATCCTCGTCGCGCAGGCCGTATTTCTCCGTCGCCAGAGAGCGGATACGCGCGGCGATGTCCAGTTTCTTCTGCGCCGTTTTGGCCATGCCGTCCTCGTCGATCGTGAGCGCGACGACCGCGGCGCCGTATGTCTTACACAACGCCAGAACCTTCGCCATGCGTTCCTCACCGTCCTCGAGATTGATGGAATTGACGATGGCCTTGCCGGCGTAGAGCTTGAGCGCCTCCTCAATGACGGGTACTTCGGTGCTGTCGATCATGAGCGGGATGCTGACCTGCGTGTTGAACCGCGTGACGACTTCGCGCATATCGCGCACTTCGTCGCGACCGACATAGGCCGTGCAGATATCCAGGAGATGGGCGCCCTCGCGGATCTGCTCCTTCGCCATGGCGACCATGTCGTCAAAGCGGTCTTCGAGCAGCAGTTCGCGGAATTTCTTCGAGCCGTTCGCGTTGCAGCGCTCACCGATCAGCAGCGGCGGCGGATCGAGATGCAGCGGCACCGCGGAATACAGTGACGAGACGGAAACACTGTTGTCGATCGTGCGCGGCGCGGGAGTGAGTTCACGGGCGATGGCGGCGAGACGTCTGATATGCTCGGCCGTGGTCCCGCAGCAGCCGCCGATGATGTTGACGCCGAGGTCGCCGACGAAGCGCCGCATGGAGGCTTCCAGTTCATCGGGCGTGAGGCGGTAGCAGGTGTGCCCGCCGACGTTCTCCGGGATGCCGGCGTTTGGCATCACAAAGACGGGCCGCGGTGAATGCTGGCAGATGGTTCGCAGGTTCTCCTCCATTTCTTCCGGTCCCGTCGCGCAGTTCATCCCGAACACACTGACGATGTCGTACGGATCAATGGTGGTGAGCGCCGCGGAGATTTCAGTGCCCATGAGCATGGTGCCCATGGTTTCGATGGTAACGGAGACGATGACGGGCAGGCGGCTGCCACGCTCCGCGAACACGCCGGCTGCGGCTGCGAGGGTTGCCTTGACCTGCAGCATGTCCTGGCATGTTTCGATGCACAGGAGATCGACGCCGCCGTCGATCAGTCCTTCCACCTGTTCCGCGTACGCGTCCCGCAGCGCGTCGAAACCGATGTGGCCGAGCGAGGGCAGCTTTGTCGTGGGACCGATGGATCCGGCCACGAAGCGGGGCTGCGCAGCGCTTGCATAGGTGTCCGCCATGCGCCGGGCGATGGCGGCCGCTTCGCGGTTGATCTCGCGCGTTAGGTGCGCGATGTCATACTCCGCGAGCACGACGCTGGTGGCGCCGAAGGTGTTTGTTTCAATGATGTCCGCGCCGGCCTCGAGAAAATCGCGGTGCACCGCTTCCACGGCTGCCGGGTTGGAGAGCACGAGATGCTCGTTGCATCCCTCCAGTGCCGGGCCGCCGAAATCCTCCGCGGTGAGATCCTGCGCCTGCAGGCTGGTGCCGGTGGCACCGTCGAAAACGAGAACGCGCTTCGCCAGCGCATCGAGAAATGATGTATGCATGCCGATTCGTACCAGTCTGTTGTAAACGCGTAACATACGAAAATCGCCGCATACTGTCAGGATGCGCCCCTTTCACCGAACAGGGATATCGGATGATTTGACTCTCAGCATCCCAATGAGTAATTGTACGGTTCAGCATCGGCGGTATGGCAGGAGAAAGCGGAGGTGTGAAACGATGATCACAAGGAACAGTATCTCAATCGAATGCGTGCAGGGGAATATCGCGGCGCAGCCGGATATGGACGCGATCGTCAATGCGGCCAATGCGCAGCTTCGCACGGGAGGGGGTGTCGCCGGAGCGATTCACTCCGCCGCCGGATCCGGCCTGGAGGAAGAAGCACGGAAACAGGCACCGATCAGTCCGGGCGAGGCCGTCATCACGGGAGCGCATGACCTGCCCAACCGGCATGTCATCCACTGCCTGGGACCGGTGTACGGGCAGGACGAGCCGTCCGACGAACTCCTCGCCTCCTGCTATCGCAACGCGCTGCGCCTCGCCGAGGAGTACGTGCTCGAATCCATCGCCTTCCCGGCCATTTCCACCGGGATTTTCGGTTACCCGATGGACCGGGCCGCCCGCGTTGCGTTTCAAACGGTGCTCGCGGAGATCCCGCAGCTGCACAACGTACGCCGCATCCGCTTCGTCCTGTACCGGGAAGGTGACCACCAGCTGCATGAGGGTATTCTCAGGGAAATGGCAGGCGACACCGAGACAGGGGACTGACGCCCATGCCGCGGAATGTCGAAATAAAGGCCCGTCTCGACGATGCCGACCGTCTGCACGCACGCATGCGGGAACTTGCCGACACCGGTCCCGAAGAGATATTTCAGGATGACACATTCTTCGCCGTGCCGGAAGGGCGCCTGAAGCTGCGCGTGTTCGCTGACGACAGTGGCGAACTTATCTTCTACAGACGTCCCGATGCGGCGGGACCGAAAGAATCCTTCTATCTCATTGCATCTGCGGAAAGTCCCAATGCGCTGCGCGCGGTGCTTGCGCAGGCGTACGGTACCGTCGGCCGGGTGCGGAAAGTGCGCACGCTCTTTCTCATCGGTCGCACGCGTGTTCATCTCGACCGCGTCGAGGAGCTCGGAGACTTCCTGGAGCTCGAGGTCGTGCTGCGCGAGGAAGAAGCGTTCAGTACAGGTGAAGCAGAAGCCCGTCATCTGCTCGGGCTGCTCGGAATACGTGACGATCAGCTTGTGGAGGGAGCGTATCTCGATTTGAAGCACTAATACCTGTATGTCCTCACCCGACGCCACATATCATTTTGATGCCCCGGTGCTGCGAACGGAGCAGGGGACAATCCGCCACTATCTGCCGATTCCGGATGAAATCGGCAGTGCGCTCCGGGATGCCGGGGTGCGACGCGTTATTGCCGTGCTCAATGGCCGCGAGTTCAGGCGGGCGCTGATCGGGCGCGGCGACGGCTCCCGCTGCGTGGTCCTCGGACATGAGGTGCTTCAAAGCATCGGTGCATCGGACGGGGAGATGGTGTCTGTCGGAATATATGCCGATCCGGATCCTGACCGGGTCGACATCCCCGAGGAATTTGCCGCTGTCCTGGAGCAGGATCCTGAGGCGATGGAGCGGTTCTCATCGATGACTCCCGGGATGCAGCGTTCGCTCGCTCTGCATGTGTCATCGGCGAAACGCGAACAGACACGCATCGCGCGGGCGCTCGATCTCGCCAGGAAGCTCCGCACGCGTACTCTGTATGGAGACCGGGGAGAAAATGAATAATGAAAAAGAGGTGTCCTCAGTGCTTCGCAGGAAGATTTTGATCGGAGTGATGGCGTTTCAGGGGCTCAGCGGACTTGTTGGCGGATTCGGGCTCATGGCGGATCCGTCGGGCGCGTCCCTGCAGATTCCACTCGAATGGCTCGAGGGATCGCCGTTCACGGATTATCTGATTCCCGGAATCGTTTTGTTCCTGATCCTCGGGGTGATCCCGCTGGGCGTGGTGGTTGGTCTCCGGAAACGGATGCGTTGGTCGCGCCATGCGGCGATTGCCGTCGGCGTCGCGCTCTGCATCTGGATCGCCGTCGAGATTGCCGTTATCGGATATCAGGCCGATCCTCCCCTGCAGCTGATTTACGGGATCGTGGGGATTGCAATTCTTCTGCTTTCCCTTTCTTTGCCGAAAAAGGCCCCCTGACGCTGTCTGACGAAGCGGAAGATTGATCAGCGCATCGGAGGCTTCCGCATCAATGATTCCGCCACATGCGGGGAATGAAACATCCGTGGCGGCACTCCGTATATGCGGTTCTATGTGCAAACCTCTTCCCACGAAACTGCTGTTCCTCCTGCTCGAGATGAGTGCCGGGGGAACGGGAGTCATGCCGTCATGACGGCGCAGCTGCATGAGGAATTGATTCTCGATGGCCAGCGCCTGACGATGGCCTGTACGCCGGACCTGCCGGAGCAGCATACGCGCATCATCGAAACGCCGCACTGGCAGCCCGAGGCGGAAGACGATGAAACGATCACGTCCACCGCGTGCTGGCGTGGATATCTCGGAACCTGGGAGATCCGGGACGAACGTCTGTACCTGCTGCGTCTGCGCGGACGGCTCGCAATCACCGGTGATGAGCCGCTTTTCGCTGCATGGTACAGCGGGATACTCCACGTCCCGCGCGGGGAACTCCTGCGTTACGTGCACATGGGCTTCGCATCGGTGTTCGAGGAGGAACTCCGTATCACCATTGAAGGCGGCTGCGTCACCGACCGAACGACGATCGATAATCGCGGCCATTCAGACGAGGAGGATCGCCTGATATGGAATGAGCTCGAAATGGGGCTCGACGAGGAGGATGACTGGCAGCCCTGATCAGACTTTCCACTTGATTGAACAGCCCATCGACGGCACGGCATCGATACTGATGTCCCGTCCGGCGAGAAGATCGTCGAGCACGATGCGCAGATCGTGTTGCGTCACGTTGTGCGGTTCCTGCCAGTTATCGTCGATGCGGCCGTTGTAGCGCAATTTCCGGTCCTTGTCGAAGACAAAAATATCGGGGGTACAGGCCGCGTCATAGGTGCGGGCCACCTTCTGTGTCTCGTCGTGGAGGTAGGGGAACGGATACTTTTTTTCCTTTGCGCGCTCCTCCATCATGATAAAGGAATCCGCGGGATAGCGCTCGGCGTCGTTCGAATTGATGAGCACGAAGCGTACTCCCCTGTCCCGGTAGTCGTTCTGTATCTGAATCAGACGGTCTTCGCTTGCAATGGCATACGGACAATGGTTGCAGGTGAACACAACCACGAGGATTTTCGCATCACTGAAATCCTCCGGCGTATATGCCCGCTTATCCACTCCCGGAAGCTCAAAATGCGGCATCGCCGTTCCGACCGCCATTCCTTTCGAATACATCAGTGCCATGGGTCTGTCGCAGCTTGTTGATACATGCCCGTAATCTATCATGTGAGCGCGGAATTGCAAATATCTGCCACGTTTTCGGGATGAAGGCAGGAGTGTCTCCACCAGCTTGCATTCTATGGCGCGGAATGCGCATTTTCCCGCTTCACCAGCGGTATCCGCATGAAACCGATCCCACGGATTTTCAACTCCTGCCTTTTTGTCCTGCTGTTCCTGACGGCAGTGTCGGGTCGTGTGCAGTCACAGGCGCTGCAGCTCCATGCTCCGGAGCTTGTGCTCGAGGAGGTGCATTTCACGCTCCGCGTTACCGTTCTCGATGCGGAGGGCAGACGTGACACCACGGCATCCGGCGTGCTGCGTCTCGAGGGGGTGGGGATCGGAGACCAGGTTCTCCGCGAGCTGCGAATCGAGCGCGGCAGCGTTCACAGCAAGGAGGCCGTCGTAACGGAGAGCGGGGACATGCAGATTGCGGCGACGTTTTTTCCGGACCCACCAATCGTGACGGATACGGCATCCCCTGATTCAGCTGGACCGCCCGTGTTGCCCGATGAAGCGGGGGTTACGGCCACCCATCGCCTGCGCAGTATCCCGGGCATTCTCAGCATTCTTCCGCCGCTGCTGGCGATCGTGCTGGCGCTGCTGCTGCGACAGGTTGTCGTTTCGCTGTTCGCCGGCGTCTGGCTCGGAGCGGTGTTCGTATTCGGCTACGACCCGTTTGCAGGATTTCTGCGTGTGCTCGATCATTATATCATCAACGCACTCGCGGATCCCGATCATATGTCCATCATCGCGTTTTCCATGCTGTTCGGGGGCATGGTCGGCGTCATATCCAAAAGCGGCGGCACACTCGGCATCGCTGATCTTCTCACGCGGATCGCCCGGCGTCCCCGCGGGGGACAGATCGCCACCTGGCTTCTGGGATTCACGATTTTCTTCGATGATTATGCCAATTCGCTGATCGTCGGGAACACCATGCGTCCGATCACTGACCGTCTGCGCATCTCGCGGGAGAAACTCGCGTTTCTCGTCGATGCCACAGCCGCGCCCGTGACAGCGGTGCTTTTCATCAGCACATGGATCGGCTACGAAGTCGGCCTCATCGATGCGGCAATGAAGCAGGTTGATCTCGCCGCGCACAATGCGTACGCCGTCTTTCTGGATATGCTGCCGTACAGTTTCTATCCCATTCTGACCCTGATCTTCGGTTTCCTCATCGCATCGTCTGACCGGGATTTCGGATCGATGGCGAAGGCCGAGGAACGGGCGAGGCGCAGCGGCAGGCTGTACCGCGAGGGGGCGCAGCTTGCCACCGATCTGACCGACAGCTCGGCCGTGCTCCCCGAGGAGCATGTTCGTCCCCGGTGGTGGAATGCCGTGCTGCCCATCCTGACGGTCATTCTGGTGGCGCTGGGCGGCCTCTGGGTCACCGGGACGGAAGCGGTATCGGCTGCCGGGGGCACGGATTTCAGTATCGGGAATGTCATCGGACAGGCGGATTCCTATGCGGCGCTGCTGTGGGCGTCGCTGCTGAGCTGCGTCGTCGCGATCGCCCTCGCAGTGGGGCAGCGCATTCTCCGCATCACCGAGGCGATGGACGCCTGGTTCAACGGGCTCAAATCGATGCTGCTGGCCATGCTCATCCTCACGCTTGCATGGAGCATCGGTGCAATCACGGCCGAGCTTCACACCGCTGACTACCTCGTTCAGATTCTCAAGGGCAGTCTCCCGCCGCGCTGGCTCCCTGCGACGACATTCGTCGTGGCTGCCGTCATCAGTTTTTCCACGGGGACCAGCTGGGGCACGATGGGAATCATGATGCCCATTGTCATCCCTCTTTCCGTCGTGCTCGGCCAGGATGCCGGCCTGGCGGCCGATCCCGCCTATACAGTCACGCTCGGCACCATCGCCTCCGTCCTTGCCGGGGCCGTGTTCGGCGATCACTGTTCCCCCATTTCCGACACGACCATTCTCAGTTCGATGGCCTCGGCCTGTGATCACATCGATCATGTACGTACGCAGCTTCCGTACGCGCTCCTTGTCGGCGCGGTCGCCGTCCTCGTCGGACTCATCCCCACTGCCTACGGTCTCTCCCCGGTATTCTCCTACGTGATCGGTTTTCTGCTGCTCGCCGGTGTGCTGCGCTGGAAAGGGCGTCGTGCATCAGGTGATTGATAATGTCCGGGAATCTGCTATTTTAAATCCCGTATTTCCCATTGGCAGTTGTATGACCATGTCGACACATCGGAAAGGGGTATCCTTCCCATGACGCATATCCTGGTTGTGGATGATGAGCCTGATCTCGAGCTGCTGATTCGTCAGCGCTTTCGGCGCAAGATCCGCGAGGGAGAATATGATTTCTCCTTCGCGCCGAACGGACTCGATGCGCTCGGTATCGTGGACGACAGCAGTCAGCTTGATGTCGTGCTGTGTGACATCAACATGCCCGTGATGGACGGCCTGACGTTTCTCTCGAAACTATCGGAGCGCGAGGCACGCGACTTCAAGACCGTCATCGTTTCCGCATACGGCGATATGCAGAATATCCGTACGGCCATGAACCGCGGGGCATTCGATTTCATCACCAAACCCATCGATTTCGAGGATCTTGAACTCACGATTGAAAAAACGGTGCGGCAGGTTCGTGCCCAGCGCGAGGCACGGGAGACCGAGCAGAAGCTGCAGCTGCTGAACCGTGAGCTGGAAGTCGCCAACCGGGTGCAGCAGGAAATCATTCCCAAGAAATTTCCCGCCTTTCCGGAACACGGTGAATTTTCGCTGTATGCTTCCATGCATTCCGCTTCGAGTGTCGGCGGGGATTTCTATGACTTCTTCAAGATCAGCGACCATGCGCTGGGCGTTGCCGTCGCGGACGTGTCGGGTAAAGGCGTGCCTGCCGCGCTGATCATGACCGCCAGCCGCTCCCTGCTCAAGTCGCATGCCATGCAGGAGCGGTCACCGGCTGACTGCCTGACGCGCGTCAACCGCTCCCTTTGCGCGGAGAACCTGTCGTCGATGTTCGTGTCGCTTTTCTACGGTGTGCTGGATTTCCGTGAGGGGCGCTTCACCTACAGCAGCGCCGGACACAATCCCCCTTATCGTATTCAGGGGAACAGTATAGAGCATCTGGAACCGGTGAAAGGGACCGTGCTCGGTGTGGATGCCGATCTGAAGTACCGGGAAAACACCGTAACTCTGCAGCCGGGTGAACGGCTGCTGATATACACTGACGGCATCGTCGAAGCCTTCAACACCGAGCGGGAAGAATTTTCCGACGCGCGGCTGCAGCGGCTGCTCACTGAGCATCATCCCCCGACAGTCGAAAATCTGGTTTCCCGGGTGATGGAAGAAGTACGCCGGTATTCCGGCGATATGGTGCAGTCCGATGACATGACGGTTCTCGCGCTGGAATATCATGGGCCGCGCTAGACCATCGTCGCATCGGCGCGGCACCGCCCACGCCATATTCATGCAATAATGCATAGAGGAGGTATCATGATTACGAACATGCGTCGTATCGCTCGCAGCATGATGCTGCTTGCCGTCGCGGCATTGACACTTACGGTTCTGTCGTCCTGTCAGAAAGAACCGCCGAAGGAAGAGACGGGGGAGAAGAAAACCTGGAAACTCAGCATGATCAAGTATGATGAACTGCGTCAGACAGAGGACGCACAGAGAGGCTTCATGGAAGGTCTCGATGCTGCGGGGCTTCGTGAAGGCGTGGACTACACCGTCGTGACGCGCAGTGCACAGGGCGATAATGACGCCCTGCTCGCCATGATCGATGCCACAACCGTGGACGGGACGGATATGATCGTCTCACTGCAGACGCCGACGCTGCATGCGGCGGTTAAGCGCGGGGAGGGAGCCCCGCTCGTGTTCATGGTGGTGGCGAATCCCTACGTGATATCGACGGTCGGCAGAAACGACGAGGACCATTTACCGTATCTGACCGGCGTGTATACAAATACCGCCTTTCAGACCATGCTGTCATATGTCAAGCGCGTCATGCCGAATGCAAAAACGATCGGTTCACTGTTTACGCCCGATGAACTGAATGCCATTTATTACAAGGAACAGCTTGCCATGGACGGCGCAAAAGCCGGTTTCAAGGTTGAACTTGAAGGGGTGAACTACAAGTCGTCCGTTCCACTGGCAACGCAGTCGCTGATCGACAAAGGCATCGACGCCATCGTTCAGATCGAAGACAATATGACAAGTGCGGTGTTCAGCAGTATCACGGAAGTCGCACGCGAAAACGGCATCCCCGTATTCTCCTTTGTCAACGAGCAGGCGAAGCATGGCTCGGTCATCGTCTATGCTCCCGACTACGTTGAGGGCGCACGCAGGGCGGGAAGTTTCGCGGCACGTATCATGCGCGGCGAGGAACCGGTCACCATCCCCTTGGAACAGATTGAGCGATTCAGCACGATCGTGAATATGAGGGCGGCGCGTGAAGCGGGGCTCACGATCCCGCAGGATATTATCGATGCCGCAGATGTTGTTCTCGACGACCAGGTGGAATAACGCGCGGCGTTGAATCGTCGGAACAACTGCGGAGGGCTCATGGATATCATTCGTTCCGGAACCGGCAAAGCGCCAACCCTGCGCGTCAGCGGAAAGCTCGATGCGTACTGGTCTGACGCCCTGTCCGGTGAACTCGAATCCTGCGTTCGCAGAGGCGCGCAGAACATCGAGCTCAATCTCAGTAATATCTCGTTCATCAGTTCGGCCGGACTGCGTGTGCTGCTCGTCTACATCAAGCAGATGCGTGCGATCAACGGCCACCTGCGCATCGTGGAGCCCTCCGAGAAGGTGCGGGAGATTTTTGATCTCTCGGGGCTGACGGATCTGCTGCTCGCTGACAGTGATGCCCCCGAGGCGGCAGACGATGCGGAGCCGATGAAGCAGACGCCGGACGGGACGGGGCTGTATCGCCGGACAGCCTCCGGTGAGGGGCGCAATGGAATGCTCGAGGTGTATCTCGCACCGACGGGGGAGAAGCCGGCATACCCACAGGTGAAATTCCCCTCCACACGAATCGGGGTGGGCATCGGTGCATTCGGTGACGTCGAAAGCGGTGCCGAGCGGCAGTTCGGTGAATTCCTCGCGGCCGGAGGCATTGCAGTCTGTGTGCCCACGGATCGGAGGCGTCACCCTGACTATATGATTGAAGACGGTGTCTTCATTCCCACCGTCGCCATGTATTCCGGTCTTTCCGCGGAAGCGTCCTGGAGCGAGGAACTGCGTTTCGATACCGCCGAAGGCCGGCGCGGTGTTCCGCTCTCCACGCTCGCCGGGATCGCACTCGAAGGAAAAAAGGCTGCCGCCGTGCTCATCATCGCCGAAACGGCATCCCTGATCGGGACGACCCTGAAACGCTCCCCGTTGGATGCCGGAATGGATTTTTCCGTACCCGGGCTGCGCAGGCAGTTCTCATTTACGACCGAGCCGTCCTGGCAGAAAAGCACGACGATTACTACTGGCATTGTTTCCAGCACACCATCCGCCTTACTGCGTCCACTGCATCGTAACGCGGAATATTACGGGCACCTCCATTCAGCAGTGTTTTCCTACCGCCCTGTCCCGGCTGGACGAACGGACAGCAGCGAATTCATTCGATCGCTCTTCGATGAGGAAATCATTTATTCCGTCCTTCACCTGATGTACGACGACCGCCATACACTCAGCAGCGTCGAAAGCGAATTCATCCGGGGCGCTGTTCTCGTGAGTCCACTGGAATATCTCCCGACGGAGGAGGGGCTGGCCAATGACTGAAATCCTTGCGCAGACCATTAACTCAGTTGCGCGCGGCCTGTTTCTCGTTCCCATGGTGCTCGGCGTGTTCATCAGTTACCGGATTCTCCGTTTCCCGGATGTCACGGTTGACGGAGCGTTTTACCTGGGTGGTACCCTCTCAGCCGTGATGATCATCCACGGCTTCGACCCTGTGAGTGCCACACTGTTCGGCATGGTCGGAGGAGCGGCCGCCGGACTCTGTACGGGTATCCTGATAACGCGATTCGGCATTCAGCGCATCCTGGCCGGGATACTGGTCACCATGGCACTGTACAGTATCAACTTCTACATCCTCGGACAGGGCGCGTACAGTTTCACCCTGGATGACGTGTATCTGAAAACCTGGGCCCGAGAGCTCGCGATGACGCTCTTCGGAACAGACAGGCAGGTGTATGTCATGGGGACGGGACTTTCCGCACCGATGCTAAGCATGCTGTACGTATCTCTCGCCGTCATCCTCGTGCTTCTGACCGTGCTCATTCTGTTCTTCCGTACGCGCTTCGGTCTTGCCATGCGTGCGGGCGGAGAAAACCCCTCCGCCGCGCGAACGGTCGGGGCGAATGTATCGACACTTACCGTGACAACGCTGCTGCTGGCGAATGCGCTGACAGGATTGTCCGGGGCCTTGTATGCGCAGGATCTTGGAACGGTGGAAACCGCCGCCGGGCTGGGACAGATCGTCGTCGGACTGGCATGTGTGCTCATCGGTGACGCGTTTTTCCAGCGTCGCAGTTTCAGTACCCGCCTGATTGGAGCCGCCCTCGGCGCTCTTATCTACAAGGTTATTCTCGGACTTATCATGCTCCTTGGCGATATCCATGCGATGACGAAACTTCTGACGGCGGCCTTTGTATTTCTTGCTCTCATGCTGCCGATCTGGCTGCGTGGCCACGGGAAGCGAGCAGATAAATCGGAGGTCGCTGTATGACCGCACTTGAACTTCAGGATGTCTGCAAGAGCTATCACAACGCTAATGGTGTGCCGATGCAGGCGGTATGCAGCATCAGTCTGAGCATTCAGCGGGGTGCCTTCGTCATCATCGTCGGATCCAACGGCTCGGGGAAAACCACCCTGTTGAACCTCATTGCCGGATCGGAGCAGCCCGATGGAGGACGTATCCTGCTCGACGGGAAGGATATTACCGATCTTGCGGAACATCGTCGGGCAGCGGATATCGGGCGGGTCTTCCAGGATCCGTTCCGGGGCACAGTCGCGGGGATGTCGGTCGAGGAGAATCTTGCACTCGCCGCCCGCCGGGGCCAGCGGTTCGATCTCGGCTTCGCGCTCGACGGGAAGCTGCGTGAGGAGATTCATGAACGGCTCGCGTCGCTTCATATCGGTCTCGAGCAGCGTCTTCGTCAGCCCATGGCCACACTTTCGGGCGGACAGCGCCAGGTGGTTACCATGCTCATGGCAACATGGCATCGACCCCGCCTGCTGCTTCTCGATGAGCATACCGCCGCACTTGATCCGCAGAACGCGGAACTTGTCCTTTCGCTGACCGGGCGTATCCTCAGTCAGGGTGAGATGACGGTGATCATGGTGACTCACTCGATGAAGCAGGCCGTCCATTTCGGTGAACGACTCCTGATGATGCACCGCGGGCGGATCACGCTGGATATCTCAGGGACGGAGAAACTCCGGGCTCAGCCGGTTGAACTCGAAAAGCATTTCGAGGAGCTGCGCCGGGAGGAACTGCTTGATGAATCCGTGGCACAGCTGCTGCGCGAGCAGTATATCTAGATGTTCGCCGCCGCCTGCGGCGGACGCCGTATCATTGCCGGAAGGAGAATGATGACATCTCTCGATTGTTTTAGCGTTTGCATGACACCTCTCGGCGGTATTCCGGCTGACGGAATATCCCCAGTGCTCCTGATGCAGAGTCCGCTTTCAGGCGAAAGTGTACTTTTGCCGCTTCTGCTGATCGTTGCGGCGGTGGCAGTGCTGTTCCTCCTGCTGCAGATGCGGCGCATTCGCCGGCATGAACGGCTGCTGGAACGGCGCGTCGAGGAGCAGTCGCGCGAACTCACTGTGCGTTCCGATGCAACAGCCCATGAGCAGACTTCCCTCAGGGAACTCGAAACCGAACTGCAGCTGGCACGCGAGAAACTCTCCTACGCCAGTACGCTCGCCTCCCTGGGACAGATGACCGCCGGGATCGCGCATGAGATCAAGAATCCCATCAATTTTGTCAAGAACTTCGCCGAATCATCCGTCGAAATCAGTGAGGAATTGAACACGGAGATCATTGCCGGAACGTCGGCTCCCGAGAAGCTTCCAGGCCGCATCCGTCCGCTGATCGATGAACTGGTCACAAACGCACAGAAAATTTCCGAGCATGCACAGCGCGTGGATCGCATCGTGCAGAGCATGCTGCTTCATTCGCATGGCCGTCCGTCAGACCCCGTTCCGACGACGGTCAATGAATTTGTTGATCAGTACGTAACGCTGGCCTTTCACGGCATGCGTGCGCAGGTGCAGGACTTCACCGTCACCATTGAAAAGCATTACGATGAAACGACCGGTGAGGTACCTCTCGTACCCCAGGACATGGCGCGTGTGCTTGTGAATCTGCTCAACAATGCATTCCATGCGGTCAACGAACGACGGATGAGGGAAAACGGTCCCGCCTATGAACCGCGTGTACGCGTGGAAACCATGCGCGCGCAAGACCATCTGAGCATCACCATCGAGGATAACGGCGGCGGCATTGACAGCGCGCTCGCCGATCGCATTTTCGAACCGTTTTTCACAACGAAGAATGCCGGCACCGGCACCGGCCTCGGGCTCTCCCTGAGCCGGGATATCGTTGTCAGGGGACACGGCGGCGACCTCTACTACGAAGCCCCGCAGGGTGGGGGCGGGGCGCGTTTCGTCATCATTCTTCCTCTCGCTTCCGCGAAGGAGGGAGACGCGGCTCAGGAATAGGGATTGTTGTGGCGGAAGCGTTCGATGTTTTCTTCCTCCCCGAGGATCAGCACATTGTCCCCTTCTTCGAACACATAATCCGCCGTCGGGAGCGCACCGGGCCGTGCTGACGGATCATCAGCGTCGGCATCCCCGCGCTTGCGGATGAGAATGACCTCCACGCCGAAGCGGTTTCGCACGTCGAGCTCGCGGATCGTTTTCCCCACGAACTGATCGGAAATGGTCGTTTCGACAATCTGATGTGTGTCGAACACCTCGATGGTGCGGTCCCTCTCCATCCCGGTGACGATTGAATGCATGCCACCGGCCAGATCTTTCTTGAAGATCTCCTTGTTGTACATGTCGATCACGTCCTTTGCGCGCACGCGGCCAAGAAGCAGCCGGGACTGCTCATTTTCAATCACCGGCAGCTGACGGCTGTCGACACGACCGAATTGATGCATCACCAGGTCGAGATTGTCTTCGGGCTGCAGGCACTGCATGTCACTGCTCATGAGATCGGATGCGATGACCAGTTCGGGTGGAATGTCCTTGTCCTCGATGAACTCCTTGGCCTGCTGCAGTGTGATCACGCCTTTCAGCGCCCCTTCCCGGTCCACCACGAAATATTCCTCATGCTTGCCGGCGAGCATCACCTGCAGGAGGTCGGGCAGTGTCGCGGTGTTGAGAATGATATTCTGATCGCGCCGCATGATGTCTTTCACCCGGTGCTGGCGGAGGAGGTTGACGTCTCGTCCACCGAACAGATCGATTCCCTTGCGCACCAGCTTCAGCGTGTAAATCGATTCCTTCTTCAGCTTCGTGGTGAACACCGTGGCGATGATGGTTGAGATCATCAGCGGGAGGATGATCTTGTAGTCGTTGGTCATCTCGAAAATGATGAGAATGGCGGTGATCGGCGCATGTGTTGCGCCGGCGACCACGGCACCCATCCCGACCAGAGAATACGCACCCGATGAGGCGGAATATTCCGGCATGATCATGTGCACGAGGGCTCCGAAAAATCCTCCGGTCATGGTGCCGAGGAAGAGGGAAGGAGCAAAAATTCCGCCGGATCCTCCCGAGCCGAGACTGATGCTCGTCGCGACAATCTTCGCGAAAATCAGCATCAGCATGATCGACCAGGACAGGTGTCCGAGCAGCGCGGCGTTCATCGTATCATAGCCGACACCGTAGATGTGCGGCACGAACACGCCCATGCAGCCGATGAGAAGCCCGCCGATCATTGTCTTGATGACCCCGTTGAGCTTCAGGTTGTCAAAGAAGTCCTCGAGCGAATAGAGTGTCTTCGTGAACAGCAGGGCCACCGCACCCGCAAGCAGTCCGAGAAGAGCATACGGGATGAGCTCGAGCGGGCTGACAAGGTGGTATTTCGGGACTTCGAACGCGGGGAAATCTCCCAGGAAATGCCGCGAGACCACCGTGGCGATCACCGAGGAGATGACGATCGGACTGAACTGCGCCACACCGAAATCCCCGAGGATGATTTCCACACTGAACAGTGCGCCGGCGACGGGCGCGTTGAAGGCCGCGGCGATGCCCGAGGCGGCGCCGCAGGCGACGAAGGTTTTGTTGCGGCGGGGATTGACGCGCAGCAGCTGGCCGATCATGGAGCCGATGGACGATCCGATCTGGATTACCGGTCCTTCGCGTCCCACCGACCCGCCGGCGCCGATGTACACCGAGGAGGCAAACAGCTTCGCGAGCACCACCCGCGGCCGGATCTTGCCGTTGTGCAGTGCGATGGCTTCCATCACCTCCGGAACGCCGTGCCCCTTCGCTTCGCGCGAGAAGTAATACACCACCGCGCCGACAATCGCGCTGCCGATGACGGGAATCGCAATCTTCCATCCCCACGGCACCGTCCCGAGGTAGTCGAGTGTCAGATCCCAGTCGCCCCAGAAGAGCTTCTTGAACAGCTTGATCATCCACTGAATAGCTACCGCACCGAGACCGCCCAGCAGTCCGATGATCACCGCGACGATGACCATGAAGGTGTGTTCCGTGCCTCGGAAGCGGTGGAAATACTGCTCCAGCCTGTCACGCAGATCGAACACTATCCTGGAGATGTGAGAAGTGTTGAATTGCAATGGATCAGGTGAGTCGATCAAGGGTGTGTTCCATCAGGCGTAAGATAAGAATTCCTGTGGAAATACGGACCCGAATGGAGAATATTCTCCTGTGCTTCCCGGCAAGGATGCGAAGGAGAACTTTTTTTCTCATACAGAATGATTATTCTTCCTGCTGGCTGTCATATGATCAGAGTATCGTAAAGCGAGGTGTATGATGTCACGGGTCAGACGAACAATCCATAGTGTCATTCTCATTGTCGTGTTACCGCTGCTTGTCCAAGCACAGTCCGGCACGGGAGGGACGGAAGCTTCAAAGGAGATTCCGCTGCCGGTGCAGGAATGGACGCTCGGAACACGATCCGCGGAAAATCCCACGACTGCCCGCGCGGCTGTCGATGCGCTCCCCGAAGGAACCTCCTGCCTGCTGCATCCGGTGACAGGGACGGTGCACCGGGCCTTCGGCGGCGACATGCGTATCCCCGGTTTTGACCGCATCACGGAGACGAATGTGCGCGATGCGGCGTCGGCGTTTCTCACCGCCTATCGCACCGCGATCGGGATCGATCCCGAGCGGCTCGTGCTGCAGCGCATGACGCATGTGCGCGGCCGCTGGTATATCACGTGGCGCCAGGTGCATGACGGCATGGATGTGCTGCTCTCGGAAGTGGAACTGCGCCTGTTCGACACCGGGAACATCGCCGCCTTCGGCGCGGTCGTGTACCCGGACCTTCATGCGCCGGATAACGCCCTGCTCAGTATCGCCGATGCCGTCGAGGCTGCCGCCAGAGGGCTCGATGTCGCGTCCTCCCTGCGCAAGCGCAGTGACGTGAGCGAGGCGGTACAACGAACGGCCATCCTGCCGGTGGGTGACGGATCGCGTATCCGGTATCATCGTGTATACGAAAT
This sequence comes from uncultured Ignavibacteria bacterium, assembly GCA_913061095.1. Classification (GTDB taxonomy): domain Bacteria; phylum Bacteroidota; class Ignavibacteria; order SZUA-365; family SZUA-365; genus BM516. The sequence continues at coordinate 32,785 of CAJXVM010000004.1, forward strand.
CCCATTAGAAGAACGTGACGGACAACGATGGATATCGTATGTGGATGCGGCCGGGGGTGATCTGCTGTGGCGCCGGCAGGCGAGTTTCACGGCGGGCAGCGAAGTGCACGCTCACGGCGGTGTGACGCTCGTGCATCCGCACGAACCCGTACTCACCGATCGCGCGTTCAGTGACATGTACGTCACCATCGGAGGCACGAGATATACCACGGATGCCGACGGACGCATTGCCGTCGATATCGATGCCGAGCAGCCTGTCACTGCCTTGTTCGAAGGACCCTGGTGCAAGGTCGCGTTCACCGACCACGAGGAAGGAAGCTGCAGTGACACCGTGCAGCCGGGCGGTACGCTGGATCTGAACTGGAACAACGACAACTCGCATCGCTTCGAACGCATCCTCTTTTACCACACGAATTACAACCGCGCATATCTGCGCAGCATCGATCCGGAATTTGACGCGCTGGATTTTCAATTGGCCGTCTCCGTCGAGTTCGCCGGTGAGCGGCCCAACGCCATGTCCATGGGCGATCAGGTGCGCTTCATCGCCGCCGGACACGAGAGCATGCGCATGGCGGCCGCGCCCATGGTGCTGTACCATGAACTCGGGCACAGCGTCAACATCAAGATGTACGAACAGCTCGGCGTGACAAATGGCATGGAAAACCGCACCTGCCAGGAGGGCATGGCCGATCTGCACGCCTCGATGATCACCGACCATCCCCGCGTGGGCACCGGCGTGTTCGTCGACGACGAGACGCGCATCATGCGCAACCTCGAAAACGACATGGTGTATCCTGACAGTCTCACCGGCGAGGGACATCATGACGGCCAGGTTCTCTCCGGCGCCTTCTGGGATATCCGGAAATCGACATCGCTCGAGGTCGCCCGCGAGCTCTCGCATTTCGCGAAGTACGGACTTCCGGACGATCCCAACGACGGCCTCGCCTTTGCCGAGTGGTTCGTCGAGACGCTCGTCGCGGACGACGATGACGGTGACCTCGGCAACGGCACGCCGCATTACCGTGAAATCGTTGCGGCCTTCAACCGCCACAACATCGGTACGGATCTCTACATGGCGGCGAATTTCCGGCACGTACCGGTCGCCGATACGCAGGATACGCTGCATCCCTATCCTGTTCGCTTCACGATCAAGACCATGAATCTGCCGGAAGCCGGTCTGAAGGATGTGCGCGTCGTGTATACGCTCGATGACAGCAACGTTGAATACGAGGTGGATGCTGTGCCCGCCGGGCAGGGAGAAATGGAAGCGCTGATCCCGGCGCAGCCCGCGGGCACCATGGTGTTCTATTATATCATCGGCACGGAAATGTTGTCGAATGAGAAAGTCCGTTTCACCGCCGATCCGCGCACACAGCGGCCATGGCTTTTTCTTGTGGGATATCAGCCCGTATTTGTCGATCCCTTCGAGCAGGACCGCGGCTGGACCGTCGGCGCAGCGGCAGACCGGGCGACACGCGGGAAGTGGGAACGCGCCGTCCCTGAGGAAGCGGATCTGCGCAGCATGGGCGGTCCGTACATCCAGCCCGGTGAGGATCACACCGACAACGGCGAGAAGTGCTACGTTACCGGTGCCGCCGGCGGCTTTGGCTTCATGAACAGCATTCCGGACGGACGCACGACGCTCATTTCGCCGGTATTCGATCTGTCACAGACCCGGGCACCGCTGCTTCAGCTGTACTATTTCTTTACCACGATGCAGAATCCCATGGCTCCCGATCCGGAGCCCGCCGTATTCAGCATCGCGCTTTCCGATGACGGCGGTGCGAGCTGGGTGACCGTGTTTGATACCGACCGTGACGCGCCCGCATGGACGCAGCTGACCGTTCCCATCGCGCGGTTTGTGAATCTCACCAGTGCCGTACAGCTGCGCATCGCCGTTGATGTCACGGCCGGCAGCATGGGCATGCCCGATGTTATGGGCAATGCGCTGGTGGATGATTTCGCCATCTACTCGGCCGAACCGGGCAGCGTTACGCATGCGTCGTCACCAGCATCGATGCCCCGGACGACAGCCATCATCGAGACATATCCGCATCCTCTGCCTCAACATACATTCACGACCATCACCTGCAGGCTCGATGACGCCGGCCAGGTCACCCTGGACGTGTACGACATGCTCGGCCGCCGGGTCGCCGGGCTGCTTCGCGCGCAGCTGCCCGCAGGTGAGCACAGCGTACGGTGGGATGGATCCACCATGAGCGGCCGGCGCGTCACTGCCGGAACATACATACTCTCGCTCACTACCTCCCACGGGGTGGCGACGCGCGCGCTCATTATTCGCTGACCCGGTAAAGGAGCCATCCTCCGTACAAACGCAGCGGGTCCGCCATATGGCGGACCCGCTTGCCTTTCATCCACTGACATATCCGGAGAATCACCGCAATGTGACGGCGGTACCGCTGGCGGTGACCATGAGCATGCCGCCGCTGGCGCCGAGATTCTCGTAGTCGAGATCCACACCGACCACTGCGTTTGCGCCGAGTGCCGCGGCGCGCTCCTCCATCTCACGCAGCGCGATATCTTTCGCATCACGCAGTTCCTTTTCGTACGTCGCCGAACGTCCGCCCACGATATCGCGGATGCCCGCGAACATATCCTTGAAAATGTTGGCGCCGAGAATCGCCTCACCGGTCACGATGCCTTTGTATTCCTTGATGGTTTTTCCTTCCACGCCGTGTGTGGTCGTGATGATCATGTGTCACTCCGTCTGTGTTGATGATTGATGGATGTATCGTTCGTATGGTTTCCGAAACCTGCTTCAATGTGCGGCACGCAGATGAAGCTGCGGACCCTCCCTTCCGTGCATCGCAATGTGACTGTCGCTGCCGAGTGCGCAGGAGAACGCTACTGGACCAGTGCGTACAGATAATACACGAGGTACATCAGCGCGGACGTAATCAGCGTCGTGATCGCCGTTCCGATGAGGACGCGCCGCAGCGACTCCTCGACGATATGAAATGACAGCGTATGGAAAAACACAAGATTCGCGATGGATGCCAGGAAGTACAGCTCAGAGCTTTGCACGTAGCGACCGACCAGCTCGAAGGGAAAGAGGGTGAACAGCAGCAGGATGGTCATCCCGGTCACGGCAATGACAACCAGTGCCTGCAGAAGATATTTGACCTGAAGCTGTATGGGAGTGCGGGGATCGTTGTGCTCGGGCTGCTCCATGGGATCACATGTTTACGGTGTCAGGATTATGATGGATCGTTCGTGAATACCGGGACCGTCGAGCGCGGCCAGATATGTGCCCGCGGGCAGGCCCGCCGCATTCCAGCGGAACGCATGAGTCCCCGCGGCGAGTTGTCCCTCATGCAGCAGCGCAATGCGACGGCCGTCCACGCTATGGATGGCGAGTCGCAGCGACGCCGCCTCGGGCAGTTGCACATGGATCGTGGACGAATGACGCGCGGGATTGGGCGCGGCGCTGAGCGCGGCATGCGGCAGCGGCGCCGGACCATCGAGCGACAGCACGGGAGAAAACTCCCAGCTGCCGTCGAGATCGATCTGCCTGAGCCGGTACTGCAGCGCGACGCCCGCAGGCGGGGATGCATCCGCATAGCGGTACGAACGTTCGATGCGGGAATCCCCGGCTCCGGCGACAAAACCGAGCACTTCCCAGTCGCGGTCACTGCGCCGCTGTACTTCGAAGCCGAAATTTCCATCCTCTGTCGCCGTGCGCCACTGCAGCTCCACGCCGCCGTCGATCGTGTGTAATGCGGAGAATGCGCTCAGCTCAACCGGTACACCGCCGTTTGTCGTTTTCAACACGGTCCCGTTATCCCCCGCGACCATGCCCGTCGTCGGATCGGTAAAAAAGACGGAATTGAGATGCGTGGTCACGCCGCTGGCCTGTGTGGACCAGGTGCTTCCGCCGTCGCTGGTATGGATGATCGTACCTTGCTCGCCGACTGCCCAGCCGTCATTTGTGCTGCCGAAGAACAGGCGGTTGAGATTGCGCGTGGTCGGTGACGTCACTGAAGCCCAGGTCTGGCCGGCATCCGTGGTGTTCATCAGCAGGCCGCCGTCCCCGACAATAAATCCGGTGTTGGCGTTGGTGAAAAACACGTGATTCAGATCCGTGTTCGTGCCGCTGGTGACCTGCGACCAGGCGGCGCCACTGTTTGTTGTGCTGAGAATGACGCCGCCGTCGCCGACGATGAAACCGTTGAGCAGATCGGTAAAGAATACGCCGTTGAGGCGTTTCGGCACGGGACTGAGACGGAACACCCAGCTGTTGCCTCCGTTGTTGCTGAAGAGGATCACACCGCTCTCACCGACCACCGTCATCATCGTTCCGGCGGCGGGATCGTGCACGAAGATATCATAGAGGTTCTCATTCGTTCCGCCGTTCCACGTATTCCAGCTGATACCGACGTTGGTGGAGTAGCGCATCGTGCCATTGTCGCCCACGACCGCGATCACCGGCGCGAACGTGTTCATGACAAACACCTTGTGCAGGTCTTCGGTCGTCCCCACGGTTCCGCTGCTCCATGTCAGCCCGCCGTCGGTCGTGCCGATGACCAGTCCGTCATCGCCCACGGCGATGGTCATGCTCGCCGAGGCGGAAAAAATGCCGCGCAGGGACTTCCCGGTTCCGGGTGTGAGTTTCGTCCAGCCCTGGGCGCTGGCCGTGGATGCTGTTAGGGAAAGAACAAGGACGAGCGAAAAGGCACGGGTGATAAAATGCTTCATGCGAATCCTCCATCAGGCGATACAGGTCCCGGGAAACGTTGAGTGCAAAATATAGCCCCGGCGACACTGAGATTCCAGCGGGTGCGCGGAGATTGATTTGAGCTCCTCGCCATCCGCGTTCGGAGATCCCTGCTGCAGTGCTTCGAAGAGTGCAATTGAGTCGGGCGGAGAGTATGCGTATCTTTCATGCTCAATCCCGAGTCATTGAAGGAGCTCCTCATGAAAGCGATCGTGTCCCTCGTTGCATTGCTGTTCGTATCCGCCGCCGCAATGGCGCAGACAGTGACCTTCCAAATCCAACCCTATCCCGCAGGAACAGTCATCCAAACGATCGACAGTCTTGAGATGGACGGTGTGCTCTCCGTCCTCGCCCAGGATAAGGAGCAATCCTTCGATATACTGCACATGGAGAAGAAACACCTGACAAGGACTGTGCTCGAAAGCGATGGTGCAAGGCAGACGAAATACCGTATCGCTTACGATGTGGCCTATGAAAAAGATATGCAGCCGATGCGCCGGCCGAAGGAAAGCGCACCTCCCGTCACCGACTCCCCATATACATTCGAACAGTTCGATGAGAACGCTCCCGCTGACAGCGCAGTACTGAAATCACGCCGTGCAATTATCGTCAAGGACTATCTGGTCACGCGCGATGACGGCAATCCCATTTCGGAAGAGGAGGAGGCTTTCCTTGGCAGTGAGCACCGTGCCAAATTGGAATCATCTCTCAGGAACGCATTAAACGGTCGCACCATGGAGGTCGGCGAAGAACTGCTGTTCGACGAGGAATCGCTGGCCATGATGGAGACCGGTATGATTGAAGGTGACATGAATGCACGTGATGCTCGCATGCGACTGAAAGCACTTGAATCCGTGGATGGATCCCAGACAGCGGTGCTCGATTTCGATGCGATGATCACCGGGGGTGAAAACGTGATGGAAATGGAAGTGAGAATGCAGGGAGTGCTGCATATCGGCGTGGATAACCTTTGGCCGGTATCCCTTGAAATGACCGGTACCGTCACCGGTGCGGGAATGCATCAGGGAGCGACGATGGGCATTGACGCTGAAATCCACGGAATGAAAAAGTTAGTGTACCGCATGAACTGATCACATATGACAGACACTGTACCAACGACATACTGGCACGCGCTCGACGACGGACGCGTGGTCTGCGACGTCTGTCCCCGGCACTGTACGCTCGCGGAGGGACAGCGCGGACTCTGCTTCGTGCGCATGAATCAGGGAGGGGAAGTCGTCCTCACTACCTGGGGCCGTTCATCAGGATTCTGCGTGGATCCCATCGAGAAAAAGCCGCTGAATCATTTTTATCCCGGCAGCGCCGTGCTGTCCTTCGGCACCGCGGGCTGCAATCTCACCTGCCGCTTCTGCCAGAACTGGGATATCAGCAAGTCGCGGCAGATGGACCGTATCGCCGACCTGGCGACGCCCGAGGCCATTGCCGACGCAGCCGAGCGCAGCGGCTGCCGCAGCGTGGCCTACACGTATAACGATCCGGTGATCTTTCACGAATATGCGATCGACGTCGCGCAGGCATGTGCCGGGCGCGGGATCAAATCCGTCGCCGTGACCGCGGGCTATGTCTGCGATGAACCGCGGAAGGAATTCTACCGGTACATGGACGCGGCGAACATTGACCTGAAAGGATTTTCCGAATCATTTTACCGGAAGCTCTGCTCGGCGGAGCTCTCCGTCGTGAAGGAGACGCTGCAGTACATCGCCCGGGAGACGGATGTGTGGATGGAGATCACCACGCTCCTCATTCCGGGACAGAATGATTCCGACGACGAACTTGACGCCATGACACGCTGGATCGCCGAGGCGCTCGGGGAGGACGTGCCGCTGCACTTTTCCGCTTTCCATCCGGATTACAAAATGATGGACGTGCCGCCGACACCCGCCGCCACGCTCACGCGGGCACGGAACATCGCAAAACGCAACGGATTGCGCTACGTGTACACCGGCAACGTTCACGACGAGCACGGCGGAAGCACATACTGTCACAACTGCGGCGCGGTGCTCATCGGGCGCGACTGGTATGAACTGACCCGATGGGAACTGGACGAGCACGGGCGCTGCCGGTCATGCGGAACTCCCTGCGCGGGACATTTCGATCCCGAGCCGGGAACCTGGGGCGCGCGGCGCATGCCGGTACGGATTTAGGGAGATTACGCAGAGAATCATATCACGGATTCGCACAGAGTACACGCAGATTTGCACAGATTGGTTTGCACAAAAAACAATCTGTGTGAATCTGCGCATGAATCTGCGAAAATCTGTGATATGATTACTCTGCGTAATCTCTTATACTAGCCGGTAGCGATATCCACCACGTGAATCCACCGCATGCGCTTCCGCAAACCTGCCCTCCATATCCAGATCCTTCTCGGCCTTATCTTCGGCGCGGTGTTCGGCGTATTCTTCGCCGTCGACCAGCAGCTGCTCATCCTCGAAGTGCCCGACGGCGCGGAACTGCGCGAGGTCGAGGTGCGCGACTGGGATGAAATCCTTGTGATGCAGGGTGAACGTGAGGTGGATTTCGGGTCGGGCGACCAGGCGGAAATCCTGCACATGTTCCGGCAGATGAAGAAAAAGTCCGACGCAGCAGTGAACCTGCGTGTAACCGGCGGCGGACGCACGCGCGCGATCAACGATGTGCGCAGCATGCGCAAGGAGCAGACCATTGCCACCGTCATCAAGCCGCTCGGGGATATCTTCATCCGTCTCCTGATGATGATTGCCATTCCGCTGGTGTTTGCCTCGCTGCTCGTGGGTGTCTCAAGTCTGCACGACGTCACGAAAATGGCGCGCATCGGCGGCAAGACCATCGCGTATTACATTCTCACCACCGCACTGGCGATTTCCATCGGACTGACCTTCGGGAATGTTGTGCAGCCGGGAGGAAGAATGGACCCGGTGGCAAAGGAGCGTCTCCTTGCCGCCTATCAGGAGGATGCGGCGGAGCGCATCGAGCAGAATATTTCCGTCGATTTCCTCGATTACATCGTCAACCTCGTGCCGAAGAACGTGGCCCAGGCCCTCGCCGAAGCGGAAATGCTGCAGATCATCTTCTTCGCACTCCTGCTTGGCATCACGCTGCTGTTCATCGACAGGCAGAAGGCGCAGCACGTGATCGGCTTTTTTGATGCGATCAGCGACGCGATGATCAAGATGGTCGACTTTGTCATGCTCATCGCTCCCTATGCCGTCTTTGCGCTGATTGCCGCCACCATCGCGGAATTTGGTTTCGGCATTCTGCAGACACTGCTGTGGTATATCGTGGCCGTGGTGGGAGGCCTCGCCGTGCAGACCTTTGTCGTCTATCCGCTGCTGCTCAAGCTGTTCGGGCGCGATGTGCCGCTGGGGAATTTCCTGCGGGAGCTTCGTCCCGCGCAGCTCGTCGCCTTCACCACCAGCAGTTCCGCGGCTACGCTGCCGGTGACCATGGAGAGCTGTGAAAATGTCGGCGCCCCGAAGTCAGTCACGAGCTTCGTGCTTCCCCTTGGCGCCACGATCAACATGGATGGAACCGCGCTTTACCAGGGTGTCGCTGCCGTATTCATCGCGCAGGTCTACGGTATGGATCTTTCGATCACGCAGCAGCTTACGGTCGTCCTGACTGCGACGCTCGCCTCCATCGGCACGGCACCAGTCCCCGGCGTGGGCATCATCATGCTGATCATCGTGCTGCGCTCCGTCGGCGTTCCGGAAACAGGCATCGCGCTCATCCTCGGCGTGGATCGCATTCTCGACATGTGCCGCACCATCACCAACGTCACCTCCGACGCCACCGCCACCATGATCGTCTCCTCCACTGAGAAAGTCTTCAAACCGAGGGAATAGATTTTTCTCGGGGGGCACGAAGTCACGAGGACTTGAAGACACGAAGGAAAAGAAAACGGCGGCCCGTGTGGGCCGCCGCCTGACAGATCTTTTGTGTCCTGGTGTCTTCGAGTCTTCGTGCCTCAAAGAGTCATCCGTCACTTCATGACGGCTTCGAGGCGGTTACCGACGTCTTCCCAGTTGACGACCTGCATGAAGTTGTCGAGGTATTCGCCGCGGCGGTTCTGGTACTTCAGGTAGTATGCGTGTTCCCAGACATCCACAACGAGAAGCGGCGCGACACCCCACTGCGTGAGATTCTGATGCTTCTCCGCCTGCAGCACGACGAGGCGCCGGCCGAGCGGCTCCCAGGCGAGAATTCCCCAGCCCGATCCCTCGACCTTGGCGGAGGTATTTTTGTACTGCGCCATAAACGCGTCCACCGAGCCGAAATCCGTTTCGAGCTGCCGCTTCAGCATGCCTTTCGGCGACCCGCTTTTATCGGCGTTGATCATGTTCTGCCAGAAAATCGTGTGCAGAATGTGTCCCGACCCATGGAACGCCGCCTTTTGCGCGAAACGGTCGATCAGTCCGTAGTCGCCCGAGCCGCGTGCCTGCTCCATGTCCTTCAGTGCGGCGTTGAGTCCTTTCACGTACCCGTTGTGATGGATGTCATGATGCAGCCGCATCGTTTGTGCGTCGATATGCGGCTCCAGGGCCTCGTATGCGTAGGGAAGCGGGGGCAGGGTGTATTCTCCGGCGTCGTTTACTGCCATCGAAAACAGTGCCCGCTCGTCACGGTCCATGCGTTCTGCAAAACCGGCGTAGGGTGTCAGCATTGAGGCGCCGACAGCCGCCGCGCCGACTTTCATGAAGTCGCGTCTGTTCTTGCTCATATATTCAATCCTTCTGATATCATGATGAAACTACTCATGCGTAAAACAGAAGATTGAAATCGAATCGTTCCGTTGCGAGATTTCCCTCATTTCCCGGATTCCCCTATATTTAATGATTCGGAAGTTTTCTTTCATCTGTCGACATCATACGGAAGGAATTCACATGCAGCGAACACTCGCAATCGTCAAACCCGACGGCGTCGCCGCCGGACTCATCGGTGAAGTCGTCAAGCGCATCGAACAGGAGGGACTCCGCATCGTGGGCATGCGCATGGAACACATGACGCAGACCCGCGCCGAAGGATTCTACTACGTGCACCGCGACAAACCGTTTTTCAATTCCCTGATGGAATTCATGACCTCCGGTCCCGTCGTGCTCATGGTGCTCGAGGGCGTGGACGCCGTCAAGCGCTGGCGTTCCCTGATGGGCGCGACCAATCCCGAGAACGCCGATCCCGGCACGATCCGCCGCGACATGGCCACCAGCATCGAACGCAACGTCGCACACGGCTCCGATGCAGAGGACACGGCCTCCTTCGAGGTCAACTATTTCTTCAAGGGAACGGAACTGATGCAGTAACGGCAGGAGAGGGGGGAGCGCAGGCGTGCGGATGCGACCGGTCGCAGTGGCTGTCTGCATTTCTCCGAGCAGGAGAACGGGACTCGGAGGCAAATTCAGGAGCGGGGATGTCAGCGCTTCCGGATGACAGCCGCAGTGCGGGGATAATACTGCTGCAGCGTTTCCGTCGCGCCCGCCTGCAGCGGATGCTGCTGAAGCATTGCGGCGAATTCTTCCCGCCCGCTGAACCGCGTATGAATAATCCAGATCACGATCGCATGAACGATCCTCCGATGGCGGCCGCTGTATGCGGCCGCTTCGCGTAATGCGGTCAGGATGGTCTCATCGTCGGCATCCGAGAACAGCGCGAGACCGATCCGCGCGAAGGCCGCGTAGGTGGGGTGGGCCGGACTCTGCATCGCGACGCGCATGGCGCGCATGGACTGCTCGGTGTCACGTCCGAGCGTCTCCGATGACAGGGCATAGAGAATGTGTACCACCGGGTGCACGAATTGTCCCTTCCGCTCCGCCCGGCTGATCTGCATCTCCAGCACCACGTTTGCTTCCGAGGTGTTGCCGCGGCGCAGCATACTGAGCACGCGCGCGAGGAACTGTCCGAGGCTGTCCCCCTCGCGCTCCTCCTGCGGGATGCTGAGAACCACCTGCTCGCGGCTGGCGTGCTTCGTCTTCAGCGGTGCCAGCTGCATGGCCTGGCGGTAGGTCTCCATGATCTGATCCATCGGCAGTCCAATGGCTGGCGAGAGCGCGCGCAGCTGCTCGGCGATCTCCTCCTCGTTGAGGTCCTCCGTGGTGTTCTGCGCTTTCATGAGAATGGACTGATACTCCAGCTCCGGCTCGTGGCCGAGACGCGAATGCAGCATCAGCGCCGAGGCGATGGAGTTCTGCGCGTCCGGATCGCTGCCGCGCGAGAGTCGCAGTTCGTTCAGATAATGGGCCGTCATGCGATGCAGCGATTCTTTCTCCTCCGCCGTCAGCTCATTGTACAGTGCAGTGTGAATCGCGTGCTGTGTGAAGCGGTACACGGTGGATTCCTTCCCGTTGATCAGCCGGAACCCAACCGGCTCCACGATGCCGTGCTTCGTGCGGATGCGCCGCAGTCCGCGGATCAGATCCAGCGAGGCGCGCTGTGTCAGGTGCATCAGTTCGTGCAGGGAAAACTGGTAGCCGAGCACCGACGCGGTGAGCAGCAGTGTCAGGTCCGCCTCCTGCAGCGACTTCATCAGCCAGTTCGTGACCAGGCGGATTTCCGCGGGCAGCCCGCGGTAGGCCTCGAGATCGCCCGTCACCACGCCGCGATCGTCGAGCACATCCTCGACAAGCAGGTGCTGGATATAGGACTGCAGGAAAAACGGATTGCCGCCCGTCTTCTGCTCCAGCCACAGGAGCAGGTCGGGCTGGGCCGGACTCTTCGGGAAATACGAGCGGAAATATTCGCGGATCTGGTCGCTGCTGAAGGGCGGGAGCGTGATCTCCGTGGAAAACGGCTCCTGCGAAAACTGCGTGTACAGCGTCAGCAAATCGGGGGATGCTTCCAGCTCGTCTCGGCGTGCGCTGAGTACAACGGTAATGCGGGAGTCGCGGTATTCCTCTTCAGAGAAGAAGCGGTGCAGAGCTTCGACCGTGGGAATATCGGTCCATTGCACGTCGTCGATAACGATCAGTACCGGCGATTCCTCGGCAATCGTCTTGAGATCGCCAAGATACTCGCGCACGAAATTCGAGAAATCCACCTCGCGCTTTCCGCTCTTGAACTCGTTGAGATCGCGGCGGAGCTCCTTGACGCCGTATGCCACGTCACCGACAATCGGGATGATCGCCAGCACCGTGAGGGAAATGTTCTTGATCAGATTGCGCCTGCGCCGCGTGTTGGCCTGGTTGGCGAGCAGATCCTCGAAAATGTCCTTCAACGGCTGATGCGGTTTGAGCATGTTGGTGGACTGATTCCCCAGCGGGGAAGAACACTGCGCGTACGAGACGAGAATGTCGTCGCTTTCACGGTCGAGATAATTCCGGAGGAAATATGTCTTGCCCTGTCCGGTCTCCCCGAAAAACCACACAACCTGCAGTCCGCTCTCGCGGCTGCGCCGCAACACGGTGTCGAACTGCGTGCGGATATCGGGGCGGGGGATGTAAATCTGTTCGCTGTCCACTTACACGCTCCGCCTGCGTTCGGCTTCCTTGATCATCATGCTGAGTACTTCGTCGAGAAGGCGCTGCTCCTCGTATTCCGAAATACTGTCGCCGGTGGGAATGCCGCCGCCCCCGCCGCCTGCCCCGGCCTTCCCGAGCACCTCATGCAGGGCTTCGGTCTGCTGCTTGATCGCGTCGCGCTGCTCGGCCTCCAGCTCCTTGACCACGCGGTCGAGCCGCTCCTCCTGCGCCGAACCGGCGAAGGTCACCATGAGCACGATCAGCAGGATGAATTCGATGGAGAGCGCCATGAGAATGAGCGACGGTTCTTCCTGCGGAATGAGCTTGAGTCCGCGAAGACCGATCACGAAAATCAGGATGGCGGCGCCGCCGGAAACCAGTCCCTGGATCAGGTTGCCGTAGGAAGCCGAAATCCGGTAGCGGAAATAGAATGTGATGGGGATGAATGGATTCGCTGTTTCCCCGTTCACCCAGCGGCGCACGGCGTTGTAGTCTTCGATCTCCGAGAGCACGACCTGCGGCAGCGTGGTGAAGCGCAGCATCTGCTCGCGTCGGTCGCGGTCCGCATTCAGGATGGCCTGGAAATCCACGTCATGTGCGTCGAACTGCTTTTCCAGCAGGGAGCCCACGCGGTCGTATTCCCGCATCAGCTTGCCGCGGATCCACGCAAGATTCCCGGATGGGAGGAACATCGAGATCAGGAACGCCACCAGTCCGGCGAGAAAAATGTGCAGCGGCAGAAATGCGAAGTAGGGGTTTACGAAATACAGCGTCCGCTCCGTCTGCATCACGTACTCCTTCAGCTCGCGCTTGCCGCGCAGCTCGTTCAATGTTCTGTCCTGCGGTTCGTATTCCCCGTTGCGGATGGCGTAGAAAATGTCGTTGAGCCGCGCGCGCTGCTGGCCGTAACTCTCGCCGGTGGAGAGATCGCGGCTCATGATGATCCATTCGGCGGGCAGCACCTTCGTGTAGAGGACGTAATTCGGGAAAACCCCCTCCACGACGTTTTTCACCACCGTCTCCTGCAGGCTGATCGAGCCGAAGAGCGTCGCGGCGAACACGAGGAAAAAGGCGATAAAACCGGTGGAGCGTTGGGAGGATTCGGCCATGCAGCTGTCCGGAGTGTGCGATGTGATCGTGAACGGACGTAAAGTAGGCAAAAACACGGCAAGTTCGCAATCGTCAGGGGCGGCATTCCGCCCTCTCGTTTTCGCCGCCGTCGTTGTATGTTGCAGTATGAAATCACTCGAAGACATCGGCTACACGGCTGATCTCGACGCCGCCTTCCGCGCGCTGGATGCGCCGCATCTCGTTCCGGGACGCGTGGCCGGCGTCAACCGCAGCAACTTCGACATCCTCTGGGAGGGCGGACTCCTCCGCGCCGAGCCCACCGGCCGCCTGCTCTTCGCCGCCGACGACAGCATGGAAATCCCCACTGTCGGTGACTGGGTGGCCATGCAGACGCTCAACGACGACACGTTCGGACTCATCCACCACCTCCTGCCGCGCCGCAGCGTTCTGCGCCGCAAGGATCCCGGACGCAACATCGAGTACCAGCTTCTCGGCGCCAACATCGACACCGCGCTGTGCATGCAGTCCGCCGACCGCGACTACAACCTCAACCGTCTCGAACGGTACCTCGTTATGGTGCGCGACGGCGGCATCGCGCCGGTGGTCGTGCTCACGAAAGCCGATCTGGTGGATGCGGAGGAGCGGGCGATAATGCTCGACGGACTTCGCGAAACCGCCGGCGGCGTGCCCTGCCTGTTCATCAGCACACAGGAGGGGGTGGGATTGGAGTCCGTGCGCAAACTGCTCACCCCTGGAACAACCGCCTGCCTGCTCGGATCCTCCGGCGTGGGCAAAACCACCCTGCTCAATGCGCTGCTCGGCGGTGAATCCTTCGCCACGCGTGACGTGCGCGAAACCGATCACCGCGGACGTCACACCACGACACGCCGTCAGCTGCTCATGCTCGACAGCGGCGCGCTGCTCATCGATTCACCCGGACTGCGCGAGCTCGGAAGTTTCGGCGCGGATGCCGGCTTCAGCGAGACCTTTGGCGACATCGAGCGCCTCGCCGCGGAATGCCGTTTCAAGGACTGCACCCATCAGCACGAAAAAGGATGCGCTGTCATCGCGGCGATCGAAGCCGGCGAACTTGACGCGGGCCATTTCGAGAACTACGAGAAGATGCAGCGCGAGGCCGCGCATTACGAACGCTCCTACCTCGAGCGCCGCCGCCGCGACAGGGAATTCGGCAAAATGGTCAAACGCATCACGAAGAATAACGACAAGCGCAATCGCTGACGTTGATCCCCATCACACATCTTCCTAGTTTTAAGAATGAAGGATTTTCTGCCAACCAAGAACCAATAACCCACCGTGAACCACCTCTTCGGCCCCGTACCATCCCGCCGTCTCGGCATCTCCCTCGGCATCGACCTCACACCGCAGAAGGCCTGCACACTGAACTGCGTTTACTGCGAATGCGGTAAAACAGATGACCTCACACTCGAGCGAAAAGAATATATCCCCACAGGCGAGGTCATCGCCGAGCTGAAAGAATACCTCTCCACCGATCCCGAGCTCGATGCCATCACCTTCTCCGGCAGCGGTGAACCGACGCTGCACAGCGGCATCGGCGAGATCATCGCGTGGCTCAAGCGCGAGTATCCGCAGCACCGCGTTGTTATCCTCACAAACGGAACTCTGCTCTGGCAGCCGGAAGTTCGCGCGGCGCTCATGCCCGCCGATCTCGTTGTCCCATCACTGGATGCCGTTTCTGAAGATATTTTCCATCGGATCAACCGGCCGAATAAAAATCTTTCCAATGCGGAGATTATCGAGGGACTCGTAACCTTCTGCGCCGAATTCGATGGGGAAGTGTGGCTCGAGGTGTTCCTCATTCCCGGCGTCAACGATACGCAGGAGGAACTGACGCGCTTTCGCGACGTCTTCGAACGGCTGCAGGTCGACCGAATTCAGCTCAATTCCCTTGACCGTCCGGGAGCGATGCCCTGGGTGGAGCCCATGCCCCGCGAAAACCTGATGGCCATCGCCGACATGCTCGGTGACGAGGTCGAAGTGATCGGCAAGCCCATCGTGCGCAGACGCTGCGCATCCTTCAGCGAGAACCTCCGCGGCCGCATCCTCGCCACCATCCGCGTGCGTCCTTCAACCATCGACGACCTCGCCGTTACGCTCGGCATGCACGTCCTCGACATCGGTAAATACCTCGACGTCATGATCGGGGAAGGGGAAGTGGAGCAGCACCGCGGGGAGCGGGGGGTGTTTTACCAGGCGAAACGATAGCCGAATAGGCCAGCGGATTCGAACGACAAGTACAAAGTGCAGAGTGCAAAGTGCAAATCCAGGCAAATCAGGATTTGCACTTTGCACTTTGTCCTTTGCACTTGATCAGAACAGGTCCTTGACCCCGATGCGCACTTTCTGCCTGTGCGGGATTTTCTCCTTCGCCACGTGGCGGATGTGTCTGATCCGCTCGAGCATGGGCGGGTGGGAGTAGTTCAGGAACACGTATGCGGGATGAGGAGTGACATTGCTGAGGTTGGATACGGAAAGTGTTTTCAGGGCGCTGATCATGGACTCCGGCCGGCGGTAGGTGCGCACGGCATAGCGGTCGGCCTCGAACTCGTGCTTCCGCGACAGCGCGTTCATTCCGATCGAGAGCAGGTACGACACCGGCGAGTACAGCATACCGAAGAACACGAGCCCGGCATAGACGGACACGTGGTCCATGAAAAACGCATGGGCGAGCGCGGGCTCGCTGACAAAAAGCCCGAGCAGGAAGAACATCACACCAGTCTCCACGATGCCGATCAGCATGCCGATGATGATGTGCTTCTTCTTGTAATGCCCGATTTCATGCGCCAGCACCGCGGTCAGCTCCTCGGTCGCGTGCTTCTCGATCAGCGTGTCGAAGAGCACGATGCGCTTGTGTTTCCCGAAGCCGGTGAAAAAGGCGTTCGAGCGGCTCGAGCGCTTCGAGCCGTCCATCACGTAAATCCCCTGCAGTGGGAAACGCACGGATTCGGCGTAGCGGGTGATCTCCTCGCGCAGTTCGCCTTCCTCGAGCGGGGTGAATTTGTTGAACAGCGGGAGAATCCATGTCGGCGCGATGTACTGCATGACAAGCGTGAAGGCGGTCACCGCCAGCCAGGCGTACAGCCAGGCGATGGTGCCGGCCGTCTGGAACAGCCAGAGGATGAGCGCCAGCACGGGACCGCCGATGAGTACCGCCAGGGCAATGCTTTTCAGGATATCGAGAATGAAGGTCTTCACCGTGGTACGGTTGAAGCCGAAGCGCTCCTCGATCACGAATGTGGAATAGATGGAGAAGGGGAGTTCGAGGATGCCGAGACCCAGTGCGAGGATGCCGATGTATGCGAGTCCGGTGCCGATCGGACCAAATTCGAAGGCGCGCACCTGCAGGTCCAGCCAGTTGAACCCGCCCGAGAACCAGAACACAAGCATCACCGCCAAATCGAAGGCGGTGGATGCGAAACCGAATTTCGTTCGTACCCGCGTGTATTTCTGTGACCGCGCGTATTCATCCTCGTCGTACACATCCTTGAATTCATCGGGCAGCTTTGGCGACAGCGCCCGCAGGTTCAGCACATCCGCCCAGATCTCCAGAGCGGTCGTGATGACGAGCGTGATAAGAATGATGACGGCATAGATATTCATACAATCAATATAGGGAATATGTTGTTGGTGATTGGTTGTTGGTTTTTGGTTGCAATGGGCTGCCTGCCCGCCGTAGCGCAGCGGAGGCGGGTTGGCCGTTGGCTGCCGAAGGTCCGCCGCAGCGCAGCGGAGGCGGATTGGCCGTTGGCTTCTTCCCGACATTCACTCCTGCTCGTGCTACTGCTCCTGCACCACACGGGCGAGATGAATTTCGCCCCTCCATCCTGCCCGCTGCCTCCTGCGCCCGCAGGGCCACCATTTGTTCATTAAAAAAAGGATAAGTACGTTTGTATTTATTGACGATCCGTCTGCCCGAAATCCGTCTGTCACGGATCCCACCGGCAGGCGCGAGGGGCCCCGCCCGCGTCGACATCCACTGCGTGAGCAGCACAGCATCGAATTGGAAATTTCCCCAGTGTATTGGAGGCTTTCATGGTTACTTGGATCATCGTCATCGCTGTCGTCGTCCTCCTGGTCGCCGGCTTTATCTTCTGGATGACCAGACAGTATCGCAAGGCCGGTCCTAACGAGGTCCTGGTCATCTCCGGACGAAAAAGCTCGATTACGACCCCCGACGGAACGCAACAGGAGATCGGATATAAATTCCGCATCGGCGGCGGTTCCTTCGTCAATCCCTTCACCGAGCAGGCCGATACCCTGCCCATCGACGTCGTGACGGTGACGATCAAGACGCCGGAAGTGCTCTCCAAGGACGGCATTCCCATCCTCTCGGAATCCAGCGCCCAGGTGAAAATCGACACGAATGAATACGCGATTTTCCTGGCCACGCAGAACTTCATGGGCGGCGGCACTGAGGCCGTGCACGAGGTCGCGCAAACCGTGCTCGAGGGCAAGGTACGTGAGGCCATCGGCGGCATGACCATCTCCGAACTGTATCAGGACCGCGCCGAATTCGCCAACCGCGTCTATAACGCCGTTGTGCGGGATCTCGGCAGCATGGGACTGGTGATGATCTCCTTCGCGCTCAAGGACATCAACGACACACAGGGATATCTCGAGGCGCTCTCCAAGCCGAAAATTGCCGCCGCAAAGCGCGACGCCGTCGTCAAGCAGGCTGAGTACGACCGTGACGCCGCCATTTTCGCCGCACAGGCGAACAAGGAGGCTGAGGTCGCCAAGCTCGCCGCCGCCGCCGAAGTCGCCGGCCGCAACTGGAAGAACGAAGAGCTCAAGGCAAAGTCGCAGATCGAGGTCAACAAGGTGCGCGCCCAGGCCGACAGCTCCTATGAGCTCGAGCGCTACCGCCTTGCACAGGACGTGAAGCAGGAGGAGTACAAGGTCAAGCTCATCGAAACGCAGGAGCAGGCGAAAGTCCAGGCCGAGGAAATCACGCGCAAGGAAAAGGAACTCGAGGCGACCATCATCAAGCCGGCCGAGGCCCGCAAGGTGCAGATCATCTCCGAGGCCGAAGCCGAGAGCGCCCGGCTGCTCAAGGAATTCGAGGCCAAGTCGCAGGCCCGCGCGAAGGAAAACGAAATGGAGGCCGACCGCATCAAGATGCTCGGCCGGTCCGAAGCCGACGCGATGATCGAGAAGGCGAAGGCCTACGAGCAGTACAACCAGGCCGCCATGTACCAGATGATTCTCGATGTGCTGCCGGAACTCACAAAGAACGTCGCCGAACCGCTCTCGCGCATCGACAAGATCACGCTCATCGGCGGTGCGGACGGCAAGCTCGGCACCTCGCAGCTCACCGGACAGATCGCAGATGTGCTCGCCAACGTGCCCGAGGTCGTCAAGTCGCTCACCGGCGTCGACCTCGCGAAGTTCCTCAAGGATAAGCTCGCGAGCGAAGACTGAGAGTCGCCGCGCGCATAACCGTTTCACCGGTCCGTGTCCGCTTCCAATTCAGTTCCCTGCGGCGCGGATGCATCCAGCAAACGATCATCATTGAGGTAGCAACGTGACGGCAGATAGAATTCATTTGATCGGTTCATCGCCGACGCTGAAGGTCGCCGCGAAGGCCAAGGCGCTCAAGGAGCAGGGGATCGATGTCATCGATCTCAGCGTGGGTGAGCCCGACTTCCCGACACCCGCCCATATCAAGGAGGCCGGTAAGCGGGCGATCGACGAGAATTTCACAAAGTACACCGCCAACGAGGGCATCCTCCCGCTGCGCAAGGCCATCGCGCGGCATCTCGAAGAGGAGTACCAGCTTTCCTACGACCCTGCATCCGAGATCATTGTCTCCAGCGGCGCGAAGCACTCCATCTACAACGCCATCATGGCTATCGTCAATGACGGCGACGAGGTGATCATTCCCGCTCCCTACTGGGTGTCATATCCAGAAATGGTCAAGCTGGGCAACGGGCGGCCCGTGATTATTCAAACGCGGGAAGAGGACGGCTTCCGGCTCACCCCCGAACAGCTGCGCGACACGGTCAACGCGAGCACAAAGGCGGTATTTCTCAACAATCCATCAAACCCCACCGGCAGCGGTTACACGCGCGAGGAACTCGAGGCGCTGGCCGACGTCATCATTGAAGAGGACATCATCTGCATTGCTGACGAGATCTACGGCAAGCTGATGTACGACAGCCTCAAGTTCACACGCTTCGCGTCGCTGGGTGAGGAAATCAGAAAGCGTACCATCACTGTCGACGGTGTGTCAAAAGCCTACTCGATGACCGGATGGCGCATCGGCTGGGCGGCCGCCTCGCCGGAAATTACCTCCGCGATGGCGAAAGTGCAGAGCCACGCAACGTCCAATGCCAGCTCGATCTCCCAGCGCGCGGCGCTGGAAGCGTACAAAGGACCCCAGTACGAAATCTCCAAGATGGCGGCGGAGTTCGAGAAACGTCGCAACTTCGTGGTGTACAAGCTGCAGTCCATGCCCGGCGTCTCCTGTCCGATGCCCCGCGGCGCGTTTTACGCATTCCCCAACATGTCGTCGTTCTACAGGATGGAATACGACGGCGTGCCCATCCGCAACAGCTACGGCATGGCGTATTTCCTGCTCAAGCATGCGAACGTGGCCATCGTGCCCGGCGACGCCTTCGGCTCGGATGATTTCATCCGCATCAGCTACGCCAATTCGATGAGCAACCTGCTGGAGGGAATGGAACGCATCGCCGAAGCGCTCTCCAAGCTCAAGCCCGCGCCGAAGCGCAAGCTCATCAAGCTCGTCAACACCGAGACCGTGGTCAAGCATCAGGTGCCGGTGGACTGGGATGTGAAGGTCGGCATCCGCGACGCACTCGTGGCGGAGGCGGAGGCGCATCTCGGCTACAGCAATTACTTCGAGTGGAACGCGAATATCAACGGCATGATCGTGCAGCTGCGCACGAATGTCGGCCATCTCTACGATTTCTGGATGGAGAACTGGTATCCGGCGCAGCTGGAGGCCGACATCGAACCGCATGGTGTGATCTATGCGGTGGACGGCGTGCCCGGACGTGAATCCCACGCGTTCTACAATTCTGAAACCAAGACCGGCGTGCTGTTCAACGCGGATCACTACGGTTCGCTGCGCTCACTGGCGCTCGGACTCACCACCGACGTGGCCGAACGCCTGTTCGATATCCATGCCATCCGCGCGATGACCATGGACATCAACGGCGAAGGCATCATGTTCATCGGTCCCGAAGGCACGAAGAAAACCGACCTGTTCTGGCGGCTCTTCCAGGAGGACGAGGCGGCGGCCATGCACAGTTACGACTATCTCTTTGTGCGCTACGGTGGCGGATACGCTGCGGCCGACAATCCCGAGCGCAAGATATACATGCCCACGAAGGCCGTCTCCGCGCACGACGCGCTCGCGAAGCTCTTCGACAAGAGCAAATGCGAGAACGTGATCACGAAGGTGGAGGACTGCCGCAACGATGAGCACCGGCTGCACGAAAGCTGTCCGCTCAACAGCGGCGCGCCGTACAGCTACGACTGTGCGAAGAAGAGCCACGCGATGCTCGATCCCTACTGGCTGGGCGGCATGGCGCGGCACGTCAAGCGCATCGACATCCGTCACGTGTTCATCCTCCGCAACGACCCCGTTTCCTCCTCGATGCAGAAGCTCGATCTCGACGATGCGCTGAACATCGTGGAGATGGGATATCCCGCGGGCACGTCCGCCGGCGGCAAGCAGCACGCGTTTTACAATCCCCACCTCCTCGTGAAATCAGACGAGCGGATGGAGCTGCAGAAGCGCTTCTTCACGAAGCTGTTCCAGTCTGCCGACGTGTACCAGCTCAACGCGGGCACGGCGACGGTGACCGATATGACGCAGCAGATTTTGACACATGTCAGCGGCAACGGAAGGTAACCCATGGCGAAAGACATCTATAACAACGACGTATACAAAAGCTTTTACGAGCGGCTCGTGCCGCTGCTGAACAGTCCGAACATCAGGGAAGTCGATCTCAACTGGCTCGAGCCGCGCGTGAAGAAGTTTGCGCAGAAGACCGAGTACGGCTCCCATGTCTGGCGTTCGGTGCAGAGCTCGCGCCTCGCCGCCAAGACCGTGTACCTCGGATCAGAGCGCGTGCGCCTGCCGAAGCTTCTGCCCTACCAGGAAAAGGTGGTGAAGAATGCGCCCGATGAGCTGGAGAAGGTGCTCAAGTGGATGACCACGCTGCCCTTCATCAAGCTCACGCGGCAGATGGGCGACAATCCCGACTTCAATCCCACCTGCACGCTGTATCTCAGCGTGGGCGATTTCCGCAATGCGCGTCTTGCCTATCAGTGGGGCAACCTGCTCGATGAACCCAGCGGACGTCCCGGACCGAACATCACGATGATTCACATTCCCGAGGAGCATCAGAGCCGCCAGCAGATCCTCACCATGCCCGAGTTCAACCTGAACATCTGTCTCGGCAGCGACTATCTCGGGGAGAACAAGAAGGGATTCCTGCGCCAGGCCATGTGGCTGGCTGACGAGCATGGCATGCTCGGACTTCACGCGGGCAGCAAGGTCGTCGAGGCACGCGACGCGCAGTCGAACGAGCTGAAGCGCCACGGCGTCATTCTCTTCGGCATGACCGCGACGGGGAAATCCACCTGGAGCTGCCATCAGCTGGAGATGGATCCCAAGCGCGGCGAAATGACCTATGCCTCGCAGGACGACATCTGCTTCCTGCGTGACGACGGCGCCGCGTTCGGTTCGGAGCACAATTTCTATGTGAAGACCGACGTGCGGAAATCCGACCAGGAAGCGATGCATTATGCGCTGACGCACAAGAGCGCACTGCTCGAAAACATCATGGTGGATGCCGACGGCAAGGTGGATTTCCTGGACGAGAGCCTCTGCGGCAACGGCCGCGCCGTGGTGCGCATGGACAAACTCTTCATCGAGCGGGACGGCAAGCTCATCTCCATCGCTGCGGATTCGATCAATCTTCCGAGTCTCGACAAGAACGACGCGCTGTGGTTCGCCTTCATCACGCGGCGCAATACCATCATGCCGTTTGCACAGAAGCTCACGCCCGAGCAGGGCGTGCTGGCCTACCTGTTCGGGGAATCGACGCTCAGCTTCGCCGCCAATCCCGAGAAGGCGGGTGATTCCGTGCGCATTGTCGGCACCGACGACTTCATCATCGGCAGCCGCGGCCAGAAGGTCAATCGATTCCACGACATCATCATGAAGCTCGTCAACAAGTATCCCGGACAGGTGAACTTCCGTCTGTACAACACCGGCGGCATGGGCGAGATCATCGAGGAAACCGAGGAAGGCGGCAAGATGACCAAACACATGCTGCGCAAAGCCGAACGCGTGCCGCTGGATCTGATGGCCGCCATTCAGCGCGGCGACCTGCGCGGCACCAACAAATGGGAGCGCGGCATCCTCGGTACCGAATCCATCGTCGAGGCCGACGGGCGACCGATGGAGGAATGGGACGTGCACAAGCTCTACAACAAGGAGCAGATCAACTATTACATCAGGGATCTGATCCAGGGCCGCCGCGCCTTCCTCGAGGAAATTTCCAAAGAGGGATTGCGTCCCGAAATCATCGCCTCCGCCGAGCGCAGCTTCCGTGCCATGGGCGACACCACGAAATCTGCGACCGCGGCCGCCCCCATGCAGCAGATGGCCATGCCCTCCGGCGGACCCGTCACCGCGACCGAGCCCCGCGTCGTCGTGCAGCGCGAGGAGCCCGTCCGTCGTCCCCGCAAGCCGGGCGTCTGGCGCTGGCGCTAAGACGCGTAGAGGATCGTATAGGATTGTATAGAATAGCTGGATTTGTGCAGGTAGCTGGATAGTAGCGCCGAGCCAGCGGCTCGGCGTATTCTCTATTGTTCCTCCACGATCCTGTCCGATCCTCCACGCCATGAAAACCAACGCCACCCGCATTCTCGAAACCCGCAGCATCCCGCACGAGCAGATCACCTACGACAGCTCGGACGGTGAGATCGATGCAATTTCCGTGGCGGACAAGATCGGCGCGGAGCATGAGCAGGTGTTCAAGACGCTGGTGGCGCGGGGGGACAAGACGGGCATCGTCGTGTTCTGCGTTCCGGGACCGTTCGAACTGAACCTCAAGAAAGCCGCCGCGGCGAGCGGGAACAAGAAGGTGGAGCTCATCGCGGTGAAAGAGCTGCTGCCTCTTACCGGATACATCCGCGGCGGATGTTCGCCCGTCGGCATGAAGAAGCAGTACCCGACGTGGATCGACGAGACCGCGCTGCTCTACGGGCGCATCTACGTCAGCGCCGGCGCCCACGGCGCACAGATCCTCATCGCTCCCCGCACCCTCGCCGACCTCATCGACGCCCGATTCGAGGATATCTCTTGAAGGACATATCCTTCGCTCCCTTCGCATCTTCGTTGTTTCCATTCCTGATGCAACTTTTACGGGGGTTGGGGCTCTATTGGGGTGACGGCATTGCACAACGGATTCCGGCACGACGCCGGGGCGGACCGCACTGAACTACGAACGCACTGATTCATGGATGCATCCACACGGCAGGACAGATTTCTCGCGCTGCTGAATCCGCAGTACGACGCGTTCGTTCGTTACGTGCACGCCATGGCGCGGAATACGGAGGACGCCCGCGACCTCGTCGGCGAAACACTGCTGATCGCCTTCGAGCACTTCGATGAAATCCGTGAGAAGGAATCGTTCCTGTTCTACCTGATCACCATCGCCAAGCGGCTGCACTGGAAGGCGGCGAAACGGCGGAAGCGGCTGCTTCCTCTTGAACGGCAGTATGAAGATCTGCGGATCGATCCCGGCCCGTCCCCGGAACTCTCGCCCGACATCGCCGCGCTGTACGCAGCTATCGACCGGCTTCCGTTGCGTCTGCGCGAGGCCCTGGTGCTGTTCGAACTGACGGGACTGCGGCTCGACGAAATCCGCCGCATCCAGGGCGGGACGCTCTCCGGCGTGAAATCCCGCGTCGCCCGTGCACGCAAGAAGCTCGCCCGCATGCTCGGCGCGGATATCCCGGAAGAGATCACTCGTCGTCAGCCGCACACATCTGAACCAGTGAACATCGAGACGAAAGGATGAGCAAGGACATGCATTCACTGGACAAACTGCTGAAACAAGCACGATCACAACCTCCCTTCATTGAACTGGAGGAAGCGGAACGATTCATCGCCCGTCACGCGGGCAAACCCGCACCACCGGTCCCTCGTGCGATGCCGTCACCACTACGCATCATCATCGCAATCGGAGGAGTCATGGCCATCATCGCAATTATCCTTGTCCTGCTCATCACTGGCTCACCGCAGCAAAAGAATGCTAATCCAGCTGAGAATCTGCAGAACACCGAATCGGATGCCCTGCTGTCACAAACGGAGCGAGAACACACCCCTGCTTCCAAAACGCAGACCTTCCGAGGAGGCACGACTGGAGGTGATGACTCTGTGAAGACAAACAGCAATAGCGGGACGAGTGCAACGCCCCATTCTCAGGACGGTGAAGAATCCGAGATACATCCTGAGGAAGCTGCACGCCGAAATACACAGCTCCGGATGAATGCAGAATTCGCAGAGTGGACACGGAAACGTATACAAGGGTACACGATCTTCGATCTGGATACCGCAGAACTGCGGCGTATTGGCCTTCATTTGACAGAAGGTGGTGGGATCAAGGAGGATTTTTATGAGAAGGCTCCGTCTACAGAGTTGCAGGAACATGCCGACGGGAGTGTTACCTACACCATCCGTATAAAGCGGGATACTACCATTCAGCAAACAACGAACGAGGATCTGCAGCCGGCAGTTCTTGTCACGAATTCCGTTGGAAGGACATACAAGTATATGACTTCAACGAAAAGTGCTGCGCTTCAAAATGCAAATGGAGAGGGAGATTCCTATCTGCATACCCTGGTTCCAGTTCGTGTTTTGGTGTCAAATTTCGAACTCGAGGCGGCTGGGAAGGATTTCTATTACATTTACTGGTTTCCGGCGACGAAGCAATTTCTGCAGCTTCTTCCCGAACGCGTGCGGAGGCGTGTCGAAGAGCTGCGTAAGGAGCGCGAACTGCGTAAGCGCTTGGAGAATGAAGGGAACAGCACTGTTCCCAGAACGCTCGCCGCGAACATTCATCCCAATCCCATCACGCAGGGCACGGCGACGGTGGAGTACACACTCGACGAACCCGGCCGCGTGGCCGTGTCCATGTACGACGTGACCGGGGAGCGTGTGCGCGAACTGGCCGTCTCGGAGCAGCGGGAGAAGGGCACCTGGCAGCAGAGCATCTCCCTCGACGGCATGGCCGGCGGGCTCTACCTCCTCGCCGTCACCACCGACCACGGCCAGCAATCCGTCCAACCCGTCATCCTGAAACGCTAGAAGGGTATGGGAACAACGAAGCGAACGAAGAAAACGAAGGATGTATCCTTCGCTCCCTTCGTGTCTTCGTTGTTCCCATTCTCTTCGTGTCTTC
Source organism: uncultured Ignavibacteria bacterium (assembly GCA_913061095.1). Lineage (GTDB taxonomy): Bacteria > Bacteroidota > Ignavibacteria > SZUA-365 > SZUA-365 > BM516. Next base: position 58,527 of record CAJXVM010000004.1, read on the forward strand.
GCGTCCTGGTGTCATTGTGCCCCCAAGAGATAATCACGCGACCTGGAAGAGGTACAGCATCCCCAGCAGGAGGATGACGATGAGCATGCCGAGGTGGCGCGGGGCGGCGTTCATGACAGCCTCCCTCACCAGTTCCAAGGCAAAAGCTTCTTCACGAATGTCTTGATCTCCGGCCAGTAGACGAGCACGGCCACGGTCAGCGACAACGTGCCGCCGGTGATCACCGCCGCCTCGAGCATCGCGAGGGGACCAAGCGGTTGGGCATTCTGTCCCGCCGCAATTGCACCGATGACATCCGCCGCCATGACAATCTCCGAACGGCTTGTCGCCTCCACGATCACATCCGTCGCGGTCTTGCCCAGCGATCCGCCGGATGTGCCACTGACTGTCGCTGTTCCGCTGCCAACGGCGCCATACTCAATCCCGTAGACCGTGCACATCATCCGCTTCCAGTAGGCGAAACTGTGCTTGGCCACGCTGATGGCGATGCGCGCCGCGGTCTCCGTGCTGTCGCCCGCCGGCCAGGACTCGGCGAGGATGTCCCGCTCGATATCAAGCAGCCCCGTCTCGACTTCCGCGAAGCGGTTCTCCCGGCAGAGCAGCTCGCCGATACGATGGAGATATTCCTCCTCGCGCGCGGTCAGCGACGGACTCTCAAACGCCGCCAGCCGCTGCGGGGCACTGTCGTCGATTTTCATCGCGAACGCTGCCTGCACGAGCTCCATGCTCCGGTCTGCGCTTAGATCATATTCGTCCTGCGCCCAGGCTGCGCCGCTGGTCTGGATGCGGCCGAGCATGTGCGAGGCGTCGAGCGTATCCCATGCATGCAGTGATGCGATCACCGCATGCACCAGGTCGTTGTGCCGCTGTCCGACATGTTCGAACGGATTCGCGGTGTTGACTGGACCATATACGATGTCGCTTTTCCGCATCGCGAGATATTCGGACGGTACTTCCGGCGCCTCGGTCTGCGGCTCCGAACAGGCCGCGAGCAGGACAAACGAGGTCAGCGCAACAAATAGAAAACGGATCGGACGCGCACAGTACGTCCATGTGCTGGATGCTTCCATGATATCTCCCTATGAGTATGTAATGAAACGAAACGGGACTCCCTGTTCCCGTGTATCAGATAACGTGATCCTGAATATACACCGTCAGCACCGAATGGCAAGGGAAAAGTGCGTGCCTGTGGAAAAAGAAAAGGGCTTTATCGAATCCTCTCGATAAAACCCTTCGTTTTCTTCGTTCGCTTCGTTGTTCTCATTCCTTGGTGTCTTCGCGACCTCGTGTCTTCGTGACCCCAAGAGCAATATCCTACTCTTCGATCCCGACCAGCTCGATCTCGAATTTTAGATCCTTCCCGGCGAGGGGATGATTCGCATCGAGCGTCACGGCATCGTCAGACACGGCCGTGATCTTGACGGGGATGGCGCCGCCGTCCTGCTGATGCAGCTGAAGATCCATCCCGACCTCGGGATCGATCTCGTCGGGGATGTCGGAAGGATTGACGTTGATCACGAAATCCTCGCGGTAATCGCCATAGGCATCCTTCGACTCGATGGTCACGTCGACCTTGTCGCCGACTTCCATGCCCTCGACGGCATCGTTGAAGCCGGAAATCACCTGTCCTGCGCCGACCTGGAACGACAGCGGTTCGCGCTCGCGGGACGAGTCGAACACCGTGCCGTCGGTCAGTGAACCGGTATAATGAACGCGAACGGTATCGCCAGTTTTTGCAGTAGCCAAAATGAACTCCAATTATGATGAAAGGGACACTGTAAACAAGGTAGGGATTGAAGAAGTGAATGAAAAGTCAATTCATCCTTCATTCTTTACGGCGCGCCGCGCAGCGGACAGCCTCCACCACGGAACATACGGCCATGCGTGATGCTCGTAATGATAACCGAAATGATAGCACGAGAGGAAGGACAGCGCGACACTGTAATCGTTCGAACGCGCGCGGTGCGGCTCCTCGTAGCCCTCCGGCGGTTCGCGGTGCGGGAGATACGTCCCGAAATAAAACAGCTGAAACGTGCTCATGATCGCCGGCAGCGCCCAGAAGAGGATGAGGTTCAGGTTGCCGACACCGACGAGATGCAGCAGGACGTTGTAAATGATCGCCATCCCGAGAATCTGCTTCCACGTCACGTAGGTGAAGAAGAAATGCAGGTACCAGCGCAGCAGTCCCCGGTGCTCGCCGTCATGAAAATCAGGGTCGTCGCCGCTCGCGGGATACCGGTGATGCTCGCGATGCTTGCGCAGCAGCATGTCGAAGGAGAACAGCGCGTACAGCATCGTCACCGTGCGACCGATCCATCTGTTCAGCCGCGGATGCTTCGGTGCCACCGTACCGTGCATCGCGTCATGCGCGGTGATGAACAGACCCGTGTAGAGGAAGGTGTTCAGCAGCATGAACAGGGGGATGACCGACCAGTGCACCGCTCCGAGATCCAGCGAGAGCGAATACACCAGCGCGGCGATCCAGGCGATGATCACGATGCCGGCCACGATCAGTCCGCGCCAGCGGTATGCGGGAAGGGGGATATCCATCTCGTCACTCCTCGAATGTTCTGATGAACGCGCGGTCGCGCTCGCCGTCGATACGGTGTTTTTCCTCCAGCGCGATGCGGACATCCTCGGGCTGCACTGCAAAGGCGTCGCGCTTGCGCAGGGGCGTGCATCCAGCCTGCAACTCCTGCGCAATGATGTCGGCGAGATACACGATACGGTCTCCTGCGTTGAGGGATGTCACGATGCGGCATTCCGCCCAGCCGCAGCAGCCCTCGATCACCGGGAGGCCGGTGGGAGTGCGCCAGACATTCATGCCCTCGAATTTGTCGCGGTCGCGCCCGGAGTGAAGTCCGAAACGCGGCAGCAGCTGGTGCTGTCCGGCGGCGAGCATGTGCAGGATGAAGCGTCCGCTGAGGGCGATCAGCTCATGCGTGTAATTCTGCGGGGACAGGATGGCAGCGATGCGGGGATGATCGGGCACCAGCGTCGCCGGCATGATCCACGTCGCCACCTGCCCGTTGTCGCGTCCCTCATGATGCGCAGTGAGGACGAAAATCTCGTGATTCGTCAGCGAGAACATCGACTGCGGATATGCTTCGACGTCGCTCATAGCAGATCCGGCAGCGTGACGGTGGTACCGAGTTTGTCGTTGATCATCGTGCTGAGCGCGGTGAGCAGGGGACGCTCGTCGGAGCGCGCATACCAGTGCTCCTCCACCGCGTCCCAGTAAAAGGGCACGAGGATTTCGCCTTTGATCACCTCGATGGTCTGCTCCTCCGCGTTCGGCGTGAGGGTGATGAACGTGCCGTCTTCGAACATCAGACGCAGTCCGTGTTTCTGCGGATACGGTTCCACGCCGTCGAGCGCCAGTTCCTCGATGGCGCGGTCGATGGCCTCGAATGTTTCGCGAATGGTAACGTCAAAATCCTGTCTGTCCATATATCAGGGTCTGTTGTTGGTGGTAATGGGATAACAACAATATACGGATGGAGGTTCAGGATTAGGACAGATTGCACAGAGAGTCATATCACAGATTTTCGCAGAGTACACGCAGATTTCCACAGATTGCTTTTTCGAAATTATCAATCTGTGCAAATCTGTGCACGAATCTGCGTGAGTCTGTGATATGATTCTCTGTGAAATCTGCCCTAATCTCCGAGATGCTCCTCCAGCAGCGTCCTCAGTTTCTCCCCATGAATCCAATCCCCCTCCGCGATCACCCGCGCATCCCTCCCCACCAGCACGTAATGCGGGATGTTTTCCAGCCCGAAGCTCAGCGACACCGCGTCGTTGAATCCTCCCGCCAGCCGCCCGTGCTTCCAGGGCATCGCGAAATGCTTCTCACGGAACTCCCGCACGCGCTCGTCACTCGAATCGAATGACAGGCTTAAAATGTTGAATCCCCGCGGATGATATTCTTCGTAGATTTCTTCGAGCTCGGGCAGGGCGTCCACGCACGGGGGACACCAGGTCGCCCAGAAATCCACCAGATACACCTCCCCGTCGAATTCCAGGTTGCCGATGTAGCGCGCGGTGTCGTCGAGCGAACGCACCATGAACGGCGGTGCGGGCATGCCCGAGAGATCTGACGCGGTACCGGATGCGCCCGGGAATGCGGGATCCGACGCGGAGTCCCCGCGCGGGGGGATGTCAATGCGACCACTCTCATGAATGGATTGCTGTCCGCCGCCCTGGGCGATGAGCATGAGGGGGAGGAAGAACATCGCGCACAGTATTCCGAGGGAACGCACCATGCATGTAAGATGCACTGCGGAGGGGATTCGTTCCAAGCCATGATTCCTTCCGAGACGGAAATTTTCTACCTTGAATACCCGCATCACCCACTGGATCCCCGTATGCGCTTATTTCACATACTCGTACTTTTCACCCTCCTGACCACTGTGTTTCCCGCGCAGCCGCTCCCCGCGCAGTCGCTGCTCATTGACGGACGATTTGCGGACTGGAACGCCGTCCCCGCCGCCGCAAGCGATGCCTCCGGCGACGGCGGCGCGTCGGGTATCGATTTCCGCATGCTGCGTATCGCGCACGACGATGACCGCGTGTACATCCAGTTCGACACCGGCACGGAAATGCTGCTGCAGGAGGATAACACGCTGCAGCTTTACATCGATACCGATGGCTCGGCCGCGACGGGACAACAGGTGCACGGCATGGGCGCGGAGCTGACCTGGACCTTCGGCGGACGCGAGGGACAGGTGCGCTATGATTTCAATATCCTTCCGGTCAACCACGCCGCGATCGGTCTCACTCCGTCGCCGACGATGACATCCACGCGCTTCGAACTGGCGCTCGACCGCGCGGCGCAGGTGGGCGGACAGCAGCTGATCTCGGGCGACAGCATCCGCGTGAAACTCGTGGTCGGTGAGCCCGACGGCGATCGCATCCCCGACGGTGACGGCGGCGCCGTGCATCGCCTCGACGCGCCGGGTATCGATCCTCCCGAACAGATATCCCTGCAGCCGAAGGCCGCAGGGGCCGCGCGCCTGCTGACCTGGAACGTCCTGCGCGACGGCCTCACCGACCGCTCGCGGCAGGACGCCTTCGCGCGCATCCTCACGGCCGTGCAGCCCGACATCATGTGTTTCCAGGAGTGCTTCGACGCGACGGCGGGACAGGTGCTGCTTTTCGTGCGCGCGGTCATCGATCCCCCCGCGGGACGCAGCTGGCGCACGCTCAAGCTCGACCAGGGGAATGTGCTCATCACGCATTTCGACATCGAAGACAGCTGGGAAATCCAGCCCGGCTACCGCGAGTCGGCCTACCTGCTGCGCTCGCCCGCCGGGGATCCGATGCTGCTGATCAACGCGCACCTCCGCTGCTGCGGGGCCGACGAACAGCGCCAGGAGGAGGCCGACGGCGTCATCGCGTTTCTGCGCGATGCGAAGTCCTTCGACGGACGCCTCACGCTCGCGCGCGGCACGCCGATGGTGATGGCCGGGGATTTCAATCTCGTGGGGGATCGACGCCAGTACGAAACCCTGATCACCGGTGACATTGCCGACAACACGCGGTACGGTCCCGACACGGCGCCCGACTGGGAGGGACGCGACTGGACGGATCTCGTCTCGCGCCACCCGCGCTCGCCGCTGGCGTACACCTGGCTGAACAACCGCAGCTCCTACACGCCGGCGCGGCTGGATTACATCCTCTACACCGGGGCGACGATGGACATCGCGTCGCACATGGTCATCAACACTGCGGAGTTCTCCGCGGTGGCGCTGGCGCAGCTGGGATTGCAGTCCGGCGACAGCCAGGTGGCATCGGATCATTTCCCGCGCTACGCGGACCTGGTATGGCGGGATGCGACGTCCGTCGAGGATGCGGCACCCGCCGGGTTCCGCATCGCGGCGGTGTACCCGCAGCCCACGCGGGATGCGCTGCACGTGCGTCTCGATGCGGCGGTCCGTCCCGTCACGATCACGCTGCACGACCTCCTCGGACGCGAGCTGCAGCGCGCGGACGCCACGCCCGACATCCGGCGCATTACATTTGATGTCGCGGGGATGCAGCCGGGATTGTACATTGTCCGCGTCACCGACGGCCGACGCATCGAGCAGCGCACCATCGTGGTGATGTAGCCCCACGTGTGAGCGTGGGATGGCAGGAGGCAGGAGGCTGCTGGACCGTCACCCCGAGTTTGGATGGGCGCTGGGCGCTCATACGGATGATATCGATTGTTTTCGCCCTGAAAGGGCGATACGATTCAGCCCCGGGCAACGCCCGGGGTCGAGGAGGACGCACATATATACCCTCGTGCCCTGAAGGGGCACGATCGAGTGGTCCCTTCCGGTTCCGCCCTTTCAGGGCGCTTCCAACAGCCACCAACAACCAACAACCAAAAACCACCAACCACCCCGTGTTCCGCTTCCTTCATATCGCCGACATCCACCTCGGAAAATACCAGCACCAGAGTGCCGAGCGCTACGGCGACTATTTCGCCGCGCTGGAATCTGTCGTCGCGCACGCACGGCGCGAAAAGGTCGACGCACTGCTGATCGCGGGCGACCTCTTCGACGAGCAGGAGCCGGCCGCCGAAACCATCCGGCGTGCGGCCCGCGCGCTGCGTCCCCTGCGAGAGAACGGCATCCCCGTCTACGCCATCGAGGGCAACCACGACCGCCGCAAGCGCACCGAACCCGCCTGCGCGCTCGACATCCTCGCGGGCGAGGGGTACCTGCGCCTGCTGCGTCCCTCGGTGGAGGATCAGAAACTTACGCTGCTGCCGCACGATGAGGAGAAGGGCGGCGCGCTGGTGGAAGCCGCGGAGGGTGTGGTGATCGCCGGACTCGGTTTCCTCGGCCACAGCATCGAAGAATATCACCGCCAGGCGGCCGAGCAGCTGCCGGAGGACGCGTTCGTCATCCTGCTCTCGCATGCGATGGTTTCGTCCGACGAGCAGACACTGGAATACGGATGCATCGCCTACGACGATCTCGCACCACTGCGCGAGCGTGTCGGCTATCTCGCCCTCGGACACCGGCATACGCGTGTCGGACTCGGGGGTGAAATGGACGGCTGGGTGTTCAACCCCGGTTCGCTCGAGTATGTCAATTCGCTCGACTACCGTCTCCCGGCCGAGCTGCGCGGCTTCTACGACGTCGCCATCCTCGATGCCACCGAATACGACGCCTGGTGCCGCGGCGACGAACCAGCCACCAGTACGGGCGAGATTCTTCTCGCCCGTGACGACGAACCGTCCACCTCCCGCTTATTCACCCGTCCCATCGAACCGCAGCGCGGACTCTACACGCACCTCGTCGTGCATCACATCCCCACCGACAAGCGTCCCGCCGTGACCCTGCGTCCCGACATCACCGGCTGCGCGCATCCCGACGCGGTGACCGCCGCCGTGCGCACCGCCGCCGAGGACACGCTTGACGAGGATCTCCGTGCGCGCCGTCCCATCGTCATCGTGCGCCTGCAGGGCACGCTGGCGATCTCGCGCTCCCGCCTCCCGCGCGCCGCCGTCACGCAGCTGCTGCAGGAGGAATTCGATGCGCTGCACGTGGAGGTGATGGACCGAGACCTCCTCGGCACGGCCGACGCCGAGGCGCTGCTCGTCGACGACGGGGATCTCGAACAGGTCGCCGACCGCGCCCGCGCCATCGCCGCGGATCTGCTGAAAGCGCAGGGCATCTCCGTCGGACGCGAGGCCGACCTCTCCGCCGCGCTCATCGACATGAAGACGCAGCTGCACGGCTCCGCCAAATCCCCTTCGAAGGAAGTGCTGCAGGCCATGCGCCAGCAGCTGCTGCCCTTCGTGGAATTCGGGGATGAGGATGTCAGCGCGGATGATGACACCGATACCACGCATGTCCCTGGCGAGGAAGCCGAATCTTCACGTGAGGATGCCGATGCCCGTGAGGATGCCGGCGCGGAAGGAGGTGACGCATGATCATCACGGGCGTCAGGCTCCGCAACATCAAATCCTTCATCGAGGATGAGCTGCGCTTCGCGCGCGGCATCAACATCATCGCGGGACGCAACGGCGCGGGGAAATCCACGGTCATCGAGTCGGTCGGACTCGTGCTCTTCGACGCTTGGCCGCAGAAGTTCAAGGACGGCAATGCGCGCGCGGGTTTCCTGCGCAACGGCGAGAACGAAGGCACGATCGAAGTGGACGTGCGCCGCGGCGACCGCAGCTTCACCGTGCGCTGCGAACTCGGCCGGCGCCGGCGCTCGGGACGCGAGATCATCGACTACGAGCGGCGGCTCATTGCGGATGGCGAGGAAATCGCCGCCAGTACTGGACGCAAGCGCGAATTCCAGGACGACATCCGCGAGCACATTCTCGGCGCGGCGCGCATCGACGACGAACGCCTCTTCCGCGATATCATCGGCACCGAGCAGGGCGGCTTCGACGATCCCTTCACACGTCCCGAAGGCGACCGCCGCGCGCTGTTCGAGAAAATCCTCGGCATCGAGGATTTCCAGGATTTCGACAAGCAGTTCTGGTCCCTCGTGAAAATGCAGCACGGCGAGGCGGAGAAACTCGCCATCCGTGTGGAGGAAAACGCAGGGGTTCCGCATGAGCACGAGCAGGCGCTGGAGTCCCTCACCGAACGTGAAGCACGCCTGAAGGATGCCGCAGCAGCGCTGAAAGCCATCTCCGACGAAGTCACGAAAGCGCGGAAGGTCGTCGACAAGCTCTCCGGCAAACGCGACGCCCTCGCGAAGGTCCGCGCGGAACAGGCGCGGCTCGAGGAAAAACTGCGCGGCGCGGAACAGGCGCGCGACAGCGCCGACGCCCTCGTGAAAGAGGCACGCACGGCGGCAGCGGCCGTGCTCAAATCCCTCCCCGGCTACAAGGCGTTCATGGAAGCCGAGAAGGACATCGGCCGCCTCCGCGTTGCCGCGAAAAAGCGCGACGAGGCGAAGGAACGCCTCGGCCTGCTGCGCGAACGCTACGAGAAGCAGAAGACGAAACTCCAGACGCAGCGCGAAGGAGCCGAGCGCCGGCGCGACGAGATGCGGAAGGAAATCGACGATGCGGAAGCCGACCTGAAGCGGCGGGATGAGGACATTGCGCGTCTGCGCAGGGAGTACCAGGATCTCACCGCGCGGAAGAAAACGCTGGATGCGCGCGCTGACTTCGCCGAGGAAGTGCGCTCCTACGTGCAGGATCTCAACACCGTGCAGCAGACGCTCGACAATGCGGACGAGAGCCTCCGCGGACTCCGCGACACATTCAGCACGCTGCGCGAGCGTCAGCCGAAGGTCGAACTGCCGCTGGAGTTTTTCCCGGATCTCACCGAGGAGTCAGAACGCCTCTTCGAACGCTACATCGGTGGCGCGTCCGATGCAGAGGCCGCAACGCCCTTCGCGCCCCTGCTGGAGCATGCCCGCGCGGCGTCGGATGTCGCACGCAAGGAAGCCGAACAGGCCGCCGATGCCCGCAGCCGCAAGGGCGAGGAGGGGAAGAGCGCCCGGCGCCAGCGAGACGAAAAGGAGAAGCAGATCGCGAAGCTGCGTGAATCCCTCACCGCTCGCGAGAAGGAGATCGCTGACGCGGGGAATGAACTCGCGGAGCTGGAGGAGAAATGGGAGAGGGAAGCCGCGAAACTCAGCGCCGTGCTTGATCAGCACGCGGATGTGGACGAGCGCATCGCAAAGCTCGAGGAGACGCTGGAGCAGCATCGTTCGGCACATGAGGATTATCTCTCCCGAAAAAGCGCCGCCGAAACCGTCGAACAGCGCGAGCAATCCCTCGCCGACGCGAAGGATGCCGTGAAGGAAACACGTTCAGCGCTCACCGCCGCGAACCGGGAAGTGAAGAAACTCGAGGAATCATTCTCCGAGGAAGAATACACCGAGGCGAAGTCTACTCTGGATGATGTGCTCGAGCGCGAAAAAGCGGCGTCATCCGAACATGCCGAATGGAAGACGCGTGTCGAGGAGCAGCGCAGGGCGGTGAAGACGCTGAAAAAGGAACTGCGGGAATTCGAGCGGCTGCGCGCGCAATCCATGCATGCCCGCACCGAAGCCGATTTCGTGAAGGATGTCCACCAGAACGTCGTGCGCGAACTCGCGCGGCATGTCGGCGCGAGCATCGTCAGCGCGCTCTCCGCCTTCGCCGCGGATCTCTACCAGCGCATCGCGCCCGAGCAGGGACTCACGCTGTACTGGGATGCGCAAACGTATGCCGTCGAGCTCCGCGGCGAGCAGGGCACGGTACGGGGACGCGAACTTTCCGGCGGACAGCTCATGGGCGTCTCCCTCGCCGTCAAGCTCGCGCTCATCAAGTGGTACTCGCAGTGCCGCGTCGGCTTCCTCGACGAACCGACCACGCATCTCGACCGCGAGACCCGCCACCACCTCGCCGACGTCATCCAGCATCTCGAACAGCTCACCGCCGACGGCGACCCCTGGTTCGACCAGCTCTTCGTCATCTCGCACGAAGAATCCTTCACCGGAGCGGGCCATCTCGTCGAGCTCGAACGCGACGCGGAGACCGGAAGCCGGGTGGTGGGGGAGATGGAATGAAGGAATTGCAGATTGCAAATTGAAAATTGCAGATTCTGCTGTCCGTCTATTCGCCCTTTCAGGGCGCTTCCAACGGCCAACGGCAGTCTGCAAATCGCTGTCATCGAATCCCATACCACAAACCAAAAACCACAAACCAAAAACCATGAACCATACACTCACCGGCTCCGCCATGATAGAACGCGCCATCGGAATCGCGCTGCAAACGCATGCGGGACAGAAGGACAAGTACGGTGCGCCATACATCCTGCATCCGCTGCGTGTCGGCATCGGTGCGCGCAACGACATCGAGAAAGCCGCGGGCTTCCTGCACGACGTGATCGAAGACAGTCCGCGCACCATCGACGATCTCCGCCGTGAGGGCTTCCCGGAAGACGTGCTCACCATCGTGGATCACGTCTCCAAGCGCGAGGGCGAGGAATGGGAGCATTACATCCACCGCGTCATGGAGCACGAACCCTCCATGCGCGTCAAGCTCCGCGACCTCGCCGACAACATGGACGCCTCACGCATACCGGAGTTCAAAGACAAAGACTATGACCGCTTTTCACGCTACGTCTGGGCGTGGCATGAAATCCGCCGAAAGCTGGGGATGGAATAGAGGAGCGGAGAGGTCGGAGGCCCGACGGGCCGTAGACTCGCCGCAGACGAGAACGGGGAGGAGCGGGGCGCAGCCGTTCACCACGCCCCGCGAATGTGAAAGCAATTATCTCAGTACAGCTGAAGCAGCCTGGTTGCGGTCTGCATGCCGGTGCTGAGGCGCAGGATGTAACTGCCCGCAGGACTCCCGCTCAAATCGACCTGGAAGCTTGCCGCAGCACCGGCGGCGAACGCCGTCGATCGGTGCACGAGGCGTCCGAGCATGTCGAAGATCATGACATCGATTTCGGAAACGGGTGCGGTAAAGGATGCACTCAGCAGACGGCCGGGGGAAACGTGCAGCGCGGTGATGCTGAGTTCTGTCGGTCGCGCAAGATCACCCAGTCCCGTCGTCCCTTCATTCATGATGCAGCGCACGCAGAGCCCGATGGCTTTCTGGAAGGAAAAGGCCTGCAGCGAGTTCTGTCCGACCTCCACGAAAGGAGCGTTGCCCGCGTCAGTCTGCTCCGACGTCCAGAAATAGGTTCGGGTGTCAGCGGACATGGCACTGGGACGGAATCCGCCGTTCATGGTGCAGCGGTACCCGGTCAGCAGGGCGTCGAATCCTGATGCACCGTCTTTCAAGAGCGCTGTGTACGCGCTCGCACCGCCGAGATAATTGAGCAGGGTATTCCATTCCGCGTTCGATGGGATATGCCAGCCATCCGGACAGATGCCCTGCACCGGCAGCGACGGCTGCCCGCTCCAGTACTGCACGGCTTCCTGCCATTCGTAGAATCCTCCCCGCCGCATCTGCCCGGTCCCGCCGTCGCAGTTCCCTTCCTCATCCTCCCAGCAGTACTTCTCGATGATGCCGTTGTCCTTCATCAGGCTTCCGGGGCCTGTGGACTCGATCACAGAGCCGATATTCAGGTTTTCCGCCATCCACACCTGTGAGCCGATGACAACGGTTCGATAGGACTGACCATCCCGTGGATCAGTAAAGGGGTTCCCCGGCTGCCACTGCGCCTGCAGCGCGGATGTGGCGAGGAGAAACAACGCAATCGCGGGTAGCACATAACGCATGATGAACCTCTGAACATGTGGGTGTGTATGAGAAAGAATGAGATACTCTGCTGTTGCGCCGGGAGCAGGATCGCGCCGAATCTGCATCGCGCTGAATATGGTGATCCGCCATGATACCGGCGCGCGGGATGGGCACACACTGGCCGCGACATGCGCCTATCCGATCCGGCGGCGGTCAATGACTGTGCGGAGGGAATCGCGGTATGTCTTCCCGACGGGAATGACGGCGTCGCCCACGCGCAGGACGTTATGATCCACGAGCACGATACTGTTCACCGCCACGATCCACGACTTGTGCACGCGCAGGAATCCGTATCGCGCCAGCCGCCGCTCAATATCCTTCAGTGACTCACGCACAGTGAATTTGCGCGCATGCGTGCGGACGACGGCATATTCGTTCATGCCCTGCACATACAGAATGTCCTGCGCGTCGATGCGCACATCCCCCTCGTCGGTGTGGACGAACACCGTTGCATCCGCAACGGGGGCGTGAATGTCATGGACGATCGCATCCGCCGCCTTCTGCACCGCCCGGAGGAAGCGCTCGAAGGAGAAGGGCTTGACGAGATAGTCCACGGCGTCGACGTTGTAGCTCTGCGCGGCGAACTGTTCGTAGGCAGTGGTGAAGATGACGCGGGGCGGATGCGGCAGCGAGGCCAGCAGTTCGAAGCCGTTCAGATCGGGGAGCTGAATATCGAGGAACAGAATATCGACGGACTCTTCACGCAGTATCGCAATTGCCTCCATCGCGGTAAGACAGCGGCCGCGCAGCTGCAGCCAGTCGACGCGGGATGCGTACGATTCGATGATATCGAGCGCCAGGGGCTCGTCGTCCACGGCGAGACAGGTCATGTTCATGAAAACCTCACGGTAAGCAGTGCGCGGTAATGATCGCCGTCATCACGGATATCCAGCACATGGCGGTCGGGATACAGAAGTGCGAGGCGGCGCCGGACATTCTCCAGTCCGATACCGCTGGTGTCATCCTTGCTCCCGCTCGAGCGCGTGTTTGTTACTTCGAACGCAAGACGATCATCATCAACGGAGAGCGAAATGGAGACGGCCGTGCCGGGTGAATGCAGATCCCCGTGCTTGAACGCATTCTCCACGAAGGGGATGAGCAGCATCGGCGCGACGGACCGGCCGTTTACCGTGCCGCTGAACCAGAAACGGATCTTCTCCTTCTCCGGATGCTGCAGCCGCTTGAGATCGATGAAGCTGCGGAGATGCGCGATCTCCTGCTCGAGTGGCACCGCGTCGCTGCCGATTGTGCGAAGCATTGCGCGCATGAGCGCGGACAGCTGGAGGATCGCCGCAGGAGCGTCTTTCGGACGATGCACCGCGAGCGAGTAGATATTATTGAGCGTGTTGAACAGGAAATGCGGACTCAGCTGCTGCCGCAGCATTGCAAGCTCGGCACTCTCCTTGTATCCCTTAAGCTCTTCGCGCAGACGCTGGAGGCGGAACCAGTCTGTCGTGAAGCGCGCCCCGGTACTGATGAGCACGAAGAACAGCACCTGGAAGGCCAGGTAGGGAAGCGCCGGGATGCGGTCGTCAATGAAAAACGTGCCGGCGTCGAACCACCAGTCCAGAAACACGGCGTGGAGGAGGTAGAGCCCCAGCATGAATGGAATGAGACCCACGATGCCTGCGGCGTACCATCCATAGCGCTTCCGCGCCAGCAGTTTCGGCGCGAGCCAGAGGTAGTTGATATAGAAGCCGACGGCGGTGACGGCATAGAACGTGCCCTGCTTGAAGCTGATGGCCGCCACGCCATAGCGCTCCAGGTACTCCGAAGGATATGTCAGCACGGAATTGGCCGCGTACAGCAGCCAGAGTCCGGCATGGATTGCCGTTGCACGTGTTCTGTTCACACGGCAATATTGTACCGCCCGGATCCACCCGCAAGCATCCTGCAGTGAACGACGGTTTTTCGGCGGTTATCGTGCCATTTCTCCGGATGTACGACTCTGGTACCGTCAGGATCGCCCCTATTCCAACCCCGCACAGATCGCATCGCACAGCAGCATGCCCTCGCGGGTGAGAGAGAGACACCCGTCCGCGAGCTGCAGGGTCCCGCCCGAGAGGCAGCGGTCGATGAATGCGCGGTTGTCCGCCACGAGATCTGCGTCGAAGCGCCGGCTGAAATCCCCCAGGTCAATGCCTTCGCTGCGCAGGCGCAGGTAGATGTACTCGCGCCGCAGCGTGTCGCGGTCAAGCAGCTCTCCGCCGGCCTCGGGGAGGCATCCGGAGGCGATTGCGTCGAGCCAGCGGTCGAGACTGCTCAGGTTCCACCAGCGGCGGCCCTGCCAGGTGCTGTGGGCGGAGGGACCAAACCCCAGGTAATCCTCATGCCGCCAGTACGTGAGGTTGTGCCGGCTCACGTGTCCGTCGCGCGCGAAGTTCGACACCTCGTACTGCTCGAAGCCCCACTCCGCCAGCGTGTCCATGGTCTGCGCGTACAGGTCGGCGTCGCTCTCCTCGGGCGGCATCGTCACCATGCCGCGCGCCACCATGCGCGCGAGCGGCGTGCCCTGCTCCACCGTGAGCGAGTAGCAGCTCAGGTGCGTCGTCCCCAGCGCGCGGGCACGCTCGAGATTGTGCATCCAGCGCTCGGTCGTCTGTCCCGGCAATGAGAACATGAGGTCGAGATTGACGTCGTCGATCCCCGCCTCGCGCGCGGCACCGATGGCCTGCTCGGCTTCCTCCGCGGTGTGGATGCGCGAGAGAAACTGCAGGTCGTCGGCATGGAAGCTCTGCACGCCGAAGCTCAGCCGGTTTACGCCCGCCGCCCGGTAGCCGCGCAGCTTCGCCGCGTCGACGGTGCCGGGATTGCACTCGACGGTCACCTCCGCGTCGTCGTCGAAGCGGAAACGCGCGCGCAGCGCTTCGAGTACGCCGCCCAGCTGCACGTCGGTGAGCAGCGACGGCGTGCCGCCGCCGAAGAAAATGCTGTGGAATCGGATGTCGTGGGGAAGGACGTCCGCGCGCATCGCGATCTCCCGGTGCAGGGCGTCAAGAAACGAGTCGTACTGGCGGAAGCTTTCGATGGAGTAGAAGTCGCAGTAAATGCACTTCTTCTCGCAGAAGGGGATATGCACGTACAGACCCGGCATGGATCAGTGCACGACGCTGAAGATGCGGTCCCAGCGGATGGATTCAACGAGCGCGATCGGACTGGTCACCGGGATGCGTGAATCCCACGACCAGTAAATGAACATCGCCTTGCCGACGATGTTCTGCTCGGGCACGAAGCCCCAGTAGCGGCTGTCCTCGCTGTCGTCGCGCTGGTCGCCGAGCATGAAATAGTAGTCGTTCTCCACGGTGTAGATATTGTCGGGATAGCCGTCCACCTGCACCGTGCCCTCCGCGGTGAAGCGCACCGCGTGCCCCTCGCGCTCGATGAACAGCCGCCACTGGTCGATGTTCTCCAGCCCGAGCTCGATCTCCATGCCTTCGTACGGCACGACCATCGGACCCCACCAGTCGCGGTTGTATCCCGATCCCTTGGGATAGATGTCGTGATCGAAATCCCCGCGTCCCAGTGTGCGCGATCCGATGACGGCGTGTTCGGGATAGCCCTGCCGCTCGCCGTTGACGAACACGCGCTTGCCGGCGATCTCCACGGTGTCGCCGGGCAGCGCGATGCAGCGCTTGACGTAGTTGAGCACGTTCGGCTGCTCGACGGTGCTGCGGTCGCCGGGATATTCGAACACGATCACGTCGCCGCGGTTCGGGGATGTGTACCCGGGGAGGATTTTCATGTGCGGCAGGCGGATGCCGGTCAGCGGCACGGCCCGCGGCGTGCGGATGCCGTAGAGGAATTTGTTGACAAAGAGGAAGTCGCCGACTTTCAGCGTGTTGCGCATCGACGGCGTGGGGATGCCGAAGGCCTCGACGAAAAAAACTTTCAGGAACAGCGCGATGAACAGCGCGTAGAGAACGATGCGGCCGTATTCGGAGAGGAAGCTTTTGGAGGGGGCGTCGTCATCCCCACGCTCACGCGTGGGGCTATCGTGCTCCACATCATTCTGAGGTGCGGAATCGGAGTTGGGGGAGGCTGCGTCATCCCCACGCTCATGCGTGGGGCTATCGTGCTCGTGATCCGTTGCCATGTCAGTTGATGATGGTGAACATGCGGTCGAAGCGGATTTTCTTGAAGAGGTTGTTGAGCGTCGGATCCATGGACCAGTACACCATCATGGGCGTGCCGACGACTTCCTCCTCGGGAATGAAGCCCCAGAAACGGCTGTCAAGCGAGTCGTCGCGATTGTCGCCCATGCCGAACACGTAATCGCGCTCCACGGTGTAGCTGTCCGCGGGCACGCCGTCGATGAGCACCTGTCCGCCGCGCATCGCAACGTCGTGTCCCTCGCGGCGAATGAAAATCGCCCACTCGCGGATGTTCTCGCCATTCAGTTCGATGACATCGCCCTCGGCGGGAACCACGAGCGGACCGTACTGATCACGGTTCCACGGTTTGTCCGGCGGAAAGATCTGCGGGTCGGCCACGTCGGCGCTCAGCGTCTCCCTGAAGTAGTGCACGCCTTCGGGATCCTCGAATTTCTCGCCATTGATGTACAGCTGCTTGTCAATGATGCGCACCGTGTCGCCCGCCGTCGCCACGCATCTCTTCAAATAGTATTGAAAGCCGTCGCGGGGCTCGAGGCGGTCGCGCTCGCCGGGAAAGATGAACACGATCACGTCGCCCTTCTCGGGATCGCGGAAGCCCGGCGTGCGCGTGTACGGCAGCTCGATCTCCGTGCCGAAGAAAATCCCGATCAGCGGGATGGTCGGTGGCGTGGTGCCGCCGTAAATGAACTTGTTGACAAACAGGAAATCACCGGCCATCACCGTGTTCTCCATCGAACCCGTCGGTACCTGGAAGGATGCGAGCACGAAGCTGTTGAGAATGATCACGGCCACGAGCGCGAAACCGAGGGATTTCAGCGTTTCCTTGATGCTCTTTTTCATATCAGTCCGCCTGCGGAATGTGAATATCGAAATTTCAGTGGATCGGCATCTCCGGAATACGGGATGCGGGCATCCGTTGTTTCACGGAGGTGGGGATTTACCCCCGTGCGGTGCCGACGGGCCAAAAGGAAACCACGGTCATCGGTACTGCCGCACACCCGGTGGTTGAGACGACGAAACCGTCAGTCCTCCATGGAGAGCACGGCCAGGAAGGCCTCCTGCGGGATCTCCACGGCGCCGACCTGCTTCATGCGCTTCTTTCCTTCCTTCTGCTTCTCGATGAGCTTGCGCTTGCGCGTGATGTCGCCGCCGTAACACTTGGCGGTCACATTCTTGCGCAGCGGTTTCACCACGTCGCGCGAGATCACCTTCGTGCCGATGGCCGCCTGGATGACGACCTCGAACATCTGCCGGGGAATCAGTTCCTTGAGCTTGCGGCAGAGCCGGCGGCCCCAGTCATAGGCCTTCTGCCGGTGCACGATGCTCGAAAGCGCATCGACGGGCTCGCCGTTGAGCAGGATGTCGAGCTTGACCAGATCCGACTCGCGGTAGTCCTTGAACTCGTAGTCGAAGGATGCGTATCCGCGCGAGACGGACTTCAGCTTGTCGTAGAAATCGAAAATGATCTCCGAGAGCGGCAGCTCGAAATGAATGTCCGCCCGCGTGGGATCGATGTACTGCGTGTTGAGATACACACCGCGGCGGTCCATGCACAGCTTCATGATGTTGCCCATGTACTCCGACGGCACGATGATCTGCGCGCGGATGAACGGCTCCTCGATGTGCTCGATCTTGCCGGGCTCGGGCATTGACGAGGGATTGTCGACGGGCAGACGCTCACCCGATTCCTTCATCACCACGAAATACTCCACGTTGGGCACGGTGGTGATGATGGACAGATCGAACTCGCGCTCGAGCCGCTCCTGCGCGATTTCCATGTGCAGGAGGCCGAGGAAGCCCGCGCGGAAACCGAATCCCAGCGCCGCCGATGTTTCCGGCTCGTAGATGATGGAGGAGTCGTTGAGCCGCAGCTTCGAAAGCGCCTCGCGCAAATCCTCGAAATCGTCACTGACGGTGGGATACAGTCCGCTGAACACCATCGGCTTGACTTCCTTGTAGCCGGGCAGGGGCTTCTCCGCGCCTCCCTTCACATGCGTGATGGTGTCGCCCACGTTCGTGTCGGCCACGGTCTTGATGCCGGCGATCAGGTACCCGACGTTGCCCGCGGTGAGCTCGCCGGTGCGGTTGCGCTGCAGCTTGAAAATCCCCAACTCCTCGACCTCGAAACGCTTGTCGTTGTAGAAGAAGCGTATTTCGTCACCCTCGCGGATGGTGCCCTGCATGACGCGCATGTACACGATGGCGCCGCGGTAGGGATCGAACACCGAGTCGAAGATCAGCGCCTGCAGTGGCGCCTCCGGATCGCCCGTCGGCGGCGGCACGCGATCGATGATGGCGTTGAAAATATTCTCCACGCCCACGCCTGTCTTCGCGCTGACGGGAATGACATCGGAGGGATCGCAGCCGATCAGATCGACGATGCCCTGCGTGACGCGATCCACTTCGGCACTGGCGAGATCCACCTTGTTGATGACGGGAATGATCTCAAGTCCCGCCTCGATGGCGAGATAGAGATTGCTGATCGTCTGCGCCTCGATTCCCTGCGTGGCGTCCACTACCAGCAGCGCGCCCTCACAGGCGTTCAGCGAGCGGGAGACCTCGTAGGAGAAATCTACGTGTCCGGGCGTGTCGATCAGGTTGAGCGTGTATTCCACACCGTCGCCGTGTTTGTAATGCATGCGCACGGCGTGCAGCTTGATGGTGATTCCGCGTTCCTGCTCGAGGTCCATGTCGTCGAGCACCTGATTCATCTTCAGGTCCCGTTCGGTGATCGTCCCGGTGCTCTCCAGCAGGCGGTCCGCCAGGGTGGATTTCCCGTGGTCGATGTGGGCGATAATGCAGAAGTTGCGGGTTGTATCCATGGAATCCAGTTATTGCACTTGTGTACAGCAAGTAAATATACAGGAAAAGGGGGGGATGGGAAAGGGGAAAGGAGTTTCTCACTCTTCCAGAAGACGCTTCGTCGCACTCTGCCGATGCTCGAACATGTGCCGGATCTGCCGGGCGACGACCAGACTGTTCACCAGGCGGCCGAGGGGACCGAACGGGAGCTCATACAGAACGGTGTCATGCAGAAGGGAATGCTCGTCGTCGATGGGGATGAACTCGCGGATCTGCCGCCAGTGGCGGAAGGGACCCGACACCTGCACGTCGGCCAGGCGGCGCGGTGCATCGAAGATGTCGAAACGCATCCGCCAGCGGGAGGAAATGAAGGGGAGGAAGGGGATGGGACGGACCCGAAGCTCGACGATTGCGTCCTCGCCGGGAGGATCATGGCGCAAGACTTCCACCCGCACATTCGGAGGGGTTATGCGCAGGAGATTCGACGGTTCCGTGTGGAACGCGAACAGCTCGCCGACAGGAACCTGGATTTCTATGGACCGTTCGTAACGCTGCATCGTGTACGAATTTCTTCAATGTACGCTTTCCGCAGGTGGAAGTCCACAAAGTTATCGAGAAGATTCTCCGCGTCCTCCATCGAACTCCATTGCTTCCCTCCCCCAAAAACACTAATTTTACATGACTGTATTGATTTGATGTCCTCACACAGGATGCACATGCACACGACTATCACACTTGACCAGGTTTTCACGCTTCCCGAGAAGAAATCCCTCTCGACGGGAATCTGGATCGGCAGTTTCGCGCTGCTGACCGCGCTCGGAGCGCAGATCATCGTTCCCACCATTCCCGTGCCCTTCACGCTGCAGACGTTCTTCGTGCTGCTGTCGGGCGCGCTGCTCGGTCCCCGCAAGGGCGCGGCCGCGCAGATGAGCTACCTCGCCATGGGCGCGAGCGGACTTCCTGTCTTCGCCGGCTTCGCGGGCGGCTTTCCGTATCTGCTGGGTCCGACCGGCGGTTACCTGATCGCCTTTCCCTTCGCCGCGTGGGTGACGGGCATGCTGCTGCATGAAACCAGCCTCATGCGCTGGCTTCCGCGCTACGTCGCCGCACTCACGGCGATGATCGCGGGCATGGTCGTCATTTTCGCCATGGGCGTCACGCAGCTCAACTTCATTCTTCTGCACGACTGGACGACCAGCATTGCCGCCGGTTTCGTCTCCCTGCAGATCTGGGATGCGGTGAAGCTCGCCGCCGCCGCGGGCATCTACGCCGAAATCGGCCGCCGCTTCGCGAAATAACACCGGGGACGCATGGCGGAACTGAAGATCAGCGAAATATTCCACAGTATTCAAGGTGAGGGCAGCCGAGCAGGGCTGCCCTGCGTTTTTGTACGCCTCCATGGCTGCGGCCTGCGCTGCAGCTGGTGCGACACGCCCTACGCGCTCGATCATCGCGAAGGCGGCGACATGATGGATACCGGCGCCGTGCTCTCCCGCGTGGCTTCGTTCCGCTGCGACTTCGTGGAGCTCACCGGCGGCGAACCACTCGAGCAGGAGGCGGTGTTTCCCTTCATGACCGAACTCTGCGACCAGGGCTTCACCGTGGCCGTGGAGACCGGCGGACACGTGGACATCAGCCGCGTCGATGCGCGCGTAACCGTGATCATGGATGTGAAATGTCCCGGATCCGGGATGATGAAAAAGAACCGGCCGGAAAATCTGGAATACCTCAAGCCGACCGATGAGGTGAAGTTCGTCGTCCGTGATCGTGAGGATTATGAATGGATGCGGGCGTTCATTGAGCGCGAGCGTCTCGCGGACCGCTGCGGGGAAATCCTGGTCTCGCCGGTGTTCGACGACATTGCGTACCGCGACCTCGCGGCATGGATGCTCGAAGACCGTCTTCCCGCGCGTCTGCAGCTGCAGCTGCACAAATTCATCTGGGATCCGGACGCCCGAGGGGTGTAAAGAACAATCTGAAATCAGCAATCAGGAATCTGTAATCACCATGCCCGACATCGACACCTTCCCCAATCCCTATCCCAGGCGTGATTACGAAATCACGCATGTGAATCCCGAATTCACCTCCGTGTGTCCCGTGACAGGACTCCCGGATTTCGCGACGATCACGGTGTACTACGTTCCCGACGAACTGTGCATCGAGCTGAAGTCACTGAAATACTATTACCTCGAATTCCGCAACAAGGGCGTGTACTTCGAGTCATCCATCAACGAAATCCTCGACGATCTCGTGGAGGTGTGCAAGCCGCGGTACATGAAAGTCACCGGTGAATTCAACACCCGCGGCGGGATACACTCCGTCGTGGAGGCGGAGTATTACAAACCCGGGTGGATAACCGATTGAAAATGCAACCACAAACCGCTATTGTGCTCGCTTCGGGGGGCATGGACTCCTGTGTCACCATCGCCATGGCGGCCGAGGAATTCGAGCTCGCGCTGCTGCACGTCAACTACGGCCAGCGCACGCAGACGCGCGAACTGATGGCCTTCGAGAATATCGCCGATTTCTACGGCGTGCCGGCGAGCCGGCGCATGGTCATCTCCATCGAACATCTTGCGCGCATCGGCGGATCGAGCCTGACCGACACGCATCTGGAAATCCATGACGCGGAGCGCGAATCCCGCGGCATCCCCAACACCTACGTCCCCTTCCGCAACGCCAACATGCTCAGCATCGGCGTCAGCTGGGCCGAGGTGCTCGGCGCGGAGGCGCTGTTCGTCGGCGCGGTGGAAGAAGACAGCTCGGGCTACCCCGACTGCCGGGAGACTTTTTACGACGCCTTTCAGCGCGTCATCGAAACCGGCACGAAATACGAGCATCCTCTGCGCATCCGCACGCCGCTGATTCATCTCTCCAAGGAGGAAATCATCCGCCGCGGACTCGAACTCGGGGCGCCGCTGCAGCTGAGCTGGAGCTGCTACAAATCCGAGGAGCGCGCCTGCGGCGTCTGCGAGTCCTGCGTCCTTCGCCTCCGCGGGTTCCGCCGCGCCGGCACCGAGGATCCCATCCCCTACGAGCGCTATCCCGACGATGACCTTCTGCGCTGACACCTCGAAAACCGCATTCCGTCGATGACTTTCTTCCGACACTCTCCTGCACTGACACCTCCGTCTTTCCATCCCGCCGTGTTGCCATCTTTTCATCCTGCCATGGAACGTTTTCAGTCCGGGTGAGGGCGGATTTGCTGTTTTAGTGCAACCTAAAAAATATTTTAGGCAGCATTAAAGCTGTTCTTTTTGATCCAAAACAGGCAGTTTCAGGCCGGTATTTGCCGGAAATGCAATATTTCGGGTGTATGGTGAAAGAATCGGAGCCGCCAAGCACCTTATATTGGAGCAACGATCATTCGCACCTGGAACGAGATAAGGCATGTATCGACTGTTCAGTATCCGAACACTGATTCCGGTCATCATCACAGTGATTCTCTGTGGTTTCGTCCCTGCCGCGGCGCAGAGCATTCAATGGCAGCCGCTGACGGATTTTTATGCAGGCACCTGCCGCAATGCCATCGAGGATGACGACGGGAATCTCCTCCTATCGCTGCCGGTGACCAACGGCTGGGATTTCCGTGGGATTCTGCGGTACGACGGGACGACCGGTGACGTGGCGGATATCGGTGTGACACCGGCTCCGATCCGTTCGTACGACACGACCGGCACGGGACGCCTGTTCTGCGCCACGGAAGAGGGGATGTTCTATTCCGACAACAGCGGCACGGACTGGCTTCGCGACCCGCAGCTCGGCAGCGCACCCGCGTATCTCGTCCGCACCCTGCGCGGCACCTGTTATGCGGTGGCCGACAGCGGCGTCGTTCATCGCTACGACGACGCGCAGCAGCAGTGGCAGCGCCTGGGCGCCATCACCATGACGCCCTACCAGCAGCACATCTCGATTCGTTCCAAGGCAATTCGTGACCTCGTCGCGGACAGCACCGGGCGGCTGTTTCTGTTGACCCAGTTCGGCGCGATCCATCAACAGAACCTGCAGACGAGCACTGACGGCGGAGTGACGTGGGAGCCGCTGGGCATCCTGCGCATCATTTCATTCCATGCCTCGCCGCAGCGGGATGGCGTTCTTTTCGGGGATGGTGTTCAGCTGATGCGCGTTCGCTTCCCGGATCTAATCCTGGAAACCATCCCGGGCGTCAGCGGTGCCGTGACGGGCATCGTCGAGGACGACGGCGGCGTGCTGTACCTCGCGCTCGGGGAACCGAGTTTCCCCTGGCATCCCGACTCCACGCGCACCTTCGGCGTCATGCGCTCTACCGACGGCGGGGACAATTGGAGCTGGCTGCGCGGCGGCATCCCCGTGAATCACCTCGCGTTCATGAAGGACGGACGCCTGTTCTGTTCCTCTCCCACGGACGGTCTTCTGCTCATGGATCCCGCGACCGGCGACACCAGCCGCGTCCCGATCCCCTATGGAAACGTGACGAACATCGTCACGACGCCGGACGGCGCGGTGAACGTCGCCGTCGACAGCAGTGTGCATCTCGAGTTGTACCGGAGTACGGACAACGGCGAAACCTGGGCGCAGCGGCGAAGCGGCATCGCCCAGTACGACATGTGCCGTCCGCGGCTGATCCTCGACGACCGGGGACGCCTGACGCTCGGCGGCGGCATCTGGAGCTATGCCAGCTGGATGCGGACCGTCGACGGGGGCCGGACGTTCTCGAAGCTTCAGTGGAACGGCGTCGTTGCGGCGGCACTCCCGGAAGGGAAATGGGTGACCGCCACGAGCAGGTGTTCGTACCGCGACAGCACCACCGAGGCCTATTTCTCCGACGACGACGGGGGCTACTGGCAGCGTGCCGACATTCCGTTCATTGCCGCGCAGCTCGAGCGGGATGCGCCCTTCGACATCGAAAGCGTGCATCCGGGACATGTGCTCGCGTCGGGGAGAGCGGGACTGGCATTCCAGAAGGGAGGGCACGGCTCTCCGTGGTCCCGCGTCGACAACTGGAAGCCCACCGACATCTCCGTCACCGAGGACGGCATGGTGTACGTCGGCACCCGCGATACCACGGCATCCTTTATCCGCAGTTCGGATCATGGATTGACATGGCAGGCACACGGGATCGAGGATTCGCTCGCGGTGCATGACGCTCTGCATGCGGCCGGTGGCGTGCTGGTGACCACGGCGCGGCATTTCGATATGTACGGGGAAATCAAACCCGCGACGGGAGGCGGGCTGCGATTCAGCAGTGACCTCGTGAACTGGTCGGATGCCGGCACGGGGAGCGGACTGCCCACGCGCGAGGTCACCTGCCTGGCGCGCGACAGCGCGGGCTACGTTTACGCAGGGACGCGCGGCTTTGGCGTGTACCGCAGCAGCGAACCGGTCTCCGCCGAAGGTCCGACAGTCCTCGCCGCCGAACGTCCGCATCCTGTCCGCGCGGCGCTCGAACTGCACGTCTACCCGCAGCCGCTGGCATCCCATGGAAGCATCGTATGCCGCATGCCCTCCGCCGGTGTGCTTACGCTGCAGCTGTACGACCTGCTCGGACGGCACATCCGCACGATCACGGGCGGCCGCCGGCACGCGGCGGGGACGCATACCGTCACGCTTGATGTTTCGTGGCTGCCGGCCGGTACCTACGTCCTGCACGCGCGCGATGGCGCGGCGTCGCGTTCGGCGAGCATCCTGCTCCGGAAGTTGTAGTTGACGTGTGATGTTGCGGCGTATGAATGACGGATTGTAATCCCCGGCAGATGGCGTCCGCACGAAGCCACGGCACAATCCTCATGCGGTTGCATGCGAAGCAGGGTGGACGGATTTCAATCCGCCCTTCTTCATATTCTTTGCACTCTGCACTCTGCACTTTGCACTTTGCACTGTCGGCATCCTGCCATCTTTCCATCCCGATTCCATTGAACTCCGATCCCCTTTTCCTTGTTCTCCTTGAGTACCGTTACTGACGAAAAACAGCACATTTTCAAGGATTATCATGACTGATCAGGAACGCAGGGAACTCGAGGCGATCGAAACCCGGGAGTGGCTCGCCTCGCTGGACTATGTTCTTTCCGAGGGCGGCAGCGACCGCGCGCAGCGGCTTCTGCAGGATCTGCAGCAGTACGCGTATCGCAAGGGCGTACGCATGCCGTTTTCCGCCAATACACCGTTCATCAATTCCATATCCGCCGAGGAGCAGCCGGCCTATCCCGGAAGCCGCACGCTCGAGCGCCGCATCAAGAGCCTCATCCGCTGGAACGCCATGGCCATGGTCGTGCGCGCCAACCGCATGGAGGAGGGCATCGGCGGCCATATCTCCACGTACGCGTCCGCGGCGACCATTTACGAGGTGGCGTTCAACCACTTCTTCAAGGCGCGCGGGGAAGACGGCTTCAGCGGTGATCAGATCTATTTTCAGGGACACGCGTCGCCCGGCATGTATGCGCGCGCGTTCCTCGAAGGACGTCTCAGCGAACAGCAGCTGCACCATTTCCGCCGTGAACTCGCCGAGGGCGGCGGGCTTTCATCCTACCCGCATCCCTGGCTGATGCCGGGTTTCTGGGAGTTCCCAACGGTGTCGATGGGGCTCGGTCCGATCATGGCCATCTACCAGGCGCGTTTCAACCGCTATCTCGAAGACCGCGGCCTCAAGGACGACCGCAACGAGAAGGTCTGGGCCTTCCTCGGCGACGGTGAAACCGACGAGCCGGAGGCGCTGGGCGCCATTTCGCTTGCAGGCCGCGCGCAGCTCAGCAACCTGATTTTTGTCATCAACGCCAATCTGCAGCGTCTCGACGGTCCCGTTCGCGGCAACGGCAATATCATCCAGGAGCTGGAGACGAATTTCCGCGGCGCGGGATGGAATGTCATCAAGGTGATCTGGGGCAGCGACTGGGATCCCCTGCTCGAGAAGGATGCCGACGGCGTGCTCGTTCGCCGCATGGGTGAGGTCACCGACGGCGACCGCCAGAGATACTCCATCGAATCCGGCGAATACATCCGCAACCATTTCTTCGGCAGCGACGACCGGCTGCTCAAGCTCGTCGAGCAGTACAGCGACGAGCGCCTGCGCCGCCTGCGTCTCGGGGGACACGATCCCGAGAAGCTCTTCGCCGCCTACAAGATGGCCGTCGAAAGCGAGGATGCTCCCACGGTCATCATCGCCCGCACCATCAAGGGGTACGGACTCGGCGAGGCCGGCGAGGGAAAGAATATCACGCATCAGCAGAAGAAGCTCAACGAAGAGGAGCTCAAGGAGTTCCGCACGCGCTTCAACATCCCCATCTCCGACGACGACATCGCCGAGGCGCCCTTCTACAAACCCGAGGACGACAGCTCCGAAATGAAGTATCTCCGCGAGCGGCGCGAAGCGCTGGGGGGATATGTGCCCGAGCGCAACACGAACGCACCGAAGCTGAAGACGCCGGACGAAGAGCTTTTCGAGGAATTCTACGAAGGGACGGAAGACCGCGAGGTCTCGACCACCATGGCCTTTGTGCGCATGCTGGCGAAGCTGCTCAAGGACAAGGAGATTGGCAGGTACATCGTGCCCATCGTTCCCGACGAGGCGCGCACCTTCGGCATGGAGGCGCTGTTCCGCCAGGTCGGCATTTACTCGCACGTCGGGCAGCTCTACGATCCGGTCGACTCCGCCTCGCTGCTCTTTTACAAGGAAGCGAAGAACGGCCAGATACTCGAAGAGGGCATTACCGAGGCCGGGTCGATGTCCAGTTTCATCGCCGCCGGCACGAGCTACGCCACGCACGGCATCCCGACGATTCCCTTCTTCATCTTCTATTCGATGTTCGGCATGCAGCGCATCGGCGACCTGGTCTGGGCCGCTGCCGACATGCAGGCGCGCGGCTTCATGGTCGGCGGCACGGCCGGACGCACGACGCTCGCCGGCGAGGGACTGCAGCATCAGGACGGCAACAGCCACCTGCTGGCCTTCCCCGTCCCGAATCTCGTCACATACGATCCCTCCTTCGCCTACGAAATCGCCGTCATCCTGCGCGAAGGCATCCGGCGCATGTACGAGGAGCAGGAGAACGTGTTCTACTACCTCACCATCGAGAATGAGAACTATCCCCAGCCGCCGATGCCCGAGGGCGACGATGTGAAGGACGGCATCCTGAAGGGACTGTATCTCTATAGGAAATCCAAAAAGAAGGATGCGAAGCTCACCGCGGACATCCTCGCCAACGGCACCATCATGAACGAGGCGCTCAAGGCGCGGGAAATGCTGGAGGAGAATTACGGCGTTGCCACGAACGTGTGGAGCGCGACCAGCTACAAGCAGCTGCACAATGACGGACTCGAAGTGGAGCGCTGGAACCGCATGCATCCCGGCGAGGAGCCGCGCAAGCCCTACGTCACGCAGATGCTCGAAAACGCGGAAGGCGCTCTCGTGGCGGCGACCGATTACGTGAAGGCGCTGCCCGACACGATCTGCCGCTGGACGCCCAGCGGACTGATTTCGCTCGGCACCGACGGCTTCGGCCGCTCGGAGGGGCGCGCGCAGCTGCGCGACTTCTTCGAGGTGGACGCGCGCTTCATCACGCTTGCCGTGCTGCAGCATCTGAAGATGAAGGAGATGATCGACGGCAAGACCATTGCGAAGGCGATGAAGGACATGGACATCGATCCCGAAAAAGCGAATCCGATGATATCATAACGAGGAATTTCATGGCTACCGAAGTCAAACTGCCCGAACTGGGCGAAAACATCACCGAAGGCGACGTGGTCAAAATCCACGTATCCCCGGGCGACACCGTCGAAGTCGATCAGCCTCTCATGGAGCTGGAGACCGACAAGGCTTCCTTCGACGTTCCCTCCGAAGTCGCCGGCACCGTCAAGGAAATCAAAGTAGAAGAGGGCGGCAAGGCCGAAGTCGGCTCCGTCATCATGATCATTGACGCGGACGAGCAGGAGCAGGATAGCCCCGCGCGTGAGCGTGGGGAAGAGGAACCGAAGAAGGAAGAGGGAAGCGCTGGCCCCACGCGTGAGCGTGGGGATGAGGAGGAACCGAAGAAGGAAGAGGGAAGCGCTGGCCCCACGCGTGAGCGTGGGGATGAGGCCGCCACCACATCCGACTCAATCCCCCCCGCCCCCGGTCCCGCGCAGGGCGTCCCCGTTCCCGCCGCGCCGTCGGTGCGCATGTTTGCGCGCGAGCTCGGCGTGGATATCACGAAAGTGAAGGGGAGCGGTCCGGCCGGACGCATTTCCGACGACGACGTCAAGCGCTTTGCCAAGTCGCTGATCACCGGCGCCGCCGCGAAGGGCGCGGCACCGGGTGCGCCGATGCGTCCCGACCTGCCCGATTTTTCCGTCTACGGGGAAGTCGAAGTCGAGGAGATGAGCAAGGTCCGCCGCATGACCGCCGATCAGATGGAGGTTTCGTGGTCCATTCCCGTCGTCACCCAGCACGACCGTTCCGATGTCACGCATCTCGAGGAGCTGCGCAGCGCCTGGTCGAAGCGCGCGGAGAAGGCGGGCACGAAGCTCACCGTCACCGCCATCGCACTCAAGGTGGCCGCGGCCGCGCTGAAGAAATTCCCGCAGTTCAACGCCTCGATTGACATGCGCACGCATGAGATCATTTACAAGAAGTACGTTCACCTCGGCGTCGCGGTGGATACCGACCGCGGACTGCTGGTGCCCGTCATCCGTGACGTGGACAAAAAGAACATCATCGACATTTCCCTCGAGCTGCAGGAGCTGGCGGAGAAGGCGCGCTCGAAAAAGATCAAGCCCGACGAGATGCAGGGCGCGACATTCACCATCACCAATCTCGGCGGCATCGGCGGAACCTCGTTCACGCCGATCATCAACTCGCCCGAAGTCGCTATCCTGGGCATGTCGCGCAGCACGACCGAACCGGTCTGGCAGGACGGCGAATTCCAGCCGCGACTCATGCTGCCGCTGTCGCTGACCTACGACCACCGCATCATCGACGGCGCCGACGCCGCCCGCTTCCTCCGCTGGATCGCCGAGGCCCTCGAAGAGCCGCTGCTGATGGCATTGGAGGGCTAGCCCCATGCGTGAGCGTGGGGATGCGACGTATCAATACACGTCTTCGCCCTGAAAGGGCGACATGTCACAGCCCCGGGCAACGCCCGCGGTATGGGACGCGCTCCCACATATCTCCAGTGCCCTGAAAGGGCACAATAACGTGGTCGCCTTTTGTTCCGCCCCTTTCAGGGCGCTTCCCGAAGGGAAAAGCCAAGAACCGAAATGAAAACACCGGAGTACTTTCATGGCAGAAAAAATTTCAACGGACCTTGTCATTATCGGCGGCGGACCGGGTGGATACGCCGCGGCATTTTACGCGGCCGATCTTGGCATGGACGTCACGCTCGTCGACACTGAGGAGAATCCCGGCGGCGTGTGCCTGTACCGCGGCTGCATCCCTTCGAAGGCGCTGCTGCACGTGGCGAAACTCATCAACGAGGCGAAGGAGGCCGCGGACTGGGGCATCAGCTTCGGTGAGCCGAAGATCGATCTCGACAAGCTGCGCAAATTCAAGAACGATGTCGTCGGCAATCTCACCGGCGGACTCGGCCAGCTCTCGAAGCGCCGCAAGGTACAGTACGTCCGCGGATTCGCGTCCTTCATAGACAACACGCGCCTGAAAATCGACGAACATGATGGCGGCGAAAGCGAACTCGTGTTCAAGAATGCCATTCTGGCCACTGGTTCGCGTCCGGCGACCATCCCCGGCACTCCGGAATCCGACCGCGTGATGGATTCCTCCGCCGCGCTGGATTTCCCCGACGTGCCCGGCAAAGTGCTCGTCATCGGAGGCGGATACATTGGACTCGAGCTCGGCACCGTGTACGCCGCGCTCGGTTCACGCGTCACTGTCGTGGAGATGACCGACGGACTTCTTCCCGGCGCCGACCGCGACATGGTCCGGCAGTTGCAGAAGCGACTCGACGATCAGTTCGAATCCATCATGCTCGAGACGAAAGTCACTGAAATGAAGGAGCAGAAAAACGGCATCAAGGTGACGCTGCAGAGCGGTGACGAGGAGCAGAACGCCATCTTCGACCGTGTGCTCATCTCGGTCGGACGCAAGCCCAACACATCCGGCTTCGGAATCGAGAACACGCGCGTGGCCATCAACGACCGGGGTTTTGTGGTCGTCGATCCGCAGCGCCGCACGGCGGAGGAAAACATCTTTGCCATCGGCGACATCACTGGCGATCCCATGCTTGCGCACAAGGCTTCGCACGAGGCGCGTACCGCCGTGGATGCCATCAATGGCAAAAAGGCAGTCTTCGAGCCCTGGGCTATTCCAGCTGTCGTCTTTACCGATCCCGAGATTGCCTGGGCGGGACTTTCGGAAACCGAGGCGAAAGCGCAGAACCGCAAAGTCGAGGTCGCCCGATTCCCGTGGGCCGCATCCGGCCGCGCCACCACGCTCGACCGCTCCGACGGCGTCACCAAGCTCATCATCGATCCCGAGACCGAGCGCATTCTCGGTGTCGGTATCGCGGGACCCGGCGCCGGTGAGCTCATCGCCGAGGGTGTCCTCGCCATCGAAATGGCCGCCCGCGTCCAGGACGTCGCCGCCTCCATCCATCCGCACCCGACCCTGTCAGAAACCGTGATGGAAGCGGCCGATTCATTCTACGGCCATGCCACGCACATTTATCGGCCGAAGAGGAAATAACACAGGATGATAATCAACCTGAGAGAGGATGTAGGACCAATCTGACGCTGGGCTCCCATCCTTGCAATTATACCCGGGTAAAACCTCAATTTTACCCGGGTAAAACCGTATTTGTACCTGGGTAAAACCGTATTTGTACCCGGGTAAAACCGTATTTGTACCCGGGTATAATTGTTTTCTGTAACTTTTTAACAGAACGCCCCTCCATGGAGGGGCGCCTGCGTTCCGGGATGTGTGCACGTTTGTTCATCCCGGAGCGATGTACTCGCCTGGAGTGTGCATCCCGGCAGAAGATCCGTCGCCTAATTCGTGGTCACGGGACGACGCTTTTCTGTCCCATCCTCAGCGGCGGCCTCGCGAAGGACGTCCT
The DNA here is from genome assembly GCA_913061095.1 of uncultured Ignavibacteria bacterium. Taxonomy (GTDB): domain Bacteria; phylum Bacteroidota; class Ignavibacteria; order SZUA-365; family SZUA-365; genus BM516. The sequence continues at coordinate 89,660 of CAJXVM010000004.1, forward strand.
CGAAGGTCATGCCGCCGATATCCTCACGACCCTCGACCGGCTGCGGTGTGCGGGGGTTTTGCCACATTTTCCAGACGGCGATGAGCAGGGGCACGACGCCGATCGCGATGAATGCGCTGTCGGGAATGATGCGCAGCCACAGGGACAGGTGCACGCCCGGCTGGTAGTAGAAGTCCAGCGTGCGCACGAACCAGTAGCCGTTCTCGATGCCCTGCATGAACTGCGCGAAGCCTACGGGCAGCAGGGTGATCACGATCATGCCCATCAGTCCGGCGTTGAGTCCCCAGAACGACAGCCTCAGATACTTCTCCACTTTTGCGTTCGAAATCGTGCGCATGCTGAAGAGCAGCAGGGCGATGCCGAGCATGCCGTAGACGCCCATCAGCGCACCGTGTCCGTGTGCCGCGGTCAGAAAGCCGCCGTGCGAGAAGAAGTTGATTGACGGCAGGTTAATCAGGAAGCCCAGTACGCCCGCGCCGAAGAGGTTCCAGAAGGCGGTGGCGATGAGGAACATGAACGCCCACTTGTAGGGGAAGTGGATGCCGCCTTCGCGCACGTAGCGGTACTGCTCGTAGGCCTCGACGACAAGGAGGGTGAGGGGAATGACTTCCATCGCGGAGAAGACCGAACCGAGTGCGATCCACATCTCGGGAACGCCGATCCAGTAGTAGTGATGGCCGGTGCCGATGATGCCGCTGCCCAGCAGGATGATGAGCTGGAAGTACAGCGCGCGCAGCGTGGAGCGCCGGGTCACCAGTCCCATGTTCACCATGAGGAAACCGATGACGACGACGGCGAAGACCTCGAACATGCCCTCCACCCAGAGATGGATCACCCACCAGCGCCAGAAGTCGGCCATGGTGATGTGCGAGCCCGGGTTCATGAAGAAGGCGAAGCCGTAGAAGGCCGGGATGGCGATGGATGCGTAGAGCAGCAGATGCGTCAGTCCACCGCGGTCGTTTTCGCGTTTGAGCGCGGGCTTGAGTCCGCGGTACATGATGGCGAGCCAGAGTCCGAGTCCGACAGCCAGCACGATCTGCCAGAAGCGGCCGAGGTCGAGATACTCCCAGCCCTGGTGGCCGAACCAGAACCACGCGTTGCCGAAGTCACCGCGCACGCCGAGGTATTCTCCGGTGAGACTGCCGCCGACAAGCACGACCAGTGCCCAGAAGAGCACGTTGACGAGCGCCTTCTGCCCGGGCACCTCGCGTCCCGCCACCATCGGCGCGATGAAAATGCCCATGGCGATCCAGGCCGTGGCGATCCAGAAGATGGCCAGCTGAAGATGCCAGGTGCGCGCGACGTTGAACGGCAGGATGCTCGCGAGATTGATGCCGTAGAAGAGATTGCCCTCGATGTAGGTGTGCGCCATATAACCGCCGAGTACGGTCTGCAGCAGGAAGAGCAGCACCACGACGACGAAGTATTTGCCCGTCGCCTTCTGACTCGGCGTGAGCATCAGGCGGTCGGTGTTGATGCGCGGGAAATTCTCATAGGCATCTTCGGATTCGAGGCGATAGCGTTTCCACAGGAACAGGATCAGGGCCGTCATGAGGATGAGCAGCGTTGCGCTCACGCCGCTCCATAGGTAAGAGCCGGCGGACTGCACGTTGCCCGCATCCTCGTCATACGGCCAGTTGTTGGTGTAGCTCGCACCCGTGCCCGGACGCTCGCTCGTGGACAGCCAGGCCGTCCAGAAAAAGAAATCCGCGAGATGCTCGGCCTGGTCGCCCTCGAGATACCATCCCTCGCTCGCCTCGCGCGTCTGGATGATGGCGTTCGGCTGCAGTCCAGAGCGGTCGTCATTCTCGGAAAACATCTTTTTGTAATGCGCGCGCACCGCATGCAGTGCCGCCGCCTGTCCCTCGGTGAGCACGATGCGGTCGTTCGCGGGATCGTAGCGGTTTTCGCGCAGCTCTTTTTTCACGCGCGCGGCGATGCCTGCTTTCTGCTCCTCGGAAAGATTGTCATACGCGCTTCCGTCCCGCTTCTGCGCGTAATGTTGACGCATGGCGGTGGTGGTGACATGCAGCGCTTCGGCGGTGAAGTCGGGTCCGAGATAAGCGCCGTGTCCCAGCGTGCTGCCGTACTGCATGAGTCCGTGACTCTGGTACACCGCCTGTCCTCCCTGGATGGCGTCGTAGGTTGTGAGCACGTTGCCGCGCGTATCCACGATCTGCGAGGGACGCGGCGCGGCGTCTTCGTATACCCACCAGCCGCCGATGAGCAGGACGGTGAAGCCGAGCAGCATGGTGAGCAGCAGCACGTGTTTCCAGATTCCCGAGTTGAAGGTGCGTTCTTCGTTCATGATTCAAGTCCGTTGATTGTGTTATTGAATCGGTGTCGTCGGTTGGAGGGCTGTTGGCCGTGGGCCGTTGGTCGCTCGCCGTTGGCCGCTTGTCGCGCCGAAGTCCCGCCACGCGGGATGAATGCGGATTGGACGCCGTCGTCCGGCAGGGAGGCGCTCCCCGCAGGACGCGCAGCCGAACGGGCGACTTATGCGGTTGCCGCGAGCTGCTCCTCGAGTTTGATCGCGCGCGGATGCAGTACGTTGTTTTCAAGATGGATGTGCATGTGGAGGTCGCGCTCGAACTCGGCGAGTTCGCGGTAGAGCAGCCGGTACGTTGTGCAGGCCTCCTCGGGGGGAGTGAAATCGCTGCTCAGCTTCCGCATCCTGTCGAATGCCAGTCCGGCGTTGTCATGCTCGTACTCCATCACGCTGATGGGCTGCTGCACACTGCCGTTCCACGCGGATCCGTCTCCATCCGCCATCTCCACGAGCTTCCGGATGAATGGGAAAAGCATCTGTTCTTCCTTCATCAGGTGGGATTCCAGCTCCTGCTTCACTTCCATATAGATCGCCGCGATGTCCCTTGTCTCGGGATGATTGTCTCCGTGCACCTGTGCGACCTTCGCCGCGTGGGCCTGTATCGTCGGCAGCATGCGGCGCACATAATTGTGATGCGTGTTGATGATGTAATCGATGAGAAAGGGCGTGTCCCAGTCCGCCACATTCGGCGCGCCGGCCTCGGGCAGCTGCTCGAGTTCCTCGCGGACGCGATCGGCATCCACACCGCCGCGTTCGCAGGCCTCGGCCAGCGACTGGCGTCCCCCGCAGCAGTAATCGATTCCGTACGTTTCGAAAATCCCGGCGGCGTGCATGTTCTCCTTCACCACCTCGCCCACGCTCTGACTGTTCCACTGTATCTGCATGATTTCGCTCCTGTCTGTATGTGATCGGTTTGTTGTTTCTCTGTTCGATCTGTCTGCAAGGTAGGAGCGCGAGTCAGGAAATAATTTGATTCAGATCAGATTTATAGGGAATTGCTGCACCCTGTGACCCCCGCGCGCAGCCCACAGCTCATCCGCCTACGCTGCGCTACGGCGGACCTTCGGCAGCCCAGAGCCCAATCTTGTCCGTCCTCACTGCAACACATATCTTTCATCTCATGGAAAATCCGGACCTCATATCCTTTCTCCGCGACATCCCTCTGTTCACCGAACTGGAGGAAGAGGATCTCGAACACGTTGCCACGCACTGCCGCATGCAGGAGTGCGGCAAGGGACATCTGCTCTTTCACGAAGGGGACCCGTATCGCGGGATGTACGTGGTTGTCAGGGGTGGGGTGAAGGTGTTCCGGCTTTCACCGGATGGCAGGGAGACCATTCTGCATATTCTCTTTCCGCCGCAGACGCTGGCGGAAATCCCGATGTTTGCCGGTGCGGATTATCCCGCCCATGCGGAATGTCTCGCCGACAGCCGCGTGCTGTTTATCGAGAAGGAAGGGTTTCTGGGACTGCTGAGAGAAAATCCCGATCTGGCGTTGCGCATGCTGGCAGGGCTCTCCAGGCGCCTGCGTACGCTGGCCACGCAGCTCGAGGATATTACCGCGCATGATGTCCGTACGCGCGTCGTTCATTACCTGCTCGAGGAGTTCAGACGGCAGCACCATCCCGATCGCGCCCTGCCACTGATCACGCTGCCAATTTCGAAATCCCTGCTGGCGGCGCATATCGGCACGACACTCGAAACACTGTCACGAACGATGCGGAAACTCGAGGAGGAGGGACTGATCACGATGAAAGGGAAAACGGTCCTGCTGCAGGAGCGTGAGCGACTCGAGCGGGAATACTCGGAAGCCAGCGGACATCACGATTGACCCGGCTTCGCTGCGCAGGCGGCGGGGCAGGCGGCACGGGAGGATCGGGACGGCGGGATGCAACCCGTCCTACAAATCCCTGCGATGTCGTCTGTGGTTCCTGTCGAAGATGACGCCGTCGAGCCAGAGCAGGTGTCCCTCTTCGTCGTAAACGCCGGCACCGCGCTCGTACACCTCCACCGTCGCTCCGTCGCGATGGAGCACACGGTACTCTATCGTGTATGAACGTTTATGCTTCAGGCCCTCGTTTACGGCGTCGACAACCTTGAGCACGTCGTCGGGATGGATGACGCTGTTGTATGAGCGAACGGCGTTGTTGATGAAATCGGAAGCAGGATACCCGGTAAGTTCTTCGATCTGCTTGCTGATGAATTCCATCGTCCAGTACACGTCGTTCGCACAGCGATAGACGGCACCCGGGATGTTGTCGACCAGTGACGCGTAACGGTCGGTGCTCTGGCGGATCTCGTTTTCCCGGCGAATGCATTGCGCCATGCGCTCTTCAAGCTCGCGCTGCATACGAATGATGTTGGAATCTTTCTGCTGCAGCTGCGCGACGAGGTCGCTGTTTGCATCCCTGAGTGTGGCGATACGCCGGTCTCGTTCCTCGATCGCGGCGGTCAGTTCTTCCCTGCTCATCTCATGAATACTCATACGCTTCCTGCTCACTTGTTCGCATGCAAGGTTCTCTGTCGATACGGAAATGCTTCGACGCGTACCGCCCGTCGATCTGGGAAATGTTGCAGTAATGTAATAAAAACAATGGTTTTCCGCTGAAACGTTCCTTTACGGAACGATCCAGATACCATTGCGTACTTCGAGCTTCGTATCGTCAAGCCAGACGCCGAGTCCGGCGCCGCCGTCGCGGAAATCCGTCACGATGTCGACATGCTGCGCCGAGCGGTTGAGCAGTCCTTGCTCGTGCATGCGGTCGAGTGCCGCCTTCCCTTCCTCCGTTGTTTCGTCGTCCACGTAGCACTCGGGGTAGCTGGCGCCGATGGCGATATGCAGCGTGCCGCCGACTTTCTCGACGAACAGCGGGTGTTTGAGCACTTTCGTGATGCCCGCGTTCATGCCGAGCGCGACCTCGCCCAGACGATGCGAGCCCTCGTCGGTCTCGATGATTTTCTTGAGCGTGTCCTGGCCGATCTCGGCGCTGTAGTCGGTGATGCGTCCGCCCGTGAATTTGAGATAGATGCCCTGCACGGTGCTGCCGCTGTTGTACACCGGAAGGTCGACGAAGATTTCACCTTCGGTCGTCTTTGTGTTCGGACTGGTGAATACCTCACCATCAGGGAAGTTTCGCTTCCCGGTGCATTTGACGACGCCGCGATCGGAGATGTCCATGGTCAGCTCGAGTTCCCGGCGGTCATGCGGATGCCGTGTCTTGATGCGGATTGTGCTGCTGCGGTCCATCTGCTCGTAGATGTCCTGTTCGACGCGGTCGAGCTCGCGCGGATCCTGCGTGGAGGCCGACACGATGACGTCGGTGTATTCCTCGAGTGTCATTCCTTCCATATTCGCGAAGCCCTCGGTGGGATAGAGCGTCAGTACCCAGGGCTTGGCCAGGCGGATGCGTTTGTACGGTTCATCCGCGCGCATCACGGCCATGGCGGTCTCCTCGGGAAGTCCGGCCGCGAGATCGGGATTCTCCGCGCCGAGTATTTCGATGTACTTGGTCATCGAATTGTAACGCTCCTTGTACCACGGCGGCACGCGCTCGATCTGTTCGAGGTTTCCGTGACGTGCGATGGCGGCGCCCCAGACCTTGCCCCGGTCGTTGTCCGGTGCCACGAGATTGATATCGGCGATGCCGCCTGCGGCGAAAATCTTGTCCTGCAGCACCGACATCAGCGGCCAGGTGATGTGCTCGCCCTTGATCATGATGATGTCGTCGCTCTGCACGCCGCCGAGTGAGTAATCGAGCAGATAATCCGCCCAGGTGTTGAGATCAGCTTCGGAGATGGCCATGTGTTCTTCCTCTGTGAAACGGACCCGTAAGATACACATCGAGCACGAGAAAATGTCACATCCTGCCTCCCCGTTGCACCGCACGCGAATAATGTGTATTGTCCATACGTTCTCATCCATCAATGTCAACAATTACAACAGATCAGAATCAGAGAATATATTTCTCATTGCATTCGGAGGTACACGTGAAACGTTTCATCCCGCTTGTCATGCTTGCAGCATTCCTCCTTCCACAGACACTCCCCGCACAGCCGATCTGGATCGGCGCCGGTGAAATGGACGGCCTGATACTGGAGTGGCAGAAGCCATTCCTGGACAACAGCGACGGCGCCGGGTTTTTTCTCTCAACGCTGTTCCTCGGCTACCGGCAGCGCACGTCTGAATCCCTTTTGATTCACATCGAAATGCCGATGTCCAATTTCGATGGGGACGATGGAGGCGAATTTCTGCTCGGAAATCCCTACATCGGGCTCGGTTTCGGTTCGGAGGACGCCATTTTCACCGGCGACGTCGGTGTACGTGTGCCGATCGCGGACGAGGACAAATGGGTGGCCCGGCGGTGGGCGAATTACGGGGATATCGATCGCATGGATGCCTTCGAGCCCAATGCGGTGCCGGTGTCGGGACTGCTCCGTTTCCGGACCATGTTTCCCGCGACAAAGCTCGGACTTCGCGCCCATTTCGGTCCGTCGGCCGTGGTCTTCACCGAAGACCGCGGTGATGACATCATGGACGTCTACCTGAAATACGGACTGGTCGGCATGTACGAAGACGAAGGAGTGCTGGTGCAGCTCGGTTTCTCGGGTTTGTATGATGTCAGTGAGGATGAGGGGGATTTCGACAGCAATTCGCTTCATCAGATCGGGATGACCGTCAATGCCGATGTGGGCGCCGGGATCTGGCCCGGACTGCTCCTGCGCTTTCCGCTCGATGAGCGCTACAAAAACGCGATTGATCTTGTGCTTGGCATCAATTTCCTGATCATGATCTAGCGGATGATGCCGATTCTTTCTATTTTATCGGCATGTCCACATCCCCACGCACTGTCCACCTGATCCTGAATCCCGCTGCAGGACAGGGTCGGGCAGGACGACAGCTGCGGCGCATTATTCGTGCGCTGCATGATGACGGCTGTGCAGTGGAAGAATACGTCACCGCACGTCCCATGCATGCCGCGACCATCGCGCGCGCCCTCCCGGGCGATGGCGCGCCGCTGTGTATTGCGGGAGGGGACGGGACGCTCAACGAGGTGATCAACGGTCTGCAGCCCGGAGCGCATCCGATCGGGATTCTGCCGCTTGGCACGGGGAATGATTTTGCGCGCGTCCTGGGAATACGCAGCATGCGCAATACGTTTGATGCATTGATGCGGGGGAATACAACGTCCGTTGACGCTGTGTGCGCGGACGTGGTCGACGAGGAGGAAAACCCGATCTCCCGCCGCTTCATCAACGCGCTGGGTATCGGTTTCGACGCCGCGGTCGCGGTGGATGTATCTAGGCGGCGCTTCGGCTCAGGGATTCTGCCGTACCTGCTTGCTGTCTTCCGCGTGCTCTGGAAATATCGCTCGGTGCCGTCCACTACCGTTCTGCAGAATCGCGAGCTCACCGAGAGCCTCTTTCTCGCCTGCATCGGCAATGGTACGACAAGCGGCGGGGGATTTCGGCTCACACCGAAGGCGCAGGTGAACGACGGATTGCTGGATCTGTGCCACGTGCGCCAGATCGGTGTCGGCAGGGTGCTGCAGGTGCTCCCGCGTGCGCTGAAGGGAACCCATATCCTTGCGCGGGAAGTGACGTATCATCAGGGAGCGCATCTCGATATCCATCTCGACTACCCACTGCCGGTTCACGTCGACGGTGAAATCCTCACACATCAGGCGCGACGCGTCGTCGCTACCTGCAAACCGGGGGCGTACTCGGTGTATGTGCCATAATGTTGACACATGGCGGGTACTGAGTGATTGAGAAGAAGTGCAAAGCGCAGAGTGCAAAGTGCAAAGGCATGCAGAATGCTGATTTGCACTTTGCACTTTGTACTTTGCACTCTTGAAAAGTGCGCCGCGAAGCTGAATTCACTATCTTCCATTGATACGACCATGTATAATCAAGAGGAAGAAACGCATATGGATCTCAAGGCAATTCAGTCCGCCCTTCGCGAGGCCGGCATCGACGGCTGGCTTTTTTACGATTTTCACGATCGCGACGCCATCGCGGCGCGCATTCTCCAGATGGACACCGGGCGCTTCGCCTCGCGCCGCTGGTTCTATTTCATCCCCGCGGAAGGCGAGCCGCAGAAGCTGGTGCATCGCATCGAGCCGTGGCGCTGCGACCATCTGCCGGGCGAGAAGCATGTCTATCTGCCGTGGACGCAGCTGCAGGACATGCTGAAATCCATTCTCGGCAATGCGAAAACCGTTGCCATGCAGTATTCCCCGAACAATAATATCCCCTACGTCTCCATCGTCGATGCCGGCACGGTCGAGCTGATCCGCAGCTTTGGCGTAGACGTGGTGTCGAGTGGCGACCTTGTCGGCCGCTTCGAGGCGCACCTGTCGATGGAGGATTTCGAGAGCCACAAAGAGGCCGGGGAAGTGATGCAGATGGTGAAGGACGAAACCTTCCGCGAAGTCGCGCGCCGCATCAAGGCCGGTGAGCATCCGCGCGAGGTGGAGATCCAGCATTTCATGCATGATCTGATGCGCAAGAACAACATGACCTGGGAGGACGGTCCGATTGTCGCCATCAACGAGCATGCCGCCGATCCGCATTTCGAGCCGACAGAAGAGAACAGCTTCGGGATGAAGGAAGGCGACTTGCTGCTGCTTGACCTCTGGGCCAAGAAAGACCGGCCGGGCGGCATCTATTATGACATCACATGGATGGGATATATCGGTACGGAGATCCCCGCGCGCATTGCGGAGATTTTCGCGATTGCCCGCGACGCCCGTGACACCGGATTCCAGATGGTGCGCGATCGCTTCGCGAAGGGCGAACAGGTCGCCGGCTGGGAGGTCGATGACGCCGTGCGCAAGGTGATCGAGGATGCCGGCTACGGCGAGTATTTCGTCCACCGTACGGGACACAACATCGGGCTCGAGGTTCACGGGAACGGCGGGCACATCGACAACCTTGAGACGAAGGATGAACGTCTCATCCTTCCCGGCACCTGCTTCAGTATCGAGCCCGGCATCTACATGGAACATGAGAAAATCGGCTTCCGCACGGAGATCGACGTGTTCGTCACCGACGAGGGCGATGTGGAAGTCACCGGCGCCATCCAGGAGGAAGTGATTCCCATCCTGAACCTGAGCTGACGATGCACCGTTCGTGTTCCCTCGAATGGCTACCAATGACATTTGTGAGAATCTGGCTGATGTGCTATCTGCTGTAACGCCGAGCCGCTGGCTCGGCGCTGCAGTCGGCCTCGTAATATCCCGAAGAGCTGTATCCTTTCTCAATGTCCGACCGCGAATTCCATATTCATAAACTGGTGCGTTCATGACAACCTATATCATCATTATTCTCGCCTATCTCATCGCGCTGACGGTGTACAACTTCATTCAGGCGCGCAAGGTCAAGACGCAGGACGACATGATGGTCGCCGGACGCAGTCTCGGTGTGACCAAGATGGTATTCACGCTGGTCTGTACCTGGATCGGCTCGGGCACATTCATCGCCGGGGCGGAGTACGCGTATCGCGCGGGCTGGAGCTCGCTGTGGATGCCTGCCGGCGCATGGGTCGGTATCGCAATCATTTATTTCCTCGCGGCGAAGATCCGGACGTTCGGACAGTACACCATCGGGGACATCCTTGAGGAACGCTACGGGAAATTCGCGCGTCTCTTCGGCGCCATCGCGCTGATCATCGCGTTCACCACCATTGTGTCATACCAGTTCCGCGCCGGTGGATACATTCTCAGTGTGATCACCGAGGGCGCGGTGAGCGTGGAGGTGGGACAGGCGCTGGCCGCGGGCTTCGTCATCCTCTTTACCGCGATCGGGGGCATGATCGCAGTGGCCCACACCGATCTCCCGAACGGCATCATCATCATGCTGGCATGTATCGTATCGGTACCGTTTGTCGTGGTGACGGCGGGCGGGCTCGGTGCTCCCGCCGAGGTCCTTCCCGGGTCGCACATGCTGCTCATCTCTCCCGAATTCGGTGAGTATCCTTTCCTGAAGGCGTTCAGCTATTTCCTTGCGACAATGTTCTTGCTGCTGGGCGTGCAGAGCATGTATCAGAAATTTTACAGCGCAAAGACACCGGGTGACGCGAAGAAAGCCGTCGTGCTCTGGATCATCGGTACGATGGTCGTGGAGACGGTGATCGTCGTGATCGCCATTTATGCCGCGAGTTATTACTGGACCGACGGAACGATCGATCCGGCCGCCGTCGTGCTGTATGCCGCGCGTGACATGGTGCCCGCGCCGGTGGGGCTCCTCCTGCTCGCCGCCGCTGTTGTCGTCGTGATTTCGACGGGCATGAATTATCTGCTGAGTCCGTCGACGAACATCATGCGCGACATCTATCAGACATTCATCAACAAAGACGCCTCGCAGACCACCATGGTGGCGCTGCAGAAGATTTTCATCGTGGTGCTCGGTCTGGTCGCCTTTTTGATGATCTTCATTCCCACGGTGCTGCAGTGGGAGATCTCGGTGCTGAAATACGCCTACTTCGCCTACACGATGTACGGGGTGGCCATAACCCCGGCGCTGTTCGCCGCGCTGTCGTGGAAGCGCGCAACACGGCAGGGGGGGATCGCCAGCATTATCACGGGCGCCGTCCTCGCGCTGGTGTTTGATTTCGTGATTCCGTACGTGGCTCCGCAGGTGATGATCGGGGAGGATGCCTGGGGTATCCCGAGTATTTATCCTGCGCTCATCGGATCCATCGGGATGCTGATCATTGTCAGTTACGCGACGCCGAAGCCCGAGCGTGCCGTGCTGGCGAAGCTCTTCCCTGACGTCAAATAGCGCATCACGACAGTTCGTTTTCAGACAGGCGGGCCATGACGGCCCGCCTGTGTTGCATGATGGCCCGCCTGTGTTGGTTGACACTGTGCTCTTTTTCCGTTATTGTGCGTCGATAAAAAAATCATGCAGGATCGCATTCCGCCGTGCGCGGATACTGCGCAGCGGTTTCGGGGGAATAGGGATCCCGCACATTCACCACCAGTACTGGAGGGCGTGATGAAACCGCTGCTGCTGGCTGCCGCAGTGCTGCTGATCGCAACAACAGCGCGCGCGCAATTTTCCAAGGGGACGATTGAAATGTCGATGCTGGCGACTGCCGGTTCGCTGGATGAAACCGTGAAATGGGAGTACTCCTACGAGGGAATGAACATGAGTGACGAGGATTCCGAGACGCGCAAGTACGCCTACGTCGCATTCACTCCGGGATATTATCTCCTGGACCATCTGTCACTCGAGCTCGAGCTGGGGATGCGTGCAATCGAGGGTGCACGTCCGGTGCATTCCGGTGTCGCAAACTTATCTTATACCTACCCCATCCGCCGGAGCTGGGTGGCGCCATACCTGCGTGCCGGAGCGGGGCTTGCGAATGCGCTTTCCGTGCCCGGTTTCATGGATCTCGCATCGGTGACACGTCTCAATGACTACGATGTGACCATTCTCCAGGCCGGAGCCGGTGTCAAGCTCCGAACCGGTCCGAGCGGGATTGTGCGTATCGAGGTCAATTACCGGCATCAGAGTTACTCCTGGGAAGGAGAGGTGTCGAAGTCCGATCACTCGCTCGGCACCATCGCGCTGCTCGTGGGCGTCGGTGTGCTGATATAGTAGGGACGAGCCATCGGCTCGTCCATCTCCGGGGTAACCCTCGCGCTGTATCGTACTGTCACATCTGCGGATTCCCCGAGCTGACCTCATCGAGCAGGGATGCGAGACGGCGGGTGATTTCACGGCGTTCGTAGAGTTCGACTTCTTCGCGCTTCTGATCGGTGCCGAGCGTGTCGTTTCCCCACTGGGTGTAGAAGTCCAGGAAGATATCTGCGATGGCATCGATGTCCTGTGAGCGCGCGCAGCGCCCGGAGCGCGTCTCTTCGATCACCTCGGTCACCGCGCCCTCCGGCGCCAGCGTGATAATCGGCTTCCCCGACCCCATGTATTCATAGACTTTCCCGGGCACGATTTCCTCGTTTCCCTTGAAATCGTCGACAACCATCAGCAGGGCGTCACTCTGGAAAAGATGGCGCACGCTAGCGGCATGCGGCATGTAGTCGTGCACTTCGATGCTGTCACGCAGCACGGGATGATCGAACATGGTGCGCACTTCAGCGCCGAAACGGCCGATGAATTTCAGCTGAATCTTCGCCGGATCTATTTTCCCCGCTTTTACGAGGACGCTGACGGCTTCGAAAAACGTTTCGGGATTGCGCTTGCCGTACATCGATCCGGTATAAGTGACGGTGAACAGCTGCTTTTCGATGACCTCTACCGTTGGGAAATCGGCGCTGTCAAAGCCGTTGGGGAGGTGATGCACCTTGCTCGTGTCGATATGTGGATACTTCTCATTGAAATCCTTCGCGATGCCGCGCCACGCCACTTCCATGCGGTCGCACTCGCGGTACACCGAACGCTCGAGACGGCGGTCGATCCAGTCTGGCAGCCACCAGCGATTCGGGGCGGAGAGGAAACCGCGCCAGGGATCCCGGAACCCGGAGATCCAGGGCAGTCCGGTCTTGCGCTTGAGATTGCGCGCGATGACCGAACAGGTGTACGGCGGGGAGGAGGAATAGATGGCCTGCACGTCGTGCTTCCTGATGATTTCCTGTCCCTCGGTGACGGCGGATTTGATCCAGCCCATCCGTGCGTCCGGTATGAAGAAAGTCGCGCGGACGAACTCCGCCAGACGCTCCTGCAGCGAGCGCCTCTCACCGGGTTTGGGGATGGTATTCACATCCACCGGCGTGCCTTTTTTTTTCCCGGTGAACATGCGGTACAGCGCGTAGGGCTCGAGGATGGGCGTGCGGTAAACGACCGCCTGTTCGGGAATTTCATTGAGCAGGGATTCGTCCCGCGCGGGATAGTCCGCATCCTTCACGGTGAGGATGATCGGTCGCCAGCCGAACTGCAGCAGGTACGTGCAGAACTTCAGCACACGCTGCACGCCCGGTCCGCCGGAGGGAGGAAAATAATATGTGACGATCAATACTGATTTCATCTTCAATTATTCCAGCGGCAGCCAGCCGGCGCGGCTGAGCAGTTTGCGGTACATGGGCATCGGGATCGTCAGCTGTGTATCGCCGCCAGACGCGGGCAGCGCGTGACGGATGTCCGCCGTGTTGCCGTCGCGCGCCTTTGCCGGCCAGTCGGGCTCCATGAGCAGGATGCGGCCGAGGGCCACCGCCGCGCATCCGTCCTCGAGCAGGGCCGCCGCTTCGTCCGGTGAATAGACGAGTCCGACACCGATGACCGGGAGACGCTCGTCGAGCATCTCGATAATGTGCCGTGTGGGCGGCACCGGGTCGGTGTCATCGCGCATGCTTCCGGCGAAGTAGCTCCGAACGGAAACATGGAGCCAGTCGAGGGGACGCGCGGCCAGCGCGTCAACCAGCTGCAGCGTGTCGCCCATGGTGATGCCCGGTTCCTCGATCTCCTCGGGCGAGATGCGATAGCCGACGGCGAACGGGCGCCCGGCGCTCTTCGCCGCCGCAAGGACGGCGTCGGTGACGGCAAGCGGAAAGCGCATGCGCTTCTTCAGCGACCCGCCCCAGGCGTCGGTGCGCCGGTTCGAATGCGGTGAGAAAAATTGCTGCAGCAGATATGTGTTGGCGCCATGGATTTCCACGCCGTCGTACCCGGCCTCGATCGCTCGACGCGTGGCCTCGGCAAAAGCAAGGATGCATTGTTCGATTTCCCCGGTCGTCATCGGTCGCGGTGTGTCCGCATCGAGACGCTCCGCCGCTTCGCCACTTGCCGAGACGGGCTGCGTGTCCAGCAGGGAGGCGGGACACATGCGTCCGCCGTGATGAATCTGAAGAATCGCCTTCGCGCCCTGTTCATGGATGACATCCGCGGCGGCACGGAGCGATGGGATCATGCTGTCGTCGTGACAGGACCACTGGCCGGGAAACGCATGTCCGAGCGGCTGCACATAGGCGGCGGCGGTGATCACCATGCCGAGACCCGGCGTCCGCCTGCGCAGGTATGCGATTTCATCGGGGTGGATGCGTCCGTCGCCATGGGACGACCAGGTCGTCATCGGCGCCATGATGAGGCGGTTCTCCGTTTCGAGTCCGGATGGCCAGGTGTATGCGTCAAACAGTGCGGATGTGTTCATGGAAATAATCGGATCATTGGGATGCTGTTTCGGCGCTGTCAGGTAGCGCTGCGCGCTTTCACCAGGGAGGAGAATGACAGTCCGCGCGTGACGAGATAATAGATCCCGAGCGCGATGGGGATAAGATAGTTGACGAAATGCGTCAACGTGGCATACGCGACGGCATCTGCCTCGGTGAAATCGACGAATTTCATCAGTGCGATCCGTGCGGTGACGTGAAACACGCCGAAGGCCCCGGGTGTCGGAGCGATTGCATAGCCGAGCGCGGTGACGGCCCAGATCTCCAGGGCGGCGAACATGGTAGCCTCGGCTGTCCGGCCGCTCTCGAACGCGAAAAACATGATGTACAGCGGCAGCAGGTAGAGCACGTAGATGACCAGCGTGTAGATTATGACGAGTACCACCTGCTTCACACTGCGGATGGCTCCGAAGCCGAGCTGCAGTTTGCTGAACATGTCCAGCACCGAGGTGCGCAGGCTCGCCAGCTTTTCGACACCCGTCTTTCGTGCGATCCACTGAAGGGGCGCGGTCATCGTCTGCGCCAGCCACATGCCGAGTTTGCTGGGAGCGATGACAATGAAGACGATGCCGAGGAATATGGCCATGTAGAGAATGGGACGAACGACGTCCGCCTGCACGCCGATCTCCTCGAAGCCGTCGAAAAGATGCTCGTCCACGACCATGATCGCCGCGATGATCAGTAGCAGCGCGACCGTGTCGATGAAACGCTCGACGATGATGCTGCCAAGCAGGGAACTGTAGGATGTTTTCTCCTCCGCCTGCGCGGTGAACCAGGGCCTGATCAGCTCGCCGCTGCGGGGGATCAGGTTGTTCATGAAATACCCGATCATCACGCCGCCGAACAGGTTGTTCATGCGGACGCCGGGATGAATGCGCGCGAGGATGACCTTCCAGCGCACGGCGCGGGCGTAATGCGAGAGAATGATCGGTATGATGATCAGCACCGCGTACCAGTAATTCGCCGTCTGAAAACTGCGTCCCAGCTCACTGAAGTCGACCTTCCACACGGAGAAATAAATGGAGAAGGCGACGATCAGGAAGGTGATCGTCACTTTGAGAATGGAGAAAAGGCGCTGACGGTTCATATCTCCCGCACGGTTGAAAGGGATAATATCCATTGAATATACGAAAAACAGTCCGCTTGCGGCGAAATTTTTTGTTTCTCCGTCTGACCGGGAGCGCTGTTTTTCTCCGCCTGCAGGATCTCTGCAGTCCGAATGAGCCCGTCGCGTATTGCGATCACAAATTGCTTTGGAACTGATACCTTCAATCGCTAATTTTGTAACAATTGGGAGTATGGAAATATCATTGTACATGCCGGCAGGGAATTATCCGCCTGCATATTCCATCATCAAATCGTCTGAAGGACGCTCGACAATGGCTATTGAAGACAAGATCAAGGAACTCCTGCAGAAACGCGAGGAGGCGCGGATGGGAGGGGGCGAGAAGCGCATTGAATCGCAGCATGCCAAGGGCAAGCTGACCGCGCGTGAGCGCCTCGAACTCCTGCTCGACGACGGAAGCTTTGAAGAATTCGACATGTTTGTCAGTCACCGCTGCATCGATTTCGGCCTGGAGAATCAGGCATTTCTTTCCGATGGCGTGGTGACGGGCTACGGAACGATCGACGGACGCCTGGTGTACGTTTTTTCCCAGGATTTTACGGTGTTCGGCGGTTCGCTCTCGGAAATGTATGCGAAGAAAATCTGCAAGATCATGGACATGGCCACGAAGGCGGGAGCGCCGGTGATCGGACTCAATGACTCCGGCGGCGCGCGAATCCAGGAGGGCGTCAAGAGTCTCGGTGGCTATGCGGACATCTTCGAACGGAATATCCTTTCGTCCGGCGTGATCCCTCAGATTTCGGGCGTTTTCGGTCCCTGCGCGGGAGGCGCGGTCTACTCCCCGGCCATCACGGACTTCATCCTCATGACCAAGGAAACGAGCTATATGTTCGTTACAGGGCCCAAGGTCGTGAAATCCGTAACGAATGAGGATGTCACCACTGAAGAGCTCGGTGGCTCACACATCCACACGGCGAAATCCGGCGTGGCGCATTTCGCCTGCGAGAACGACGAGGAACAGATTGCCATCATCCGCAAGCTCTTCAGTTTCATTCCGCAGAACAACATGGAAGAGCCGCCGCGGATCGAGACCAACGATCCCATCGACAGGCTGGAAGATGCGCTGAACTACATCATTCCCGACAGCGCCAACAAGCCGTACGACATAAAGGAAGTGATTCACGCGGTCGTCGACAACAGCGAGTTTCTGGAGGTACACCGCAGCTACGCGCCAAACATCGTGGTCGGTTTCGCGCGCTTCAACGGGCAGTCGGTGGGCATCGTGGCGAATCAGCCGAGCTATCTCGCCGGAGTGCTCGACATCAACAGTTCACGCAAGGGTGCGCGTTTCATCCGCTTCTGTGATGCGTTCAATATTCCCATCGTCACCCTCGTCGATGTGCCGGGCTTCCTTCCGGGAACGGCGCAGGAGTATGGCGGCATCATCACCAACGGCGCGAAGCTGCTCTTCGCATACGGCGAAGCCACGGTGCCAAAGGTGACCATCATCCTGCGCAAGGCATACGGCGGCGCTTACGATGTGATGGGATCAAAACATCTGCGCGGTGATATCAATTACGCATGGCCGACGGCCGAGATCGCCGTCATGGGTCCCCGCGGAGCCATCGAGGTGCTCTACGGACGCGAACTCTCGGAGAAAGACTCCGAGCAGCGGGGTCAGTTCATCTCCATGATGGAGGAGGAGTACCGCAAGAAATTCGCCACGCCGTATGTCGCGGCGAAGTACGGGTATATCGACGACGTCATCGAGCCGCGCAACACGCGTTTCCGCATCATCCGCGCCCTGCAGAGTCTCAGCACGAAGCGTGACTCGCTGCCGATGAAGAAACACAGTAACATTCCGCTGTAGGAGGTCGCATGCAGGCACAGAACGCAGCCGCTGCGGCGGATACACTGGCGCGATGGGAGCATACGGGAATCGAAAGCATCCTTGCCGGGGATGGCATCATGATCGCCATCATCGGTATCATCATCGTGTTTTCCTCCCTGGCGGTGATATCCCTCATCATCCGGCTGCTCAAACGCATCGGTTCGCCGAAACGCGAATCTTCGCCCGAGGACGCGCAGCCGGAACGCAACGGTGTCTCCGGAGAAGTGGTGGCGGCCATCGCCACGGCGCTGCAGCACCATCTCTTCGAGCTGCATGATGAGGAGCGCACCATCATCACGATCAAGAAGGTGTCCAAACCCTATTCGCCCTGGAGCTCGAAGCTCTACGGCATGACACCATCCCCTTTCAAACATCTTTCCAAACGCTGAGCAAGGACGCAGCAACATGGATTCCAATCGGAAATTCTCGATGAAAATACACGGCAACGATTATGCCGTCGAGATCAGGAAAATAGACGAAGGCATTGCCTCCGTTGAAGTCAACGGCACGGTGTACGAGGTGGAATACGAGGCGGAGCGACGCGTGTCGAAAACGCCGACACTGACACGAAAGCCGGTGTACCACACGGAGACCGAGCGGCCGCGCAAAACGTCCAAGCCCGACGCGAGCAAGGGAAAGAGCATCAAGGCGCCGCTGCCGGGTGTGATTCTCGAACTGAAGGTCAAAGAGGGCGACAGCGTCAAAGCCGGCGACGTGCTGATGGTCATGGAGGCGATGAAAATGGAAAACAACATTTCTTCGCCGATGGACGGCACGGTTGCATCCCTGAAGGTCGCAAAGGGTGACAACGTGCTCGAAGGTGATCCGCTGATCGAGATCGGAGGATAGGGACATGGATGGCTTTTTTCACTTTCTCTCTTACAGCGGTTTCGCCAATGTGACCGTGGGGCACATGGTCATGATCGCGGCGGGACTGTTTTTCATCTGGATCGCGATCAAGAAGGATTACGAGCCGCTGCTGCTCATTCCCATCGGCTTCGGCATCCTGATCGGCAACATTCCCTTTCTCGAAGATGTCGGCATGCAGATCGGCATCTACGAAGAAGGGAGTGTCATGAATTACCTGTACTATGGGGTTATCAAGGGGATATATCCGCCGCTCATCTTCCTGGGCATCGGTGCCATGACCGACTTTTCGGCCATGCTGTCCAATCCCAAGCTCGTACTGCTCGGTGCCGCCGCGCAGGTCGGCATCTTTCTGACACTGCTCGGTGCGCTCGCGCTGGGATTCAGTCCCGACGAGGCAGGCGCGATCGGGATCATCGGCGGCGCCGACGGTCCGACGGCCATCTTCATTGCCTCCAAACTGGCACCGCATCTGATCGGCGCCATTGCCATCGCCGCGTATTCGTACATGGGACTTGTCCCCATCATCCAGCCGCCGATCATGCGGCTGCTCACGAATAACAAGGAACGGCTGATCCGCATGAAGCCGCCGCGCGCCGTGTCGCAGAAAGAAAAGGTCATGTTCCCGATTGTCGGCTTCATCGTCACGGGCTTCATTTCGCCCGGGTCACTGCCACTGCTGGGAATGCTGTTTTTCGGAAACGTGCTCAAGGAGAGCGGGGTCACCAAGCGGCTGATGGAAACCGCGCGGAATCCGCTCATTGACATCGTCACGATTCTACTCGGCGTAACGGTGGGCGCATCCACGCAGGCCACCACTTTCCTCACCCCACAGTCGGTGCTGATCTTCGTGCTCGGTGCGGCATCCTTCGCAGTGGCCACGGCATGTGGTGTGCTTTTCGCCAAGTTCATGAATCTCTTCCTGAAGGAAGGGAACAAAATCAATCCGCTCATCGGCGCGGCTGGCGTGTCGGCCGTGCCCGACTCGGCGCGCGTCTGTCACAACATCGGCCTCGAGTACGACAAGAGCAATTACCTCCTCATGCATGCGATGGGACCGAATGTCTCGGGTGTGATCGGCTCCGCCGTCGCCGCGGGTATTCTGATCTCTTTCCTTCTCTGAGGGACTGACGGGGGCGTACGGACGTGGATGGATGTCGCCCGCTGTCCGGGCGGCGGGTCCGCCGGGAAAAAGAGCTGACGCGAGCCATACGCCTGTTCATGTGGAGAACAGGGGTACGCGACGTCGGGCTGCCTGCGTGTCCGTGGGTGAATAATGAAGTGCACGTGATGCCGGCGGGCTCATGGAACAATTCCCGCCCCCGGCACCGTTGTGTGAATAGAGCCATGAAATCAGATCAATAGATACGAATGTTTGAGAATGAGACGTCATCCATGCCGCGGGGAGCGGTCAGAGGATGGTGTCGGATGGCTGTTTCCCCCATGTAGAAATAAATGAGGTGATACGATGAAATTCCGATGGACCAGAGTCACGTGGAGTGTTTTGCTCGTTCCGGCAGTGCTGCTGCTGATGAGCGCATGTGACAGCTCACCGCGGCCATTGGATGTCGAGGGTTACGTGCATTACAGTGACACCGTGCCCCTGCCGGAAGATGCAATGCTGACTGTCGAACTTGTGGACATGACCGACATGGACCGGATCAGCGTGGTCGCGGAGCAGGAAATCCCACTCCCTGATGTCATCCCTGCCACCTTCCGTATCGAGGTCATGCCCGGGCAGATAGACCGCGACCGCCTGTACGGCATCCAGGCGCGTGTCAGCGGAGGGAACGACGTTCTCATGCTCACGAAGGAAACCTATCCCGTTCTGACCGATGGACATCCCGATTCAGTATCGGTGACCGTCCATGCGCTCGATAATGCCACCGAGATCAAATTCAGCGGCGTGCTTGACGAGCAGGAAGACGTGATGGTATTCACTCCCTGCAACTCGGAGTATACCTACCTCGTCAAGTCTGATCCGCTTCTGATGGAACGCATGCAGAGGGAATATGACGACATCATCATGGACAACCCCAGCGGCGTGTTCCTCGTCGCGGATGCGCATATCGAGGAGAATGCCGGTCCGGAGGTTGTCGAAGATTTTGACAGCACCCTGATCGTCGCGGAGATCATGGAACTTCGCGCACGTGCCCCCGGGGACTGCATGGAATAATCGAGTGGACGACTGAGCAGAAACGAACCGCCGGAGCGCATCCGCGTTTCGGCGGTCTTGCGTTTTCAGCGGACAATGCCTATCCTGTTATCCATCACATCCCGAAACGCAGTATTCCGAGGAGAACCTTCCATGAAACTCAAGGATATCGTGAAGGCCAAGGGCTCCACCGTGTTCAGCATCCATCCGGACAAGACGGTGAAGGACGCCATTGACATGCTCATACAGTACAATATCGGCTCGCTGCTCGTCGTCGACGATGCGAAGCCCCTCGGCATTTTTACCGAGCGCGACATCCTGCGGATCTGCGCGACGGATGCCGGGCGTCTCAATGAAATTCTCGTCCGCGATTCGATGACGAGCAATCTCATCATCGGACAGCTCGACGACGATGTCGAAGACGTCATGCAGGTCATGACCGACCGCAGGATTCGTCACCTGCCGATCCTCCAGGAAGGCTACGTGGCCGGCATGATCTCTATCGGTGATCTCGTCAAGTCGCAACACGATGAGAAGGATGTCACGATTCATTACCTGAAGGATTACATCACGGGGAAAGATTTGCGCTGACGCGGTGCGCTGACGCGCAAGGGGGGATGCGGCACTGCCGCTGCGGCGGGGCCGTGGCGCATACCCACGCGGCAGGACCATACGCTTCGCGGCCCTGGACCTCGTCTAGCGTTTCGCCAGCCAGAGCAGGGGATCCTGCTTGATCTTTTCATACCAGAGCTGAAAATGCAGTACGGGACCGGTGACGCCCTCGCCGCTTCGGCCGATCACCTGTCCCGCATTCACTTTCTGCTGTTCGCGCACGGTGATTTCAGACAGGTGCGCGTACACGGTGCGGAACCCGTCTTCATGATTGATGATCAGCAGGTTGCCGTATCCGGCGATAAAACTCTTGATCGAGACGACGCCATCGGCGACGCTGCGTACCGAGGTACCGCTCGGGACGGCGACATCGATGCCGTTGCTGATGGTGACGGTTCCCCAGCGCGGATTGGTATGCTCCCCGAAAAACCCGACCACCGACCCTTTCGATACCGGCCAGGGCAGTCGTCCCCGTAGCCGGCCGAAGGCTGTGTTGGAAATCGGCTTTGAGGGCAGCGCCGCCATCTCCGCCTTTCCCTCCCTCTTTGCCATGGCTTTGCGCTCGGCCTCGATGCGTTTGCGTTCGCGCTCGATCAGATCGGCAATCATGCGTTCCACCTTGCGTGCCGCGGCCTGCTTGCGCCTGAGCTGCTTTTCGTACGACTGCACATCCTGCCGCACCCTGGCGAGCAGCTGTTTATGTTCGTTCACTTTGCGCTTGAGCGAGGACTCCTCCTCGCGTTTCTCCGCGATGGCCAGCTCCTGCTCGTGGAGCTTTTCCTCCAGCAGCATCTTTTCCGTTTCGATTTTTTCTTTCCGCCGGCGGATCTCCGCTGCGTTCTGACGCTGGTGCTCCGTGTACGCCTTCAGATACTTCGATCGGATGAACAATTCGTTGATGCTGCGCGAAGAGAGCAGCAGCTCGGTGTCGTGTGTGCGCCCGCGCTTGTACATGCTCACGATGGTGCGGGCATATTCGCGTTTGAGTTTTTTCAGCTCCTTCTCTGCCGTGGCGAGGTTGAGCTGTGAAATCTGAATCTCCCTGCGATTGGCGGTGATCTCCTCCGAGAGACGGCTGAGCAGGTCACGAATCAGTGACGTCTGCCGGTCGTAATCGTCGATACGCTGCAGTGTGCTCCGTTCCTGGCGTTCGCCCTCCTTGATACGCTTCTCATATTTTTCAATCTCATCGCGCAACTCCTTCAGCTCGCGCTGCTTCGTCTTCACACTCTGCGCAAGCAGCGGCGAACAGGCAAGTGGCACG
Source organism: uncultured Ignavibacteria bacterium (assembly GCA_913061095.1). Classification (GTDB taxonomy): domain Bacteria; phylum Bacteroidota; class Ignavibacteria; order SZUA-365; family SZUA-365; genus BM516. The sequence goes on from CAJXVM010000004.1 coordinate 111,969, forward strand.
AGGAAGAACCCGCCGAGTAGGAGAACAAGGATGTGGCGATGAATAACCTGCATGCGTGCGAGAAGGATCCGTCCTGTTTGTGAAAAACTAACGGATTTCGCAAGGGAAAACAAATGTATTCTAACAGGTTACGCGGATCGGGTGACGAATTGCTTGAGATTTCGCCTGCAACTGTCAGAAAGAAATCTTTCGAGCGGAATTCGGATAGGAGAATGTGAACTCAACGGGGAGGTCATTGATGCTCTGGGAGCTGTAGACAATGGAGAAACTCTCGTCGTTCGAGGGACGGCTGATGGTGATGACCTGGGGAAGATGGAATCCTGATTTTTTCCGGAAATCACGGAAGGTGATTTCCTCCTGCACGATGCCCTGTTCGCGCCGCGTGAAATGCTGCACGGCGAGGTAGTCCAGATCGACGACGTATTCCAGCGTTTCGTTACCGTCGCGCCAGGTGAGCGTGTATTCGCTGCCGTCAAGCGCGGTGACCGGCGGGATGTTTTCCGGCACGAGGCCAAAGCCGAACGTTCCAGTCATGATATCGAGGATATCGGAGAATCCGAGCGCGAGGCGCAGCACCTTGCGCAGATTGCCCACGGTCGTCTCTCCCTCGGCCACGGTGTTTTCCCAGCCATTGTAAAAGACGAAATCCGTGCGCGTGACCATGGCGCGGGCGAGGGTCACACCGAACGGTCCGCTGATTTCGAGCTGCATGCTGTCGGGCTTGAGAATGGTCAGCGAGACTGATCCGCTGTTGGAAAACTCCGGTGAATCGACAGAGAGCTTTCCGTAGCCCTCCAGCGCCTGCAGGCCGGCGTTGCGCTTTTCGACCAGCGATATGACACGGTCGGGATCGATCGGTTTGCTGGTGTCAATGGCGGGGGTGCCCGCGCAGCCGAAGACGGTGATGGAAATCGCGATTGTCAGCAGGATGGATGATATGCGCATAGGGGCGTTGTCTGTGGAAATGTCAGTGTTGATTATCGAGTTGTTTGATGCGGGATTGCAGTTCCTCGTTACCCGGATCACGCCTGAGCGCCGCGTTCCAGGCTTCGCGCGCCGCGTCTCGATCTCCGGTGAGTGCATGCAGCTCGCCGAGCATGATCATGATCTGCGCATCGGCGTTTCCGTTTTCGCGCAGCGTGGAGAGCACATCGATCGCGGCGGCATAGCGTTCGCGCGAGACGAGTGCGCGTACGAGAATCGAGGCGGCTTCGCGATTGTCAGGCGCGATGCGGAGCACTTCCTTGAACGACGCGATAGCTCCGTCGGTTTCGCCTTCGTTGAACAGCACTGCACCGCGGAACCAGAGCGGCCGCCAGTCATCGGGGAAATCAGTATGCAGCGTGTCGAAAACACTGACCGCGCGCTCGATGTCACGGCGGTCCTGCAGGGCTTTCTGGAAAAAGATCTTGCCGATCTGCATGCGGTCTTCGTGACCGACGTCGCGGTTTCCCGCCAGCGGAAACAGCAGGTCGGAGGCCGCGGCCCAGTCACCGCCGTTCATGCGCGCTTCGGCCAGCAGCAGCCTGTAGCCGGGTTTGTCCGGATGCGACGTGCTGAGCGAATCGTACAGCGCAGCGGCCTGTGGAAAATCGAACTGCCGCATGTACAGATTGGCGGTGGTCTGCAGCAGATGCTCGGTCGGACCGTTGATCTCCCGCAGCTGCTCCAGCACGGCCGTCGCCGAGTCGAGACTGCCGCGCAGGCTATAGAGATTCGCCAGACGATACGCGGCATCACGATCCATGCCGTGCAGCAGGATGCGGCGGTATTCCATCATGGCGCGGAGGGTGTCATCCGATTCATAGAGACGTCCGAGCAGCATGCGCGACGTATTGTCCGATGTGTCGCGGCGCAGGATATCCTCGAGCATGCCTGCAGCGGAATCGTTCTGTTTCGAGGAGAGATACAGCTCCGCCAGCATCCGTTTGAGACGGAGTGCACCGGGATCGCGCCGCACGGCGCTTCGCAGATGCGCGATCGCGTCCGTGCTGCGTTTGAGCTGCATCGCCGCGCGCGCCGCGGCGGCGTGAATGGCCGCGTCGTTATCGTAGTCGAGCGCCCGCTCGTAGGCGGTCAGCGCCTTTGCATACTCTTCCTGGAACTCGTACATCGAGCCCACGACGAACATATTCAGCGCCACATCGGCGCGCTGTTCCTCCGTGCGGCCGAGTGAATCGGCAGCGTCATGCTGCTGAGCGAAGAGAACCGGGGAACGATGGAACGGAAACAGGATGAGCGGCAGGGCCGCGATGATAACATATCGAAGGATGCGGTATCTCGTATTCACCGTGGAAATATACGGAGACACGCAAGCCCCGAACAAGGCACAAATACGCACGTTGCGCTTCACGCCTATTGACTGTCATTCAGGAATTGGCTACATTCCTTATTCTGGTAGAGTGAAGAACACTTGAGAATAGAAGGAACAGAAATGTACGCGATTGTCAACATCAGCGGGAAGCAGTTCAAGGTTACCGAATCCCAGCAGCTGTACGTCCCGCTGCTCGAATCCGAAGTCGGCAGCACCGTCGAATTTGACGAGGTGATGCTGTATTCCGACGATGCGGGCGTGGTCGTGGGAACCCCGCGTGTCGATACCGCCACGGTCACCGCGAAAGTGCTCGAGCACATGAGAGACGAGAAAGTGCTGGTATTCAAGAAGAAGCGCCGGAAGGGCTATCGCAAGCTCAACGGTCACCGCCAGCAGTTTACGAAGATTGAAATCGACAGTATCAAGAAATAATTTTCGTGGAGTAGAACATGGCTCATAAAAAAGGACTGGGCAGTTCGCGAAACGGCCGTGACAGTAATCCGCAGTATCTTGGCGTCAAAGCCTTCGGCGGCGAGCTGGTAACCGCCGGATCGATTCTCGTTCGGCAGCGCGGAACGAAGTTTCATCCGGGCAACAACGTCAAGCGCGGCGGTGACGACACGCTGTTCTCTGTCATCGACGGCAAGGTCGCATTCGAGCGCACGGGCCGCGATCGCAAGCAGGTAAGTGTCTACCCGGAAGACTGACCGAGCGAATTTTTCACCGGGCGACCGGAAAGGGATGTCGAAACGGCATCCCTTTTTTTGTATATTTCAAGCCTGATTCTGATGCATCCACATTCACAGTACAGGAGTTGTTCCGATATGCGTAGACATCGATTGATGGCCGTCCTGCTTATCCTCGTACTGCCCGCCGCCGTGTTTTTCGCCGGCTGCAGCGACGACGACAATCCCAACGATCCGAACAAGGGATATCAGCAGGTCGATATCCGCCTGCACAGCGGCGATCAGTTCACCTATGACCGATACGACCTCGACGAGAACAACCAGAAGATTACCGAGAGCAAGAGCAAATACGAGGTTGAGTTCCTCAAGGGCAGCTCACTTCTGATCAGCTACAGTGACTGGTATTACCGCTTCGGGGTTGACCGCTCCACGAACGAGCGCGACACCATGTACATCCGCACCGAGACCATTACCCGTTCCAGCGATAACAGCTCGTATACGGAGTCACTGATGGCCTATGGTTTCGTATACGATGTCCTTCAGATGTTCATCGGCGAAGTGATGGAATTTCAGCCCGATGGCGTGCCGACGATTCCCGGCGCAAACTGGGACGTGATCGCGAAGTATTACGATGACGAAGGAAACGCCCTGGATCCCGGCGCCGAGTGGGAACTCGGTCCCGAAGGAGGCGTCATGCTGAACTTCACGTTCTCCGGTATCCCCGTCTCGGTCGAAGCGACCATGAAGGGCGTGCTGGATGCGCGCGAGGAAAAGGTTATGGCGAACAACCAGGAGATCACCACCTGGAAATCAAGCATCATTTTCAATCTCAATGTGGCGAACAGCACCGAGCTTGATGTGAAGCTGAGTTTCTGGGCATCCCAGGATCCCAGCACCATGGTCAAGGTCATTCAGGAAAGTGCCACGGTGACCCTGCCCGTGCTCGGACCGCTCACGATCACCGGTGAGACACAGGAATTGGTGTCCTGGTTCTGATCCTCCTCCGTCACAATTGGACCGTGATCCGTTCACCGAACGGTGCTGCTTAATCGGCAGAAATACAATTGAGCGAAAAAGCCCCGCCCGAGGCGGGGTTTTTTCGTTGTCCGGCCGGCAGCAAATCCGTGAACAATGATGGGTCATAAAAAAAACAGGCCCGGAATTCCGGGCCCGTTCGCCTGATAGTGATGAGTGGTATAGGGAGGTGGGAAGGAGTTTATGCGGCTGGAGCCGCATTCCCGATACTGTAATGAAGATTACAGTACCACTCGACATTTAAATAAGCAATCAGTATGCCAAAATCAATACCCTTCGAAAATAAATCATATTGCGCAATATTCAAGCGACGTTCTAAATATATTGTTCGAAAGCCGGGCAGCGGTGGCAACGCCTGTGCGGATTTCGAACGACTGTCGCAGGTTCTTTCTCCGCCGCGGCCACTTTACCGCAGCCGTCCGGAATGCAGAAGCAGTCATCCTGTTTCCAGACCAGCGGTGAACTCCGTATATTTCCATAATCCAGATCGCTTCGATTATTCCCCTCACCGTATCATCCCAGAGACTGTACCATGAAATTTCCCGCCCTCGCCCGCATAGTCATCCTGCTCGTCGTGTGTTTCCAGACTGCGGCAGCGGGTCCCGGAGACACGCTCGTCGTTCAAACCTTTACATGGAATTGGCCGGTGAATCCCGGCTGGAACGCACCGAAGGAAGGCTGGTTCCAGTTTCCCGAAGCCGGCGGCGAGTACGAGAAGATTCTCATGTACTACACGCTCAAGTGCGATCCATCACAGAATCCGGCCTGCGGCGAGTGGGATTACCTGACCTATACCCGCCTGTATGAACATACCGGTGTGTTCGATTCCAACCAGGTCACCCATCCGAATTTCATCGTCAACGGACAGACGCCCGATACGCTCGGATACATGCTCAATCCATCCTGGCAGTACAGCCCGCGTCTTGAGAAGCGGATTGTGTATGACGACACGACGACGTTTGCCGAAACACCGGTGGGGCAGGGGATGACGGCAATGGATGCCCTCTTCCGTTCCTCCGCACGGGACAGCCGCACGTACCTGCTCTGGACCGAAGAGGAACTGGATGCCGCGGGTGTGGCGAAGGACAACGTGACCGCCCTGCGCTTCCATGTCGGTGAGGGAGAGGGACGCATCCACCGCCTGACCCTCCGCCTGCGCCGTTACACACTTGATGGATGGCAGGACGACATTCCGCTTGGCAATCCCGGGTGGGTGACCGTATACGATGGCGCGCTTGCGCTGACACCGAACAGCTGGAATACCATTCATTTTCTCCAGCCTTTCAGCTACTGGGCCGGCGATATCCTCGCCGAGTTTACGATCGACCGAATCGATGGGGATGGATATGCCGTCATGGCAGCTGATCTCGGAGAGGAACGCAGTTTTACGTCGCGGGAAGCTGACGGGCTTCTGTATTTCGATCAGTATCACCACGTCGACTGCGGTCCGTTCCCTGAACTCAATGACGCACAGGCCTTCACGCTCGAGGCCTGGATGCGCGCGGACAAGCTGCGCAACTGGTCGAATCTCATGATCAAGGGCGCAGGCAACGACAACCGCGTCGGTATTCAATTCAACGCCCCGGAGAACGGTCGCAGCGACGTGTACTGTCTCGTCGGGAACGGAGCGAACTCGTACGGGCGCACAACCAACCGGCCGGTATTCGAAGGCGACTGGATTCACATCTCCATGGTGTATGACGGAACGAAAAACACGCAGGAGGAGCGGTTGCGACTGTACATCAACGGCAGCCCGCATGCGTTGGATTACAATGGTACGATCCCGGCATTCACGGCTGTCAACGGGGCCGACTTCACCATCTCTTCATTCAAAGCGGACGCCATGACGGGTGTCATCGACGAGGTGCGCGTCTGGGGCGCCGCCCTGACGCAGGAACAGGTGCGGGAGCGCGCGTTTACACAGCTCGAGGCGACGGATCCGCTCTTCGATCGGCTGCTGGCCTATTACGATTTCAATGATGGGAGCGGCATGACCGCCACCGATCGCACCGGGGCGCATGACGGACGCCTGCTCACCCCGCAGTGGCGGTCGCACGACGGGCATCGTGTCAAAGGATTCGTGCCCTCGACCCTCCGGCCGAACGTGGTTTTCGAGCAGGGATCATTTGACAGTCAAATCGAGGAGCAGCTGGCGGTCGACACGCTGCAGAAGCCGATGATGATGGTCGTGCTCTTCGAGGATACGACGCGCGCGAACATCCCGACGGATACGCTGTTCGTGTGGCCGACGTATCACACCTATAGCTTTGCTCCTGACGGCAGTGTTGCCGATTCCCAGTTCGTCACGCCTGATGCATGGCTTTACCGCGAGGATCATTTCCACTATGATACGCCTTTTGAACTGGTCAACCGCTATGAACTCGGACGGTACATCACGCCCTACGGTATCGGTCTCGATCTCGGCGATGGCTGGACCTGGGTCTATGACGTCACCGACTTCGCCCCGTTGCTCACGGATTCGGTTCATCTCACGGCCGGGAATTTCCAGGAGTTGCTGGATCTGAAGTTCATCTTTGTCGAAGGCACACCGCCGCGTGACGTGCTCAAAGTGCAGAATCTCTGGCAGGGGACCTTCCCGCTGAAGACGTTCGAGGAACGTGTCGCCCCGAAGACGGTAGATCTCGATCCCGCTGCATCGATGTTCAAGTTGCGCACAACCGCAACAGGGCATGATTTCAGCAATGCCACCAACTGCGCCGAGTTCTGTCCGAAAATCCACAGTGTGGAAGTCGACGGCACACAGCGCTGGAACTGGCAGATCATTCAGGAATGCGCCGACAATCCGTTGTACCCGCAGGGCGGCACGTGGGTGTATGACCGCGCGGGCTGGTGTCCCGGCATGGAGGCGACCACGCAGGAACTCGAGCTTACGCCGTATGTTCAGGGCACGCAGGTGGAACTGGACTACGATTCCCAGTATGATGAGTTCGGACGCTACGTATTTGAATCTCAGCTGGTGTCATACGGTCCGCCGAATCACCAGCTCGACGCCGCCGTGGATGAAATCATCGCGCCGAGCACGAATGAACTGCACAACCGTTTCAATCCCACCTGCGGACGCCCGCAGATCGTCATTCAGAACCGCGGTGAGCAGGAACTGACCAGCGTTACGATCACGTATGGCCCGCGTGACGGGAATACCAGCACCTACGAATGGAGCGGTCGTCTGGATTTCCTTGAGAAGGAAACCGTGGTGCTGCCGGCGTTCGACTGGGGTGAATGGGGATCGGAGAATATCTTCGACGTGCGCCTGAGCGCGCCGAATGGGGGCAGCGATGAATACATGCACAATGACACGCAGTTCAGCTACTTTGAGACGGTGCAGGTGTTCGATACCCGCCTCGTCGTGCGTTTCAATACCAACAGTGCTCCGTTTGAAAACCGCTGGGAGGTTCTCGATCGCGATGGAAGCGTGGTCTACAGCCAGAGCAGCTTCGGCGCGAACCGTACCTATTATGATACGCTGGACCTTGCGCCGGGCTGTTACGAGATCGTCCTCCACGACAGCGGCGATGACGGGATCTCATGGTGGGCGAACAACGACGGCACCGGCTCGTTCCAGTTCCGTCTAGTGGGTGTCAGCTTCTGGGACAGCGTCAATCCGGATTTCGGCAAGTCTATCCGCTACCCTTTCCGCTATTCCAACCTTGTCGCGGTGGAAGATATTCCCTCTGCGGCCGGCGGCTTCGAACTGTATCCGAATCCCGCGCGCGACCGGCTGACACTGCGCTATGACCACGCTGCGGGGCGTGCGCTGCATTACGAGGTGTACAGCATGCTTGGTGAGAAGGTCCTGGAAGGTGCGCCGCGTGAATCCGTATCCGGTTCCTGGACGGAGCATGTTCACACGCACGGTCTTCAGCCGGGCAGCTATGTCATGACAGTGGTCGACGGCCGGCATATTCTCGCACGCGAACACTTCACTGTCGTACGATGAATTCGTGAAGGATATCCGGCTCTTTGTGAGAGCATACGCAGGCGGTCCGGACAGACCGCCTGTGTCTTCTTAGACGAAAAGATGTATTGGTCTTTTTCATAATCCTGTCGTACATTCCCCGCATGTCACGTCTGTTCTGCTGCATGCTTCTGCTCTGCGCTGCCTGGCCGGGAACGTTCCCGCTGCACGCGCAGGAACACGGTCACGACCGCACAGTGCCTCCGCGGCCGGATCTGCCCCGGGATGGTCCTGCTGCAGAGGTGACACTGCTGCGTGATGTCAGGCCGGATGTGTTCATGCCGGGATTCCGTGAATACAACCTGATGCTGGAAGAGGAAGAGCGACTCATCGCACTGCGAAACATGATGATGATTACCCTGCGCCTGTCGGGGCTGCAAGATGATCGCGTCCCTCCACGGCAGTCGGATATGGATATCATCCACGCGAATCTCGGAACGGATCTCGCCCTCTGCAGAAGCAGCATCAATGGCTGGAAGATGCTGGGGTACATCGTGCTCACGCTTGCCGCGCAGTTTGCACTTTCATACGCCAGGGAGACGCTGATGGGGAGGAGAACAGACGAACTGGATTATCTGTATCTGCCGCGTGGTCCAGGCGTGGTTCGGACATTTTCTGAAGCGCGCACTATGGCCCTCTGGCAGGGGAAAATACAGGCTATGGAAACCTGGTATGATTTCTACTGGTCGGTGAAGAACAAACCGCCCTGCTATCCCAGATAACGGATGCGACACTTCAGGGTCAGTCGTTGCTCCGCTCCCAGGAGCTACGATCCAGCGAATATAAGAGCTCACCTTCTGCCGCGTTGAATCCTGCCTGCTTCGGCAGTGAAGGCTGGAAACCTGTTTTATCGATCAGTGCGATGGAGCGAGTGTTCTGCGGCACCGTTCGCGCGACTATCAGACGCATCTCCAGCGTCTCGAAACAGTACCGTATCAACAGGCGCAGCGCCTCCAGTGCATATCCCTTCTTCTGGAATTCCGGGGCCAGTGTCATCCCGAGTTCCGCAATGTCGGCCGCGGCAAGGGGGACGTGGATACCGCAGTCTCCGATCAGGTCATCACGTTCCCGCAGAACGATTGCGAACTGATACCATATCCCCGGCATGCCGGGGGTCAGCCGTTTCAGCTTCCGAATGAACTGCCGTACATCGGATCTCCCCTGCGGCTTCCACATCTGGTAACGCACGACATCCGGATTGGAGCGGTAGCGAAAGACCGCTTCGCTGTCGCCGAGCTGCAGCGGTCGTATCAGGAGACGTTGTGATGCAATGGATGATGTCATGACCAGAAGAACTGTTTCGCTCTAAAGTGGTACTGAAATACCATTTTTTCAAGATTCCGTTTTGCAGACGCCGCCTGAAGCGGCGTTTTGTATTGTAATGTGCTTTTAATGTTCAACGCTTGGCGGGAATAAGTGAAAATCGGTATCCTTTCACTGAATCCCGCAGGGTACGTCGCGGCAGTGTCCACTGCGTTCCCTCCCCCGGATGACTGGCAGCGACATTTCACACCGGTTTCCAGGCGCGCTTGCGGGTTTTCTGCCTCCATCACCATCCATAAGGTTTACAATGATACGGATCGTTTCCCTTTGCCTGATCACAGGTCTGCTTCTGTTCGGTGTCACCGGCCAGGCAGTGGCGCAGGACCGCGGCGATGTGTCCAACACGCTTGACCGCTTTTCCCCGGAGCGGCTGACACTCGATATCCCCGCCGGGCGCAGTACGTTCCAGCTGTCCACCAGACAGGTCCTCATCAAGTTTCATGAAGATATTCCCCTCGAAGTGCAGCAGGATATTCTGCGCAACGAAGAGGCGCTGCAGCCATTTTCGGAGGAGATGATGCTCCCGGCGCCGCGCGTCGCGCTTGCAAAGCTTCGCGAAGGGATTTCGGAACAGGAGGTCGCCGAACTTCTCGGGCGACTGAATACGCTCTCTGAAATTCGCTATGCCAATCCCTTCCTGGTATATGCGGACGGGACGGAAATGGGAATCCAGGACCGGCTGTTCGTGCGCCTGCATCACAGCGACGACGCTGCCATGCTCGGGGATATGGCCCGGGAGTACGGGGCGGAAGTGATCGGTGGCTGGCAGTACGATCCACAGATTTACCTGCTGCGCACGACCGAGCGTTCAATGGGAAACGCATTCGAACTCGCTGTGCGATTGCAGAACAGCGGACGCGTCGACTGGGCGGAGCCCGACTTTCTGCGCCTGCTCACACCGCACAATACGAATGACACCTACCTTGCATACCAGTGGGCGCTGAACAATACGGGGTCTTCGATTCAGTACAACGGGAGTCCCGGTGCGGACATGAACGTGTTTGCTGCCTGGAATACAACAACCGGTTCATCCACCGTGAAAGTCGCGATCATCGATGAGGGGGTGGACCTGGTGCATCCCGATCTCATGGCGAATCTGCTTCCGGGCTATGACGCCACACAGCAGGGCAGCGCGGGCGCTCCTCAGGGCAATGATGCCCACGGAACCAACTGCGCCGGCATCGTTGCCGCCGTCGGCAACAATAACACTGGTATCGCCGGTATCGCCTACAGCTGCAAAATCGTGCCGGTGCGCATCGCTTATGGGTATGGTCCGTACTGGATCACGAGCAACGCGTGGATCGCGGACGGACTCAACTGGGCCTGGCAGAATGGCGGCGCGGATGTGCTCAGTAATTCATGGGGCGGTGGATCACCGTCCACGTTGATCAATGCCGCCATCGATGCGGCGATCAATAACGGCCGTGGGGGCAGGGGCGCATCGGTGCTATTTTCCGCGGGTAACGGCAATAGTTACGTGAAATATCCGGCAAATTACAATCAGACCATCGCCGTCGCCGCCATGAGCATGTGTGACACGCGAAAGACGCCCAGTTCCTGTGACGGGGAGACGTGGTGGGGCAGCGATTACGGTACGAATCTCGACGTGGCCGCACCCGGTGTGAAGATCTACTCGACCGATATCAGCGGCAGTGCGGGATACAGATCCGGAGACTACATGCCAACGTTCAACGGGACGTCCAGTGCATGTCCGAACGCCGCGGCTGTCATGGCTCTGATCTACTCGGTCAACCCGCTGCTCACGCACGGCATGGCGCGTGACATTCTGGAACAGACCACCGAGAAAGTCGGTGGGTATACCTACAGTTCCAACGTTCCGGGACAGCCCAACGGCACGTGGAGCAACGATCTCGGCTACGGCCGTGTCAATGCGGCGTTCGCCGTCAAACGGGCGACGCTCTCAATCTGCCTGACCGATATCGAGCCGCCCACCATCATCGCGCCGCCATCGCTGCAGATCGGAACCGCGCCGGGGATGTGCTCTTTTCCGACTGCACAGGTTCCGCTTGGCTCACCGACGGTAACGGACAACTGTCCGGATCCGGTGACGGTTACCAACGACGCCCCGGCAGACTTCCCCCTGGGAACGACAATCGTGACATGGACTGCGACCGACAGCAGGAACAATGTGGCCACGGCGACGCAGGAGGTGACCATCGTCGATGTCGAACCCCCGATGATTTCCAGTTGTCCTGCGGATTACGCTGTCGAAGGGGACGCGCAGAACATGGGATCCGTACCGGATTTCCGACCCCAGCTTGTGGCGAGTGACAACTGCACCATCCCGGCAAACCTGCAGATCACGCAGACGCCCGCTCCGATGAGCATGGTACCGGTGGGTGACCATCCGGTGGAATTCATCGTGTATGACGAGCAGGGATTGAGCACGAACTGTTCCGCATTGTTCACCGTCGTGCCACGCGCCGAGATTGATCCCGCGGAAACACTGATCATCGCCTCCGGCGGATGCAAATATCCCGTGCCGGTCACACGCTCGGTGCGCATCGAAAACAGCGGCGGCAATTTCGACAACGGCGTCCTGACCTGGAGCGCGTCAACAAGTGCATCCGAAATCACATTGCTGACCGCCACCGGAACCGAGGGAGAGGATCTGGTATTCCGTATCGATCCCGGGAAACTTGCGAGCGGCACGCATCAGCGCACGATCATTCTGACCGGCTATAACAGTGCAACGATGGCTCCGGCGAGTAATTCACCGCTGACGCTTACTGTCAGTATCCAGATGGAGCCGCAGGGGACCGTCACGGTGACGCAGGTCGTCGGCACGAGTTGGACGCCGTTTCTCAACAGTGCCGGACACAAGGTGGCTGAAGTGAAGAGCAATGGCGCACCGATCAGCGCATTCACCGTAAACATGTATCCGTGCACACTTCCGCGTGTGATCACGCGTCTGCGCTACGTCCGGCGCTACTTCACCGTCGCGAGCAGTGCGCCGTCCACCAGTGTCGATATCCGCTTTTACTACACCAATACGGAAGCGATGCCGATGATCAGCAATCCCGGGAAACTCCACGTATATCAGTATCCCGCATATTACTGGATGGATAAGGGTGGTACATCGAATCCGCTGCAGAACTACGTCGAACTGGCGGGACTGAACAGTTTTTCCGGATACTTTGCACTTGCGCATGGCTGGTTCCCGAAGGAGCATGACGCCGCGGCTGAAATCCTTCCTGCGACACCGCAGCTCAGGCCCAATTATCCGAACCCGTTCAATCCTGTCACGATGCTGACGTTCAGTGTTCCTGAACGCATGCATGTGCGGCTCAGCGTGCACGACATATTCGGTCGACATATCGCCACCGCGGCTGATGCTTCCGTTGAAGCCGGTACGCACCAGTTCCAGTTTGACGGTACTGGGCTCCCGAGCGGCACGTACTTCGCCGTTCTCGAAGCGGGAGGGACGGTCCTCAAGCAGAGCATGACGCTGATGAAGTAGCACTGACGAGGATGTTGCCATCGGAGCGCCCCCGCGATGCGGGGGCGTTTTTTTTCGCACGGCCATCCGAACTGCAACACTGTCAGCGGGATTGCGTATACTAAATGATACACGAAGCACTGACTTTCCGCGATCCCGGCACAACCCGATCAGCGGGAGTCGTCGCAAATCGAATAAGTATGTACAGTTTGAGGTGTATCATGAAACGGTTCCTTGCCGGCTCGATCCTGGCATTCACAGCTGCATTGCTGCTTTCAGCATGCGGAAAGGAGGAAGCACAGTTGATCCCACGCGAAGCGCTGTTCGGCAACCCCGACAAAGCCGCACTGAGAATCAGTCCCGACGGACAGTACGTGAGCTATCTCGCACCGGTCGATGGCGTGCTCAATGTATGGGTTGCCAGCGTCGATAATCCTGATGAAGCCCGTCCGGTCAGCAAGGATTCCGTTCGTGGAATCCGGCAGTACTTCTGGTCATACGCCGCGGATCGCCTGCTGTATCTTCAGGACGAAGGCGGTGACGAGAACTGGATGCTGCACTGTGTCAATGTCAGTACAGGCGAGGATATCAATCTCACGCCTTTCGAGGAAATTCTCGATGATGAAGGCAATCCCATCATGCTCCCGAGCGGCAAGAAGATGCGTCCCACCGTGCGGCTGGAGGAGGCGAGCGCCGATTATCCCGAAGAAATTCTCATCGGCCTCAATAACCGGGATCCGCGGTACCATGATCTCTACCGGCTCAATATCCTGACCGGCGACATGGAGATGATCCTGCAGAATGACGAGTTCGCCGGTTTCATCACCGATGATGCATTCGACATTCGTTTCGCCGTGCGGAATACTCCGGATGGCGGCAAGCAGTACCTGCGTCCGGACGGTGAGAGCGGCTGGTCGGTGTACATGACCCTCGGCATGGATGATATGCTGAACACCAGCATCATCGGCTTTCGCAAGGACAGCGACATCATGTATATGATTGACAGTCGCGACCGCAATACCGGCGCACTGGTCGAGGTGAATCTCGAGAGCGGCGAGAGCGAGGTGCTTGCGCGCAATGCCCAGGCGGATGTCTCGGAGGTGATGCGTGATCCCGTGACGCATGAAATCCAGGCGGTTGCAGCCGAATACGACCGCGTAAGCTGGGAGATTCTGGACGATGCGATTCGCGGTGATATCGGCTATCTCCGGAAGCTCGTCGACGGCGATTTCACCGTTACCGCACGCACGCTCGACGACCGGCACTGGACGGTGGCTTTCGTGACGGATGACGGTCCGCTTCAGTACTACCTCTACGATCGTGAGGCGAAGGATGCCCGCTTCCTTTTTACAAACCGTGCCGTGCTGGAGCAGTACACGCTTTCAAACATGACACCGGTCATCATCCCTTCACGGGACGGTCTTGATCTCGTAAGCTATCTCACCATTCCGAAGAATACCGATGAAGACGGCAACGCACGGCCCGCCGTCCCGCTCCCGATGGTCCTGCTTGTTCACGGTGGTCCCTGGGCCCGCGACTCCTGGGGATACAATCCCCTTCACCAGTGGCTTTCCAATCGCGGATACGCGGTACTCAGCGTCAATTTCAGGGGTTCCACAGGATTTGGCAAGGAATTCATCAACGCCGGAAACCAGGAGTGGGCGGCGAAGATGCATGACGACCTGCTCGACGCCATTGACTGGGCGAAGGATGAGGGCATCGCCCGTCCGGACAAAATTGCCATCATGGGCGGGAGCTACGGCGGTTACGCCACGCTCGTCGGGTTGACCTTCACTCCCGATGTGTTTGCCTGCGGTGTGGACATCGTCGGCCCGTCAAATCTCAACACGCTGCTTTCATCCATCCCGCCATACTGGACGACCATGCTTGACAACTTTGCTGTCCGCGTGGGCGATCCGCGCACGGAAGAGGGCCAGGCACTGCTCGAGGAACGTTCACCACTCAATTACGTGGACAAGATCACCAAACCGCTGCTCATCGGGCAGGGGGCAAACGATCCGCGGGTGAAGCAGGCGGAATCTGATCAGATCGTTGAAGCCATGCAGAAGAACAACATCCCGGTTACCTACGTGCTTTACCCCGACGAGGGACATGGATTCGCGCGGCCGGAAAACAGCCTCTCGTTCTACGCAGTCACCGAGCTGTTTCTTGCGAAGCATCTCGGCGGTCGGTCAGAGCCCATCGGCGATGACTTTCAGGGTGCGAGCATCACGGTGCCCGAGGGTGCCGGTCTTGTTCCAGGCCTGGACGCGGCGCTTCAGTAAAGGTCACCGCTGCTGTTCGATTGCGACTCCCTTGCGTTCGAACCGCATGGGAACAGCGAAGCCGCCATATACGAAAAAGACCGCCTGTAAGCGGTCCCGAATAGAGAGAAACCCCCGGACGTGTCGCCCGGGGGTTTTTCTGTCATGGGATGCTTTTCCAGAATCGTATACGTCGGAAGGTCCCGTACAGAGGATACGTCGCCATGCGGCAGAGACGGACGAAGGAGGAATGTGAATTCGGAGGAGCGTGGTGTTCATGCTCAACCTGATCCGGTGCAGGGTCCGGTTGATCGTCATTCGCCTCGTCCGGTATCCATGTTGGATATCGTGGTGGGAAACGGTCTCTGTCAAAACGTATCACATGGGGAGCCATACACAGTCCGGCCGTGGATACATGCAGCGTTGTTTTCATGGAAGTGTTCCAGAAAAACATACAAACACGGAGACGGGAGCGCAATAGGTAGTACTACCCATTTTTTGCTGTTTTCCAGCTGACCGATTTTCGTCCATGCATCGCCGGCCATCGGGGTTGCGGGCGTACCTCGCAATATCTCTCCGTATTCTCCGGCATTCGATCAGCTGCGGGAGTCCGGGAAATTCATCGCGATATCCGCTGATGCCTGGTCCAGGGTGCGCCCTTGACATTACGGCGAATTTTCTGCAAATAGTGCGCATACACTGACAACTGGAAGAGATAATGCTGCTATCCCGCCGGAAAATCCGGGTACGGGAGAGTATATCTTGTCTTCTAAAAAGGAGGAAGCGACCATGATCCTCAGAATTGGAAACCTGATTCCGGTGCTGTTCATCGTTGCCGTGCTGCTGAGTGGATGTGCGGAGGATCCGGCGGTACGGTACGAACCGCTGATGGACAAGCATCTATCCTACTGGAATACCGGAGCGTTTGAGGGGATTGAGGACGTGCTTCACGAGGATTACGCCCTGCGAATGGTACCGCGTTACGAAGCGGAGAATGGCATCGATGCGTTCAAAGCGGAAGTGACACGGTGGCGCGAAGCCTACCCCGATCTCAACGTGGTGGTTGACGAAGTGGTGTATGCCGACCAGGCTGCGACTCTGCGATGGACCATTACCGCAACCCACACCGGCGAGGGCATGGGTACACCGAATGGAGAGAGTGTCGAAGTGCCCGGGATGAGTCTCATCCATTTTAAGGACGGGAAGATTTTCGACGAGTGGATAGCCGGAAATGCCAGATACTGGATGGAACAGCTGGGATACCGGATGATGATGCCGGAAGCGGCAACGCCAACGGAGGAATAATTTCGTTCAGCTGGAAAGAAAGGATGGAAACACCCCGTCCGCTGGATGGGGTGTTTTATCTCGTATACGCAGGGGGAGGCTGTTCGGCCCGTTTCACCGAACGATCGTTACCTTCTTTGTCTGTCTCCACAGCCCGGTGGAGAGGGTCACGAAGTAGGTCCCGGGTGCCAGTCTGGCTGTCGGTACCATCAGCGCGTGTGATCCACCCGCGAAAACCGCTGATTCACAGACGCTCAGAACCATGCGTCCAGCCATGTTGCAGAAGCGGATTGTCAGAGGACGCTCATGCGTCAGGGTGAATGGGATGAAGACGTACGCTGTACCGGGATTGGGGTACGGATCGAGCAGTATCGTTGCCTGCGTTCTCCCGACCGCTTCCACGCGCACGACGGGAGAGTACGTGAATGAGCCATCGAAGTCGATCTGCCGGAGGCGATAGAACAGGAGAGGGTGAGGCTTCACTTCTCCACTCTGCCTGTCCGTGAACGCATATGTCCCGCCTGTATTTCCATTGCCCCGCCCGTCGACGAATCCGATCTTTTGCCATACGCCATCCGTTTCGCTTCGACGCTGAATTTCAAATCCACGATTGTTGAGTTCGGCGACGGTTTCCCACCGGAGAACGACATTTCCAGCGGCGGCAGTCGCGGAGAAAGCCGACAGCTCGACCGGTACGAGGGAACCCGAAGAACGGATCGCGGACGCGTAAATGTCGATCGTACTCCCGCGATCATCCCACCATGCGATGATGGCGCCCCCGCTGCCGTCCGCACAGATGGAAGGATTGTCCTGGAACCCTGTCGCCGTGCAGACAGGTGTGCCGGTGGCCGCCCACTGAATCGATCCGTTTCCGCTTATTCGCTGTGCGTATATATCCCAGTCCCCTCGGCCATCCTGCCAGGTGATGATGATGCCGCCGCTGCCGTCGTTACAGAAGCGGTGATCGGCCTGCCCTCCTGATGCGGTGCACACCCGTACCCCGTTGGTTGACCATAACAGTGTTCCTGAAGGATTCACTCGTTGCGCGATAAGACCGGTGCCATTCTCATGAAAGATGATGAACATTCCGCCAATTCCGTCACCGTGAACTCTCGCACCCGCCTGGTCCCCGGATGCGGCGCAGATCGGGATTCCGCTTGCTGCCCAGAGGGATGATCCTGATCCATCGATTCGCTGCGCATAGATATCGGTACCGTTTGTGCTGATGTACCGCCGGTCCGTCCACACGATCAACGCACCGCCACTTCCGTCATCACAGATCTCTGCGATCCATTGATGCTCGGGAGCGGTGCTGACGGGTATCCCATTTGCTGTCCATTGGACTGTCCCGCTTCCGGATATTCGCTGGGCATATATGTCGCTTTCTACCCCGCGTTCATCACTCCATGCGATGATGATTCCTCCACTCCCATCCGGACAGAGCTTCGGGTACTTTTGCACATCTGTTGCAGTGCAGACAGGGATGCCGTCTGCTGTCCACAGCGCTGCACCGCTTCCATTGATGCGTTGCGCGTATATGTCGAAATCATTTCCGCGCTCATCCTGCCAGGCGATGAAAATGCCGCCGGTGCCGTCAGGATGCGCCGAGATCCATCGCTGTCTCCATCGAGCAGTGCACACGGGGACGCCGTTCGCTGTCCAGAGAGATGTGCCAGAAGAGTTTATCCGCTGCGCATAGATATCATGTTCACCTGCACCTGCGCGGATGTCCGCCCAGATGAGAAATGCTCCCCCGCTCCCGTCGCTAAAAATGACGAGATTCTGCACATCCCCGGGAGCGCCACATATCAGGACGCCATTTTGTGTCCACTGCGGTGCGCCGTAGGAATTGAAGTGCTGCGCGTAAATGTCCTTGCTTGTCCCCCGGGTATCCTCCCAGGCAATGATCGCGCCGCCGCTTCCATCGGTGCAGACAACCGGTGCGGACTGCATCTTCGGCGCGATACAGACGGCATTGTTGATAGTTGGATCACCGTACCATTGGGCCCGGGTTTCCGGGGACAGTATCATGACGAAGAAAGTACTCAGTATCAGTAGACGATGACGGCAGTGATTGTTGCGGGACATAACGGCCTCCATGAGTGCAGGTGCGATGAACACGTACGACCGCACATCCCGGATGCGGGGAGCCGGTTGTGCGTTATAACGAGACATTGTTGTCTGAATAAATGAAATGTAGGGCCCCTCATCGGGAATGTCAAATTCCAACGAAAGAAAACGTGGAAAATGGAACGACAGGCCTGAAACGGCAGACCGGAAAAGAAAAACCGCCCGCGGTTGCGGACGGTTTCAGGGGGTGTGCACCCAACGGGATTCGAACCCGTGTTTTCAGCGTGAAAGGCTGACGACCTAGGCCTCTAGTCGATGGGTGCCAAGTCTTTTAATATACCAATATCAGTGCTTCCAAGTCAAGAGCGCGGACCGTTCTAGGAAATCTTTCCGAGAATGCTCTGGAAACGCAGCCGCCAGACCATGGTGACGGCTTCGCGGACGATTTTCTTGGACATTTTCGAAATGCCGACCCGCCGGTCCATGAACACGATGGGGATTTCGTGAATGCGGAAGCCTTTCTTCCAAGCTTTGAAGCTCATTTCGATCTGGAAGGAATAGCCGTTGCTGTGTACGCGGTCGAGATCGATGGCCTTGAGCACCTCGATGCGGAAACACTTGAAGCCGCCCGTGGCGTCCCGCACGGGCAGCCCGGTGACAATGCGCGTGTACTGGTTCGCGAAGTAGCTGAGCAGCAGCCGCTTCATCGGCCAGTTCACGACGTTGACGCCCTGGATGTATCGCGAGCCGAGGACGAGGTCGTATTCCTCGATGGACTCCAGGAAGCGCGGAAGCGTACCGGGATCATGCGAGAAGTCGGCATCCATTTCGAAAACACAGTCATAACCCTTCGCGATGGCGTATTTGAATCCGGCCACATACGCTGTACCCAGCCCCATTTTCTTCTCGCGCTCGAGCAAATGTATGCGCTGATTCTGCTCCATCATCTCCTTGACCGCATCCGCGGTGCCGTCAGGAGAATTGTCGTCGACGACAAGCACTTCAAGACGATCGTCCTGCCCCAGAATCTCAGGAATGATATTCCGGATATTCTCCAGCTCGTTGTACGTCGGTATGATGACCAGTGCGCGATTCATTTCTGCGGATTGCTTCCCGTCTGCGGTGCGTTCAAGATAGATTTCAAAATATCCGAAGAATTTGCGTCAACTCAAAGTAGGAGCAGGAGCACGTAAAGACTGAGGGTGAAGAAGGCGTGGAGCAGAGGGTTCGACCGTGCGGAGGCATTTTTCGTATATTGCCGGATACGTGTTACCTGAAAGGCAGAGACAATGAGAATCACTCCATCCCTTCTTTATATCATTACGCTGTTTCTTCTCATCATGGATGCACAGGCGCAGGTCGCGGATCATGTCGTGATCAGCGAGTTCGCCACGCGCGGTGCCTCCGGCAACCAGGCTGGGGAGTTCGTGGAGATCTATAATCCCACCGGCGAAACCGTCGACATCTCCGGCTGGGAACTGCAGTATCAGTCCGCCAGCGGCTCGGCATATTCACGGCTCGCACGCATCCCCGACGGGACTGAGATGCGCCCGAAATCCTTCTACCTGATCACGGGTTCCTCGTGGAACGGAACCCCGGAAGCGGATGTCACCTGGCCCTCATCCGGGATGGCCGACAACGGCAACATCCGCATTACCGACGACAGCGGACGCCCCATCGACCGCGTCGGATACGGCTCGGGCAACAATCCCGAAGGATCCGCTGCGCCGAATCACGGGACGTCCGCCAACGATAACAGCGTCGAACGCAAGGCTTCCGCGACATCGACCGCGGCAACCCTCAGTACGGGCGGCACAGAGGAATTCGCCGGCAATGGGTGGGACGGCAATGACAACGGCGCGGATTTCATCGAGCAGACCAATGGCCGGAATCCCCAGAATTCCGCAAGCGCCGCGGAGCCCCCGTCGGCGGACGGCTCCGGCACGGCCACGACTTCCGTCCAGCAAGCCGGCGCCGGCGACACGCTCGACCTTCCCATCGAGTTTACTCCCTCCGCGCAGTTCACCATCTCCGCGATGAAAGTCGTGATTCCGTCCGGCTTTCTCTGGTCAGGCAATGCCGCGGATGTCACGCTCGACTCTCGCATCCAGGCCGAGGTCTCCGTCGATGCCGACACCGTGCATCTCGACCGACTGACATTCTCCGATGTATCTGCGACCATCACGGTGGAAAATCTGGTCGCGGCGTCCAGCACGGGCAGTTATCCGTTTGTCATTCTTACCTCCGGCGGCGAGAGTTTCCTGCCCATTCAGAATCCCCCCGCCGTCTTCGTGCGCGGCGGACCCATCCCCATCGCCGAAGCGCGTGAAAACGACGCCAACGGTGTGCCGGTGCATCTCGGCGAAATCGTGACCGTCAATGGCATCGTGACCGTGGCGGATCAGTTCGGCGCGCCGGGCTATATCCAGGATCACACCGGCGGCATCGCGATCTACGACTTCGACTTCACCGAGTCCGTCAGCATCGGCGACGAGGTGACGCTGACCGGGGAGATCACGCATTTCAACGGACTCACTGAACTCGAAAGCGTGACCATCGAGTCCATACCCTCCACGGGCAACACCGTGACGCCCGAGGTGGTGAGTATCGAGGCACTGCTCAATGACGGGCAGGGTGGCGACGAGCGCTATGAAAGTGAGCTGGTGCGCCTCAACAACGTGACCGTGAATACGTCGGCCTGGACGGTCAGCGGTTCCGGCACGAATTACAAACTGTCGGACGGCACCTTCGCAATCGACGTGCGCATCGATAACGATGTGCCCTTTGCGGGAGATCCGGCTCCCGGCGGATCCTTCGACATCGTGGGCGTGCTCAGCCAGTACAAGCGCGATGCGCCGTTCGCGGGGGGATATCAGCTCATGCCGCGCCTCGGCAGCGACGTGATCGCCACAGGACCGAGGATCATCGATGGTCCGAACGTGACGGATATTCAGTCCGACGCGGTCACGCTTTCCTGGAGCACCGGCGAGGAGGCCGAGGGATTCGTGCGTTACGGGGAAACCGCCGCGTTCGAACTCGGTGTGGCCGAGAGTGACGAAACCGCCGGCGGCAGGGAGAACAGCGCGCTGATCAGCGGACTCGACCCGGCGACGATTTACCGTGTACAGGCGTATTCCGTTGCGAATGCGGATACGAGCTTTTCCCAGCCCATGTACGTGAGCACGTCGTCACTGAATTCCACCGGGGACATCAACGTGTACTTCAACCAGGAGGTCGACAACAGTATCGCCGGCGGTGTGGAAGCGCAGGGTGACGTGCTGATCGCGAACAGGCTTATGGACCGTATCGATGCGGCGCAATACAGCATCGACCTCTGCTTTTACAGCCTCAGCGGCCGGCCGGGCGACGATATCGCAGAACGGCTGCTCGCTGCGCGGGATCGCGGCGTACGCATCCGCGCGATTTTCGAAACGGACAACGCAAATACCAATGCCATGCGCACGCTGCGCAACAACGTGCCTGCCATCGTCGATAACTTCGACCGCACCAATGCCGGTGCCGGACTCATGCACAACAAGTTCGTGATCATCGACGCGCGTGACCGCAGCAGCGACCGTGACGACTGGGTCATCATGGGCTCGTGGAATCCCACCGAGCCGGGTACCTTCGACGACGCGCAGAATGTCGTGGAAATCCAGGACCAGGCGCTGGCGAATGCTTACACGTGGGAGTTTGAGGAGATGTGGGGCTCCGGCACCGACACGCCGAACAGCGCGGCGTCGCGTTTCGGCGCGCGCAAGCTCGACAACACGCCGCATCTGTTTTTCATCGGACAGGATGAGCCGAGAATCCCCATGGAGCTGTACTTCAGTCCCAGCGACCAGGTCTCCGCCCGTCTCGTCAATGCGGTGAACGACGCCGGCACGTCGCTGTATTTCGCCACGCTGACCTTCACCCGCGACGACATCGCGCGCGCGCTGGTCGACCGGCACGACGAAGGAATCCCCGTGCGGGGTATCATGGATAATCGCACCGACCAGGGCAGTGAGTTCGATTACCTGCAGTCCAGCGGCGTGGATGTCTTTCTCAAGAAAGGCCTGAGCGGTTTCCTCCATCACAAGTATCTCATCGTGGATGCGGAATCCCCGGTCGCGGATGCGCCGCATGTGATTACCGGCTCGCACAACTGGTCCAACGCCGCCGAGTTTTCCAACAACGAGAACACGCTCGTCATCCATGACCGGGCGATCGCGGAGCAGTACCTGCAGGAGTGGTATACACGCTATGTCGATGCCGGCGGCACGGGCGTGATCGTTCTGGATGTGGAGGATGTCACAACGGTTCCGGTGGGATTTGACGTGGCAGTGTATCCGAATCCCATGACGCGAGGCGGCACGGTTGCCGTCGAGATGGGTGAGGCCACGTCGCTGACGGAGATCCGCGTGCTCGATCTGCTCGGAAGGGTGCGGCTCTCGCGCTCGCTGAGTGACTCGTCCGCTCCGTCACAGACGCTGCGGCTCGAGGCATCGGCGCTGGAGCCGGGCACCTACGTCCTGCAGCTGCAGCGGCGTGGCGGCAGCGTGCAGTTCGCCCGCTTCGTCATCGTACCGGCACACTGACGCCACCGCCGAACCAACGGCTCGGCCAATTTCCGGATACACAAAATTCGTTCCCTGTCGCGGGGAACATGCACACTGCTTCCATCGTACAGTGTGCATAATCACGCCTGCCAGAATCGATCAATATCCGGAGACCCGTCATGCTGCTCAGCATCCGCCTCGCATTTCTGCTTCTGATCACGGCACCCGTGATATTCCTTTCGACGGAACTGCTCGAAGGACTTTCCTACACCACGAACTGGAGCGTGTTCATGAAAGGCGACTACGAGGAACAATGGAAGGAAGTCGACAGGGCGCTCGATGAGGGACTGCCGAAAACCGCGCTTGAACTCGTGGAAAAGATTTACGAGCGAGCGCAGCGCGAGGGCAACCGTCCCCAGATCGTGAAAGCCATCTCCTACCGGGTCGCCCTGCATTCGGTCACCAGTGAGGAAGACGAAACCGTCCTCATCGACGATCTCGAAACGGAAATCGATGCGGCGGAGCAGCCGGTGCGCGCGATTCTCACATCCATGCTCGCCGACCTCTACTGGAATTATTATCAGCAGAATCGCTGGCGCATCCATGAGCGCACGCAGGTGGAAGACGATCCTGCAGCAGACTTCCGCACCTGGGACGCATCCGTGTTTTTCGACACGACGGCCGCACTGTATCTGCAGGCGCTCGAGCCGGCAGATCTTCTGAAAGACACGCCCGTTGAAGCGTATCGGGACATTCTGCATGCGGGGAAGGACGGTGAGCAGTACCGGCCGACGATGTACGATGTACTGGCGCATCGCGCGCTCGATTTTTTTGAAAACGATGAGACCGACCTTCCATCCCCGCAGCAGGATTTCGAGGTCACCGGGCTGGAAGCCCTCGCGCCGCTTGATGCATTCATCGCGACGGAGTTCACATCCCCCAATCCCTCCAACACGAAATACAACGCCATACTCCTCTACCAGGATCTCCTGCGTTTTCACCGCGACGGCGGCAGGGAGGAGGCCGTCATCGATCTCGATCTGCAGCGGCTGGAATTCAGCCGGCGGATCACCTGGCATGAGGACGCCGACACGACGTTCTTCCAGGCAGTGGAATCCATCTACGGGAAGTATTCCTCCTCGCCGATGTCGGCCCAGGCGGGCTATGTGCTGGCGGATTACCATTTCGACGCCGGAAACTACGTGGAGGCGCTGGCTTGCTGCAGGAAGGAAATCGAGCGCTTCCCCGAATCGCGTGGTGCGGTGAACTGCCGCGCGCTGGAGTCGCGGATCCTGCAGAAGGAGCTGTCACTGACGGTGGAGGAAAGCATGCCGCCGGACGCGCCCTTCCTGATCAGCGCGGGCTTCAGGAATATTCGCGATGTTCATTTTCGCATTGTGCGCATGCCCTCCGACGCGCTGTTTTCCGATCGACGGGGCTATCGCAGTGCGCGTGAACGCCTCGAAGATCTGCTTGACGGAAATGTGGTGAAAGAGTGGTCGCAGACATTGCCCGTTACCGACGATTATAAAAAGCATCTGGTGGATCTGCGCGGTCCCGCGCTGCCGCTGGGTACGTACATGCTGTTTATGAGCCACGGCGCGGATTTCTCCCTCGACGAAAACGCCATCGCCTATGCCTGGCTGCGCGTGACACGCCTCAGTCTGCAGAGTCTCAATGAACAGCGTGGAGGACCAAACCGCTTTTTTGTGCTTGATGCGGTCAATGGCTACCCGCTGGAGGACGTGAAGGTGGAGATGTTCACCCAGCGATGGGAGTCGGGCAGCTACCGCTACGAGCGTGTCCCCATGGGGGACAGGCGGACAGATGCAAACGGGTCGTTCACGCTTGAACCCGGAAGGGATCGCCAGGGACGCTTTTTCCGCCTTTCACTCGGGAAGGACACGCTCGCGATCGGACAGTCTTTCTACGCCTGGCAGCGCGGGAGCGAACGGGCGCAGCGCCGCACCATGTTTTTCACCGACCGCGCGATCTATCGTCCCGGACAGACCGTGCACGTGAAGGGCATTGTGCTTGAAGGCAGTTCGGAAAGGGCGGATTACGCCGTGGTGAAGAATGTGCGCAGCACCGTTGTGTTTTACGATGCGAACCATCAGAAAATTCATGAGACGGATGTTCGCACCAATGAATACGGCTCGTTCAACACGGTGTTCACCGTGCCGTCGGGCGTGCTGACGGGAATGATGTCCATCCGCAACGAATGGGGATCGACCCCTCTGCGCGTCGAGGAGTATAAACGGCCGAAATTCGAGGTGGAGTTTGAGCCGGTGAAAGGCACCTACCGTCTCAATGAAACGGTGAACGTCACGGGAGTGGCAAAAGCCTATGCCGGCGCGAACATCGACGGTGCCGAGGTGAGCTGGCGCGTGGTCCGGCGTACACGCTACCCGTACTGGTTCTGGTGGTGGCGTCCCATCCCGCGCGGCGAGGAACGCGAGATCGCGCATGGCACGACCCGTACCGACGCCGACGGGCGCTATGAGATTTCGTTCGAGGCTTTGCCGGACAAATCGGTGGACAAATCGACGCAGCCGGTGTTTACCTATGAGATCTCGGCGGATGTGACGGACATCAACGGCGAAACGCACAGCGCCACAGCGAGTGTGAGCGCGGGATACACGTCCATCGAGCTCGGACTCCGCACGGCGGAAACCGTTGATGTGCACGAGGAAGCGAAGATCGTCATCACCGCGCGCAATCTGGGCGGCGAGCCGGTTGCGACGGATGGCACCATCGTCGTCGAACGCCTCGATGCGCCGGACCGGATTCTGCGTGATCGGGTCCTGCCGAAACCGGATACCTGGCTGCTCAGCGAAGCGGAATTCGTACGTGATTTCCCCCATGACGTGTACAGGGATGAGAATATTCCCGACACCTGGCCGGTCGCAGAGCGGGTCGTTGAGCGCCGCTTCCGCTGCGGTGAGGAGGGAGAGGATTCCCTGCGCCTCGCGGATCTCGAACCCGGCCGCTACCGCATCACAATCACGGCGAAAGATCCCTCGGGCGAGGATCTCGAGCTGAAGAAATTCATCACGGCCTACCGCGCGGAGGCGCCCGTGCCGTATGCCGCGCCGGAACTGTACGTCGAGAATTCGACGCACGTGGAGCCCGGCGAGACCACGCGCTTCCTTTATGGCAGTGCCTACCGCGACGTGCGCGCATTGTACCGTGTACTGCGCCGCGGCGAACCGGAGCGCGAGGAGTGGAGCGATTTCGATGGTGACCTGCGAACGTTCGAACTCACGGCACAGGAAAAACATCGCGGCGGTTTCGTTGCGCAGATTTTCTTCGTGCGAAATTACCGTCTCTACCAGAAGACTGTCATCATTTCCGTTCCCTGGTCGAACAAGGATCTCGCCATCGAGACCGCGACCTTCCGCGACAAGCTGCGTCCGGGAGAGAAGGAGGAATGGCGTATCACGATCAAAGGAGCGAAGCGTGATCAGGTGGCCGCCGAAGTGCTGGCCTCCATGTACGACGCGTCGCTGGATGCCATATACAGGCAGGAGTGGCCGCGCTTCTCCTGGCCGTTTTTCGCCTGGCACGTCCAGACCTCCGATCACAGCTTCGGCGGCGCATCCGGCCAGCTCTACATGGACGACTGGAATGAGAGTCAGCCGTCATGGAATCAGCAGTACGACCGGCTGAATCTTTTCCTGCTTGGTCGCGGCCGCTATTTCTACGGTCAGCGGGCGTACATGCTGAAATCCACTGCCGTTGAAGAGGGAAGCATGGCGTTCGCCATGGGAGGTGAAGCGCCCCCGCCAGCGGCGGAAGCGGAGGACCGCGCTGTTCGTCGGGACAAAATGGAAGCGGTGCTCGACGAAGAGGCCGAGGTCGAGGAGAAGCCCGCAGAGGAAGGATCCGGTGAAGGCGGCCTCGACATGGTCAAGGCGCGCACGAATTTTGATGAAACCGCGTTTTTCTATCCCGACCTGCTGACGGACGAAGAGGGGAATGTCGTTCTGCGCTTCACCGCGCCCGAAGCGCTGACGCGCTGGAAGCTGAGGCTGTATGCGCATACGCCGGATCTGAAAACCGGTTATCTCGAAAAGACGGCGGTCACGCAGAAAGAGCTGATGGTCATGCCCAACATGCCGCGCTTTTTGCGCGAGGGCGATCGCATCGTGCTCATGACCAAGATCACGAACCTCTCCGACACGACGCTCAGCGGCACGGCCGTGCTGAAACTCTTCGACGCGCTGTCGATGCAGCCGATCGACGGGAAGTTCAATCTCCGCGACGCCGAACGCAGCTTCACTGCCGAGAAAGGGCGCAGCACGACCGCGCGTTGGGAAATCAGTGTGCCGGAGGGTGTGTCGGCCGTAACGTACCGTATCGTCGCGAAGGCCGGCAGTTTCTCCGACGGTGAGGAGATGGCGCTGCCCGTGCTGCCGAATCGCATGCTCGTCACCGAAACCATGCCGATGAATATCCGCGGGGGACAGACGAAGGAGTTCACCTTCGAGAAGCTGGTGAACAGCGGTGCGTCGTCCACCCTGCGTCATCATCAGCTCACGCTCGAGATGACATCCCAGCCGGCCTGGTACGCGGTGCAGGCGCTGCCCTACCTGATGGAGTATCCCTACGAATGCTCCGAGCAGGTATTCAACCGCTACTACGCCAACAGCATCGCCGGGCATATCGCCAACAGCAACCCGAAGATCAAACGCGTCTTCGATGCGTGGAAAAATACCGACGCGCTGCTCTCCAACCTGCAGAAGAACCAGGATCTGAAGATGCTGCTGCTCGAGGAAACGCCCTGGGTGATGCAGGGCAAGGATGAAAGCGAACGCAAGAAGCGCATCGCCCTGCTGTTCGATCTCAACACCATGGGCAACAATCTCGAGAGCGCCATGCTCAAGCTGGAGAAGGCGCAGGCGAGCAACGGCGGCTGGCCGTGGTTCCCCGGTCTGCCCGAGAGCCGCTACATCACGCAGTACATCGTGGCAGGATTCGGACACCTCGACGCGTTGGATATCACCGTCAGTGACGAACGCGTCGCGCGCATGATTCGCCGAGCCGTGAATTTCATGGACGAGCGCATGCACGCCGACTACCTCGAACTCAAGCGGCGTGAGGATGACACCTTCGATCCGGAAAAGGACTATCTCAATTACCTCGCCATACAGTACCTCTACGCCCGCAGCTATTTCCTCGATCAGGAGATTCCGGATCGCTACGATGAGTCGGTGAACTTCTGGCTCGAGGAATCCCGCAAGTGGTGGGTGCGCCGCAATCACATGGCGCAGGGCATGATCGCGCTTGCCCTGCACCGCTTCCGCGACAGCGACGTGCCGATGGCCGTTGTGCGCTCACTGAAGGAGCGCGCACTGCAGAACGAGGAGATGGGCATGTACTGGAAATACGACCGCGGCTGGTTCTGGTACCAGGCACCGATCGAAACGCAGGCCCTGCTCATCGAGGTATTCGATGAAGTGGCGAACGACATGAACGCCGTCGAGGAAATGAAGATCTGGCTGCTCAAGCAGAAGCAGGTGCAGGACTGGGGATCTACCGTCGCAACGGCCGAGGCCTGCTACGCGCTGCTGCGCCGCGGCAGCAATCTGCTCGCATCGGACAAGCTGGTGGAAGTCAGCATGGGCGGCGAGCGCATCGATCCGAAAGCCATGGGCGCGGACATCGAGGCCGGCACGGGACATTACCGCGTGGATTGGCGCCGCGGCGAGATCGATCCCGACATGGGACGCGTCACGGTGAAGAAGGAAGACCAGGGCATTGCCTGGGGCGCGTTGTACTGGCAGTACTTCGAACAGCTCGACAAAATCACGCCCGCACAGTCTCCGCTGCAGATCGAGAAAAAGCTCTTCCGCCAGCGCAACACGGAGAAGGGCGTGGTGCTCGAACCGATCACCGGGGAGAATGCCCTCGAGGTAGGCGACGTGCTGAAGGTGCGCATCACGATTCGCGTGGACCGCGACATGGAATACGTGCATATGAAGGACATGCGCGGCGCTGGACTCGAACTGATCGAACAGCTCTCCGGCCATCGCTATCAGGGCGGTCTCATCTACTACGAAGCCCCGCGCGACGCCTCTGTGAATTTCTTTTTCCACTGGCTGCGCAAGGGCGTGCACGTGTTCGAGTACCCGCTGCGTGTCTCCCACGAGGGCCGCTTCTCAAACGGCATCTCCAGCATCCAGTGCATGTACGCTCCCGAATTCGCCGCGCATACGGCGGGGGTGACGGTTACCGTTAAGCCGTAACCCGTGTAAGCGCAGACGCGAAATTCATCTCGCGCTGATCACGTAAGTGCAAAGTACAAAGTGCAAAGTGCAAAAGTCAGTCGACACACACTCCGTTTTCCGGAAGTGTTTTGCACTTTGCACTGTTGAATGATAGGTGCACTTCGAGACGGAGAGATACTCATTCCCCCGAGTACACATCCCCCTTCAGCGGCCGGAAGGCGAACAGGTGTTGACGAATGTAGTTTTTCGGAAATTCAATTTCCCTGAGTCCGTAACCGGCGGGTTTTTTCCGCTCGGGAAGAAAGCCGGTGCCGAAGATCCAGTCCCATATCGCCAGCTTGGTGGCGAAGTTGTACGAGCCATCCGCGACGACATCGGAGTGATGCCAGCGGTGCATCTCCGGTCCGTTGATCACGTACTGCAGCTTGCCGGTGTGCACGTCGATATTCGAGTGAATCCACATCCCCCAGATCGCAGATATCATGCCTTTGTAGAGGGCGACCTCGGGCGCGGCGCCGAGCAGGACAATGGGAGCGAACTCGATCGTCTGATTGATCAGGATTTCCAGCGAATGGGAGCGCGATCCCGAGAGCCAGTCCACGTCTTTCGTGGAGTGATGCGCCTCATGGATGCGCCAGAGGCGAATCGAGCGGTGCTGGATGCGGTGGAACCAGTAGATGTACAGGTCATGCGTCACCAGGAAGAGCAGCACCTGCAGCCACACGGGCCAGTGGGAAATCAGATGCATCCGCGACAGCATCGTACTCGCGTCGATCCACTGGATCAGCCAGTTGATCAGCAGTCCCAGGAGATAGCTCTGGACAATGGAATACATGATCAGATCATTCCAGAATCCTTCGCGCAGAAACTTCTGCTGCTCCTCGTACGGGAACAGCCGTTCGAATGTGACGATGATCGCCGCCGCGATCACGATGACGAACGGGGATATCAGTTCGAGGCTCATTGATTGCACGCCATCCTGTATGACAACATTCTGTGTGACATGGCAGAACCGGACTCCGAGGGGAATCCGGTCCTGCAGGAGGGGGAATTGGAATCAGGTGTGCGTCCGTTATGCGACTTCCGGTTCCTCCTGCTTCAGATGCACACGGCGAAGTTTCTTGCGCGGTGCGAGCTCGCTCTCGTACACGCGCTTGATTCCGTCACCGAGTGACTTTTCGATATCTCGAATGTTGGCGACGAGTCGGTATAGACCGCCGATTTCGACTGATGCGGCATGATCGGAACCCCACATGGCGCGATCAAGCGTGACATGTCGCTCGATGAACGTGGCGCCCATGGCGACGGCGGCCCAGGTCGGTGCGAGGCCCGTTTCGTGACCGGAGTACCCGATCGGGGTGTCAGGATATTTCTGCATCAGTGTGTTCAGCATGCGGAGGTTGAGCTCGTTCACATCACAGGGGTAGGCGGATGTTGAATGGGCGATGAGCAGATTGTCTGTGCCGAGAACTTCCACGGCAGCTGCGATTTCCTCTGTGGTGGACATCCCCGTGCTGATCATCAGCGGCTTTCCGGTTTCTTTCATGTGCTTCAGCAGTGCATGGTCGGTCAGCGAGGCGGATGGCGCCTTGTAAACCGGCGGATCGAATTTTTCGATGGCATCGACGGACGGTTCATCCCAGCAGGAGGCGAACCAATGAATGCCCTTCTCCCCGCAGTAGCGGTCGATCTCCGCGTATTCATCTTCGCCGAATTCGATCAGGTGCCGGTAATCGATATATCGCATGCGACCCCAGAGCGTGTCGCGCTCGACATCCCATTGATCACGGGGCACGCACAGCTCCGGTGTGCGCTTCTGAAACTTGACTGCATCGCAGCCGGAGAGAGCGGCGCCGTCGATGAGCTTTTTTGCGAGGTCAAGAGAACCGTTGTGATTGATGCCGATCTCGGCGATGACATACACGGGATGTCCGCTGCCGACGGTTTTCTCTCTGATCTGGCGTATGGGATTGCTCATGCGGTGATCCTTCTCCTGGTGCGGTGAATGTTTCCAGGAAAAGTACACGCGCTCCGTTACGGAAGATTGAGCGGTCCGTTAAAAGTGATGTAAGGATTGATGTGCCGAGGGTAAGCGCTGTGTTCGGGCTGTGTGAGGGGGATGGACTGCAGATGACAGATTGCGGATTTCAGATGTCGCATACCGCAATAATCAGTATCGACTATCTGCAATATGCAATTTGCAATCTGCAATGACTGAGCAGGAATCGCAGGAGGGTGTTGGATCAGGTCGACGTTTGTCGAAGTGTAATGATGGCCTCGGCGAAGTCACGAAATGCTCCATTGCCGCCGCGCCAGTGGCAGACGTACTGGGCGAGATCGTGAATCTGCGGCATGGCATCGGCCGGTGCGGCGGTGAATCCGCGTTCTCCGATCACGTCCATGATGCCGATGTCGTTGACATCGTCTCCGATGTAGGCGATTTCCTCGGTGGAAAGGCCGGTTTCATTCCGAATGTGGCTGAGCGTTGCGATCTTGTCCCTGACCCCGAGGTAAAGGTGTTTGAGTTTCAGCTTCTCGGCGCGCCGTTCGAGATTCGGTGACTGTTCTCCGGTGATGATGCCCGTCTCGATGCCGAGCAGTCCCAGGCGCTCCATGCCCATGCCGTCACGGATGCTGTAGCGCTTGACGAGCTCACCATCCGCGCCGTAGTACACGCCGGTGTCCGTGAGCACACCGTCGTTGTCGGTCAGGACAAGGCGGATGCGACGCGCCCGGCGCGCGGCTTCGTCATAACTCAAATGCTGCAGAGTGCCAAGCAGACTGGAGAGCACGGTGTTTGCGGGCAGAGTATGCATGCGGGAAACATACTTGTCACCTGAATGACTTCCAAAGCGGAGTTTACCACGCTGTCCAGCCACCGTCGACCACCAGATTTGCTCCTGTCATGTAGCGGGACGCATCGCCGGCGAGAAATACAATTCCACCGCGGTAATCCGTCGGACGCGCCATCTCACCCAGCGGCGTGCGGCGCGAATAGTTTTCCACGAAATGCCTGTCCTGACCGTTCTGCACTCCGCCCGGTGACAGCGTATTTACCCGCACACCGGCCGCTCCCCAGTACGATGCGAGGAAGCGTGTGAAATTGATGATTGCTCCTTTGGCCGTCGGATAGACGGCGGATTTGTAAAACGTCTGCGTGCCGTCCTCATTCCGGTACAGCGACTGGTCCGGCGCAACCATCCCGTATGTCGATGCGATGTTGATGATGCTGCCGCCGCCCTGTTCAGCCATGTGCGCGCCGAACACCTGGCTGCAGATGAAGGCTCCGGTCACGTTGACGTCCAGGCAGCGCCGCCAGAGATCAATCGGATAGTTCTCGAATCGGGAGGCCTCCAGTGCGGATACGGGATCCTCCACCATGTCGTTGATCGCGGCGTTGTTGACGAGAATGTGTACGCGGCCGAATGCCTCGACAGCAGCATCGAACAGTGCGCGGACGGAGACGGGATCGGTGATGTCCGCCGCCATGCCCATGCAGCGCCGACCGCTTTCAGCGGAGAGCTCCTCCGCGAACGACGCGCAAGCTTCGGCGTCCAGGTCGGTGGCGATGACGCTGGCGCCCGCCTCGGCAAGTGCGCGGCAGTGCTCGCGGCCGATCAGACCGAGTGCCCCGGTGACCACCGCCGTGCGGCCCTCGAGAGAAAACATCGAAGAAGTCATGCTTTCAGTTGTTCCTTGTCTTCAGTTCAAGATCGGCATAGACGGGATAATGATCCGACAGGGTGAAATCGTGGAGCACGCCGTAGTCATGCACATGCCAGTGACGGCTGAACATGATGTAGTCGAGCGTCCGATTCGGCAGCCCGGTCGGATAGGTGTAGAACGGCAGCGAATCGTCGTGCGGCACCGTGCGCAGGCCCGTATCCTCGAGAATCCGCAGCGTACTGTCGTCATGGTAGTTGTACCGGTCGATATCCCCCTTGCCGAATTTCTCGATACGGCAGCCCGGAGCGACGGTGTTGAAATCCCCCATGAATACGATCGGCACATCCCCGAGCTTTCGCAGTACCTGCGCGATGCTCCGGGCCTGGCGCATGCGGGATTCCGGACTGTACGCATGGAGGTGGGTGTTGCCGATCCAGATGATGCTGTCCTTGAGGAGAAACGGCGCCAGCGTGAAACCGCAGGAGGCGAGAAAGAATACTTTCCCCGGCAGCAGGTGATTGTAGGCCTGCTCCGAAAGCTTGGGCAGCTGGCTGAGCATCAGGTTCTGGTAGCGGAAGCCCGCGAATCCGACACCGTGCTCAAGTACGGAGTCGAAGCCGCTGAGAACGCGGTAGTGATCGCGCTGCCGGTATTTCCCGATGATTTTTTCACTGACACCCAGCACGCCGTTGAAGACTTCCTGCAGTGCGACGACGTCGTAGTTCTGCCGGTGGCGATTCAGCCACTCCGAGATGAAATACGCGTAGGCACGCGTTTCATGCATCAACTCGATGCGCTGCGCTTCCTCCTCCTTCGCACCCGCGAGTGCGAACGGAAGCTTGGGACCCTGGCCGCGATGCGTGTTGATGGTGAGGCAGCGGAGTCGGTATTCACGCAGCAGCGGCTGTGTGTCATGCGATTGAAGCAGGGAGGAGCGCTTGCGCAGTGCTTCCGATGCTATCTGTGTGATCATGAGCCGGGTCCTCGCTGTTTCATGCTGGAATCAGGCAAGGGGCTTTCTCGCCTTGGTGTGGAAATTGCTTGTCTTACGGAACACCGGCTCAACCGGCTCGCCGCGCAGGCGCGCGGGAAGCTCGCCTGCATCAACGGCATCACGGAGCAGGCCGAGGACCTCGCGGTATGCCGACAGCGTGTACGCGACGTCGTCATCGCTGTGACTGAATGACATGTTGTGGAAACCGGACCACAGGATGCCACGTTTGATCATCTCCTGCTGCACGTAGGATTTCTGCAGCAGTGGATCGCCGGCGGATGCATCGAAGGTGACGATGGTGCGGGGAGCGAAACCCTTGCATCCGACGTACGGCATGCTCAGCTCCGCGGCGATGGCATTGACACCGTCCCTGAGTTTTCGTCCCTGATGGAACAGATGTTCCTGCACGTTCCGGCGGCGCATCTCCTCGATCGTGGCTCTGGCCGCTGCCAGCGAGAGCGCCTCTCCTCCGAAGGTCGTGTAGAAGAAGACATCCTGCTCGCAGAGCTCCATGATGTCTTTCCGCCCGGTGAGGATGGATAAGGGCATGCCGTTTGCGACCGCTTTCGAGAAGCAGGCCAGATCGGCCTTGATCCCGAAGTATTCCTGTGCCCCGCCCAGTGCGAGACGGAATCCCGTCCACATTTCATCGAAAATCAGCAGTGTGCCGTTGCGCTCGCAGGCATCTTTCAGCTCGTGCAGGAAGTTGTTCTCTGGCGCATCGAACACCACAGGTTCGAGAATCACGCATGCCGTGTCCTCATCCAGCGAATCAATGACGGATTGAATGTCGTTGTAGTTCACCGTGTACGTGAGATCACGCACCGCCTGGGGAATGCCCCGGTTGCGGTCGGTCACGGCAATGTACCAGTCATGCCAGCCATGGTAGCCGCAGCAGAGCACCGTGCTGCGGCCCGTATACGCTCGCGCCAGGCGCACCGCGGCGGAAGTCACGTCGTTGCCCGACTTGGAATACCGCACCATGTCCGCATTGGGGATGACCTCGCGGAGCAGTTCGGCGACCTCCACCTCGAGAGGATGCACGAGCGAAAAGGTGATCCCACGCTCGAGCTGCACGCGAATGGCATCATCGACGGCGTCGTATGCGTATCCGAGCGAGATGGGACCGATGCCCATGTTGTAGTCGATGTACTCGTTTCCGTCAACATCGACGATGTGCGCCCCCTTCGCGCGGTCGATGAACTTCGGAGCCGCGCCGCGCACATACTGACCGGGACCCTTGGCGAGTGTCTGCGTCTGGCTGGGGATCAGTCCGAGCGCCCGCGCATACAACGCGTCGGATTGTGTGATATCGGGATAGTCCTGGTTGAACGCAATGGTATTTGGCATGGTGTCTCAGAGATAGGTTTTGAACAGACTGCTCGTGTGATTGAGCATGGGTTTTTTGTCTCGATCTCCCTCCAGTGCTCGCAGAATGCGCACGGCAATGGCGCTTCCGGTGAATCCCTCATGTTCGAGCACGCGGTCGAGCGTTGCCGGTGTGAACCAGCGATGCTTCAGCGCAATCGGAAGGACGTCGGCCGTGAGCTGCTGCTGCATCATCAGTTCGGCGAGGATGGTGGTCAGTCCGCCCGTGAGGAAATGATCCTCGAGCGTGACGACCAGCGAACAGTCGCGGACCGCGGCGGCGATGGTTTCTTCATCTATCGGTTTGAGGCTCCGCAGGTTGATGACGCGGCATGCGAGGCCCTCGGCGTTCAGAAGCGTTTCCGCCGCGAGCGCTTCGCGCAGCAGAAACCCGTAGGTGAGAATGGCGACGTCATTGCCGTCGGTGAGTGTTTCCGCCTTCCCGATTGCAAACGGCGCGTGCGCCGTGACGGCCGGGAGGGCGTTGAAGCGCACATAGGCGGGAAAGGGGGATGCGACGATCCGCGGCAGCGCTTCCAGCATGTCGTCGTTGTCCGCGGGCGCGAACACCTGCATCGGCGGGATGCCGCGCATCAGTGCGATGTCTTCAACTGCCTGGTGTGTCGGACCGTTTCCGTCCGACAGGAATCCGGGGACGGCACCGATGAGTTTCACTGGGAGCCCAGGAATCCCCACATCCGTTCGGATGAATTCGAATGCGCGAAGTGTCAGGAAAGTTGCCAGCGCATGCACGATGGGGATTCGTCCCCGCAGGGCCAGTCCGGCAGAAGCACCGACCATTGTCATTTCACTGATACCGACATCAATCAGTCGATCGCCGACGTGAGGAGGAAGATTTCGGATTGCAGCGCGATTCTCCGCGGTCATGATGACCACACGCTCATTCTCTGTGGTCATCTCTCGAAGAAGTTCTTCGTATGTCATGGTATGCATTCAGCTGCTGGTGAAGGAGAATGAGGAATTCAGCGCACGTGAAGCGTGTCAGAAGTCAGGGCCGCATTGCCGATGCCATGCAGCTCATCGAGCAGCATGTCGACTTCCTCCGCGGTGAAATTGACGAACCACCGGTCCGCCCGCGCCTCGATGCTCGGAAGACCCTTGCCGCGCACGGTGTCGGCGATGATCATGCTTGGACGCCGCTTCTCAAGCGGCAGATCGGAAAAAACCTCGTCCATTGCGTCGAAAGAATGCCCGTCGATCCGGCGCACCGCCCAGCCGAAGGAAGCGAATTTCTCCTCGAGCGGCTCCAGTGGAATCAACTCCTCGGTGCGCATGTTCGCCTGGAACCCGTTGCGGTCAACCACCACCACGAGATTATCGAGCTTGTGCGCGCCGGCGACAAGGCAGCCTTCCCAGATCGATCCCTCGTTGAGTTCACCGTCACCGAGCATGACAAACACGCGGTTTGCGGCCTTGCGCAGCTTGATGTCCAGAGCAACGCCGATGCCCACCGACAGCAGATGTCCGAGCGACCCCGAGTGGAATTCCACCCCCGGAATGTTCCGGTTCGGGTGCCAGTAGATCGAATCGTTCGTGCGCAGGTGATTGCCCAGCCGCGCTCCGTCGATGTATCCGAGTTCGGCGAAGGTCCCGTAAACAGCCGGGACATCATGCCCTTTCGAGAGCAGGAAGTAATCCCGGTCGGGATCGTCAACGCGGTCCGGCGCGATGTTGAGAATCCTGCGATACAGGTAGACGATGAGATCCGCGCATGACAGCGATGCACCGATGAAACACCCTCCGTCGGTCGCCAGGCGGATGATGTGTTCACGGACCCGCATCGCGGTTTGCAGCAGTTCCTGTTTTTCAGATGCGTTCATGGAGTTTCCCGTTTGCGTTTTATGAAATGGCGAGAGAGCCGCGTGCATCTCTCGACCGTGGTGTGCGTGTTCTGTTCGCGTCGATGGTCTTCAGCTCACTGAGATGGTGACGGTACCAGTTGACGCCTGCATACACATCGTTGATGCGAGCCAGCTCGGGTTCGCGCTGCAGCAGCCCGAGAATGTCGTCAATGCCGAAGCGCGGTGCGCCCTCCGAATACAAGGCGTCGTAAACCTTCCGGATAAACTGGTAATCTTCGGGGTAGTCGATGGTCCAGCGATGCGACATGGAATAATCGAAGCCGCTCTCCCATGTAACGTTCCCGATGCGGTATCGATCGGGCTGCTCCCAGATGAACGGTGTGGTGTGTTCGCGCTCCAGCGGTCGGGAAGCCTTTTTCCACGCCTCATGCAGTATGGCGATCGGCATCACCTCGACGTCATTGCCGTCTGGCCAGCTCGCGGGATGAAGATTGCTGACATAGTCGTAGCTCCGGTGATGCGCGATCCAGTACGACAGCACCCGGTCGATGACCGCAGGATCAATCAGGGGACAGTCGGACGGAATCTTTACGACGACGTCTGCGTCATAGAGCAGCGCTGCGCGATAGTGCCGGTCGAGCAGGTCGAACGGATCACCGCTGTAACAGGGTATGCGCTGCTGGCCGCACAGCACCCGGATATCCGTGTCGTCGGGATCCGTCGTCGTCGCAACCACGACCGTCATTGGAGTCCGTGCCATTCGAACCCGCTCCACCATGCGCAGAAGCAGCGGTTTGCCCGCAAGGGGGAGCAGCACCTTGCCCGGCAATCGGCTGCTCCCCGTGCGTGCCTGAATGATGGTGATGATATTCATGCTGTCAGCTCCGCATCGTGGAGAAAAGACGTGCAACGTACCGCAGGGGACGTACCCCGCCCTGATACAGCGGAGCATTGATCCAGCGGTCCGTCCGCCGTGATGTTGGTGTGTCTGCGAGCACGCTGCGGCAGACGTCGGCGATATTGCGTGCGGAAGTCCCGCCGTTCTGTATCGGTGTCTGCCGGCGCAGTTCCTCCATGTCGAATTCCGAGTACACTTCCTTGCCGAGTGCGAGGCCAATGTATACGACAGTGGAAAAGCGCGTGATGAGTACCTCGCAGTTTGCGATCATGTGCTCGATATTGCCATCGGTGAAGACGAGCGCGTCTGGGACTTCCTCTCGAATTTCCTGGATCGCGCGTGCATGATTCTCATTCGGGTGGAGCTTGAAGATAAGCTGCCGCCCGGCGGCGACCTCCCGGCTGCGCCGGATCAGCCTGCGCCTGTTTTCGAACTTGAAGGTTTCGCGCGCGTCACTCGTCGCTACGAGCACGAAATCCCGATGCGGAAAATCGTTGTCATGGAACTGCGCGCAGTTATCGAAGTTGGGAATACCGGTCACTTCCAGTTTCTCCGGTGTTACCCCCTTGCGGATGAACAGGTCGCGGTATCCCTCGCTTGCGACGCAGAATTTTTCATATGTGTCGCTGAGTCCTGTCGTGGCCGTGCTCGCGAGATACCGTGGCAGACGGAGATGCCTGACGAGATGATAGGCGAAGCCTTCCGGATCGGTCATCCCCTCCTGCACGAGCACGATCGGACAGCGGCGCGCGTTGCTCGGGACGATGAGATCACTGCAGGTGAGGACGAGGTCATAATCGTTGTTCATGCCGTATTCATCTATCTGCAGATCATGTGACCGCAGGTAACGCAGGGCACGATTGCGCAGCTTGTTGCCGAGGATCGTGAATTCCAGAAACCCGTTGCGGCTGAGCCAGCGCAGCAGCGCGTCACCGTAGAACGGCGTGAAGAAGTGCTCCGCCTCCGGCAGGTGCTGCGCGATCTGATGCATCTGTGACGTCTGGTTCAATGATCCGCATATATAGAGAATTCGAGGCATGTCGTTCCTACGCTTTCATGAAAGCGGGTTTGAAAGGATTGACGCGAAGATACGCGAACAGGCTGATGCCGCTGCAGGCCCACAGCAGCTCCTTCCCCCGACGGAGAATGATAAACGCGGCCGCGATGGCGGCGGCTTCCGGAATTGCAAAGGCCGTCAGTATGCTGAGGATTCCGACCTCCTGCGCGCCGATGGCGGACGGGATGAAGAAAAAGACAAGCTTGACCACGGAAAGCGTTGCCTCGAGAGCGATTGCCTGCATGATGCTCATGCCGGATCCCAGAAGTGCCAGGATCAGCCAGGTTTCGAACGCCATGGCGAACCAGCTGAGCAGAAACAGCAGCAGGGCGCGCAGCAGTCGCGTGCGGTGATGGCGCGCGAAGCCCGTCACATACCGGTCGATGTCTGCGACGGCATTGCGGATGCGCGCAGCACCGCGCTGCAGCAGGGGAATCCGAATGCGTCCGAGCAGCGCGGTGATCTGTGTCAGCCGCGCACCGCTGTATGGCAGAGAAAGCACGATCCCCGCGGAGGCGGCGAGCAGGAAGGTTCCGGCGATGGAGGATGGGGATGAAAACAGTCCCAGCTCCCCGAGCGATGACGCGTGAAGCGAAAATGCGAAGATCAGCCCGGTGATGATGAAACCGATCTGCGCGACGGCGATGTTGATTTTCGACAGCAGCGTCGATGCCACGGCGTCGGTCATCCGCAGACCGAACCGATCACGCAGCAGCAGCGGACGCAGGGTTTCCGCGAATGCGACGCCGGCGGGGAAGGTGTTCATGACGGCATCTGTCGACAGTCGGATGACGAACATCTCACGAAGCGGCACGTGCTCACTTCCTGTCACGCACTGGCGCCAGCCGGCCGCGTCCAGAAGGATGACGGTACCGTAAGGAAGAACGATCAGTGCTGCCGCACCGCCGATCCCCTCAAGCAGACGAAGCACCTGCGCACCGTCCAGTTCACGGAACTGGCTCCATATGAACCACGCGAGCACTGCCACAATGAACAGCCGGACCGCATTCAGGAGCATCGATCGTATGGATGGCCTGGATACCATGGGGTGAAGCTACACCGCACATGTTCCGGGCGCATTAATTTCCGGTAAGTTTCTTGTAGCGTGAGGGAAACAGGATGCTAACAATCCGCTGTCGCTACCGCGGGGGATTAAGCATGGCGATCACCCTGGCGTGCAGGGCGGGATGGGCCGCGACCAGACTGTTTGAGGAGAGAGGGTCGTCACCTTCCCATGACGTGATCATGCCGCCGGCACCGCGGACGATCGGGATCAGCGCGTGCATGTCCCAGGGATTGAGCAGCGGATCGGTCATGATGTCGGCGTATCCGGAAACCAGCAGTGTGTATCCATAGCAGTCTCCCCAGCTGCGGAAGATGCCGGCGGCGGCGGCGAGCCTGTCAAAGGCCTGTCCGTTCCTGTGTTTCCAGACATCCACGTGATCGGTCACCAGCACGGTCGCGTCACGAATGCCGCGTCCTGTCCGCATGCGGACGGGCGCACCGTTTCGGGTTGTCGAGTGTCCGTCACCGACGAAGCGCTGCTGCAGCCGGGGCATGTTGATGCAGCCAAGCAGCGGCTCTCCATCCGCGCAGAGAGCAATGAGAGTGCCGAACAGTGGTGTTCCGGAAATGAATGATTTCGTCCCGTCAATGGGATCCAGCACCCAGCGCAGGGTGGCGTCCTCCTGATGCGTCCCGAATTCCTCACCGAGGATGCCATGATCGGGATGTCTGTCCATGATGACATCTCGCATTGCCGTTTCCGCCTCCCTGTCAGCCGCAGTCACGGGTGAGTCATCTGTTTTCCTGACCACCGGAATCCGGTGATGGTCATACCGCCGGATCACGTCAGCACTGACATCCGCAAGGCGGTGCATCGTTTCGAGGTACGATGTGGTATCCGCTTCAGAGAGATGGTCACGTGTTGTCGATGGCATCGTCCTTCCGGGGTACAGATGATTCAGGGGGCAGGAAACCCATGATGTCTCCGTGCGTGGGAATCAGTTCGTGACGTCCAGCGACTCCACCCAGAACACTTCACAGGCGCCGTCACCGGTGTCATCGCGGGAAGTGGAGGAGATCCATCGCCAGCCGTCCGTTGTGGTGACCTTGACGAGATAACCCTTCATGCGCACGATGCTCCCTTCATGCACGTTGTCGAGCACATCGCGCACCGCGTCATCGGCGGGGAGGATGTGCACGTTGGCGCTGGATGTCTCGATCTCCCGGCGCGGGATCGGCATCAGGTCGTTCACTTTCCATTTGTACCATCGATGCCCCTGCGAGATATCCAGCTTGTCGATCACAAAGGAGTCCGACATGCGGCCCCACCCGAGGGCCAGATCCACGGGAGACAGGTCCCCCTCGCGACCGCTGCTGTATTCCTCGCGACTCAGCACGCGGGCATGGATGTCGTAATCAGCGAGTGCGGTGACCATGAATTCCTCGTGCAACCACGGTGTTTTCCGGGAGGGCTCGGTCTGCAGGGGCACATCCGGACACAGGACGCCGACGTCATGCTTGATGACGGTCTCCGGCCAGAAATGTAATACTGAATAGCCCAGTGCGATCGCGATGATGCTCCACAGCAGAACACGTTTCCAGATACTCATTCACGGTCCTTTCCGGTTTTTGTGGCTGCCTTGCTCTCCTGGAAGAAACGGTCCAGCCGTTCCGCATCGTCCTGCGAATCGGCAATGCCGGGGATGGTCACTATGAGGACTTCATTCTCAATCGGCATACCGGGATTCTCCACAGGGAAAGTGCGCACGATTGTCCCGTCGATCACCAGCGCAGCGGTCCTGCCCCGCGAACGTGCGAAACGCCGCCAGCGTGCGTCCTGTGAGCCGGTCAATGTCATATGAAGATCATACATGTCGTCCTTCCCGGGCTTGATCTGAAGACGGGAAATATTTTTTCCCGAGACGACGGGATCCCCCAGATGATGCTGCTCGCCGTCCTCATCGGCGAAACGTGCGGCGAGCGGATCCTCGTCAACGACCTCACGGATTTCCATGAAGTCGGAAAAAACGGGACGTGGAGGAGTGGAAGAACAGGCGGCGATGAGCAGTCCGAGAAGAAGAAGGAACGGAGCTTTCATAACTCTCCTCTTGGGTGGGACGATGCACGCCGGACCCTGCGTCCGGCTGACTCGCATGTTACGGAGTGGCGTGAAAAAAAACAACGCGGTGCGTCCCTGCGAACGCACCGCGTGACATGTTCGACGGTATGGCTATTTCACCATTCCGCTTTCCAGATTGATCGTCAGTGTGTTGTCGGCCGGCGGCGGATCGCTGAACAGCGCTTCGAGAGCGGATGCCATGAA
This sequence comes from uncultured Ignavibacteria bacterium, assembly GCA_913061095.1. GTDB lineage: Bacteria > Bacteroidota > Ignavibacteria > SZUA-365 > SZUA-365 > BM516. The sequence goes on from CAJXVM010000004.1 coordinate 154,286, forward strand.
CAGCGAGTTGGCATCACCGGCCTGCTTCAGTGTCGTGATCACTCCCTGCGCCTCCGCCGTCATGGTCTCATCGCCCCGGTAATGCGTGACGAATGCTTCCGTCATGACCGGAGCAAGCATCTGTGCCGTCTGTTCATCCACGCCGAACTGGGAGGTCAGGATATACGTGCTCAGCCCCAGCATCCCGCTCTCCAGGTAGCCATAGGCATAATCCTGAAACGCGTCACCACCGGTGTCATACTGAATGTTCTCGATCACCGCCGTCGTGATATCAAGCGTGCGGTCGCTGTTGAGGCGCATGATGCGATACGGACATGGCCATGTCAGCAGTGAACCTGTCTCAATATCGAAGAGAAAGCTTTCGGAGGTGCGCTTCTCGACAACATCATTTGAGTGGAAATGACCGGTCAGGACGATATGCATGCCGAGATCAGCGAATTCGCCGGAGAGCCGGGCCCAGTCGTCCACCACGTAATCAGCGGAGATGGGGTTGAGTTTCTGTCCCTGGAAATGCTCGAGCAGTCCGTGATGCATGACACCGAAAACGGTTTTCTCCTGTGCCTGCGCCTCCTGCAGGCGCGCCTTGATCCATCCCTCGGTCGCGGCGGATAAGCGCCCTCCGGTGACGGCGTGTCCTTCTCCCTCATTTTCGCTGTACCGGCAGGCATCCATTCCGAGAACCCAGATGCCGTCAACGGGTTCGGCAACATAACTCAATGAGGCCGGATCGCGGGCGATTGCCTCATCATAGCCGTACTCCGCATAGATCTGGGCGAATTCCTGCTCTGTCACGCTGGCGACGGGCAGTGCCTGATTCCCCTCGTACCTCACCGCATGCGGATTGCGCACGTCATGGTTGCCGGGGACGACAAAGACCGCCTTGCCTGCCTGCTCGAGCTGTGCGCAGAATGCCGCGAAGCGCTCATGACTGCTGCGTTCACCATCCTTCGTCAAATCACCCGGGACGATGACAATGTTGGCATCGGTGCTGAGTATTGCGCTGACAGCGGCCTCGGTCAGGGCATGACTTTCGGCGATGAGCTTGCGGTCCATCGCGATATATGACTCGAACGCACTGCCGCTGCTGCCGAGAGTCGGATCGAAATAATGCGGATCCGAAAATACGGCGATGACGGCCGACGGATTCTGATCGACCGGTGCGGCGGGGTCGTCATCTTCGGAGCAGGCGGTGAAAAGGATCATTCCCGCTGTCATCAGCAGGAACATGCGGCGCAGATGATGTGAAGAGAAGGTCATTGTGGTGGTATCCGGTTATCAATGGAACAGCTGTGTGGTGAAGGTGGTCAGTGGATGTGAGCGTCGTATGAGGAACATATATGAAAATCATATGCGTGCCCGGTCATCAGCGGTGTGTCCCGATACGCAGTGCGCGTGCACGCAGCTGACGGACAAGGAGAAGAATCACCCAAATCATGCCGAACAGAAGCAGGATGCCGCCCCAGAGCTCCGGAGAAATGGAATCGATTTCGTAAAACAGAATAATCCAGCGGAACAGCGGGATGTCCGCAGGGAGGAGAGTGAGCAGGATATATGTCCCGAGAATACCGGTGATGATCCATCCGTGCAGACGGATGCGGGATGCGCTTCCCCGTGCGACAATCCAGGAGACAAGCAGAAGGGCACCCGTGATCAGCGTTGTCTGAACGGCACCCGCATGGATGTCGAGTGGAGAGTGCATGGGCAGCATGCCCCCGGCGATCGTGAACAGCAAGACGCATGCGGCAGCCGTGCCGGAGAATACGGTCAGTCTGCGGAAGAAACCATCCAGCGAGGCCGGACTGCCGCCGAGAGTGGAAATGACGTACGACGGAATGGCGACGGCCAGTGCCGATATCATCGCTTCTCGCCGTGGTGTCAGAAAAAACGACAGCATTCCTGCGGATGCCAGAATACCGAGCATCAGAACGACCGCGTTCTTCGTCAGATACAGTCTTGCGATGGAGAGCGTCGTTCCCATGACCTGCCGTCCCTGCTCGATTGCATCCGCAAGAACGTCAAGGCGGTTGCCAAGCAGCACCATGTCCGCCGCGCCGCGTGCGACACCGCTGCCGCCCTCCATGGCCACGCTGACGTCCGCCTCCTTCAGGGCCGGGACGTCGTTGACGCCGTCACCGATCATGGCGGTGCGCTCGCGGCTCTGTCGCAGCAGACGAACGATGCGCTGCTTGTGCTCGGGGCGCAGGCGCGTGAACACATCCCGCTCAAGGAGCAGCGGACGCAGGCGATCGTCCGGCATCGTGTCCAGGTCGTCTCCGGATACACCGGTGCGCAGTCTCTCTTCCAGTCGCAGCGCACGCAGGGCGGCCGTCGTGGCCCGCTCGGAATCGCCCGTCAGAATCTTTACGCGCACTCCCCTCCGGAGGAAGACATCGATGCCGGCAGATGCGTCGGACCGCATCGTGTCTGCCAGCGCCGCCAGGCCGATGGGACGCACGCGGCAGGACGACGATTCCCCGGTGATATCATCGATCGCTGCCGCACTTTCCACGAGCAGCAACTGACGGTACGGTCCCAGCTCTTCACTCTGCATCAGGGCCGCAACGCGCTTCCGCGCATCCGTGCTCATCATGCGCATCAGTACCTCCGGGGCACCGAGCAGCAGGGTGCGGAACGCCCCGTCACACCGCACCATCACCGCACCATATTTCCGTGCAGAGCTGAACGGCAGCACCTCTGTGCAGATGGTCGCATCCGTGTTGCCGCCGAGTTCACGCAGTGCCGCAATGGTCGCGTTGCTGTCCGATGTCGCATGTGCGTAGGCGGTAAACAGCTGCCGGATATCCGCATCCTGACAGTGATCCTCACAGGGAACGATTCGTGCGACACTGAACCGATCCTCGGTCAGTGTCCCGGTTTTATCCAGGCAGACCGTTGAAACGTTTGACAGCGCTTCGACCGTATTCAGCTTTCGGATCACAGCTCCCCGACGGCTCATTCTGTACATGGCCATCGCCTGTGTGACGGAAAAGAAGAATACAAGTCCCTGAGGAATAAGTGCCAGGACAAGCGTTGCCATGGAGCGTAGTGCACCGACATCGCTCAGTTCCGCGTGCATGCCGACAAGGAGCTGTACGGCCACGAGGAGCAGTGCGCTGACAAACATGGCACTCACGAGGATATCAATCCGTCGCTGCAGCGGAGAGGCGCGAAGCTGGAATTTCCGTGCGGTATTGACCACACGGGCGGCGTGCCGGTTCTCACCGACGTGATGCACCGTCATCATGCCGCTGCCGCTGACGCAGAAGCTTCCGGAATGAACCGGATCTCCGCTGCGTTTGCGCACGGGGACCGATTCGCCCGTTAGCAGCGCCTCGTCAATTTCGAGACCGGTCGTCTTCAGGATGACTCCGTCAGCATGCAGCTGATCACCGTGTTCAATAACCACGGTGTCTCCGCGCACGATGTCGTCAGACGGAATCGTGCGGCGGATCCCGTCACGAATGACCGTTGCGGTGGCGGGAGCGAGCATATGGACGCGTTCCAGCGCCCGACGGGCCCGGATCTCCTGAACAACGGCAATACCGGTGTTGAACAGGGCCACAGTCACGATCCCGACACAATCGAGCAGCAGACGCTCATCACCGGTTCGCAGGTAAAACCAGCCGAGCACGACGACAATGCCGGCGACGAGAACATTGAAGACCGAGAAGATGTGTTCCGCCATGATGCGGGGGAGCGGAATCCGTTGACGGATCCCTCCGCGGTTCGAAGCACCCTCGAGCATACGCGCCTTCGCTTCGGCGCTGCTGATGCCGAAGGGTATGGCCACGTGGTCTGGAGACGCGCTCTCACCTGTACTCATGCGTGTACGGACATCTTGCATGCACAAAAGTACGATGCCTCTCGCACGGTTTTCCAGCATCGGGGAAAAGCGAACACAATTCTAAAATTCCCTGAACACGAGTGAATCCGTGATGCCATATGTTTGGAAGGAAACAGCGTTGGCACCATGACCATACTGCTCCATATTGTCGCCGGGATTTTTCTGTTCATCGTCCTCTTTCGGACTGGACGTTTCCTGACGACTCCCCTCCTGCGCAGGATCGGGTTCTATAAATATTATGCTCCACTGTTCCTGACCATGCCGGCGTTCCCGCATTTTCGCACACGTGAGATTCATCTCGGCACCAGCTTCGATTTCGTGAAAAACGGTGCGCTGCATCCGCACGAAACGATGTGGCATATGGCCGAGGGGCTCGTGCATCTCGGGGAGGCGGTACGCCGGGGAGAGATACCGCGTGACATGATTTTCGAAGGAACGACGCATTACCTGACCGAACAGACGCTCGATCGATTCGGCTTCACAGTGCATCAGCTCACTGTGTTTCAGCGCATGCTGTTTGTGCTCAATATTCCCGAACTCGTGATGTTGCAGTCCATCGCCCGACGCCGCCCCACCCTCATCCACATGAGACAGGCGCGTCGTATCACCATTGAAGCGGAAACACTTCTCCGGCATATGGAGGAATATGAAAAATGGCGGACGATATTCGCTCAGCGCACCAAAGCCTCACGGCAGCCGGTGCGACGGTCTGCCGGAAGGGGGGTGCACGCACTGCCAGCAGGTTCCGATCTGAGGATGAATGCGATGAAGTAAATAGAAAGGGCCGCTCAGCGCGGCCCTTGCTCGTTGCAGCGGTGCAGGTCTCAGGAGTTTTCGTCGGAGTACGCCTCGATCGGTGGACAGGAACACATGATGTGCCGGTCGCCGTAGGAATTGTCCACGCGCGCTACCGGCGACCAGAATTTCCGCTCCTTGACGAAGGGAAGAGGATACACGGCCTTGAAACGCGTGTACGGATGCTCCCACGCCTCGTTCATTGCTTCCGCCGCCGTGTGCGGGGCATTTCTGAGCACATTGTCCTCGGCATCCGCCGTGCCGTCGATCACTTCCTGGATCTCCCGCCGGATCTCGATCAGCGCGTCGGCGAGGCGGTCGAGTTCGGCCTTGGACTCACTCTCCGTCGGCTCGACCATCAGCGTTCCCGCAACGGGGAAGGCCAGCGTCGGCGCATGGAAGCCGTAATCGACCAACCGCTTGGCGATATCTTCCGCCTCGATGTGATACTCCTTGAAGGGACGCAGGTCGATGATGAATTCATGCGCCACGCGCCCGTTCTTTCCCGCATACAGCACCCTGTAGTGCTTCTCGAGGCGAGCTTTCAGGTAGTTGGCGTTCAGGATGGCGAACTTCGTCGCCTCCGTCAGGCCGGGACCGCCGAGCATGCGAATGTACCCGTACGAAATCGGAAGAATGCTCGCGCTGCCCCATGCCGCGGCGGATACGGCGCGGATGGCTTTCTCGCTCTGTGAACCCGAAATCGGATGTCCCGGAAGGAAAGGAACGAGATGCTCCGCGACGGAAATCGGTCCCATGCCCGGACCGCCGCCGCCGTGAGGGATCGCGAAGGTCTTGTGCAGGTTGAGATGGCACACGTCAGCACCGATCAGTCCGGGACTCGTCAGTCCCAGCTGTGCATTCAGATTCGCGCCGTCCATGTACACCTGCCCGCCGTTGTCATGGATGATCTGGCAGATCTCCTTGATACGCGTCTCGAACACACCGTGTGTGGACGGATAGGTGACCATCAGCGCCGACAGACGGTCGCGGTATTTCTCCGATTTTTCGCGCAGGTCGTCGACGTCGATGTTGCCGCCGTCGTCACAGGCGACGATGACGACCTCGGAGCCTGCCATGACGGCGCTCGCGGGATTGGTACCGTGCGCGGACGAAGGGATCAGCACGACGTTGCGCTGCGCATCGCCGTTCGCGTGATGATATGCGCGGATGACCATCAGTCCCGTGTATTCACCCTGCGCGCCGGAATTCGGCTGCAGCGAGGTGGCCGCGAAACCGGTCACGACGGAGAGTTGCTTCTCCAGCTCATCGAACAGCTGTCGATAGCCCTGCGCCTGGTCTTCCGGTACGAAGGGGTGCAGGGAGGAAAATTCCGGCCAGGTGATCGGCAGCAGCTCGGTGGCGGCGTTGAGCTTCATCGTGCAGGAGCCGAGCGAAATCATCGAGTGTACAAGCGAGATGTCCTTGTTCTCGAGCGACTTGATGTAGCGCATCATCTCCGTTTCGGAGTGATTCATGTTGAAGACGGGATGCGTCAGAAAATCGCCTGTGCGTGTCAGCGCCTCGGGGAAACCAAGATCGAGCCCGTCGAACAGCGTATCATCGATGGTGATCTCGCGTTTCGCTGTTTCGGCGAACACGCGCAGGATGGCGGCGAGGTCGTCTTCGTCCGTCGTCTCGTCGAGGGCGATGCCGACACGGTTATCTCCCGCGTAGCGGAAATTGATGCGCGCATGTTCCGCCGCGGCGCGCACGGCACTGACATCCGCTTCCACGAGCAGCGTGTCGAAGTACACGTCGTTCAGCTGGGAGTACCCGAGATCACGCAGGCCTTTATCAAGCGCCACGGCCGCCTTGTGCACATTCGATGCGATGCGGCGGAGGCCGTCGGGACCGTGATAGACAGCGTACATGCCGGCCATGACGGCGAGCAGCGCCTGAGCCGTGCAGATATTCGACGTGGCCTTCTCGCGGCGGATGTGCTGTTCGCGTGTCTGCAGCGTCATGCGGCAGGCATTGTTCCCGTGACGATCGACCGATACGCCAATGATCCGTCCGGGCACCTGACGGATATACTTCTGCTGCGTGGCGAAAAACGCCGCGTGCGGACCGCCGTAGCCCATGGGCACGCCGAAACGCTGGGAATTCCCCACGACGATGTCCGCGCCGAGTTCCCCGGGAGGCGTCAGCATCGTCAGCGCCAGCAGGTCGGTCGCGAACACGACCATCAGTCCCTCCGCGTGTGCCCGCTCGACAAATGCGCGATAGTCTTGAACCGCGCCGTCAATGTCGGGATACTGCACGATCGCGCCGAAGTACGAGTCATCGAGTTCCGCCGTGCGGTAATCCCCCACGACCAGTTCATACCCGAGCGGTTCCGCGCGCATGCGCAGCACGTCAATGCTCTGCGGGAAGAGTGTCTCGGAGACAAAGAATTTGATGCTGTGCTTGCGCTTCGCGCTGCGCTGCACGATGCCGTGCGCCATGATCATGGCTTCCGCCGCGGCCGTGCCCTCATCGAGCAGCGATGCGTTGGCAATTTCCATGGCCGTCAGGTCGCTGACCATGGTCTGGAAATTGAGCATGGCCTCGAGGCGTCCCTGGGCCACCTCCGCCTGGTAGGGGGTGTAGGATGTGTACCAGCCTGGATTCTCAAGGATGTTGCGGCGGATTACACTCGGGGTGCGCGTGCCGTAATACCCCAGTCCGATGTGGGATTGCCAGAGTTCATTGCGGGAGGCAAGCGCGGCGAGTTCCTTCAGGTAGCGATGTTCACCGATCCCGTCGGGAAGGGCGAGTGTGCCTTCGGCACGGATGTTTTCCGGGATGGTCTGATCGATCAGTGCGTCGAGCGACGCAATGCCAAGTGTCTGGAGCATGTCCTGCTCCTCGGCAATACTCGGACCGATGTGGCGTGTTTCAAAAGAAGTCTCGGGAAGATGTGTGTGTTTCATGGTGTGGACCGATTATCGTGAGATTTCGGATAACGGATGGAATTCTATGTTCGGAAGGCAATCCGGGATCCCCGCAGGGGGATGGACGGCTCCGGGGCACGGGGCGCCTCAGTCTGTCTGCGGGCTCTGCCGCTCATCCCGGGATCGCAGATATTCCAACGCCTGCGATGCCGCCTTCTGTTCCGCGGTCTTTTTATTTCCCCCTGTCCCTGTCCCGGCGGGCACACCGCCGACCTGTACTTCGACGGTGAAGAGCGGGTTGTGATCGGGACCGGCTTCGTCGATCGTTACATAACGCGGTGTCCCGAGCCCCTTCCCCTGTGCGAACTCAAGCAGGAGGCTCTTGTAGTTCTCATCCCGGCTCATCAGTGACGCGCCGAGAGTCTTGAGCAGATGCCGGGAGATGAACCCCCGCGCTGCGTCGTAGCCACCGTCAAGATAGATGGCGGCTACGAAAGCCTCCACCGCATCGACGAGAATGGATTCACTGCCGTCCTTGATGGACTGATGGGCGCTCGGACTGAGCAGCAGGAAATCGACCAGTTCGAGCCGGCGGGCGCATTCCCCGAGGGCTGCCCGGCTCACCAGGCGGGAACGCACTTTCGAAAGCTCCCCCTCCTCCGCATCCGGGAAGCTGTGATAGAGATACTCCGCGACGATGAGGTTGAGCACGGAATCTCCCAGGAATTCCATGCGTTCGTTCGACTGCACCTGTCCCGGCGGACAGAGCTGCAGATAGGATCGGTGAATCACCGCCTGGAGAAAATACTCATCGTTCCGAACCGCGTATTGGGTGCGCCGGGTAAATTCTTCCCGGTCGAAGGTCGCGAACGCGGAAAGCACCAACCGTTCCTCTTCCTGATCCTGCTCAGGAAGAGAAACAGCGGTGTGCTTTTTCTGAATGCTCTGCGTCCCGAAAACGGAACGAAGAAATCGGAACATAGGATATGTTGCAGAACATCAATCGCCTGAGAATCGGCGGAAGACCAGGGAAACGTTGTGTCCGCCAAACCCGAGGGAATTGGAGAGGACGACGTCGACCTGGTGATCGATCGCGTGGTTGGGCACGTAATCGAGATCACACTCGGGATCAGGCGTGGTGTAGTTGATGGTCGGGTGAATTTTGTTTGTATGAATCATCAAGACCGATGCCATGGCCTCGACGGCGCCGGCGGCACCGAGAAGATGCCCGGTCATGGATTTCGTTGAATTGATCTTCAGCTTCTGTGCGGCCTCGCCGAAAACGGTCTTGATGGCGGCCGTCTCCGTGCGGTCGTTGTAAAGCGTGGATGTTCCGTGTGCGTTGATCACGTCCACATCCGCCGGCGACAGCTCCGCGTCGCGCAGCGACTGCTTCATCGAGCGAACGATGCCTTCCCCTCCGGGAGCGGGCTCGGTGATATGGTACGCATCGGCGGTGAAGCTCATGCCGGTGAATTCCGCATAGATCGTCGCACCGCGCCTGCGTGCGTGTTCGAGTTCCTCGAGCACCAGCACGGCGCCGCCGTCTCCCATGACGAATCCGTCACGGTCCTTGTCGAAGGGACGGCTTGCAGTTTTCGGATCATCGTTGCGTGTGGAAAGCGCGCGCGCGGAATTGAATCCCGCGACGCCCATCGGACAGATGGCTGCCTCGGCACCGCCGGCGAGCATGACGTCAGCGTCGCCCCGTTCAATCAGCATCAGGGCATCACCGAGCGCATGCGCCGATGTGGCGCATGCCGACGTGGTCGCGTAATTCGGTCCCTTGAAACCATGCATGATGGAAACATGGCCTGCGGCGATGTCGGAAATGAGCATGGGGACGAAGAAGGGACTGATGCGGCGAGGATTATTCTCCTCGACGAGAACATTCTGTTGTTCCCAGTTTGTCCACATCCCGCCGATGCCCGACCCGATAATAACGCCGATGCGATCGTAATCCATGCCGTCCGGGTTCAGGCCGGCATCGTTCACTGCCATATTGGCGGCTGCGACGGCGTAATGTGTGAACTTGTCCATCCGCCGTGCCGCTTTGCGGTCCATGAAGTCCTGAGCGTCGAACCCTTTCACTTCGGCCGCGAACCGGGTCTTGTACTCGGATGTGTCAAACGCGGTGATGAAATCGACGCCGCTGACCCCGGCGAGCGCGTTGTTCCAGAATTCCTGCACGGACAATCCGATCGGATTGACCGTGCCCAGACCGGTCACGACGACTCGTCGTTTTTTCATGTCGTACCTCCAGAATGGATTCCCGCCCCCGAAAGGACGGGATAATAAACAGTCACTTGAGCAAGCGTGTCCGCTTACTTGTTGAGATTTTCGGTGATGTACTTGACGGCATCGCCGACGGTCGTGATCTTTTCCGCATCCTCATCCGCGATGGTCAGGTCGAATTCCTTTTCGAACTCCATCACGAGCTCAACGGTGTCGAGCGAATCGGCGCCGAGATCGTTGGTGAAGGAAGCCGTATCGGTGATCTGGCTCTCTTCGACGCCGAGCTTGTTGACAATGATCTGCTTGACTTTCTGGGTAATGTCTTCGGACATGAGATCCTCCAGTGAAAAATGAGTAGTTGATGTATGAAGTGATTCACAAAAAAGAACTTACATGATCATGCCGCCGTCGACATTGAGAACCTGACCGGTAATATAATCAGATTTTGCCGAAGCGAGGAAAACAACGGCGTCGGCGATTTCCGCCGGCGTGCAGCCGCGTTTGAGAGGGATGACAGAGAGGAACGCTTCGCGCTGCTCATCCGAAAGCACATGCGTCATTTCGGTTTCCACGTACCCCGGCGCCACGGCATTGACCGTCACGCTGCGGCCAGCGAGCTCCTTGGCGACGGATTTGGTCAGACCGATCATGCCGGCCTTTGAGGCGGCGTAATTCGCCTGTCCCGCGTTGCCCATCACACCGACGACGGAGCTGATGTTGACGATTTTTCCCTTCCGCTGCCGCACCATGGTCTTCGCGACCGCGCGCGTCATCAGAAACGCACCCTTGAGATTGACCGTCATGACGGCATCCCAGTCCTCGGGCGTCATGCGCAGCAGCAGCTTGTCGCGGGTGATTCCTGCGTTGTTGACGAGAATGTTGATCGCGCCGAATTCCTTGGCGACCACCGCACACTGTTCCTCCACTGCCTGCTCGTCAGTGATGTCGACGGTGTAGGAGGAGATGTTCGTCCCCGCACTGCGCAGTCCCTCCTCGAAGGATGTGTAATCATCCGGGAACGCCACGTCGAATACGGCGATGGAGGCGCCTTCCTCGGCGAACTGCTGCACGATGGCGCGACCGATGCCCCGGGCACCGCCGGTGACGATCGCGACCTGTTCTTTCAGCTGACTCATACTGTTTCTATGGTTGAATGGGACAACACGTGATTCCTGCAGATGCTATGCGCTGCCGCGCAGCTCATCGAGTGTGCCTGCGGTGCGGCAGGGCAGATCGGGATTGACGCGCTTGAGCAGTCCCTGGAGCACATTCCCCGGACCGCTTTCGATGAACTGTTCCACGCCGTCGGCGATCATGTTCTCCATGGATTTCTGCCAGAGCACCGGACTGGTCACCTGCCTGAGCAGGTTCTCGCGGATGTCCGCGGCGTCGCGTTCGGGTCCGGCCGTCACGTTGGAATACACCGGGAAGCGGGCATCGCTGATCGGGGTCTGCTCCAGCACCGCCCCCAGCTCATCCTGCGCGTACTGCATCAGCGGGGAATGGAAGGCGCCGGAGACGGGCAGCTTCTTGACGATGCGCACGCCTTTCTCTTTCAGCAGTGCCATGGCGCGGTCCACACCGTCGATGCTGCCGGAGATGACGATCTGTCCGGGAGAATTGAAGTTGGCGGGCTGCACGATGCCGGTGTCGGCTGCCTCGGCACAGACCTCCTCGACCAGCGCGGGCTCGGCGCCGATCACGGCGGCCATGGTGCCCGGTGAGCGCGTGCCGGATTCCTGCATCAGTTCCCCGCGCTTCCTGACAAGGCGCATGCCGTCTTCGAAGGTCAGCGCACCGGCGGCAACCAGCGCGCTGTATTCCCCGAGTGAATGCCCGGCGGCGGCGCTGATATCCTCATCGATGAGTTCGGCGGCGATGACACTGTGTACGAAAATTGCCGGCTGTGTGTAGCGGGTCTGCTTGAGTTCTTCGGCGGGACCCTCGAAACAGATGCGCTTCAGATCCGTGCCCATGATGTCGTTGGCGATATCGAACAGTTCGCGCGCACGGGCGACGTCGTCGTGCAGATCCCTGCCCATGCCGACGTACTGCGATGCCTGTCCGGGAAAAAGCAGTGCGTTCTTCATGTCACCTCCTCAGATCGACCAGCGGACGTATGTGCCGCCCCAGGTGTATCCGGCACCGAATGCCGCGAGCACGAGGTTGTCGCCCCGCTTGAGGCGGCCGTCGCCGTAATACTCGGCGAGACAGCTCGGAATGGTGGCCGCGGTGGTGTTCCCGTACCGGTCGATGTTGACCATGACGCGTTCCATCGGCAGGCCCATGCGGTCGGCGGTGGACTGAATGATGCGCATGTTCGCCTGATGCGGAACGAGGTATGCGACATCCTCGGATGTCAGATTGTTGCGGCGCATGATCTCGAGCGAAACATCGGCCATACCGACCACGGCGACCTTGAACACCGCGCGGCCGTCCTGGTAGATGTAATGCATCTTGTTGTCCACGGTATCATGCGTGGGTGGATTCCAGCTGCCGCCGCCTTTCATGTGCAGGGCTTCCATCCCGGACCCGTCGAGGAAATTGATGGCGTCCAGCACACCGTATCCCTCTTCCTCGCTCGGCTCGAGCAGCACGGCGGCCCCGCCGTCGCCGAACAGGATGGCGATGTTGCGGTCGCTGTAGTCGGTAATGGCCGACATCTTGTCGGCGCCGATTACCAGCACGCGCCTGTACCTGCCTGACTCGATGAACTGCATGCCTGTCGTCAGCGCGTAGAGAAAACCGGAGCAGGCGCCGCTGAGATCGAATCCCCACGCATTTTTCGCGCCCAGCTTGTGCTGCACGAGCGCGGCGGTGCTGGGGAAGAACATGTCGGGTGTTACCGTGGCGATGATGATAAGATCGATATCTTCGGGACCGATGCCGCGCTGGTCGAGCGTGCGGCGCGCGGCTTCGACGGCGAGATCGGACGTAGCGCCTTCTTCAAGAATGCGGCGCTCGCGGATCCCGGTGCGGGTGACGATCCACTCGTCGGTGGTGTCTAGATATGACTCGAAATACTTGTTGTCCAGCACCTTGTCCGGTGCATAATGCCCTACGGCAGTGATGGCGGCAGTAATCATGGGGTTTCCCGATTCCATTTCATGAGGTTGTGGCGGAGGCCATCGCTTCACGGATGGTCTCGTTGACACGGCGGTCGAGCATCTCCTTTGCGCGGAAAATCATGTTCATGATCGCTTTCGGCGTGGAGCTGCCGTGGCCGATAATGCTGATGCCGTTGACACCCAGCAGCGGCACGCCGCCGTGTTCCTGATAATCCCAGTCCCGGATCATTCCCTTGAGCGTCTTGCCCATCAGTCCGGCCCAGATCTTGTGCAGTGGACCGCGATCGGCGAATTCCAGGAATTTGTGCTTGAGCAGCCCGGGGAAGGATTCTGCGAATTTCAGTATGATGTTGCCCGTGAAGCCGTCGCACACGACGACATCGACGGTGCCCTTGAGAATGTCCCGTCCCTCCACATTGCCGGCGAAATTGATATCCGCCCGGTCCAGAAGCGGCCAGGCATCGATGGATACGTCATTGCCTTTACTCTTCTCCTCGCCGACATTCAGCAGTCCGACCTTCGGACGCGGGCGCTGCATCATGAGTTCGGTGAACACGCTGCCCATGATGCCGAACTGTGCCAGGTGCGAGGGTTTGCTGTCGACGTTCGCGCCGGCGTCGATAAGCAGCACCGGGCCTTTCTGCGAAGGGAGGAAGGTCCCGATTGTCGGACGCTCCACGCCGGGCAGCCGTCCCAGGATCAGTGTCGAAAGCGCCATGACCGCGCCGGTATTCCCGGCACTGACGAAGCCCTGCACTTCTCCGTCGCGCTGTTTCTCGAGGGCGACGTACATCGATGACCCACGCTTCTGCTTCATGGCGACGGCAACGGAATCGTGCATCCCGACGGTCTCCACCGTTGACAGGATCTCGATTCCGTCGGGGATGGGAGAGGGAAGATGCCGACGGATCTCCGCGTCATCTCCTGCGAGCAGAACGCGGAAATCACATCGTGGATCGCGGATACAAGACAGTACTCCCTCGACGACGTTTCGAGGGGCATAGTCCCCGCCCATTGCGTCAACAGCAATTGTCACCACGACAGGCGCCTTCCGTCCTGACCGCGTAAGCGGCCGGGATCAGAGTTTGGGAGTGATGATGGAACGGCCGTTGTAATATCCGCAGTTCGGACACACACGGTGCTGCAGCTTGGTCTCGCCGCAGTTGTCACACGTTGCCGTCGAAGCGGCCTTGGCCTTGTAATGCGTGCGGCGCTTGGCCGTGCGGGCCTTCGAATGGCGATGAGTGGGATTGGGCATGACAGTCTCCGAATAAGAATATTCTGTATTGCGTTACGATTTATCTGTCGAGATCGAGTTTTTTCAGCGCATCCCAGCGGGGATCTTCGCGCGTCTGCTTTTCGGCGCGTATGGCGTCCGGGATCGGTTTGCGGCAGGTCGGATTCCCCTCGGCGTCTTCGCCACAAATGCGGCGCATGGGGATACAGAGCACCGCGGCGTCGCGCACATCCTCGGCGATGTCCACGGTGGGGTCATGCACCGGAATTTCCCGGATGTCGGATTCTCCATCCCCGGAACCGGAATTATCATGCGCGTATACCAGTACGAAATCCGTGGTCACGGGAATCCGCACGGGATCCAGGCATCGGTCACAGGGATATGTCGCCGCCGTTTCGACCTGCACATGCAGTGCGATCTGGCTGTGCGTCTTGTCGAGATCGACATGCACGGATACGGGTTCACCGAATTCCTCGGGCAAATCAATCTCATCGGGAGCCACGGAGTAATCGAGTTCGTGACGCCCGTCGACCAGACCGGAAAGGCGAACAGGAATATGTTTTTGCTTTTTGTTCATGTCCGGTCCTTCCAAGTCATGCAATTTATGGAAATTCCGTGCATCGTGCAAGTTGCGGCGGTGCCGCGTTGCCTTCATTCCGAAAATCTTGTATATTGTCATGCTTCAACATGGTGAGCGTAGCTCAGTTGGTAGAGCATCAGATTGTGGCTCTGAGGGTCGCGGGTTCAAGCCCCGTCGCTCACCCCTCCAAACAAACGGTCCCGCCTCGCGGGACCGTCTGCTTTTGATTTCCATCCGTGTCTTCGTGCCTTTGCGCCTTCGTGCTTCAAAGACACACATTATCACTCAATACTTCGCCTGCCGTACCTCCGCCTGCTTGTCCCACTTCGGCACCACCGTCTCCATGAATTCCTTCTTTTCCGCACGGAATTTCTCCATGTCCAGCCCCAGATACTCCTGGGCCTTCGCCTTCGTTGAAATATCCGGCAGTGGAATTTCGTCAGTGTACCCGTGCCGTGCGAGCACGCGCACGATCTTCGTCCGTGCCCGTTCGGCTTTCTCGATCGACGCGCCCAGCGTCCGCGCCGCCTCGACCGGCGAGTGGAAGCCCATCGCGTTTGATGCCGAGACGTAATCCCAGCGCCATTGTGCGTGGCGGATCAGTGTGAGCACCGGCTCCATTTCCTGCCCGGTTGCGCCCTTATCCCAGGCAAATTTCGCCTCGATATGCGCCTTTGCCAGCGCGTCTTCGGCGCGTTCACGGAGCTCCTCGATATTGTCCTGCCGCTGATAGACGTCCTTACGCAGCTGCTCCTCGCTCTCGCGATGACAGACCTGGCAGGATGTCGAGATGGTCGCGAGCGGACTCATGATCTGGTGATTGGTGAACTTGACGCCGCCCTCGCTGCGGTAGGGCATGTGGCAGTCGGCGCAGGAGACCCCGCGGCTGGCGTGAACGCCCGTCATGTAGATTTCATAATCGGGATGCTGCGCCTTGATGATGGGAGTCTTGCTGAGCGCGTGCACGAAATCCACGTGCTCGATCTCGTCGTAATACGTCTCCATGTTCTCCGCGCTGTAGCCGTTATCCCACGGGAAGGTGAGGTACTTCTCTTCCTTCCCCTTGAAATAATATTCCACATGGCACTGTGCGCAGACGAGTGAGCGCATCTCCTGATGGGATGCCTCCTCGATGCGTTTCCCCTGACGTTCGAAAGCCTCGATCAGCGCGGGACGCGTGATGCGGAGGTTCATCGTTTTGGGATCGTGACAGTCCTGACAGCCGATGTTGTTGACGATCTCCGGACCGAGCTCTTCCCAGGAGGCCTTGTAGAATTCGCCGACGCCGCGTTCCTCCATGACGCGCGGCACATCGGTGCTCTTGCATGTCCAGCATGTGGCTGGCTGCGAAACCCTCGTACGCAGCGTCTTGCGGATATCTTCGACGGCGTGGTAATGGCCGCGTCCCTGGTTGTAATCGTGGGAGAATGAATACCCCGCCCAGAGAATGACGAGATTCGGATAGCGTTCGAGGTGGTCGATGACCGAATTCCCACCATGCCTGCTCGTAAAGCCGGTGTCGGCCGTGGCGGCATAGGTTTCGTATTCACGGGGATAATTCTCTCCCCAGACCTCGTTACGCGGCTCCCATTCGTCGATGGGTTCCACCTGCACGACGAGATCCGCCTCGTCGCGGCGCTCGACAATCGATGCGGCGAGCAGCCCGATGAGAAAGACAACGACGACGGTTCCGAGGAAGAGCGTCCAGCCCAGCCAGGGCTTTTCCTGGACGATGTCCATGATGCGGCGTTTCATGTGTTCTCCTGTAAGTGCGCTATTGATTCTGTGGTGTGTCTTCGAGATAGTCGCGCAGCCATTTCGGGGCGACCGGACCGGGCAACGGCACGCGCGCATACGGCGTGGATGCCAGACTGTTCACACGCCCGTGGGGTACCTCGCGGTGGCAATCCCAGCAGAGCAGCCCCTCTTTCGCGGCCGCATGCATCGCGGTTACGCTCGTGGCGGAAACCTCGTGCACGAGATCCCCGTGACAGCGGATACAGTTCTCCTGCACGACGTCGATGCCGGCCTGCTTGATGCGGATGACCTGCGGCTCGAGGCGCAGCGTGAACATCGTGGCGTGGCGGAGCCCGTCACTTGCCTTGAAGGCGTAGGTGCGCAGGGGGTTGTCATGCGGGACGTGACAGTCGTTGCAGGTGGTGCCGCGACCGTGGCTGCTGTTGCGCCAGGTCACGTACTGCGGCGCCATGACATGACAGTTGACGCAGGCGCGCGGGTCGTCGGACAGGTAGGATACCGCGTTCGAGATGTAAAGCACGAACGCGCCGAGACCCGCCAGGATGCCGACGATGATCAGCACCGGCAGGCGCCACTTCGGGGGAGGGATGAAGAATTGCAGGGGACGAAACATGTCTTCTCTGTGCCTGTTTCACGTGTTCTCGGGAGCTGACGGCGACCGGGTGGATCGCGTATTCTCAAGTGGCAGCGTTCGCGTCAATCGCATCCCATTGGACGGAGGCGATCGACGCGAACACATGCTGTCAGAAATTGACCGTGGTCATCAGGTAGCCCCAGTTCGCCGCGTCGGCGGTACCGGGCAGAAGGGGACGGTTTTCGCTGCCGCTGAACATGGAATATCCGAGTGTCATGTTGACGGCATCGGCGATGGTCCATTTTGCGTATGCATCGATCTCGGTGCCGATGGATTGCTCGAATTCTGCGGACGACCCGCCGCGCTCCGCCGGATCGATCACCGTGGAGAACAGATGCACATCCGCACCGACGGTCAGTCCTCCGGCGGGAACAAGGCTCGCCTGCACGATGATGTTCTGCAGGCCGAGTTCATCGGTATGCAGCGGGATGTTCGTGAAGTAATCCATGTGTCCGTAGGACCGATGATTCGAGGCGTACAGCGTGTTGAACGCGCCGTAGGTGTCCGGGTCATCGGGATCCTGACCGGAGAGGCGGTCGATGCCGGCGCCGAGACGGAGCTCCGCCAGGTTCTCAAAAGTATATCCGAGGCGCACGCCGATGAGGTTGGCGCTGATGTCGCGGCTCTCCGAACCGGGTGCGAGCGGCATGTAGTCACCGGTCTGCAGCGCGGCGTCGACTTTATAGTCGAAGTTCCCGGCCTGGCCGGCGGAATAGAAACCTGCCGTCATGCGGTTCTGGCGCACCGTGCCGCCTTCGGGCACAGATGATCCCTCGGGATTATCGTAGAGCAGGAATCCCTCGACCGTGTAATCCCGCTCGGCGGGAGCCCAGACGGCCCAGCCGCCTGCGAGGAAGACGTCGCGCATGTAATCGGGATTGACGGGATTCCGCGTGACCGCGGCGCCGATGGCGTCGAAGCTGAATTCTCCCCCGGTGAGACGCAGCACGCCGGCGTCGAAGCTGCGGCTGAAGTTGTTCCACGGCGACTCGCCGAGCAGACGCTGATTGCCGTATGCCAGCACCTGGCGTCCGAGTTTGAAGGACAGCAGTCCGTCCGCAAGTCCGGTCACCTCGACGAATCCCTGGCGCAGATCGAAATGGGCCGCACCGGTATTGAGCACACTGGCTTCCTGCCCGAACGTGCGGGCGTCCTGCAGTTCGGCCACCACGCGTACCTGCTCGTTTACCTGCGCATCCGCGCGCAGGCGCACCCGCAGCACGTGGTACACGTCATGATGACTCTCCTCGAAAAAGCTTCTGTCGTCGAACTCGCTTCTCTCGCGGAAATGTCCGGAAAACTCGACGTTCTGCGCGGGAAGCACGGCGGTGGAGAAGAGAAAAACGCAGAGAATCGCAAGTATGTGTTTCATGATCGGAGCCCTTTAAAATTGGTGATGATCGTACGTTTACCGGACGCCGCTTCCGGCGCCGCCACTGTTCTCGCGCCAGCGGGTCTGATCGACATCCCGCGAAGACCGGCCGTTCTGCCGGGCGGTGTTCTCCTGCGGAGCGCTGCCCTGATTGTGCCGGTAGATCGGATTGTCGATATCCTTGATGCGCCGCGAGTACTCGGCTTCACCGACGATGCTGTGCCAGTTGCCTGTCAGCATGGCCAGTCCGGTGACCAGAACGAAAACGCCGACCACGGCGGCGGCGACCCAGGCCGGCCGCACGGCGCGGCGGCTTCTGCGCGATGCCTTCAGCTGCAGCGTTTCCCTGACGGGACACGCCGCGACACATGCCATACAGGTCGTGCATTCGTCCGACATGACCGTATGAACACGATCGACGGCAATACGGTTCGGACACACTTTCGCGCATTTCGAGCAGTCGATGCAGCTCTCCGCGTTGCGCGTGATGCGAAACGGGCTCAACAGGCCGGTGATGCCAAGCAGGGCTCCGTAGGGGCAGAGGTAACGGCACCAGAAATTCCGGATCACGAGCGAAAAGGCAACGAGCACTCCGATGACGATCAGGGAGAACTGACTGATATTCTTGAAAAACAGAAACATTTTTACGTCAGCGACGCGATTGTACGGACTGTCGAGAAACATCCGCAGGGAGAGGGCGTCCATCTGGAAAAACACAACATATATAAGGAAGGCCAGCATGAGGTATTTCAGCGAGCGCAGCGGATAATCGAGCCACTTCCACACGCGGAAATTCCGGCCGAACAGCTTTTTCCCGAATTCCCCGATGTTCTCCGAAAGCGTGCCGACAGGACACAGCCAGCTGCAGAAGGATTTCTTCAGAAGAACGGACATCGCGATGATGGCGATGAGGATGGACAGTCCCGCCGGATGCACCGGGTGGATGCTGCCGTCCAGCATCAGATACCAGAGGCTCATCAGCGCGGAGATGGGGAGAAAGCCCTCCACGCCCGGGGGACGCGCAACCTGCACGGCGCCGCTGCCTTCGTGCCAGTAATACCACAGGGTGAATTCCACACCGATCCAGAGGCAGAGCGCGATGAACGCCGCCTGCACCCAGAAGCGCAGCTGCTGACTGTCTGGCGTCTTCCATTTCCGTATGTGTATGTGCCACTTCATTATAGATACTCGACTCTAATATCGATTTTATGGATAAAAAAACTCAGCCTTTCGCCGCGTATTCCGCGAGCACATGGGCGATTTTCTCGCGGGAGAGCGGGAGGAGGTCGGCGAGGCTGTCTTCCGAGAGCATGCCGCGGATCTGGTCGCGCACGGCGCCCCAGCGGTCGTGCACGGGACATGGTTTCCCGGTGCCGCATCCCGGGAAGCCGAGGACGCAGCTTTCGAGGAAGTCGAGTCCGTCAATGGCATCCACCACGTCGATCAGGCGAATCTTTTCCGGCGAGCGCTGAAGGGTGAATCCGCCATGCACGCCCTTGTAGGATTTCAGCACGTCTTTTTCGCTGAGTGCCTGCAGAATTTTCGCAAGGAAATGCACCGGGATGTTGAGTTCCGCCGCGATCTCCTTGATCCCCACGCGACGGTCCGGTTTCGTGGCGATGTACAATGTCGCCTGTATCCCGTATTCGCACGCCCGTGAAAAAATGATTGACATGATTCAGAAACTCGACTCTGTTATCTACATTCGTAATGTAGCGCTTCCGCGGACATGAGTCAAGCGGAAATGGAAGCGTCATGCAGCTTCCCCGCATCATGCAGCTTCCCCGCGTCATGCAGTACGCCCACGGGTCATGCTGAGCCCGTCGAAGCATGTCGCGCCCTCGCCGCATCACCGGGTAAACAGATCTTCCTGCAGTTCTTCATCGACCATGCGGTAAATGCCGTGCTCGAGTGTGACGGCGAACACGCGCACGGGGTAGCCGGGCGCGATGAGTACACGCATGACATCCGTGGTTGGAAGACCGTCGTTGATCTCTGTCCATGTGTTCCCGCCGTCAATCGATCGATGCACACCGCTGTGGATGGCCGAGAGGTAGATGATATCCTCGTTCCAGGGATGAATCGCGATCTCGGAGATCTCTTCGATGGCGTTGACCTGAGCCCATGTGAGGCCCGCGTTTGTGGACACGTACAGTCCCGCGCCATGCCCGGTGATCCCCGCATATACGACATCCGGATTCGAGGGAGAGAACGCCAGACAGCGCGCGCCGGTGAACTTGTCGCGATTGATGCCCTCCTGTGCCGGCTTCCAGGTATCTCCGGCATCATTCGACCGCAGAAGCGCCGTAATCGACGAGGCGCCGGCAAGCATAGTCCACGGCCGATCCGGATGGCTTGCCACACACTGGATCCCGAGATCCGGCAGCTTCTGATTCCAGGTGCGACCGTCATCACGGCTGACGAAAATGCCATGGGCCCATCCGAGCCCGCAGACCAGCGCCGCATTGATTCCGTTCGTACGGAGAATATGAAGAATGCCCCCGGATGTCCAGTTGTTCGGCGTGTCGATGATGTCCCAGCTTTCGCCGGCATTCGTGCTGAGAAAGAGGTTCTTCACACTCTTTCGCCCGCTGAAGCCCGCGTACAGCCTGCTGCGGTCGGCGGGATCAATGCACAGCGCCGTGACGCGTTCTCTGCGGTAGGATTCCGGGATGCCGGTGTTGTGGAGAATCCAGTTGAAACCGCCGTCGACGGATTTGTACAGACGGCCGAAATCCGTGCCGCAGTACATGGTCAGCGAATCGGCGGGATCGATGGCGATGGTGTACACGAGCGTGTGCTGCAGCCCGCGGTTCATGGGCTCCCAGGCGGATGTCTGCGCTCGAAGTCCGGAGGCGGTGAACAGCGCGGAATCCGCGAGCAGCACGACGGCTGCGATGATAATGATGACGGTGAATCGACGCATGTTGCTCCTCCTCACTTCAGCAGTGTCATGGTGATGCTGCGCTGCAGTCCCCCGCGGGTCAGCACGCAGAAATACGTTCCCGACGGCAGCGCGATGCCGGCATCGTCCCGGCCGTCCCAGACGAGACTGTGCGTGCCGGGCGCGTAGTCACGGTCCGCCAGTGTGCGCACCAGCCGTCCCAGCGCATCGTAAATGCAGATGCGCACACGGGAATCACCGCTGCTGCGCGACGGAATGAAAAAGCGGATCGTGGTCGCGGGATTGAAGGGATTCGGGTAATTCTGCTCCAGCTCCAGGTCACGCGCCGCGGCGATCTCGCCGACGGCGTTCGCGTCCCCCGGATCCACTTCCCGGTACGCGATGAACGCGGTGAACGGCGTCAGCAGATTGTACTTTTCACTCAGCCGGATTACCGCCTCGCGGATCTCCGTCGAATCCTCCACGTCGCGCAGGCGCACGAGCAGCTGATCAATGCGCTTCGATGCCCACAGCCGTGCGACCTGCACGAGCTCTGTCGTGTCTTCCCGCAGCAGCAGAGGACGCGTGGCGCGGTGACGGACCGAAAATCCCTGCGGGCGGTAGGAGAACGTGCAGGAATCCCGCACCGGGGACAGAAACCGTCCCGTTCCAGTCATGGCGGCCGGATTCGTCACGAGCAGCGATGTGGCAGGAAAGATGTCGGCAACGCCGGCGGGGTATTCCAGCAGCGCATCCTGCACGAGCGTGTTCTCGAAGCTAAACGTCGTGCGGCGCAGCGCGTCGTCGAAATCCATCCCCTGTTCGAGCGCGCAGAGCCGGCCTCCCGTCATGCCCGCGAGATCATGCAGCAGTTCAAGGCGCTCGGTGAATATCGTGATGGGATAGAAACACACCGTGTGCGTTCCCACGCGCAGATGCGCCGCCAGCTCGCCTGCATCGGTTGCACCACGGTTCGGGAGTCCGTCGGTGATGAAAATGCAGCGCTTGTTCGCCTCCGGCCGCAGGGCGAGCCGGCCGATCGCTTTGAGCACGGCCTCGTAATCGGTGATGCCGCGCGGGGTGTATTTCAGCTGTAGAAATGTTGATGCGGTCATCCGCGCGGTGATGTTCGCGAATATCATTCCGGTGTCGGACGGAAAATGCAGGATGTCGCCGTTGAACAGAAGAATATGGCAGCGGTCGCTCGGCAGCAGGCGCGCCATGATGTTGGCCATTGCGGTCATGACCATCCCCTGGCGCAGTCCGGTCATGCTGCCCGACGCGTCGATCGCAAAAATGAAATCGGTTTTGACATCCTGCGATACGTCGATCGTGTCCGGAAACCAGAGCATGAAAAAACTGCTGTCCGATGTCCCCGTCTCGGTATGCGTCAGCACGAACAGTGAATCGCTCCATCCTTCCAGCGCGAAGGTCAGCGCGAAATCCTCCTCGATGAGCAGGTTCTCATGCTCGAGATCCAGCAGCTGCCGTCGGTCGCTGACATCGGTCCGGCTGAGCATCGTCGGACGATCGTCGAAGTTCGTCTTGCTCGACGTGATCGGTGCGTCCATCGCCAGCTCGACGCGCAGGGCGATGCGCTGCAGGGGGGCGGACTGGTAGCCGCTCATGTTCAGCGGATAGGTATACCGTAGCGTTCCTTCACGGTTCACCGGCAGCTCGTGGAAATATTCGATCTCGATGCGCCGCTCTTCGCCGGGACGAATGGGAAAAATGCGCAGCTGGAAACGGTTCGCGCTCATGGTTTCGAGGATGGCGGGATCGCCGACGCCCTCTTGTTTGAGGGAGTCGTAGATCTGCTTCGCCTCCTCGAGCCGCTTGACCACGAAGCGGATACGCTCGCCGTCGACCCACATCCACAGGCCGTCCGCCCGCGCACCGTCGGGAAGCTCGAACACGTAGAATCCCTCCAGTTCATACGGGTGATCGTTGCGGAAGGTCTCGTCGACATGCGTCACGGCGAGGCGGTTGCGGATGATGACGTGAGAACGGACCTCCTGCTGCACGAGATTGTAGATGGGAGACGCCGTGCCGAGTTCGCGTGCGAAGAGCTTTCCGGCCTCCGCGGTTGCGCCCGCCGCGAGGAACAGGGTGAGCAGGATCAGAACGGAACGGATCATTTTCATCGTCGGTACTCCGCAGGATGGAACAGACATCATGATGACACGGCAATGTGGTGATCGTTCCCCCGACGGTTCTCCTTCGCTCTGTCTCGCATCCATCGGAGTATTTCATCTGCAATCGTGATGTTCTATATTCCGGCAGACATCCTGAACCGATTCGCTTTCGTCATGCATCCGTTCCTCCTCTTCATTTCTGCCCCGCCGGCCGATTCGCTCCCCGTGCTCTTTCAGAAAGCCGCCGTCAGTCTGCTGGTCGGCGCGCTTGTCGGACTCGAACGCGAGCGCTCGCAGGATGAGCATCTGCGACTCTTCGCCGGCATCCGCACATTTCCGCTGATCGGTCTGCTCGGTTTCCTCGCCGCCCTGCTCGGTGCCGCATTCACGACGTGGATGCTCGGCATCGTCGCCGCCGGATTCATCGCCCTCGTGATCACCTCGTACTACCTCGAAGCGCGCGAAGGATCACACGGCGCGACCAGCGAAGTGGCCGCGGTGATCGTGTTCATTCTCGGCGCGCTGATCTACCGGGACTACTACGTCGTGGCCATCGCCGCGAGCGTCGTGCTCACACTTTTTCTCTCGCTCAAGCAGCCGCTGCAGAACCTGATCGCGCATGTCCATGAGGAGGATATCTACGCGACACTCAAGTTCGCCATCATCACGGCCATCGTCCTGCCCGTACTGCCCGACACCACCATCGGTCCGCTCGACGTCCTCAATCCCCGCCAGGTCTGGTACATGGTCGTTCTCATCGCCGGCATCAGCTTCGCCGGCTACGTGCTCGTGAAGGTGTTCGGCTCGAAAAAGGGGCTCTCGCTGACGGGCATGATGGGCGGACTCGTTTCCAGCACCGCCGTCACGCTGTCATTCTCCCAGAAGAGCCGCGAGGCGCCGGAGCTCGGGAAAACCTTCGCCTCCGCCATCGTGCTTGCCTGCACCATCATGTACCCGCGCATCCTGATCGAGATCGCAGTGGTTAACCGCTCGCTGCTCGCGCACATGTGGGTACTGATCGTCATCCTCACTGCGAGCGGACTCGCGGCCACGGCGCTGCTGCTGTTCGGGAAACGCAAACAGACCACCGGCGAAGTGAAGCTCAAGAATCCCTTCGAACTGATGTCGGCCATTAAATTCGGTCTGATATTTGCCGTGATTCTCTTTGTCTCGAAAGCCGCCCAGCAGTACCTCGGCAGCGGCGGTGTGTACCTCGCGGCGGGATTGGCGGGACTGACAGATGTGGACGCCATCACGCTGTCGATGGCTAATCTCGCGAAAGAATCCCTCAGTGAGGATACCGCCGCCATCGCCATTCTGATCGCCGTGGTCACCAACACCATTGTCAAGGCGGGAATCGCCTTTGTTCTCGGCGCCTCGGCTCTGCGCCGCTATACCCTGCCCGGCTTCGGACTCGTCGTCGTCACCGGACTCATCCTGATCGGCTGGATGCTGCTTTGAACCCGCTGCGGCCGTCATCCTCTCCGCCTGGCGGCGTTTGACATCGCACCGGCCCAGCATGCTTCATCCCGCCGCTGAAAACAGGCAGTCAGTCTGTTGAACTCGTCAGTCAGAATTTGAACTGGAGAGTCAGTTTATTGTACTCGCCGGTCGCCGGTCCGCAGAAATGCCGTTTCCGGTGCGGAAATGCCTCTTTTCACGGTTTTTCGGGATGTTGTGCCCGAGGATGCCGGGCTGCGGGGATGCCGGGCTGCGGGGATGCCGGGCTGCGGGGATGCCGGGCTGCGGGGATGCCGGGCTGCGGGGATGCCGGGATACCGGGATACAGGGATGCCGGGCTGCAGACCCTCAGGCACGGAGCAGCGACTGCAGGAGGCGTCTGCGGAAGTCGCTGCCGGTGAACACCGCCCAGGTGCCGCCGAAGGATGTCAGCAGCGTGTGCTTGCGTGACTGCCGTTCGGCCAGGTAGGTGAGAAGGGGGGCGGTGTTGAGGCGCTCGGAGAGCGGGCGCGCGGACTGTCGGATATCGAGTTCATGCGTGAACGCGGTGATGAGCTCCATCGCCGTCTGGTCGTCCTGCAGGTTGCCGAGATAGTCCTGCGCGTCGGTCACCTGCTTGATGACTTTCTTCGCCTGCGGACCGAGGATATCGACGAGAAACTCCATCGTGTAGCGCAGTTTCTTGAACTGGATGCGCAGCTGATGCAGCTGGTCGAGCGTAGCAGTGTCGAGCTCCGCATCGAAGGCGAGCACGTCTGTGAAACGCTCGATGACAAGCACCGGAGCGATCTGGCCGATTTTCTTGGGGACGCCCTCGATGACCGCCGGCTCGGGCGCGGCGTTTCCATCCTCCGAAGCAAGGAAGTGCTCGAAGGCTGCGCAGAAGGACGTGTAGCTGTCCGACCGCAGGAACTCCCGCAGGGCGGCGAGATCCTTCTGCCGTTGCGCCTCCCACTCCTGGATCAGTGTCTCGAATGCCGGAGCGTCCTCTGCGGAGAGTCCGTCCGCGTACTCCCGCATATGCATGATAAGCACGTCGAGATCGCGCACGCGGCCGAGCACCCTCCCGACGCGCTTGAGGGATTTCCGATGCGGTTTCGCTTTCTTGGGGATGAACGCCTGCGAGAACACGTCGAACGCGGAGCGCATCCGCCGGGTGGCGACGCGCATCTTGTGCACGACCTCGGGATCCTCGCCGAGCATGCCGCTCTCACCGTGCCGCAGCATTTCCTCGAAATGCATGCGGAGAACCTTACGTGCCGCCGTGTTGTAACTGTCCGAGGGCAGGAGTCCGGGGGATTTCTTCTTCGCGGATTTCGCTGCTTTTTTCCCACCGTCCGGTTTCCCGCCGTCCGGTTTCCCGCCGTCCGGTTTCCCGCCGTCCGGTTTCCCGCTTCTGCGGACATTCTCCCCGCCATCGGAGTCCTGACCGGATCGGACATCCTGCCCGCCGTCGGCATCCTTCCCACTGCCGGCGGTTTCCTGCCGCCCGCGCTCTCCGCGCTGCCGGAGGTCGAAGATGCGCATCCCATCCCGTTCGAACGCCTTGCGCCAGAAGCGGGTGCGGCTTTCCGACAGGCCGATTTCGCGGGCGATTTGGTTGGTGCTTTTTCCCGAGGAGTACGACAGGATCAGATGCACCCGTTTCTGCAGGTCCTCGCCGACATCGCCGTCGAGCATGCTGCGCAGCCGTGCCGCGTCGTCATCGCTGAGCAGGTGCGCCGGGTCGGGGCCGGATGCAGTGCTCTCGCGCGGTGCGCGCCGCTCGGGAGTGAAATCCTCCGAGAACATGTCCATCCCGTGCCGCTCGAACACCTTGCGCCAGAAGCGGGTGCGGCTTTCCGAGAGTCCGACCGCGCGGGCGATGTCGCGCGTCTGCGCGCCGTCGGCGTACTGCAGCAGGATGCCGGCATTGCGCCGTGCCTCGTCGGTCGATGACGGATCCTCGATGATCCGTTGCAGGTGGATTCTCTGTTCGTCGTTCAGCTTCATGGTGCCATCCCGCGCTGGTGTTCGCAACGATTTCCGGCATTCGGAAGAATTCTATGTATAAAGAAAACGGCGGTGTAAATCAATCGTCTTTGCCGAGGACGCAATTGTGCATACATTGAATCGATGCAGTACATTGCAATTACAGGACCAGAACCGGAGGTTACGATTGGTGCGATTGTTCATCCACGCCATGCTCCTGCTGACACTGTCGGGAGGCATGCTGATGGCTGAGTCCGGAGAGAACGGCGTGTTTCCTTACGCATACACGGTGGAAACGCTCGAAAACGGACTGACGGTCATCATGATTCCGATGTCGGGAAGCGGATTGATGTCCTACTACAGCATCGTCCGCACCGGATCCCGCGATGAGTTCGAGGCCGGAAAGACAGGCTTCGCCCACTTCTTTGAACACATGATGTTTCGCGGCACGAAGAATTATCCCGCCGCGATGTACGACCGCATGGTGACCGAGATGGGTGCCGATGCGAACGCCTACACAACGGACGACTACACGGCCTACCACCTGTCGTTCGCCGCGGAGGATCTCGAGACCGTTGTGAAGCTCGAAAGCGACCGCTTTCAGAACCTCGACTACGAGGAGGCGGCCTTTCAGACAGAGGCCGGCGCGGTGTATGGCGAGTACCGCAAGAACATCAGCAATCCCTGGCAGGTGCTGTTCGAAGCGCTGCTCGGGAAGGCTTTCACGCGGCACACGTACGGACATACCACCATCGGCTTCGAGGATGACATCAAGGCCATGCCGCAGCTCTATGAATACAGCAAAGAGTTTTTCTCGCGTTACTATCGTCCCGACAACACCGTGCTGCTGCTCGCCGGCAATTTCAGGGAAGCCGACGCGATGGAGCTCATCCGCCGCCATTATGGCGACTGGGAGGCCGGTTATCAGATGCCGGATGTACTCGCGGAGCCCGCGCAGACCGAAGAGCGCAGTGTGGATGTGACCTACGAGGGAAAGACGCTCCCCCTGCTTGTCGTGTCGTACAAGGGTCCCGCCCTCGACGTCGGGGATCCGGTCATGGTCGCCGGCTCGATGCTCGAGG
This sequence comes from uncultured Ignavibacteria bacterium, assembly GCA_913061095.1. Taxonomy (GTDB): domain Bacteria; phylum Bacteroidota; class Ignavibacteria; order SZUA-365; family SZUA-365; genus BM516. The sequence continues at coordinate 182,218 of CAJXVM010000004.1, forward strand.
AGCTGCTCTTCGGCGAGACAAGCGACATTTACCGCACGCTCGTGCTCAAGGAGCAGAAAGTGCAGTTCATCAGCGCGGATTTCGGCTTCAACCGCGATCCGCGGCTATGGAGCATTTACGCGATGATCAAGGACGAGGCTGACATCGCATCGGTGCGCACGGAGATCGACCGCACTATCGCACAGTTCCGCAGCAGGACGGTCAGCGACCGGCAGCTCGCTGACCTGAAGAAGCGGCTGAAGTACAGCTTCCTCATGGGACTTGACACGCCAGACAAGGTCGCGGGGCGGTTGGCCCGGCTGACCGCGATCACCGGCGGCATCGACGTCGTCGATCGGCTGTACGTGGCGTACGACGCCGTGACGCCGGATGACCTCCGCGCTGCGGTCGAGCGCTATCTCGCCGACGAGCGGCGTACCATCGCAACACTGAAGGGGAGGGAGTGATCATGACACGACTTCGTTCCATCATCATCCTTGCCGGCATGCTCATGAGCGCCTGTTCTCCTCCTCCATCCGAAAACGTCGTTCTCCTTCCCGTCGCAGACGATCCGACCATCAGCTTCCGTGTCTGGTTCAAAGTCGGCTCCCAGTGCGATCCGGCGGGCAAGGAAGGACTGGCCGCGCTGACCGCCGCGATGATGACCGAGGGCGCGACCGAGGCACGCTCCTACGAGACCATTCTCGCGGAGCTGTACCCCATCGCGGCCTCGTATGGCGCCAGTGTGGACAAGGAGATGACGATCATCAGCGGCCGCATCCACCGCGACAATCTCGATCCCTACTACGAGCTCTTCACCGATGCCATCCTGCATCCCGCTTTCGCGGAGGAGGACTTCGAACGCATCCGTACCGACATGATCAACAGTATCCGCAAGTCGCTCCGCTACGCAAACGACGAGGAGCTCGGCAAGGCGGTGCTCTACGACTTCATTTACGAAGGCACGCCGTACGGTCATCTCGACATGGGCACCGTCAGCAGTCTCGAGAATATTACGCTAGACGACGTGCGCAGCTTCTACCGCGCCTGGTTTACCGGGCAAAACCTGATCGTCGGACTTGGCGGCGGTTACCATGATACGCTTGTCTTCAATATCCAGGAGGACCTCGCGGCCCTGCCGGCCAGCGAGCCCACGCAGCCCCCGCCGCCGGAGCCCGCATCGTTCGAGGGACTGCACATGCGCATTGTCGAGAAGGACTGCAATGCCACGGCGATCAGTTTCGGATTTCCGATTGACGTGCTGCGCGGTGACGAGGATTTCTGGGCGCTGGCGCTGTTCAACTCATGGTTCGGCGAGCATCGCAACTCTTCGTCGCATCTCTACCAGGTGATCCGCGAGGCGCGGGGCATGAATTACGGCGATTACTCCTATATCGAGATATTCCCCAACGGCGGACGCCGCCAGATGCCGCCCACGAATCACGCCCGCCGGCAGCAGCTCTTCGAGGTATGGATTCGTCCCGTCCAGCACGCGCATCGCCACTTCGCGCTGCGCGCCGCGATCCGCGAGCTGCAGCAGGTGATCGAGAACGGCATGACGGAGGAGCAGTTCGAGCTCACGCAGCGTTTTCTCGGCAAATACGCGCTGCATTACGCGACGACGACATCGCGGCGACTCGGGTATGCCATCGACAGCAAGTTCTACGGCATGCATGGCGAGTATGTCGAGCTGTTCCGCCGCGAGATCGCGAACCTCACGCTGGAGGAAGTCAACGCGGCGATTCGCAGGCATCTGCAGTTCAGCAACATCAGGATCGCGGCGGTGACATCAGGCGCGGAGGAATTCAAGCGCGATCTCATTGCGGATGTTCCGAGTCCGATCACGTACGAGACTCCCAAGCCGGAGGAGGTGCTCGAGGAAGACAGGGCGATCATGGCATATCCGCTGAACTTTACCGAAGACAGGATCACCATCATCCCCGTGGAGGATGTATTTGATTGAACGCATCGACACGCTGCGGGATCTGCAGCTGCCGGCTCATGCGGTGATCATCGCCGACCGGCAGCTCCCGCAGGAGTATCTCTCCCGCTTCCACGATCCCATTCTCGTGGATGCGGGGGAATCGCTCAAGACGCTCGCGGCCGTCGAGGATCTCGCTGTCGCGGTGCTCAAGCGTCGGTCGAGCAAGCCGTTGACCCTGGTCGCATTTGGGGGAGGCAGCATCGGCGACGCGGTGGGGTTTCTCGCGAGCATTCTCTGGCGCGGGGTCGCGCTCTGGCATGTGCCGACAACGCTTCTGGCCATGGTCGATTCCGCGCACGGCGGCAAGACCGCCGTGAACCTCGGTGTCGCCAAGAATCAGCTGGGCACGTTTTATCCCGCGGAAAAAGTAGTATTCGTCTGGGAATTCCTGGCCACGCTGCCGGTGCATCAGCGGCGCGACGGCGTCGTGGAGCTTCTCAAAACCCTGTGGCTCGGCGATGCGGCCGGCAGCCGCGCCCTGCAGGCGCGCGACGTGGAAACGCTCGCGTTCGCACCGTTTGACGAGATCGCCCCGGCATTGACGCAGATGATCGATGCGGCCGTGCGCATCAAGCAGAATATTGTACACGAGGATCCACGCGAAGAGAAGGGCCTGCGCACAGTGCTGAATCTCGGGCATACGATCGGTCATGCGCTGGAACTGATTACGGGCCTCGGGCACGGAGCCGCGGTGGCCTGGGGCATGGCATCTTCGCTGGTCTTTTCCGAACGTGAAGGGATGGATGCGCCGGCGCTGCGGCACTGCCGTGAAACGCTGGCACCGCTTCTCGTACCGTTCGGCGCGATGCCCGCACGGGAGGTGCTGCGCGGCGCGATGGCACGCGATAAAAAGCGCAGTGACGATCAGCTGCGCTCCGTCGTTCTTCATGCGTTCGGCGCGCCGCATGTGCACGCCGACATCAGCGCCGATCAATGGATCGGAGCACTCGAGCAGGCCTACGACCATTTCTCCCGCTCACCGCTGCGGGTGCGTGTCGAACGCGAGCGTTCGGTGACGCTGGTCATCGACGCAAGCAAATCGGAGCTGAACCGGGCGCTGATCATCGCATCGCAGCGCATCGGTCGCACCTGCATCGTCGGGAAAAGTGAGGCGGAGGACGTCACGTTCATGCTGCGCGCCCTGCGTGGACTCGGGTATCCTGTCGAGGAGACGGCGAAGGGCTATGTGGTCGACAATCTCAACAGTGAACTCCAGCAGGATGAAGCAGGGGAGGGCCGGCGCATTTACGTGGGTGAGGGCGGCACGACACTGCGCTTCCTGCTGGCCCTGTGCGCAACGTCGGTGAAGCGCAGCAAAATCGTGGTCGCCCCTTCGCTGCTGCGCCGGCCGCATGAGCCGTTGCTCCGTGCCCTTCGCAGCGGAGGTGCGTCCATCGAACCCTTCGATGACCTTTCGGGACAGGGTTTCGTGCTGCGCGGCTGGGAGCGGATGCCGGAGGCATTCTCGGTTGAGAGTGACGCATCTTCGCAGTTCGCTTCGGCGATCGCGCTGCTGAGTGTCGGCGCGGAAGCGCCGTTCACCCTGCGCCTGCTCGGGGAGACCGTCAGTGAAAGCTATCTGCGCATGACGCTGTCGCTGCTGGAACTTGCCGGAGTTGAGCATATCCGGCACGAGGATTTGATTGCATTCAATCAGACGGAGCGCCTCAACGAAAAGCTGACGCTTGAGATGGAGCCTGATGCGAGTTCAGCCGCTGTATGGAGCGCAGCTCGTTTTCTCGGCCATCCCTGTGACCCCGGGAGAAAGGCGCGCGTGCCGCGTCAGCCCGACAGCGCCGTGGATCGCTTTCTTGCCCGGCTGCAGGAAGCGGATCGCGCGCCGCAGGACATCGATCTCTCCGAGGTGCCCGATCTGCTGCCCGTGCTGACCGTCGCCGCGCTGACGCGCAGGCATCCGGTCACCTTCACGGGGGTGTCGCATCTGCGGCACAAGGAGTCGAATCGTCTCGATGATTTCGCGTCCTCTCTGCGTGATGTGGGCGCGAAGGTGGAAGCGAGTGCCGATGGACTGCAGGTGCGTCCCGGCACGGAGATCATGCCCGACACGCTGTTCTGTACACACGGGGATCATCGGCTGGTCATGGCCGCCGCACTGCTCGCATTTGCCGCCGCTGTTCCGTTGCGCATCGACTACGCCTGGAGCGTCAGCAAGTCCTATCCGCGTTTCTGGGACGATCTCCGCCGCGCTGGCTGGACGCTGCAGCTGCCGGAAGCCTGAACCCGCCCGGCCGCCTTATGCGCATCCTCCTGCTGACAGACCGATACCCGGAAGATCCCCTGCACGCCGCGACGGGATGGCTGGCGTCGCATGTGCGGTCACTACGCACCTTCGCGCACGTGGATGTCGTCAGCTTTCAGCGTGTCTTCCCTCGCGTGAAAAGCATGCTGTCCCGCCGCGCGGCGGAAGGAAGCCAGCGCCCGCGCGTCTTTCCGCTCTCGCAGGTGCGTGACGAACAGGGGGGACGCGTGTTTCTGCGCCGCGCCTTCACACTTCCGGATTCCCTATCATGGGGATTGACCACACGCCTGATTTCCCTGCAGCACGGACGCTTTCTCCACCACCTTTGCCGCGATCACCGCCCGGACATAATCGTGGTGCATTTCACCCATCCGTCCGCGGATATCGCGCTCGCAAGCGGTCGCCGATTCGGCATCCCTGTCTGCATCGCGGCAAACGACACCCCTGCCGTTTACTCCGCGGAAGGGAAGCACCGGGCGGTACGGTGGATGCGGCGCCGGCTCAAGCATGCAGATCAGGTGGTCACGCAGTGCGAATCGCATGCGCGGGCAGTCGCGCGTGTCATCGGGCACGATCGCATAACAATCATCCCGCTCGGGATCGATGCGCATTTCACTCTCTCGATGTCCGCCGATCCGAAGGCGTCAGCCCCGGTTGACTCATCCTCTGCCGGAATCCAGTCCGGTCCGTTTCACTGCCTGTTCGTCGGACGTCTCGACGATCCGCTCAAGCATCTCGACGTCGTGCTTCGGGGGATCGCAGCGGCTCGGACGCAGACCGGGGCCGATATTCGCCTGACCGTTGCCGGTGACGGGATTCTCCGCAGACATTTCGAGCGACTGGCACGCTCTCTCGGTGTCTCGGGCGCGGTGGATTTCCCCGGCTGGGTCTCCCGGGATGACCTCCCCGCGCTGTACCGTCATCACCACCTGTTTGTCTTCCCCTCGGAAATCGAATCTTTCGGTCTCGTCTACCTTGAGGCAGCGGCTGCTGGATTGCCTGTCGTCGCGCGCGCGGGCACGGGTATCGTACCGGAACTTGGCGATTGCGGTGCCGCGCTTCGGCTAATCGACGAAAGCAGCACCACCGCCCTGAGTGCGGCGATTGTCGACTGTGTCGGGCAGTATGAAAGATTCTGCGCGAAAGCGCGTCTCGCCGTACCTGTCGTGATGAGGCGGTTTTCATGGGAGGAGCATGCGCGGCGCTGGAAGGAACTCCTGGAGGAGACGAGCAAGGAGTAGCCCCGAATGGTCGTCATTCCATTCATGTGCAGAACACAAAAAAACCGTCATGCTTCGACAGGCTCAGCATGACGGTTCCTGTATAAGTGGCGGAAGATAGCCGCCGGATTTTCAACGTTGCGGGTGAGCGCTCAGCTCAGTCCTCCAGTTCCGTGTACAGAGGAAACTTCGAACAGTATTCCTTAACATCCGTGCGGATGCCGTCGAGCACCGCGTCCTTGCCGATGTTGTTGATGACGCTGTCGATGGTGTCGGCGATGAAGGTCATGTCTTTCTCGCGGAAGCCGCGCGTGGTCACGGCCGCCGTCCCGATGCGGATGCCGCTGGTCACGAAGGGCGAGCGGTCATCGAAGGGAACCATGTTTTTGTTGAGCGTGATGCCGGCCTGCTCCATTGCGTTCTCGGCGTCCTTGCCGGTGACGTCCTTGTTGTGCAGGTCGATGAGCATGAGGTGGTTGTCCGTACCGCCCGAGATCAGGTTGAATCCCTTGTCCGCGAGCAGTTTCGCGAGCGCGGCCGCGTTGGCCTGCACCTGCTTCTGATAGGTGACGAACCCGGGCGCGAGCGCCTCGCCGAAGGCGACGGCCTTCGCGGCGATGACATGCATCAGCGGCCCGCCCTGCACGCCGGGCATGACCATGCTGTCGAGCACCTCCGACATCATGCGTGTGCGACCGGACTTGCGCGCGACGATGCCGAACGGGTTTTCCCAGTCCTTGCCCATCATCAGGATGCCGCCGCGCGGCCCGCGCAGCGTCTTGTGGGTCGTGGACGTCACGACGTGACAGTGCGGCAGTGGGTCGTTGAGCAGTTTGGCCGCGATCAGTCCGGAGGGGTGCGCGATATCCGCCCACAGCCAGGCGCCGATCCTGTCCGCGATTTCGCGAAAGGCCTTGTAGTCGATGTTCCGCGGGTACGAACTGGCGCCCACGATGATCATTTTCGGCTTCTCGCGCGTGGCCGCATCCTCGACCTGGTTCATGTCGATGGTGCCTGTTTCTTTGTCGACGCCGTACGAAACGATGTCGTACAGTTTCCCGGAGAAATTCACCGGTGATCCGTGCGTCAGGTGGCCGCCGTGCGCGAGGTCCATGCCGAGCACCTTGTCGCCCGGATTGACGAAGGTGAAATACACGGCCTGGTTGGCGGTGGCGCCGGAGTGGGGCTGCACGTTCGTGTATTCCGCCCCGAACAGCTGTGAAAGCCGCTCGCGCGCGAGGTCCTCGGCCTGGTCGACGAATTCGCAGCCGCCGTAATAGCGCTTGCCGGGATATCCCTCCGCGTACTTGTTCGTCAGGACGCTGCCGGTGGCTTCGAGCACTGACGGACTGGCATAGTTTTCCGAGGCGATCAGCTGCAGCTTGTTGATCTGCCGTTCGACCTCGTGATGAATGATGTCATGGATTTTTGGATCGGATTGAGCTAGGTAAGACATGATGTGCACTCTCGGGTGGTGAACAATTGCCGTGTTCGGATTCTCAAAATACGAAATGTTGCAGGCTGGAAAAAAAACGGCGGGATGTACCCGCCGCTAGTAAGAGTTTCCGGTGTCCGTGTCAGCGAATAAGTGCGATCTGCCGGTTGGCGCTGACCTGCTCTCCACCGCCGATGCCGGCGCTGAAACGCACGAAATAGACGCCCGCGGGAAGTGCTTCTCCGCTGGAAGAACGCGCATCCCACTGGAGCACGTGGCGTCCGGCCTGGCGGGATTCACCATCGAGCAGCGTCGCGACACGCTCTCCGATGGCATTATACACATGGAGATGAACATTGCCGGGCACCGCGAGCGTGAAGGGGATGCTTGCGCCCGTACCGACCCGCACCGGGCTGGGATACGTCTGCTCCAGTCCGATAACGGAAGGCAGAATCTCCGCGGAAAGAATCTCGCTGTAGGAATGCGAGCCGTCGGTATCCACCTGTTTCAGCCGGTAAAACACGAGGTTGCCTTCCCGTTCGGCGACAGGATTGTCATCGACGAATGTATATGTGTGCGGTTCCGTCGTTGTCCCGCGGCCGGGCACGAATCCGATGCGTTCGAAGTGTTCACCGTCACCGCGCTCGATCTCAAAACCGAGGTTCGAAGTCTCCGTCGCCGTATGCCAGCTGAGCAGCATGCTGCCGTCGGGTCGTCCGGTGACATTGAACGCGGAAAGCTCCACCGGGACGAGCAGGTTCTGCACGATGATGATCGAGTCATTCACGTTTGTCGTCAGATCGGCGCTGAAGATCGCGGTTGTCTGCTGATTCTGGATGCTCTGGAAATCCTTGGTGCCGTAGGGCTCAACGCTGAACAGTCCGAGTGTGACCGTGCCGGGAGCGGTGGGCATGATGTTCATACTGTACCGCATGATTTCGTAGTAGTCGTCATTGAGCGGATTCCCCTGACAGTCGCTCGAGGGAGTAAAATTCTGATCGTTCACCGGCAGGGCGTATGAAGGATTGCCATGATGACCGTCCTGATTGAACCATGCAGACGCACCGAAGTTTGTGCTCCGGTAGGGATATGCCCAGGCCCCGGCGTTATAGCGCTGGGCTGCACCCTGGAAGACGAGTTTGGAGCTTGTATACGTGAAAACGACGCTGTATCCGCCGATGGCGCCATACGGCGGGGCCCATTGATTTGACAGCGGTTTGATCTCGAACGCCGCGATCAGCGCACCGCCCTGTCCCTGATTGCAGACGGCGCGAACACGCATGATGACATTGTCCGCGGTGATGACCTGCGCCCGTGTGCTATGGGCGAGGAGAACAAAAACAGCCACTGTCAACAGTGTACCAATACTGCGCATAGAAAACCTCCGATTGACAGACAGGATCTGAGTTTTATTATATCACATTTTTCAGCCAGATGCACCCCCGCACCCGGGGAAGCCGGAAAAATGTTCTTCATGTGAGACGCATTCTGCGGACCCCTGAATTGGGGAAGTCATTCTGTCCGGACGTGGAAATAGTTCACGCGCTGTTCAGATTCTTCACACCATTGAGAGAGTCATCCGCGCTAACTGCAGCAATTTTGGGGCTTCCTTTTTCGGCGCGATATTTGCATCGCGACACAGCAACAGGAATCGCATTGAGCAATACAGCTGACCGGGCTGTTCCGTTCAGCATTCACTCTCCAGTTTCGTGAGTGATTATGCAAGAAGAGCCACTCCCCAAAGACGCAACCTCCCCTGTATTTCTTCGTCCGCAATTTGAATTCAAGCTTCTTCGCCAGATGGGCCTTGCTGCCTACGGTGGTTCGACATTCGGGGAATGCTACGCCGTCGCACTGGAAATGCAGGAGTGGGATCCGTTTACGTGGGCCGAAAAATGGGCTGAACTCGCTACCACCGTCGAGACCCAGGGGGATCAATCCTCCCGGGCGGGACATGAAATCAGCGCGCGGGAGGCATACTCACGAGCCGCGAATTATTTCCATGCCGCCGAGTATTATGCGACGATCGCAGGGACAGAGTTCGTGCAGTACGGGGGAAAGTGTTCTGCCTGTTTCGAAAAGGCGATGGAACATTCACAGCATCACTGGGAGCCCGTTGATATTGAGGCTGATCATCGCGTCTATCCATGCCACTTTTTCGCGCCTGATCATTCCGGCCACAAGCGCAGGACAGTTGTTATCATCCCCGGCATCGAAAGCTGTGCGGAGGAGCAGTACTTTTACGCCGGTATCGCGGCTTTGAAACGCGGGTACAATGTCTTTGTCTTTCAGGGCCCCGGTCAGGCGGGTATGATGCGGAAGCACCCCGAGAGTTATCTGCGAAACGATTACGAAGTGCTGCTGCAGGATGTACTCGATGTTCTGTACAATCGCGAAGATGTGGATCCTGATCATATCGCGGTCATGGGCAACGGTCTCGGCGGCTATTTTGCCGCGCGCATCGCCGTGTTCGATCGCCGGGTCAAGGCACTGATCGCCAATCCTCCCTTCATCAATTTTCACCGGGTGCTGCTTGCGCTGATCGGATCCCGGGCGAGAAACATCGATTTCACCGTCGATGACGTCTATGATCTGCCGGATACCATTCTTCAGAACGACATGAAACTGTTCGTGCTCAGTCTCTGCCGCCGCTTTGGCGTGCGGCGGCTGCAGGAACTCGTGGGTGCAACGCTCCCCTATACCATTGAGGAGATCGTCTACCGCATTGAATGCCCGACGCTTGTCGTTCGCGGTGAAGCGGCCTATCCCGAACTCGAGGATCAGGCGATGCGCTTCTTTGACCTGATTCACTCCGAAGACAAAACACGTGTGAAAGTGCCGGCACTGCATGTCGCGGATTCCCATGACCATGTCGGGAATCTCCCCCATCTCAATCAGCGCGTGTTCGACTGGCTGGATGAGCGTTTCGATGTGCACGAGACGGACAGCGGCACGCAGGAAGAAGGAGACAGTACGCAGTAGCAGGAGCACGAGCACGAGCAGAAAGGGAGTAGCCGTAGACCGGGGCTGGAGGGGAGTCGGGCTCAGCGCCAGATGGAGGCGCGGAACAGCACGAGCACCGTGAAGATCTCAAGCCTTCCCAGCAGCATATTGAAAATCAGAATCCACTTCCCGGGGATGGGGATCCAGTTGAAGTTCTCGACCGAACCGACGCCGGCCAGTCCGGGACCGATATTGGCGATGCATGCGACGACGGAGGTGAACGCGGTGACGAGGTCGGGAACGAAAAACGTCATAAGGATGGAGGAGAGGATGGTCAGTCCCAGGAAGAGGATGAAAAACGAGACGATGTTCCCGACGCGCACTTCCTCGATCGGGACGCCGCCGACCTTGACGGGACGGATGATGCGCGGCCGGGCCATTTTGATGATCTCGCGCCACGCGGCCTTAATGTTGATCAGGATGCGGATCATTTTCATCCCGCCCCCGGTACTTCCCGCGCAACCCCCGAAGAACATCAGCACAACAAGCATCAGACGGATCGTCGTCGGCCACACGTCGAAATCCACCGTGCCGAAACCCGTCGTCGTCGTGATGGCCACGACCTGAAATGCGGCCTCCCGAAAACTGCCGTACAGGGATTCCACTTTTTCCTCCTCCGCATGCACATGCGCGGCGAAATCCTCGTACGGCACCGGATCGTGGCGGTAGTGTGTGCGCGAGTAGTCCACCGACGGCAGTCCCTCGACACTGAGAATCACGGTCGCAATCACCACACCCGTGATGATGACACCAAGATAGAAGCGGAACTCCCGGTCAACTTTCAGCACGCGCGGATTGCCGCGGAGGACGTTGTAGTGAAGGAGGAAATTGATCCCCGCGAGAAACATGAAAATCGTGACGACCCAGTGAATGAAGTCGCTCTGAAAATGCCCGATGGAAAGGTTCTTCGTGCTGAATCCCCCGGTAGCCATCGTCCCGAAGGTGTGACAGAGGGCGTCGAACCAGTCCATGCCGCCGAGCAGGAGGAGCAGGGTCTCCGCCAGTGAAAGAAGCGCGTACACGCCCCAGAGGATACTCGCCGTCTGGGCGAGCCGGGGCTGCAGCCGCTCGGTGGTCGGACCGGGCACTTCGCCCTTGAACATGTGATATCCCGAGACGCCGAGGGCGGGAAAGATCACGAGCGCCAGCGTGACGATGCCCATGCCGCCGAGCCAGTGCGTGAGACTGCGCCAGAACAGCAGTCCCCTCGGCACGGACTCGATGTCGGTGAGAATCGTGGATCCCGTCGTGGTGAAGCCCGACATGATCTCGAAAACGCCGTTTGTGAAGGCATGGATGATGCCGTACAGCGACGAATCACCGCCTGTCTCGAGGAAATAGATGAAGAAGGGGATACTACCGAACAGCGCAAGCACGGCCCAGCCAAGTGTCACAATGGCGAATCCTTCGCGCACGGTCTGCGTGGTGCTGTTCTTTTTGAACATTGTCGCGAACACCGTGCCGAAGAGCACCGACGCGAGAATGGCAATCCAGAATCCGGAAAATTCCGGGTCGAACAGCATGCCCATCGTCGTGCTTTCCGAAGTATCAAACCATGCGATGACCGCAGCGGGGAGCATGGCCAGTCCCATGACCTGCAGAAGCCGGGCGACGCCATACAGGACAGTGCGTTTATGCATTCGGATTCCTGCCGGTCTGTTCCTGGGATCCGAACAGCTTGCGGACGCGCTTGATGCCCGCCATGCGCGTGAACACGATCACGAGGTCGCCCGGTTCGAGCGTCGTGTTGCCCGTCGGAATGATCATCTTCCCCTCACGCAGCACGGCGCCGACAATGGACACCCCGAGCACACGTCGCCAGCTGTCCTTCAGCGCCTTGTGCGCGACCGGAGAATGCTCGCCCACCGAGAGGCGGAGTACGTCGATGTCGGTTTTCTGAATGTGCAGCGACGAGCTGACATAGCCCGGCAGCACGGCGTTCAGGATGCCGTTCGCCGTCAGCTGCCGCGGGTTGATGATATGGTCGATCCCGATGGAAAGAAAGAGATCGACGTGCTGATCGTCGTTGACGATGGCAATGACTTCGCGGGCGCCCTCGGATTTGGCCAGCAGGCAGGAGAGAATGTTCTCGTCGTTCTCCTCTGAAGCCGCGATGAAGAAGTCCGCGAAACGGATATTGGCTTCCTTGAGAACATCGATGTCGTCACCGCTGCCGTGCAGCACGTCAATGCCGTGCAGTTTCGCGGCGGCCGTGCTTCCGTGCTCGAGATCCGGATCGATGAAAATGACCGTGTCGAGTTCTTCCTGGAGCTTGCGCGCAATATTGATCGCCGTGAGCGTGTTGCCGAAAACGATGGCCTTCTTCTTCGCCCCGCTGTCCAGACCGAACAGCTTCAGCACGTTCGCCTGCGCCTCCCGGGGGAAAATGAACAACGGCTTGTCGTCCGGCTGAATGATCGTATCACCGCGGGGGATGATCACCTGCTCGTCGCGGATGATGGCCACGACCAGCAGCATGTTTCCGTTGGGATCGTTGCGCAGGTCGATGAGGCTGCGATGCGCGATCGGCATGTCATCGGCGATGCGGTAGCTGCGCAGCAGCACGGATCGGTCGGCAAAGTCCTGTGCGTCGATGGCGAACGGTGTTTCGATATGATTGACGACGGCATCCAGCGTGTTTTCCTCGGGATAGATCACCTGGGTGATACCGAAATCCTCCGCCTGAAGGCGCGCGCTGCCGGTGATGAAATCGGCGTTGCGGATGCGGGCGATGCGATGCGGAACATCATACTTCCGCGCGATCATGCAGGAAATCAGATTCACCTCATCGACGGGCGTGGCAGCGATGACCATGTCGGCCGCTTCGATTTTCGCCGCCTCGAGATCCCGTGGATTGCTTCCGGAGCCTGTAACCATGAGTACGTCGAGCTTGTCGCTGATTTCCTCGCTGCGCGTTGCGTTGCGTTCGATGACAGCGATATTGTGTCCCTGATGAAGGAGGTGCTCGGCGAGACTGCTTCCCACGAGGCCGGCACCGATGATGATGATGTTCATGCAAAGAGGATAGGACGGTGAATGATGCCGTTCGCCCGTAATATACGTTTCCGTGCAGGAACATGCGACCGAGTGCCGCTTCGGCGGCGGCCGTGGGCTATCCGCCGTGGGCTATCCACTGTGCGATGTCCGCCGGCATCGGCATCGTCACGGCCGTGTGCATCGCAGGAGCGCATGGCGTATCTTCCTCTCTGACATTCATCGTCTCTCAGAGGAGGATTTTCATGAAGATGATCAGGGAAAAAGTCGCGCAGGCCATTGAGATCCTGCAGGAAAAGAAGATCGACATGTGGCTGACCTTCGTACGGGAAAGCGGCACGATGCCCGATCCCGCCATCGACATGGTCATCGGGCAGCATGCCACGTGGCAGACCGCATGGATCATCTGCCGCGACGGGGAAACCATCGCCGTCGCCGGCAGTCTCGACGTCGCCGGCATCGAAGACAATCCCGCCTACGGCACCGTGGTTCCCTACGTGCAGGGGATACGCGAGGAACTGCTCGCTGTGCTGAAGCGCAAGAATCCCCGAAAAATCGCCATCAACTACAGCACGGATTCGGTCATGGCGGACGGCCTGACACACGGGATGTACCTGCTGCTGACTTCCATGCTGGAAGGAACGAAATTCGCCGGCCGGCTCGTCTCGTCGCAGGATGTCATCTCCGCGCTGCGCGGCAGGAAAACCGCTGCGGAAATCCGCAGCATGAAAAAGGCGATCAGGCTGACGCTGGATATCTACAACGAAGTGACAGGATTTCTCGCGCCGGGAAAGACGGAGCGTGATGTGGCGGATTTCATCCTCGGGCGCGTGCGCGATCACGGTGTGGAGCTGGCATGGGATGAGGATCACTGTCCCGCCGTGTTCACCGGTCCCGAGCACGCGGGTGCGCATTACGGTCCGACCAGACGGAAGATCGAGGAAGGACATGTACTGAATATCGATTTCGGTGTGAAGATCGACGGCTACTGCTCCGATCTGCAGCGCACGTGGTACATTCGCCGGAAGGGGGAGAAGGGCGCTCCGCGCGAGGTGCAGCGGGGCTTCCGCGTCATCAGGGATTCCATCCAGCTCGCGGCTGATGCGCTGAAACCCGGCGCCGTGTCGTGGCGCATCGATGACGTGGCGCGCTCACATATCGTGAAACATGGCTACCCCGAGTATCCGCATGCCCTCGGACATCAGGTCGGACGAGCCGCGCACGATGGCGGCGTGGGGCTTCTTCCGCGCTGGGAGCGCTACGGGCGGCTGCCGTACGGGAAGATTGAAGAGGGACAGGTGTTCACGATCGAGCCCCGTCTTCCGATTCAGGGCTACGGCGTGGCCACCGTCGAGGAAATCGTCTGGGTGACCGCGGGAGGAGCGAAATTCCTCTCGAAACCGCAGCGCAGTCTCTACCTCGTTTGACGGCTGCGCTGTTCACAGGTCATCGAGGGTGGTATTGCAACCTCCGGCGATGTCGTGCATCTTATGTCAATAACCCGTGAGAGGACGAATGATGCATATATTGAAGAAAATTCTCCCCGTTCTGATCGGAACAGCCGTCGGTTTTGCCTACTGGTATTTCATCGGCTGCCTCAATGGCACGTGCCCGATAACCAGCAAGTGGTACACCTCCACGATATACGGTGCCATTGTCGGTGCGACCTGGCTGATTCCATCACGAAAGAAAACCGCTCCGCAGAAGAACGCGAGCGACGAACAGCCTGTTTCATAATTCGAAAGCAGCCATGCCCATCTTCGAATATTCCTGTAATGACTGCGGATCGCAGTTCGACATCCTGCACAAGGGTGCGGAAAATCCCGATCTGATTCAGTGTCCCGACTGCAAGTCCCGTTCCGCGTCGAAGAAATTTTCCTCCTTCGCCGCATCCACCGGAGCGGGCACCCTCCCCGCGCCGGGATGTGAGAGCGGTTCCTGTGAAACGCCGTCCTATGGTGGCGGATGTGCAGGAGGGATGTGCGGACTGCAGTAATCCCTATTTCATTCTCCTGCTGAGATCTTCGGCCTGGCCGCCCTTGAGGTACCAGGCCGTTTTTGCGTTTTTGCGTTTGACCAGGCCGCCGTGCTTCGAGGCTTTGCTCCATTCCCTGCCGGCATCTGCGGCGCCCAGGCGCCCGAGGATGCGGTCCATATCGCGCTTTGTTTTCGTCTCGATGATGGCTGCTTCGGTCTTGCGCGAGCCGGTTCCGAATGCGCTGTGATAGAGGTCGAAGCGCTGGATGCCGTCGAGGAGGTCATCCCATGACGGGAGCGCGTTCTGCAGTGCCAGCGGACCATGCAGAAACTGCAGCGCGTTCCTGCCGGGGGAAAGCGGCCCGCTGCGGAAGAGCTCCGACGGGCGAAAATCCCTGCCGCCGATGCGTTTCAGCAGTGCCGCGGCCGCTTTCTCGGCGGCGTCGCGGGTCGTTTTCGCGCGGTCATAGGGAACAACGGAGACGAGGTACGGCCCGCGGGCGAACAGGATCTGTTCGGGGCGGAGGCAGCTCCAATCCGCACCGCCGAACTGTTCGGGACAGTCGCCGCGGAGGATGGACCATATGCCGAAGGCTGCTTCCGGCGAGACCATCTGGTAGATGTCGACCTGGAGTTCGTGATCGCCCCTGCTGCAGCGCTGGGCCGAAACCTGCCGGAATCCGTACTCGAGGTACAGTTCCGCACCGCCGTTGATGTAGCCGTACAGCTCCTTTGCGCTGTAGAAATCGGGGTCGCTGATCTTCCATCCGGGCAGGTCGCTGCCGATGACGAGCGGTCCAGCGGACGCGGATGCATGCAGAACGAGGAGGAGCAGAAGGGGAGTGAATATTTTCATGACAGATCAATGCTGGTGCGCTGAATGGATTCCATGTCTGCGACGCCGAGCTGATAGCCCGCCGCCATGTCGAGAAAGCCGGTGGCGCGCGGCGATGGTTTTTCCTGCATCTTCATTTCGACGCGCTTTTTCTCGACGATATCGAGTCCGATGCGGTCCACCGCAACCGGATCGCTGCCGACGAGCAGCCGGTGATAGGGAATGATGAACTGGGGATTCGCGCCGGGGCCGCCGTGATAGCAGCCCATCATGCCGTCGACGATATTGAGCACCACCTTGTCGCGCAGGGGAGCGAAGCAGGGAACCTGCGCGCAGGTGTCGGCCCAGAGCGGCCTGTGCAGGCGGCCGGTGTTCGTAATGGCTCCGTACGCCAGGTTCTTCAGACAGAGCGTCACCGTGCTGCCGGCGTTTTTCAGGATGGGAATGTTGATGATTTTCGTCACATCCTTCGTGACGATGCTGCTGAAGTACGAGTACTTGCCGTCGTTGACCATGTACGGCAGGGTTTCCTCGTCATAGGATTCTTCACAATCGGCCCAGTAATACCAGTCACGGTCGATACGGTCTTCGCTGTAGAGGCGGCCGGTCTCATCCCGGAACGACCCCTGGGAGTCCTTGCACTCCGTGCCGCGGATGGTGATGCCGGGGAATCGCTCGGCCGTGAATCCGGCCTCATGCAGCTGGAATTCCCGGCGGTCCCATATCATGATGTTCGCGCGCGGGATACCGGCGTCTTCGAGCTGGGTGATGATGGCCTCGACGAGCACCGGACTGGTCGAGAGCAACGCGCCGCCAACGGGGTTGACCTTCAGTCCGACGACATCATCGGGCGAGACGAACTGTCGCCATGCCTCGGCCACGCTCGCGCTGCCGGTCAGCGAACGCATCGCTTCCGCGAGCATGATGCCGCAGCGTTCCGCAACCGGGACGCCGTCGGCGACCGATGCCGGATCGAAGACGTCGACCACGCGGCCGGGATACCGCCCGGGCATCGAGGCTTCGCTGCGGGGGATGTCGAACGCATCTTCGATATTGGTGCCGGGCTTTTTTGTGTCATCGGCTGTTCCGCGCATGTGCGGGAGCAGCATGGCCGCAGCCGTGCCGAGTCCGGCGGATTTCAGGAAGCGTCGTCGGGGAGAAGGTGTGGATGCCATATATTGCGCTCCTTTTTTCTCATATGTACGGAGTTTGTGCGTCTTTTCCAACAGTCGGATGACGGTTTCGGCGGGACGAGCGAGGGAGGGGGGGAACGGGATGCCGCGCAGGGCCGGGGAGACGAAAAGGGCCCGCCGGAGTGACGGGCCCGATCCATAAAATCTATGTGAAAATGTCAGAGTGCCTTCTTGACTTCCGCGACGAAGTTGTCGCTGCCGGACTGCGAGCCCCAGCTGCGGACCAGGGAGGCGCAATGCTTTGCTACACGCTCGTTGTCGTCGAATTTCGCGCGGCGCTCGACTGCGAAACGACCCAGGTCGGAATCGAGGTGGTACAGCGCCAGAGCGGCCAGGATGCGAAATTCCGGCTTGGGATCACTTTTGAGTGTCTCCATCATCGGGATGACCGCGTACCCGAGATCATACTGCGGGTAGGTCTCCTTCATGTCGATCAGCAGCTGCATCGTGCCGGCGCGCACCTCGAGAGAAGGATGTTCGAGGTTGGCGAGCACATTTGTCTTGATCAGTTCGAGCTGCTTCTCGGTCAGCGGCTTGGCGTCCTGCGCCTGCGTGTTGGTGAACGGAACGGCGACGAGCGCGGCAACGACTGCGAGGGTGGTGAGCATCTTCTTCATTCTATCATCTCCAATGGATAAACATGTTCGATTGTTGTGCATCTGTCGTTGTGTACGGGGTGGCGTCGTCGATGTTGCAATGCGCAGAAAAAAAATCTGAAAATTATTTTTTCTGATCGAGCCTGGCCAGCTGCAGGGCCTGATCAGCCGGATTGCCGATGCCGCGCGAGAGAAACTGTTCACCCCAGTACAGGGAAAGCCGGCTGCAATTTCGTGCGACGCGCGGTGAATCATCGTAAAGGCTGCGCCGCTGCACGGCAAACTGTCCGCGTTCTCCGCCGATGTGATAGAGCGCGACCGCGGCGAGAATGCGCAGTCCCTCGTGGTCGTCCTGTTTGAGGATGTGCATCGTGGGCAGCAGCGCAAAATCGAGATCCACCTCGGGATGGCTGACGGACAGGTCGATGATGAGCTGCAGGGTGTTGGCCCGGATGTCGGTGATACGATGCTCGAGATTTCGCAGGATGTTCTTTTTCAGAATGGTCTGCGTTTCCGGGGTGATGTCGGTGTTTCCGGTCTGCGCGCTGAGGGGGCCGGCTGCGAGCAGTGCACATACGATGGCGAGAGTCAGGGTTTTCATGCCAGACCTCCGTGAACAAGTCGGTGAATGTTTGCGTGTAATGACGTTCTGCCGGTTCATACGAAACACCGCGGTGCAAGTTGCGCTGTCACCGGACAGCAGGTGATGGTACCGAAATTTTGCCCTGTCCGCGCCGCCGCGGAACGCCTTGGAATTCGGAGGGGGCGTGGATACTTTTATGCGATGAAACGCACGCCGCTCACCATTATTTTCGTCATCACCTTCATTGACCTGCTGGGATTTGGTATCGTCATTCCCATTATCCCGTCCTATGCCGGGACGGATTTCGGTGCCAGTGATGTGACGATCGGCTTCCTGGTTTCATCGTTCTCTTTCATGCAGCTGATTTTTACGCCCGTGTGGGGGCGGCTTTCGGACCGTGTGGGGCGGCGTCCGATTCTGCTGCTCGGGCTTTTCCTCACCGTGGTGAGTTACGTGCTGTTCGGCATGGCCAACACGCTTGAGCTCCTGTTTTTCTCCCGGCTGCTCGGCGGTATCGGCGGCGCGAATATCTCGGCCGCGCAGGCCTACATTTCGGATGTCACGACGCCACGTGACCGCGCGAAAGGGATGGGACTGATCGGCGCCGCATTCGGTCTCGGATTCGTCTTCGGTCCCTTCATCGGCGGCATGCTGGTGCCATACGGGTACGACATCCCCGGATACGCGGCAGCGGCGCTTTCCGCCGTCGCCTTCGTCACGGCGCTTATCGCCCTGCCGGAGTCGCTGCACAGCGGCGGGGAGTCCTCCCCGGCGGTCAGGTTCAGCATGCGCATGCTTGTCGATGCGCTGCGTCGTCCGAAGATCGGAATGCTGCTCATCCTCTTTTTCCTGGTGACGTTTGGCTACGCCAACATCTATGCGACCTTCCCCCTGATCTCCGTGCGGGAATTCGGATACAGTGATAAACAGGTGGGATACCTGTTCGGCTTCATCGGCATCATCGGCGCCGCGACGCAGGGCGGGCTCATCCGTGTGCTGTCGGAACGGTACCAGGAGCGCTGGCTGTTCTTCACCGGTTCGGTGCTGACGATGATCGGTCTGGCGGGAATCCCGTGCACGCAGAGCACCGTGCCGCTGCTGATAGACCTTGCGATCCTGTCGGTGGGTGCCGGACTCGTGACGCCGAGCTGCCTGAGCCTGATATCCCGCCACGCGGATGAACGACAGCAGGGCGGCATCCTCGGCATCAACCAGGGGCTCGGTGCGCTGGGACGCGTCCTCGGTCCCGTCTGGGGTGCATTTGCTTTTCAGAACATTGGCATCCCCTGGCCATTCCTGACCGGCGGCATTGTCCTCTTTGTCGTTGTCATCCTGATCCGCCGCACACTGTGGTAAAATCAGAGCCGTCCCCGTATCTTAATACAATATCCGTTTCACGCATGCAGGCAGTTTGACGCACGCCACCGGTGATTTTCGATGACACAGCGCACGCTCTACAGACTGATTGAGAATATCGGCTCCCGCGAATTCGCGGAGGAAGCCGACATGCTCCGGGCCATCCTCGACGAGATCATCGCCAACGAACGCATCAGCATTACCGGCGGACGCGTCTGGCGGCTGCTGCCCGAAGAGCGTTCCTATGTGCTGCTCTATGAATCCGGCAATATCGATCCCGTCGGGAAGGAGTTCACCATCGACCTGCAAGGGTATGCCGTGTTCGAGGAAGTGGCACGCAAGCGCACGGTGCTCGCCAACGAAACCAATCCGACTCTGCGCAGCAAGGGCATCATCAAATACTCCGCCACCGGTGTCGGCGACCGTGTGTCCATCGGCGACACGGCGTATTACGAGTACCTGATGGCATTCAATACCAAGCAGGTCGATGCCGAGCTGCGGTATATGCTCAGCATTGCAGGACAGGCGGTCACGCAGATGCTCCAGAATCGTCGCAGCGAGGCGCATCGAAAGGATCTGCTTTCTGAAATGGAATTGGCGCGCGATCTGCAGCGCAGGCTGCTTCCGGAACATGAGTACGTGTTCGGGCGGTATGAGCTGTACGGCGTCAGCCTCCCCGAAAAAACCGTCGGAGGCGACTTTTTCAATTATTACGACATGAAAGAGGATCCCGACCGCATGGCTGTCAGCGTCGGCGATGCCGCGAGCAAGGGCTTCTCCGCCGCGGTACAGGCACTGTTTGTCTCGGGCGCGCTGATGATGAGCGTGGAGGCCGAGAGCAAGATTTCCTCCATGCTCCGGCGCATCAATGCGATCAACCGGCGGATTTTTCCGCACGAACGTTTCCTCACGCTCTGCTATTGCGAACTGTTCGACGGTGACGACGGACTGATGCTCTACTCCAATGCCGGCCATCCGAAGCCCGTGCATTATCACGCCGCCGAGCGGTCGTGCACGGAACTTGCCGTCACCGGTCCGGTGATCGGCCTGCTCAACGACGCCCAGTTCAGTGTGACCAATACGAATATCATGAAGGATGACGTGCTCGTGCTGTACTCCGACGGAATCAGCGAGGCCAACGACGGTGACGAAGAGTACGGTGAACAGCGGCTCATCGGTGTGGTGGAACGGCACGCACAGCACTCGGCGAAGGACATCTGCCGTGAGATCCTGCAGGATGTCCAGACCTTCAGTGCAAACGGCCGCTATTCCGATGACAAAACCGTTGTCGTGATAAAGCGGGTGCACTGACTCCGTTCATAGAGGCATCGATGTTTCAATCAGTGAACAGCATGTATCGATGAATATCCGAATACTTCTCCTTGCAATCACTCTGTGCTTCGGTGCGGCGGTGCCCGTCCGCGCCGAAGTCACCGCGCTGAACGTAGAGTATGACGGCAAGCGCTTTGCCGTCCCTGCGTTCGAACACGCCGGTGTGCTGTATGCATCGCTCAGCGAATTCGCCGAGGTGCTCGCCATGCCGACCTTTGTCAACGAGCAGGCGCGAAAAATCGAGGTGCGCATTGCCGAGTCGCGCCTGAAGCTGACCGACAACAATCCCTTTGTCGTCGTGTTGTCCCACCGGGACAATGTCATCCGTGAGGTGTATCAGCTTCCTGCAGAAATCGTCCGCAGCGAGGTGGCATACTACATGCCGATCGCGTCGATGCTCCCGCTTCTGAGCAGGGTCTGGAGCAAGACGCTGCTGCTCGACCAGGCCGTGCCCCGGCTCACGGTCACGGCCACATCACGTCCGGTCGCACGCGTGACCGGAACACTGCCCGGCAGCGCGGCTTCCTCGTCCGCGGCTCCTGCAGTAGTCCCTGCCGGTGCGGCCAGGAAGGCCGAGGCGATCGCGAAGGAGAACGACGCACCCGCGACCGCGGTGACACCCGAAACGGCGCGCACATACGACATCACGCATGTGACCGTGGATACGCGCATGAACGGGACGCTGATACGGCTGCATGCACGGCGTGAGCTGACGGAATACACCAGTGAGCTGAAGGGAGATCGTCTCGTGGTCACCATCCCGAATGCGACGGTGGACGGAAACGAACTGCGTCAGACGCCGACCGACGGAGAGGGCGTCACAACCGTCACGGCAGAACAGCTCGGGAAAAACGCCCGCATCTCCTTCACGCTCAACGACAGCTATTCATCAAACAAGATGAGCCGGGATGTCAAGTCTGGCGACCTTCTGGTGTCTCTTTTCAAGAACGTGGAAGTCGGGAAAATGCTGCGCGAGGAGTCGGCCCGGCAGCAGGACGGTGCACGCAGCAAGTGGAAACTCGACTGCATCGTCATCGATGCGGGACATGGAGGAAAGGATCCCGGCGCC
This sequence comes from uncultured Ignavibacteria bacterium, assembly GCA_913061095.1. Lineage (GTDB taxonomy): Bacteria > Bacteroidota > Ignavibacteria > SZUA-365 > SZUA-365 > BM516. The sequence continues at coordinate 204,034 of CAJXVM010000004.1, forward strand.
ATTGGTGTGACCGGTCTGAAGGAGAAGAACGTGGTCCTCGGGATCGCCCTGAAGCTCGGGAAACTCATCGAGCGGAAAATGCCCGGTGTGAAGGTTGTCTATACGCGCAAGGACGATACATTCGTTCCGCTCGACAAACGCGGACAGATCGCCAACGCCGCGGGGGGCAAGCTTTTCATCTCCCTGCACTGCAATTCCACGCCGCAGAAACCGTCGAACGCGCAGGGTTTCGAAGTGTATATTCTGCGTCCCGGCCGCACCGAGGAGGCGATTCGCATCGCGGAATTCGAGAACTCGGTGATCAAGCTCGAGAAGGATTACGAAAAGCGCTACGCGAAGCTGGACAACGAGAGCTTCATCCTCATCAACATGGCGCAGAGCGCGTATGTGCGCTACAGCGAGCGCTTCGCGGAGCTGCTGCATGACCAGGTCAAGGAGAGCAATCAGATTCGCAGCAAGGGTGTCAAGCAGGCCGGGTTTTACGTGCTGGTGGGCGCCTCGATGCCGAGCGTACTGATTGAAAGCGGATTCATTTCAAATCACACCGAGGAGAAATTCCTCTCCACCCGCTTCGGGCAGCAGCATATGGCGAATCTTTTCTACACGGCGATCGAGAATTTCGCGCGCGAATACGAAAAGGACCTCAGGGAGTAGTCTGTGGCCTTGACTTTGCCCTGTTCCCGGGATAGTTTGACGGTGTATCCTATTCCCAAGGAGCAGAACCATGCGCAAAACCTTCCGCTGCGCCTGGTGCTTCGAGATCAACGAGATCTTCATCGACCTGTCGGCCGGTGAGGATCAGGAGTATGTGGAGGATTGCCAGGTCTGCTGCAGACCCAATACTGTCCGCGTGCATATTGACGTTGATACCCATCAGGTGTTCGTTGAGAATGAGCAGGAGGGATAGTACTCTCTTTCTTCGCTGCCGAAACCGTTAGAGGGATGTCAGTCCGTGCAGGATCTCGGCCCGTGTGGGATTTCAGCCCTTGTGGGATTTCAGCCCTTGTGGGATTTCAGCCCTTGTGGGATTTCAGCCCTTGTGGGATTTCAGCCCTTGTGGGACAGCTCGACGGCAATGCAGCGATCCATGACCACGTGCAGGCCGGCCGCTTCCGCACGCCTGCCGGCTTTTTCATCCACCACACCGTATTGCGTCCAGATTGCCCTGGCCCCGATGGCGATGGCCTGGTCGACGATATCCGAAACATGTTCGGAACGCCGGAACACGTTAACGATGTCGATGGGGGTTGATACACTTTCGAGATCCGGCCAGACCGTGATGCCGTTCCAGGTCTCGAGTGAAGGATTGACGGGAATCAGCGTGTACCCGTGTGCGAGAAGGGTTTGACCGATACGATAGCTGTCGCGGTAGGGCTTGTCGGAAAGGCCGACCACGGCAACATTTCTGCTCTGCTGCAGCAATCGGGGAATGTCTTCGTTCATCTCTCATCCCTGCGGTTTGAAAAAACGGAACAGAGCATCCGGCGATGCTCCTGTGCGGTCTGTGCTCCCGCGCCGATCAGTGTTTCCGCCTGATCGAAACGTGCCCAGTGGTATTCCCGCACTTCGGGACGCAGGACGTGATCGGCGACTTCCAGCTGTCGCTCGTTGCAGCGTGCGGCAGCGATGTCACCGGCGCGCTGCATGATTTCGAATCCCACTTTCGGGGTGCGCACGCTGTTCATGTCCCGGCTCACATCAATAATGACCACTGTCCGCGCACCCATTTCCCGGGCTTCGAGTGCCGGGGTAGCGCTGGTCACCGCGCCGTCGACGAGGGAGTGGCCGTCGATGACGGCGGGAGCGATGATACCCGGGATGCTGCTGCTTGCCGCCACGGCATCACGAATGCTGCCGCTGCGGAGCGTCCGCGTCTCCCCGGAACGCAGGTCGACCGCGACGCTGGCAAAGGGGATGCGGCAGTCGCTGATGTCCGCGTCATCAAGCAGCATTTCCAGCCCCTCGCGGAGAATCGCGGCGGGAATCATGCCTTCATGTGTCAGCGTCCGTGTCACGCTCAGCCGCAATCGCAGCCCCTGAATCCAGTCTTCAATGACCGGGAACAGGGAGGTTTCGTGCCGGCGGTAGAAGGTGTCGAGTCCCACGGATTCGAAAAAACTGCTCGAGAGGAATTCATTCAGACGGGATCGGACGGTCCCGATATCCGCATGCTGTGCATACATTGCACCGATGACAGCGCCGATGCTGGTGCCGACGATCATGTCGGGCATGCAGCCGTGTTCTTCCATCACCTGCAGAACACCGACGTGAGCGAGTCCCCGCGCGCCGCCCCCGCCGAGAACGAGGGCCGCCGGTCGCTTTCGTGATCCGGGACGCAGAAACCATGGCAGAGGCATGACAATCACCGTTTCTGTTCAACAGAGGGAATATAGAACGGGGGTGTCGAATACAAAAGCCGCGGCAGTTCTGCATTGACATTCGTGCGTGACTGACGTAGCTTTTATGATGGATAGAGATACACTCTCTTCCATATCCCCGCCACCGATACAGCAGAGACAGATACCAGCGAGGTCGATATGCGCAGTTGTTCCCTCCTTCGCTCCATCACGATCATGATATTCCTGGCGGCCCTGTCGCTTCAGGCCCATGCCCAGTCGTCACTCATTCACCGTGAAGGTGACGAGGCGCGCCGCGGCACCGTCGAAAACGCCCGGGCGCGGCATGAGTATTTCTACAACCGGCTAACCTGGTCGGATGGCAGCATCCCGCCGGGAGCACGCGCACGCGCGTTCGAGAGCATGAAGACCATGCCGGCGTATCAGCCGCTGGCGAAGGGACAGGATGCCGCAATGGAATGGCGGAATATCGGTCCCAACAACATCGGCGGACGCATCTTCGCGCTGGCGTTGAATCCGCTGCGTCCGCAGACCATGTTCGTCGGCGCCGCGGACGGCGGTGTGTGGCGTTCGTATGACGGCGGACGGCACTGGGAATCGGTGTCCGAGGATTTCCCGACGCAGGCCATGGGCTCGATCACCATCAATCCCGTCGACACCAGTATCATCTATGCCGCCACGGGAGACGCCAGCTTTGGCTCGCAGTCCTTTGACGGCGCGGGGGTGATGAAGTCCACCGACGGCGGCGACAGCTGGACGGAACTGCAGGGCGATTCCCTGCCGCGTTACATCCGCGCGGCCGACATCGCCATCAATCCCGCAGATCCTGACATTCTCTACCTCGCGGTTCCCTATGGAAATTTCGATCCGTCGCTGGGCGGGATCTGGCGGACGAAGGACGGCGGCAGCAGCTGGGAGCTGGTGCTCACCGGCAGGATGACAGACATCGTCATCAATCCGCAGGATCCCTCGGTGCTCTACACCGTTTCGAGCAAGGTGATCGGCGGTTTCACGGCCGACCGCTACGGGCTGCACAAGACCACCGACGGCGGTGACAGCTGGTTCAAGGTTGATATCGGGGTGGCTGACAGCCTGATGGGACGCACCGCCATCGGCATCTGTGCCGGCCAGCCCGACGTGCTGTATCTCGGCGTTTCGGAAGTCACCGGCGCGGGCCGCACGCCCCTGCTCGGCATTTTCAAGACCACCGACGCGGGCGGCAGCTGGGAGAGGCAGGACGTTCCGTTCGACTATCTGATTCCGCAGGGATGGTTCGACAACATCATCGGCGTGCACCCGACCGATCCTGACATCGTCTATGCGGGCGGTGTGAAATGCATTCGCTCCTCCGACGGCGGGAAGACGTGGAAACGCATCGCCGATCAGCTGGCGGGTGGTATCCTGCACGTCGACCAGCATGAGATCGAGTTCGATCCCTCCGATCCCGACCACGTGTACATCGGCAACGACGGCGGGCTGTACCTGCTTACCGACGAGGGCGAGACGCTGGAAAAACGAGACATCGGCATGAGCATCACGCAGTTCATCGGCGGGGACATGTATCCCGGCAGTGACGCCTTCACCATCGGCGGCACGCAGGACAACGGCACGCTGCGTTCGATGGATCCCGCGCCGGATTTCGACCTCGTGCTCTACGGCGACGGCGGGCACGGGTACATCCATCCCACACGGCCGAACATCATGTACACTACGCAGGAGCGTCTGAAGCTCTGGCGATCCGAGGATTTCGGACGCACGTGGACCTGGGCCATCGGCGACCTGCCGAATGAGAATTCGCTTTTTTACGTACCGTATGTGATGGACTACGAGAACCCGGACGTCCTGTATCTCGGGACATACCGCCTGTACCGGACATCCAACGCCGGACAGTCCTGGGAACGGCTGCACTCCTGTCCTTTCCAGGCTTCCACCGGCGGCTGCTACTATGTGACGTCCATCAGCATGGCGCCGTACGACAACCAGATGGTGCTCGCGGCCGCTCCCGGCCAGGTCGGCGTCTCCTCGGACGCGGGCCGCAGCTGGCAGGTGACGAAGGATCAGCTGCCGCTGGCTTCCTGCAGCGCCTTCCGTACCTTCACGCCCGGCGTCATGTATGCGACATTCAGCCGCTACGAAGTGGACAAGGTGTGGAAATCCACCGACTACGGTCGGAACTGGACGAGCATGAACGGCGACCTGCCGGACATCCCGGTCAACGATGTGATTGAGCTTGACGGCAAGGTGATCATCGGCACGAATCTCGGGACCTTCATCACGGAGAACGACGGACAGAACTGGCAGCGCCTGGGAACGGGCATGCCCACCGTGGCGGTGCTGCGGCTGCTTTTTCAGGAAGAGACCGGCGTGCTTCGCGCGATCACGCACGGCCGCGGCATCTACGACCTGCAATGGAAGACGCCCGCCGAAAAGAAGCCGGAGTTTGCCTCGCGTCCCGACACGACGACCCTGCACATGTTCCAGCCCTTTGTCTATGCGCCGGTGGTGCAGGCCTGGCCGCGGCCGACGTTCCGCCTTGTCGAGGGACCGTCGTCGGCCTCGATCGATTCCGTGCTTGGCATCGTGCGGTGGACCGCCGGCGATCTTATCCGTCGTTTCACCATCGAAGCGGAGAACAGCGCCGGTGTGACGCGGCAGACGTTCACGTTGCAGACCGCAGACGTGGTTTCGACGGAATGGGAAATCGTGCAGCCCGCGCGGCTCAGCTCGCAGGTCAACCATTCCTTCGTCGCGGAGGACGGCTCGCTGTGGCTCGCGCGCGACACCGCCTGGGTGTCGGTCTCCACTGACCAGGGACGCAACTGGGAGCATCTGCGGCTGCCGGAGACGGAGGTGTCGGTGCTCTCGGTGTTCGCCTTCGACCGGAACACGGCCTATGTCGGCACCGGCGGCGCGCAGAGTCTGGTCAACACCGGCAGCGGCCACATCTGGAAAACGACGGACGGCGGACAGAGCTGGCAGGACCTCCTGTACGGAATCGACTCGCGCTTCGGCAACATCCATTTCTGGGATGCGGCAAACGGGATAACCGTCAGCCAGGGCGCGCAGGACAGTGCCGACGTCTTTATCACTTCAGATGGCGGAGTGACGTGGGAGCGCATGATGCCGCGTCCCTACGCGCGTATTCCGCTGTATAACACGCTGACCTTCGTCGATCGCGATCACGGCTGGTTCGCATCCTCGAACATCTACGAACAGGAGGATGCTGCCGTGCTGCGCACGATCGACGGCGGCCGCAGCTGGGAAATTAAATCCGCCGGCAGCGGCATCGGCAGCGTCTCGGATATCGCGTTCGTGGATCCGCTCAAGGGCTGGCTCGTCGACGAAATTTCACGGCGCATCAAGCGTACGATCGCGGGCGGACAGCGATGGATTTCCGCCTTCTATCCGATGGCCGGCGAGCGCCTCGTCGGACTGCATGCCGACCGGGAGAGCGGTGTCGTCTGGATCCTCAGCGATACACACGGCTGGGTGAGCGCCGACGAGGGCAGTACGTGGACGAAGACCACGCTGATCCCCGCCGGTTTCATGCAGTCAATGACCTTTGCCGATTCGCTGCGCGGCTGGGCGGTGACCAAGAACGGTATCATCGAGCGGCAGATCGGCAATCCGCTGGTCACTTCCGTGAAGCCGGATGCGCATCCGTCATCGCTCACGCTCGGCAGCGCATATCCGAACCCTGTCACCATCGCCGGCGACGGCGTGATGATTCCGTTCTCGCTCGCCGGAGATCAACACGTGCTGCTCACACTGCACAACGCGGCGGGACAGAGAATCGCGACGCTGGTCGATCAGCGGCTGAATCCGGGTGAGCATTTCACCACCTGGGATCCGCACGGATACAGCAACGGCGTGTACTTCGTCACGCTGCGCGCGGGCGATCAGGCCATGACCGGCCGGATCATCCTGGCCCGGTAGAGCGACACGTCATGCTGAGCTTGTCGGAGCATGACGCCTGCAAGCCGCTACCCTCTGCGTGGCTCAGGGTGACGGGATGCCGATGACTGTTATTCCATTCACTGAGACAGAAAGCCCATGACCACATCGATACTGCGTGACGCCATTTTGTCCGCCCTGCTCGTTCTTTTTTCTGCCGGGATGCTCGTCGCCCAGCAGGATCCGATGATCGTTCCCGCCGATGCGAAGGACGGCGTCGGACAGACATCCCGGGAAATCCTCGACAAGCCGCGGGGCCGGGCGGAGTACTTCTACAACCGCGTCACATATCCCGGCGGCGAGATCCCTGAGGGTGCGCGGGCGCGCGCGTGGAAGCAGGCGCAGCGGGAGATGCCGCTGTTCACCCCGGGCGGAAAAGGCGGCCTGCAGGAGGTGATGGAATGGAGGAATGTCGGTCCGGCGAATATCGGCGGACGCATCATTGCCGTGGCCGCGAATCCGCTGAATTCCGCAACGGTGTACATCGGCGCGGCGGACGGCGGCATCTGGCGCAGCTGGGATGCGGGGCGCAACTGGCATTCCATCTCCGACGAACTTCCGACACAGGCGATGGGCGCCATCGTCATCAATCCCATCGACACCGGCATCGTATACGCGGGCACGGGGGAGGCCAGTTTCGCGCAGCGCACGTTCGACGGCGGCGGGATGTTCCGCAGCACGAACAGCGGTACGACATGGACGGAAATCGGGGCGACCACATTGCCACCGTATTCCCGTGCAAGCGACATGGCCATCAATCCCCTCAATCCGGATATCCTCTATGCCGCCATCCCTGACGGCGTCCGTGCGGATTCACTCGAAGGTATCTGGCGCAGCACCGATGCCGGCGACACATGGCAGCTCGTGCTGCCGGGACGCATGACCGATGTGGTCATCAATCCGCAGCAGCCGGATATTCTCTACACGGCCTCCAGCAAGATTTTCGGCGGCGGCACGGCCCCGCGCTACGGGATGTTCAAGACCACGGACGGTGGGGACAGCTGGTTCCAGCTCGATATCGGCGTGGCCGATTCGCTGATGGGCAGAACGAGCATCGGCATCTGCGAAGCGGAGCCCGACGTGCTGTACATTGGCGTCTCGGAAGTCACCGGTGACGACCGCACGCATCTGATCGGCGTGTTCAAAACGACGGACGGCGGGGAGAGCTGGCGGAAGCTCGACGTCCCCTTCGATTACATGGTCTCGCAGGGATGGTACGACAATATCATGGGCGTGCATCCCGTCAATCCCGACATCGTGTATGCGGGCGGGGTCAAACTGATTGTCACGCGTGACGGCGGCCGGAGCTGGGAGCGTGTTCCCGACCAGGGGTACGGCGGCATCGTGCACGTGGATCAGCATGCGATCGATTTCGACCGCGGCGATCCCTCCACGGTGTATCTCGGCAACGACGGTGGTTTTTTCGTCGGCACGGATGACGGGGCGGACTGGGAAAAGCGCGACTACGGTCTCTCCATCACGCAGTTCATCGGTGGCGCCATGCACCCGACGAGCAACGCCATTCTCTTTGGCGGCACGCAGGACAACGGCACGCTCTTTTCCCGCACATCGCCGGAATTCGAGCTGGTGCTCTACGGCGATGGCGGCAACGGGGCGATCAACTACGAGCAGCCGAATGTCATGTACACGACCAAGGAGACATTGAAATTTTATCGTTCCGAGGATTTCGGTGAGACATGGACGCGCATGCAGGGCGGCATGGGAATGGATCAGTCGCTGTTCTACATCGATTTCGCGATGGACCCGAACGACCCGGATGTGCTGTATCTCGGGACGTCACGTCTGTACAAGACGACGAACGGCGGGAAGAACTGGATCATGAAAAGCAGCTGTCCCGTCCCGACGCTGGGCGGCTGCTATTATGTCAGTGCGCTGAGCGTGGCGACGTATGACAGCCGTTTCGTGTTTGCCGGCGGCGCCGGCGGCGGCGTCTCGATTTCGAAGGACGCCGGTGAGAGCTGGGAGACAGTGGCCGATTCGCTGCTGCCCGTCGGGTACTGCTCATCGGTGCGGAGCTTTCGTCCCGGCGTCGTGTATGCGACTTACAGCCGCTACGGCATCGACAAGGTCTGGCGCAGTCTCGACACGGGCGCCACCTGGGTGAGCATCAACGGCGATCTGCCCGACGTTCCGCTCAATGATCTGATCGAGCTCGATGGAAAGATCATCGTCGGATCGGATGTCGGAGCATTCATCTCCGAAGACGAAGGTACGACGTGGCAGCGCTTCGGCACCGGCATGCCCAGCGTCTCCGTGCAGCGCTTTGTGTACAGCGAGCGCACCGGAACCCTGCGCGCGATCACGCACGGGCGTGGCCAGTATGATATGTCGTGGAAGCCGCTGCCGCCCGCGGCACCAGTATTCACATCGCAGCCCGATACGAGCATGCTCGAGATGGGAGAGCTGTTCATCTATGCGCCGGTCGTGGATGCCTCGCCGGAGGCACGCTTCCGCCTCGTCGAGGCGCCGGACGGCGCGTCGGTTGACAGTGTGCTGGGCATCGTGCGGTGGACCGGCGGCGCGCGTCTCGGCCGCTTCGTGCTGGAGGCCGAAAACGCTTACGGAAGCGCCGAACAGGTGTTTCATGTCCCGACAACGGATGTGCGCCTGGCGGAGTGGTCGATCGTTCAGCCGCAGCCGATGTCGACCCCGGTGAACGTCATGGCCTACGGCGCTCCCAACACCCTCTGGCTGGGACGCGACAGTGCCTATGTCTCCCGCTCGAGCGACGGTGGCTTGACCTGGACGCACAGCATGCTTCCGGGGACGAACGCGCAGGTCGTCGATATCCACGCGTTTGACAGCGAACGCGCCGTGGCGGGCACGCGCAGCGGGCACATCATGAAAACCACCGATGGCGGACAGAGCTGGGATGTGCTCCTTTCCGCGGTCAACGCGCGCTTTGGCAACATTCACTTTCACGACGAAATGCGCGGCATCGCCATCACCGGCGATCCCGACCGCCGCAGCACCGCGATCGTTTACCGCACGACTGACGGCGGCGCGACCTGGGAGCAGATCGCGGAAATCCCCGCGCGATGGCCGATCGACGCCACGCTGACTTTCATCGATGAGGATCACGGCTGGTTCGCATCCTCCAACCTGTCGCGCCGTCCCGCAGAAGAGCCGGTCATCCTGCGCACGGAGGACGGGGGCGAAACCTGGAACGCCGCGCAGGTATCCATGCAGAACATCCACGGTATCGCGTTCTTCAACACCGATCGCGGCCTTTGTGTCGACGACCTGACGGGGTATGTGCGTCGCACGGTGAACGGCGGGGTGAGCTGGCGCTCTGCCTTTTACACGATGAGCGGAAATCGCAACATCGCGGTGCAGACGTTTGATGGAGGGGAGGCCGTGTGGATCGTGGGGGATGATGGCGCGTGGGCCAGCCCCGACGCCGGTGCGAGCTGGACGCGGACGCAGATGGTCGACGCCGGTCCTCTCAAGGATGCTGTCTTCGCGGATTCTTCCTCGGGCTGGGCGGTCACCGCATCGGGCATCGTGCAGCAGCTGGTCGTCAACCCGCTGCTTTCAGCCGATGATCGAGCACAGCCGCGTCCCTCCGCGCTGCGCATCAATACGCTGTATCCCCATCCCGTTGTGGCGGGTGACGACGCCGTCCGCGTCAGCTTCATGCTGGATCGACATCGTCCGGTGACGCTGGAGGTCTTCAACAGCGCGGGCGTGCGCGTGGCGGCACTGCTCGACACGGCGCTGCCGGCGGGACGGCATCAGACACAATTTTCCACGGCAAATCTCATCAGCGGTGCGTATTTTGTCGTGTTGCGATCCGGAACGGATTCGGTTGTCAGGCGTATGATTCTGACCAGGTAGGCCGGAAGGCTTCCGGAACAGGAATGCACAGTCACCTCATCATCATGGAGTCATAGATGCGAATGTTCAAACTGCTGCTGCTGGCGTTGCCGCTGCTGCTGTTCGTCGCCTGCAGCGACGACGACGACGGTGTGGTGGATCCGCCGGTGGACAACACCGACACGGAGAAGCCGACCGTCAATATCATCAAGCCGACGCCCGACCAGGAGGTCAGCGGCGATGAACTTTTCGTCGAAGTTCAGGCGACCGACAATCACAAGGTGGTCAAAGTGGAGCTGTACCTGAGCAACAGTCCCTTTGTCGCTAAAACACTGACCGCGGAACCGTGGACGACTACGCTCGACATCAGCTCAATGGAGGCGGGGGTACACGCCGTTTCCGTGAAGGCGTTCGATTCGACGGGGAATGAATCAAATCGTTCGACGGTAAGCTTCGTCAAAGTCGAACAGGGCAATTTCCGCTTCGCATTCCAGGCCGGGTCCGAATTCGTCTATGATCGCTGGGATCTTGATTCCGACAACAATCCGGTCGAAAGCAGCAGACACATGTATGTTTCCGTCATCGAACAGGGGGACGGTTCATCTCTCGGCGGGATGACGGACTGGTACAGGATGATTTCCACGGACAATGTTACCGGGAGATCTGACACGCTGATCGTGCGCACGGATGATCAGCATAACATTCTGGTATACGGTCTCGCGAATTCTCTCGTGACGCGCTTCCTGCGTCCGCTGGTCGAGAGCGGCACGCTTCCGACCATGCCGCAGCTCCCGGTGCCGGAGTGGACGTATCTTGCATGGGTCAATGACCAGAACGGTGATGCGCTGGAGCCCGGAGGTACATGGGATGTGACATCGGGAGACGGAATTGAAATCCCCTTTGGTCTGGTGAGCGCGACCATCAGCATGGGCGCGGAGTATGCCGCGAAAGGGGAATTGATCACCGTCGACGGCAGTGATATCTACACCTGGCGAACGCGGATCATGATCACCATCGATCTCTTTGGGGAAACACAGATCCCGGTTGACATCTGGTTCTCCGACCAGCCGTCGGGGCAGATCCAGCTCCAGCAGGAGAGCGCGGAAATCAATGTGCAGATCACGACGCTGCCTGTTGACGGCGACTTGCAGACGCTCGTCTCCTGGAACTGATTTTTCCCATATTTTTCGAAAGGCCCCGGTACACAAATACCGGGGTTTTTCGTATTATTTACATAAGCTCTGCCCGCTTTTTCAATCCCCTGCCTCCTGATGTACTGAGATCTTGCCATGAAAACCACCATTAACAGTATCCTCCTTCTGTTCTTTTCTGTTTCAATGTTTACTTCCGAAGCCGGCGGTCGTCCCGGAGAGAGTGGCGATACGCCCGCGTGGGGTGTCCCCGAACATGCGGACCTCGTCCCCAACACGGTGATCGTGAAATTTCGTGCATCGATCGAGCACCGGCTCAGCAAGCACGGTGTCGCCGCTCCCGCGCTTTCGCCCGTGCTGGCGCGCTACGGCGTGCATGCGATGACGCAGATGTTTCCGCAGCATACCTCCACGTGGATGACCGACGGTACGGAAATCGCCCTGCAGCGCATGTACCGCATCGAATTCGCTGAAGATGTGAATCCGCTGGAAGTCGCCCGCGCCTTTCGCGCGCTTCCGGAAGTGGAGTATGCCGATCCGGAAGTCGTGCAGCATCTTCTGTACGTACCGAACGATCCGCGTCTGGCGGAGCAGTACGCGCTGGTGAACGTGGAGGCACAGAAAGCCTGGGATCTGACCACCGGCAGCGAGGACATCGTGATCGCGATCGTCGACAGTGGTGTCATGCTGACGCATGAGGATCTCGAAGACCGCATTTGGGTGCATCCTGGCGAGGATCTCGACGGTGACGGGATGTTTACGGAGGCGGATATCGACAGCATCGACAACGACGGCAACGGCTACGTCGACGATATCGTCGGCATCGACCTGGTTGGACCGTCGCTGATCATCGGCGGGAATTATTACGACAACGATCCCGATCCAACGCCGCGGGGACATCCGCACGGGACGCATGTGGCGGGGATTGCCGCCGCGACCGGGGACAACGGCAAGGGCATCGCGGGACTGGCGTACGGCTGCCGCATCATGCCAGTCAAGTGCGGAGCGGATGTGTACGCTCCCTCGATCCTGCGCGGGTATGACGGCATCGTGTACGCGGCTGACAACGGCGCCGACGTCATCAACTGCAGCTGGGGCGGCGGTGGATATCTTGAAAGCCAGAAAGAAATGATTGACTATGCCATTTCGAAGGGCGCTGTCGTGGTCGCGGCGGCGGGGAACAGCGGCAGCGAGCGCATCCACACACCGGGCGCCTATCCCAATGTGCTCTGTGTCGCGAACACGACGGAAGACGACAAGGCCGCCGGATCGACGACCTACGGTCCGTGGGTGGACGTCTCCGCTCCCGGATCCGCAATTCTCAGCTGTGTGCTCGGGTCACCGCAGTCGTACCAGAGATTTTCCGGCACCTCGATGGCGTCACCGCTGGTAGCCGGTCTCGCCGGACTGGTGCGAAGCCATCGTCCCGATCTGTCTCCCGAACAGGTCTTCGAGCAGATCCGTGTGACCAGTGATCCCATCGATGCGTCACAGGATCCGCGTTATCAAGGCAAGATCGGGCGCGGCCGTATCAACGCCTACCGTGCGCTCACCGAATCGTCACCAGCCGTCCGTCTGGTGGGCTGGACACTCAGTGATTCACTGTATGGCAACAACGACGGTTTCCCCGACCAGGGCGAGAAGCTGACGGTGACGATGCGCTGGGAGAATCTGCTTGAGCCCACGCAGAACGCTGTCATCACGCTTTCTTCATCGAGCATCCGTGCGACTGTTATTGAAGGCACGTTCAATGCCGGCGCCATTCCAACGAACGGGATTGTCAGTAATGAAGCCGATCCATTCGTGATTCTTCTCGATGACTGGCCGGTGCCGAATGACCAGGTGGATCTGATTTACACCATCGAGGATGGCGAGTATACGGACCAGGGAGGCGTGTTCTTCATTCAGCAGCCGTCGTATCGCGATCATGACATCAACGACATCCGCCTGACACTGACCAATGACGGCAATGTCGGCTTCGACGATCTTTCGAGTGTCACCGGTTCGGGCATGCGGTATCTCGACAATGAGAATGTTCTGTTCGAAGGCGCGTTCATGATGGGCGCGGTTGTCAACATGACGCCGCTCGTGGTGGATGTGGCGCGGACCGGTCCCGGCAGCCAGGAGGAAGACTTCCTCGGGGAGCAGCTTTACCGGATCAGCACGCCGGGTCTGATTGCCGAGCAGGAAGGATACGGTGTCTTCTGGGATGCCAATGCGCCGCTGGCCACGCGGCTGCAGACGGAGGTGACGCTGAAGAGCTTTGCGTTCACCCGTCCCGAAGTGCGCAACATGATTTTTCTGCGATACACGATACACAACTATTCGAGCAACCTGCAGGAGGACCTGCATGCGGGGCTGTTCTTCGACTGGGATATCGGGTCGAACAGTCAGACCGACATCGCACTGTACGAGGGGGATTTCAACCTGGCGATGTGTTTCGACACGGTCGGCACCCCGCGCACACCCGTGACGGTCGGCCTCCTGCATCTGACGCCCGAGCATGGCACGACGTACTGGGGCATCAACAACCGCGACCGCGACGATTCCCTCAGCATCGGCATTTACAATGGTTTCACGAAGGAGGAAAAATGGAAAGCGCTTTCCACCGGTGTCGTGCAGAAGGTGAGCAGCATCACTGATGTTTCCCAGGTGCTCGCCGCGGGTCCGGTGGACATGCAGCCCGGCGATTCCATCGTGGTCGGATTCGCGCTCATCGCCGCTCCGACGATGGATGATATCCTCGCATCCGTTCCACCGGCGCATGACATGTGGGATACGATAAACCGCCTCTATGACCCGACGACAGTGCTCGCGCCGCCGGCGCTTCCCGCGGGCGTGGAGTTTCGTGGTGTTGCACCGCATCCGGTTTCGATATCCCGCGGTACGATGACAATGGATATCGAAGTGGCGCGTGCCGGCAGGGTGCGCATTGCGCTCTATGATCTGCTCGGAAGGAGCATTGCGGTCCTTTCTGATCGCTTCATGGAAGCGGGGCGGCATATGCTGCCGGTCATGCTTCCATCGATGGTACCGGGGACGGTGCTGCTTCGTGTCGAGACCCGGGATGGAGTGTCGGATATGTCTGTGCGCGTAGTTCCGTAAAAAAAAATGCGCAATTTTTCGCCACCGGCGAAAATGAGCGCTATATACAGGTAGTGCTTTTCAACAGAAGCGACAGGAAGTATGTCTGCTGTGTGTGAAATGCAGAACATCAGAGTCTGATAGAAAGCTGCCATGAGTGAAAGTGAAAAAATCCCGACCGTAGAGGATATTGAGCGCAAACAGCGGCTGCTGTCCATCCTCTTCAAGATCTTCATCGCCATCATCATCCTCATCGTCTGTCTCTTCGCGGGATGGCTTATCTCCTTTATTGGATATACGGATGAATTTTCCGGAACCGGTCCGGCCGTCAGAGGTGCTCAGAATTTGGCGGAAGCGCTTCCATTCCTGATTACGGGTAGGTGAATGCCTGGCCGATGAACAGCCAGCGATGATCATGGTTCGAAGCAGGTACCCGAAGCGGGCAAACGGAGCGTGGGGTTCGTCCGGACAGGGATAGGTGTCCGGATCTCCATCATTTCCTTCACACGTATGGAACGTTCATCAGGGAAGAGCGTCTCTGAGCGCTCCAGTGACATGTATTGACGTATTTGCGGCATAAATAGTGAAATTATTCTCGCCAAATGCCTCCTTAAGCGGCGATTATGCTTCCTCATGTCGATTTTCCTTGCGTTGGTATGCTCCTGTTTGTATATTGCTGGCGTTAAAACGAGAATTAATTCTCGAATGAGGCGAATAATGAAGATGGACGCAACAAAAATTCCGGAGCGCACGCAGAAGGTATACGAAAAATATCCTTCCGGCGATCCGTCCTGCCTGATTGACCTCCTTCAGGACGTGCAAGAGCAGTACGGATATCTTCCGGATGCGGAAATGCAGAACGTGGCCCGCCACGTGGATATTCCGGTCTCGCGCGTGTACGGCGTCGCGACATTTTACAATCAGTTCCGTTTCCAGCCGCTCGGTGCCTATGTCATCAAGGTCTGCCGCGGGACAGCCTGCCACGTCAAGGGCTCGCTCGACATTCTGCGTATGCTGGAAAACGAGCTCGGTATCAAGGCGGGGGAAACCACGAAAGACCTGAAGTTCACCATTGAGACCGTGGCCTGCATCGGCGCCTGCAGCATCGCTCCCGTGATTGCCGTCAATGACGAGTTCCACGGGGGACTGACGACGAAGTCGCTGCAGAAACTCTTGAAATCCTACAGGAAAAAAGCGCAGAATGAAGAGGTGCCTCATGAACACGTATAGCACCACCTGCTTCGACAACTGCTGGCATTCGGCGGATACGCCCTGCCCGCATTTCATCGACTGCATCGCCTCCGGGCAGCAGTGTGACGGATCGCACAATGAGCACGCATCCACCCGGAGTGCGGACGCACAGGGCACAGCCGCAACGGAACGGCTCGAATCCTTCAAGCGCCGGCTTCTCTTCGTGGAGCATGACGTGCCCGTCATCTTCGTCGGGATGGGTACCTGCGGACTCGCCAACGGCGCCCAGGCGGTGCACGACGCACTGAAAGCGGAATGCGAAGTACGGGGCATCAATGTCACGCTGATTCCTGTCGGCTGCATGGGCTACTGCGCGCGCGAGGTCATCGTGGATGTGAAACTGCCCGGCCGTCCACGCATCAGCTATTGCGAAGTAAAGACGAAGGATGTGCCCGCCATCATCGAGCATACGCTGCTCGGCGGGGAGATCATCGAGGAAAAACTGCTCGGATTGTACGAGCCCGGTGAAACGGAAGGCTGGGAGGATGCAGCGGTTCTCGGGCAGCTGCCGTTTTTCGCCAAACAGCAGAAAGTCAATCTCGAGAACTGCGGCGTGATCGACCCGGAGAGCATTGACCAGTACCTCGCGCGCGGCGGCTACCGCGCCCTGTCGGCGGCGATCAACGGCCGCAGCGGACAGGAGGTCATCGACGACGTGCTGAAGGCCGGACTTCGCGGCCGTGGCGGCGGCGGCTTCCCGACCGGGAAAAAATGGCAGCTGGCGCGTGATACGCAGGCGGACAAGAAGTATCTCATCTGCAACGCCGACGAAGGGGATCCCGGCGCGTTCATGGACCGCGCACTGCTCGAGGGCGATCCGCACCGCGTTGTCGAGGGCATGATCATCGCGGCCTATGCCATCGGTGCGAGCTACGGATACATCTATTGCCGGGCGGAATATCCGCTCGCGATCCGCCGGCTCGAGCTGACTCTCGCAGCCGCGCGCGAATACGGGTTGCTCGGGAAGAATATCCTCGGCAGCGGATTCGATTTCGATATGCGCATCAAAAAGGGCGCCGGTGCGTTCGTCTGCGGCGAGGAAACCGCGCTGATGCATTCCATTGAAGGACGCCGCGGCATGCCGCGTCCGCGTCCCCCGTATCCGACCACGGCCGGACTCTTCGGCAAACCGACGGTGATCAACAACGTCGAGACCTTTGCCAATGTCACGACGGTGTTCAAGAACGGTCCCGACTGGTATGCCGGCATCGGGACGGAAAGTTCGAAGGGAACAAAGATTTTCGCGCTTTCCGGCAAGGTGCGCAACGTCGGACTGGTGGAGGTGCCCATGGGCGTCACGCTGCGTGAGGTCGTCTTCGACATCGGCGGAGGCATCCCCGACGAGAGGAAATTCAAGGCCGTGCAAATCGGTGGTCCGTCGGGCGGCGCGCTGCCGGAATCGGTGATCGACACGCCGATCGATTACGAGAGTCTGAAGAAAGTGGGCGCCATGATGGGCTCGGGCGGCCTGGTGGTCATGGACGAGAGCACCTGCATGGTCGATCTCGCGAAATACTTCATGACCTTCATTCAGTCCGAATCCTGCGGGAAGTGCATCCCCTGCCGTGAGGGCACAAAGCGCCTGCTCGAAATCCTCGACCGCCTCACATCGAGTTACAGGGATGAAAGCACACAGGAGGAATCCCTGCTGCGCTTCCAGGGCATGGTGTACCTCGAACGGCTCGCATCCGTGATCAAAGACACCTCGCTTTGCGGCCTGGGTCAGACCGCAGCCAATCCCGTCCTGAGCACGCTGCACTACTTCCGCGAGGAGTACGAAGCACATCTGTACGAGCGGCACTGTCCTGCAGGCGCCTGCCGCGAACTCCTGACCTACTACATCGACACCGACAAATGCAACGGCTGCGGCGTATGTGCGCGGAAGTGCCCCGAGAATGCAATTATCGGGGAAAAGAAGAAGGCACATTACATCCTGGAAGACAAATGCATCCGATGCGATCAGTGCCGGGTCAACTGCAACTTCGACGCGATCTCTGTGAACTAGCCAGCGAGAGAAGAAGTCATGAATATTACTGTCAACGGACATACATGCTGGGCCAAACCGGGGGAGACCATCCTGGACGTGGCGAACCGCGAGGGCATCAAGATTCCCACGCTCTGCCACATGAGCGATTTCTCACCGACCGGATCGTGCCGCATCTGCACTGTCGAGGTCGAAGACGGCGGAAGCCTCGTGCCCGCCTGCGCCTACCCCGTGTATGAGGGGATGGACGTCCGTACCAACTCGCCGCGCGTGCGGCGGGCCCGGAAGACCATTATCGAGCTGCTGGTGGCGAATCATCCGCAGGACTGCCTGTTCTGCGTGCGCTCCGGCAACTGCGAGCTGCAAAAGCTCACGCAGGAATATGGTGTGCGCGATCACCGGTACCGCGGCGAGCGGCGCAGGGCGCGGATTGACATCGCGAGTCCGGCCATCGAGCGCGACCCGGAGAAGTGCATTCTCTGCGGGCGCTGTGTGCGGGTCTGCCACGAGGTGCAGCACGTCGGTGCCATCGACTTCGTGCATCGCGGCTTCAAGAGCGCAGTCGCGCCGGCACTGGAGCGCAGTCTGAACACGGTGCCCTGCGTCGACTGCGGACAGTGCGTCGTCAACTGTCCCGTGGGTGCGCTCACCGAAAAGAGTCATCAGAAACCGGTCTGGGAGGCGATCAACGATCCCGATCGCTTTGTCGCGGTGCAGGTCGCTCCGGCCGTGCGCGTGGCGCTTGCCGAGGAGTTCGGTGCGGATCCCGGCACGGTGGCCACGGGCAAGACCGTCGCAGCGCTGCGGCGTCTCGGTTTCGACCGCGTCTTCGACACGAACTTCAGCGCCGACCTGACCATCATCGAGGAGGCCACCGAGCTGATCGGAAGACTGAAGGAAGGCGGGACCATCCCCATGCTGACATCCTGCAGTCCGGGCTGGACGAAGTTCCTCGAGCATTATTATCCCGACCTGATCGACAATCTGTCCTCCTGCAAGTCGCCGCACGAGATGGAGGGGGCGCTGCTGAAATCCTATTACGCGCAGAAAATCGGTGTCGATCCGTCGAAGATGTTCGTGGTGTCGGTCATGCCCTGCACGGCGAAGAAGTACGAGGCGCAGCGGCCGGAGCTCGGCGGCGAGTATCCCGATGTCGATGTCGTCATCACAACGCGTGAGCTGGCGCGCATGATCCGCGTGGCGGGGATTGATTTCCACAAGCTTCCGAACGAGGGATTCGACGATCCGCTCGGCGAGTCCACCGGCGCGGGCGCCATCTTCGGCGCCGCCGGCGGCGTGATGGAGGCGGCGCTGCGCACGGCGCATTTCTACCTCACCGGCAGTGACATGAAGTCGCTCAGCTTCGCGCCCATCCGCGGACTCGACGGCGTCAAGCAGGCGGACGTGCGCATCGGAGACGTGACGCTGAAAGTTGCAGCGGTGAGTGGACTGAAGAACATCAAGCCGCTGCTCGACGACATCCGGGCCGGGCGCTCGCCATTCCACTTCATCGAGGTGATGGCGTGTCCGGGCGGCTGCATCAACGGCGGCGGACAGCCGCTGCCGTCCACTCCGGAAAAAATCCGCAAGCGCACGGAGAGCATCTACCAGATCGATCGCGAGTCGCCGCGCCGCTGCAGTCACCGCAACGAGTCAGTACAGAAGCTCTACGCCGATTTTCTCGGCGAGCCAGGCGGACACGAGGCGCACGAGCTCCTGCACACGCATTACGTGGCGCGGGAAGAATTCTGAAATGACATCCTCCTCTCACTGGCATCTCCGTCCCGGGGCTCTCGGGTCCCGGGACGGGGCCGGCGACGGAGACCGGAACCGCGACGAAAAGACTGTTTCACACGTTTGGCAAAGGATAGAACAATGCAGAAGATTCTCCTCGTCGACGACGACGTAGACATCATCGAGACCTACCGTCCCATACTCGAGCATGCCGGATACGAGGTGCGCGCCGCGCACGACGGCATGTCGGGTTTCAAGGCTTTCCAGGAATTCCACCCCGACGTCGCCGTGGTGGATCTCGCCATGGAGCATTTCGATTCGGGATTCACGTTGTGCAAGCGCATCAAGGATCTTCCCGAGGGGAAGGATACTCCGGTGATTATCCTCACGTCGGCCGGACACGACACGGGTTACCGCTTCTCTACCCAGAGCAATGAGGAAAAGCAGTGGATTAAGGCAGATCATTTCCTCGACAAACCGGTCGCACCGCAGGACCTCCTGCAGTTCCTTCACGACCGCGTCCTGAAAACCGTCGACGCCTAGGCGTCGATCCCGCCTGATTCTGGGTATCAACGAAACGGTCCCTCCGCTTCGGCGGGGGGACCGTTTTCGGCATCACCGGGATGAATTATTGTCGCGGTCTTTTCAAACTCACCGCATAATGATCCGCACTGTTTCCGTGTCTTCGCCATAATACAGGCGGCAGAAATACGTTCCACGTGCGTGTCCCGCTGCAGTATAGCGAACTGTATGACTGCCGGTGGGATACATCCCTTCCGCGAGTGTCGCGACCTCGCGTCCGAGTTGATCATAGAGGATGAGCATGACGCTACCAGCCTCAGGTAAGCTGAAGCGTACATGCGCCTGATTCGCCATCGGGTTCGGATGCACGGTCAGCCGGGGCGTGCCCGGTATGGTCACCGCAGATTTCGGGCTGCTCTCGCAGGCGGTCATCACACTGTTTGCTGCGTCGAATGTATAGCCGGCCGCCTGGACATCGGTGACAGTGAAGCACCAGCTGGCGGACGGGCTTTTCTGTGCTGCTGTCGCGAGTGTTACTTCGCCGCTGCCATCCGTGCTGCCCGAGGTCGTGCCGGTATTGGGGCCGCTGTAGCTCGCACTGACAATTGCTCCCGGGACAGGTGCGCCCTGGTCGTCCTGTACGACGACGACATCGCGTCCTTCCCAGCGGTCCGCTTTCTTCTGCACGCAGACACGCGTCACTGCCTGCGAGGCGATGACCATCGTGCCACTCGATGTGCCGCCGCTGACTGTGATGGTGACATTGTCACTGGCTGTCGCAGTTGCATTGTCCGTGACCGTCAGCTGTGCAGTGTACGTTCCCGCAGAGCTGTAGATATGCTGCGGATTTTCGAGCGTCGACATGTTTCCATCACCGAAATCCCATTCGTACGACACGATGCTGCCATCGGGATCGCTGGATCCAGCGGAGCTGAAATCCACGGTGAGGGGAACAGCGCCGGAGGTCGGTGACGCGCTGGCCACAGCATCGGGCGGCTGATTCTGCGGCAGGGATGTGCATGCTCCGAGCCGGGCTTCGCTGTCCCGGCTGAGTGTGCGCAGAACTTTCTTTTCATCCTCGCATTTGGTTACTCCGTTGACGCAGTACACGACCTCTGACAGGTTCGGTCCGCACCGGACATCGACGACGTGGATGCGTACGGACGCGGTGCTGACAACATTGTTTGCATCCGTCACCGTGACGGAGTAGGTGGTCGGTGTCGTCGGAGATACGACAATAGACTGTGTCGGTTCGTTGGTGCTCCACTGGTAACTGCTGACCGCGGCGCCGCTGGTGCTGCCGGCAGTGAGCGTCAGAGACTGGGATCCGATGCCGAGATATATCGTATGGTATTCCTGGTTCACTATCGTCTGTTCGGGTGATACACTGATGGTGGCGTAACGCAGGGGCGGTCCCACACCGCTCGACGTGAACGAGGCAAGAAATGCATCCGTGCGGCCCGCAAAATATGGTTGATATGCGTTGTCGATGGGAAGATTTGTGCTGTACGTCGCCCCGGACATGAAAACATTGCCTTCTCCATCAGCTCCGAGTCCCATCGACATGGACCATTCACCGGGGGACCCGCCATAGAATGTCACCCATTCAGGCATCCCGGTGCTTCCGTGTATTTTGCCGAGGAGAGCATTTTTTTGCCCGGCATTAAATGACTGATGCGCATTGAGAAGCGGGATGGCACTGTTTGCGGTGATGCCGGCAAAGAGGACATCGCCATTGCTGTCGGAAGCGATGGCGGGGGCGTTATTCCCTTCTCCGTACTGAGGGGAACTGCCCGAGCAGTTGATATAGGTTCCCCAGTTGAGTGCTGTGCCGTTCGAACTCATCTGCACGACGAAAAAATCCGAATCCCCGCTCAGAGATCCCTGAAATGGTGCGGGCTGAGTCGGCAGAGGGAGATTGCTGCTGGATGTAATTCCGCACATCAGAATGTCATTTGAAGGGGTGATCCCGAGATCCGCCCGCTCATTGCCGCTGCCTCCGTAATAGCTCGACCATTGGAGACTGCCGTTCGCAGAGAACTTTGCGAGCCAGAGGTCCGCCAGACCGCCTGATGATGTCTGGAATGCGCTTGCGGAAGTGGGAAGATTCGTGCTTTCGCCCTGCAATAACAAGACGATGTCATCGAAGGCGTCAACGACAATACCGTCACCGCCATCGATACCATTCCCACCGGCGAATGTTGCCCAGAGTGTCTGTCCGGCAGGAGACAGTTTTACGATGAAACCATCTCTGTCGGATCCCATCACCGGTTGATATGCATTCGCAGTGACCGGTATGCCAGGGTCTGACGTTGCTCCGGTGATGACAGCGTTTCCATTTGCATCCAGCGCGACTTCAGGGGATCGCTCATATCCCGCTCCGCCGTAATAGGTGGACCAGCTGCGGATCCCGGCCGCATTCAGTGAGATGATGCACAGATCTTCAAGTTGCGAACCAGCCGGTACGGGCTGGACCGCATTCTGTACCGGGAGATCGCCGCTCGACGTGCTTCCAACCGTGATGCACTGTCCGTTTGCACCCACGGCAATACGTCCGAAGCCTTCCCAGTCACTGCCGCCGAAATACGTCATCCATTCGACATCGCCTGTCGAAGAGAACTTCCCGATCACGAGGTCCGGTTCGCCGGTGCTTGCTGACTGCATACCATTCACGATTGGATAATGAGTACTCTGTGTGTCCCCTGTTACATAGATGTTCCCGGTCGCATCGATATCGAGATCGGCAAATTCATCTGACTCCGAAGAACCATAGTATGTCGCCCAGGGATCGATGATGAGGGTGTGGGTGGCGCTGTAGCGGCCGACGTCGAAGGTAAGAATGTCGTCGCGGAGGCGGTAGGACGAGCGTACTTCGCGGCCGTTGTCTTTGTAGGTGTACGGCTGCGCTTCCTCGATGTATCCGAGCGGAGAATGTACTTCCATCGCGCCGCCGGGGAGCAGGGCGAGCCGGCTCGCGCCGCTGTAGCGCATGGCGATATCTGAAGGATGCCCGCCGGGATGCACGCGGTACTCGTATTTGAGGCGTCCCTCGCGGGACATGAACACGAGGTCGATGTTGTCGTACACATCCTCATAAACCACGGTGGCATAGCTCTTCACGTGGGTGATGCCGTCGGGACAGTGCGCGAGATAGTAGTTGGAATATCCCGGCAATTCATCCTCGAAACGGATGCGGGGGAAGGGATTGGCACCGACGAGTTCCATGTCCATCCGGTGCATGCGGGTTTCGCGCGGGGCGGTTTTTGCGAAGCCGTCCTGCGCGGGTTCGGTCGCCGCCGTGGCCGGATCGGAGTCGGCGAAGACGTAGCTGACGCCGCGGTCGCTGAAGTAGAGCCGCGCGCCCGCGCCTTCGGCGACAAAGCGGATGTCATTGCGCACCGCTCCGCGCGTGTCGGCGATCTGGCCGCGGTTTTCGGTGAAGCGGATGCCGCGGTCGCCGGGCACGGTGTCGTCGGCACCGGATGTGCTGGCCCCTGAACGGGCGCACAGGGAGATGATGAATACTGTCACGAGAAGGGGAAATAATCGTTGCATTGCACTCTCCAGTTTGCTGTATGATCGAATCGCGGACCTGCTTATTCGGAGTGGATTCCACACAGCATCCCTTCACTGCGCTGAGGGAGCTGCGGAGTTTGGAGAGGCGATGTAAATAGAAGACGCGAGTAATAAAAGGAATGGAGAAGGTGCGGACAATCGGTATCACTACGTATTTTCGTACGCAGGAATACAGATGGTCAGTATGCGCAGGGATCCCGTGGTCAGTCGGCAGACGCCGCTCCCCTGGTGATTACCTGTGCCGCTGCCGCTTCTTTGAACGGCAGTCGTATATGCAGTTGTGTACCTTCGTTGCGGGCGGAGGTCACGGTCATGGTGCCACCGAGGATGGCGGCGCGTTCCTGCATGCCGCGCAGGCCCATGCCGTCGCCATTGCCGCCGTTTTTTCCCGATATGTCTGGTATTCCTTTGCCATTGTCTCGGATCGTGATCGCGAGTTCGCCGTCCGCAAGGCGGGCACGCACCTCGGCATACTCCGCGCCGGCATGACGGATGACATTGCTGATGCCCTCCTGCACGATGCGATAGATCAGGATTTCCGCTTTCTTATCGAGCAGGCCGTCAATCGGATCAATGTCCGTCTCGATGCCCCGGGGCAGGGAGTGCTGCGCTTTCTGCACTACGGAGCGCAGTGTGGCAGCCAGACCGAGGCGGTCGAGTTCCGTCGGACGCAGGTCATGGGAAATCTCGCGCACGGTGTTCATCGCCGCGCCGGTCATGCTGATGACTTCGTCGAGCTGGCGATGCAGTTCTTTCCCATCGCCGGATTTCTGCGCCGCGAGCATCGCGCGGTTCTTGATGACCACGAGCTCCTGTCCGAGGCTGTCGTGCAGGTCGCCGGCGATGCGCTGGCGTTCCTGTTCCTGCGTCTCGATCAGGCGGCGGGTGACCGCGCGCTGCATGTCTTTCTCACGGCGCGCATGCGCGGCGGCGAGTCGGTGCTGTTCGGATTTTGCGGCGGCGGCCTTGTATTCCGCGGCATCGGCGCGGAGGGCGGCCTCGCGGCGGCGTCCCTGGATGCGGCGGTACACGAGCCAGGCGATAATGAGCGATAGCAAGAGGGCTGCGGCGAGTCCCGTGATCAACGCCTGGTGGCGGCCGAGCGTGGCCTGCTTGAGGGCGCTGCGCTGTTTCCACAGCGCGGCCTCGCTGCTGTCTTTCGCACTGCTGAGCCGTTGCATATGCAGTGCACTTTCTTTCTGGACAAGTTCAAGCTGCTGGATTTCGTTTTCGCGCTCGAGCAGGAGCAGATCCTGTCTTCGCCGCTCATCGAGCAATGCGCGGCGCTGCAATTCATCCTTCTGCTGCCGGAGCCGGAGCCGGTCGATGGATTTCTGCTTCTTCAGCAGTTCGATTTCCCGTTCGCGCTGGGCGGTTTCGTAGCGGACGTTGAGTTCCTGCAGGGCATTGACATGCTTTGCACTCTGCAATGAGTCACGCAATGCAGCATATCGCTGATGGTATGCAAAAGCGCGTTTGTAGTCTCCCCGCCGCTCAAGGTCGATTGCTGCGTCGCGGCAGAAATCCCGCAATCCTTCCGGATCATCGACCGTATTGTACAGGTGCAGCGCCAGTGCGAGAGTGTCGTATGCGCCCGATCGCCCGAGCTGAAGGAGTGCCCGGCCGATCGTGCCGGTCAGTCGTGTGATGGTCTCCCGGTGGTCGTGCCGGTGGTTGTGCTTCTGCCGATACGCGAGTGCAGCGCGCAAGTGCTGCAGCGCCTTTTGCGGTTGATGCAGCTTTGTCAGCAGGAAACCCATATTATGGTGACATCGTGCGATATCCGTTTTCAGGCCGCATTGTTCAGCTCGTGCCAGGAGATCTGAATACTGATCCAGTGCGGTCTGCAGATCCTCGATTGACCCGGTTCCGGAACCACGATCGAGATGCAGGCTGGCTGGGCCGTGCAGAAATTCAATACACATCATTTCCGTGCCGATTTTCTCGATGATGTGTATCGCTCTGTTGTAATAGTTCAGCGCCACGTCCCAGTTCTCCAGTTTCCTGTTCACCCTGCCAAGGTGCCAATACAAAATGGCGTGGTTATGGGTCACTTTTTCACGCGGCAGAAGCTTTTCGGCCTCGAGGAATGACTCGCGGGCATGTTCGTAACGATGATGATTGAATTCAAACTGTCCGTAGTTCAGCAGCCCGCAACGGTGGAAGTAATGTGACCCCATTTTTTTTGCCAGTTCGAACGATCGATGATAGGCTTGGCGGGCCTCATCGTATCTCTCCTGTGCGCGATAATTCGTGGCCAGTGCCATCCAGTTGAGAATCAAATGCGTCGTATCGCGCAGTTTTTTGTATCGCGCAATTCCATTGTGGAAATATGGTTCCCCCGCCTTCGGGTTCCCGCGGTTGCTTACCGAGACACCGAGAAGCACAAGAAAGGATGCGGCTGTAACCTGATCGTTGATCGTTTCGGCAATGTGCATGCATTCCTGCCCGATCTTGAATGATGTTGCGTAGAGGTTTCTCCGACTGTGGTTGACTGCCAGATCGCTCATCGCCCTCAGTTGCCGGGCGGAGTCACCGGCATCCGCTGCGAGGTCACGGGCCTTCGAGAAATACTCACATGCCTTCTCCCGATTGCCATTCCATCCTGTTAATTCGCCGAAGTAAACATGAAGAATACTGCGGCTGCGTTTACCGCCGCAGCTGTCGGACAGCGCCCATGCCTTCGCGAAGAGGTCTTTGACCTCAAGGGCCGTTCCATCGATTGGTCCAGTCAGCCGGACCATCCACAGAGAATTCGCCAAGCGGGAGAGCGCTTCAATGCGCTCGTCACATGTGCCCGCCGCATTGAATTCCTTTACGGCCTCGTGAAAATGTTGTACGGCCGGTTGCCATCGCTGCTGCCGCTGCATGAGATAGCCGAGATGATACCGCACGTGTCCCAGCATTCGACTGTCGGCCGCCTTACCCGCCAGTTCCAGTGCGTGCACGAGATACTCATGACTTGCATTATAATGAGCAATACGCACTTCAAGAACGGACAGACCGCAGAGCGCCTTTACCTGCCCTGCGGCATCTTTCGCGCGTTTTGCGAAATGCAGCGCCTTTTCGAGATGCATGCGCACACGCGTGCCGCCTTCTCGAGGAAGTAACGCCTCCGCTATGGCATTGTGAATCTCTGCGAGAAGACGGGGCGAGGTGCGAGAAGTACTTCTATCCAGCGCCTCGAACGCCGCGGCAGCCGCACCCGGAACATTATTCGGGAGGAGTACCGCGAAATTACGGAGAAGCTGTCTGATACGTGCCGTGTCCGTTTGCACCGGGGATGTCATGACGGCACCGTCCGTGCCCGAATTTGCTGCCTCAGGAAGCGATGTGACCGGCAGCAGGAGAACGCAGAGGATTGCGCTCAAACGGATATGTCCTTTGCATCTGATCATGGTATAATCCTCCATTCCATAGTAGGACTCGGCGCTCGCCATGTCATTCTTCATCCTGTTGCAGAGAGAATCGATCCTCCGACGGTACATGATCTTTCGTGACCGCAGGAACGTCGGTCAGCGGCAGTCGTATATGCAGTTGTGTACCTTCGTTGCGGGCGGAGGTCACGGTCATGGTGCCGCCGAGCATGGAGGCGCGCTCCTGCATGCCGCGCAGTCCCATGCCGTCGCCCTTCCCGCCGTTGTTTCCCCACGCGGATGAAAATCCCTTCCCGTCATCAATGATCGTGATCGCAAGTTCTTCGTCTGCGGTGCGTACGCGTATTTCCGCGTGCGTCGCTTCCGCGTGACGGATCACATTGCTGATGCCCTCCTGCATGATGCGGTAGATGATTATCTCGGCTTCCGCGTCGAATAATCCGTCTATCGGATCGATGTTGGCGTCGATGCCGCGGGGCAGGGAGCCCTCTGCCTTCTGTGCAACGGTGCGCAGGGTGGCGGTCAATCCGAGCCGGTCGAGTTCGGTCGGCCGCAGATCGTGTGAGATTTCGCGCACGGTGTCCATTGCCGCGCCGGTCATGCTGATGACTTCGTCGAGCTGTCGTTTCAGTTCCTGCGCGTCTCCGGATTTCTGAGCGGCAAGCATGGCGCGATTCTTGATGACCACGAGTTCCTGGCCGAGGCTGTCATGCAGATCGCCGGCGATGCGCTGCCGTTCCTGCTCCTGCGTCTCGATCAGGCGCCGGGTGACCGTGCGCTGCAGTTCTTTTTCACGGCGTTCTTGTGCGGCGGCGAGACGGTGACGTTCGGATTCAGCGGCGGCTGCCTTGTATTCCGCGGCGTCGGCACGCAGGGCAGACTCGCGGCGGCGTCCCTGAATGCGGCGGTAGACGAGCCAGGCGATCACGAGCAGCAGCAGAAGGGTGGCGGAGAGTCCGGCGATCAGCAGCTGCTGGCGGCCGAGCGTGGCCTGTTTCAGTGCACTGCGCTGTTTCCAGAGCGATACGTCACTGCTGTCTTTTGCACTTCTGAGCTGCTGCATATGCAGTGCGCTCTCTTTTTGCGCGAGTTCCAGCTCCTGGATCTGGTTTTCGCGTTCAAGGAGAACGATGTCCTGCCTATTTCTTTCGGCCTCGAGCTGACGCCGCAGGAGCTCATCTGCCTGATGTTTCAGTTCAAGATTCTGAAGAGCTCTTTCCTGCTCAAGGGCAGAGACACGGTGCTGACTGCGCTCCGTTTCATACCGGATCATCAACTCGTTGAGATGGCGTTCATTCTTTTCACTCCCCACGCTATCGATATGTTCACTGTACCGAAGATGCGCTTCATACGCGCGTGATGAATCCTCCAATGCTGCATATACCGTATGCAGCCTCGATAGGACACAAGTGATGACTTCACTGTCACCCAGTTGCTGAGCGAGTTGGAGTGCTGCTTGAAAATAACCGAGAGCAGTTTCAGGTCTGCCGGTCCTCTGATAGCACCACCCGAGATTACAGAGTGATTTTGCTTTCTGCGGCAGTTCTCCTCGTTTGTCTGTAAGACGGAGCGCTCGTTGCAGATAGTGTAAGGCCTCCGTGAATTTTGACTGCGCTAAATATATGCCACCGATGTGACTGCATGTCGACGCATCGATTGCAGCAAATCCATGCGTCTCAGCCAGCTGTAGGGCGGAGTCAAGGTGTGCCAGCGCCTCAGGGTATGTATTTTGTTTGCCGAGCACAAGGCCGATATTGGAATGGCATACCGCTATTCCCTTTGAATTCTGGAGTCCGCGATGGATAGCAAGCGCCCTTTGGAAATGATCCAGCGCTTTGGAAAACGAACCGTTCCTTGTATAGATGACCCCGATATTTACCAGGCAATTCGCGATCTGGTATTTAATTCCAAGTTGTTCATAGATGCGCCTCGCTTCCCGGTAATATCTCAGAGCGTTTGCCTCTTCTCCCGATTCAACGGCTACGTTTCCAAGTCCGAATAGTGAACGGGCGACCTGTTTTCTGTCATCCGTATCCTTGGCAAGTTTCAGGCTGCGTTGCAAAGTCATTTTTGCGTCGGCGTACGCTCCACGTCTTCTGTGGATTGTGGATATGTTACCCAGCTGAGTCGCAACTCCGCGATGATCCCCAAGTTGTTCATAAGCCTGGAGCGCCTGCCGATATTTTTCGAGTGCCGCTCTGTATTGCCCCTGTACATGAAGGATGTTTGCAACGTTGCCAAGTGCAACCGCTACGCCTTTCGTGTCATTGAGCTGCTTCGAAAGATCCATACTGATACGATAGTGCTTCAGCGCTTTCGCATTGTTGCCTCTGCGGAAGTACACAATCCCAATATCGAGATAGCAGCGAGCGATTCCTTTTTGATCTCGAAGCTTTTCAAACAGCGATAAACTTTTACGATAATGGTCCAGCGCTTCATTGTAAAAGCCTTGAATGCGAAGGATAATGCCAATATGACGGTGCATCTCGGCGATGCCGAATGTATTTATTATTTCATCATGCACATCCAATGCTTTTTGAAAACAAAGCAACGCGCTCGAATATTTCCCCAGATCACGATACATAATGCCCATGCGCGATAGCACACGAGCGAGAATACGAGCCTTTCCCTTTCTTTCCACGTACGGCAGGAGTTGGTTATAATATTTCAGCGCACGATTATGATTCTCTTGTTGATAATTGATATCCCCGATTCCCAGGAGGGATTGAGCAATAAGGGCGGAGTCACGAATTGCCTCAGCCAAATGCAAACTTTTTGTGTAGTATTCCAGCGCCTTTGCCTGACGCTTCAGTTTTGCATAGGTATATCCAATGTGAGTATGAACCTTAGCGAGGAGGGGGCGATTGTTCGATCGCTCACAGATATCCGCACATTTATGGAAATATTGTAATGCAGCTGACAATGAGTCGATCCACAGCGCACACCAGCCCATCATGGCGTAGGTCTTCGCTCGTGCATTTGGAAGCACGGAATACGTCGATGCGATTGAACTCAGACATCCTTCGTGCAGCGGATTACGCTTCAGTTCCTCCAATAATGTCGCAGCATTCCTGTACTGTTGAAGGGCGATATGGTAGTTGTGCTGTTTCGCATTGATGCCCGCGATACGGATCCAGATGTCTGCGGCAGATCGTCTCCTGTTGAGGGATGTGAGTAATGCCTGGCTTTTATGAAACGATACAAGCGCCTTATCGTCATCTCCCTGGGTATTGTATACCTTTCCGATGGTCGCTAATACAACCGCTTCTCCTTCCCTGTTCTCTGCTGCTCGCATCATCGGTAGGCTATTGTGAAGAAATTCTAGAGCCTTTCCGTACCTCTGTAAATAATAGTACATGGTTCCAACTCTGTACAAGGATGCAGCTGCCTCAGAAAAGAGTCCTAGACTGTCGTACATGCGGTGGCTGTGTAAGAAGTACTCCAAGGCCTGCTTTGTGTTGCCGGATTTGGCACTTAGCAAACCGAGAAGATAGGACGCCTGGGCAACATCGTGGGAATGATGATATTTCCGAGCGAGCAGGTGCGCCTTCCGGGCATGAAATCGAGCTGTGTCATCGGCATCACAGAAGTATGCCTGTACCTTGTTCAGATGCCATGCTATCTTTGTGCGGATTTCATTCGAGGACGACTGCGCTGTTCTTCCTGTGTCGGAAGGTATACGCCCCTGTGCCATGAGTTCCCAGGCAGCGAACCACAGTATCAAAATTGTAAAGCAAAGAATGAAGCTTTTCGAGCACATCTTGCCTCTCTCAACGTACAATATTTGGAGGAATAACACATAATAATACAGTATTATCCGATCAATGTCAATAATTGATATTCACGGGATGAGAGATATCGAATCACGGGAGCAATGTACATCGCTCCCGTGATTCGCACTTCCATGCTAACATAGTGTCAGGATTCCGGTGCGTTGAATGACATCATTCCTCGGGTCTTGATCTATTTCAGCAGAATCTTGCTTGTCGTGATTTTTCGTCCGGCGTACATGCGGCAGAAGTACGTCCCGCGCGGCAATCCGTCGGCGGTGAACACGGCGGTATGCGTTCCGGCGGGGTACGATCCCTCGGTGAGCGTTGCCACCTCGCGTCCGACGGCGTCATAGACGATCAGCATGACCTCGACTGCCTCCGGCAGGGTGAAGGAAACCTGCGCCTGCTGCGAGAGGGGATTGGGACTGACGCGCAGCTGCAGCTCCCCGGCCACTGCATTAGAATATTTCGGCATGTTGTCGCACACTTCACCGACGAGGTTCGCGGCAGACTGGTAGGTGTAGCCCGCAGCCTGGATATCGGATACGGTGAAACACCAGGGCGCGCTTGACCGGTATCCCTTCGGCGTCTGCAAAATGACCGTCCCGCTGGCATCCGTTATACCGCTTACCGTGCCACTCGAGTATCCGGTATATGATGCTGTGACAGCCGCGCCGCTGACCGGCTGACTGGAATTATTGCTGACTGTGATTTCCGCTTCACCGTAATCGAAATTTTTATTGATGACGATTCGTGAGACGGTCATCGCGGAAGCATAGACAATCCCGCTTGTGCTGTATGGGGTCACAGTCACTGACGCGGAGGCCGACAGGTTTCCATCATCCGTTACAGTAAGCGTCGCGTCGTACGTTCCTGCATTCGTATACATGTGTGAAGGATTTGCCATCGTTGCTGAATTGCCATCCCCGAAATCCCAGTACCACGAAGTGATCGTCCCGTCGGGATCATTCGATCCTGCGGAGCTGAATTGCACTGTCAGGGGAACGGTGCCCGAGGCCGGCGTCGCGCTGGCGACAGCGACTGGGGGCTGATTGTAGCCGGGCAGCTGACCATTGGGATCGAGCTGTGCAACAAAGGCGTCACCGATGTTGTTCAGCGTACTTTGATAGGCACCGAGAATGGGGAAATCCGTACTGGCCGTGCCGCCCGCGATTATGACGTTGCCGTTCGCATCTGCCGCGATCGCCTCGGCGCGTTCCGTGGCGCTTCCCCCGAAATATGTTCCCCATATCTGGTTTCCGCTCGCATCAAATTTTGTAACGTATGCATCGGTTCCTCCTGCTTTCGACATCTGAAAGGCGCCAGTCGAAACGGGCATGTCGCTGCTGTATGTCTGGGATATCAGAAGAAGGTTATTTCCGCCGTCCATGCTGAAATCACCGGGGAACTCATAATCTTTTCCGCCGCAGTAGGTGCTCCACAGGATCGCTCCGGCATCTGTGAACATGCAGATGTAGGCATCGATTCCTCCTCCCCCGTATGATTGCTGAAACGCACCCGAAGAGACCGGAAAATCCAGGCTACTTGTCCATCCGCCAACGGCTATGTTTCCATTCGCCAGAGTGCTCACGAGAACCTTGCCTCCTTCATTGTCACTGCCGCCGAGATACGTAGCCCAGGATCTCGTTCCGGTGCTCGTGAATTTGATGATGTATGCATCCCAGCCACTTCCCGTCTTCGAGGATTGAAACGCACCCGAAGTGACGGGGAAATTATTGCTTACTGTTCTGCCCGATGCGATGACATTGTTGGCGGCATCGACGGCTATCCCTCTGCCGACGTCATCATCCTTTCCGCCATAGAGCGTGGTCCATACCGGCATGCCGGAAGCATTGAATTTTGAGATAAACGTGTCATAGGCATTCCCTGAGGCCAGACCTGTCTGAAAGGCTCCCGTTGTTGTGGGAAAGTTGTTGCTGTTCGTCAGGCCGGTGTGCACAACATTATTCTCGTTGTCTACTGAGACATCCCAAATTTCATCTTCCTTCTTTCCCCCGACATAGGTTGCCCATAAGCGCGTCCCATTCATATCAAGTTTGACAAGAACGGCGTCGTCACCACCGCCGGGTGCAACGTTCTGGAACGCATTGGCGGTCACGGGAAAGTCCGTGCTGACGGTGGCGCCACCGAAATACACGTTGGCGAAATCGTCGACAGCACTTTGAGCAGAGAATTCCTGGAGGCTGCCCCCGTAATATGTCGCCCACTGAAGAGTACCATAGCTATCGAATTTTGCGATGAATAGATCAAGCGCCCCTCGACGGGTACTTTGAACCGCACCGGAGGACAATGGAAAGTTATCGCTGGCAGTCTGGCCCGTGACGTACACATTGTTGTACGTATCCGTGGCCACATCTGTCGCAACGTCGAAGTCACTCCCCCCGAAATACGTCGACCATGGATCGATGACGAGGGTGCGCGTGGCGCTGTAGCGGTCGACGTCGAAGGTGAGGACGTCGTCGCGGAGGCGATAGGACGAGCGCACTTCGCGGCCGTTGTCCTCGTAGGTGTACGGTTGCGCTTCCTCGATGTATCCGAGCGGGGAATGCACTTCCATCGCGCCGCCGGGCAGCAGGGCCAGCCGGCTCGCGCCGCTGTAGCGCATGGCGATATCGGAAGGACGACCGCCGGGACGCACGCGGTATTCGTATTTGAGGCGTCCCTCGCGGGACATGAACACAAGGTCGATGTTGTCATACACATCCTCGTAGACCACGGTGGAGTAGCTTTTCACATGCGTAACACCATCGGGACAATGCGCAAGATAATAGTTGGAATACCCGGGCAGTTCATCCTCGAAGCGGATGCGGGGGAAGGGATTGGCGCCGACGAGTTCCATGTCCATGCGGTGCATGCGGGTCTCGCGCGGCGCGGCTTTCGCGAAGCCGTCCTGTGCGGGTTCGGTCGCAGCCGTGGCTGGATCGGAGTCGGCGAAGACATAGCTGACGCCGCGGTCGGTGAAGTAGAGCCGCGCGCCCGCGCCCTCGGCGACGAAGCGGATGTCGTTGCGCACATCGCCGCGCGTGTCGGCGATCTGTCCGCGGTTTTCGGTGAAGCGGATGCCGCGATCGCCGGGCACTGTGCCGTCCGAGTCGAACGTGCCGGCTCCTGCATCGGTGCACAGAGCAATGGCAAAGATTGTCACGAACAGGGAAAAGGACCGTTTCATTGCACTCTCCAGTATGCTGTATGATCAAATCGTGGGTTCGCTCGTTGGGAGGGATTTTCATGCACCGCACTCCGCCAATGCTGGGATCGGCAATGCGGAATTGGAGAGGCAATTGGACCAGGAGACGAATACAATTAATGAAATGGTGATCGCGCAGACAATCGGTATCACTGCGTATTTGTATCGGTACTCCTACCGATGCGGCGCAATCAGTTCTGCCCCGTCCGCGTATGCAGCTGGCGGAGGTAGCTCCGCAGACCTAAGAGATCGTCCTTGAGGTAATACGCTGTGGCACCGGCACGCAGCGCAGCGGTCCGGTATGCGTCATCATCATGCTGGGTGACAATGACGACGGGGATGTTGCGGGAGAGTGCGCGGATACGCCGGGTGGCTTCGATGCCGTTCATGCGCGGCATGCTGATATCCATCAGCACAAGGTCGGGAGGGAACTGTCTGCACAGCGTATATGCCTCGAGTCCGTCATGGCACTCAATGACATCGTCGCACAGCATCTCCATCATCTCATGCATGAGACGCCGGACGTTGCTGTCATCTTCGGCAATAAGAATGCGCATGTAACTCCTTGCTGATGTCGGGAAGAGCCGGCAGGAGGGACAGCGGATCAATCCAAAAACCGGGGGCCTGAACTAATAAAGCCGAGCATGACACAATCGTCAATCGGTGTTGATACGTATTTTTTCATCTCCCGGCGGGAAGCATGCAGGCTGGAGAATGCCTTGCGAGGGGAAATGCAGAGGGAAGATCAGAGGAGATGCCTGTTCTGAAGGGCGAAACGGACGAGTGCATAGGATCCGCGAAGGTCAAGTTTCTGCGAAATGTGTGCCCGATGCGTATCGACGGTCCGTGTACTGATGCTGAGTATATTGGCGATCTCACTGGTGGTTTTGTCCTCGCCGATGAAGCGGAGGATTTTCCGTTCGGAGGGTGTCAGCTCCGAAAAGCGCGAGGGAATTGTGGGAGCGTTGTTCTGCCTGCGCTGCTCGAGCAGAGCTTTCGAAGCCATGCTGCTGCTGAAAAAGTACTCACCGCGCAGCACCTTGCGCACACCCTGTACGAGATCGGTGACGGCGGCGTCTTTGAGAACATATCCCGTCACGCCGTATTCCATCGCCTGGTTGAACATCTCCGCGCTGTCTGTGATGGTCAGGATGAGCATTGCCGTGTCGAGCCGGTCACGATTCACAACGGCCGCGACATCGAGACCCGACATTTCGGGCATGTCGATGTCGATGATGGCGACGTCGGGCTGATGCGCACGGATGCATTCGAGCGCCTCGACGCCATTTTCACATTCCGCGGTAATCTGGAAGGAGCGTTCATCCTCAAGTATCTCGCGCAACCCCTTCCGCACGATCGGATGATCGTCGGCGATGACGATGGAGACGGACTTGCCCTGAGTGTGCTGCATCAGATCCGTTGTGAATTGCGAGCGGTACCAAACGGTATTGAAAAGTATATGATGGTACGAAAAAGTGCAAGTGCCGGCACGCCGCAGCCCACAGCCCACAGCCCGCAATAAAAAACGGCTCCCTCGAACGGGAGCCGCTCAATGCTGAACGATGCAGGAATGAGGATTATTTCTCGATCCCCAGCAACTCCACATCAAAAATCAGCGTGGCGTGAGGCGGGATGGTCTGTCCCTGGCCCTGCGGACCGTATCCGAGTTCGGAGGGGATGTAGACTTCCCACTTCGAACCGACGGGCATCATCTGCAGTGCTTCGGTCCAGCCCGGGATCACGCCGCCGACGGGGAAGACTGCGGGCTCGCCGCGGTCATAGGAACTGTCAAACTGCTCGCCGTCGATGAAGCGGCCGCGGTAATGCACTCTCACCTGGTCGTCGGCGGAGGGAGTGGGACCGTCGCCCATCTCGATAACCTTGTACTGCAGTCCGCTCTCGGTGACCTGTACGCCTTCCTTTTTCGCGTTCTCGGCCAGCCATTTCGCGCCCTCTTCCTTGTTCTTCACACCGGCCTGCTCGCGCTC
Organism: uncultured Ignavibacteria bacterium; assembly: GCA_913061095.1. Taxonomy (GTDB): domain Bacteria; phylum Bacteroidota; class Ignavibacteria; order SZUA-365; family SZUA-365; genus BM516. The sequence goes on from CAJXVM010000004.1 coordinate 239,830, forward strand.
CTGCTGCTGCGCCGCCATCAGCTCCTGCTGATATGTCATCCAAATCTGCTGCGCGTCCTGCTCGGTGAGTTTGGTCTCCGCATCGTTGAGCACGTCACGCAGTCCGGCCGCCATGATCGTCGGATCGACCTCGATCTTCTGCTGCTTGAAGTTCACGCCGATGTTCTGTCCGATGGCATAACTCACGCTGTCGGCGCGGGTCTTGAGCTCCACATTGTCCTGCGCATTGTTCTGACAGGATATCAGAAGCGTGGCAAGAACGAGGATTGAGAAAAATCTCATGAGTGTTCGTCTCCTGTATGAATGAAAGGTTCCTGTGAAGTCTTCACAAGACATGTAAATTAGGGAAAGAACCGGGCACGGAGCAAATTCATAGCAGGAACAGCCGGAGGCCCGCCGAAGTGCACCGCAGGCGAACGCAGGCGGGGAGCAGGAGCAGGAGCACGAGCAGGATGATGAATCGGGGCTATACATACCGCGACCGCATCGGGAGAATGGATGCCGGGATGACTGCGCTGGAGTATTATCTCGGGCGCTACGGACATTCATCCCGGGAGGAATGGGCGGCGCATTTCGAGGCGGGACGCATCACGAGGAATGGACGCATCGCCGCACCCGATGAAATCCTCACGGCAGACGACCGGCTCGCCTATCATCGTCCCCCGTGGGAGGAGCCGGACGTGCCACGTGATATCCCGCTGCTTGCCGAGGGGGAGGGCTGGATGGTCTTCGCAAAACCGCCGGGTCTTCCCGTTCTCCCCGGCGGCGGTTTCCTTGAACATACGATGCTCCACATCCTGCGCACGCGATACCACGATGACGCACTTTCTCCGGTGCATCGTCTCGGACGCGGCACCAGCGGCGCAATCCTCTTTTCCCGCCATCCCGATGCCGCTGCCGCACTCGCCGCCGCAATGCGGGAACAGCGCATTTCCAAAACTTACCTCGCGCTCGTCCGCGGCATACCAGCGACGGATGTCTTTACCGTCACTGCGCCGATCGGACGCGTCCCGCATCCTCTGCTGGGCACGGTATGGGCCGCATCCAAAGACGGCAAGGCATCGGAGAGCCATTGCCGCGTCCTGCGCAGGGATCCGGCGCGTGACGTCGCCCTGCTCGAGGTCAATATCCCCACAGGCCGGCCGCATCAGATCCGCATTCACTGCGCCGCGGCCGGATTCCCGCTCGCCGGCGATCCGCTGTACGGTCAGGGCGGTACTCCTATTCCGGCGTCGCCTTCTGCGCCCGCTTCACCGTCGACATCCGCATCACTTGATCCCGCCGTATACCAGGGGCGTGTTTCCGTGCCCGGCGACTGCGGCTATCTCCTGCATTCCTGGACCATTCGCTTTCCCGATCCCGCATCCGCGCGGAGCCATACCGTCATCGCACCGCCGCCTCCGCAGCTCGATCCCGCGCGTTGACGCTGCATCCCCGCACGTTTCCTCCTGCTTTTTGCCCTTGTCGCGTGCGGCCGGATTTCGTACAATGCATTAATACGGATTTTATTGTACGGAACAACGGTAAGGATCGACGGGAATGCCAGTGGAAAAAACAGGGATCTCAGCAGCGCATAACGGCATCCTCACGAACGCCAAACATGTATCCATTATATAGACCCGCAGGCCCGACACTGAATTTTTCATGACAAGGGACAACGCATCATGAATACGCACCTCTCCTCCCGGTCACTGTACCGGCTTCCCTGGAATTTTGCCGACAACGCGATCTCCTGGCTCGAACCGACGAGCACCTGCAATCTGTATTGCGACGGCTGCTACCGTGAGAACCGCAAATCATCGCACAAAAGTCTCGAAGAAGTGCAACACGAACTCGATGTGTTCGAACGATATCGCCAGTGCGACGGCGTGTCCATCGCAGGGGGAGAGCCGCTGACGCATCCCGGCATTGTGGACATCGTGCGCATGGTCAAGCGCAAGGGATGGAAAGCCATCATCAACAGCAACGGGGCGCTGCTGTCGCGTGAACTGCTGCGTGAACTCAAACGCGCGGGGGTGGATGGTTTTACCTTCCACGTCGACAGCGGCCAGAAGCGGCCGCACTGGACCGGAAAGACGGAGGAGGAGCTGAATGAGCTGCGGCAGCAGCTGGCCGATATGCTGCACGAGGTCGGAGGGATCACCTGCTCGTTCAACGCGACGGTGTATCCCGAAACACTTAAGGATGTTCCCATGCTCCTGCGCTGGGGGCAGGAGAACATCGACCGGGTGCATGTGATGGTGTTCATCAACTATCGCATGGCCGTGCTCGGGAAGGATTTCGATTTCTACGTCGGCGACGAGCAGGTGCATTTCGACGAGATGATGTATTCGAAGAAGGACGATCACCGCCGCACCGATATCAGCTCACCGGAGGTGGTCGGGGAGATCCGCAGGGAGTATCCTGATTTCGCCCCCTGCGCATTCCTGAACGGAACCGAGAAACCGGATACGTTCAAGTGGCTGCTCACCGGACGCATGGGAAACCGCAAACGCATCTTCGGGCATGTGGGACCGAAGTTCATGGAGATCGTCCAGACCTGGAATCACCTCACGACGGGGAAGTATCTTGCATACGCGTCCCCCGGGATGCAGCGCAAGGGTCGCCTGTATTTCCTTCTCGCGCCGTTTGACCGCGGCGTGCGGCGCGTCGCCGCTGCGTACCTGAAATCCCTGTTCACCATGCCGTCCGCGTTTTTCCGCCGCCTGCATTTCCAGTCCGTCATGATCATCCAGCCGGCCGACATACTGGCGAACGGCAATGTGAACATGTGCGACGGCTGTCCCGACATCACGGTGTGGAACGACGAGCTGGTGTGGAGCTGCAGGATGGAAGAGCAGTATCGCTGGGGACAGAATGTGCGGATGGTCCCGAGGAGGGAGCAGGAGCAGCTGGAGACCGAAATGGCGAACCATCAGCGGGAGCCGCAGGCGTGAGCCTGCGGATCGAACGCGATGCCCTCCCATGCATCTCTTTCACTCTCCCGCTGAACGGATTGTTCCTCGATGTGGGACACAGTACATTTCCCCGTTGCCGCTTCAACGTGAGGAATGCCGATGTCCGATCAGCTCGACAGTGCCGCCTACTATCATATCGCCTACGAATCGCACGCGATCATGAATCCGCTCTCCGACGAGCGCTTCCTGCTGCTCGCCGCGCAATGCGGACTCGATGAGTCCTCGCTCGTGCTCGATGTCGGCAGCGGCAACGGCTGGAGTTCGTACCTGCTCTGCCGTTCCTTCGGCTGCCACAGCACGCAGGTCGACGTCTCGGAGCAATGGACCGCGCAGGCGCGCACGCTGTTCGAGGGGGAAGGTCTGGCTGATCGCACGGAAATCCACTGCATGGACGCAAATGCCTTCTATTACAGAGACGTGTCGTATGATCTCGTGATCTGTCTCGGCACGGCGCTGATGTTCGGGGGATTCGAAAAGGCACTCCGGCGGCTCGCGCGCGCGGTCACGCCGGAAGGATTCATCATCATCGGGGAGCCCAGCGCCGAGGCGACGCTGCCGAAGCGCTACCGCGAATTTCTCGATGCATCCGGCTGGGAGGTGCACACGAGCAGACAGCTGCTGCGCAGTATCGACGACTGCGGACTCGAGATGTTGTGGACGCTGCGCAGCACGCATGACGAATGGGATCGCTACATGAGCATGCAGTGGAAAGCAATCAGCGATCGCGCCCGGGCGAATCCCGGCGACGCGCAGCTGCAGGATTTCCTCGGCTGGGTGCGTGACGAACAGGAGACCTGGCTTCGCTATCAGCGGCACCATGTCGACTGGAATGTCCTTCTTCTTCGTCCACTGTGAGAATGACGAATGACGCGCTCGCCCGCATCCCGGCTGTCGCCGGGGTTGAAATACATGCTCAACGCCGCCTTCTTCTTCAGCCTCATGGGGCTCTTCGTGCGGCTTGTGAAGGACATCCCCTTCATCGAAGTCGTGGTATTCCGCGCTGCGGTGAGCCTGGTCATTTCCGCCGGCCTGCTGCTGAAGGCTGGGAAGTCGCTGCTCGGCAGGAACAGGGGATTGCTTTTCCTGCGGGGGCTGTTCGGCTTTCTCGGACTGTCGGCCTACTTCTACACCATCCAGGCGATGCCGCTCGCCGAGGCGGTGACCATTCAATACACCAATCCGCTGTTCACCGCCCTCTTCGCTCCGCTGATTCTCAAGGAGCGCGGCAGCGGACGCGAATGGCTGGCCAGCATCCTTGCATTCGGCGGTGTCCTGTTCATCGCCCAGCCATCGAGTGTGAGTGCCGTTTTCCCCGCCCTGATTGGTCTCGGAGGTGCGATGTGCAGCGGGCTCGCCTACAATATTGTACGGCGGCTCGGGCAGGAGGGTGAGGATCCGCTGACCATTGTCATGTATTTCCCGCTCATCGCCCTGGTGCTCGCATCACCGATGGCTGCTGCGACGTGGCGCATGCCCGTCGGCGCGGAGTGGCTGATTCTGCTTGGCGTGGGTGTGACCACGCAGGTCGCGCAGGTCTCGATGACAAAAGGGCTCAGGCTCGAACGGGCCGCACGCGCCACGGTTGTCAACTATCTCGTGATCTTCCTCTCCACCGCATATTCGCTCGCACTCGGTGAGGAGCTGACGGTGTATTCCTTCATCGGCATGGCGCTGATCATCACCGGGATATCCAGTCTCACCCTGCGCCGTCGTGCCCGTCCCACGTAATCGTGATCGTGCCCCCTCCGCGCTCAAGTCGCGTCGTGATTCTGTTTTGATTTTTTCCGCTCATTCATCAGTTTTTCATTCATGACTCTTCGACGATGGACCAAACTGCGCGAGGAAACAGTGCACCGCAATCCGTGGTGGCTGTACATGCGCGACCGCGTGCGGCATCCCGCCGGGACGCTGGGCGACTATCACTACGTGCGCACGCCGGGATCTGTGATGATCATTCCGCACCGAGACGACGACCGCTTTGTGCTCGTGCGGCAGTACCGCTATCTCAACGACCGCGACAGCGTGGAATTTCCCGCCGGCGGCATCAAGCTCGACCAGGACGTCCGCGAGGCGGCCGTGGCTGAACTGCGAGAGGAAGCGGGACTCACCGCCGGCCGCTGGCAGGAGCTTGGAATCTTCAATCCCTTCAACGGTGTCACCGACGAACTCTGCCGCTGTTTCCTTGCGACGGATCTCACTGAATGTGCCGCCGACCCCGACCAGACCGAGGAATTTGAAATCCTCATCCGTGACGCCAATCAGATCCGAGGCATGATTGCGGAGGGAGAACTGTGGGATGGCATGTCTCTCGCAGCCTGGTCACTGTACACCGCACGTGCCTATGCGGAGCGGGACGCATGACCGGACGCACGGCGCGCGATCGCATGCCGCAGCTGCTCCGCACGGCAGCACTCTGTCTCGTTGCGGTCTGCAGCACCGTGGGGGCGTCGATCCTCGCCCGGTCCATGGAGCAGGAACATCCGCGTGTGCGCAGCGGCGCGGATGTGCTGGTCGCTGATTCGATGCATCTCCTGCTCGGACGCCGCGTCGGATTGCTCTGTAATCACACGTCCCGGCTCGGCGACGGCTCCTACCTTTTCGATACGCTCTTTTCACACGACGATGTGCAGCTCACCGCACTGTTCACGCCCGAACACGGCTTTCATGGAAGCGCCGACGCCGGTGCCGATGTGGCGTCCGCGATGTTTCGGGGAATTCCCGTGCACTCGCTGTACGGCAATACGCGACGTCCCACATCAGACATGCTCGAAAACATCGACGTGCTCGTGATGGATCTCCAGGATGCAGGCGTGCGCTACTATACATACATAAGCACGATGGCCTACTGCATGGAGGAAGCCGCGGCCGCGGGCATCCCCGTGATTCTGCTTGACCGGCCGAATCCTCTCGGTGGAGAACGCGTGGAAGGTCCCGTGCGCCATGACAGCCTGCGTTCCTTTGTGGGATACCTGCCCGTGCCGGTCCGCTACGGTATGACGGCGGGCGAACTCGCACGGATGGCGATCGGCGAGGGATGGCTGCGCGATGCGGCCGCTCCGTCACTGACCGTGGTGCCCTTGGACGGGTGGCGACGGGAGATGTACCATGATGATACCGGCCTGCCATGGATCGCTCCCTCACCGAATCTCCGGTCGCTCGAAGCGGTCATGGCGTATCCGGGGACCTGCCTGTTCGAAGGGACGAACATCTCGGAGGGGCGGGGCACCGACGTTCCGTTCCTCCTGATCGGCGCGCCGTTCATTGACGGAGAGGAACTTGCGTCGGCGCTCACTGACGACCGCATCCCGGGGGTGCGCTTCGAGCCGCGGCGATTCGTGCCGGCACCGCGTCCCGGTGCGTCGCATCCGCGGTACGCGGGCGAGGAATGCGGCGGCGTGCGTCTGCACGTAACCGATCGTGCCCGCTTCAGCGGCTGGGAGTGCGGGCGCGCAATGCTCCGCCGCATTGCAGTGCTGTATGATGGAAAAATGAAGATCAGGCCGTATCTTGTTTTACTCGCCGGCGACGAGCGCGTTCAGGACGCGCAGATGGCGTCGCCACCGTGGCAGAGTGACGCGGTGCAGTTCGCCCGCCGCCGCATCCCGTATCTTCTGTACCCAGGAATCTGAATACGCCGGAGGTCCGATCATGAAACGACTGACATCCACGCTGCTCTTTTTCGTTCTGCTGACGGCCGGTGCCTGCCAGTCCGCAAAGCAGGAGAGCGACGCGGCTGACAGCACCGCGGCTGCCGCGGACAGCGCCGGTGCGACCGAATACATTGCCGAAGAGGAACGCGGCTCGTCGGTTGAACTCGCCGCGCCGCTTCCGCTCCGTTACACCTTCAGCGCGGGCGACCGTTTCTCCTTCCTGATCGTCACCGACCAGCAGGTGACACAACTGCAGGATTCGATCGAAGATATCAATCACCAGGTGATCAAGTATTGGTACCGCTTCGACGTCCTTGAACCGGGCGCGGACGGTGGGGGACGCCTGCGCGTCACCTGTGACCGCGTCATCTTCGAACTGACGCAGAGCACCGAGGGACGTGAGCGTGAGATGTCGTATGATTCACAGGCGGAGAACACCGATGAAGTGGAAAAACTCTACGCGCAGTACAACGCGCCGGTGAACACACCGTTTGAAATCGTTGTCGAGCCCGACGGCCACGTTTCCAGCATTGAAAATCTGGGTGCGGTCATCAGGAATTTCCTGCGCGATGATTATGAGACAACGAAATCCGATTATCGTGAAACCATCGAGCGCGACTACGCCGACTCCGGTCTGAAGCAGATCCTGCAGCTGGCCTTTCAGAAGCTGCCGGATCAGCCGGTCGGCAGGGATTCGAGCTGGACCATGATCCGACCGGAGAAACTCGGGTACCTTGAGTATCGAAACGACGCGGAATACCGGATCCGCGACATCGTCGCATCCCCTGCGGGGCAGCTGGCGCACATCGATGCGCAGCTGACCTCGATGTACACCGGCAGCAAGAAAATGGACACCGGCCAGGGCATGGCGACAATGGATCTGTTCGACGTCGGGGGCAAGGGTCTGACCGTGTTCAACCTCGATGAGGGTCGCGTCCGGCGTCGCTCTTTGCAGACGAACGTGCATGTGCGCATGTACGTCGAACCTCCTGACGAGCTCAAGGAAATTGCGCCACAGCAGGCGCGAAACTTCTGGTGGACGCAGAAAGCCAGTGTCAAGACAACCGTCGAACCATACACGCCGTAATTCGCTGATCCGAAAAGCCCGACATGATACTGATCATTCCAGCATTGCATATTGCCGAGGGGCGCTGTCTCCGCACCGCGGAAGATGAGACGGGAGCCGGGGACATGTATCCCCGCGATCCCGCGGATGTCGCCCGTCTGTGGCGCGGAGAAAACGCCAAGGCGCTGCATGTCGTGGTGGAAGACATGGCCCGCACCGGCATCGCGGCGCAGCGCGAATTGCTGCAGCGTATCGTCCGTTCCGTTGATATCCCGATTCAGCTGGCCGGCGGTATCAGTTCTGCCGAGGACGTCCAGATCGCCATCAACGAGATCGGCGCGTATCGCGTTGTCATCGGATCCGCCGCGGCGAAAGATCCTGCCCTGCTGTCGACACTCTTCGAGCACTACGGGCCACGCAGGATTGTCATCGCGCTCGATGTGGACGGCAGCCAGCTGCAGCCGCACGATCCCGCGCAGTCCGAAGACGAAGACGCCGTGGACTTTGCGCTGCAAATGAAAGCGCGCGGTGTTCAGCGCCTCATCGTCACTGATGTCGGCACGCGAAAATCATTGGACGGTCCGCCCACTGAGTTCTTGCTTATGCTGGCGGAAAGGACTAACTTATCTGTCACGCTTAACGGCTCCGTCCGGCATTACAACGATCTGAAAATCATACAGGACCTCCATCCCAGGAAAATCGATTCCATAATTCTGGACGAAGCGCTATATTCCAACTCTTTCCCGTGTCAGAAGATCTGGCGGAAGGCGGAGCGAGAGTTGATCGCACAACAAAAACTCATCTGAAACACATGCCGGAAACATTCTGTCGACGTGCGCACACAGTCACTGATAATTCCCCTGCGCGAGTGGGAATATTCATTGACATTCGGCGCATTTTTCGTATATTCTGGTGTGAATATAATTCACATAAGTTGATGTACTTAAAGACTTTCCGGGTTTTCAGCTCCAGCTCCGCACGTGAATTTTCTCCGAATCACCTCTGCAATCGGGACGTTTTCTCGCCTCAAATTTGATACAGGTATTTTTTCCATTGGTCATTGATATCAGGTGTGCTTATGAGATTACTTTTTCTGCGATCATGTTTTGCGATCGCAAGCCTGTTGCTTGTGTCGTCGCTCGCGACGGCACAGACCGTCTACAGCCCTGACGTCACACGTGTGTTCGTCAGCGGATTCCTGGGGTTGAACCACAACACCAACATCGGGGAGTTCAGGACCGACTGCGACTGTAACTTCGAAGGCGGTTTCAACCTTGGTAACGTCGGTGCCCAGCTCGGTGCCGACATCACCTACGCCTGGTCGCCCAGCTGGGCGGTGATGGCCAAATTCTACTACGACAACAAGCATACGAAGGAATCCTACGAGCGGGACATTGCCACGCCCATCTCCACCGGTTCGGTGGTGCGGATTCAGCCGGTGACATACGAGGAAATCGCTGATGTATCTCTCTCGTATGCAACGGCCGGACTGTTCCTGCGCTGGCAGCCACGTCTTGCCCGCTGGTACGTGTTCGCCGGTCCTGCCGTCGGCCTTGCCATCGCCTCGCAGGTGCGGCATGATCAGGAGATCGTGGATGCGGAGCTTTCGTATCGGGAGCTGCTGGATACCCGTCGTGAGGTATCCACGGGTGACTTCGATGGCACCCTTCGGCTCGAAGGCATCATCGGTTTCGGCTACGATTACATCGTTCGGCCGCGCTGGTATATCAATCCCGAAATCAGGGTCGGGTATCCGGTGACGAAGATCACCGACACGATCAATGATCGCGGGAAGGACATCGACATCTCGGATCCGGGGTGGCAGGTGATGTCCGTTCAGATATCCGTCGGCCTGAAATACGAAGCCTTCTAGCTTCATTCCAAATTCACGATTCTCCCACACTCTGCGGGTTTCAATTTCATGCAACGATTCGCTACTCACATCTCTGGTATCATTCTCTGCGGGATGCTGCTCGCCGGCTGTTCCGGTACCGATCCCGCAGATATCGCGCTTGTCACGGGCGGCGTGGTCGAAAATCTCGGAGAGAATGTCAACTCCGCCTGGGATGATTACGCCCCCGCCGTAGACGCGAGCGGTACACTGTTTTTCACTTCCCGCCGTCCAACCCCGAAGCGGCAGGATTACTGGGACGACGTCTATCGCGTCAATCACATCGAGGAGAACTGGGAAAAACCAGTCTATCTCTCCGAGCGGATCAATACGCCGGAGTCCCAGGGCGCCATTTCCATATCGCCGGACGGACGCACGCTGTACCTGGCGCTCTGCCAGCAGCCGGACGGATTCGGCAAATGCGACATCTACATCGCGGAATGGAATGACCGTGGTACGGAATGGTCCGAGGCGCGCAACCTTGACAATCCGGAGGGCAAGGACCTCCGCATGGACGCAATCGTCGACAACTTTGATCAGATCAACACGACATACTGGGAATCCCAGCCTTCGATCGCTCCCGACGGGCGCACGCTGTACTTCGCGTCTGACCGCCCGGGCGGTTACGGAGGCACGGATCTCTGGATGTCACGCAGGCAGCTCGACGGTACATGGGGCCGCCCCGTCAACCTGGGGCCGGACGTCAACACCAAGGGCGAGGAGCGCACACCCTCCATCGCGTTTGACGGCCGCACGCTCTATTATTCTTCCGACGGCTATCCCGACGGAGAGAATTCCAAGGCCGCCGGCGGAATGGATCTGTACGTAACCCGCAACCAGGGGGCACGCTGGTCCCGTCCCATGAATCTGGGATATCCCATCAATTCCGTTAATGACGACGTGTTCATCAGTTCGACGCTGTCGGGTGACACGCTGTACTTCGCATCGAACCGGCCCGGCGGATACGGGGAATTCGATCTGTTCATGCTGCTCGATCCGCCCTTCCCGCCCGATGCCGTGGTCAACATCTTCGGTGTGGTGACGGATATCGAAACGGGGCAGCCGCTGGCTTCCACTCCGATCACGATCGAGGATTACGGAACCGGTGAAATCATCAACAAATTCCAGAGCCTCGAGAGCGGGCAGTATCAGTTCATCGTGCCTGCGGGACGCGAGTACCGCATCAGCGCCGAACAGAAAGGCTACATCTTCAAATCGGATGTGTTCGAAGTGCCGGAGCTGACGACGTATCGCCGGCTCGAGAAGAACATCGCCCTCGAACCGATTCCGCCGATCATCACCGTTCCGCCGAAAACGAATCTTACCGTCCTGTTTGATTTCGACAAGGCGACACTGCGGCCTGAATCCAAGCCGGAGCTCGAACGTGCGATCCGCTTCATCCTTCAGAATCCCGGCCGCCGCTTTGAAATCTCGGCGCACACCGACGCCCTTGGCACCGAAGAGTACAATCTTGATCTCTCCGAGCGTCGCGCTGCCGCCGTCAAACGGTACCTGGTCGAAAACGGGGTTCCCGAAGACATTATCATTTCGAAAGGCTACGGCGAATCGCAGCCGATCGACGACAACGAGACTCCCCAGGGACGCCAGCGCAACCGCCGTGTTGAGCTGACCGTCATCGAATAGACCGGATATTCAGGTATTGCATAGAGAGACCGTCCATTCTGCATAGAGGTATATATATGAGAAGCATTGTCACTGCTGCCCGATCCCTGCGCGTGCTGTTCTTTGCGCTGCTGCTGTCGGTGATGTTTGGATCTTTCCAGACCGCGGAAGCGCAGCCGAACCTGAACTTCAAGCGCGTGACCGTCAACTGGCCGACGATCGAGCTGTATTTCTCGGTTGGCTGCAACGGTAATCCTGCCTACAACATGGCCAAGCAGGATTTCAAGATTTTCGAGAACGGTGTGGAGGTCAAGGACTTCACGCTGTGGTGCCCCGATCCGACGGTGCGCTGCGCGATTTCGGTCGCGCTGGTGTTCGACGCCTCGGGATCGATGAACGGCAGCGGGAACGCGGGTGCGAAAGCCGCAGGCCGGGCGTTCGTCGATCAGATGGACGGCCAGATCGACGAGGCATCGATTATCTGGTTCAATACGCAGGTGAACATTCAGCAGCAGATGACAACGCTCAAGCCGCTGCTCTACAGTGCGGTGGACGCGCTTCCGGCCTCGGGCGGGACGGCCGTGTGGGACGGCATCTACGCCGGCATCATCGAGCTGATCAACAACGGCATCAACCAGTGTCGTGCGGTGATCGTGATGACCGACGGCGGCGACAACGCGTCGACGCGGACGCCGGCGGAGATCATCTCGCTTGCGAACCGCAACCGCATCCGCGTCTTCACGATCGGTCTCGGCTCGGCGATCAACGCGACGGAGCTCGAGATGATCGCGCTCCTGACGGGCGGGCGGTACTATCAGACGCCGAACGCGGGGCAGCTGGCGGCGATTTACAAGGACATTTCGACGATCATCTTCCAGGGGTTCCAGGAGTGCGTGATCACCTACGAGCGCGACTGCGCGGACGGGGGCCTGCGCACCGTGGAGCTGCAGCTGATCAACTTCTGCGGCGGGACGGACGTGAAGACGAAGACGTACCGTGCGCCGCTGGACTCGACGACGTTCTCGGATCTGAACATGGATCTCGGGGAGGCGGAAGGCAAGGGCGACACCGACGTGCGCATTCCGCTGAACCTGGTGACGCCGATCGACCCGGAGACGATGTTCTATCCGCTGGAGTTCACGCTGCTCTTCGATCAGCAGTGCATCCAGTTCAAGAGCGTGCAGACGCCGCCGGGCTCGATGCTCGAGGGCATACCGATCCAGGTGACGCCGGTGGCGGGCGGCGTGCATATCGCGACGACGGACCGGAAGCTTTTGAAGGGGTCGGGGATGCTCATGGAGTTCACCTTCCATGCCTCGGATCCTGAGGACACGACGTGCTGCGAGATCGAGGCGATCGACCCGAAGTTCGAGCAGGGATGTTTCATCCCGATCATCGATCCCGGGGAGGTCTGTATTCTGCCGCGGCAGCCGATCGTCAACTGCGACCTGGACATGCCGAGCGAGCTGACCTGGCAGCGTGCGCTGAAGGATTACCTGCC